>NZ_JBLWZO010000001.1:0-344379 GCF_048266405.1 Celeribacter sp.
CTCGGAAGATCGTCGATTTGTGGCGCTTCAAAACGCGCGCCATCTCTGCAACAGGGACCTTTGCCAGCCACCAATCTTCGATCCTACGGCGTTCTTGAAGTGAAAGTTGCGTGTAAACCGTTCCCATGCGATAGACTCCTCATTAGATAACTCATTGTTTTCTAATAGGAGTCGCACTTCAAAGTAGCGCGCACCTCATCTGTCGCAATAAACTTATAATCAGTATTATGTAAATTTATGACGTATATTTCCGAGCCACATTGTAGTGCTCATCGTTAAAAATGTAGATTAAACTGTCTTCATTGAGCATTGAAAATACAAGGGAAGCCCGAACTACCGCCAAACATGGCTCACAGCTCATCACCTAATTATACCTTTCCTTTCCAATTCAACACATGTGATATCTTTAAAACGCGACGCTCTGCGCTCACACCAAAGCGAAAAAACTCTAAGGCTTGGAATTGACAGACAAATGCAAACCTGAACATTCTGCAACCTCACGAGCCATTGGGGGGCGATGTGGAACATAAGAGTATTCAATTTATTCTGCGGTCGATTATCGACGCGGAATCTGTAGAGACAGTGTGGCTTGTCCTTTTGAGCGCAATTCAGGACTGCGGTTATCCTCTGGCAATGTATGCCTTTACACGCTTTCGGACATCCAACGGGATGGGAAATGAAAGCGATCATCTGGTGTTGACCAACTACCCGAGCGATTACCTCGAAGGCTTCATACTCCGCGAGGAACGCTACAAAAACGCACCGATGGCCAAATGGGCGCTAGAAAACGTCGGCGCTCGGTCTTGGTCTTGGGTAACGGAAAACTACGACAATTTGGACGAGGCCCAAAAGGAAGTCTTAGCCTACAACCAACGTCACGGCATGATGGCGGGTTACACACTCGGTTTCCGCACAACTCGCAGCCACGAGAAAGCTGGTGTCGGCTATGCTCTGGCGCCACATGACGGCGACCAAGCCAAGGCCGATGCATTGTGGGATGAACATGGGGACCATCTCATGATGATTTCAGAGGTTGCCCACCTCAAAATCATGTCCCTGCCCCTGCCCCGCAAGGTTCTCACCGAGCGTCAGGTTCAAGTGCTTGAATGGGTTGGCAGCGGAAAATCTGTGGTCGACACGGCTCAGATTATGGGGCTCACTCCAGGCACGGTTGAGAAACATCTACGACTCGCCCGTGAGGCCTTGAACGTGGAGACGACAGCTCAAGCGATTCACAAAGCGTCCGTTTACAATCAGATCTACACAGCCTAGCTGCGTTTCTCATTGATATTACGACAAAAAACCAACTTCTGGCCAAAGGTAGGGTTTTCCCTACTTTTCAATGGACGTTACGTCAGGCAAATTGCACCTGTTCCGTCGACATAGGCTTAGCCTTGGAACTGGATGCGAGGTGACGTCCACTCTTTTCGGGCGACCTTTGTATCTTTGGGTAACTTTAACCCTGAGGGGGACGCTCTTATTTTTCGGGTCGTTGCCCTCGATCTCAAATTCTGGCCATCGCGTGATCTCATCCCGAAATTGCGATGCTCGGATAAAGGAAACGGTGTCGATTTATTCGGCACCGTTTTCCGTTTGGGAGACGTCAAAACGCACCGCGCAACACACCAAAACCCAGGCCACAAAAAAAGGCCGACGCGCAGAACGCACCGGCCTCAAAGCAATTTGAAAAATATAGCTTAGCCCTGCATTGCAGCAACTTCAGCGGCGAAGTTGTCTTCTTCTTTTTCGATGCCTTCGCCCACTTCGAGACGCACAAAACCGACAATCTCGACACCGGCTTCAGCCGCAGCTTTTTCCACGGTGAGATCGGGGTTGATCACAAAGGCCTGACCCAAAAGCGTGCTTTCGGCGATGAATTTCTTCATGCGACCTTTGATCATGTTCTCGATGATGTTCTCGGGCTTGCCGGACTCACGAGCGATGTCCATCTGGACCTGCTTTTCTTTCTCGACAACAGCAGGATCGAGATCAGCTTCGCCAAGGGCAGCGGGATTGGCAGCAGCGATGTGCATAGCAACCTGTTTGCCGAATGCCGCATCGTCGCCTTTAAGGGCAACAAGAACACCGATTTTGCCAAGGCCGTCGGCAGCCGCGTTGTGTACGTAGGACACAACAGTATCGCCTTCGACAGAGGCCATGCGACGCAAACCCATGTTTTCACCGATAGTGGCGATTTTGGCGGTGATCGTTTCCGCTACGGTTTTGCCATCGACATCAGCCGACGCGAGGGCTTCGACGTCGGAGACCTTAAGAGCGGCCTGAGCGATAGAGTTAACCATGCTCTGGAATTCAGCGTTTTTCGCAACGAAATCGGTCTCGGAGTTCACTTCAACAGCAACACCTTTGCCACCATCAACGGCGACGGCCACGAGGCCCTCGGCGGCGGTACGGCCAGATTTCTTTGCGGCTTTCGCCAGACCCTTGGTGCGCAGCCAGTCAACCGCGGCGTCGAAATCGCCATCAGTTTCGGTCAGCGCTTTTTTAGCGTCCATCATGCCTGCGGAGGTTGCTTCGCGCAGTTCTTTCACCATTGCAGCAGTGATTGCCATGTCGGCTCTCCTGTAAAATCTTTGGTCGGATACATTGATTGGAAACGGGGGCGGGACTGCCCTGCCCCCGTTTGATCGTGTAAAGCGCGGTCGAGATTACTCGGTTGCAGCTTCTTCAGCGGGAGCTTCTTCCATCGCGCCGATATCGATGCCTGCGGCACCCATCTGTTCGGTCATACCGTCAAGAGCGGCACGAGCGACAAGATCGGTATACAGGCCAATAGCGCGCGAAGCGTCATCGTTGCCTGGGATGATGTAGTCGATGCCATCTGGTGGGCAGTTGGAGTCGACAACAGCCACAACAGGGATACCCAGTTTGTTGGCTTCAGCAATTGCGAGGGTCTCTTTTTTCACGTCGATGACGAAGAGAAGATCAGGAACACCGCCCATTTCGCGGATGCCGCCGAGCGACGCCTGCAATTTGGCTTGGTCACGTTCCATGTTGAGGCGCTCTTTCTTGGTGAGGCCTTCTGCGCCGCCACCGAGTGTCTCGTCAATTTTGTTGAGGCGCTGGATCGACTGGGAAACGGTTTTCCAGTTGGTCAGCGTGCCACCGAGCCAGCGGTGGTTCATGTAATACTGTGCGCATTTCTCTGCGGCTTCCGCAACGGGGCCAGCGGCCTGACGTTTGGTGCCGACGAAGAGGATACGGCCGCCTTTAGCGGCTGTGTCGCGAACAACCTGCAACGCTTGGTCCAGCATTGGAACCGTCTGTGTCAGGTCGAAGATGTGGATGCCGTTACGCGAGCCATAAATGAACTCGCCCATACGGGGGTTCCAACGTTGGGTCTGGTGACCATAGTGAACGCCAGCTTCCAAGAGCTGACGCATGGTGAAATCAGGAAGCGCCATGAAATGTCCTTTCCGGTTTACGCCTTAGCGGAGGGTCTCAGGGTGACGGCTAATCCGCCTCCCCAACCGGTGGACTTGCAAGGATGTCTCCCTTGAAAGCCCGCCTCCGCCTGTGAAGTGATCGCGCATATAGAAGCGTTTTTCGCCCTGCGCAAGCCCTGCTGCACCTTTCATACGGTTTTTCGGCCATTTTCCCCATAAATTGCGCTCTTTTGCGCTATCATCCTGATCTGCATTACGATCTCTTGCCATTTGGTCAAAAAACGGGGCATTTACGGCCATGACAACACAACATGACATTCTTTGTATCGGCTCGGTCCTTTGGGACGTGATTGGTCGTTCTGACCGCTCCATGCGCGTGGGTTCGGACGTCCCAGGTCGGATCGTGCGCGTCCCTGGTGGTGTGGCGATGAATATCGCTATGGCCCTGTCGCGTTTTGGCCTCTCGCCCTCGCTCCTTACAACGGTGGGCCGCGATGCCGAGGGCGACGAGTTGATCGCAGCGGCCACTGTTCGTGGCATCGATACACAGCATGTCTACCGCTCCGATGATCTGCCCACGGATAGCTATATGGCCATTGAGGGCGCGAACGGATTGATTGCCGCGATTGCCGACGCCCATTCACTTGAGGCGGCAGGTGACAAGATCTTGCGCCCCCTCAAGGACGGGCGTCTCGGTTCGGAAGATTCGCCCTATGCGGGCCCTGTGGCGCTTGATGGCAACCTGACGACCGAATTGCTGCGAGACATTGCGCGCTCGCCGCTCTTTGCTCAGGCCGATCTACGGGTCGCCCCTGCCTCTCCGGGGAAGGCCGAGCGGTTGATGCCGCTTTTGACCCATCCACGGGCAACACTTTACGTGAACCTTGAGGAAGCGGGCTTGTTGGCGCATTGCGAATTTGACAGCTCCACCACTGCTGCGACCGCCCTTGTTGAGAAAGGTGCGCACCGTGTGCTTGTCACCAACGGCGGCGAAGAGGCCTCGCTGGCGCGCGCAGGGCACATCTACACCAAAACCCCACCCGATGTTCTTGTGGCGCGTGTCACGGGCGCGGGGGATACGTTTATGGCGGCGCATATTGCCGCCGAATTGCGTGGCGCAGATGACGACGCCGCGCTAGATCAGGCGCTTCAAGCCGCCGCTCATTATGTTTCTGGAGACACTCCCCTATGACCACCCTGCCCCTGTCCTATGCCCCCGATGTTGCCAAAGCGCTCAAAGCGGGTGAGCCCGTGGTCGCTCTCGAAAGCACAATCATCACCCACGGGATGCCATACCCGCAAAACGTCGAAACCGCGCAAATGGTTGAGGCCGATATTCGGGATGCAGGGGCAACCCCCGCAACCATCGCCGTTTTGAATGGCGTGTTGCACATCGGTCTGACAGACGATCAACTCACCGAGTTGGCACAGGCCAAAGACGTGATGAAGGTCTCGCGCGCCGATATGCCCGTGTGCATCGCCAAGGGCGCCACAGGGGCCACTACGGTCGCCGCCACCATGATTGCCGCACATATCGCAGGGATTTCAGTCTTTGCCACGGGCGGGATCGGTGGTGTTCACCGCGGCGCGGAGGAAACATTCGATATCTCCGCCGACCTGTTGGAACTGGGAGAAACCCCTGTGACAGTGGTTGCGGCAGGCCCCAAAGCCATCCTTGATATCCCGAAGACGCTCGAAGTCCTCGAAACCCACGGCGTGCCTGTGATTGCGGTCGGACAAGACGAGCTGCCTGCCTTTTGGTCCCGTGCCTCGGGCATTACCGCGCCGCTGCGCCTTGATGATCCTGCTCTGATCGCCAAAGCTGCCAAAACCCGCGCAGCCATGGGACTCAAGGGCGGCCAACTGGTGGCCAACCCGATCCCGCAAGAGGACGAAATTTCGCGCGATGTGATCATGCCTTTTGTCGAGACAGCCCTCGCCGAAGCCGAAAGCCAAGGGATCGCCGCCAAAGCCGTCACGCCGTTCTTGTTGCAACGTCTGTTCGAATTGACCGAAGGCCGCTCTCTCGTCGCCAATATCGCTCTCGTGCGCAATAATGCTCGCCTCGCTGCACAAATTGCGGTCGCTTACGCAAAATAAAGGCGTAAAGGGCGCCAAAGACAGATAAAATCGCGGGAGGTTTACTTGTGCATCGACACAGGGCTGCCTAAGTTCAGTTGAACTGGCCCGCGATACCGCGCATGGCCACTAGGTAGTGAACGGCAGACACATATGAGCAACCCATTCGATGAGGATATTCACCCTAAACACCGTCGCAGCGGCTTTTTGGGATGGTTGCGCTCGTCGTTCTTGACGGGTCTCGTTGTTGTGGCCCCGATCGGGCTGACGGCCTATGTCATCTGGACCGTGATTGGCTGGGTCGACGGATGGGCGCTGACCTTTGTGCCGCAAAAATTCCAGCCTGAGCAATATATCGGCATCAACCTACGCGGTGTGGGCGTCATCATCTTTTTGCTGTTCACCATCTTTGTCGGATGGATCGCCAAAGGCCTCGTCGGACGCTCGCTGTTGCGCTTCGCCGAGGGGCTTGTGGATCGCACCCCTGTTGTGCGCTCGATCTACAATGGCGCCAAGCAAATCGCCGAGACTGTGTTTGCCCAGACCGAGACCTCCTTTGATGAGGCCTGTTTGATCGAATATCCCCGCAAGGGTGTCTGGGCCATCGGCTTTGTGTCCACCAACGCCAAGGGTGAAATCGCAAGTCGCACGCCGCAGGAACATGAAATGGTGTCGGTCTTTGTCCCGACAACGCCGAACCCGACCTCTGGCTTCTTGCTGTTTTTCCCACGCTCCGAGTTGATAACACTCGACATGACGGTTGAAGATGCCGCGAAACTGGTGATCTCGGCAGGTCTGGTCTACCCCAACCCCAAAAACCCGAGTGAGCCTAAAAATACGGCACTCACCGAAAACGTGTAAGCACCCGGCTCTATGTTATTGCGGCGCGTTCTAAACCCTCCTAAGCTCTTTCCACAAAATATTTTATTTGGAGAGAAAATATGAAGAATTTGGTCGCTGCTGCCGCGCTCGGTCTATTTGCTGCTACCCCGAGCTTTGCTCAAGATACGAACATGCCAGCTGGGGAAATCGAAATGTCCGTTCAACATCAGGGCGCGGAGATTGTCCCCATGATCCTTATGACCGCTCTGGTCATCGCCGCACTAGCAAGCGCCGCAAGCACTCCTGCTGCTCCCGTAATGGGACCACACTAAGACGACTCTGCCGCACCTCGGCAAGTCTCCACAAAACAAAGGGCTCCGTGCGCGGAGCCCTTTTTCATATGTGATATCGCAGAATCAAAGCCGCTAGTAGCATGCCGCTAGGAGAACATCGCCTCAAGGTCGACGGTCGCCCGCTCCCCCAAATCATCAAAATGAGCATCGAGAAAGGCCGAACAGGCTACCCTACCCGCCTCTTTCATCCGTCCTAGCAAGACAGGCGACGGTGCAAGTTTGGTGCGCGCTGACAGATCACGCATCAGATCATCATCGCCAATCATATGCACCAACACGTCCTTCATACTACCTTTAGCCATCAGATGTTCCCCAAGCAAATCCTTGACGAACTGCACCGCGCGCAATTCACGCAACAGAGAAGAATTGAAGCTTATTTCATTGATTCTGTTCTGAATTTCTTCTGGCGTCGTGGGTGTGCCAGGGCGCTCTAGCGGATTGATATTCACGATCACCACATCATCGGGATACTGTGGTTCAAACAAGGGAAACAGCGCGGGGTTTCCCGTGTAGCCGCCGTCCCAATAGGGATCGGTGATACCCGTTTCCGGGTCGGTTATCTCAACCGCTTTGAACATCTCGGGCAGGCAAGCAGAGGCAAGGATCACCTCTGTTGTCACCTCATCATCGGTGAAAACCCGGATTTTTCCCGTCCGCACATTGGTCGTCGAGATGAATAGCGCAGGGCCAACCTCTTTGCTCAACGCCTTTAAATCCAGACGGTCGACAATGCGCTCCAAGGGGTTCTGATAAAATGGCCCGTAGGCATAGGGCGACATCACAGTCGCGAAACTCTCAATGAAAGAAAACGGTACAGCTGTCTCGGCCAGACGCGTCATCATCGCGGTTGTTGGACCGAATTGGGTCAACCATGAGGACAAGCGCATATCCGAGATCGCGCCCATTTGCTCCCAAACCCAATCAAGGCTCTCCCGCGCCCCTTCCGCTCCACCTTTGACCAAGCCGGAACAATAGGCCGCCGCATTCAGCGCCCCTGCGGACGTTCCTGAAATCGCGGCTATCTCAATGCGGTCATCGTCAATCAGGCGATCCAGAACACCCCAAGTGAAGGCACCATGAGCCCCGCCGCCCTGAAGCGCGAGGTTGATTTTCTTGGGCGATGTGGTCGGTTTAGGCCCGCCCGTCGCTGCGTGCGCATTACCCAAACTATCCATCCTGCCATTTACGCAGGAGGTCTTCGACCAGAATGCCGTTGATGGTCATGCCTTCCAACGAACAATTCTCGATTTTCACTCCGGCCAAATTCGCGTTGGTCACGGTGGAGCCCGCGTAATTGACGTTTTCAATCCGTGCGTCTGTGAGATTAGCGTTATGCACCGACATATTGCTCAGGTTGCAATCGTCAATCACCACCCCCATCAAATTACAGTTGATAATCAACGTGTGGGTAAGATTGCAGCGCCTGAACTTCGACCCTTCTAGGGCCGCATTCTCAAGCACCAGAGGCGCCCTATTCTGACGAGGCGGTTGATCCAAATTCGCTTTGCTTGCCTTATCGATCATAGCGCCGTCCAACCCCCGTCTACGGATATTGTCGTGCCTGTAATCTGTGCCGCCGCATCGGAGGCAAGGAACAGACAGGTGCCGCCCAGTTGTTCAACTGTGGCAAATTCTTTCGAGGGTTGGCGCTCTAATAGCACATCGCGGATAACGGTCTCGCGGTCCATATCGTATTTTTTCATTGTATCAGGAATCTGTTTTTCAACCAAAGGAGTTAGAACATAGCCAGGGCAAATAGCATTGGCAGTAATCGGTTCACGGGCGGTTTCGAGAGCCGTTACTTTGGTCAGACCAACCACACCGTGTTTGGCCGCGACATAGGCTGACTTGTACGGAGATGCGGTCAGACCGTGGGCAGAAGCGATATTTATCACGCGTCCCCACCCTGCCTTACGCATAAGCGGCAGCGCCGCCGCAGTAGTGTGGAAAGCTGAGGACATATTGATGGCGATGATCGCATCCCATTTTTCGACAGGGAACTCGTCGATCCCCGCTACATGCTGAATACCTGCGTTATTCACCAGAATATCACACACGCCTGCCGTCTCGATCAGGGCGCGGCACTCGGACGCTTTGGACATATCGGCCTTGATATAGCGCGCCGTGACACCGAATTCGTCGGCAATATCTTTCGCCAAAGCGTGATCTTCATCCGTGTCGGAAAAGGAGTTGAGAACAACATTCACGCCCGCCTTGGCAAGCTCACGCGCAACGCCGAGACCGATCCCCGAATTGGAACCGGTAATAATCGCGGTTTTCCCTTTGACGTCCATGTGCGTCCCCTTCATCCGATTTAGAACTAATGTAGTTATACAACGCATATAGGAAAAAGAGAATCGGTCAACGTCAAAGAAACGTTGAATATTGCGTGCGGATCGTGACGGGTCTCTGCAATCAGGGGGAGAATTGATACACCCTCTAAAACCCTTGCATAGTTGGCTGCGACCTAGGGTCAACGCTCAAAATTTTGCCAAAAAAAACGCCGGCACAAGGCCGGCGCAAAGTTATTGAGGCAGGTTTCATACAGGCAAGAAACCTATCGAGCAGTGAGGTCTTTATACGCCGTTCGTGGCGGCACTCCAAGCTAAAAGTTTGAATTCATATGCTCGGGGCCTTAGGCTCACACACAACGAAGAAACGGGACGGAGGCATTGTGTCCGATATGGCAACTCACATTTTCCAAAAGCTACGCATTTCTAGCGCCAGTCTGGCGCTCCTTGCGGGCGCGAGCCTCGCACAGGCCGAGCCGATGCATGGCATAGCTATGTATGGTTCACCCGATCTACCACAAGATTTCGTGTCCCTCCCCTACGCCAACCCCGACGCCCCTAAAGGGGGTAAGATCGTCACTGGCGAGGGCGGAACCTTCGACAGTTTGAACCCGTTCATCCAAAAAGGCACCTCACCGTGGCAGTTGCGCTACATGTTGGCAGAAAGTCTGATGGGCCGCGCCTACAGCGAACCTTTCACACTTTATTGCCTGCTGTGCGAGACAATCGACACGGATAAGGACCGCACATGGGCCGAATTTACCCTTCGTCCGGAAGCCCGATTCTCTGATGGCAGCCCCGTGACCGTCGAGGATGTGATTTGGTCCTATGAAAAACTCGGCACCGAAGGCCACGGTCGCTACGTGTCATTGTGGAACCAGATCGAAAGCATCGAGAAAACGGGAGACCGCTCGGTCAAGTTTACCTTCAACACCGACAACCGCGAACTGGCGCTTTTGGTCGGGATGCGTCCAATTTTGAAAAAGGCGCAATGGGAGGGCAAGGACTTCACCAAATCGGGTTTCGACCAGATCCCGATCGGCTCCGCTCCCTATCAAATCACCGACTTTGATCCTGGCACCTTTGTCGAGCTGACCCGCAACCCTGATTATTGGGGCAAAGACGTGCCGTTCATGCGCGGCCAAGCCAATCTCGACACGATCCGCTGGGAATTCTTTGCCGACTCGTCATTGGTCATTGAGGCCTTCAAGGCAGGAGAGTTGAACTTCAACCGTGAATTCAACGTCCAGACATGGGACGATCAATATGATTTCCCCGCCATAGAGCGCGGCGATGTGGTCAAATCCATCATCCCACATGAACGCCCCTCGGGCATGACCGGCTTTGTCATGAATACCCGCCTGCCCCAGTTCTCCGACTGGCGCGTCCGTCAGGCCCTGATTGAGGCGTTCAACTTTGAATATATCAACGAGGTACAGACGGGATCGAAACAGGAGCGGATCACCTCGTATTATTCCAACTCTGTTCTCGGGATGCGGCCCGGTCCGGCAGAGGGACGTGTGGCCGAACTCCTTGCCCCCTATGCCGACGACCTACCGCCCGACACGCTTGAGGGGTACACCTTCCCCGTCACGTCCGGTTCACTAAACGACCGCAAATCGACGCGCCGCGCTTTGGCTCTATTCGAGCAAGCGGGCTACACGATCCAAGATGGTGTGATGAAAGATGCCGCAGGTGAGCCCTTTACCTTTGAGATCCTTCTGCAAACCGGTGATGATGAAAATCAATCCATTATAGATACTTATACGCAATCTCTCATCCAAATTGGCATCACGCCGAAAATCACCGTGGTCGACCGTCCGCAATACCGCGAGCGTAGTGATACCTTTGATTTCGGCATGACCACCTTCCGTCGCGGCTTGTCACTCTCTCCGGGCAATGAGCAAAAGGCCTATTGGGGATCGGAAGCCGCCAATACCGAAGGATCGCGCAATCTGATGGGCGTGCAATCCGCCGCCGTTGACGGGCTGATCGACACCATGCTGTCCTCTGAAAGCAAAGAAGACTTCATCGCCGCTACACGCGCGCTCGACCGCGTTCTGACTGCGGGGCGCTACGTGATTCCAGTCTATCAGTGGAACATCTCACGAATGGCCCATGCCAAAGAGCTGACCTACCCAGAAACGCTACCGATTTACGGCGACTGGATCGGTTGGCAGCCGGATGTGTGGTATTGGGAAGAATGATGAAGCTTGTTCTGGCAGCCCTATTATGTGCGGGCCTAACGGCCTGCGCACCCGCCTATGTCGCGGGAAAAACAGTAAAAACGGGTGTAAAAGCCACCTCAAAAGCAGTTGGTGCGGTCTTTTGATCCGCGCCCTGCTCACACCTGTCGCAAAACCGTTACGTTAACGTCGTAGATGCATCGCCATGAATATACTTGTCTTATGCACGGGCAACTCCGCCCGCTCGATCCTTCTTGAAAGCGAGCTTAATGCCGCCTCAGGAGGTCGCATCACCGCGTTTTCCGCAGGTTCACAACCGAGCGGCAAAGTGCATCCGCAATCCATCACCCTGCTTGAGGGGTTAGGCCGCGACATGTCCACCGCCCGCTCAAAAAGCTGGGACGAGTTCGCTGGCGATGACGCGCCACAAATGGACGCTGTGATCACCGTTTGCGGATCGGCTGCTGCCGAGACCTGCCCCTACTGGCCTGGCGCTCCTGTGCGCAGCCATTGGGGTGTCGAAGATCCCGCAGCCGCTCCACAGCATGAATGGGAAACGGCCTTCCAGACCGCCTATGACATCCTGTCACGCCGCGCCGCTGCCCTGCTGGCCTTGCCGTTCGAGGATATGGACACCGCCACGCTCAAGGCCGAACTCGACCGGATCGGCAATCTGCCGTAAGCAACGAGTGTAAATTAGCTTGGCCTTTGCCCTTGGTGGGGCTGAGGCCATTCTAATCGAGCGATGTCACCCAGAGGATTGTCGCATCTTCGGGAGACAGAGAAATCACGTTGTGACCCATTGAAGCGTCGTAATAGGCGCTATCTCCGCGCCGCATGTCAATCGGCTCATAGAACTCTGTAATCAAACAGATTTGCCCTGTCAGAACGTAGAGAAATTCCTCGCCATCATGGCGCACCCACCCGTCGAATTCCTCAAAGCTGCGGGCGCGGATGGTTGCGCGATAGGGCAACATTTGTTTCTTGGTCAGCGCCCCTGCCAACATTTCATGCTCATAGGTAGCGGTCGCATGTGCGGCACCTTCACCCGCCTTTGTCGTAGTCAGTCGACCTGAAATCTGCTGCTTGCGCGGCGGCGTAAACAGTTGCGGCACAGAGATTTCCAACCCCGTGGCCAGTTTCTTGAGCGCCTCATAGGTTGGTGACATCTGACCGTTCTCGATCTTTGACAATGTAGACCGTGCCAACCCCGCCTGCCCTGCAGCCTGCTCCAAGGTCCAGCCATGTGATTTGCGCAGTTCCCGCACCCGCGCCCCAAGGTCAAGCGGATGCGCCTCATCCTGACCATCAAGGGACCGCGCCAAACGGATCAGGCTCGGGCTGTCATTAACGGTGTCATCAGAGAGGTTTGAGGAAGTCTGTGCGCGATCATCTGTCATGGGGAGCATTTAGGCGGTCTGTGGGTAAAAAGAAAACCCCCGGATGCTGTTTACCGCATCTTCGGGGGCTCTTTGGGGCAGACGAGAAGCTGGGGGGACACACTGCTCGTGAGGTCTTGCCTGCCCTATACCTATGTGCGCATGGCGCGATTATTTGCCACCTTCGATAACGCCCGTGAGGAACTCGATATTGCTCAACTCATCGCTCATTCCTGTTTGAACGGGGATCCAGTTAAAGGCCCCTGCGGCGATAGCGAGGGCAGCAACCGCGCCAAGAACGAGCGTCACAGCAGGAAGTTTGAATGACTTGAAAGAGTCTGCCTGAAGTGCGCGACCTTGAACCGTGGAGAAGCGGTTGTCAGAAACATATGCCATGTGGAAACCCTCGTAAAAACTGATGTGTTACAAGAAGTTAAACACGAAAACGCGATTCCACAAAGCGCCGCATTTGTTACAAATACCCCGCCAAAAACACCAGAACGCTACGCGAACAAAGCGCGAATATGCGCAGTTTGCAAAGTTGCAAACCCGCCCCAAGCGCAAGATATAGGGCAAGGAGAACATCCGCGCTCACGCAAATTGTGATGCGGGAGAATATTTTCCTTTTGTGATATTGCTCGCCATTCGCGCCGCGCCGCGCTATGTCCTGACGCATGATAAAACTCGACATCTTTCACGACCCGATTTGCCCGTGGTGTTACTTGGGCAAAGCCCGTCTCGACCGCGCAATGGAAGCCCGCCCGGACCACAAATTTGTTGTGGAATGGCACCCCTTTCAATTGAATCCCGACATGCCCGCCGAGGGCATGGAACGGCGCGCCTATCTCGAAGCCAAATTCGGTGGCGTTCAGGGCGCGATTGACGCCTACCGCCCTATTGTCGAAACCGCCGCCGCAGAGGCTCCAAAGGTCGACTTGGGCAAAATCACCCGCACGCCAAACACGCTCGACGCGCACCGCCTGATCCATTGGGCGGGCCTTGAGTGCATGCAAACGCCAATTGTCGCCGCGCTTTATCGCGCCTATTTCCATGATGGCCGCGACATTGGCGACCACGAGGTGCTGTGCGACGTTGCCGACAGCATGAGCATGGACGCGAGTCTGGTGTCCCGCCTACTGGCCACCGATGAGGACGTCGATCTGATCCGCGCCCGCGACGCCCACGCCCGCGAGCGCGGCGTGACAGGCGTGCCGCTCTACGTTGTCGCCAACCAACACGCCGTGTCCGGAGCGCAATCAAGCGATCTTTGGATTTCAGTCATTGATGAATTGGCCGAAAAAGACCTGTAAACCACTCGCGCCGATGGCCGCCCATTGTGAGCAACCACGCCATCGGTCGCGTAATCTATAGAGATTGCACATGCCGCGCAGATTAGCCCAACCGGAATTTATCGCCCTTCTCGCAATGCTCACCGCCACCGTTGCCCTGTCGATTGATGCCATGCTGCCAGGCATCCCGATGATCGCGGCGGACTTGACGCCCGAAGATGTAAATCGGGCACAGCTTGTTCTGACGGCGTTTGTTTTGGGGCTCGGCGTGGGCACCTTGATCAACGGGCCATTGTCGGACCGCTTCGGGCGCAAACCCGTGATTATCGGCGGCTTGATGATCTATGCCGCTGCCGCATTGCTCGCGGCCTCCGCGCCCACATTGGAAACCCTACTGGCCTCGCGCGTGATCCAAGGGCTGGGCGCCGCCGCCCCGCGCGTTGTGGCAATGGCTCTGATCCGCGATCTCTATAAGGGGCGCGAAATGGCGCGGATTTCCTCTTTTATTATGATGATTTTCATTCTGGTGCCTGCCGTCGCCCCCGCTCTTGGATCTTTGATCATGCTTGGCTTCGGATGGCGTGGCATTTTCGGGTCTTTTGTGGTTTTTGCTTCAGTTTCAGGCCTCTGGCTCCTCATCCGCCAAGAGGAAACACTGCCTAAATCCGAGCGCCGCGCCTTTTCAGTGAAGGCGCTAATTGCAGGTACCAAAGAAACATTCTCGCATCGCTCCGTTCAGATTTACACGCTCGTGCTAACCCTTGGCTTTGGCCAAATGTTCGGCCTCTTGTCGTCGATCCAACAAATTTACGGAGAGGTCTTTGACAAAGCGGACAGCTTCCCGATGTGGTTCGCTGTCCAAGCCATGATTTCGGGTGTCGGCACCCTGATGAACGCGAAATTCGTGGTGCGCCTCGGGATGCGCCGCATCGCGCTATCGGCCTATCTCGGCCAGATCGTCATCTCCACGGTTGTGCTGTTGCTGTTTGGCTCTGGTCTTTTGCCCAACGCCCTTCAGTTCCCCGTATTCTTTATCTGGTCGGTGTCGGTGTTCTTTATGGCGGGCGTCACCTTTGGCAATATCATCGCACTGTCACTGGAACGGTTGGGCCATGTTGCGGGCATTGCCTCATCCTTGGTCCAAGGACTGTCCACCATCGGCGCAGTGCTGATTGCCGCCCCGATCGGCTTGGCCTTTAACGGGACAATCTTGCCGTTAACTGTGGGCACATTGATCTGTTCCGCCGCAGCTTATCTTTTGCTGAAACGAACCGTAGACGCCGAATCTTAAACGCAAAGAACTATTTCTTTTTAGGAGTTTGTGACGCGGCCTTTGCGTGTCTTGCGAGGTCTTGCGCGATGGCAAAGGCCCCTTTGATCTTGTCGCGATCATTCTTCCAGTCGCGACGCACAATGATCTTGTTATCTTTCACCTTGGCCTGTCCGCGTTGATCCTGAATGAAATCCACCAACCCCACAGGGTTGGCAAATTTGTCATTGTGGAACTGGATGGTTGCCCCTTTCGGTCCGCCATCCAGACGGGCAATACCCGCCTCGCGACATTTCTCTTTTATGCGAACAACGAGCAGCAAGGTATTGACCTCTTTGGGTAATTTCCCGAACCGGTCAATCAGTTCAGCCGCAAAGCCCTCAAGCTCCACTTTGGTATGCAGTCCGGACAGGCGACGATACAGCCCCAAACGCACATCAAGATCGGTGACGTAAGTCTCTGGAATCAAAACAGGAACGCCGAGATTGATCTGTGGCGCCCATGCGCCATCATCATCGAGGGTCACACCCTCTTGGCCCGACTTGATCTTGGCAATCGCCTCTTCAAGCATGGATTGATACAGCTCGAACCCGACCTCTTTGACGTGGCCGGATTGCTCCTCGCCCACCAAATTCCCTGCCCCACGAATATCGAGATCCTGACTGGCAAGCGTAAAGCCCGCGCCGAGCGTGTCCAAAGACCCCAAAACCCGCAGACGTTTTCGAGCGGTCTCGGTGAGTGGCGCACGCGGCTTTGTCGTCAGATAGGCATAGGCACGGGTTTTCGCGCGACCGACACGGCCACGGATTTGGTAAAGCTGCGACAGGCCAAACATATCGGCGCGGTGGATCACCATCGTGTTCGCGGTCGGAATGTCGATACCGCTTTCCACAATCGTGGTGGCCAGAAGTACGTCATATTTCCCGTCGTAAAAGGCGTTCATGCGGTCATCCAACTCGCCCGCCGCCATTTGACCGTGACCGACGACGACACTCACCTCTGGAACGTGGTCCTTAAGGAATTGCTCAATCTCGGGGATATCCTTGATACGCGGAACGACAAAGAAGCTCTGACCTCCGCGATAATGTTCACGCAAGAGCGCCTCGCGGATCGTCACCGTATCAAACTCGCTGACATAGGTGCGAATGGAGAGGCGGTCGACAGGCGGCGTGCCGATAATCGACAGGTCGCGCACCCCCGTCATGGACATCTGTAAAGTCCGCGGGATCGGCGTGGCCGAGAGGGTCAACACGTGAATATTGGATTTAATCGCCTTCAACCGCTCTTTATGCGTCACGCCAAAGCGTTGTTCTTCGTCAACGATCAACAGCCCAAGGTTATGAAATCGCACGTTTTTCGCGAGCAAGGCATGGGTGCCGACGACGACATCAACTTCGCCCGAGGCCAAGCCTTCGCGGGTTTTGGCCATTTCTTTCTGACTGACAAACCGCGACATCGGCCTCACGTTGATCGGGAAACCTCGGAACCGGTCAGCGAAGGAACGGTAATGCTGACGCGCGAGCAATGTCGTCGGCGCAATCACCGCCACTTGTTGACCGCACAGGGAAGCCACAAAGGCCGCGCGCATCGCCACTTCGGTTTTGCCAAATCCGACATCACCACAAATGAGGCGATCCATCGGAATGCCGGCTTCCAAATCGTCGAGCACATCCTCGATGGCTTTGAGTTGGTCGTCGGTTTCGTCATAGGGGAAACGGGCGCAAAAAGCCTCCCACATGTCGTCCGGCGGCACAAGAATGTCGGCTTTACGCAACTGACGTTCGGCAGCGATGCGGATGAGCTTTTCGGCCACTTCTCGAATGCGCTCTTTGAGCTTGGCCTTTTTAGACTGCCACGCGCCACCGCCCAACTTGTCGAGCAATCCCTCGTCATGGCCATAGCGGCTCAGAAGTTCGATGTTTTCAACGGGCAGGTAAAGGCGGTCGCCGCCAGCATATTCGAGCAACAAGCACTCATGCGCGGCACCCAAGGCCGTGACGACTTCAAGCCCTCGGAAGATCCCGACGCCGTGATCAACGTGGACAATGAGATCACCCGCCGTAAGCGCCGAATGTTCGGTCAGAAAATTATCGGCGCGCTTTTTGCGGCTCGTGCGTCGGATCAGGCGGTCGCCCAACACATCTTGTTCCGAGATGACGGTGACGCGCTCATCTGTGCCCGTTGGGGCCTCAAACCCTTCGTCGAGTGGCCAGATCGCAAGGAACACGCCGCCCTTACCCGCAGGCACATCACGCCAATCGGAGATCAGCGTGGTATCAATGAGGTCTTGGTCCTCAAGCAGGGCTTGCAATCGCTCGCGCGCGCCCTCCGACCATGAGGCCATAACAACGTGACCGACCTCACGTTTTGCTGCAATATGATCCGACAAAGATTCGAAAAGATTGAGTTTTTCCTGTTGGCGCTCAGGGGCGAAATTGCGCCCCACACGCCCTCCCGCATCAATCACATTCGGCCCTGTGGCCTGTGCCGACGGATGGAAATGCAGCACGCGGCGCCCCGCAATTTCGGCCTCCCACGCCGCATCATCGAGATAAAGCAACGCGGGCGGGCACGGCTTATACACGCTATCAAGGCGCTTTTTCGACGTCATCGCCTCACGGCGGCTGTCATATTGATCTGCGATCCCCTCCCACCGCGCCAGACGGGCGGCAGTGGTTTGATCGTCGAGGGAGATCGTTGCCTCGGGTGTATAGTCGAACAAAGTCTCAAGACGGTCGTTAAAGAACGGCAGCCAATGCTCTAATCCTGCGTGTTTTTTTCCCGCTGACACCGCCTCATAGAGCGGATCATCTGTGCCCGCTGCTCCAAACTCAATGCGGTAGGTCTGGCGGAACCGCGTAATGGCGGCCTCATCGAGAATGACCTCGCACACTGGAGTGAAAGTGATCTCGTCCAACATCTCGGTGGTGCGTTGCGACGCGGGATCGAAACGGCGCAGGCCGTCCAACTCATCGCCAAAGAAATCAAGCCGCACAGGCATCTCATGGCCGGGTGGAAAGACATCAATGATACCGCCCCGAATGGCGTAATCACCGGGCTCGACCACTGTCGGGGCCTGTGTGAACCCGTTGCGCACAAAGAACCCGCGCAGCGCCTCCTCATTGACCCGCTGACCTTTGCGCAAGGCAAAAGCAGCACCTTCAAGCGTCTCTTTGGGTGGCACCCGTTGCGTAGCCGCGGCCAGAGTTGTCAGCAGCACATAGCGTTTGGGCAAGGCTCCGTGCGCCAATGCAGCCAATGTCGCCATACGCGCGGCAGAGACATCAGCGTTGGGCGAGATACGATCATACGGCAGGCAATCCCAAGCGGGAAAGTCAATCACAGGCAGATCAGGCGCAAAAAAAGCTAATGCGGATTTGAGGGCCGCAAGACGTTTGTCGTCACGGGCCACATGGACAACAGGTGCGTCGGATTTGGTGACTTCGCGGACAAGCAAATAGGCGTCGAACCCTTCAGGCGCGCCTCCTATCTGCACATGTGCGGTGTTGGATTTGGATGCAGATGCCATCGCAATTAGCCGCCGAGCGGCCCAGTGACGATGTTTTGATACATGCCCCACATCGCAGTGATAAAGATGAACAACATCCCGATAAGCTGTGTTTTGAAGCGGTGGCGGCGCAGCGTATCCACAAGGTCATTCCCGCGTGGAGCCTCTGCCTGAATACGTTGTGCGGTGCGTACATTAAGATAGAAGATAATCGTCATGGGAAAGGCCATGAGAAAGACAGCTTGTGCGAACTCCACATCATAAAAGACGCCAAGGCCAAACAACATCGTCAGCGTTGCGGAGGCTATCGCAACGATTACAAGGCCCGAAATCTCCGCTATACTGCCCAAACGGTTTACGTTGATACGGACAAGATCTTCGAGATCTTGCATCCGCTCGCCGCCTAGTTTTTGTGCCTTCTGTGCCAAATCAAACGGCACACCAAGCACAAAATGCGAGGCAGTGGACCAAAGTACCGCCAAGGCGATCCAATACCACAAATTGGAAAAGGATCGCATATCGATCACTTCTAAAACGGTTTGCCAGATATTCACGATTGCTGCTCTTTTGGACGGATCAAAGGTCGGCTTTTGCCGATTGCGGCGACACTAGCGCGGCGGCGCGACGATTCCTACCCTTGATGAGCGGCAAAAACCATGTCACCCCATTGCGAGAGTTAAACAATCACGTATCGAGATCCGCCATGCCCCGCTCTACCGCCCCCTTCCCTCTGACCCGCCTGCGCCGCACACGCAAAATGGATGCCATTCGCGGCTTGGTACGCGAAAATGCGTTGCAGGTCACGGACCTCATTTGGCCCGTATTTGTGCGCGAAGGGGTCGATGAGGCCACGCCCATCCCCTCGATGCCCGGAGTCGAGCGCCTGACGATCGACCGCCTTGTGAAAGCCGCAGCCGAGGCCTATGCGCTTGGCATTCCCGCGATCTGCCTGTTTCCCTATATCGAGCCTGAGTTGAAGACCGAAGACTGTGCAGGCGCATGGGACCCCAACAACCTCGTGAACCGCGCCATCCGCGCGATCAAGGCTGAAGTGCCGGAGCTGGCGATCATGACCGATGTGGCGCTGGACCCTTACAATATCAACGGCCATGACGGATTCGTTGTGGACGGCGAAATCGTCAACGATATGACTGTCGAAGCCCTCGTCAAAATGGCTGTCGCACAGGCCGAAGCAGGCGCGGACATTATCGGCCCATCCGATATGATGGACGGGCGCATCGGTGCCATTCGCCGCGCCTTGGAAACCGACGGCTACGACAAGGTCACGATCATGTCCTACGCGGCCAAATATGCGTCCGCCTTTTATGGGCCGTTTCGTGATGCCGTGGGCGCATCGGGTGCCCTCAAAGGGGACAAAAACACCTATCAAATGGACCCTGCCAACTCCGACGAAGCCATTCGCCTGATCGAACGTGATCTCATGGAAGGCGCGGATATGGTGATGGTCAAACCTGGCATGCCTTACCTCGACATTTGCCGCCGCGTTAAAGACACCTTTGGCGTGCCAACCTTTGCCTACCAAGTGTCGGGCGAATACGCGATGCTCAACGCCGCAGCCGCCAACGGCTGGCTGGACCGCGAGAAGGTCATGATGGAAAGCCTGATGGCGTTCAAACGCGCGGGGTGCAACGGAATCCTGACCTATTTCGCCTGTGATGCGGCACGGCTGATGAACGGCGAATAGTCACCCGCGCACAAAGGTCGCTCGGCGATCCTCCACCGAAGACCGTTGTCATGCCGATAAGACGATGACAGCGCGAGAAAATTGCGTCATAGTGTCCTCTAAAGAGCCATGAGAGCTCAAAACGGCAGTAGATAAAGGGCAGTCTTATGACACAGATTCAACGCCGATCCTTCATGATCGGTCTCGGTAGCGCAGGTCTTTTGACCGCTTGCGGCAATGGCATGACGTCAAACGGCGGTGCGGTTATCGATGCACGTGTCGACCGGACACTGAGCGAATTGTATTCCAGCTATCCCGGCACAAGCAGTCTGCGTGACAAATCCGTCGCCCAACTTGTTATGCCGCTCGTCACCGAGGCGGGATTCGGCATTGGTGGCTCATACGGTCGCGGTGCCCTGCGCGTTGGCGGTGCGACAGTGGATTACTACTCCGCAGCACAGGCCTCCATCGGCATCCAGATCGGCGCACAGCAATATGCGCACGTCTTGTTCTTTATGACGCAGCAAGCCTTGCAGGATTTCCGCAACTCCCCCGGTTGGGCGGCAGGCGCAGATATCGAATACGCCATCGTCAACCGCGGCGAAGAAATGTCGGCAGAGACGACTACGCAGCTGTCTCCTGTCATCGGTGTTGTCTTTGGCCAAGCGGGCCTGCGTGCGGGCGCAACCATCGAAGGCACAAAATACACGAGGATCATCCCATAAGGGACTGGTAATTCAGCCTAAAACAAAAGCCCGCCAATCCGGCGGGCTTTTTCATGTCAAAAGATCAATCAAGAGCAGCCACTAGGGCAAGGCTTCCTCAAGCACCCCATCCGCAGTCATCTGCGCGTAAAGCAAACCCTCGCGCAACCCACGATCCGCGACAGACAAACGATCTGTTGGCCAGACACGCAACAGTGCCTGAAGGATCGCCGATCCCGACATGATCAACGCCTGACGATCCCGCCCGATCCGAGGATCGTTACGCCGCCCCACGGGGCCAAGCTGCAGATAGTCACGGATCACGCTGTCGATCTGTTCGGAGGACATCCGCAGACCATCCACCTTATTGCGGTCATAGCGCCGCAAGCCAAGATGCGAGGCCGCCACGGTTGTGACAGTTCCCGATGTTCCGATGATCTGAAACCCGTCGCGTGCAGGCTCATTGGCATAAGGCGTGAAATCAGCGAGCTTTTCCTCAAAGAACCACGACATCAACGCAAACCGCGCACTGTCGTCATCCACGTCGGAAAACTGCTCCATCAAGGTGGCCACACCCAATGGCACCGAAATCCAGTCGACCACTTTGGCGTGGGGGAAAATACTGCGCTCGGTCGGTTTGAACCCTGTGTGTAACCGCATGATCGCCCGCGGGCGGTCCACCTTTGGCACAGCACTCAGGTCGATCCAGACAAGCTCGGTCGAGCCGCCGCCGATATCCACCACCAACAGTTGCTCTGTCATGGTCGAGACAAGCGGTGCGCAGGAAATCACCGCCAGACGCGCTTCTTCCTCTGGCTTGATGATTTCTAGCGTGAGCCCTGTCTCACGCTGCACACGGCGCAGAAAATCGCGCGAGTTTTTGGCGCGGCGACAGGCTTCGGTCGCCACGAGCCGCATTCGCGTCACGTTATGCTTATCGAGTTTCTTGCGACAGACCCGCAACGCTTGGATCGTGCGGGTAATAGACCCGCGCGACAAACGGCCAGAGGCCTCCAATCCGTTCCCCAATTGGACGGATTTGGAAAAACTGTCGACCACATGAAACTGACTACCCTTTGGCTGGGCAATCAGCATGCGGCACGAATTAGTGCCGAGATCGAGAGCTGCATAGAGCTCTTCGCGATCTGCGGTTTGAGGCACGGGTGGCTCAACCGGTTTCGGGAACGCGCCCGCACCTGTGGGACGCTTGGGCGCCATTTTACGCCCTCCATTTCGAGTTGTCTTCACCCTACGCGTGCTTTTGCTCCCTCGCAAGAGATCAGATGCTCCCCTTCATAAACGTGATGAAGATTTTTCCGATAGCAGACCCTTCCCCCCAATGCCTGCTTGGCCTAAGTCTGTGCCTCGACAATAAGGGCCGAGACATATGACTGATATGACCATCATCTACTGGCGTGACATCCCTGCCCAAGTGCGCATGGGACGAGGCCGCCGTGCGTTGCGCGCCGTCCTGCCCGAGCGGTTCGAGCAGGCCATCGACCGTGTGGCCATGCGGATCGGAGCCACCGATCAGGACGCCTATATCGCCGAATGGCGCGATGAGGTGATCTCCGTTGACGGCGAGGGCCAAGAGGCCATTGACGCCAAAGTGGCCGAGCTTGATGCCGCCTATGATAAAGAGCGCCTGATTGCGCTGATACAGAATGACGGGCACGCGCCCACATAAATTTCGCAAGGACATCCCTTGGCGTTTAGAGGATACATGACATGACCCGCACAGTGATCGAGAGCAAGACCAAGACCGTCGTCATCGGCTTTGACGAGCCGTTTTGCGTTATCGGTGAGCGCATCAACCCTACAGGGCGCAAGAAGCTCGCCGCCGAACTGGAGCTTGGTGATTTCTCCACCGTCGAGCGCGATGCGATTGAACAGGTCGCCTGTGGTGCCAATGTCCTCGATATCAACTCGGGTGCTGTGTTCTCCAACAAGATGGCCGAAGACCCCCGTTACGCCGACAACAACTTCGTCGAGCCGCCGCTGATGCGCGACCTGATCGCCCGCGTACAGGCCATTGTTGACGTGCCTCTGTGCATCGACAGTTCCGTGCCTGACGCGCTTGAAGCGGGTTTGGAAATGGCCGAGGGGCGCCCTTTGTTGAACTCCGTGACGGGCGAAGAAGAACGCCTTGAGCGGGTTTTGCCCCTCGTTAAGAAATACAACGTCCCTGTTGTGGCCATTGCCAATGATGACACGGGGATTTCCGAAGACCCCGAAGTGCGCTTTGCCGTGGCCAAACGCATCGTGGAGCGCGCCGCCGATTACGGCATTCCCGCCCATGACATCGTGGTCGATCCGCTCGTCATGCCCATCGGCGCGATGCGCACGGCCGGCCAACAAGTGTTCACCCTCGTGCGCCGCTTGCGCGACGAGTTGGGTGTCAATACCACCTGCGGCGCATCCAACGTGTCGTTCGGCTTGCCTCATCGTCACGGGATCAACGCGGCGTTCTTGCCCATGGCCATTGGCGCGGGCATGACGTCGGCGATCATGAACCCTGTGCGTCTGCAAGAGATGGAAGCCATCCGCGCGGCCAACCTCTTGATGAACCACGACCCTGACGGCGCAAAATGGATCGGCTTTAGCCGCATTGCCGATGCCGTGGCCGAAGGCGCGACATTTGCCGAGGCCTCCACGGCAGCAGCAACCGCAGGTTCGGGTGGCGGGCGTCGCGGTGGTGGACGCCGTCGCCGCTAATCCCGATCTCGGGCAACACGTTTAAATCAGAAGGGAGCGCACAGATGACACGGCTTATCGCTTTGAACAAACCGTTCGATGTGCTCTCCCAATTCACCGACAAGGGATTGGAAGGCAGCAAACGCCGCACGCTCTCGGATTTTGTCGACGTGCCCAAAGTCTACCCCGCAGGACGTTTGGACCGCGACAGCGAGGGCTTGTTGCTGCTCACCGACGATGGCCGCCTACAGGCCCGCATCGCCAATCCGAAATCGAAAATGCCGAAAACCTATCTGGCGCAGGTTGAAGGCGATATTGATGATGCGGCGATAGCAGCGCTTCGCGCAGGTGTGACGCTCAAAGACGGGCCAACCCGCCCTGCCCGCGCGCGCCGTGTCGACGAACCCGACTGGCTCTGGCCGCGCACCCCACCCGTGCGTTACCGCAAATCGGTGCCCGACAGTTGGGTGGAATTGACCATCACCGAGGGCAGAAACCGACAAGTACGGCGTATGACCGCACATGTCGGATTTCCGACCCTGCGCCTGATCCGTGTGGCCATCGGCCCCTATACACTCGACGGCCTCAACAGTGGCGCATGGCGCGACGCCGATCCACGTACAGCATGGGAAACGCTATGAGCAACGCACAAGATCCATTGGTGATTTTCACACCGTCAGGCAAACGCGCTCGCGTTCCTGCTGGCACCTCCGTCTTGGACGCCGCGCGCTCGATGGGTGTGGACCTTGATAGCGTCTGTGGAGGCCGAGGTATTTGTTCCAAATGTCAGGTCCAGCCCGCCTATGGTGATCACTCCAAACACGGGATTACCTCATCCGAGACTGCGCTGAGCGAATTCAACGCGGTTGAGGAACGCTATGACCGTGTGCGCGGCCTCAAAGCGGGACGGCGTTTGGGCTGTCAGGCCTGTATTCAGGGCGATGTGGTGCTTGACGTGCCACCTGAAAGCCAAGTCCATAAACAAGTCGTGCGCAAGGCTGCCACGACGCGCCACATCGAAATGGACCCCGCCACGCGGCTGTATTACGTCGAGGTCGAACCCGCCAATATGCACACGCCAACAGGCGACTGGGAACGCACGCAGGCCGCCCTTGCGGCGCAATGGGACATCGAAAAGGTGTCTCTCGCCCTGCCCATGCTCTCCAAACTGCAAGCCGCGCTGATCGCTGGCGAGGACAAAGCCACACTGGCCATTCACACCGCCCGCGAAGGTGCCGCACAGGTGATCGGCGTTTGGGCGGGGTTTGCCGAGCCTGCGCTCTATGGCTTGGCCGTGGACCTTGGCTCGACCACCATTGCCGCCCACCTCACCAATCTGGTGACGGGTGAGGTCGTGGCGTCTGGCGGCGTGATGAACCCGCAAATCCGCTTTGGCGAAGACCTGATGAGCCGCGTCTCCTATGCGATGATGAACGAGGGCGGCGCGGGGGAGATGACCCAAGCCGTGCGCGAGGCGATGAACGAACTGGCAGTGGAGCTGTCAAAGGAAGCCGAAATCACCACCTCCGACATTTATGAGGCGGTGTTCGTGATGAACCCCGTCATGCACCACCTGTTGTTGGGCCTTGATCCGACGCCCTTGGGAATGGCACCCTTTGCCCTTGCGACCAACGCGGCTCTGGACCTGCCAGCGCAGGACATCGGCCTGAATTTTGCCGATCAGGCGCAGGTCTATATCCTGCCGTTAATCGCGGGTCACGTAGGCGCCGATGCCGCCGCCGTAGCCCTATCCGAGGCACCGCAAAACGTCGATCCGCTCACGCTGATCGTCGATGTGGGCACCAATGCCGAGATCCTTTTGGGCAATAAATCCCGTGTCTTGGCCTGTTCCTCGCCCACGGGCCCCGCCTTTGAGGGCGCGCAAATCTCAAGCGGCCAGCGTGCTGCACCGGGGGCGATCGAGCGCGTCGAAATTGACGCCACCACCAAAGAGCCACGGTTCAAAGTGATCGGCTGTGATCTGTGGTCGGACGATCCCGAATTCGCCACGCAAACCGCCGTGTCGGGCGTCTCCGGCATCTGTGGCTCTGGCATTATCGAGGCCGTGGCCGAAATGCGCATGGCGGGATTGGTTGATGCGAACGGTTTGATCGGATCGGCGGAGGCCACGGGCACACCGCGGTTGCGCCCGTCAGGTCGTACCCATTCCTACTTGCTCCATGACGGCAGCGCCGAGGGAGGCAGCGTCATCGAAGTCACCCAAGGCGACATTCGCGCCATTCAACTGGCCAAATCGGCACTCTATGCGGGCGCACGCTTGTTGATGGACGAATTTGGCACCGATGAGGTCGAGCGCGTGGTGCTTGCAGGGGCCTTCGGAGCGCATATCTCCCCCAAACACGCAATGGTTCTGGGCATGATCCCCGACTGCCCTCTTGAACATGTCACATCCGCAGGCAATGCGGCGGGCACAGGCGCACAGATCGCGCTGTTGAATGTCGCCGCGCGACGCGAGGTCGAGGCCCTGGTCCACCAAATCACCAAAGTCGAGACAGCGATTGAACCGAAGTTCCAAGAACACTTCGTCAACGCCAACGGCATTCCCCATGCCACGGCGCCCTTCGCACAGCTTCGCACAGTGGTGGATCTGCCCAATCCCGATTTCAACGCAGGCGGTGGCGGCGGGCGCCCGCGTCGTCGTTCAAGGCGTTCGTGAAAATGCGCGGTGTGACGCTTTTTTTGACGCGCCACGCCGCATATCCCTTGACCCTTTCGCGGGGTTTGACTACCTGTCTGCACACGAGCGGGTATGGTGAAAAGGTATCACGGCAGCTTCCCAAGCTTTAGTTACGGGTTCAATTCCCGTTACCCGCTCCAGTCTCCTTCCTCTGCGCAAATCCCAATCATCCTTGCGGCGGCGCGACGCAACGTCTCGCTGTCCCTTTGCCCGCGAGACAGACACAGTGGGTCAACCGCATAAGGGAGAATGCAGGATGTCAGACCCGTTTTTAGACATGGCCAAAACAGAACTTTTGGCCCGCCTCAAAGAGGTGAATTTCGAGACATCCGTGTCCATGCGGATCAAAGATGTGGGCAATATTTTCATTCTGGGCCATGACGCGACAATCTCGGACGACCGCGCCGATGCTGCGGTGATTGCCTCACAGGAGACGTTCACCAAAATCCTGCACGGTACATTGCACCCGATGAAGGCAGTAATGTTCGGAAAACTTAAAATCGCAGGCGATGCGAAAACCGCGATGAAATTCGGCAGCCTGTTCGGCTGACACATCCAAATTGCCAAACCAATTGATCGCAAAAAAGGGCAGAGGCGCGTGGACCCTGCCCTAAAATTACATTGAGATGTCTTTGACTTAGACCTTTAGGAAGTCAACCAACTGACGGGTGGATCCATCTTTGTCAGCGCCGCTTTTGTCGCCCGACAGAACGGGCTGCAACGCAAGTGCCAATTCTTTGCCAAGCTCCACACCCCATTGATCGAACGAGTTGATCCCGAGGATCACACCCTCAACAAACACACGATGTTCATAGAGCGCGATAATCTGACCCAACACAAACGGCGTCAGAAGCTCATAGGCCAAGGTGGTCGAGGGACGGTTGCCCGGGAACACACGGTGGGCAGCTTGGCGATCCAACTCGGCCCCCTCGAACCCTTTGGCGGCCATCAACGCGCGGGCCTCGTCCATCGAGCGTCCACGCATCAGCGCCTCGGATTGTGCCAGACAGTTGGAGACGAGCAGCTCGTGCTGATGAGCGAGATCATCCTCATGGCCATATTTGCCAACCATAAATTCACACGGGATCACCCGCGTGCCTTGGTGGATCAACTGGTAAAAGGCGTGCTGCCCATTGGTTCCCGGCTCGCCCCACACAACGGGGCCACTATTATAGGGCAATTCTGTGCCATCCATCGAGACTCGCTTGCCGTTGCTTTCCATTTCCAACTGTTGGAAATAGGCAGGCAGGCGCACGAGGCGTTGCTCATAGGGCAGCACCGCACGGGTGGCATAGCCGCAAATCTGGTTGTGCCACAGTCCGACAAGCGCGAGCATCATCGGCAGGTTGTCTTTGGGGGCGGCGGTCCTGAAATGGGTGTCCATCGCCTGAGCCCCGCGCAGGAATTCGGCAAACCGTTGCGGACCAATGGCGATCATCAGCGACAGTCCAATCGGCCCCCAAACGGAGTAACGGCCACCGACCCAATCCTCAAATCCAAAGACCAGATCGGGATCAATGCCAAACTCGGCGGTTTTGTCCTTCGCGGTGGAGAGCGCCGCGAAATGTTTTGACACGCCCTCTTCGCCGATATGAGGCACAAGCCAGTCCCGCGCGGTTTGCGCGTTGGTCATTGTCTCAATGGTGGTGAAGGTTTTCGATGCCACAATGATCAGCGTGGTCTGCGGGTTCAGCCCGTCCAGAATATCATGGATATGCGCACCATCGACGTTAGAGACGAAATGACAGCGCGGACCATCGACATAGGGCTGCAACGCCTCATAGGCCATCACGGGGCCAAGATCGGAGCCGCCGATCCCGATGTTCACGATATCCTCAAAGGGCGATCCTGATACGGAGGTAATATCACCGCGCCGAATGCGATCGGCAAAATCATCCATACGCGCCAAAGTGTTCAACACCTCGGGCATAACATCCTTGCCATCCACAAGCACGGGATCACCGTCCAGATTGCGCAAGGCGGTGTGCAAGACTGCGCGGCCCTCGGTATCGTTGATCTTTTCGCCCGTGAACATCGCATCGCGCTTCTCGGTAACGCCCGCCTCATCAATCAGCGCCAAAAGCGCCTCACGCACCGCGTCGTCGATGTTGGTTTTGGCGTAATCAAACAACAACCCATCCGCAGAAATCGAATAGGACGTCGCCCGCGTTTCATCCGCCTCAAACAGATCAAGCATTTGACGCGATCCAACCGAGGTGTGGAGGGCTTTCAAAGCGGAGAAATCAACGGGCATAGAGCAGTCCTTACGTTCATTGAAATGTGGTCACAGCCGTACAGCAAAAACGTTACGATGAGCCAAACGGCTCAAAGTCTAATCTAACTGCACGGCCCCTAAATTATGGTGCCCAATGCACCGTCGCTTGTGGCAAGAACACCGACACAGGCGCCTCACTGGCCGACAAGGTTTCGGCCCGCTCGATTGCGGCACGTTTTTCGTCACCCGTGATCAGGATATGGGTAGCCATGGCAGTTTTGAGAGCCTTGGCCGACAGGGTAATGCGCGGCTCTGGCGCATTAGGTGCCCGCATGGCCAAGAGCGTCGGCGCCTCATCCGACAGGCCCAACTCCAATTGGTCGGCTCCGGGAAACAGGCTCGCGGTATGCATATCCGCGCCCATGCCCAAGAGCAAAACATCAAGCGGCAAAGTCGCCTCAACCGCAGCCATCAACCCGTCCAAACCCTCTTCGGGTGTTGGCGTGTCCGCATAGAGCGGGACAAGCGTGGCGCGTGCCGCTTCGCCGACCAAAAGACGTTGTTTGAGTAGCGTTGTGTTGGAACGATCCGAGGTTTCAGGCACCCAACGTTCGTCATTGAGCAACACGTCAACACGGTCCCAATCGAGCGACACACCCGAAAGCGTATCAAACACCGGCCCCGGTGTGGTCCCACCCGGCACACAGAGCGAGGCACGGGCTTTGCTTTCCAATGCGGCCCGCAACTCGCCTGCGATTTTATTCGCAAGACCAAGCAACAGGGCCTCTCTGTCAGGGTATTCTACGAAGGTCATTCCTTGATCTCCCGCCAGCGACGCCCCTCTCGGTGCAGCATCATCGCTGCGTCTTCTGGACCGTTGGAATAGGCGTCATAGAGTTTGGGCACATCATTGCGCGCTTCCCATCCGTTAATCAACGGATCGGTCCATGCCCATGCCGCCTCGACCTCATCCCCGCGCATAAACAGCGTTTGGTTGCCGCGGATCACGTCCATGATCAGGCGCTCGTAGGCGTCTGGAATGTCATCGGCCTCATCCCCCAAAGCATCGGCAAAGGTCATGTCGAGCGGCACATCAATCAGACGCATCCCCCCCGGACCAGGTTCTTTGATCGTCACTTTGAGCGTCATGCCCTCATTGGGCTGCAACCGGATGGTCAGCACGTTGGCGTGGCGCCCTGCATCCTCACCAAAGATCGAGTGTGGCGCGTCTTTGAATACCACCGCAATTTCGGAGGTGCGTGCCTTGAGCTTTTTACCTGTGCGCAGGTAGAACGGTGTACCCGCCCACCGCCAGTTGGAAATGAGACACCGCAGCGCGATATAGCTTTCTGTGCGGGATTTAGGGTCGCCCGCATCCTCGCGGTAGCTCGCCTCATCGTCCGTCGCATCATATTGACCGCGCACGATGTGGTGATGGTCAATAGGTTCCAATGCTCGGATCACCTTGAGCTTCTCATCGCGCACGGCATCGGGGTCAAACTTGCTCGGCGGCTCCATCGCAATGAGGCACAACAGCTGCATCAGGTGGTTTTGCACCATATCGCGCATTGCGCCAGAACGGTCGTAATATTCGCCACGCCCGCCAACACCGACGGTCTCTGCTACGGTAATCTGGATGTGATCGACGTATTGCGAATTCCACAGCGGCTCGAACAGGATATTGCCAAAGCGCACGGCCATCAGGTTCTGAACGGTCTCTTTGCCCAGATAATGGTCGATGCGGTAAATCTGCGTCTCGTCAAAATGCTCGGCCAACACACCGTTAAGCACCTTGGCACTCTCCAGATCGCGACCAAAGGGTTTCTCGACAACGATACGACTCTCGCTATCGGCAATCTTGAAATCGTGCAGACGTTTTGCCAAATCGCCAAACAGGCTAGGCGCAACGGAAAAATAGAAGGCCTTAACCACATCGTCACGCATCAGTGCGCTAAGAGCGGACCATCCACCTTCACCTTTGGCGTCAATCGCAACATAATGAAGTCGTTGCAAAAATGCGCCGATCTTCTCGTCGTCGCACTCGTTCTTTTTGGCAAATTCCTTGATCGCATCACGGATCATGTCGCGATAGCCATCATCGTCCATATCCGAACGCGCCGCGCCAATGACGCGAGCCTCTTCGGGCATTTGCCCTGCACAGAACCGACGATACAAGCCGGGAAGGATTTTGCGTCGCGCGAGATCGCCCGTACCGCCAAAAATCACTAGGTCGAAATCGTCAACCGGAATGACACGTGAAGCCATCGTTCATCTCCCATTTGCGGTGCGCACGGCGCCAATGTCCCGCCGCTTATGCGTTTTATCTCTATCACGCCTCAAACCCCGCCGCATGGCGACTTAGTTAGCGCTAACGAGAGCCGTTTACCCCCGTGGCAGAACAAAGTCTAGCACCTGAGCGTCCTCTCACAAGCCCGTGACCAAATAAAACCTGTTTTCACGTTGTCGTGGGAATGGCTCTCCCGCCTTTTCTTCGCATGCGGTTTCTTTTAGCGTCTCCCAAAACGCATGAGGGACCGATGAAAGACACAGATGTAGCGACCGCCCACCCCATCGTGGCCAATGTCGGAAAATTCCAGAACCCCGACATCACCGCCGATGGCAGCCCGCGCGCCCGCGTGGCCTTTAGCGATCCGCAAACAATCTGGTTCAATACAGGCACCCTGTGCAACATCACCTGTGTGAATTGCTACATTGACAGCTCACCCACCAATGACGCGCTGGTCTATCTCACCACAGATGAAGTCACCGCCTATCTGGATGAACTCGACGGTCTGTCTTGGTCGGTGCGCGAGATTGCCTTTACAGGCGGCGAGCCGTTCATGAACCCCGACATGTGCGCGATGGCCCGCGCGGCACTGGAGCGTGGATATGAAGTCTTGATCCTCACCAACGCCATGCTGCCGATGATGCGCCCTGCGGTGCGCACAGAGCTACAGGCGTTGTACGCAGAGTTTGGCGATAAACTCACCCTGCGTATATCGCTCGATCACTGGTCCGAATCCGCCCATGACGAGATGCGGGGCAAGGGCAGTTTCAAACGCACCATTACAGGCATGGAATGGCTGCGCGATAACGGTTTGCGCATGGCCGTCGCGGCCCGCTCTTTGTGGAACGAAACCGATGCGCAAACACGGGCAGGATTTGCTGCACTCTTTGCCGAACACGACTTTGATATCGACGCGCAAAACCCTGCAACGACGGTGATTTTCCCAGAAATGGATGAAAGTATCGAGGTGCCTGAAATCACCACGGCGTGTTGGGACATTCTGGGCAAATCCCCTCAAAACGTGATGTGTGCTTCCAGCCGTATGGTGGTGAAGCGCAAAGGCGAAGCGCCTTCGGTGGTGGCTTGCACGCTGCTGCCCTATGACCGCGAATTCGACCTTGGACCAACGCTTGACGGGGCGACGCGCGATGTGGCGCTCAACCATCCCCATTGTGCGAAATTCTGCGTCCTTGGCGGAGCCTCCTGTTCGGTGTAATCCGCCCCGCTCCCAATTCAGACAGGCCCGAATAGAGCGACCTAAAACGACAAAAGCGCACCCGAAGGATGCGCTCTTTTAGCGGTTTTACCGATCACATCCGAAAAAGACCTGCGGACTTAGCGGCGACGATCATCCGTCCGGACACGGACCGGAGCGCGTTCCTCAACAGGAGAGAGAACATAGGACACGACGGCCATTGCAACGAGTGCGAGTGCTGACAGTGCGATAATTTCCATAGGGAACCCTCCAGTTGATGTAACGAAACGGTAACACTCCTAACAACGGGGTCAAGGCGATCTTTTGATTTAAGCTAAAATTTGACCAAACTTCGCCGCAGCGCCGCAATTCCAAGCGGAAACACGCCCAAACCGCGTCACTCATAGCCCAGTTTGTCGCGCAAAAACGCCAAAGCAACCGAAAGACCGTCTGGAGCGATTCCATGTGCCGTGCCACGCTCGATATGGGCAAAGACGTCTTCAAACCCTGCGGCTTGCAGCGCCTCGGCGGCCTCTGGCAGCGATTGCGGCGGCACCACATCGTCCTCGTCGCCGTGGAGCAACAGAACAGGGAACGTGACGCGCTTTTCATCAACAAGCAGCTCAGGCTCCAAAAGACGCCCCGAAAAGCCAACGACAGCCGCCACAGCATCCTCACGGCGCGGCGCCACATGCAGCGCCATCATTGTCCCTTGGCTGAACCCGACAAGCGCCATTTGATCGGGCTCCAGATTGTAATCAACCAAGATGTTGTCGAGATAGTCATTCAATTCATCAACGGCCCGCAACATGCCCGCGCGGCTTTCCTCCTCGGAGGAGCCATCAATCCACGGGATAGGGAACCATTGAAACCCCATCGGATTGCCGGGACAGATCTCAGGCGCATCAGGCGCAAGAAAGACGGTATCAGGCAAGTGTTCGGCCATTGGGTCTGCCAATCCCAACAGGTCGGCCCCGTCGGCACCATAGCCGTGCAGGAACACAACCACATTGGATACACGGCCCGAATGGCTGTCGCGTGTTTTGCTGTCTAGATTTGCCATTAACGAATTCCCTCACGTGATTTCTCGACATGGTAGTAGGCCCACAAAAGCCGCGCTGCAACCGCTCTCCACGGCGACCATGCCGCTGCCATTTCGCGCATGGCCCGCTCTTTGGGTCGCTCGGGCAGCTCAAACAGCAGCCGCGCGCTTTCTTGCAACGCCAAATCGCCCGAGGCAAAGACATCAGCGTGGCCAAGCGAGAACATTGCATAGATCTCCCCCGTCCACACGCCAATGCCCGACACTTGCGTCAGCGTCGCGATCACCTCATCGGATGGGGCATCGCGCAGGGCGGCGAAATCAATCCGCGCCTCGGCGAGCGCCTTGGCATAGCGGATTTTCTGACGCGACAACCCGCAAGCCCGCAACTCTTCCTCGCTGGCCCACATGATCTTGCGCGGTCCAGTGAGTTTGGCGGCTTTGAGCCGTTTCCAAATGCCATTGGCTGCGGCCACCGAGATTTGTTGGCTGACAATCGCGGACAAGAGCTGTTCAAACCCGTCCTTTCTGCGACGCAGCGGCAAAGGCCCTGTCTGGCTCAACGCATAGGCAAAGCGCGGCTCGATATCGGCCAGATATGCGGCCCCCTCGGCAACACAGGCGTCTGTTTCAATGATCCTCATAGCGCCAACGCCCATTCGAGCGCGTCCAAAAGCTGTTCGCGCCGTGTGATGCCCTCAGGGCCTTTGGGACGGGCAATCATCGCCACCGACATGCCACAAGCCCGCGCGGCGTCCAGCTTGGCCCGCCCTGCGGCCCCGCCGGCGTTTTTGACCACGAGCCAATCGGGTTTGAGGTCGGTAAAAAGCGCCTGCTCTGCGGCGTGTGAAAACGGCGGACGCCCGATGATCCATTCCCCACGCGGCAAGGGGAACGGATCGCGCGGCGCATCAATGACCCGCGCCCAGATCGCACTGTGGTCCAGATGGGTCATCTCACTCACGCTTTGACGACCCGTCGCCAGAAAAATCCGCTGGCCACGGGGAATGATCCGCGCCAGATCGACCACATCGGCGGCCTCATGCCACGCATCGCCCTGACGCGAGCGCCACATTGGCCGCTCATAGCGCAAATACGGCAGGCCGCGCTCAGCACAGATACGCGCAGTCCGTTCAGTGATCGCACTGGCAAACGGATGGGTGGCATCAATGACGGCGGTGATCCCCGCGGCGTCCAAATAGGCGCGAAACCCGTCCGCACCGCCAAACCCGCCCACGCGGGTCTCAACGGGATAGGCCACAGGATCGCGCGTCACCCCCGCAAGCGAGGCCACGCACCCTACTCCATGATCGGCGAGATACCCCGCCAGATTTCGTGCCTCTGTCGTGCCCGCTAAAAGTAGGATCATGCGCCCGCCGTGCCTATAATTGTGCCCTTACGGTCAATAACCACGATATCAAAGTCCATCCCGTGACCTCCGAACCGCGCCTCGACCGCCTTTAGGGCGTGTTCGGCGACGAGATCGGCAAAGACCGCTCCCTTGGCCTCATAGATTTCAAGAGCCGTGTTGCAATCCGCCAACGCAGGATCGCCCAAGCGCTCGGCCCAAAGCGCCATATCCACTTGAGACCGTTTGGAATGCAGATCAATCGCGCCCTGCGCCAGTTTGGCCAGTTTTCCCAGACCACCGCCGATGGTGACTCGGGGCACAGGATGTTTAACAAGATATTTGAGCATACCGCCCGCAAAATCGCCCATATCGAGCATCGCGCCTGTGCTCAGCCCGTAATGCGCCTGCACCACGCGCTCGGAGGTCGCACCCGTGCAGCCTGCCACATGGGTCAGGCCCTCGGCGCGGGCGACATCAATGCCACGATGAATAGAAGCAATCCACGCAGCACACGAAAACGGCCGCACAACACCCGTGGTGCCAAGCACGCTCAACCCGCCCTTGATCCCGAGGCGCGGGTTCCATGTTTTCTGCGCCATTTTGTCACCGTCGGGGATGGAGATGGTGATCTCGACATCCGCCGGCCGATCAAAGCGCGTCGCCATATCCACGACTTCGCGCGTCATCATCTCACGCGGAACAGGATTGATCGCAGGTTCGCCTACGCCGATGGGCAGGCCCGCCTTGGTCACAGTGCCGACACCTGCGCCCGCTTTGAACGTCACTCCGCCTGTGGACTGCGCCACACGTGCGCGAATCTCGGCGCCATGCGTGACATCGGGGTCGTCGCCTGCATCCTTGATTATGCCGACCTCGGCCCATCCGTCGCCCTGCGCCGTATAGGACAGCGCAAACTGCGGCCGCTCGCCTTTGGGTAAGGTGATGCGCACCGTATCAGGAAACCCTGCCCCCCAAAGCGCATGTAGCGCCGCCCGTGTCGCCGCAGTGGCACAGGCTCCCGTGGTCCAACCACGGCGCAGCACTTTAGAAGAGTCAGGGGTCTTTTGCGTCATAACGCGACTATATCGCGCCGTTTACACAAATGACCACGTTGTTTTTACCGCAACGCGCCTGCCACCACTTTCCACATCGCGACCCTCACGCCATAAAGGCACTATGACCGAATCGACATTAACACTGCCGTCTGGTGACTGGCCCGAATTGATGCCCGGATGGGTATGGCTCTGCGGTGCAGGCCCTGGGGATCCGGGGTTGTTGACCCTCCATGCTGTTCACGCCCTGCGTCAGGCCGATGTCATTGTCTATGACGCGCTTGTGGCCCCTGTGATCCTTGAATGGGCGCGGCCCGAGGCCGAGAAAATCTACGCAGGCAAACGCGGTGGAAAACCTTCGGCCAAACAGGCTGATATTTCCCTGCGCCTTGTTGATCTGGCCCGCGCGGGCAAACGCGTATTACGCCTGAAGGGCGGCGACCCGTTCGTATTCGGACGGGGCGGCGAAGAAGCCCAAACCCTCATTCAGCACGGGGTTCCCGTCCGCATCATCCCTGGCATTTCCGCAGGTATCGGCGGCTTGGCCTATGCGGGCATTCCCGTCACCCACCGCGATGTGAACCAGTCCGTGACCTTTGTCACCGGCCACGACCAACGCGGCGAGACCCCCGACAGTCTCGATTGGGAGGCGCTATCGCGTGCCTCGGGTGTCTTGGTCATCTACATGGGTATGAAACACGCCCCCGCTATCCGCAAAGGCCTGCTTGAAGCAGGAAAGCGCAGCATGGACGAGCCTGTGGCCATTGTGACGCAAGCGACCACGCCCGAGCAAAAAGTATTGGAAACCACGCTTGGCACCATGCTCGACGACATCGCGGCGACCAAGATGGAGCCCCCCGCGATTATCTGCGTCGGACGCAATGTCTTGATGCGTCAGGTGTTGGATTGGCAGGCATTGATGCGCGGCGAAGCACCGCGCAACCTTGACCCCTTGGGGCGCGGCAAACCCGCCGAAGACCGCTGATATGGCCCGTGGCTTTTTGATCGCAGCACCTGCATCGGGTGCGGGCAAAACCACCATCACGCTTGGCCTCTTGCGCGCGCTCAAACGGCGCGGCCATGCGGTGCGCTCGGCCAAATCCGGCCCTGATTACATTGATCCCCGCTTCCATGAGGCCGCCAGTGGTGCGCCCTGTGTGAACCTCGACGCATGGGCGATGAGCACCGATCGCCTTGCCGCGCTTGCTCACGGATCTGGGGCCCACGGGGCCGAGGAATTACTCATCATTGAAGGCGCGATGGGGCTATTCGACGGAGCCCCGCACACCACCGATCCCGCCCGCGACGGCAACGGCGCCTGCGCGGATCTCGCCAAACTGTTCGATCTGCCCGTGATCCTCGTGGTCGACGCCTCCCACATGGCGCAATCCATCGCCGCCGTGGTCGCGGGCTTTGCCGCCCATGATCCGCGCGTGCGCATCGCTGGGGTAATCCTCAACAAAGTGGGCAGTCTGCGCCATGAGGCGATGTTGACCCGCGCCCTGTCGCCACTGGGAATTCCCGTCCTCGGCACCCTGCCCCGTGATGCAACGCTTGCAACGCCCTCACGTCATCTTGGCTTGGTTCAGGCAGGCGAGCGGCCCGATTTGGACGCGTTTTTGGACCGTGCGGCCGATGCGGTAGAAGCGTCGCTTGATGTTGCGGCCATTCTCACCCTCGCAGGGGACTTTCACAGCCGCGACACAGGCCCACGCACAGCGCCCCCCGCGCAAAGCATCGCCGTGGCGCAAGATGCCGCTTTTGCCTTTGCCTATCCGCATCTTTTGGCTGATTGGCACGCGCAAGGCGCAGAAATATCGACATTTTCACCGCTTGATGACCAACCCGCACCACCCTGCGACCTGATCTACCTTCCCGGTGGATATCCCGAATTACACGCCGGCACATTGGCCGCCAATCACCGCTTTTTACAATCCCTGCGCGAGGCCGCAGCACGGCGCAGCGTCTATGGCGAGTGCGGCGGCTACATGGTGTTGGGCGATGGTCTCACCGATCGCGACGGGGTGCGTCACCGCATGGCGGGTCTGCTCAACCTCGAGACCTCCTTTGCCACCCGAAAACTACATCTCGGTTATCGCAATGCGACGCTCAATCATGGCCCATTCAAAGGCGATTGGACCGCACATGAGTTTCACTATGCCACAACGCTCAAAGCCGAAGGTACTCCGCTTTTGACCGCCACCGACGCCGAAGGCACGGATCTCGATCCTCAGGGCTTGGTCCAAGGCGCTGTGAGCGGATCTTTCCTCCACCTGATTGACCGCGCTTAGGCGCGACGCGTTCGGTTTGCGCTAACATTTGAATGTGCGTTTGCACCTGCGCGAAAATGCGTATGGGGGACGCGACGAGCTGTCCCTTTCCAAGCCTATTCGGGACGGGTAAAGCAGACAGATACGCAATTTGGAATTTGTCCCATGAGCCACACACAGCCCACTGTTTCGCCTGCCGTTGCCCGCCGAAATGTATATATTCTCGTCGGCGCTCAGGCTTTCCTCGGTGCGCAGATGTCGATGATATTCATCATCGCGGGCCTTGCGGGACAATCGCTAGCCACCAACCTGTGCTTTGCCACCCTGCCCATTTCCGCCATTGTGCTCGGTTCGATGATGTCGGCCACGCCGCTATCGTGGGTGATGCAACACTACGGGCGGCGCGTCGGGTTTTGGATCGGAACAACCGCAGGCGCGGTTGGGGCCTCCATTGGCGCGATTGCCTTGTTACAACAAAACTTCTGGCTGTTCGTCTTGGGGGGCTTGTTCACGGGTCTATATCAATCGAGCCAAGGGTTTTTTCGCTTTGCCGCCACGGACACCGCCGACGATGCGTTTAAACCGAAAGCCATTTCATGGGTGATGGCGGGTGGTCTGGCTTCGGCCATCATCGGGCCACAGCTTGTCAAAGCCACGTCACAGGCGATGGTAGTCCCGTTCCTTGGCTCCTATTTGGCCGTGATCGCAATCAACGTCATTGGCTCTGGCCTATTCCTGTTCCTGCGCATCCCCAAGCCGCCCGTGGCAAAACACGGCGAACACCTTGGCCGCTCGACGATGGAACTGCTGCGCACGCCGCGCGTGGCCGTCGCGATCATCGTGGCGATGGTGTCCTACGCACTGATGAACCTCGTGATGACCTCGACCCCCTTGGCCGTAGTCGGATGTGGCTTCGAGCAGAACACCGCCGCCGATATCGTCTCCGCCCACGTTTTGGCGATGTTTGTCCCATCATTTTTCACAGGGGCTTTGATCGCACGGTTTGGTGTTCAGAAAATCATGGCGACGGGTCTGGTCATCCTCGGCACAGCAGGAATCGTCGGCATGTCGGGCGTCAATGTCGAAAACTTCTTTGTCGCTCTCGTCCTGCTCGGCATTGGCTGGAACTTCGGATTTATTGGCGCAACCGCCATGCTCGCCTCCGCTCACGAGCCATCCGAGCGCGGCCGTATCCAAGGGATCAATGACCTGTTGGTGTTCGGCGGTGTAACCGTTGCCTCACTGGCCTCGGGCGGGTTGATGAATTGCTCGGGCGGCTCGGCACAGGACGGATGGACAGCCGTCAACCTCGCCATGATCCCCTTCCTCACCCTTGCGGGCGCGGCATTGATCTGGCTTTGGATGCAACCCAAAGAGAAGTAGGAAAAGGCGTTACGCGGCGCGGAGCCTGTCGCGGTGACGTGCGAGCCATAGGGCCGTGAGATAGAGTGGACCCGTGTCCAGCTGATGCGCATCACACATCGCCATCAGATCGTCGAACGAGACCAAATGCGAACGGATGTCCTCTCCCTCCTCGTCCAAACCAGCCGTGCCCGTCACATCGTCGGGCAGATCAGCGATACCAACGTAGGAAACGATAAATTCGGTCACGGCACCGGGGCTGACATAATACTCAGCCGCTTTGTGCAGCGCGCCTAAGACCACATTTGCCTCCTCGACCGCTTCGCGCCGCGCGGTGGTCTCTGGTCCCTCGCCCGCGTCAACGCGCCCCGCGACAGGCTCATAGACCCACGGATAGGCATCGCCGCGCCCGAACGGGCCAAAGCGCAACTGTTCCACCAGCAGTACACGGTCGCGCACAGGGTCATAGGGCAGCACCGTTGCAGCATCCGCCATCAGAAACACGCACCGCTGCATCTCCTCGCTTTGCGACCCATCAAAGCGGGCATGGCGATAGTGGCTATCTTCCAAAGCGAAATAATTGAGATAGGGCATAACGCGCCGTACCTCGGTCACATTATCGCGCGTCTGGCTCTGGCGACCAGCATCCAAAGCCCGCGGCGCCGTTTGCGCCCGAACACGGGACCATGCGCGGGTGAGAAGTTGATCCAGATGTGGCACAACCGCCTCAACGCTGCGCCCCTGCGCCATATGTGCCGTCAGCTCCACGGCAGCAGCGCGAACAAGTTCTGGCGTCAGGCCACCCTGCCCACGCAAAACCTTATGCACATAAGCAACTTCGTCTGTGGAATAGGTCTCAGCGAGGCCGTCAAAAGGGTCCGCACTCATGACCACCGCCGCGCCGCTTGTTCAGTCAGCCATCCGCCGAAAAACCCGCCAATCAAAAGCGTCACCACGACATCAAAGCGCAGCACCAGAATCGCGTAGTCCTTAAACAAGTCGACCATCCCTACCAACGCATGCATCGGCCCACGATAGCGCGTATCCCAAGCCCGATGGAGCATTTCCTCGAAGGAAAAATAGAACAGCGCCCAAAACACCAGAATGATGATCGCCGTAAAACCATAGGCATAGGCCGCGGCCATCGTGTCCCCCGCACGCTTCCCGACAAAAATCCACCCCACCAGAAACCCGATTGCTCCGGTCATATAGGTGTACCACCCGAACTGTGTGCCTTCGGGAAAGTGTGCCTTTGACACTTCTGCGGCGAACCACGCCAAAAGGGCGAACCAAAGAGCAGCGACAAGTTTTGGAGCTGTGGGCATAGCGGGCCTGTGCGGTTGTGAACGTGATGGTGCATCATTAGCCGACACCCAAAGGCCATCGACCGTTGCGCCAAGATCATCGCGCAAAAGGAGCAATTTCAAGAAATTTTGATGAAATCACCGCGTAATTTCGCCCTTAGGTGCCAATTTGTCCCGCAATCAACGCCTTAACCCGCTTGCCGCCCCGACAGGACGTCAATCACGAGGGCGCGTCATGGTGATTTGCGTCACATCACAGTTGCCCGAATGAAAGGTCGCAGCACAGGAGGTGAGATAGAAATTCCACATCCGCCGAAACCGCGTGTCAAACCCCATGGCCTCGATTTTCGGCCACTTCGCGTTGAAATCCTCAAACCACAAACGCAGGGTCTTGGAATAGCTTTCGCCGAACTCGACGCTGTTTTTAAACGTCAGCCCCGCATTGGCAATCTGTTCCCGCAGCACGCTCGGCGACGGCAACATGCCACCCGGGAAGATATATTTTTGAATGAAATCCACATTCTTTCGATAAATCTCGAACCTGCGATCTTGCACGGTGATGATCTGTAACGTGGCGGAGGCCTCGGGTTTGAGACAGTCGCGAACTTTGGCGAAATAGGTCGGCCAGTATTTTTCACCCACCGCTTCGAACATCTCGATTGAGGCAATCCCGTCGTATTGGCCCGTCTCGTCGCGGTAGTCCTGAAGTTTGAACGTCACACGATCCGACAGGCCCGCGCGGGCAATGCGTGCGGTGGCGTAATCGTATTGCTCTTGGCTGATGGTTAACCCCGTGACGCGCAAGCCCCGCTCGCCCGCCGCATATTCCGCAAAGCCGCCCCAACCACAGCCGATTTCCAACACATGATCGCCCGCATTTGCGCCCATCTCATCCACCATGGAGCGGTATTTGGTGGTCTGCGCCTGCGCCAGTGTCTGCCCCGCGCCCTCATATTTGGCCGAGGAATAGGTCATCGTCTCGTCGAGCCATAAGGCATAGAATTCATTACCTAAATCGTAATGATAGGAAATGTTCTTCTTGGCTTGGCGTTTGGAATTGTTGTTCATCCAATGGCGCATCCGCTCGTAAATACGAACGACACCCATGCCGGGGAACCCGTCATAAAGGTCGTCATTGTCGGCATGGATCAGGTCCATAAAGGCCATCAGGTCGGGCGTGCTCCATCCGCCGTCGAGGTAATCCTCGCAAAACCCCAAATCTCCCTCTCGGATCAGGCGGGCGAAAACATCATTCGAGGCGATGTGAAGTTCGGCTTCCGGCCCTTCCGCTTGGCCCGTTGCGCGAAACACCCGCCCGTCGGGCAACACGAAATCGAGCTGCCCGCGCGCCATATCATTGGCCACGGCAAACACGTTGGAAAAGTAACGCGGCAGATTATCCTGCCCCTCCACCGAGGTTAGGATTTCGGGTTTGGACTCTGCATTCTTATCGAGCATCATGGCTCCCTCGTCTGTTCGTAGCCATCTGTTTCAAACGGGCGTTTTCATCATTCAGTGTACCGCAAAATCCGATTTCGTCACGCATTTCGCTGTGCATAGGCCTCTAGCGCCCTTTCACGTCCCTCTTTGAGCCCTACGACAGGAGCGGGATAGGGAGTCTCTGGCGACAGGCACCACGCCTTTGGAATCGCATCAAAATACGACAGTGAGGTGGCGGATGGATCGCGCTCACCCTCGGCAATCCACGCATGTAAATAGGTGCCGTCCTTGTCGAATTTTTCAGCCTGCCCATCGGGATTGAATATGCGAAAATAGGGCGACGCATCAGGGCCACAGCCCGCCACCCATTGCCATCCCATTGCGTTGGACGCGGGGTCCCAATCAATCAGACACTCCTCGAACCACGCCCGCCCGACACGCCAATGCACCATCAGATGTTTGGTCAGGTAAGAGGCGACAATCATCCGCGCGCGGTTGTGCATTGTGCCCGTCACATAAAGCTCCCGCATGGCGGCATCGACAAACCTGATCCCTGTGCGCCCCTGTTTCCACGCGGTGATCTCGGGCAGGGTTTTATCCTCACGCCACGCAAAGTCATCCCAGCCATCACGGTGGTTTCGAGTTGCCAGATCGGGCTCGTGATACAACAGATGATAGGCAAACTCGCGCCATGTCAGTTCTTTGAGGAAATGCTCGGCTCCTGCGGCCCCTACCTGTGCGGCTTGTGTGCCTGAGTGCCAAATGGTGCGCGGGGAAATCTCGCCGTAGGTCAGGTTTTCGGACAGACCAGAACAGACAGGTTCCGACGGGAAATCCCGCTTGGCCTTATACTGATCGACACTGTTGGCGATGAACGCCTCCAACCGCGCCAAAGCCGCCGGCTCGCCCACATGGCAATAGGGACCCACCACAGCAGCCCCGCGCTGCATCTGTGCGCCAAGCGCCCAATCCGCAAGGACATCGCTATCGGGACAGGCCGCCCACGTCAGGTCGGGCTCTGGCAACGCGGCCGCAATTTCGGTATCTTTCACGGTGCGCCAAAACGGCGAATAGACCTTGTAATATCCGCCTGTTTTCGTGGCCACGGTCCACGGCTCGAACAACAGATGCCCCGCATGACTTTGCGCTATGATCCCCATCGTTTTCAAAGTGGATTTCACATCCGTATCGCGCTCTATCGCGTCCTTGTCGTAGAGCCGCCCCCAATGCACGGACGTGGCACCGACCTCACGCGCAATGGCGGGAATGATCACCCGCGCGTCGCCTTTGCGCAGCAACACACGGCCGCCTTTGGCCTCTATGGTGGCAATCAAATGCGCCAAACCAAGCCCCATGCGCCATTTGGGCGCGGCGCCAAGGGTTTCGACGGTTGCATCACACACGAACACGGGCAGGACTTCGCCCGCCGTGGCGGCGGCGACCAAGGCGGGATTGTCCGAAAGCCTGAAATCGCGGCGGATCCACCAGATTGCTGTCACGCCATTCTCCTTTTGTTTGAAAGTATTACGCAACGCAGATGCATTTGGTTCAAACAAAAACCGCGCCCTCATAAAAAGGCGCGGTTATCTAACGATATGACGGAAATAGCGGGGATTTAGGCGACTTGATCGCGGTCCTCGGCTTGCGCCGCCCACATAGCGGAATACTTGCCATGACGGTTCAAAAGCTCCTCATGGGTGCCGCGTTCCACCATGTGCCCGGCTTCCAGAACCACAATCTCGTCGGCATCCGCCACCGTTGACAGGCGGTGAGCGATGGTGATGACCGTGCGGCCCTTGCCGGCCTCTTTGAGCGCATCCAAAATGTCGCGCTCCGTCTGGGTATCGAGCGCGGATGTCGCCTCGTCCAACAGCAAAATTGGCGGGTCTTTGAGCAAGGTCCGCGCAATGCCGACGCGCTGTTTCTCCCCGCCCGACAGTTTCAAACCACGCTCGCCCACTTGGGTCTCGTACCCTTCGGGCAGGCTTTGCACGAAGTCATGGATGCGCGCCTTTTTCGCCGCGGCCACGACCTCCTCAAACGTCGCGCCACCACGCCCGTAAGCGATGTTATAGCGGATGGTGTCATTGAACAGCACCGTATCCTGCGGCACCACACCAATGGCGCGGTGCAGGCTCTCTTGGGTCACGTCGCGCACATCTTGTCCGTCGATTTTAAGAGCGCCACCCGTGACATCGTAAAAGCGGAACAGCAAACGCCCGATGGTCGATTTGCCCGAACCAGATGGGCCGACAATGGCAAGTGTTTTCCCCGCAGGCACCTCTATCGACACCCCGTGCAGAATTTCACGCGCAGGGTCGTAGCCAAAAGCGACCTTATCCAGATGCACAGTCCCGCCCTTGATATCAATCGGTGCGGCGTCCTCTTTGTCCGTGATTTCAGCGGGTTGGTGCAAGAGGGTAAACATCTCTTCCATATCAACGAGCGCCTGACGGATATTGCGATACATCGATCCGAGGAAATTGAGCGGCATGGTGATCTGGATAACGAAGGCATTCACCATCACGAAATCACCGACGGTAATCGTCCCGTTCTGAACACCCACCGCCGCCAGAACCATCGACCCGATCAGACCACAGGTAATGATGAACGACTGACCGAAATTGAGAAAGGCCAAGGAGTTTTCGGTTTTGATCGAGGCCTTTTCATAGCCCGCCATCGCCACATCATAGCGCTCGGCCTCGCGGCGTTCGGCGACAAAGTATTTTACCGTTTCAAAGTTGAGCAGACTGTCGATGGCCTTTTGGTTGGCATCGGTATCCAGATCGTTCATTTCCTTGCGGATTTTCACCCGCCATTCGGTGACTTTGAGCGTGAAAATGATGTAGCCGATAAAGGTAAACAACAAGATCACCATATAGGGCCACCCGAGTTTGGTGCCGACGATGACCAAAACCATCAGCAATTCCAAGACAAGCGGTCCGATGGAGAACACAAGGAACTGCAACAAGAAGGCCACGCCTTTGACCCCCCGTTCCATAATACGGCTCAACCCACCCGTTTTGCGCGTGATGTGGTAGCGCATGGACAGCGCGTGGATGTGGTTAAAGGTCTCTAGGGCAAGCGCACGGAGCGCCGCATTGGACACGGGGGCAAAGACCACGTTGCGCAGCTGTTGGAAGCCGTTCGACATGACGCGCGCGCCACCGTAGGCCACGGTAAGACCAATCGCGCTCAGTGCCATATACCACGCCGCACTGTCGCCTTCTCCCGCTAACCGATCAACGGTCCACCCGTAAAACAGCGGCGTCACCGCCGTCAGCACCTTGGCAATCGCCAGAAATGTGAGGGCAATGACCACCCGCCCCCGCACCGCGTTGTTATCCTTGGGCCAGAAATAGGGAACCACACGACGGATCACCATCATCCCGTCAGAAGGGCCATTGGTCGTGGTTACACTTGGACGTCCGCGCATGGGGTAAATACTCTTTTGGGAAGGGAGCTGAAGAGGATTGGGCTAAGAATATGTCAGACTTAGTGATCTGAGCGTCAGACGCAAGGTACAAGCTGTCGCAAGCGGGGTGTGCGCAGCGCAAATTGCCTGCGAGGGATCACAGCATTGGTAGGTCTATCGGTCACGACGCGTCCTATTCGGGCAGCACGAACACTTGACCAGGATAAATCAAATCGGGATCGCGGATCTGGCTTTTATTGGCATCAAACACCCGCGCGTACAAGAAACCGGACCCATAGCTTTCCGTGGCGATCCCCCAAAGCGTATTACCCGGCTGAACCGTGACAGAGGCAATGCGTGACGGCGGTTTTGGCGTGGCTGCTTGTTCCGATGCGCCGACCGGATCGGCAGTCGCTTGCATGGCTGCCTCAGATGTCTGAGCGCTGTTCTGACCCGTCGCTGAAACCGCAGTTTCTGCGTTCGTACTGTCCGCTTTTGCTTTAGCGGCGATGGCCGCGCCCTCTTGCTCCACTTGGCCCGCAATTTGCGCCAAAACGGCCACATCTTCGCGTTTGAACGGGGTTTCGGCGCGGGTCACAACGGTGCCATCTGGGCCAATTTGATCCGCCCGCAAGGTATAAACGCCTGCCGCCACATCTTTAAGCTCGACACGCCATTGTCCGTCCTCACCCGCGCGGGTTTGGGCCGTCAGAACTGTATCAAGATACAGACGGATCGCCGCGCCACTTGGCGCACGTCCTGAGGCAAACACACGCCCTTCGGGATCATAGGTCAGCGCGTCGATGCGCACAGTGGCCGCATTTGTGCCTGCCTGTTGAATAACCTTTACGCCCTCATCGTCGGCTTTGAGAACGGTTGGCGTTTGGTCTACGGGCGCAGGTTTCGTCGCAACGTCTGTAGACTCTGGTGTGACGTCTTTTGCCGCGTTTTCAGACACAGTTGGAGCAGGTGCGACGGGCGTCTCTGCTGTCGCCATTTCTGATGCCTCTGGCTGCTCCTCAGGTTCAGCCTGTTCGTTTGGCGTTGCCTGATCTTCTGGCGTTGCGGCGGCAACTTCAGGCTCCGGCGTTACGGTCTCGGCGTCCTCCTCCGTGACAGCATCGGTCATCGTCTCATCCGCTGAAGCGGCAACGACGGGTTTTGCGGCGGGAGCAACAATAATACTCGTGTCGGCAAAGGTGGTTTTACTCCCCTCGACCACACCAACTGTCATCTCACGCACAGCATCGGAGGCCATGAGATCAAACAAGGCGACAAATTCGCCGCGAGCATTGGTTGTCGCACGGCTGACCTCGGCCCCATCAACATAGATCACCACATCGGTATTCGCAGGGGCATGTCCTGCCACCGTGGTGATCCCTTCGGGAGGGATGCGCACGATATCAACAATTACAAGTGGGCCGTCCAGTTCCGCGCCACTTGGAGCAGCCACGATGTCACCTTGTTCCTCAATGATATCAAGAGGCAACGCGTCCTCACTCACCACAGGAGCGGAGTTCTGGGCCGTGGCCTCACCCGTTTGTTCGGCGGCGGGTTCATCGGCCATCTCGGCGGAGTGTTGCTCTGTATCTGCCCTGGGTTCGACACTGGGCGTTTCAGGCTGAGTTGTGGCGATTTCCGTGGCAGGTGTGGCATTTCCCGTCTCAGAGACAAGCGGCTGCGCGGCCTCGCTGGTGGCGTCCTGATCTGGAGAGGCAACCCAAAGACCGATGCCAATTACGGCGGCAATCGCGATCACCGAAGCGGCCGCGATCGGGACCGTGGCGCCACTGAATGCATTTTTGTCTGACATATACCCTGTTCCGTCCCATCGTTAGCCCACCCGTTCTTTGACGGGTTGAGGCAACCTAGCAACGGGTCTAACAAGGGTCAAAGACTTCCTGAGTTTCAATCCCTTGCAAGTGAGGCACTCCCATGACCCGTTCCACGCACCCTGCCCTGTCCGTCTGTGTTTATTGCGGGGCGCGAGAGGGCGCCAAACCCTCCTACATGGCGGCGGCAACAGATCTGGGACAGTTGATCGCCGATGAAGGCTGGCAATTGGTCTACGGCGCGGGAGATGTCGGCCTAATGGGCGCGGTTGCAAGAGCGGCACAGGCCGCACGCGGAGACACCTTTGGCGTGATCCCCGTGCATCTGTTGGACATGGAAGTGGGCAAACGCGATCTGACGTCCTTCATCGTCACCGAAACCATGCACGAGCGCAAAAAGGTCATGTTCATGAACGCCCATGCGATTGTGGTTCTCCCTGGTGGTGCGGGGTCGCTCGACGAGTTTTTCGAGGTGCTGACATGGAAACAGATCGGGCTGCACGACAAGCCGATCTTTTTGCTGTCCATCGACGATTACTGGGCCCCGCTCGAAGGCCTCATTGACCATGTGATTGCCGAAGGCTTTGCCGCCGCCGACCTCAAAACGTCGTTTCAAACCATCTCTTCGATTGGAGAACTCAAGGCAGCTTTACGCGCTTTGCGGGCCTGACGATCCGCGCGGATAGCCTGAAGCGAGAACAGCGTCACAGCAATCCAGACCATCGGGAGCGCGACGATGTGGAATGTGGTGATGATCTGACCAAAAATCACAACAGACACAATGAGTTGAAGCGTGGCGTTATAGTAATGCCCAAGCCCCAAAGTGGACAACGCCACACGGTTGGCCGCCATTGCAAACAACACCAATGGCACCCCTGTCATCACGCCTGAGAAGGCCAACAAAAGGCTATCGAGCCACGACGATCCGAACGCGCCCGCGGCCTGTGTCTCGCTGCTACCCCATCCCCAAAACTGTGCGCCGATCAAATAGGTCAACGACAGCGGCACAAGAATTGTCGTCTCGGCGGCCATCGCCAATGTCGGTCCTGCTTTGAGCCCCTTTTTGAAGCCGCTATAGCCGATGAAACTGGCCGACATCGCAAGTTACAACCACGGCGCATGACCAAGCCCGACGGTCAGCACACCGACAGCGACAACTGCGAGAGCCATCGCCGGCCATTGAAACCCCTTGAGCGGCTCGGAAAACACCGCCCATCCGACGGCTGCGGCCATGATCGGCGAGATATAATAGGCAAGAGATGCTTCCAGCGTCTGCCCGTTCTGGATTGCAAAGACGAATAAAAACCAGTTCACGGACACAAAGAAAGCTGCGGGCGCAATGCGGTACAACCCGTCCCATTTCGACTGCGGGCTCAGAACCGCCCAAAGTTCACCCAAGCGACCTTGAAACACGATGATGGAAAAGAACGCGACAAAGGACCAGACAGTGCGATGCGCCAACACCTCAAGGGCGGGCACATGACTTACCTCGCGGTAATAAAGTGCGGACAGCCCCCAAATCGTGTAGGCGCCGACCAATGATAGAATTCCAATTGTGCGTTCGCTCATAAGGTCACAAACGCGAAATTTTGGCGGCGGGCAAGCGTAAAAACGGCTCCACCTGCTCAATCAGGCGCACAGATGGTCACGACCGTGATTTCGGGTGGCATGTTGAACCGGACAGGGATTTCGGAACAGCCGATCCCACCGGAAACGATCAAAACCCGATCATCGGCGTCATAGCGCCCGTAGGAAAAGGTCTCTTGTTCAGCGGCCATAATAATCGGGGAGCGGTTTCCGATGCGGATTTGCCCGCCATGTGTATGACCCGAAAGCGTGACCACGCATTGCGCGGGAACGTTGGGAAAGAGATCCGGCTCATGCGCCAGCAAGATCACCGGCGCATCATCCGTGACGGAGGCCATCGCCTGATCAATGTCATCGAACCCCTCGCCTTCGGGGCCCTCATCAAAGGGGCGTTGATCGGCAAGGCCCACAACCCAGACGTCGCCGCCAGTATGGGACAGTCGCGCCGCTTCATTGTCCAAAAGCGGAATGCCATGTTCGTGCAGCGCCAATTGCGCCTCGCACGGACGCAGCTCCTTTGCCGCGTCCCAGTCCTGCCACCAATCGTGATTGCCCAAAACAGCAAAGGTGCCGAGCTTGCCCTTGAACGCCTTGAGCGCTCCGATGATCTCGTGCTTCCCCGTCTGCCCCCATGTCCAACTGTGCGCGGCGGTGTAATCCCCCAAAAGGACGGCCAGATCGGGCTCAAGGCGGTTGGCCTTTCGCGTGATCCGGCGCACCCGCGACAAGGGGATATGTGGCGCACCTGCGTGCAGGTCGGAAATGATGACGATCCGCAACGGCGCCCGTGCGCCCCATTGAGGCACCTCAACTCGGTAGCGGACAATTTTGAGACGCCATGCGGGTTCAATCCACAGAGCGTAAAAAAGGGCCAGGAGCAACGCCCCCAGCCCGATGTAAAGGATCGTAAGCACGAAGCTTAGCCGAGACGCGAAGCAACGTTTTCCCAGTCCACAAGCTTCTCGAGGAAGTTGGTCAAGTAGGCGGGACGTTTGTTGCGGAAGTCGATGTAGTAGGAGTGTTCCCAGACATCACAACCAAGAAGCGCGGTTTGACCAAAGCACAGCGGGTTCACGCCGTTTTCGGTCTTGGTCACTTTGAGCGAACCATCGGTGTCTTTGACGAGCCATGCCCAACCAGAGCCGAACTGGCCTGCGCCGGCGGCTGCGAACTGGGATTTGAACTCGTCAACGGAGCCAAAGCTCTCAACGAGGGCTTTTTCAAGCTCAGTTGGGATCGCGTTGCCTTTTGGGCCCATCATTTCCCAGAACTGGTTGTGGTTCCACAGCTGCGAAATGTTGTTGAAGATACCGTTTTGTGCGACCGATGATTTGTCATAGGTGCCGACGATGATCTCTTCGAGCGACTTGTTTTCCCACTCGGTGCCTTTGATCGCGGCGTTGCCGTTGGTCACATAGGCGTTGTGGTGCAGGTCGTGGTGATACTCAAGCGTCTCGGCGGACATGCCGAGATCGGCAAGGGCGTCGTGTGCGTAAGGGAGATCGGGGAGTGTGAATGCCATGTGTCAGGCCTCCTATGAGTTTCAAATGCGTTCTGGTCTATACCTGTTGTGTTGCGGCGCATTGGTCAAGTGCAGGCCAGCCCTTTCGGGACAAAATTTGTCGGAAAATCCGACCTGTTGGGCAGGTTTGTGCCGCAGCGTCCTTTTTAACGTTGTGCGGCGGCTTGGATCAACGCGGGTTCAGGCCCGATGTCAGATATTTTATTTGCATCACGCCACAGCGGAATATCTGTCGCATTGAACCCATACCAAAACAGGCCCGCAATGATGATTGCCAAGGCAAGGATCAGCGCAGCAAGGCTGCCAAAACCGCATTTTTCCTGTCCATTGTCTGACATGCCAACCTCACTTTCTTTGTATCGGGACATCTGTTTGAGGGCGCGGATCACGACCGGACGGTCTGGCGCCCTGCCCCGTCACACAGATCAAACGCCATAGAGAGACATTCGGTTCCATCACAATCTCCCTGCGCGAATTCCGAAAGGCGCGGCGATAGCTCTTCGAATTGGCCATACGGTCACACCTACGTCATTTGGGGTTTCCCGCGCCCCACCGTCCCGCTAAACCTTCGGCCAACACAAAGATGGATGGACCTCATGGTTTTCTGGATTATCGCCCTCGTTATCGCCCTACTGGCCACCGCCCCGTTGGTGTTGGCCTTTCGCCGTGCCCGTGGGCTGGGGCGTCTCGACACCACCAAGGCCGAGGTCGAAATCGGGGTCTACCGCGACCAGTTGTCCGAAGTGGACCGCGATTTGGAACGGGGTGTGATGTCGCCCGAAGACGCCAAGCGCGCAAAGCTCGAAATCTCGCGTCGCTTGCTTGACGCCGATACCGCGCGCGGCAAGGCCGACACAACCAAGGGCCAAGCCTCTCTGATTGGTGCCATCGCGCTTGGGGCCGTGATCATTGGTGGTGGTCTGTGGCTGTATAGTGATCTCGGCGCCCCCTCCTACGAAGACCTGCCAATCGAGCGCCGCTATGACATCGCCGCCGAAAATCGCGCCAATCGAATGCCGCAGGTCGAGGCAGAGGCCCAAGCCCGCCCGATCGCCGCTCTCCAAGAGCCCGATCCGCGCCATATGGAATTGCTGACACAACTGCGCGAGGCCTTGACCGAGCGCCCTGATGATCTGCAAGGCTACAAACTTCTGGCGCGCAACGAGGCCGTGGTAGGCAACTACCGCGAAGCCTATACCGCGCAACAAGAGGTAATCCGCATCAAAGGCGACGCCGCCACCGCCGACGATTACGCCGACCTCGCCGATATGATGATTTTGGCAGCGGGCGGATTTGTATCGCCCGAAGCGGAAACCGCTCTGAGCAAAGCTCTATCACGCGATCCGCAAAATGGTCCGGCTATTTACTACACGGGATTGATGTTCGCCCAAACGGGGCGACCTGACATGACCTTCCGCCTGTGGAACGGCTTGCTGTCATCGTCCGCGCCCGATGCGCCGTGGGTTCCCGCCATTCGCGGCCAGATCGAAGCCGTGGCACAAGCCGCAGGTGTGCGCTACACCCTGCCCCCGCTCTCTGATGGTTCAACGCTCAAAGGCCCAAGTGCCGCCGATGTGGAAAACGCCGCAGACATGACACCTGAAGAACGCCAAGAGATGATCCGCGGCATGGTCGACGGCCTGTCCGCACGTCTGGCCAATGAGGGCGGCACCGCCGAGGAATGGTCGCGTCTGATCTCCTCGCTTGCCATGTTGGGCGAAACCGACCGCGCGACGGCCATCTGGAAAGAAGCGCAAGTGATTTTCGGAGCCACACCCGAAGCCATGGCCATTGTGCGCGATGGAGCCGTCAAAGCAGGCATCGTCAAATGAGTGCGGAAATCTTCGATGACATCGCCGCGTTCAAAGCGGTCCTGCCGCCGATGCGTGCCCTTGCGGGATTGGATTTTGGCGACAAAACCATCGGCGTGGCGATCTCGGATCGTTTGCTGACCGTCTCCTCTCCGACCGACACCATTCGTCGCAAGAAATTTGGCGTCGATGCGGAAAGCCTGCTCAAACTGTTAAACGCGCGTGAGGTGGGCGGCATTGTCCTCGGCCTGCCGCGCAATATGGACGGTTCTGAGGGCCCACGCTGTCAAAAGACCCGCGCCTTTGCCCGCAATCTGGCACAACTCACCACATTGCCGATCACCTTCTGGGATGAACGCCTGTCCTCCGTTGCCGCCGAACGAGCCATGTTGGAAGCCGATATGTCGCGCAGCAAACGGGCCGAGAAAATCGACCAAGTGGCCGCAGGCGTGATCCTTCAGGGCGCGCTTGATCGCCTCAGGAACGTGTGATGAGCGAGGATGACAGCCGCACAGTCTGGACGCGTGACGAAGTGGAAAGCCCCTGCACCAATGTCTGTCAGATTGATCCCGACACCCGCCTGTGTCTGGGCTGCGCCCGCTCGATAGATGAAATCGGCGCATGGGGCAGTCTGAGCCCTGAAGCCCGCCGTTTGATCATGGATGATCTACCCAACCGTCAGGTCAGCACAGGCAAACGCAAAGGCGGCCGCGCAGCCCGCCTCAAACGCAAAGCCCCCTAAGCCTCAGCCCATCAACGCCTTGCGCAGCATATTGAGGGCGACGAGGATCAAGAACCCGCCAAAGACGCGCTTAAGCGGCTTGGGGTCCATCGCATGGGCAATTTTCGCCCCGATGGGGGCTGTGATCAGCGTCATAGAGACCACCACCAGAAACGCCGCAACATTCACCGCGCCGACGGTAAAGGGTGGCGTGATGTCAGCGGGCAGATCCGCGAACAAAAAGCCGATCACGGAGGGCACGGCAATAATGGCCCCGAAGCCCGCCGCAGTGGCCACGGCACGGTGGATCGGCACGCCGTAAAGCGTCATGGTCGGCACCCCGAAAGAGCCGCCACCAATGCCCATGAGTACCGACATAAACCCGATGAACGGAGCCACCAAGGCTCGCATCACGCCCTTGGGCATCTCGGTGCCCAACCGCCATGCTGCATTGCCAAAGGCCATGTAAAGCCCGATGAAAATACCGACGCTGCCAAAGATCATGATCAGCGTGTCGGACCGCAGGCTTGAGGCGACGAGCACACCGACAATTGCGCCAAGCACAATACCGGGCGCGAAACTCTTGAGGATTGGCCACTCGACCGCACCCTTTTTGTGGTGCGAGGACACAGAACGGATCGAGGTGACGATGATCGTGGCCAATGAGGTGGCCAAGCAAATCTGCATCAACTGCGGGCTGTCATACCCAAGCCCCGAAAAGGCGTAGTAGAACGCAGGTACAAGCACGATGCCACCGCCGACGCCCAAAAGCCCCGCAAGCACGCCTGCAAAGGCGCCGATTGCCGCGATCATCGCCGCAAAGGGCAAAATTGTTGCAATGTCCATCCCGCACACCCCTTGTTCACTTCCCTCTTCCATAAAGGCACATCTCGGTCTTGACCAGATAGACAAATGCAGGTCCAAGGGGACAAAATGCACATGCTGCCAAAGATCACTAAAGTGACACGCGCAGCAGCTTTCGGAGAAACGCAATGACCCCACTAATGCGCAGCGCCATCGTGCTTGGGCTTTTGTCCGCCGTTGGTCCCTTTGCCATCGATATGTTCTTGCCCGCCCTGCCCGCGATTGCCGCCGATCTGAATGCGACCGTGGCAAGCACACAAGGCACGATTACCTTCTACTTCATCGCCTTTGGTCTCACGCAAATGATTTACGGGCCGTGGTCGGACCAAGTGGGCCGCAAACGTCCGCTTTATGTCGGTCTGTCGTTGTTTTTTGTGGCCTCGGTGTTGGCGGCAATGGCCCCCAACATCAACATGCTGATCTTGGCGCGTGTCGGTCAGGGGCTTGGCGCCGCCTCGCTCATGGTGGTCACACGAGCGATCATCCGCGATCAATACACGGGCTATGAGGCCACAAAGCTGATGGGGCTGATCATGCTCGTCTTCTCCGTCTCGCCAATGTTTGCGCCGCTCTCGGGGGCTGCCCTCATCACCGTTACAGGATGGCGCGGCATTTTCGCGGGCATGGCCGTGGCTGCCGTGGTTGCCATGCTCGTCACCGCGATTTGGCAGGCCGAAACTCTACCCAAAGAACACCGCGTGCCTGTGCATCTCAAAACCATGGGGCGTGGCATCCGCACCTTGATGCGCGACCCTGTGTTTATGGGGCTGACCTTTGTGGGCGGGTTTGGCATGTCGGCGTTCTTTATTTTTATCGCCTCCGCATCCTTTGTCTATGTCGAAACCTTCGGCCTCACGCCAACCCAGTTTTCCTTGGCCTTTACCGTCAATGCAATGGGCTTTATCGGCGCATCCCAAGCCGCCGCTCCCCTGATGCAAAAACACGGCGCGCTTAAGATCATCCTGCTGGGCGTCGGCGGGTTTGCCGTCTCGATGTGCGCGCTGATGGCGCTGGCGCTGATGGGGCTTGCAAGTTTTCCCGTGATCCTCGTCGGACTGATCGCAGGCTTTGGCTTTATGGGTCTGGTGATCCCGACCACGATGGTCGCCGCCCTTGATCCGCATGGAGAGATCGCAGGATTGGCCTCGTCGCTGGGCGGGACGCTTCAAATGGTGGCAGGCGGCATTATGGTTGCGGCCTCTGGTCCGTTCTTTGACGGCACGCCGACCCCAATGATCGGCGCAATGACCGTCTGTTCACTTATCACGCTTGGGCTGCTTTTGGTGATTTTGCCCCGCGCCCGCCGCATTATGGCTGCGGGCTAGGCGCGGGTTCGTCGTCAAGCGTTAGGCGCTCACATCGACCACCACACGGCCCTTTACGCCACCTTTGAGGATCGCAGCCCCCAAATCGGGCAGATCGCTCAGGGTGGCGTCTTGGACCATGTCGTGCAATTTGGCGAGCGGAAGATCTTTGGCAATCCGCGCCCAAGCCCGTTTGCGATTTTCGATCGGCTGCATCACGGAATCAATGCCGAGCAGGTTCACACCGCGCAGCAAAAACGGCACAACAGTCGCGGGCAATGCTGCCCCGCCCGCCAAACCGACAGCAGAAACAGACGCACCGTATTTCATCTGCCCCAACACACGCGCAAGCATTGCGCCGCCTACAGCATCGACGCAGCCCGCCCATGTCTCACTCTCCAAAGGACGCTTGACGGTCTCGTTGATCTCATCACGAGGCACGATGGTCGCGGCCCCTAGGGATTTGAGGTAATCCCCCTGTTCGGGGCGCCCTGTCACAGCGGCGACCTCATATCCGAGATTGGCAAGGATCGCAGTCGCCACAGAGCCAACACCACCCGCAGCGCCCGTCACCAGAACGGGGCCTTTGTCGGGGGTCAGACCGTGATCCTCGAGCGCCATGACCGCGAGCATGGCGGTAAACCCTGCGGTGCCCACCGCCATTGCATCGCGTGGGCTCAATCCGTCGGGCAGCGGAACAAGCCATTCCGCCTTGACGCGGGCCTTTTCAGCATATCCGCCCCAACGGTTCTCGCCGACACGCCATCCCGTCAGCACGACCTTATCGCCCGCCGCGAACCGCGGATCGTCCGACGCCTCAACCGTACCTGCAAAATCAATGCCCGGCACATGCGGGTAATTGCGCACAAGTCCGCCGCCCTTTGGCGACAGGCACAGCCCGTCTTTGTAGTTGAGCGTGGAATACTCCACCGCGACCGTCACATCGCCCTCAGGCATCAATGCCTCGTCGACATCTTTGATCTGCGCCTCGGCCAAACCCTCGGCGTTTTGCTCCATGACCAATGCCCGCATACTTGCTCTCCAATGCTATGGCGGCGCGATTCTTCAACGCCGCAAATGACAGGGATCGCCCCCTACTTGCGCGGAGCGACGATTCTCTTCATAAATGTCTGACAATTAAATTCAGGGATCAAGCCTAAATGTCTGACAATTCAAAATCGGCCTCAAACCCCGATCTGTCCACCCGAATTGCCGACGCCCTGCGCGCCGATATTTTGGCGGGACAGTTCACCGATGATGACCGCCTGCCTTCAGAGGCAGAGCTGTGTGACAAGCATGGCGTGTCCCGCTCCACCGTACGCGAGGCGCTCAAACGCTTGGCCGCGCAAAACCTGATCCGCACACGACGCGGGGCGACTGGCGGGGCCTTTGTGAACCGTATCAGTTTTGAGCAGGCCTACGGCGAGATCGCAGGCCGAGCGACAATGTTGTTGAGCCTCAACGACGTGGATTTCACCACCGCCTGCCAAGCGCGGTTTGCCTTGGAGCGCGGCTGCGCACAGTTAAGCGCCCAAAACCACACACCCGCACAGTTGGACGAGATGCGTGCGCAAATCATGCGCCAACAACAGGCCAATTTGAGTGACGAGGACTTCTGTGCCTCCGACGTCGCCTTTCACCGCGCCTTTGTCGATGCTGCACAAAACCCTGTCCTGTCATGGACGCTGGCGGCCGCCGTTGAAGGTATGCAGCCACTGATGAACATGATCACCTACCGTCAGCGAGACCGCGAGGCGATTGTTGAACTGCATACCGCACTTCTTAATGCTGTCGAAAATCGCGACGGTAGGCGCGCTGAGGCAACTATCAACGCATTGTGCGCGCAAACGATTGCCCATGCCAAAGCCGCTCAACGAGCCAAACGCGACCATCACACCCTTGTAAACCGCGCGCAGAGCACCTAAATAATCGGTGTCGGGCAACCGACTATGAACATAAACGCGCTCGTAATAAGCGGATCGGACCCGGGGGCGGTACCCGGCGTCTCCACCAATCATTCCCGTCTGGGCTCTCATTTGGGGCCGATGCGGGGCACATGGGGACGAAATAGGATCGACGGACGTCTAAAGGGGTTTGCTTTGTTTCGGTGAGTTACCACCGTTATCGGTACACAAAAGCTAGTTGCAAATGACAACAAAGCTCCAATGGCTCTCGCAGCGTAAGCTGTGCGAAACATTGAAACCTAACTCCTTAGGTTTAGCGACTTAAGGCGGGGTTCGCAGGTACCTGGCAACAGAAACCTGCACTTCACATTCCCCACACATGCTCACCTGTCGCAGCTGCGTTCACCACTCGTTTACGCAACATCGCTACAACTGCCCCAGAGATCACTCATTTGGGACAATCGACATGGCAAGTGCAGCCGAATTATATCAAGCCTTCTATGACCGCGTTTGGGTCAATGGCGACATTGAGGCCATCGACGAATTTCTGGCAAAAGACACCTCATCCAAAGGCCTGTTGACCGACTTTTCCGCAAACGCCCAAGACGTCAAAGAACTGGTCTTTGCCGCGCGGGCGCTTCTGGTTGGAATCGAATGCGCGATTGATGTCTCGGTGGATGCTGATCCGTGGTATTGGGCCCATGTGACCATCACAGGTCGCGACGCAACCACCATGCGCACGATCTCGATCTCGGGCCAAGTCATGGGCCGCATGGACAATGGAGCCCTCGTCGAAGTCTATAATACGTTCGACCTATTGAGCTTTTTTGAAAGTTTGGGATCGCTACCTGAAAATGCCACCGCCCTTATGCTGTCAGGCACGAAATTCAATTAGCGGGCGGCCTCAAACTATTGTCCGCAGACATGCAACATCCGCTTTCGCGCGTCTAACCTCTTCCCTTCACTCTAGAATCCCCTATGCTGCAACCAGACGGTTTCACAGAGGACGACATGAAATGGGAAAAAGCATCGATTACGGCAATCTGATGCACGACGCGATGCGTGGACTAATCCGTAAAGTTCTTGACGGAGTTAAAGCCAATGGATTGCCGGGAGATCACCATTTCTTCATTACATTCGACACCATGCACCCCGATGTCGAACTGGCGGACTGGCTATCTGATCGCTATCCCGAAGAAATGACCGTCGTCATCCAGCACTGGTTCGACAACCTCGACGTGACCGATGACGGATTTGCCATCACCCTCAACTTTGGCGACAATCCTGAACCGTTGTATATTCCCTATGATGCAATCCGCACCTTTGTGGACCCGTCGGTGGAATTTGGCCTGCGGTTCGAGACACAAGAGATCGACGCCGACGAGATGGAGGAGGACGATGACGCCCTCTCTCCCACTGAAGCCGAGATTACCCCGCTCGAAAAAGCTGGTGCGGATAAACCTGAGGGTGGCCCCAAACCCAACAAAGAGGCCGAAATCGTCTCTCTGGACAAATTTCGCAAATAACACGAGAGCGCGGCGAGGCACATAGACGCGTTTTCAAGCGCTCTCACGCCCCGCGACGCTTAGTTCCTTCAAATCAAACACAGCTTTAGCGCAAACACTCAGGTGTATGCGTTGGTATACATTGCATTGGCACCCCTGACCGCGTATAGCCAGACCCAAGATTTTGGCACCATCAAGGGAGAGAGCCCCGATGACGAATACCCGTACAGAAACCGACAGCTTTGGTCCGCTTGAGGTTCCCGCAGACAAGTATTGGGGCGCGCAAACGCAGCGCTCGATCCAGAACTTCCCGATTGGATGGGAAAAACAGCCCGTCCCGATCATCCGCGCCCTCGGTGTGGTCAAAAAAGCCTGTGCAATGGCCAACAAGACGCTCGGCACATTGAAGCCCGAACTCGCAGATGCCATCATCGCAGCGGCAGGCGAAGTGATCGACGGCAAATTCGACGACAACTTCCCCCTCGTGGTCTGGCAGACAGGATCGGGCACCCAGTCCAACATGAACGCCAACGAGGTAATCTCCAACCGCGCGATTGAAATGCTCGGCGGCGAAATGGCGTCCAAAACGCCCGTCCACCCCAACGACCACTGCAACATGGGCCAGTCGTCAAACGACACCTTCCCGACCGCGATGCACGTCGCCATCGGGTTGCAGGCCCGCGATGTCTTGCTTCCCGGCCTGAACAAACTGGCCTCAGCTCTCGAAGAGAAGTCCGAAAAGTTCAAAGATATCATCAAGATCGGTCGCACCCATACGCAGGATGCAACGCCGCTCACACTCGGACAGGAATTCTCCGGCTACGCCCATCAGGTGCGCAAGGGCATCGCCCGCGTCGAGGCCTGCCTCGGGGATATTTACGAATTGGCTCAAGGCGGCACGGCTGTCGGTACGGGGCTGAACACGCAAAAAGGCTGGGCCGAGATGGTCGCCGCCAATATGGCCGAGATCACCGACCTGCCCTTTGTGACCGCTCCGAACAAATTTGAAGCCCTCGCGGCACACGACGCAATGGTGATGTTCTCCGGCGCTCTCAACACGGTCGCCGCCTCATTGTTCAAGATCGCCAACGACATCCGCTTGCTCGGCTCCGGCCCGCGCTGTGGCTTGGGCGAACTGATCTTGCCCGAAAACGAGCCGGGCTCCTCAATCATGCCGGGCAAAGTGAACCCGACACAGGCCGAGGCGCTCACAATGGTCTGCGCTCATGTCATGGGCAACAACGCCGCCGTTGGCATCGCAGGCAGCCAAGGTCATTTCGAGTTGAACGTCTACAACCCGATGATGTCCTATAACGTCTTGCAATCTATGCAGCTTTTGGGCGACAGTGCCTCGGCGTTCACTGACAACATGGTGGCTGGGATCGAGGCCAATGAGCCCCGTATCGAGAAATTGCTGCACGAGTCCTTGATGCTCGTTACGGCCCTTGCGCCTACCATCGGCTACGACAACGCCACCAAGGTGGCCAAGACGGCGCATAAAAACGGCACCACACTCAAACAAGAAGCCATCGCACTCGGCTTTGTCGACGAGGCCACTTTTGACGCGGTTGTCCGGCCCGAAAAAATGATCGGGCCGAAGTCCTAACGGGTGTTCGGTGCGCTATGAAAGAAACGACAACAGGGCGGCCTTCGGGTCGCCCTTTTATTTGACACTTTATTAACAAGAGCCTTCGTGGTAATATTCTACCCCATGAGTACATCATCATCGTCAAACGTTACAAATCTCAATCAATTTCGCAAAAAAAAGGCCCTCGCGGAAAAACGCGCCGCGGCGGATAGAAACGCAGTCAAATTCGGACTGTCCAAAGTTCAAAAGCACGTCGAGGCCTTTGAAGCGGCCAAAGCCAAATCCGTTTTGGATGGCGCAAAGACGGACGCCTGCAACGACACAAAACCCACCGCAATGCGCGACGCCAAAGCGGATAAGACAGACGATACTCCCACCGATGAGGCAAACGACGACCATGACAGCCCGCCCCGTTAAGCGCTCTCTCACGCTGCATGGCCACCGCACATCTGTGTCGCTCGAAGACCCGTTTTGGCGGGCCTTTCGCGAGATCGCGGAGAGACAGAACAAGCCAATCAACGTGCTTGCGGCGCAGATCGACGAGACCCGTGGTGTTGACGCAGGACTGGCCTCAGCGATCCGTGTTTACGTCTTGGATTATTATCAGAACGCCGCCCAATTGGAGAGCTGAGACACGCCCGCTAAGCGTAGGGACGCTTTAATCGCGCCCTGCCCCAAACGCCCCTCAATCACCGCCATCGGATCTTTCGCGGCTTGACGCAACAGCGGCATTTGCATCATCGCGTCCAACATGGGCGCGCGGGCGGCTTTGCTCAGGCCACGCAGGTTTTGCGCCCCCCAACGGGCCTTCTCCACAGTCTCTTTCGCCAAGGCCGCAACAGCCTCGGGACGCCCGTCGATCAACGGTGTGCGACCGTGTTCTTGCAACGCAGGGATCGCGGCAAAATACCGCGCCAAAGCCCCTGCGAATCCTAATCTATTCAGAGCCTTAGCATGAGTTTCGTCCGCACCGAGCAATCGCGCAGCCACATGCATCGGGATCACATAAGTGGCATGGAGATAGCGGTGGAACTCCGCCTCATCCTCATGCGGATCGCTATAAATATCCCACTGACGCGCAGTCACGGCCTCGTCGAGCGCCAAGGCAGCCGCATCATCCAGCACAGCAGCCAAAGGTGCCGCAACTTCATGGGCCCGCGGGGCTTTGCGTTCCCTGATTTCGGTTAGGACATCACGCCAGAACTGCAATCGCATCTCCGCGATCATGCTCTCTTTCGTCACCCACGGGGCCTTGGCCACCTCAAGACAAAAGGCATGGATCGGGAACAACACGGCACGCGCCTCCACAGGTGCGGCCATCGTGGTGCGAAACCGCTGCGGATCGGTTTTCTCGACCAATTCGGCACAGGCAGTCACACTCATGCGGCCCCCACGGGCGTTGCCCCGTCGCGCACCAATTTCCACAAAATGGCATCAAGCAGAGCCTCGAAAGAGGCATCTATGATGTTGGACGAGACCCCGACGGTCGACCAGCGTCGCCCCTGCCCGTCCTCATGGTCGATGATGACACGGGTTTGCGCGGCGGTGCCGCCTTGGGTGATGCGCACCTTGTAGTCCACCAATTCGATGTCGTCGATCAGCGCCTGATAGGGTCCGAGATCCTTCATCAGGGCACGGGCGAGCGCGTTCACGGGCCCTGCGTCCTTGCCGTGGGAATCAAGACTGTCGGAGACCGCGAGGGTCTTTTCGCCGCCGATCTTTGTGACCACAACAGCCTCGGAGAGCGACACCATTTTGTTGCGCTTGTTCTTGCGGCGCTCGACGGTGACGCGGTAGCGTTTGACCTCGAAGTAGTTCGGCAACAGCCCCAATTCGCGCCGCGCCTCCAACTCGAATGACGCCTGTGCGCTGTCGTAGGCATAGCCTTCGCTCTCGCGATCCTTAATACGGTCGAGAATGCGGCCCAGATCGGTTTTATCCGAAATCTCCAAACCCATATCCGAGAGCCGCCTGCGCAGGTTGCTTTGCCCCGCTTGGTTCGACATCGGCACGATCCGCGCGTTGCCCACGACCTCAGGCACGATGTGTTCATAGGTGGTCGGGTCTTTGAGAATGGCCGAGGCATGCAGGCCCGCTTTGTGCGCAAAGGCCGATGCCCCCACATAGGGAGCGGCGCGCTGCGGCACGCGGTTGAGGATATCGTCGAGCGTGCGCGAGGTTTTGACCAACCCCGACAAAGCCTGTTCCGTCACGCCCGTTTGCAGCGTCGACCGATACGGCTCTTTGAGCAGGAGCGTCGGGATCAGGGTGATCAGGTTGGCATTGCCACAGCGTTCGCCCAAGCCGTTGAGCGTGCCCTGCACCTGACGTGCGCCCGCATCAATCGCGGCCAGTGAATTGGCCACGGCATTGCCCGTATCGTCATGGGTATGGATACCCAGATGATCGCCGGGGATACCGCTTTCGATCACCTTACGGGTGATGTCATGGACCTCTTGGGGCAAGGCGCCGCCATTGGTGTCGCACAGCACGATCCACCGCGCGCCCGCATTGTAAGCGGCGTGCAGGCATTTGAGCGCGTAGTCGGGATTGGCCTTGTACCCGTCAAAGAAATGCTCGGCGTCAAACAGCGCCTCGCGCCCCTGCGCCACGATATATTCAAACGACCGCGCGATGTTGTCGAGGTTCTCGTCGAGGGTAAACCCGAGCGCCGTGGTGACGTGGAAATCATGGGTTTTGCCGACCAGACACACGGCCTTCGTCCCTGCGTTCAACACGCCCGCAAGCACATCGTCGTTCTCCGCCGAACGGCCCGCGCGTTTGGTCATGCCGAAGGCAAGGAATGTCGCATCGACTTTCGGTGGCGCGTCGAAAAATTCGGTGTCGGTCGGGTTGGCACCGGGCCAACCACCCTCGATGTAATCCACCCCAAGCGCGTCGAGCGCATGGGCAATCTGGTGCTTTTCCTCGGTGGAGAACTGCACGCCTTGGGTCTGCTGCCCGTCGCGCAAAGTGGTGTCGAAGATGTAGAGGCGGTCTTTATTTACGGACATGGTCACAGCAAGCCCTCCAGTTTGGAAGCGTCAAACTTCGGACCGGCCTCAAGTTCAACACCCGTTTTGGACATGCGAACCTCGACGCCCGCTTCCAAGAGCGCGGTTTTGAGAGCGTCCACGGGCGCGAAGTCTTTGGAGAGTTTTGCGGCATTCCGAAGCGCATCTAGTTCAACAGCCAACTTTGCCAACACTTCGCTGCCCCCCCTCCCTGAGCCATGCGGAATTGCGGATTCAATCTCGCGGCGTTTTTGCCGTGCTTCGTCCGACAAAAATCCCATAAAACGTGCGTTATCCAGAAGTTTCTGGGGTTGGTTATGCAGTGAACGAAGATACGTGAGCGCCAAGTGGGTATTCAGGTCAGCCGAAAGCGCATCAACCAATTTAGTCTCTGGGGTAAAACTTTCTTCAGCGGTAGGCTCAAGTTCCCACGTCAGATCCATCCAATATCTGAGAGTATTCTCTGCTTCTTTAGCCTTCTCCGCCGTCCAGTCCATCGGCTTGCGGTAGTGCGTGCTTAGAAACACAAAGCGGATCACTTCTCCCGGAACGGGGGCTTGGCCATCATGGCCATCGAGCAAATCGCGGACAGTAAAGAAATTGCCAAGCGACTTGGACATTTTCTTGCCCTCGACCTGCAACATCTCGTTGTGGAGCCAGTAGTTCGCGAACCCTGCCCCGTCATGGGCGCAGCAGCTTTGGGCGATCTCGTTTTCGTGGTGCGGGAACATCAAATCGTTGCCGCCGCCGTGAATATCGAAGGTCTCGCCAAGCAATTCATAGGACATGGCCGAGCATTCGATATGCCATCCGGGGCGACCATAGCCCCACGGGCTGTCCCATCCGGGTTGACCCTCCGAGGATGGCTTCCACAGCACGAAATCCATCGGGTTGCGTTTGTAAGGGGCGACCTCGACCCGTGCGCCTGCGATCATGTCGTCGATGCTGCGCCCCGACAGCTTGCCGTAGTCCTTGTAGCTTTCCACCGCGAAGAGCACATGCCCCTCGGCGACATAGGCATGACCGCTCTCGACCAATCCCTCGATCATCGTGATCATCGCGCCGATATATTCCGTCGCCCGTGGCATCTTGTCAGGATCAAGCGCGCCCACGGCCCGCATGTCGTCGAGATACCACTGCATCGTCTCATCGGTGATCTCGCGAATGGAGCGCCCCGTCTCTGCGGCCTTGGCGTTGATTTTGTCGTCCACGTCGGTGAAATTGCGCACGTAAGTGACGTGATCCGCGCCATAGACATGACGCAAGAGCCGATAGAGCACGTCAAACACAATGACAGGCCGCGCATTGCCGATATGGGCGCGATCATAGACCGTCGGGCCACAGACATACATGCGGACATTGTCGGGATCTATAGGCACAAAGACGTCCTTGTGACGGGTCTTTGTGTTGGTCAGTTTGATCTGTGTCTGGCGGTCAGTCATAAGCGCTCAAAAGCCTCTCGTCGGGTGTCCCCGCGGGCTTATCAGCTTCACAATTCAGATGAAAGAGACGAGGACCCGCAGAACGTTGTTCAGCGGATAATGCAGATGGTAATGATGGATGCACGGTTCGTCATGCCCGCGACACTAACGGCGCTTTTGCCCCTTGCAAACCCTTTTATGCGCGGCCACGGTGCGCCCTATGACAGATACGCCCAAAACACCGCCCCAAACCGACCCGATCCACGACGTGCCCGAGGGCATCGAACAGTTGCTTGAGATCATGCGCCGCTTGCGCGATCCCGAGGGCGGCTGCCCGTGGGATATCAAGCAGGATTTCGCGACGATCTCCCCCTACACGATTGAAGAGGCCTATGAGGTCGATGATGCGATTGCGCGGGGCGATATGGAGGACTTGAAATCCGAGTTGGGCGATCTGTTGTTCCAATCGGTATTTCAGGCGCAGATTGCCGCCGATAAGGGGCTGTTTGATTTTGATGACGTGGCCAAGAGTATCGCGGCCAAAATGATTTCGCGCCATCCACATGTCTTTGGCGACGAGAGCAACCAGAAGTCGCCAGAGCAACAGACGATTGACTGGGAGCGCGAGAAAGCCGCCGAGCGCAAGCGGCGCGGCGAAACACGGGTGCTTGACGGAGTGGCGATGGGCTTGCCTGCCCTGATGCGGGCGCAAAAGCTGCAAACACGCGCGGCGCGGGTGGGCTTTGACTGGCCCGATGCTTCGCATGTCCTCGACAAAATCCGCGAAGAAGCCGCCGAATTGGAAGAGGCCCGCGACACGCTCACGCAGGCGGAGGTGTTCGAGGAGTTCGGAGATCTGCTGTTCGTCGTTGCCAATCTTGGCCGTCACTTGGGTGTCGATGCCGAGGAAGCTCTGCGCGCAACCAATGCTAAATTCATACGTCGCTTCAATGCTGTAGAAGATAGGCTTGCAGCAAAGGGAAAAGCGCCAAGCGACAGCGATCTGGCCGAAATGGACGCGCTCTGGGATGCGGTGAAGGTCGAGGATAAAGCGGGAAAGCTCTGAGTTCTCCCGTCATAAAATTGTAATCCTGATATTTTCAGTCAGCTATTGACCAAGCATTTTTGTCAGATTAAAAGCGCCTCAACCAAGGAGGCACTCCATGCACATCAAACACACCATTCTCGCCACGACCACCGTCCTTATGTCCCTGCCAGCCGTTACGGCAATGGCCGCAGACGTGAACGTCTATTCCTACCGTCAGCCCGAGCTGATCGCTCCCCTGACAGAGGCATTCACCGAAGCCACAGGAATCAACGTCAATGTTGCCTATCTCGAAAAAGGCATGGTTGAACGCCTAAAGGCCGAGGGCGACCGCTCCCCTGCCGATGTGATCCTGACCGTCGATATTTCTCGTCTGGCCGAAGCCGTGGATGCGGGTGTGACGCAGCCCGTTGTGACCGACAAATTGCAAGCCAATGTGCCCGCCAAATATCACGATCCTGAGGGCCAATGGTGGGGCCTGACCACCCGTGCCCGTATCGTTTACGCGTCTCGCGACCGCGTCGCCGAGGGTGAAGTGACCACCTACGAAGACCTCGCAGACCCCAAATGGAAAGGCCGCATTTGCACCCGCTCAGGCACGCACACCTATATGATCGGCCTCACCTCCGCTTATCTCGCCCACCACGGCGAAGAGGACACAAAAGCGTGGCTTGAAGGCGTCAAAGCCAACCTTGCGCGCAAACCCCAAGGCAACGACCGCGCTCAGGTTAAGGCGATCTGGGCAGGCGAATGCGATATCTCGCTTGGCAACACTTACTACATGGGCAAAATGCTCGCCGATCCGGAACAAATCGAATGGGCCAATAGCGTTCGCCTCGACTTCCCCACATTCGAAGGGGGCGGCACACACGTCAACATCTCTGGCGTAGCGCTGACCAAAGCGGCCAAGAACTATGACGAGGCCGTGCAGTTCATCGAATATCTGACCTCGCCAGAGGCACAGGAAATCTACGCCGAGGCCAACTCGGAATATCCGATTGCGCCAGGCACGAAAGCCACTGATCTGGTTGCGAGCTGGGGCACATTCGAACCAGACGAGCTCAACCTGATGGAAATCGCCACCCACCGTGGCGACGCGCTTCGCCTGACCGAAGAGGTCGATTACGACGGCTAATGTCGTAAGACCAAACACAAGACCCACCATACGCTCCCGCCTCAAACCCAACTGAGGCGGGAGTTTTTTATTTGAAAACAACAGGAAACATCACGCAGGCAATGTGTCACTTCACGTCATATTGACTTGGGAAAATACTATTTTCAGAAACACTGCATTTTATCAATTGACAGTGCAGCGCCTCTGCGCCACCTTCACAGGCATGAAACACGCAATGCCCATGACTGCTTATTATTGGTCCGATCTCATATAGAGAGCGGCCTGTCGTCATGGAAAAATGAAAGGTCGCCGCAGGGCGGCTTTTTTGTTTTTCGAACTCCCTGTGGCGCACATAGGAGAGTTAAGATGAAACACGATACAACCCTGCCCCACACCCGACATACCACGCCTGCGGGCCTCACCATCCGACCCGCGCAATGGGCCGATAAATCTGCCCTTCTGACCATGATCGCCGCCCTTGCGCAGCATCACGGCGAGGCCGCGACACTCGACCTGCCCGCGCTCGTGCATTTGCTAAAGGCCGACATGCCGTGGTTAAAACTGATCGTAGCCGAGAAAGACGGGCGTGTGATCGGCTACGCCGGTCTCACCGGCGGGATGCGGCTGCAATTTGGCGAGCGCGTCATGGACCTGCACCATCTCTTTGTCGATGAGGCGCACCGCGGCATGGGCGTGGGACGCGCCTTGATCGAAGCCTCGCGCGACCTTGCCAAGAATATGGGCTGCGGTCGCATAACCGTGGGCACTATGACCACCAATGTTGCGGCGCAAAAAGCCTACCTTGCCTGTGGATTTGATCCCGTCCCAATGACCGGAAAACGGTTTTCAATGGCGGTGGCCTGATCTCTCTCCTCAGAGCACAGGCCACAAAAAAGGGGCGGCGGAGCTCCTCCCTCTCCACCGCCCCAATGTGATCGCATACTCACTTAGAGCGCGATCACATCAACCTTTTGACCTTTGACAGCGAGGCCCACTTTGCCCTCACACAGACGCAGTGCATCATTGCCGAACACCTCGGCCCGCCATCCGCGCAGCGCATTCACATCACGCTCGCCCGCAGCAATGCGGTCCAAATCGGACGCCGACGCGATCATCTTGGCCGCGACGTTATAATTGTCTGATTTCGCCTTCAAGAGTACCCGCAACATATCGGCAAGCGCTGGATTAATCTGGAGCTTTTCCTTGCTGCGATCCGCGACAGGCATATCCTTTGGCCCATAGGCCGCTGCGGCCTTTATCGCGGCGAGAATACCGTTGGCGATGTCGCCCTTGCGAGCCTCACGCAACAACAGGCGCGAGCGCGACAAATCCTCAAAGGACTGCGGCTTGGTCGAGGCCAGCTCCAACAGAGCGTCGTCTTTATATACGCGACTACGTGGGATGTTGCGCGACTGGGCGTAGCTCTCGCGAAAGGCTGCCAATTCTTTAACAGCGGCAAGGAATTTACCCGAATTGGTGCGGGTTTTCACACGCTGCCATGCCTCGTCGGGGTGAATGACATAGGTCGATGGCGACGTGAGGATTTCTTCTTCCTCTTCGACCCATTTCTGGCGACCTGTGCGTTTGATCTCCTTGTCGAGATATTCGTAAATCACCCGCAAATGCGTCACATCGGCCAGTGCATAGGTTTCCTGTGCGGGAGTCAATGGACGGCGCGACCAGTCGGTAAAGCGCGAGGTCTTATCAAGGCTTTCCTTGGCAATCTTGCGCACAAGCGTCTCATAACCTACCTGCTCGCCAAACCCGCAGACCATCGCGGCCACTTGGGTGTCGAACAAGGGTTTGGGGATGACCTGACCCTGAATGTAGAAAATTTCGAGATCCTGACGTGCGGCGTGGAACACTTTGACCACGCTTTCGTCTTTAAACAACTCATAAAGAGGGGCGAGATCGAGGCCATTGGCCAAGGGATCGACAAGCACCGCATCTTCTTCTTCGTCACCGGGAACGGCGAGTTGAATGAGGCAAAGTTTGGAATAGTAGGTCCGCTCACGTAAAAATTCGGTATCTACGGTAACGTAATCATGCGCCTTGGCGCGGTCGCAAAAGGCTTGTAGCCCTTCGGTCGTTTTTACTGTGATCATGCTGACTTCTTTATACTGCGGTGCGGGGTCATCCCGCGCGTCGTGGAAGCCTCTTACGCAGTTTTTGCAGAAAAGGAAAGCAGGTTGCCCCTTCTCGGTGCGCAGCAGCCCTAAAGATCAACCCGCGCGCGATCGCCTTCGATGAAGCGGCGCAGGGTTGCAGGGTAAATCAGATGCTCTTTGGGCAGGACACGCGCCGCCAGATCGTCAGGTGTATCACCCTCAAGGATCGGAACCCGCGCCTGTGTCAGGATCGGGCCACCATCAAGTTCGGCCGTCACCTCATGCACCGTGCACCCCGCCTCTGCGTCCCCTGCCTCAATGGCGCGCGCATGGGTATGCAGGCCTTTATATTTCGGCAAAAGCGAGGGATGAATGTTGAGCATCCGACCCGCATAATGACTGATAAAGGCAGGCGTCAAAATCCGCATAAAGCCCGCAAGCGCAATATAGTCGGGCGCATGGGCATCAATGGCGCGGATCACTGCCGCGTCAAACGCGTCGCGGTCGCCCTTGAACTCTTTGTGGTCCACCACCGCCGTAGGAATGCCCATCTCGGCAGCACGGGCCAACCCGCCCGCATCAGGCACGTTAGACAGTACCAAACAGGGGCGCGCAGGGTGATCCCCGACCATAGACTGGGCCAAGCTCACCATATTGGAGCCACCGCCCGAGATCAGGATCGCAACGCGCTTGGTCACACCAATGTGCCCTCATAGGTCACGCCGCCGCCCGTGGTCACGGTCCCGAGCGTGTACACCGTTTCACCTTCGGATTCGAGCAATGCGGTGAGCGCCTGTGCCTTGTCCGCATCCACCACGGCAATCATGCCAATGCCGGAGTTGAAAGTCTTGAGCAACTCATGTTGTGACAGTTGCGCCGTCTCGCTAAGCCATTTGAAAACGGGTGGCAGGGTCCATGCAGTCAGGTCAATGTCGGCCCCAAGTCCCTCAGGCAAAACGCGTGGCAGGTTCTCGGTCAGGCCGCCGCCAGTGATATGGGCCAGCGCGTGAACGCCACCAGAGCGGATCGCGGCCAAGACGGATTTCACATAAAGACGTGTGGGTTTGAGCAATTCGTTGCCGAGCGTGTCGTCGGAGAACGGCGCGATGTCGGTCCAGCGAAAGCCGGATATATCAACCGTTTTACGCACGAGCGAATAGCCGTTGGAATGCACGCCATCCGACGCAAGACCGAGCAGAACATCACCCACTTTGACGCCAGAAGGCAGATCGGAGCCACGTTCCATTGCTCCAACAGCAAAGCCCGCGAGATCGAAATCACCATCTTCGTACATGCCCGGCATTTCCGCCGTCTCGCCACCAATCAGCGCACAGCCTGACAGCTCGCAGCCCTTGGCGATGCCTTCAATGATAGAGGCTGCATTATCGAGCTTGAGCTTGCCCGTAGCGAAATAGTCGAGGAAGAAGAGCGGCTCGGCCCCCTGACAGACCAGATCGTTGACGCACATAGCGACAAGGTCGATTCCAACAGTGGAGACGTTGTCGGTGTCGATGGCGATGCGCAACTTGGTACCAACCCCATCAGTGGCAGCCACGAGGATCGGATCGTCATAGCCTGCACCCTTGAGGTCAAACATAGCGCCGAACCCGCCAAGGCCCGACATAACGCCTGCCCGCTTGGTCGCTTTCGCAGCGGGTTTGATGCGCTCGACGAGCGCGTTGCCTGCGTCAATATCCACGCCTGCGTCGGCGTAGGTGAGACCTTTTTTGCCACTCATCACGTCGCTCCTTATTTGGTTGGCTTCCGATAGCCCACCCTTGGGCTTTTGACAACTCCTCCCCTTGACAAAATCGCCACCCGCCTCGCCTATACTTGTATGTGGGACACTCTCGATTACCTGTATCAAGCTCTCTTTTCGGCGCATGTCTTAATTGCGCCCGAGTATATCGTGGCCACCCTCATCATTGTTTGGCTATACTATAGGCTGGAACTGCGGCGCGGGCGTGCGACGTGCGGTTTTTGGGCATGGGCCACCCCCGCACGCATCTGGCGCCACGCCTCAACTCGTCTGGATATGCAGCTTTTTGTGATCGGCCGCGGAATGGTTGCCCTTGGCATCTTCGGGCGACTGTCTCTCATCACGGTGATAGCCGTCGCGGTCTCACGAGCCCTGTCGCCAACAAACTCCGGCGCATTGATCGGTCCGGTGGCTGTGGCCTTTCTGATGTGGTTGGCCTCGGATATGACCAGCTACTGGATGCACCGCGCCTTTCACCAGTTGCGCATGATCTGGCCGCTCCATGCGGTCCATCATAGCGCCGAAGTCATGACGCCAATCACGGCATACCGCCAACATCCATTGGCGTTGGTTCTGTCCGCAGTCATTCAAACCGCTGCCCTCGGCCTCGTGCAGGGCTTGATCGCTGCCTTTCTTGCCCCCGACACAGCGGCCGCCACATTCGCGGGCGTGAATCTCTTTGCAATGGCTGCCAATTTCGCAATGGCCAACCTGCACCACAGTCATATCTGGATGCGCTATCCCGCGTGGCTCGAACGGGTGGTCATCTCACCCGCGCAACACCAAATCCACCACTCCACCCTTCCCGCTCACTACAATAGCAATTATGGTCAGACCCTCGCTCTATGGGATTGGGCGTTCGGAACGTTGATCCGTTCCGCAGGCCATGAACAGCCCCCCATTGGCCTCACCGACCCCGAGGACGCTCCACTGATGCAGCATGATCTAGCGTCTACGTTTTTGTACCCTCTCAAACGGATTGTCAGTCTCGGGAAATAAATCCCTGCGCCTTAGCTACAGAACGCGCTCACGAAAAAGGGGCCCGCCAAATGCGCGCCCCTCATGATCTATACATAGAAATCGCCTATCAAGCCTTGCTCTAGAACTTTTTAAGCAATTTGCCTTTGGGCTTTTCAAATGCTGCATCCGTGTCTTTGGTGGACATGGTTGTTCCGCCCTTGCCTATGGTCGAGCCAATCACATAGGCCACAAACAGACCCAAAATAACGGCGCCAACTTTGTCACCCGACGACGTGGATGGCTCAATCATAATTCTTTCGCCCGCCAACAGAGGCTGTACTGCGACAACGAGAAAGCCCGCTGCGCCAAGAAGTGTCTTTTTCATCATTTATGTCCTGTTTTTTCACAAATATATCTTTGAAAGTGGCTTCGTACGCCAAACCCGACATCTTCGGCGTTGACAAACAAACGAGCATTCCGCCCCACTGTGTCGAGCGTGAGGGCAAAGTTACCAGACTGTCAACAAATACCTGTACGCGGCCGAAGTCGAACAATACGTACCTCACGCCTCAAACCCTCTTGACCCCGCCGCACCTCCACAATAGTCAAGGCTTCGGCGGGCCTGTAGCTCAACTGGTTAGAGCAGAGCGCTCATAACGCTTTGGTTGCGGGTTCAAGTCCTGCCGGGCCTACCAAAATTCATAAAAATCAAACACTTACCGCCAAAGTGGGAAACCGAGAAACCCACAAAACACCATGAACATTCAGGGAATCTTTCCCACTTTTTGCGAGAACATACCATCGAACGGCAGCGCAGAAGCGATGGCTTGGCCAGTTGTTCTGGCAAATGATTTAGACTAACAAAGGAGGATAAGGCGACACGGGGATATTGGCACAAACCTAAGACCTACCCTCGGTGTCGCACGGTGGCGTCCAGCGAATGCGTAAGCGGCGCTGCCACAATCCGACATAAGCCCGGATCAGGTTGCGCCAGTAGCAACACACTCGGCCTTATGGTCCTCATTGTTCGTGAGGTCTTTACGCAGGTTCCACGGCGCATTCGCCGCGCGCCAATCGATTTCCTCCTGGGAGAACCGCCGAACATCGTAGAGATCGCAGAACAGCGGCCCCTGATAGGACGGAGCTTCGTCAGAACGGAAGCACCCACTCAAAAGCACGGTCGCGCAGATCATCGGGGCCAAGCATATCAATTTCATCGGATCGGTCCTCATGTTCGGTTATGTCGGATTGCCGCGCCTCACACGCGGCGACAGTGGCGGCCAGAGCCGCGTTTTTCACCTCAAGAGCGGCCTTGTCGGCTTTCAGGGCATTCACCCACGCCAAAAGCCCCAATGAGGCCACGAGGCCCGCCACTGCGAGCGGGCCCGTGATGTAGGATAGGAGGCGGGACAGCATCACAGCGCCCCTAAGCAAAGATCGCGCTCGGCGGCGCGTCGGTTCGTCAGGCCGCGCACAACGCGCTCGCCCGCTCGGTTCCACCGTGGCAGCTCATTACAAGCCCCGACCAGATCGCCCGCATTCAGCTTGCGCACAAGCGTAGAGCCGCATGAAGCCCCCACCCCGACGTTGTACGTCCACGAAATCAGCGCCACCGACATATCACGCGGGATTGTCGCCTCTACATCGTCAGAGATACACGCAGACAGCCCCGAAGCGTGAGCCAAAAGCTCTCGGGCCAATAGTGTGTCGCATTCCTCATTTGTCGCCGTGTCCCCCATTTCCACGCCAAGCGTCACGCCGTCGCAGATCGTCGCGACCCCGACAATATCCCGATAGGCCTTCAAACTGCGCCCCTCGAACTGTGACACGACAGGAATCGCCGCAGCCAACGCCGCAGCCGACAAAATACCGAACGCGCCGCGCCGCCCGATCCCCCCGCTTTCGTCTTTGCGGTAGCTCGACCACCGCGACCCGCGCCACCATTCCCGCCCTTTGATCAAAAGCGTAAACAGCGCAATCAAAAGACCGAGTGTCGGAATGAGAACCTGGTTAAGTATCGTCGCGTAGGTGTCGGGCGACGGGACGAAAATAGGCCACGCCACTGACCCCCCCGCGATGCCAAGTGCTTTCGGTGCCGTGAGTGCCTGTTCGATTTTGCTCATCTGCCTGTAATCCTTTTCGTTCGGCATAAAAAAGACCCGCTCGATGGCGGGCCGTTCGGTCGTGGGAGTTGGTGGGGCGTTCGCTACGCTTGCGCGAACGCCTTCACGTCTTCGGGCGTGGCGTCGATCACCGCTTGCGCGGCGTCACGCTCGGCGTCGTCGGCTACAATCAGGGGATTGGGAACCTGCTCGGCCTCACCTTCCTCATTCATGCGCTCGACGGTCGGCTCTAGCGGCTCGATTGCGGGCGTTATGACCGTCTCGACAATCTCCGCGCCCTCTTCGTCGAAGAGACCCGTGGGAACCTCGCGCGACGTTTCTGGCCGCCCATCAGCGAGGCGGTACTTGGCAAGGCGCTCGACCGCCGCGCGGTATGCGGCCAGTTGGATGTTGAAGATGTTGTTTGCCTCATTCACCACGTTGTCGTTGAGCCATTGATTTGCCCACTCGGCATATGCCTGTGATCCCGTCAGCAAGCCCGCCTCACGCTCATATTGGGCCTTCTCGGCGTCGAAGTGCCGCAGCCCGCGCTTGATCGCTTGGCGCTTGGTCATTGGAGGATCGCCCTTTTGGATGAAGACCGTCATCACACCCCCCCTTCGCATATGATCCCCACGTCAACGGTTGACGGAGCGACCGCAAATTCGACCGTGTAGACGAACCCGTCGAAGGTGACGGTGTAGTCCTCGCTCGCGCCCTCGCGGTAGAGCGCCCCGTCAACGTAGACGAACTTCGGCTTCCATCCGTGCGGTAAGGCAAAAGACGTGTCCGCCCCATTGCCATCGAACCAAAACGGCTCTTGGCGTCGCGCAACCTGCGCTCGAAGTTTGTTCAACTCTTCGCGCAGGTTCATTTCTTCCTTTGAAACTTTGACCGTCATTGCTCAATCACCATCCCATTTTTTGCGTCAATGAATGTCGTCACCGCGTCTTCGGTGTTGTCCACACGCCGCAGCCCTTGGAACACCGACCGCCCGTCCGAAGTGCCAACATGGAGCAAGCCCGTGTCGGGGTCTGCGGCAATGGCTTTCACGTCGCTAGACGCCCCGTAGAGGGTGCAAGCCGCGCCCTCTGCAAAGAGGTGCTTTTCATCCTCGTAGATTTTGCGGATTTGGTCCGCTGACGGGGCCGTGGCGGATATGCGAATGAGGGAAATACCCTTCATAAATGCATTAGCGCCTAGAGAGGTGGAGTGTCCGATTTCAGTTGTATACGCACCAGATACATCAGCGGGGGCCGCAATTTGTGCCTCAACGACACCGTTGAAGTAGACGTAAACCACCCCATCCTTGCGGACGGCAGCCACATGGACCCAATCATCATAAATTCCAGAAACCCCATAAAGGGTAGTGCCACCGACACGAAAAATTATCATTGGCGTGGAACTTGTGGACCCTTTGTATAGATGGAAACCTGTCGCAGCCGTTGCCCCGCGAGACAGAATTACGGCGGTAGAAAGGATAGTGGCCCCCTTCACCCACCCCATCACACAGAAATCGCCCGTGCCGAAGTCCAGATCTGGATTGAGGGGCTGCGAAAGGTAATTCGATGCGCTGAACCCCGAATAAGCGACCAGTTCCGCACCTGTCGCGACGGGGGTGCGTGTAATTGTGCCGTTGACTGTCAGGCCGTTGCCATTGTGGGAGCGGTCGGGATCTGTGCCACCCACCAAGTCGCTCGCGTCCGTGTCGGCCAACCAAGCGCCCTTAATGTCACCGACCATCCAACCTGTCGCGTAATCAGCAGCGGTGTAGGCGACCATACCTCTACCTTTTTCATCAGGGTCTTCGTGAACAAATGCCAGTCCATCCGACTTCGATAGGACCAAGTTGGCTCGACTACCGCACTGACCACGTAACACGGGAATTCCGCCACTTATAGTTGGGATAGTTTTCTCTGATGGCAGTGCATAGTAGGCCCGCCCCTGATAATGCGCTTCGTGGAAACCCATCCCTGACCCAGAGTAATCTGCTACAAATGCAGAAATAGAGGATACGAACACGGCATTGTTTGACCAAAAAGAAACCACGTCCCCGTCATGGATGGACAAGGACACAGCAGGAAGCCCAGAGTAAGTTTGATCAACCACCGTGCCAACGCCCGCAGGACCGTCGATGATGCTCACGCCGCCATCCGTTGCCACGGCAATCGTCGGCACCTGTAAGCCTGTTGCGGGGTCTACTGGCGCGGTCGGCAGGACGGTCATGGCAACATCGCGGACATAACCGTTGATCAATCCAAGAGAGTTAACCGCATCACTGTAGCCCTTCGCGTCTCCGCGCTCTGAAATCGAACCCAAAAATGGTCGGTATCCCGTGGTGTTTGTAACGCCGCATTCATCTAAGGGGAAATTCAAACGCCCTAGATAGGAAGTGTGACCGAAAAACACACACCCATTCTTCGCGCTTATACTCGTCATGTTAGTGTTCGTGGGGAACCTGTTCGGCCCGCTTGGAAGCCCCATCCACAACGGCATATCAGGGTCGTCACCGTCAAAAATCCAGATAGCTGTCTCCTCTAAGATAAGGATCGCCAAACTTGGGAACGGCCCTACCTCGTCATACCAAGAGGTGTGTTGGCAGCGGTGACGCCACGCGCCCCCGTCGCTGTCCTTCGACGTGTCGTAGATAAAGCCCGCAACGGCGGTGACGTTCTTGGTTTCCGCGATTGCGGCCAAGTCAATCGAGGCCACCGCAGCGTCGATGCTCGCCTGATAGCCCGCCAATGCCGCCGCGAACTCGTCGTCAATCTCGGTTTGCAGGTCAGATTTCCACTGATCGAGCGTGTCGAGGTCATTGTTTGCGCGCTCGATAAGCGCTTGCACCGCCGCGTGAAGTTCGACGTTGACGCCCGCCGTAGGCACAATCGCATAGGCTGCGCCCGATGCGGTATCGCCCGCGTAGGGCGTTGCAAGGGTGATTTCGGCGCTCGAATTGACGGTCGCGATCTCGTAAATCTCACCGTCAGGACCGATGAAGCCGTGGCCCACTTTGACAGGTGTGCCGCCCCAATTTGTGCCGCTCCCCGTGACCGTGGCCGATCCTGACGTGACCGTGGCGGTGCCTGTGCGATACCATGACATGCGTGTTTTCTCCTAGCGATTGGGCATGAAAAAGCCCGCTCGATGGCGGGCGGTTGTGAGTTTCCGTTGAGTGATGCGACCTACGAAATGTCCCGTGACACGAAGATCATCACGTCGTTTTGGATATAGTCGGTGTTGTTTCGCGGGTTGTTGTTCGTGGTCTTCACCACAACAGAGTTTCTCGAAATCCGTATTGTGGTGTTATTGATCTGCCCGATACTCAAGGTGCGACGTCGCCAATACCAGTGCCCACCAGTCCGGTACCAATCGTCGCGATATGTGTGCAGCGCAGGTGCGGCGATCCAACAATTCGGCATGGACTCTGGCAGCGTCACATCAACATGGGTGTTGTTGTCCATAATGTCTTCAATCGTGTCTTGATCGAGCAGTATGGTCATGGCGATTGGCGGCGCTTGATAACGACTGTCATAGACCACATCGCCGTCACCGTTCAAAATTCGCATTCCGTAGTTTTCGCCCGCTTGCTCCTCAACCATCACATCGGGAGAAAACGGGGTCACAAGCATATATGGGACAGATACATTTCCAACCGTCCAGACGTGAGGAAGGGAACCCGTCGCGATGTTATCCAGTTCCCAAACGGTCTCCATCGAGAGCGTGATGTTGGCGTGACCATAGGTCTGATAGAAACAAAGGCTTTCCTTCGACGCGAACGCTCCCGTTAGCACTGGCATGGATAGATACTGCGCCCATGAATAATGGGATGGCATGACATTGAAATACGTGAACGAGATGGGCGGGATTTGGGGAGAATGGATCGCGGGATATGTGTTTGCCCCCAGACGTTGCGAAATAAATTGCCGCAGATCACCTAAAGCCTCCAATGTCCATTCATCATTGGATCGCGCAGTTGGAGAACCTGCTTTCAGAGCATTGAGATACTTTGTCGTCATGCCCGTTTCAGCCACCATCAGGACGCGGCTATCCTGATCGACAACTTGAGCGCCAAGTGAATTTATCAACTTCATTCCATAAGACATTTAAACATCCACCCGTCTATTTGTCGTTACGATATTGATATAATAGTCGTTACGCATATCAGCGTGGTCCAAGTCCAAGGGCCACCCCGCAGGCATTGACTGGATCGCAATAGTCATCACCTTCGTGCTGTTGTCCCATGTGATAGATGGAAGCCCCGTAGTATTGGCAATGGTGCTTAGGTTGATGTTATAGCTGTAAATTGGATCAGTTGGGTCGGTTGGGTCGGAGTCATCATCGTAGCGATTTGATCCACTAGCCAGAAACACACACGGCACCACGTAGAACATCATCTTCGTATCATCGAACTCTGGTATCGAGACGGTGCCCGCGAAGTTGTAGGCGAACTTTTGCGACCAGATGAGTTGCGGGAAAATCTCGTCCTCCCGCAACCGCACCTGCCCGTCCCGCTTGGTGATCCGAATGCCCATCATGCCGTCAAATCTCCGATGTGAACGCGCAACGCGCCCGTATCGTCAAAAACCTTGATGAAGTCGTCCTTGATTTCGACGCGCTCCCCGCTCTCCGCTGATTTGAAGTGACCGAGCGTGGCAGTAATCGCAGACAACCTCGTCACGTTCATCATGGGGGCCGTCACCGTGCCGTCGAGCAAGATGTATTCCGCAGAAATCCGCGCAGCCGACACCGACTCTCCCGTGGGATCATTGGCCGCGACAAGCTCCAATTCCGCCCCTGACGAGCCCGCCTTCGTCCGAAAGGTGATCGAAGCGCCGAGCTTTCCGTTAACATCAGCAACCGCCGTTTGTGCCGCTGTGGCGGTGGCCTGTGCGGTTCCCGCCGTTGCCACAGCCGTCGAAATCTGCCCCGCAAGAGCCGTGTCCGCGTCGCTGCGAGCCTGTTGCTCCGCAGTGATCGCCGCCCCATTGTCACCAACCAAAGTCGCAATCGCATTGAGAGAATTCGCAAGAGCTACGTCGCCATCAGCCCGCGCCTGTTGCTCCGCAAGGACAAGGGAATTCGTCTCACCAATGCTCGCTTGAAGTTCGAGCTTGGCCTCGGCCAGTGCCTCCTGCCCCTCGATCAGCTTCGCGGTCAATTCGCTCTCGGCCCGCGCAATGTCTCCCTTGTTCTTTTGATCCTTGCGATAACCGTCGAGCAGTCCGAGCGTCGCGTCTTCGGCGTGCTTTTCAAGCTCATCGAAAGCGATCCTGACCTGGTTCTCGATCTCACTTGCAGCATCAGCAGCAGCCACCCCTGCTGCGATCTGATCTTTGATGTACTGCGCCAAATCCTCGGAACCCACACCGACATTTGGCGGAGTGACATTCACCCATGCCGACCACGCAGAGAGAGGCGTGATGGCAGACAGCAATTCAGCACGCACATCATAGGACTGGCCGCCGATGACATTGTGCACAAACCACGGACCACCATCACCGAAGGGCGCAGTCTCGTCATATACAATCACGCCATTGAGCCGCGCCTGAATGCGAATGTTCGTAACGCCAATCTCATCTGTATCGCAGGAAACTTTGATCGCCGATCGACGTGACACGCTGTCCGCATCCTCAATGGCGATACCAACGGCTGCGAAATTCGTGATGGCCTGCGTCGGCACCTCACTTGGACGAGGATCGATGATCGTGACCTCTTTCTCGTAATTCGCATCCCAGTCGTAATCGCTCGGATCGATCTCACTCAAAGTTACGAGAACATTCATGCCGGGCGTTTTGCTGACATTCGTGACGAGGAACAGCTTGTTCGCGTAGCCGTTGCGCTCACTGGTCCAGGACACACAATCAACCAGAGGCTCCAGTGCGTATGCATCAGGCGGCAGATAGAACTGGTGCTGACGCATCCGGCGATAATCTCGCATCTGCGACCGCATGAGACGCTGCACCTGGTACGCATATGGACAAGCCGCATAGCTGAGAGACGTGGGCATGTAGCGCCCACCATCCTCGTCTGTCGCGTCATCATCGATGTATTCTGGCGCATCCTTGCTCGACCACTTTTCATCAGGCTCAGGATATGTTGCAGAGATCGAGTTGAAGGTGGACGAGATCGGCAGGAATGGCGTGAGACTTTGGCTTTCTGTCGTGATGATGTCAGCGTCCGTGATGCCAAGCACCGCAGCCGTTGGCACATCGACAATCGGCTTGAGCTTACCACCAACCTCGGCAAAGCGCATATTCGACGCGAGTCCAATTTCTTCCAACAGATCGGCAGGTGTCGTATCCACAGTGACGTTTGCGCCGCAGCGGTATGCCGCCTCCGATCCGCCCCCTGATCGAGCGACGGACGCATCATCAGCATTCATTGCCGCAACCCATTCGGCCAAAGGCAGCCGCCATGCGTCGAGGTTCCTGCCCCCGTAAACCCACTCGGACCCGAAATAGATTCCGCGCGCAACATTGTAGGCAATCACAGCGGGGTTCGTCGTTGGCTCGTATGTATCGCGATCACCCCATCTATGCGACCCCACGCCACCAACAGAGCTGTCCAGGCGCGGATCATACATAGGCAGAGGCTCAGGCTCGAACATACACGATGGCAAAGAGGTCTGCGTGTCCTTGTCATACTGCGAAGTTACAATCGCATAGGTCTTTCCTGTGCCGATATGCGCCGATGTCCACGGATAATCACCCGACCCGAAGGCCCACTTCAGGAAAGGATCGGCCGCGGACTGCGTTCCATCCACCCATTTGATCCAAAGACGATTACCACCATCATTGTTGTTATCGAGAACATCACCAACAATAACCTTTCCGCTCGGCGCGCTTCCTGCCTTGGATATGGAAGAGACACCACCGGGACTGCCAGACACATAACCAATATCGCCCGTAAAGTCTCCCCGCTCATCGTTGATCCAGACATCGCTAAACCCTTGCGGCAAGCTGGACACCTCGAAAACTTCGGTGATGAAGCGCGTATTTTTCCCCCACGATCCGCGATATTTCAACTTACCCGCAGTCGCATACTTCCCCACGATGAAATTCAGCGACGTATCGTCTCCAAACTCAACGTCAGACTGGACTGATGTTGACGGCCCCTTCTTCTTTCCCGCCAGCGCGGTAGCGAGAAGATTGAACCCCACACCAATAGCAGCCTGCACAAGAGCGCCAGCCACACCGCCAGCCGCAATGGTGCTGCTGATCCACGTAAACACGCCGGCCAATGGACCCGCAAAAGCAGGCGAGGCCCCGAACGCGATCAGCGCCGAGGTTGTCAGGAGTAACTTTTTCATGAGTATCAACCGACCTTAAAAGCCCGAACCATTCGAGAGCGCGGAATGCGTCCCTGCCCTTCACTCGTAAGGATGATCAGAGACGACACATCGACCACCGCCATAGCTTCAAGAAATTCATCATCGGACTGGACCACCGCTATATCGCCAACCCCTGCCATGAGAAGATTGTCGTACTCAGGAAGCTCTGCAGCGAAGGCATCGCCAACGTTATCGAACCCGCGCTTTTTCAGCGCCCGAAGCGCCCCCTTGTTCGTCTTGTATTTGCCGCGCCACCCCTTACGAAGGTCCGCCCCTGTGATTGCCTCGACCGCACCACAAGCCAGACCAAGAGCACAATCATGCTTCCCCCAGGCAAAACCATCGCGGCGCGTCTCATCCAGAAAGGCAGACAGGCGACCACGCCAATCGTGGCGGCGCTTTAGCTCTTGTACCATTGAATATCCCACCCTTCGATTGTTGACGAATACTCGCAGAAGCGATCACCAGCGGATCGCCGCTTTTGATGTGCGTCCGAGCTTTTCGCGGGGTTCGTGGCCGTGAGTTGGTGCATGATTTCCGAGCGGATCGACAGCGTATACTCACCGCCACCTCCCGCAGCCGGGGTGTTTAAGTTCCCCTCATCCACGATCCCAACCCACTGCAATTGTGGGGCAGAGACAAACGCTCCGCCGTTCATTGTTGTCGCGTGAATTTCCGCATGAGCAAGGCGAAGGTTGGTATTCCGCGCCGCCTCTTGTGCCGCCACTGTGATCTGGCTCAGGCTCACACTCACCGCGTTGTCAGTCAGATCAGAGACATACTGAATCCCATCGACCGACAGATTGCACCCGCCATAGTATGACCGCGAAACAGTCGAAAGCCCGTCAGGAGAAACGACAGAAATCGTCAAATCCTCGTCGCCAGTCCAAAAACCTATGCTCTTGACCCCATCTGTAACGATGTCCCGACCGACCAACCACAGGAAGTAAACAGGCGCAATCGCCCCGTCCCGTGCCTGCGCCAGACTGGTGATGAAATTAGGATCGAGCGTCTGCATCAGAAAGGCCTTTGCAAGAGTGACAGTGATGATCCAGATGAAAACCCGCCGAGCTGGTCAGTCGCAGGCGTGAAGCTCTCCACGATGACTTTCAAAACAGGCGCGACAAGCTCGACATCATCCCCGACTTCCACCCCGAGCGAGACCCACGGCGCCACCATCACCGCCTCCGTGTCCCCATTGCCATCAGCGACCGCATCCTCCGCGATCTCTCCGAGGTAGTAATGCCCGGACCCGAAGGCGACAGAGAAACGATCCCCCGCTGAAAGCGTGTAACCCGATGGCAGGCCAGAGAAAGACACCTGCGTCCGATCTGACGAAATGGAGCCAACCTTGACCGCGCTCGCACCGAGAACAGCCCCGCCCTCATCGGCAGCAGGCCCCTTGTAGGCAGGATCGGCAAAAAGAAAATCGTGCTTTTGCCCCTGCAAAGCCCCCACCTTCGCCCTCACCGAGCGAGTCTCTTGCGAAAGATATTTGCGCAACGGGACATTGAAGGCCCACAAAGGCTTGGAAAGCTCCGCGCTCCACATACGGCCATCACCTGATCCAGATGCCTCATCATAGCGCCGCAGGGTTGCGGTTGGCGTTGTGACCTTGAGAACGTCGGAGAGATACGACAAAGGAAATGTGGTCATGATCGCTTCCTCGGATAGTTGCTGTATTGCTCAATTTGGCCTGGGATTGACTTGATAACCGCTTTCCCCATGTCAGATGCGGATTTGTCGGAAATCTCTTTCACGTGAACATCGAAATAATCGCTTGGCACAACCTCGACCTGCGTTCTGCTAACGCCACCACCCATGCGGTCAGCCATGCGGTTGGACACGTCATGCGGGATGATCCGAGTGCCACTTGGCAGGTCTACGATTTCACCGCCGCGCTCGTTGATCGAGGTCAAGCCGCCGCGCCAGTTGCTCGTGCCGTTGGCATTCGCTCCGATACCGAGTCCACCAAGAATGGAACCAACGATGCCGCCAAGACCACCCCCGCCACCGCTACCGCCACTCCAAAGAGTATTAAACGCGCTATCAAGCAGCATATCCGCGACCTTGTTCAGCACGGACGCAGCAGCCTCGCCAAAGCTCTTGACGCCAGTAAGCAGGTCTTTGAAAGCACCTCCAACGGTGTCCTTCATGCTGTCCGCAGCAGTCTCGACCTTTTTCACGCCATCAGCCGCTTTTCCACCCGCACTTCCGAGCTGATCCATTGCCGCCGCAGCAGGCGCAGCCACAGGTGGTATTTCTGCAATCTCTTCTTTCGAGCCAGTGACAACCTCTTTGAGCTTTTTCCACGCCGTCATAGGGCGGTCAGCCGCGCGAGCGAGCATGGTGCCCGCCTCGCGGTATGCGTCAGCCTGCGCAGCCAACTCGTCAGATGTGCCAGTGAGCGATGACAGAAGCCCCTCGGGCTGATTGAACGTGTCTGTCTGGAACCCCTCTAAAAAAGCCGCCTTGGCCTGCTCCGCGAGGCCTTTAGCCTCACCCGCAAAAGGATTATCCACACCCGCAAAGCTGATCGAATCCGCAAGCGCCGTGCCCTTAAGGCCGAGCTTTTCGCCTAGCCAGCTATCAGCCGCCCCTTGCGTCAGGCTGTCGATCAGGCCCGCAGCCTTCTTGACCATAGCCTCGACACCCTTGACCGTGATGTTGGCCGCGCCATAGACCACATCACCCATCGATGATGGAAGCGCACTCCACACGGCCTTGATTGCCTCGAACGCGCCGCGATAAATCCCGACATATCGGTTCGCAAACTCGACACCGCCGGACACGATAGACGCCATAGCGGAATATGCGCTGGATTGAATGTCCTTCCATCCTGCCTCGATATTCGCGCTCATAATCGCGGCCTTCAACTTGATCCGGTCGAAAGCCTCCGCAGCGGCATCCTTGAGCAGACCCATTGCCTCACCAAACCCGCCAGCAGCCGTGACCAGCTTTGAGAACTGCCCGAGGAGGTAGCCAAGAACAACGCTCACACCAATAGTGGCCGCTGCCCACATAGCCCGCCAAGCCACGCCAAGACCTTTCACCGCAAGGCTCGCAACCGCCGCAGCGCGAGATTGCGCCCCAAGAGCCATCTCAAGAGCGACAGATTGTGAAACCGCCGTCGCCATGGCCCGCACAGCCGTTGCGCCAACCGCGACCGCGTATTTCGCAGTGAAGAAAGTCGCCACAACGGCGGCTGTCCCCGCCACCGTGCGCAGAGCGTCCGAGATAATGCCTGCATGTTCGTGGAACACAATCGCGACCGAAGTAACAGCAGCGGCAAGCGCCTGAATGGCTGGGACAGCCATAGCCCCTAGTGTGTTGCGCATACCTGTCACAGCCATATTCATGTCGAGCAGCGCGACCTTGCCTTCATCCAAGCCCGCCCGCATCTCATCGCTCATAGAATAGCCGACATCCTTGGCTCGTTGCGCATATTCCGCCATAGCCGCGCCGCCGTTTTGCAGGAGCGGGAGCAATGCCGTGCTGTCAGAGGCAATGGCCTCCATGTAGAAGGTCATATCTGCCTGGCTCAGATTGGCCTTTTCGAGACTATCAACGTAAAGCTGCAAAGCATCTGCGCCAGACAGTCCGCGAAATGCCTCTGCCGTGATGCCGACCTTGGGCGCAATGTTCTCGAAGAAATCGGCCATAGGACCGCCGCCCGTCTGCGTGAAGTCACCTACGCGGTCGCTCATATCCTTAAGGATATCAGCGAGCTTTCCCTGCTCAATACCGACAGACCTCGCGCCCGCCGACCACCCTTGGAATTGAGCGGGCAGCGTATTTGCCATCTGCGAAAGCTGTTTGACATCAGCCGCAGCATTAATCGCACCCACACCCATTGCCGACATAGACGCTGCAAATGTCGTGGCGAGACCCGCCGCTACCTTAACGATCTTGCTGGAAAAGGCAGTCATATCCGAGCGGGCGCTTTTCACACCCTTGGAAAACTGCGCAGAATCAAGACCAAGGTTGACGCGCAGTGCGCCGATCACAGAAGATGAAGCCATTTCAATTTCCTCAGATTTAAAAACGCTCTTAGACGCTGACGACCAACCCTGACGCAATGTTCTCAAATGTTCAGGGTAGACTCTAACCACCTAACTTTCAGATGATCCCCTCATTTAAAGGAGGGATTCATGGGCATATTTTCATGGCTGTTTAGCAAGCAAGACCCACCATTATATATCGACGGGAACGGAAAGTACGAATTCGATATCGTTGGGGAGTCCAATTACCAAAAAGCGTTACATGCAATTGCAGGGCCACGAACCGAAGATGGCGCGCGACACAAGTGCCAAGCTGTGATCATTCCAGAACCCCTAAACAAGCACGACAAGAATGCGGTTGCTGTTTTCATTGATCGGAAAAAAGTTGGGTATCTCTCACGCGCCGATGCAAAAAGCTGGAATGCTGACCTGAAGGCAAAAGGTAAATCACGATCACCCGTTATCGCCTCAGCCATTATCGTTGGCGGCTGGCTAAGAGACAGCCAAGACCAAGGCCACTACGGCGTGAAATTGGACATTTAACCCTTTCTCTGGAGCGCACGGTCGATCTTGTCCCACGCCTGGTGAAAGCGCCGAACACGTTCGCGATTGTCGGGCTTCATGCCGACGAACTTTTCGAGCGTCACAGGCTCTTTCAGATGTGGAAGCATAGCCCCGAACCATACAAGTTCACGCTCACGCGCTAGGCGCTTCGCCGCGCCCTCCATGTGAGCGAGATACAGGCGGGGGGTAAGGGTCCAGAAACCGGACGGATCAAACCCCGCCGCCACATAGTCGACCAGAAGGCCCTCAATCGTTACTTGGGGGCCTTTTTCGCCGGGGCCTTGCGCTTTCCCGCAGGCTTATTCGCAGCCTCGGATGCACGCTGGATAGCGTCTGCATTTTCACTCAGGATCGACCCTGCTAGCGCAAGTGTCATGTCGGGGTGATTCTGGCGCAAGCCAGCCCACATCAGCGCACGCAGGTCAGACGCCGAAACGTTGCCGCTCTCCATACCATCCAAAGCAGTCAGGGCATTCTTGCCCGTCTCGCCCTCGAAGTCGCACAGCGCGTTGAAGTCGAGGACCATCGTGTAGTCCTCTCCCTCATATTTCAGCGAAATCTCACCCTTAAAGCCGTTCGCCATATCTTATTCCCCCGAAGGTAGAGTGACCGCCTCAAGGCGGTTGAAAATCTTAGCAGACATAGACGCCATACGCTTGTCGCCGACAGTTCCAGTTGGCGTGTAACTGTTCACGTAACCACGATAGACGCGCTGCTTGCTGCCAACCACGAAGACGAGAGACACATACTCAGGAGTGCCCGCCTCTGTCAGAGCCGCAAGCTCATCGATGATTGTCTGCCCAGCATCATTGGGCCAGAATTGCAAGTCTTGCGAGTAGTCCGCAGAGGGCAACATTCCGGGAATCGTCTCTTTCGTGCGACCCGGCGATTGCTGATGCGTCACGTCCACATCGTCCGGCACGTTTTCCGGCATCGACACTTCTTCAACACCAAGAACCTGCGTAAATGTTTCGATTTCGGATACGGTGCGACCGATCCACAGTTCGTCCTGATAGGACACCGTTGCTTGAGAGACTGCCTCAACCATTTGCTTCACTCCAATTTGTCAGGAAATCCAAAGAAAAACGGGCGAGATCATCAACCCCGCCCGTTTCGTCGCCATCACGCTGGCTGTCTAATGAGATGAGCTGAAAGCCCCCTCCACGATACCCACTCAAAACACCAACCACAGCGTCCTTGAGCTGCACTGCGCCGAGATAGTCCCGCGCATAGCAATCCACTTGCACACGCCCTCGCCAAAGGCCGTCTGGCCCCTGCTGCGTCAGGCCGTCAGCATTACCAACAACAGACAACACGATCGCTGGATATGGCCGCCCTTGCGGGTGCTTAATCCAGTTGATTTGCGATGCCGACAGGAGCGCCGAGATCGACGCGGAGCCTGTGAGCAAGGCGCGAAACTCATGCTCCATTCTGATACCCCTTCGCGTTCTTGCGCGCTTGGCGTTCTGCTGTAGCCTTAATATCCGCCCACATTTCATCGCTCAGACGCTCAAGCGTCGGCATTGCTTCAGCATCCCACGCAGGCCGTGCGAACGGCTGCGCCCCGTGGTTCACGTTGCCAAACTCTTGGTTCCATGCCGCAGGATCAGGACCAGGACCAACGAACATTTCGACCGCAGCCCGATCATCCTTGAACATCTTTTTATGCTGCGCCTTTTGGCGATTACTCAACTTCGTACCAATGATCACCGAGTCCGCGAGATCGTCCGTTGCGGTCTCTCCTCTTGGAGCAAGAACCCGCATCTTATCCGCCATCGGCTGCCCGGCCTTTTTGAGAGCACGGCGCATCGATGCCTTTCTGGTCGCCGCCTTTTCAATCTGCGACAAGGCTTTTTCAATGTCAGAAAGACCCTCGACTTTGACCTTCATTGATCAATCCTCGCGTCCGCTGTGATTTCAAGCCACCGCCGCCGACCCTCAGCCTCTTTGACACCCGTGATCCGATATTCAACACCATCACAGGTGAGACGATCCATAGGTGTAATACCCCGAGTGAAGGTCGACCAACGCACCACAAAGCGAGAGGTTACACTCGCCTCAAGCTGCGCCGCCTGACGCTTCTCACTATCTGACGCATCCGTCTTTTGAGCCCAAATAGGCGAACCGTGGGCTTCAAATTTTTCCGTCACTTGATAGCCGTCATCCACCTCTATGGAGCGCAGGAATAAGATGCGCTTATCAAACGAACCCGTCGCCATATCACGCACCCCTCCAAACACACGGACGCTTGTATCGCGCCTGACGGATCAAAGCCCTCGCACCGAAACTCATCTTTGCTTCGGAAAACTCATCCACCGCGATACCCGCCTCGAACCAGCTTTTCGCGATCAAAATAACCGCCTGCTTCAAAGCCGCCGTGCGCGCATCTCCATCGGCCCCCACAGTCGCCTCCACGGCCAACGCCGTTTCGCCCGCAGTCAGAAAACCCGAAGGCATGACGAATTGTGGCTCATCATAGCCGAACTCAAGACGCGCCGAAGACAAATCCAAGTCCTGCCACACCCCGCCAACCAATCCCTGAACCTTCGTCAGAGCCTCAACTGGCGCGATCGGAAACCACCAACGCAGAGCTTGTGCCCCCTCAATATGTAGAGGAACCTCGAAGCGAACCGAGCGCGCACCAATGGGCCGCCTGCTCGCGGTTTCAACAACCTCCTGCGCCGCCGCAAGATAGGCGGCGAGAGACAGATCGTCGTCTTGATCCCCGCCAGAGAAATGCGTCGCACGCTTGAAATCGCTAACCGACACAGCTTCCGGCACCCCGCCGCCAATCACCCGCATGAAACTGCCCCTTTACTTGTTTCCGCCACCTTGCTTGGGCGGCGCACCTGCGTCAGAAGAAGACGATTTAGACTTCGACGCCTTTTCTTCGCTCTCCTGATCATCCTGCGCATCGATCACACCTTTGGCCTTTTTGAGCTCGGCCAGAGCATCGTCACGCTCACGCGTCAGCGCATCAACCTGGCTCAAAGCTTTTGCCTCCGCGTCCAACGCCGCAGCAAGTTTGCCCTCGACCTCGGCCAGGCGCACCTTGATGTCGGCATCTGCATCTTGAACCACAGCCTTCACAGACTCAGCCCGCGCCTTTGCCACTTCGTCATCAGTCAGACGACGCACAACGCCCGCTTTTTCCAGATCAGCAACCTTAGTCTCGGAAAACGCCGCGCGGTTGCCTTTTACAAACGAACCCCGCACCCGCAGGAACTCGACAGGAACTTTTTTCATATCCATACCCTCATGTTTGAAAGAGACGCGCGACCATCACGCCGCGCGCCTGTCAGGCATCAGCACTGATGCGATCAGACCAAAGTCCAACCTTGCGCATTGAAGCCCGCGAAGGCCTCTTCGTGATCCGGCGCGAAATCGTTCGCCGTCACAGCGAGAAGCAAGGTTTTCCCTTGCTGGAATGCGGACTGCATTTCGCCATTCGTATCGCGATAAGCAGCTTCGCGCGATTGCGCGATCTGGATGCGATCCTCTTCACCGATCATCAGCTCGGCCCAGTCGCCAAAGGTAATCTCGGTTTCATCACCGCCAACGCCGAGATCTTTAGGAACCTGCGATGTGGTGTAGATCGGATAGCCTTTCAGCATGCCTTTCGCGTCAATCTCGGGATAATACGGCTGGCCGTAGTTATCCTTGAGAGAAGCGAGGAAGTTCTTGGCGCTGGAACGCATCACCCATCCGGGCTTGAGCATCGGCACGTCCGCATCCTCGACCTTGTCCACCAGCTTACGCAGTGCAATGTCAATTGCCGCCACAGATGAGTTATCCACCGCGCTCATCCAGTTGGCGCCAGGAATCCAGTAGCGGACACCTTTCGGCAGATTGCCAGTCCCGTCATAGCGCAAACCGGCAATGTCGCGCTTGAGCGCCATGGCAGACAGCATGTCATCAAGCACCATCATAGCGACAGCGATGTCAGAACGCTCGATCAGGCGGTTCGAAACAGGAACCAGCGCCTTGAGATCCTTGAGCGTTTCGGAGACTGGCTCATAGGTTGGATTGCTTTCAGCAGCCTCGCCCACTTCGTCCGTGTAAGCTGCAGTTGCACGGCCAGTCTGCTTCGCATTGCGCATCTCACCCGCAGACACAGGAACAGAACGCGCACCGCACTTGTCGAGGACCGTCTTGGCGCGCAGCATCGGGATTACCTTAGAAACCTGCGCACGAGGGATGAGCACCCCGCCAGAGTTTTCATCTGCACCCACCAACGTCGCCGCAACAGCACCGTAGCCAGTGTTTTCGAGACGCGTCACGGCCTTATCCTTGTCACCACCAGTCGCGGCGAGCGCATGCACCATGAGCGCAACTTCCGCCCCTTTGTGCTCAGGATCGACCGGCTGCGCAGGGACAGATGACGATGAGCCACCCTCATCACCAACCCCCGCAGCAGCAGCTTGCGCAGCCTCGGCTGCCTCGGCGCGGCCAACCGACTTGTTCGCCTTGTCGAATGCAGCCTGCGCCGCGTCGAATTCAGCCTGAGCTGCAGACAGCGCATCCTCATCTGGCGCATCAGCGCCTTCCAGAGCCGCGAGCTGATCGGCAAGCTCTGTCATTTTGTCCGCTGCCGCTTTGCGGTCGCGGCGCAGATCGTCGATGTTTTTAGCCATCGAATTTCCCCTTTTCTTAGGATTGTCACACCGCCGAGGCGGCAATAAAAAACCCCGCCGAAAGGCAGGGCAGAAAGACCGCGCGTCAGTCCGTGGTCAGGTTTTCGCAGCGGCCTGAGCCGCGCGAGCTCGCGCCATGCTGGCACGAGATTTCGACTTTGGCGAAGGCATCGCCTCACCGACCAAGCGTGCGAAAAATTCGGCACGGGTCTCCATACGATCCGCCAAACCGCGGTCCATAGCCTCCGCAGGACCAAATACGGCCCCGCCATCGCGCGGGTCATCCGTCACAGAGAGCCGCGCGGACAGATCGTCACGATCGATCCCTCGCGCCGAAGCAACCGCGTCATGGAATTCCGTCTCGGTGGCATCGAGGTCGCGCTGGATTTCCGCGCGCCCCTCATCAGTGCTCGGGTCTGGCCATTTGGCGCGAGCATGCGTCGAGGTGAACTCATACCACTGCACACCAGAACCGCTTGGCTGCGCATAAGCCCCTACAGAAACTCCGACACCGATGGAGCCAACAACAGCACCGGCAGTCATAGAAATCTCACCCGCCTGCGACGTCAGCCAATAAGCGGCAGATGCGCCCACAGTGTCGACCAATGCATGAACCGGCTTGGCCTTTGCCAAACGGGCCAACGCATTTGCTGCACTCTTGAGACCCACAACCATACCGCCACCACTGTTCACCGACAGGATCACCGTTTGAACACTATCATCCGCAAGTAGCGTCTCGCAGGTCTCTTCAAGACCTCGATATGTGGTCCACCCGTAATATTTTTCGAGGATCACTGAGTTTGCGGTCAGAACGCCCTGGATAGGCACGACCGCAACACCCCGTTCAACATGGAACCGCTCAGGCTTGGCTGCAATCTTTTCGCCGCGCCCCTGCGCCTGATCTGCGGCGACATCTGGCCACTCCCGCGCGATGTGGTCCAACGACAACGCACGATCGAGCGCCAACAGCCCCCCGCCCGCTATCACCTGTTCAACAGTTCGCGTCATTCGTCACCTTCCTTCTTGCTGTCATCATCGCGCGTCATGTTCGACGGCGGGTACGGGCTTTGCCCCTCTGGCAAATCCTCCATCCCCTCAATCCGGCGCGCTTCCTTCCAGGTCATAAACGGACCACCCACAGCTTTGGTCAGCGCGTCATAGCGCTCCTTCGTGGTTGCCGCCAAAAGCGCATCATAGTTGTGACGGAAGAACAGACCTCTCCGCCGCTCCCCCTCACTCAACAGGCCTAAGGTCAGCCCACTCTCAATGAAGCTTCCCCAGTGGGTCAGGCAGTCGGTCTTATAGTCGATCGCCTGCTGCTCCCCATTGGCCTTTACGCCATGTTCCAGCATCTGCACCTTCGACGGGGGAACCCGATAGAGCGCAATGATCTGCTCGCGATCAAATTTGCGGCTTTCGAGCAACTGCAAATCTGCCGCCGACACACCAAGCGTTTTAAAATCATCCTCAGACCCGACGATCAGAACACCACTATCCCGATCCCGCCGCATGTGATCCTTGAGCCGCGAACGGGCGCGCTCGTATGCTTCATCATCCGCATCAAATGCGGAAATCTTCGCGACCTGTTTGAAGCTGTCACCACTGGCCTGACGCGCCGCAGCCTCTTGTCCCGCCAATGCTATACCGAGGCTCTCGGCTGCGACCTCTATCGGAGAGCGTGAAGTCCAGCCATCCTCCGCCATGTAGCGCAAATGAGCTACAACGCGTCCGGACACACGACGAAGAACGCCTGCACCATCCTCGAATTCATAGAACCGCGCACGTCCTGACCGCAAAACCATCATGCGATCAGGACGGATTGCCTCGATCAGCTCCAGATCGCCGCCTGCATCACGCGGCGCATATGAGAACCCGCGACCGCGCAGACAGAAAGAATAGGTCAGACCGAAGCGAGAAAACTTCGCAGGCACCCCAGGGGAACTCTCGACATTGAGCAGATACTCAGCCGGATGATCACGCACACGGCGCTCTTTGCCATCTTTGCCGCGCTCATAGACATGCAAAGGCAGCTTAGAGAGATCACCTGCGATAACACCGCAAGCAGCCGTTACCGTGGCATGTTTCTGCGCCAATTCTGGAGACACTCGCGGCAATGTAGCGACATTGCTGCGACTATAGTTACCAAACCCCAAATCTTCGAAAACCGAAGCAGAGACAGGGTTGGACACAGACACAGAAGCTTGCGCCCCTGACGCCGATCGCTTCACTGGAGGAATGGGCGTTGCCCGCTCCTGCACGCGCCGCTCACCAAACATGGAGCCGGACAACAGTTTCATATCGAGTCAAACCCCCTCGTTTTACGTTTTCGGTGGCCAGCTTCGGCCCGCCCGATTGCCATGATCGCAGCGACAGCCGCATCAATCCGGCCCGTCGATCGTTTCTTGTTCGGCTTAATGTTCTCAGCCGGATCTTCATCACGGTGAACGTTGCCAACTTGCCAGGACAGGACCGGATTTCCGCCGTGTCGCAGGCGGTTTTGGGCAACCAGCTCCTCGACCCGTTTCATCGGGTTGGACATGGATGCGAAACCCTGCCGATGCTCGACCAACGGGAATCCCTTCTTGTCGAGCCGATCCGCGAGATATTTCATCCCCCACGGGTCATAAGCCACTTCCTGCACGTCAAACTTGGCTTTGATCCAATCAAGACGCGCCTCGATCAGTTCCTCATCGATGGTGCCGCCATGGTGAACCTCGAGCCACCCTTGATCGCGCCACCCTACATATTCGCGCTTTTCTTTTTGCGCCCGCGCAATGAACCCATCCTGACCCGCAGGCAGGAAGGTGTAGCAGACCAGATGGATCAGACCATCAACAGGCACCGCGACCACAATGGCCGTTGTGTCGACCTTGTTCGACAGATCGAGACCGACCCAAGCCTCGCGACCAAAGAGCATATCGATGTCGAAACTCTTGTCTGCATCCCCCCTGTTCCAAACCTCACTGGCGATCCAAGTTTGAGCGCCCTCGGTCCACATATTGAGGTGGAACCGGCGAAAGTTCGGCATTTCAGCCTGAATGATCTGAGCCCGCTTACCTGCCGCCTCCATGGCCTCCATTGGCTTTGAGACACCAAGGTTCGGATTTCCCATTTTCCAGAATCGCGGGTCCATTGGATCGCAATCTTTTGGCGGCTCGGCCACGTATCCGAAGAACCTGTCATCCTCGACTTGCCCCGTGAGAACGCTTTCCGAATACCCGCGCAGCTCACCGCAAAGGGACTGACGATCATGGCCCGCAGTCGTGATCACCCAATCGATCGGCTGAGACCGTGCAATCATCGATTGCGTGATCGTCTCGGCCAGCTCCCGATCCGTCCAGCGGTGCATTTCGTCCCGTGCAACAAAGCTCGGGTTGATACCATCAGCACTGTTCCCGTCGCGCGACAGACAGGTAATAAGCCCGTCCACCTCTGGCGTCTCGATCACCGACACGCCTGGAACCATCAGGCTCCGGAGCACTCGATTGCGCTTGATGATCCGCTTTACCTCTTTGAAGAGGATGCCCGCCTGATCGCGCGTGGTCGCGGCGATATAAGCTTGCGGCGCTGCCTCACCGTCGAGGATTTGCGAATAGAGCAAGGGCACCGAGGTGTCCGTGGTCTTTCCGTTCTTCTTTCCGACCTGATGATAGGTCGAGCGAAACCGGCGCAGGCCAGTGTCGCGATGTTTCCAACCAAAGACAGAGCCATGCCGGAACACCTGCCAAGGCTCTAGCTTGAGCGGCTCGCCCGCCTTTGGCCCGACCGTGTGCTGCAGGATACCTGCGAAGTTCACGATGGCGCTCGCCGCGTCACAATCGAAGAACAAGCCCCGATCCTCTGCGGTTTCTAAATCACGCAAATGCCGCTCGCATTGGAGTTTGACCAACTCACCCGCGATCTCACGTCCCTCGACAACAGAAATGGCATATTGCGTGACCGGATGGTCAAGCGGGTTCACCGCGCACCGCCCGCGTTAGTTCGTCAAGCAAGCTACCCTGCCCACCATCAGACAGCCGCTGCTCATCCACAGGAGACATACCGAACAGGGCGCCGATCTGGCGCAAGTTTGAAATAGCCTCCTGACGCTGCCCCCAAGCTGCAGCTTTCTTTTCCTGAACCCCGTTTCGGGTCTGAGACGTGTAGTTGTAGCGACCATCAACCAACTGGATTGTGAAGCGCATCAGGTCAGCCGCCGCCTCGCAATAGGCAGCAAAGAGATCATGATACTGCGGCTTGAGCCGATCGAGTTTCACCATCTCAGGCGCGAGGCGCTTCCAGACCTCCTTGCCCTCATCAGACAAGAAGGCCAAAGGTTCCGGCACAGGCTTTTTCGCATCCCCCTTCATGGGGATGACGTTGTTTGGCTTTGGCTTAGGCCCCTTCATTCCAATCCCCTTGCTCTTCTTACCCTCCTGATCAGTGGGCTTTTTTCCTCAATTACAGAGCCACAAAAAGTGTTGTCCCCTCTCCGGTCCGGTGTTGCCGACCCTGATTTTCGGGATACCCCCCCTATTTGGCTCCGTGAAAAACTTCCTTCGCTGTCTTGCGGCTGTGGCACCGCTTGCACAGACCTTGCAGATTGTTTCGATCCAGAAACTTACGCAGATCACCCATGTGCCGCTCGATGTGGTCAACCTCAGTCGCCTCAACGATCGCGCCAAGTTCAGCGCAATCAGCACAGAGCGGATGAGAAGCGAGGAACGCTCGACGCAACCGATCCCATCTCGGATCACTGTAAAGCTTGTGCCACTTCACCGCCTCATCACTACGACGAACCCGCGCCTTGCTCTCGGCAACCTTGCGTGCATGGGCCTCGGCATGAGCAGAACAACGATTGCCGCCCTGCTCTGCCAAGTCTTCACAGCCAGCAACCACACAGATCAATCGCCGCGCCATAGTTGCCCCCAAACGTTGAACCAAAAGAAAAACGCCCGACCGTTTCCGGTGGGCGCTATTCTTGATGATGGATATAGTCATAAGGTCAGGTTCCGCGATCTGTCAAACATCAGCCGCGATTTTTTTATCTTTGTCCCGACCTAGCCCTTGGTAGACAGAATGCGATTAACCCCAATCGTGCAACCCATCCGGTCCAAACAGTCGCCAAGCGCCCGCGCCAACTCATCAACAGCCTTGCTCAACGCCCGACCTTTCAACGCAACACCACGCTCTGACAGGACACGAGACAACGACAGCCCGCCGATGCAAACCTGATGAACAAGCCAGTCCTCACGGATCGCCACCCGATCGCAACCTGGAACAACAACCACACCCGACCCAATGCGCCGATGCATTGCCTTGATCTTCCGACCCTCATCGACATAGGCATCGATCCATTCGACCCCACCAACACCGCCACCAGAAGGCAGCGCCTCCAATGACGCACAACGCATCCCTCCCGCAGCGTGGCGCTCAACTAAGAACTTGTAGTACCGCGCCACGGAAATCTGCGAAGGCGTGAACCGCTGACGACCGCGCGCAGCCATGAGATCAAACACGTCAGCAATCATCGCGGTCCGCCGACCCTGAAAGCCCGCGTCCTTCACTTCAAACTCGCCTTCGCCCTTCGGATAAACAGCCTTCATGGAACTCAGCCGCAACGCCCCACGTGCAGGAGCAACTACCGGAGCAGGACCACACCCTTCCGGGAAGTCACCCGCCCTCTTTACCCGCTCGATCCTCTCAGCCTCGCTCAACTTTGCGCCCGCCAATATCTGGTCCAACCGATCTATTTTCATGCCTCTGCCCTCTTCTTGATCCCCAATTCGATGATCGCCGCCGCCTCGGCCTTCATCGCCGCATAACCATCAACGAATGCCCGAGCCTCATCAGTCCCGACACCACGCTTGATCCGGTCAGCATAAACCGCCGCCCTATCCCGATTTCCCTGCGCACGCTCCGCAAGCAATTTCTTCGCGTAGACACCAGTTGGAACAGGCCGCTTTTTACGCATGTCCGTGAGCAACTCCGCGTGCCACCCACCCCTGAGCGCCTCCTCACCAAGACGCGAGGACAACACGCTTTGCACATAATCACTCTCTTTGCTCGGCGGCATCTCCATCCCCCACGCCTGCGCCAAGATCACATTCATGGCAGGCCAGACCTGACGCTCACCCGCGAACTTGATCAAATACTCGCCAAGCCCTCGCAAACCCGCATCGCTCATATATCCAACGCGGTCAGCCAGTTTGGTCATCGCATCCTTATGATCACCAACAGACACACGCGGCCCCTTGCGCATTCCGCCCTCTTCTAAAGGATCAATCAACAACGCCCGAACACGGGCCCGACCCATCAATGGCTCATCACTCATCGCCCCTACCCTTTCTCAGCAATTCCACACTTATCCACAATTCGACCGCTATGTGGCGCGACCAGTCACTGTGTTTTTCTTTTCAATTTCTTTGTCTCTGTCTCTGTCGTGGAGGACACTTCAGGACAGTCCAATCTGTCTTTCGGACAGTTTGTGGACACTTCCGTAAGAAACTCATGAGTGACGCCCCTTTTGCCCAAGATCGAACATGTGGTTCGACCACGCCCCGAGCGCCCGCTCGACCTGATAGGCCGTGCGCTTCGCGATACCCTGACGCTGCAACCACTCATCGATCCACGACACAGCCGCGTCATTCTCGGCGAGTTCTTTGTTGTAGTTGGCCAACATGATCCGAAGCCGCTGCAACCGCTTCTGCATCGATGCCGCCTCTGACCTTGCCCGATGATCCTCGCGCCGCGCCAATGCCTCGGTGAGCGTGCGCAACACCATCGGATGAAAGAGACGCACCTCTCCGTCCTTGGTGGCGCAGCGGTTCCAGTTGTGCAAAGGCCCGAAGTCAAGACGGATCAGACCACAGAAGTGCTCATGATCGACCATCAACAGCTTGGCCAACATCGCAGTATCATCGGGCAAAGTTCCGACTGGCGACTGATCATAGCTGATCCAGATCAGATCGAGATACAACGCCCGACACTCCGCCGTGCCGCGCAGCCGCATTCCTGAATTGAGCCAGCGCCGCCGCTCCCAAGGCACAAAGAAGTGACTGTCCAGCCGATCCTCGACACCGAACGGGTACTCGGGCAGATCGCCCGCACCACCCTCGGATGACACAATTTGTAACTCAGCCATCACCTTACCTCCGAAAGACGCTTTACGCCTTGTTCTCTCAATTCCTTGACAGCCGCCCGCGCCCGCTCAGGGTCAACGGCTGCGAACTGGCAAACCACATCAAATTCAGATGAGGCAAACCACGCCTCAGCCTCTGCCCGACCCGCAGCATCAAGACGCCACGACCGCCCTAGCAAGCTGTTGACCCCCTCGCGCAAGACGTGAAGCCAAAGCGCCTCACAGCGCTCTGGCGTCACAAAGTCATCGTCGCAAACGAAAACAGACTCGGCATCATTTGCCGTCAGGCCTGCACCAACATCGCGTGTAATGCTTCCCTCACGCACAGCGATCCCTCCGTCTCATGGCAGCACTGTCCTTCTTGGCTTTCAGCGCCATAAAGGCCGCGATCATGCGCTCGCGCTCGGCAGCTGAACCCATGCGCATCACCCGCGCGACATAGGCGTCATGCCGCCCTATCGCGCGTGAGGCAGCAGCCTTACTCTCAAACGAAAGACCACCGATCACCACGGGCTGAGACCGCAACAGGAAAGGCCTGCGAAGCCCCAACCCAACACGATCAAGCGTCCCACGTTCGCGCGCCGCATAAATCGTGGATCGCTTCACCCCAAGAGCCTCAGCCGCCTCGGCAGCGGACGCATAGACCACACCGCGAATGCGGATCGGGTTTGGCTCCCAACCAACAGCACCAGTTCCAAGCCGATGCTCAGTGCCCTTTTTGATCGCTATACGCACCGCGGCATCCGTCACGCCAAAGGCCCGCGCCGCAGCCGCAATACTCTCATAGCGTTTGCCCTGAATAGTGACAGGCTTCGCTTTTGGCAGACCAACGGTCTCCAAAGTGCCTCGCGCGATGGCCATACGGATCGCCTTCGGCCCGACGCCAAGCGCCTCCGATGCCTCGCGGGCGGTCGCGTAGACGACACCGCGAATGGTAATGTTCCGATATTTACACCGATCAGCCACGACAACGCCTCCGCTTCATATCATCCTTGATAACCATCACGCGCTTCACCGCCCGCAATGCATGAGCCGCCTCACAGAACACGCCGGAACTGCGTTCCCACCCGACGATGGGAGGGACAACAACAGCTTGCGATCGCGTCAAAAGCGGCCAACACCAATCAGTCCAGAATTTGTGATCGAAAGGATCTATGCCGCCACTCGCATCGGTCTCGATAATGGCCTGCGCAGCCACAATCGGCGAGATCGCCGTGATCCCGCTCGCCGCAAGAATTGCCGACCATCGGGCAGCCTCTTGCGCCATGCCCTCACCCATCCACAGCACGAACTTCCCGGTCTCCGCATCTCGCACCTGCTTCGTGTATGGCGTCGCGAGATAGACAAGACGGCCACTGAGCTCACGAGCAACATCATCCGCAGACACATCGACGTTAAGCAATCCGCCAGGACCGCCATAGGACTCTGCCAACAAGTCCCAATCAATCGTGCCGTCCAAAAGTCCGATCATAACGCTCACCAGTAGCCCTCCTGGTCAAAATCATCAGGATCATGCGCCTGATCTGCATCACGGATTTTGCAGGTCTGCGCCGAAACATTGCCGCTATGAAGCCCCATGTCGCGCGCGATCGAGACAAGGCTCTCACCCGCCCGACGCCGCGCAAGCATCTCCAAAAGCCGCAAATCTTTGTCTCGCGGAACATCCCGAACAACGACCATCAACGCCCTCTTTGCTTTGCTTCAAGTTCATCGATGCGATGCGCCAAACGACGCAGCTGCGTCCCCATGCCCTGCTCGACATGACCCGAAAACAATGGGCGCCGATCTTTGGCGTGAAGCGCATGACCCGCGATCAAGGCAAAGGTCTGGCCATACTCGGGATGATCAACCACCTCGAACGTGATATGCGCGACCTCAAACAACTCGCGGTCGAAATCAGACGGATCGGGATGCCGCGCCTTGGCTTTGACAGAATGAGTGCTCATGCAAGGCACCCCGAAGAATGCTCGGAGGCGCTCACAGACGGGCATCCCCACGCCTCCATAGGGACTCCACACGAGCGCAACCCAAGCGCCGCCCGCCGCTTTTCAAAAAAATGGCCGGAGACGCCTAAGCACCCCCGACCAGTGCTGACGCCACCCGAGCAGAAAGCAACGCCATGCGCCCACGCATCACGAACGCGGCGCAAACATCTTGCGACGAATGACGGGCGCACAGATGCACAACCCGCCATCTCCGTCGACAACCTCGAAACGGTAAAACAATCCGCGCGAGCGAGACGGGAGGAGAAGGCCTCGCCCGCGCAACCACCAACCGCCACGCCAAAAACGATTGATGGAACTTGTGTCATTTGGGAGCGGATCAACATCACGCACCCGCCTTTGGCAACAGCGCCGCCTTTAGACGCGCAGCCGCCGCGATCAGCTCATCGACCTCTTTGATCATCGCGCTGGCCTCTTGAACGGTATAGTCGTCAGGGTTATCCGATGCCGACGAGTGCGCCTCCGCATGGCTCGCCAATACGTCCGAGAACTCACGCGTTACTGTGTGAATGTCGGTTGCAGTATCGCCAGAAATTTGCAGTGGCTGATAAACCCCACCCGCAAGCATCGCGAAGTGCTGCGCCAATGGCAAAGCCGCGGCGCAATGCATCCGCCCGAGCCGATCGAGATAATTCACCCCCAACCCGCCAGGACGCGCCTCATCAACAGACGTTCCATATGACAATGTGGCCACAGACACGCCGAGATCGATCGACGTACACTCAAGCCCGCCTGCCGCCGTCATCGCATCGCGCACCGCACTCTGGATTGAACCTGCCCGAACGCCCCGCATGTTAAAATCTCCCTAACGAGTTCACATGACAAACGTCCGCACTTGCCCGATGGTGCAACTGGGGCGAAAGGACATCAGAACGATGAGAAAGACAGATAGCATGCATCATACCGCCCCCATCTCCCCACCGTCGAAAGTCTTGCGCTCGCGCAACACCTCAAAACGCCGCCAGCCCTCCAATCGAACTGCGCCACCCGTCTCCATCTCGATCCTCATAGCAACCTCAAAACTTGGATCACGCCGCCCAGACAGAATGTCACACAGCGCACCACGCGAAATCTCCACCCTTACGGCGAACTCGGATTGCCCGATTTTTTCGCGGGCCAAATATTCCTTCAAATGCTCCATGCTTTGCTTTGTCGCAAATAGCGAACAAAAAGGCAAGCCCGATTTATCCGCTATTTGCGTCAGCGGCAGAAAGTCCTTTGAGGTAGTATCAGCGACATGAAACTACGCATTAAAGAACTCCGGACCGCCGCAGGATTGTCTGTGCAAGCCCTCGCTGACAAAGCGGGCCTTTCGCGCAGCTATTTGAATGAAATTGAAAACGGCAAAAAGACGATCAACGCCCGCAGGCTCGAAACTATCGCCAGAGCGCTAAGTGTGCGACCCGCCGATCTAATAGAAAACACCGACGAATCACCAGAATTTAAAGAGATTATTGAGACTTTTCGCGCGATGAGCCCCGAGAATCGCGCCCTTGTATTGAACCTCGCACGGTCACTTGCAGATCGCGACTAAACACCAAAACACGCACGAGGTCTGCCCCACTCATGGCAGAGAGACACGCCACAATTTCGGCCTCTTGCTTTAAATCTTCCACTAAAACCCTCCCTTTTTTACTAGGCATAACGTTGCACCCCAGCTCCAATCCTGCCCCAAGGATATGACCAACGCAATCCCGTCTGTTCGCAAATGGCGGCATTTTGTGTTGACTAAGAGTCGCAAATAGCGGACAAAGCCTCCAAGAGAAATGGAGGCTACCATGCAAACACACCGCACTCACACGCGCCTCGGACCCGACGCGCCCCTGATCTTTGGCCTTGATCCACTCAACATCGATCACGCCAAAATCATTGTTCAAAACGGCACCGAGCAACCGCGCGGGCGTGTTGCTGTTGCGTGGCGCACAATCATGGAAGCGAACGGCACACGCCTCGATGGCGACAAACTGCGCCAAGCCTTCGGCCTGCGCCTGCAGTCGGAGGTCGCGCAATGATCACCCACGACCGCGACCACATGGCCATCGCCATCGAGCGCAGCGACGTCATCGCCGTCATCTTTGCAATCGCCGCAGGCCTCGCGATCGGCGCAGTGAGCTACGCCGCCATGACCGATCACATCGCCGCGCACATCAATGCCCGCCTCGATGATCAAATTTCATCCGATTGACCTAATCAGACACCAAACGGAGGCGAACATGCTCTCTAACATCGAAAACCGCCGAGCCCGCTTCTATGACCGCGTGATCCAGCTCGACGCAAACGACCAACCGGACGCCTTCTTCAACGAGGTAATCGAAACAGGCGGAACCTACACCACCCCTGACAATGAGACCTGGAAGGGGTCGCACCTGGTCGAGATTTCCCTTCACGGCGTGTCGGCATTCGGCATGACCGAAGAGGAAGCAATCAGCAACTGGATTCAACAGACCCGCCGCGCCATCCGCACAGAGGCATCGGCATGAGACGCGTTTTTCGCCGCCTCCTGTGCCGCTTCGGTCGCCACGACTGGCGCGACAGCCGCCGCATGCCAGAGCGCGTATGCCGCCGCTGTGGACGCCGCGAAGGACTGCTGCGGTAAATCGCCAAACAGAACCAAGGAGACCCCACATGAAAAACAGCATGACCGACCTGAACAACCGCCACGGCAGGAACTACGACGCGGCACCCGACGAAGTGAAGCCAACACTCATGGCAATCGCAAAGGTCGAGCAAGCAGTTCAAGAGACCCGCAACCAGAAGATCAGGAGATGAAAAATGACCGCCTATGAACTAGCAAAGAGTCAATTTGATGACAGAGAAATATCCCACAAAGACCTAGCTGAGAATTGGCTTGATGAGGTTAAGTTTTGTTATGCAAAACACGGCGGAACGATCACACCATGGGTTGACTTTGTTAATCCATGCCATTGGTCCTTTAACATCGTGCGGCCTTCAAAAGAGGATTGGCTTAGCCCGTCATATGGCAGAATCATACTTCCTGTACTGAAAGTTCACCCAGAAAACGCCGCCAAGGCTCTCATCGCATATGAGAAGGCAGTCACAGGGGTTCAATCATGAGCAAACAACCCTTCGACACGCTGCCCGTGCCTCAACAGGCAGGGATCATCTGCAACGATCCGCGCTTTCAGAGATTTGCCGCGATCCGCTCAGGACTGCCCGACCAGTCCCTCACGACAAGCGCCGCAGCAGAATACCTGCGCACGGTCTGCCAGATCAAAAGCCGCCGCGAACTCGCCACCGATGCAGTCGCACAAACCCGCTTCCAAGCCATGCGCACCGACTTCGACGCATGGACAGGAAAAATCCCCAACCAACGCTAAGGAGAACGCCATGCCCGTCACAGACCCGAAACTTTCAAGCCTCGATCAGCTCCTATCGCTGATGAACAACGGAGACTTTTTGGGCGAAGTCCTCGCCACACAGAAAGAGCTGATCGCGGACCTTCAGGACCACCGCAACGCCTACATGAAAAAGGCCAAAGGCTCCCTCACCCTCAAGATCGACATGACCCTGGACGAGCAGGGAACGCTCGAACTCGTCGGCGAGATCAAGACAAAAACGCCAGACGCCCCGAAAGCCAAAGGCGTTGCATGGACCACACAGGAAGGCGGGATCACCCCAACAAACCCACGCCAAATGCGGATGGAGCTGCGCACCGTAAGCGAAGACCCCGAGATCCGCACCACCAGCTAATCACCAAACGAAGAAGGAGCCACAATCATGGAATTCACGAAAGAAAACATTGCGGAAACCGTCGCGAAGATCGTGGAGGAACACACCCACGCCGAAGCGATCTTCATAGGCGAACCCAAATGTGAGACCCCGACCCTTCTCTCACATCACAAAAATCAAGTTGTGACAGACATTACCGATAAAATATCTAGCACTCTGGACAAATTCCAACCCGCACGCCGCAGCGGCACCGACCACCTGCACGAAATCGACAGCCTGATCGAATGGGCCAACCGATTTAAAGGAAGCAACTCGGTGCTGTTCTGCGATGCAAACCTGCCCTCCCTGACATGCATCACCAACTACCACGGCGAAGGGGAAGCCACCTATGATGGCCGCGACCCCCTCGCCAACCACTGCGACCATCGTGGCGTCTACAAATTCCCGCATTCAGAAGAATGGAACGCATGGACGGAATTCTCTGGCGAGTGGAAAAGTCCGGGCGAATTCGGCGAATTCATCGAGGAGCGCTCTGCCGACTTTTATGACCCAACGCCATATCTCGCCAACGGCACAGGGCAAGACTCTGCGCAGGACTGGGAGAAAAAACTGGCCGATGTCGCCGCACGCTTGAGCGGACGATTTGCCACCTACCGCCGCCTGCTCGAACTCTCGCGCGGCCTCGAAATCCACGAAAGCCAGACCGCGAAATTCAGACGCAACCCCGACACGGGCGAAGGCCAAATTTTCTTCGAAGCCACGCAGGCAGGACAGGACGGAGGCAAGCTCGAAATCCCCAACCTCGCGCTGATCGCAATTCCGGTCTTTGAAAACGGAGCAGCCTACACTCTGCCCGTCCGCCTCGCCTATCGGCCCAATAGCGGCGATGTCAAATTCCGACTGACGCTGCACGATGCCGACAAGGCCCGCCGCGATGCCATCCGCGAAGGTGCGGAGAAAGCCAAAGAGGCAACCGCCCTGCCGCTCTTCTACGGCATGAACTGATCACCCTAACTCGAAAAGGAAATACTCATGAACACTGTAGATAGCGCATCTGACGACCGCACAGCGAACAACGCGGTGCGACACAAATACCGCACTCTGACCGACGAAGAGAAAGCGCAGATGCAGGCGATCAAGGATCGCGGTGCAGAATTCATCGAATACCTTGACAAAATTTCACCACAAGGTCGGACACGCGACATTCAGCTGGCCATTGATCACATCGAGGACGGCGTGATGCGGGCCGTCCGGCACATCACAGCGTAACCAAATGGGCCGGGTCTTTTCCAGCCCAACTAACACAAAGAGGCCGATATGCTTGACCATTCGAAACCCGACCACCCACAGATGGACGCGACACTCCAAGCCGTTCAAGCGTTTCTCGATAGGCACGTCCTGCAATACATGGAAGAAAACACAGGCCGTAGTGAATTTGATTGGGTCGCATATCACCTGCGTTGCTTCACAAACGAATGGATCACGAAAGACATGGCGCGAGCGATCTGCCGGAGCCTGACGGATCGAGGGTTTGCGGAATACTGTCGCGGCCTATGGACAGAAGACGGCGAACCCGCAGGGGCCGGATACCGGATCACCGATGCGGGCCGCAAATACCTCGAAACGATACAATCCACCTAACGCAAAGGAGGCCAGCATGATGCACCCCACCCCAAACAAAGAAGGGCACTATTGGGCCAAGCTGGTACACCCTCATCAAGAACCAGTCGGAGAGGATTGGGAATCCGTTGAGTGGGAGGTCGTGCAAGTTGGAGACAACAACGGGAAAGGTGAGGATAAATGGCGCGTATATGTTCCTGGCATAGAGCAGGGGCAATTGATCGACGCGTTCATCTGGGGGCCGCGTGTCCCAGAATTTCACCAGCCCAACTAACGCAAAGGAGGTCGATATGCCATGCGATGAAGATGAATTGAGGCCATGCCCAGGCTGCAAAGGGCGCGGCTATCACAAGTGCCCATGCTGGCCCGCCGACTGCTTGTGCGGTCAGGACGAAGAGGACTGTGAAAACTGCAACGAAACGGGATGGCTCGACCCCTCCTATGATGACGACACTTACTAAATCCAAATAACGCAAGGTCACAGCACACCACGCGGCCATCTACAACCTCAACCTGAAAATCTTTATGATCCACAACGCAAGCATATCTGACGATCTACAAGGCCTCACACCTGCATATCCGCCATTTCGGATGAAGGCTGCGCAGGCCGCATACTATTGCGGCATGTCTCAGAGCGCCTTCTTGCGTGCTGTCGAAGAAGGATCATTCCCCAGGGGCACCAAAACCATAGGCGGCAGGTTTTGGTTGCGCAACGATCTTGAGAGGGCCATGGTCGGAGGCGAAGCCGCCAAACAGCACGATTTCACCCAAAAAATATGACAAAACGCACAAAATATCTCTACTCTGACACAGATCGCCACGGCAATCAGCGCCAGTATTTCAAGCCGCCCGGATACAAAAAAATTCGCATCCGCGCCGCAGCTGGCACAAAAGAGGCGCGAGACGAATACACCCGCCTTCTCAAAATGTATCTTTCAGGCGAGAACATGGACGCAGAGCGCGTCATCGATCGCGCGTCATGCGAATGGATTTTGCGCAAATATCAAAGCTCATCCGCCTTCAAAGCATTGGCTCACAACACTCAGATTCAAAGACGCAATTTCTACTTGAGGTTCAGCAAGGTTTACGGTCGCGTCCCATACGCAGACCTCACCGCAAAAGACCTCGCAAGCGTTCGAGACACCCTTGGACCAGGAGCAGGCCGGAACTTCCTGAACTCGATGTCAGGCGCGTTCGAGTGGGCCTGTTCTGACGAAGTGAATATCCTCGACCACAACCCCGCCAAAGGCGTGAAGCGCCCCCGTCAAAAAACACTGGGCTATCGCAAGTGGTCGATCGATGACGTGATGCAGTTCAAGAACCATTACCCAAAAGGCCACAACGCGCGGAAATGCCTTGCCCTGCTTCTCTTCACAGCAAGAGAGATTTCAGGAGTGAGAGAACTCGGCCGAGGCGATGTGCGTGATGGAAAGATAAGAGGTCGCCGCAAAAAGACCTGGACAGACGCGACCACCCCCATGCTCGGAATCCTCAAAGACGAATTGGGAGAGGACTACAACGACCTGATTTGGCTGAGAGCGAGCCACGGCGGATACTACAGCGAGAAAAGCCTGTCGCAACGCTTCTCATCGTGGGCCAGCGATGCGGGCCTCGAAGGACTGTCATCGCACGGCCTGCGCAAATCAGTAGCCACGATCCTCGCCAATCTCGGGCTATCAGAACGCACGATCATGGCCGTCCTCGCACACACCGATCCGAGACAAGCACAGACATACGTCCAGGACGCAAACAATCGCGCCCTCGCAATGGAAGGCATGGAGAAATTCGAGGCAGAAATTGCCCACTTTTGGAACGGTGGGAAAGTGGGATAGTTTTTTCCTTTTGAAACAAAGGCTTTACAGCAAAGTAAAAGTCCTGCCGGGCCTACCAAACCTCCGTAAAATCAAATACATATCGCCACAACGGGATGCAAAGCCCACCCTGTGGCGCACATGCGTGACAGAATCTCTTTGTCCAGAAACGCCATATTGCGCGAGGGGTTTGCACTTTAACTTTGTCCTGTTTGTGCCATCGACAAGACATCACCAACAAAGTGATAAAACAAAAACTTGAGCAATTTCACGGCTTTCGCCCGCGAGGGCATTGCAAGCGGACCGCAAACTCTCATAAGTTCGCCACAACATTTGTTCATCTTTAAGTGCGAGTTTTTCAATGAAAATAGCCGTTGCAGGTATCGGATACGTTGGACTGTCGAACGCAGTTCTTTTGGCGCAGCACAACACGGTCACAGCAGTCGATGTTTCGGCAGAGCGCGTGGCACAGGTCAATGCCCGCCAAAGCCCGATCATTGATCCCGAACTGGAAGATTTCCTCGCCCATAAAGACCTCGACCTCACCGCGACCACGCAGGCCGCGAGCGCCTATAAAGACGCCGAGATCGTCATCGTAGCGACGCCGACAAATTACGATCCTCAAAGCAACTATTTCGACACCTCTTCGGTTGAGGCCGTTGTCGATCAGGTTCTCGCCGTCAACGCCGAGGCGATGATCGTGATCAAATCGACCATCCCCGTTGGCTATATCGACGATCTGCGCGGTCGCACTGGATCGAACAACATTGTGTTTTCTCCCGAATTTCTACGCGAAGGCCGTGCGCTTTATGACAACCTGCACCCGTCGCGCATCATCGTGGGTGAACGCTCGAAACGAGCCGAAGTCTTTGCGGAATTGTTGCTGCAAGGCGCAATAAAAACTGACGTCGATGTGCTCTTCACAGATGCCCGCGAAGCCGAGGCGATCAAGCTGTTTGCCAACACCTATCTCGCCATGCGGGTCGCGTTCTTTAACGAATTGGACAGCTATGCGATGGCGGGCGGCATGGACACGCGTCAAATCATCGACGGTATTTCGCTCGACCCGCGCATCGGTGGACATTACAACAACCCGAGTTTTGGCTACGGCGGCTATTGCCTGCCCAAAGACACCAAACAACTCTTGGCCAACTACTCCGAAGTGCCGCAAAACCTGATCCGTGCCATCGTTGACGCCAACCACACTCGCAAGGATTTTCTCGCAGATCAGATCATCGCCAAACGCCCGAAAATTGTCGGCGTCTACCGTCTGGTGATGAAAGCGGGCTCGGACAATTTCCGCCAATCCTCGATCCAAGGCATCATGAAACGGATCAAGGCGAAGGGCGTCGAAGTGATCGTCTATGAACCCGTGATGGACGAAGACCATTTCTTCAACTCCCGCGTGATCCGCGATCTCGACGCGTTCAAGGCCGAGGCCGATCTGATCATCGCCAACCGCATCACCGACGATATATCCGATGTGGTGGACAAAGTCTTTACCCGCGATCTGTTCGGCGCGGATTGATCCCCACTCGCGTTCAAAGGAGCCTCCTTATGCCCACAGCACTTGTCACCGGCGCGGCCGGATTCATCGGATCATTCGTCTGCCGCAAATTGCTTGACGAGGGATGGCGTGTGATCGGGTTGGACTGCATGTCCGACTATTACGACGTGACCCTCAAAGAGCGCCGTGAGGCAATGCTGAACCAGTCGGAAAACTACCGCTCGGTGCATGATATGGTCGAGACGCCCGGCTTGTTGATGTCATTGTTTGCAGAGGAAAAACCCGATGTTGTGATCCACCTCGCCGCCCAAGCGGGCGTGCGCTACTCCATCGAAAACCCGCGGGCCTATCTGGAAAGTAACATCGTTGGGACATTCGAGTTGCTAGAAGCCGCGCGCGCCTATCCGCCCGCACATATGTTGCTCGCCTCGACCTCGTCGGCTTACGGCGCAAACGAGGACATGCCCTACGCGGAAACGGACAAGGCCGACCACCAAATGTCCTTCTATGCCGCGACAAAGAAATCAACGGAAAGCATGGCGCATTCCTACGCCCACCTGTTCGGGCTGCCCATCACGATGTTCCGTTTCTTCACCGTTTACGGCCCGTGGGGACGCCCCGACATGGCGCTGTTCAAATTCACCAAAGCTATTTTGGAAGGCACGCCGATCGACGTCTACAACCACGGCGATATGAAGCGGGATTTCACCTATGTCGAGGATCTGGTCCACGCCATCCGCTTGCTCATCGACGCGGCCCCTGTGCGTCCTGAAGACGGCAAAGTAGCGCAGGGCGATAGCCTCTCACCCGTAGCGCCGTTTCGCGTGGTCAATATCGGCAACTCGAATGCCGTGCAGCTCACAGCCTTTATCGAAGCCATTGAAGACGCAACCGGTAAAACAGCCGAGCGCAACCACATGCCAATGCAAGCCGGTGACGTGCCCGCCACATGGGCCGACGCCTCCCTGTTGACCTCACTCACGGGTTACGCGCCCAAAACGGATGTAAAAGACGGGGTGAAAGCCTTTGTCGATTGGTACCGCGACTTCTACCAAATCTAAGACTTATAGTCTGCTGTCGTGCCTTAGGAACGACGCGGCAAAACGATATCGGCCCGCAGCCCGCCGTGATCTTCACTGTCGCTCAGGCGCAAGGACCCGCCGTGGCGGCGGGCGATATCAACCGCAATGGACAGCCCCAATCCGACGCCCGACCCCATATTCTGGTTCCGCGAACCGTCGAGGCGTACAAAGGGGTGCAAAGCCCGTTCACGATCCGCCTCGGGAATCCCTGGCCCGTCGTCCTCAACGGTCAAAACCACAGAACGTTCTAACGCATTCAGGCTCACAAAGGCTTGTGTCCCGTAACGCAGGGCATTGCCGATGAGGTTGTCGAGCGCCCGCGCCAATGCGTGAGGCCGCACTGACATCGACAGCTCGCCCGACGGCATGTCGCAAATGGTCACATCGCCGCCTGCCCGCTTGGCCCGCGCCACGGCCTCCGTCACCAAGGCGCAAATGTCCACGAGTTCGTTTTCTTCTGCTGCATCCGTTCGCGCGAATGTCAGAAATTCATCAAGCAGGCGCTCCATCTCGGACATATCGCTCTTGAGCGCGTCAATTTCTTCTTGGGGCGCGCCCTCGGCCTCCAACATCGACAAGGTCAGCCGCATCCGCGTCAAAGGCGTGCGCAGATCATGCGAGACACCCGAGAGCATCAAGGTGCGCTGGTCAATCTGCCGCTCGATCCGCGCCCGCATATTCAAAAACGCAGCACCAGCCGAGCGCACTTCCGTTGCCCCACTCAACCGGTAAGGCACCAATTCTCCGCGCCCGAACGCATCCGCAGCCCGCGCCAACCGTCTGATCGGCCGCATTTGGTTGCGCAGGAAGATAATAGAAATCGCCGTAATGACCACGCCCGTAAAGAGCATCAAGACAATCAACTGGTGCGGATTACGCGCCGAGGCTCGCAGGCGATCCACCACCAAACGCAACCGCCCCACATCCGTCACAAACGAGAACGCGAACTGGCGCGGACTACTTGCAAGGTCCACACCTTCGAATGTGGGAAACGCCTCTTTCAACGTGCGCTCAATGGTCCGCCCCGAAACGTCATACCAAAGTCGACTGGAGACCACGGCAGGAACATCCTGGCCAAACGAAGATGATATCCGCAACCGCGCATCCAGATCCGCCATCGCTGCACGCGCATCTTGCGGCTCAAGCCCCTCGACGGCCACCTCGTAGAGCCCGACCTCGGCCACCACACCCACCATCAACTGCTCTGTGACGTCATCAAAATAGCGTTGGGAAAAGGCCACAAGGACCACCAATTGAAGCACCACTACAGGCAACAATATGATCAAAGCGGCGCGTCCGTAGATGCCGCGCGGTGTAAACTTTTTGAGCCAAGCAAAGAACATAGCTATTGGTAGCCTTGTCACGCAGCAAAGGGAAAGGGCAAATCATGTCTGAGCGACCACAAACGATCACGGATTTGGGCGAAGGTGTGATCCGAATCCTCGCCCCCAATCCCTCCCCCATGACCTATTGGGGCACGAATTGTTATCTGCTCGGCAAGGGCGAGGAGCGGGTTCTGATCGACGCAGGACCGCGTGACGCGGACCATATTGAGACCGTACTCTCGGCCCTTCCTCAAGGCGCACGCATCACAGCCATCGCCATCACCCACGCCCATCTCGACCATAGCGCCGGAGCCGTCGATCTGGCCCGCGCTACAGGCGCTACGGTTTATGCCTTCGGAAACGCCACCGCGGGACGCTCGGACGTGATGACCCGCCTGAGCCAGACTGGCCTGACGTCAGGTGGCGAAGGCGTGGATACCGATTTTGTCCCTGATTCGCTTTTGGCCGACGAGGCCCAGCTAAACGTTGGCGACGTGACCCTGCGCGCTTTGCACACGCCCGGACACATGGGGAATCACCTCAGCTTTCTTTGGGGGCAGACGTGTTTTACGGGCGATCTGGTTATGGGGTGGTCCTCTTCACTGATTTCGCCCCCCGATGGTGACGCCCGCGCCTACCACGACAGTTGTCAGAGGCTCTTGGCGATGAGTGAAAAACAGCACATCACGCGGCTTTTGCCCGCACATGGCGAACCGATTGAAACCCCTGCTGCGCGTATCTCAGACCTCCTTGCGCATCGCGCAGACCGCGAAGCCCAAATCCTAGCGCAGTTGACTCAAGGACCATCTGGCCTCACCGAGTTGACCCGTGCGATCTACACCGACCTGCCCACACAGGCCCTGCCCTACGCCGCGCGCAACACACTGGCCCATCTCATTGATTTAGTGGAGCAAAACACAGTGATCGCCACCCCCGCCCTCAGCGAAACCGCGCAATTTTCCCTCAAGACACCATAAGTGCAAACTTTTTGAACTTTTGTCACAAAACCCTCTTGCGGGTCAGGAATCTCATAGCTATACACCCCTCACATTCCGGCGTAGCTCAGCGGTAGAGCAGTTGACTGTTAATCAATTGGTCGTAGGTTCGATCCCTACCGCCGGAGCCAATTTGGCAAAAAGCTAAGTATGATCAACAACCTTAACCGTCTCATTCGGTTGAGGTTTGTTGCATTACATCACTTGCGAGATACGGTAAAAACGCAGGATCGCATGACCTGGTCTTCACTGTTCTATTGTCTGTATTGATTTCAGGGCCCCTGATCAGATCAACAAGACATCAGATAGCTGCGCACCCCACGCAATTCATGAAGTCCACCTGTTACGTTTCGGTACATCTATTATTCGTCTGAAATTATAGCTGATAGCGGTGTTGAAGCCGCCGGACCATGCGCCGGTACAACCAATGGGCGAGAGGATTCAGCCCCATCCGTATCAGCGCCACAGAGGGCAGAATCGTTCCCCAATAGACCCTGCGCAGAACAGCGGCACGCGCAGCGTCCCGATCTATGGCATCGCAGATCATTGGCGCGATACGATAATATTCTGCGATCTCTAGACTTCCCTGTTTGCAGCGAGACAACCAACCATCGCGGAATTTGCGTAGCGTCGAAAGCTCCAGGCAGGAATCGGGACGACCATAGAAGTCACAACAAGCGGTTGTCAGAAAGCAGGAGGTTCTTTTAACGCAATAGGCGTCTTCCGACTGCTCCATCAAACGTTCGACATTAGCATCTATGGAAGCCGCCAGCTCGCGAAATCCCCACATATCCACGTCATGGACCCCGATCAAATACCACTCTCCTTGAACTTCTGCGTAAAGTTCAAGCTCTAAACTTTCGCCCTCGATAGCACGAGAAAGTAGATACCCAAATTCTTCACTATTTTCAAAATGAAGTTCGGACGTATGGTACTTAACACGCCCCATGTTCTCTTTGTTGTAATACTCCGTGTAATACTCAAATGCATCAAAACGTATCGTGGCTGCGGCATTCCAATAAAAATCGTCATCGGCACTTACGAATTGAATTTCGACGGGAATATCCATATCGGAGAGCTCTGAATAGCTGACGGCCCCACCCGTCCGTAAATGGACCAACTTTCGAAATCTTTCATTTTCGCTGAACCGCTCGACATCCACGTGAACGGAAGCCGTCGCGTCAGCTATCGCAGTCGTGTCATCTTCTGCGCCACCCAAAGTAGTGTACAGAAAAATGCTGCAAAGTCCCTCGGTCTGCTCAAACTCAAACTGAATAATTTTCGGATTTTCCGGCTTATTCTCGGAATAGGTGGATAAATGAAGCAACCAGCTGCCCTCGGGACCAATCGTCATGTCGCATTTAGAACTAGATCCAACAGAGGGTTTCCCCCAGAAGCTGGCTGTCGCGAGTGAAGTCCCGAACAGGTTATTAATAAAGCGACGCCGTGAGAATTTTGGGCCAGAACTCTGCATTTAAAATCCTAATGCTCCATATACTGTTGCTGTTCGAGGGCCTTGTTTGCGTAGTCGACGATTTCATTGCCGAACACATCAAGCGGTTCATCGATCATTTTGGCTGTGTACCCGATGCCATTCACAGGATCGGCCATAACCAGCTTTGCCATCCAATTCACTTTTGCTGCCTTGTAAGCCTCAGGGTGCAAAATGAGACGGATCGCTTCTTCACGTCCGTTGTTCGAAACGCCATTGCTGACCGAAACCAACCCAGTCCAGGGAATTTCATTTCGAAACATTTGCGGATCATGAAATCCGGTAGACGACAGCCGCAGTCCATTTTTGCGCAATAGCAAAGAAAAACCATACAGAAGCGGTATTAGGGAGAGGCACATAAAGAATATTCCGAGGACCTGAAACACTTCTTCATCGCGATGCCCGTGCAATGCGATTATGTTCAACGATAGGAGTAAACCGAACACCATTATCACAGCGCCGAACATTACAGGGTAACGGCCAAGACCATGCGTCTTGATAATACGTTCTTCCATTTCTTTTCAAAAACCTTGTTTCTAAACCAGAACAGAGGGCCACAGTCGTTTGAAATCCAAAAATGAAAACGTCCGGCCCAAAATTTGCCGCGACAAAGGGGAAAACATTCTGCATAAGCTGTCAATAGGATTTGGTGAAAACACGGGACTGGAGAGGCTTATATGCGGTCTCAAAAGCGCACAATTTCATCAGCTAGCCACCTAAATAACCAACTAGCCGCCGTGCCCTTGATCGCCGCTCAACCCGCTGAAAATGCAATTGCGGGCGCAATGGAGCGCCTTTTGAAAGACGAAAAGACCGTACAAGGGTACCGCCGCCCCACCCTATGGGATGAGAGCGCTGATCCAGTGTCTAATCTCTTTTGCGCGCCTCCCGTCGAGACCGCTAAAATTTAACGGTAAAGCAAAACGGGAATTTTCACGGATTGGATCATCGCGGTGGTCGTGGAGCCGATGATGAGTCTTCTGATCCGGCTATGGCCATACGCGCCCATCACCAGAAGATCGAACCCCTCCTCGCACACCAATTTATTGAGCGCGTCTTCGGGGTCGCCTGTCGCGGTTCGTGACGTAGCTGCGATATTGGCGGCGGTGAGCTTTTCGACTGCGTCATTCGCGATGCTCTGGGCTTGTGCGCTATCTTGTGCAACGCATAACACACTCACGTCGAGGTCGGTAAAAACGGGGCTCGTCGACATGCGCTCAATAGCCACCTTGGAGCTTGCGCTTCCATCATAGGCCACGAGCACTTTGGTGACAGGGCGAAACTCCCGCGAGGCCACGAAAACAGGCACCTTGGAGCTGCGCACGATCCGCTCCAGATTGGACCCCAGATGACCCGTCGCGAAATCGGCGCCCTCGCCCCGTTTCCCGATCGTGATAGCGCGCGTGTCGTCCACAAGATCGCGAACCGCCTCAAGAAGATCACCTTTTCGCAAACGAAGGTTCACATTCAAAATGCCGTCTTTTTCAAGGATGGCTTTCGCATCCTCCAAAATCGCGTGACCTTTTGCTTGCGCAAGTTTTGCACGCTGGGCGTCCAGTGACGACAACTCTTCAAGCAGAGCCGTGCGAGCACCGAGTTTCAACGCGCCCGAAAGGTCGCCCGTCACCGCGCCTTCGCTGCGGCCCAATACATGCATGGCCTCCACGTCGGCATTGAGCTTTCGCGCGATCCACGCCGTGTAGTGACAGACGCTTTCGGAATAGGCCGACCCGTCCAGTAGTGTCAGTATCTTGTCCATGATGATCCTCCCTCAGTGTCCCATCAAATTGTCCAACGCGCCCGGCTTGTCGTGTATCGCAAGCTTGTCGACGAGCGTTTCTGTTGCATCGTTCATGCCGACGACCTCAACCTCCGCACCTTCGCGGCGGAATTTCAGGATGACCATATCCAACGCTTGAACGGAACTGATATCCCAAATATGCGCCCGACTGACGTCGATGACCACGCGGTCAAGTGCCTCACGGAAATCAAAGGCTGCCGCGAAGTCCTCAGCAGATCCGTAGAAAAGCTGACCTTCGAGGACATAGACCCGCTCGCGCCCGTCAGAGGACAGCGTCGAAGAGACGCGGAAGAGCTGCGCGATTTTGCCCGCAAAGAAGATTCCGGAGAGCAACACGCCGACCAGCACACCAATGGCGAGGTTGTGGGTGTAGACCACGGTGACGACTGTAGCGAGCATCACGATGGAGGACGAGCGCGGATGCACTCTAAGGGCCTTAATCGAGGACCATGAGAATGTGCCGATCGACACCATGATCATGATCGCGACCAAGGCGGGCATCGGAATTTGCGCCACGAGATCACCGAGGCCAACAACCAAAAACAACAACACGACGCCAGCGGTAAAGGCCGACAGACGCCCGCGCCCGCCGGATTTCACGTTGATGATCGACTGGCCAATCATAGCGCAGCCCGCCATGCCACCAATGAATCCCGTACAGGTATTGGCAATGCCCTGACCGATGCACTCTTGGTTCCGATCCGACTTTGTGTCCGTCAGGTCGTCGACGATGTTCTGGGTCATCAAACTCTCCAGCAGACCGACAACGGCAACCGCTGCGGAGTATGGGAAGATGATCACAAGCGTCTCAAACGTCAGCGGGATCTGCGGAATGAGAAAGACGGGCAGCGTATCGGGCAATGCGCCCATGTCGCCTACGGTGCGCACATCCCACCCCATGAAACCAACGAGTAAGGTCAGAATAATGATGGTCACGAGGGGCGACGGCACAGCGGTTGTCAAACGTGGGAACAGATAAATGATCGCCAACCCAACAGCGACAAGGGCGTATGTCAGCCAAGTGACGCCTGCGTTGCTCAGGTTCAACTCTGGCAGTTGGGCCATGAAGATCAGGATCGCCAAGGCATTCACAAACCCTGTCATCACAGATTTTGACACATAGCGCATATAGCGCCCGAGCTTTAGCAGACCCACGCCAATCTGTAGCAGCCCCGCAAGCACGGTCGCGGCCAAGAGATATTCAAGGCCGTGGTCCCGCACAAGTGTCACCATGAGGACGGCAGTCGCAGCCGTAGCCGCCGAAATCATACCGGGCCGTCCGCCAGTGAAGGAAATAAGAACGGCGATTGAGAAGGAGGCGTAAAGCCCCACTTTCGGGTCGACGCCCGCGATGATGGAAAAGGCAATCGCCTCGGGAATCAACGCCAAAGCTACGACGACACCCGCAAGCACATCGCCGCGTACATTACCGAACCATTGCTGTCGGTAGTCATAAATTGAGATCATATAGTCAGTCCAATACCCTGAGCCAGAACGCTTTTCACAAACCGTTGGCCGTATTTTTCGGGAGTTATCAGGGTTGTCCGGCGGATCAGCGGCCGGAAGAGCCACCCGGGCTTTCACCGGGTCCTAACGCTATTAGGGGGTGATAAACCCTAACTTCACGGGGAAAGCAACCACTCTCCTCAATTTTACCGTGACGCCTGTAAATTCATGAGAAGACTGGCCGTTCTCCCCCTGCCCCCTTAAACTCCGCAAACCGCCCGCGCATCGCAGGTGCTTTTGATCTGTCTGGAGGGCACCAATGCCTGATCTTCACCTTGGCCTGATCGGGGACAACATCAAACAGTCCTCAACCCCCAGACTGCATCGGTTGGCGGGACGCCAAAACGGTTTGGACGTTCAGTATGACAGCTTGATCCCTCCCGAGTTGAACAAGACCTTTGATCAAGTGTTCGACGCCTGCCGGAACGGCACCTATCGCGGCGTCAACATCACCTACCCTTATAAGGAAATCGCAACGCAGCGCGTCGAAATAGAGGACGCACAAGTGCGCCGCATCGGGGCAATCAACACGGTCGTTTTCTCGGACCAAGAGCCACGCGGCTACAACACCGACTATTCCGGATTTCTCGACGCCTACCGCAAAGAACGCGGACAGATCCCGCCTGATCCTGTGTTGTTGGTGGGAACGGGAGGCGTCGGACGGGCGATTGCCTTTGGACTTTTGACGCTCGGCGCGCACGACATCCGCCTCACCGATTGCGATCCAGAGCGTGCGCACGGGCTTGCCTCTGACCTACGAGCCGCGGCACCCGCAGGGACAATTATCACAGTCGGCGAGACAGTTGACGACCTCGCTCAGGGCGTCGAGGGACTGGTTAACTGCACGCCCGTCGGCATGGTCGGCTACGAGGGAACAGCGATCCCCACCACGGCGATGCGTGACGCGGCGTGGGCGTTTGACGCCGTTTATACCCCAGTTGATACGCAATTTTTACGCGAGGCCGCGCAAGCAGGCCTTCAGGTGATCTCGGGATATGAGTTGTTCTTTTTCCAAGGCGTTAACGCATGGGACATCTTTGCAGAGCGCCCGCTCGACCAAGCGCTCTTGCGAGCAGACTTAAACGCGCCGGCACCTGCGCCACTTTAACACAACAGCGCCCAAGCGATAAACACTCGGGCGCATTGCAGCATAAGATTGGGCCTTTTGCGAACTATCCCTACAGAGGCCTTAATCCACCCTTATGCGCCTTGCCGTTTCTCAAATGAAAACAATAAACCGCACGCGCCCCTTTCCCGTGGCACTCTTCCTCTGTTGATTACTGGCTACTGGTAATCCCGCCATCCACGTACATGGTTTGCCCCGTCACAAAGCCCGATGCAGGGGCACAGAAAAACAGCGCGGGGCCGACGACATCCTTAGGGTCTGCAATGCGCCCCAGAGGGATGCGATCCAAGAGACCCTGACGGAAGGTGTCATTCTCCATCACGTGGCAGATCATCTCGGTGTAAACAAATGTCGGAGCCACGCCGTTCACGGTGATACCCTTCGGCGCCAGTTCCATCGCATGTTGTTTGATCAACATCACCATGCCGCCCTTGGTGGCGCAATAGGCCGAATAGCCCCTGTCGCGAATACCGAGCTGGGAGCGCACTGACAACAGATGCACCTGCTTGCCACCCGTCCCGCTCGCAACTTGGTGTTTGGCGACAGATTGCGCGAGAAACATCGCGGATTTAAGATTGACCTGGTACACCTCATCAAAGGCCTCTTCGGTCACATCAAGCAGCAATTGCTCCTTTTGCGTACCAACGCAGTTCATCAAAATATCAATCGCGCCAAAGGCTCGAACCACATCGCCTGCGGCCCGATCAATGTCAGCGACGGATGTGACATCCACCGCGATACCCTGCGCCTCATACCCCGCCTCGCAGATTTGCGCCGCTAAGGTTTCGGCCTTTTCACGGTCACGGCCCGCGATCATGACCTTCGCCCCTGAGAGCGCAAGCCCCCATGCTATGGCCTCACCAATACCGCCATATCCGCCGGGGACAAATGCGACCTGTCCCGAGAGATCAAACAAGCCTGACAGTTCATTTTGAAAATCAATTCTGGGTGTAATGTCGTTCACGTTTATACCTTTCCAAATCCAATTCGAGACGCCGTCAAACACCTCGGTCATAAGAACGCTAACATCGGACAGCGTGAACACCAACAAACGGATTTACGGCGGAGTGAGACGTGGTGGGTCATGGTGGATGACGCACCTACAATAACGACAGCAAATAGCCCGCAGCAAAGCCTGATACCCAATAGAAAACCACCGCCAAAACATGCGGTAGCATATGCATGTTCACAACCTCGTGCCGCACTCTAGACGACTGGTCTATTTTGTCATAGGTGAGACGCAGAACACAGACACCCAAGGCCCCTGCGCTCCCGCAAAAGGCCTTCTTAAAAAGGACAATACCGCTATGAAAGCCGCCATCCACGACACCTTCGGTGAACCCATCGACGTCCTGACCCTGCAAGAGACGGACAAACCGGCCCCTGCCGCAGGCGAAGTGCTTGTCAAAATGACCCTCTCGCCCATCCACAATCACGATCTGTGGACGATCCGTGGCAACTACGGCTACAAACCCGACCTTCCTGGTGCCATTGGCGGCTCGGAAGCTCTTGGCACAATTGAAGCCGTAGGCGACGGGGTTGACGCGGCGATGATTGGCAAGCGGATCACGGTCGCTGGCATCCACGGCTCTTGGGCGGACTACTTCACCGCCCCCGCTGCCGGCGTTCTGCCCCTGCCCGACATGATCTCGGATACCGTCGGCGCACAGTTGATCGCCATGCCATTTAGCGCCTTGTCCCTACTTGAAACGCTCAAAGCCAAAAGCGGCGACTGGATCATCCAGACCGCCTCGAACGGCGCCGTTGGCAAGATCATGGCCGTCCTCGCCAAATCACGCGGCATTCACCTGCTGAACCTTGTGCGCCGCAGTGAAGCCGTCGCGGAGCTTGAAGCCCTCGGGATGGAAAACATCTTGTCCACATCTGACGACGGGTGGAAAGAGGCCGCACAGGCACTCATCGGCGCGAAAGGCGCAACCTCAGCCATTGATTCCGTTGGCGGTGAGATTTCCGCAGAGCTTGTTGACCTGCTTGGTGTGGACGGTGAACTTGTTGTCTTCGGAACAGCAACGGGCGCACCAATGCCGCTGTCCTCCGGTGCCTTGATCATGAAGCACATCACCGTCAAAGGATTCTGGGGCTCACGCGTCAGCGCCGAAATGGAGCCAGAGGAACGCAAACGGTTGATCACCGAGCTTGTGACACTTGCCGCGAACGGCACATTGACGCTCAAAGATGGCGGCATTTTCCCGCTCGGCCAGATCAGTGACGCGTTGACGGCCGCCCTTACACCTGGCCGCGCAGGTAAAGTGCTGCTGCGCCCATAAACCAAACGCACCAATGGCAATGAAAGCGCCCCGTCCCCCGCGACCACACGGTCAACGGCGGCGGGGCGTTTAAGTATTCGCTTTAGTCGATACCGCCCAAGCAGACATATTTCATTTCGAGATAGTCCTCTGTGCCGTATTTTGAGCCTTCGCGCCCCTGCCCCGATTGTTTGACGCCGCCAAAGGGCGCTACTTCGGTTGAGATCAGCCCCGTATTGACGCCGACCATCCCGTATTCAAGCGCCTCGGCCACCTTCCACACCCGCGAGAGGTCGTTGGCGTAGAAATAGGACGCCAGTCCAAAGATCGTGTCATTGGCCTGTGCTATCACATCATCAACGCTATCGAATTTGAACAACGGCGCGACAGGGCCAAAGGTCTCGTCAGTGGCGATGACCATATCTTTGGTCACGCCCGTCAAAACCGTTGGTTCGAAAAAGGTGCCGCCAAGGGTATGAGGCTTGCCACCTGTCAAAACCGTTGCCCCTTTTTTCACCGCGTCGGCGATATGGGCTTCGACTTTCCGAACGGCTTTGGCGTCAATCAACGGCCCCGCTGTGACACCCTCCTCAAATCCGTCACCGACCTTTACTGCTTTCACGGCGGCGGTGAGTTTCTCGGCAAAGGCATCATACACGATCGCTTGGACATAAATGCGATTGGCGCAGACACAGGTCTGGCCGTTATTGCGATATTTGGAGATCATCGCGCCCTCAACGGCGGCGTCGAGATCGGCGTCATCAAACACGATAAACGGCGCGTTGCCGCCAAGCTCCATCGAGGTTTTCATGACCTGATCCGCCGATTGACGCATCAGAATACGTCCAACCTCGGTCGACCCTGTAAAGGTCAGCTTGCGCACTTTTTCGTTGTCACAAAATTCTTGGCCAATCTGCGCGCTAGTGGTCGAGGTAATCACGCTGAACAGCCCTTCAGGCAGCCCTGCTTGCGCGGCAAGTGCGGCCATCGCCAAGGCCGAAAGGGGCGTCTCGGCAGCGGGTTTAGCCACAACGGCACATCCCACAGCAAGCGCAGGTGCGACCTTGCGAGCAATCATGGCGTTGGGGAAGTTCCACGGCGTAATCGACGCCACCACACCAACAGGTTGGCGCATCACCATGATCCGCTTGTCTGGCTGATGTCCGGGAATGAGATCGCCATAAATGCGCTTGGCCTCTTCCGCGAACCATTCAATGAAGCTCGCCCCATAGAGGATTTCGCCCTTGGCCTCGGCCAAGGGCTTTCCCATTTCGGCACACAGGATCGCCGCGAGATCATCGGCGTTGGCGACCATCAAATCGAACCATGCGCGTAAAACGCCCGCACGCTCTTTGCCCGTTTTCTTGGCCCACTGGACCTGCGCCACATAAGCCGCGTCAATCGCCCTACGCGTCTCGGAAACCCCGAGGTCAGGCAGTTGGACAATCGTGTCCCCCGTCGCAGGGTTGGTGACGTCAAACATCGCGCCATCGGCGGCTTGGGCGACCCAATCGCCAGCTACATAAGCCGCTTGTTTGAGTAAGTCAGGATTGCGCAGCCGATCCGCGTGGATGTCAAAGAACAGGGGCATGGCTATGATCTCTCTGTTGGAAGTGATCCCCCGCACCAGAACGGGCGAGGCACATGGGATATCGCGACACGCAAATGGCGAGATCTTCCCGCGTGAGCAAAGTCGTCTTTACGTTCAACATAATCCGCGTCACGCCATCGGCAACCCGCTCACGGACGTCTTCCACAGCGGCAAAGTATCGCAACAAGGACCAAAGACACACAAAAACCCGCGCCAAACGGTGCGGGTTTCATGCTGATCAGCGGGAGGAGGTGCCGATCACGAGGGATGTTTAGCGATCAAACGGCGTCTGCGGCCTGCTTCGCGATATCGCGGATTTGACCACGCGAAATGCCGATGTCGGCGAGGTCGCGGTCTGTCATCTGAGCCAGTTCGTTGTAGACTTTATCGAACTCGACGCGCTGTGCGCGCCAGTGACGCATGCCTTCAACAGCACGTGTGAAACGCGCGGCAAGTGGATCGTGAGAAAAGAGTGTGTGAGCTGCATAGGCCATATCGGTCTCCAGTATTCGGGCCTTTCCGTAAGGCCCTTTTGAGTGATGGGCCTTTGAACTACGGCCCGTTTCGGATGAGACATAAATGGGCCTAAAAGCGCTTTGGAACAACCGACAAGACGGTCAACCCGTTATGCGCCTGTTGCATAGCTCCCACTGTTTTCGCATAGCCGACGCGCCCCACCCCACATCATGAATCAAGCCTTCGCCCCGTCACTCCTGCGTGATCCCTTGCCCCAAAGGCGGGTTCCGTGATTTATGAACACACATCCAAAGAGGCCTCGACATGACACGCGCAACCCCCATCACCATCGGCAACGTCACCCTGTCCAACGATCTGCCCTTTGGCCTGATTGCGGGGCCGTGTCAGTTGGAAAGCCTCGACCACGCACGGATGCTGGCCGAAAAGATCGCAACAGCCTGTGCGTCCACAGGCACGCCGTTCATCTTCAAAGGCTCCTATGACAAGGCCAACCGCTCCTCTTTGAGCGGCCAACGCGGATTGGGGGCCGAGGCGGGGCTGAGCATCCTCTCGAAAATCCGCGACGAATTCGGCTGTCCTGTGATTACCGATGTGCATGAAACCCATCAATGCGCCGCAGCCGCCGAAGCCGTGGACATGCTGCAAATCCCTGCCTTCTTGTGCCGCCAGACTGATCTGCTCTTGGCCGCAGGCAAGACAGGCAAGGCAATCAATATCAAAAAGGGTCAATTCCTTGCGCCGTGGGATATGGACAATGTCGCCGAGAAAGTCGCCTCAACGGGAAACACCAACATCATGCTGTGTGAACGCGGCACGTCGTTTGGCTACAATACGCTAGTGAGCGATTTTCGCGGCCTGCCGCGTATGGCACAAACGGGCTATCCCGTGTGCTTTGACGCCACCCATTCGGTGCAACAACCGGGCGGACAAGGCAACGCATCGGGTGGTGACCGCACGATGGTGCCACCACTGGCCCGCGCCGCTGTTGCTGTCGGCACCGCGTGTCTGTTTATCGAGACGCACCAAGACCCTGACAACGCCCCCTCGGACGGCCCCAACATGATCCGTATCGAGGATCTCGGCCCGCTTCTGAAGACGCTGCATGCGATAGATAAGGTGGTCAAAGACCGCTAAGGCTCTGCGCCAAAGGTCAATAAACCCTTACCAAAACGCCCGCACGTCTAGGCAGTTTTGTCACAATTCACTGCAAACTGGCATGTAATGGTCAAAATTGAGCCGCGCACTCGGCAAAGTGTTTTATTCTTATGGGCACACAAAAGAACAAAAAATATGAGGCATAACATGGCAACGGCAACCCAACCGCTTCCCCGTCAACCCGTCAAAACGGCTCCTGCGGGTCCACGCAAACCGACAGACACAGCACCCGTGAATTTTCGCGATTGGGCCGACATCTAAGGTTTTCCCCCCTTAAGTCCGTGACTAAACTGGCGATGCGCCACCAATAGAGGCCTTCGCATGTCATCACCTGTCTCGACCATCCGAAATCTCGGCCCTGCCTCTGACGCCAGCTTTGCGCGCGCAGGCATCACAAGTGCCGAGCAATTGCGTGATTTGGGCGCAGATGCGGCCTATAGCAAACTCTTGGCCCACGGCTCACAACCGCATTTCATTGGATACTACGCCCTTGTCATGGGGCTACAGGGGCGTCCGTGGAATGACTGTAAAGGGGAGGAGAAAAAGGCCCTGCGCAAACGGTTTGATGCGCTTAAAGCCGCCGCTCTCAACGACAAAGATGCCGCCCCGACAGGGATCGAGCGCATTTTGGACGCGATTGGCACAGGCACAAGACGCTAAGCGTCACCCTGCCCCGAACACCACGATCCACATATGCAAAAGACCGCCCACGATGGGGCGGCCTTTCAAAAGCATTGTAAAGTCAGACGACCTTAGCCAACCAGTTCGAGACCGGAGAAGAAATATGCGATTTCTGCTGCGGCTGTTTCTGGAGCGTCGGACCCGTGAACGGAGTTCTCACCGATGGAGAGTGCGAACTCTTTGCGGATTGTGCCTTCAGCAGCGTCGGCAGGGTTGGTTGCGCCCATGACTTCGCGGTTTTTCGCGATGGCGTCTTCGCCTTCGAGAACCTGAACAACGATTGGCTCGGAAATCATGAATTCACACAGTTCGTCAAAGAAGGGACGCTCTTTGTGAACGCCGTAGAATTCTTGTGCTTGAGCAAGGGTCAACTGAATACGCTTGGATGCAACTACGCGCAGGCCTGCTTCTTCGAACTTGGCAACGATTGCGCCAGTCAGGTTGCGTTTGGTGGCGTCTGGTTTGATGATGGAGAATGTGCGCTGAATAGCCATGATGGACCTCATTTAATTGCGTTGATGGCGATAACGAGCGCGACATTCGACGCCACACCCGATGATTGCGCGCCGATTATCACGCGGATGCGCGTTTGAAAAGCAATGATTGCGAAAGCTGCGATTGACGCGGGACGCAAACACAGGCAATGGAAGCCCCATGCTTAAAATCCACGATATCACATACTCCGTCGAAGGCCGCACTCTGATCGAGAACGCGTCTGTCACCGTCCCCACCGGCCACAAGGTCGGTATTGTCGGCCGCAATGGCGCGGGCAAGACCACGCTGTTCCGTATCATCCGTGGCGAGCTTGGCCTCGAAGGCGGGTCGATTGAGATTCCGCGCGGCGCCCGTATCGGTGGAGTGGCGCAAGAAGTGCCCGGCAACGAGGTCTCGCTGCTCAACACCGTCTTGGCCGCAGACGAGGAACGCGCCGCGTTGATGGCCGAGGCGGAGACAGCCACGGACCCGCACCGCATTGCCGACATCCAGACCCGTCTGGCCGATATTGATGCGTGGAGCGCCGAAGGGCGGGCCTCAAGCATTCTCAAAGGCTTGGGCTTTACCGAGGCCGAAATCCACATGCCCTGCTCCGCCTTTTCCGGCGGGTGGCGGATGCGTGTGGCGCTTGCGGGCGTATTGTTTTCGCAGCCCGATTTCCTGCTGCTCGACGAGCCGACCAACTACCTCGACCTTGAGGGCGCGCTGTGGCTCGAAACCTACCTTGGAAAATACCCCCACACCGTGCTGCTCATCTCGCACGACCGCGCATTGTTGAACCGCGCCGTGGGCGCGATTTTGCACTTGGAGAGCAAGAAACTGACGCTTTACACAGGCGGCTACGACGATTTTGCCAAGGCCCGCGCCGCCAAACGCGCCGTGCTTGTGGCCGCAGCCAAGAAACAGGACCAACAACGCGAACACCTGCAAAGCTTTGTCGATCGTTTCAAGGCCAAAGCCTCAAAAGCGAAACAAGCGCAGTCCCGCGTCAAGATGCTTGAAAAGATGGAGAAAATCACCGCGCCTGAGGATGCCGCGCGGGTTGTTTTCACCTTCCCAGAACCCGAAGAGCTTTCACCGCCGATCATCAACATGGAAAACGTGTCCGTGGGCTATGATGGCAAGCAAATCCTCGGCAAACTTGATCTGCGCATCGACCAAGACGACCGCATCGCCCTGTTGGGCCGCAACGGCGAGGGCAAATCGACGCTCTCCAAATTGCTCTCGGACCGTTTGGCCCCAATGGGTGGTCGCCTGACGCGCCACAACAAACTGCGCATCGGCTTTTTCGCGCAGCACCAAGTGGACGAATTGCACCTCAACGAGACACCGATTCAGCACCTTCAATCCGCCATGCCCGGCGTCTTGCCGCCCAAATTGCGCGCCAAACTGGCAACCTTTGGTTTGGGGGCCGATCAGGCCGATACCGAAGTGGGTCGACTGTCGGGTGGACAAAAGGCTCGCCTATCGCTGCTCCTTGCTACGCTTGATGCACCGCACCTTCTGATCCTCGATGAGCCGACCAACCACCTCGATATTGAAAGCCGCGAGGCGCTTGTCGAGGCACTGACCGCCTATACGGGCGCTGTGGTTCTGGTGTCGCACGACATGCACCTGCTCTCGCTCGTGGCCGACCGTTTGTGGCTCGTCAAAGATGGTCGTGTCTCCCCCTATACCGAGGACTTGGAAGCCTACCGCGAGTTGCTGTTGCAAGGCGACGAAAAGCCCAAGGCCGAGAAGAAAGCCAAACCGGCTCCCAAACCCGTCCGCAAAGCCACACGCGAAGACATCCAAGCCCTCAAAGCGGAAACCAGAAAATGCGAAGAGCGCATGAACAAGCTTGAGGACATGTCCAAAAAGCTACAGGTCAAACTGGCTGATCCCGCGCTCTACGAGGACAAGGAAGCGGCTGTCATCTGGCAAAAGAAGTACGCCGAAGTCTGCGCAGCCCAAGAACGCGCCGAAGAGTTGTGGATGATCGCGCTTGAGAAACTGGAAGCGGCGCAGGGCTGATCCCTGCCCCTTTCGACCTGATGACGGCGGTCTCAGCACCACGACGTCAGGCCAGCCCCTTCATTCACAAAGATTGCGTTCGACCCTCGCCTATGTTTGGGTGCAGAGCTAACGGCTCTTAGACACAGGACTGCTCATGCCCTACACCGAGATCATCACCGCCTTTGTGACGCTCTTCGTGATCATTGATCCCATCGGTCTTGCGCCGCTGTTTGTGGGTCTGACACCTCGATCAACCGCCAAGCACCGCCGCTCCATCGCGTTTCGCGCTGTGTTTATCGCCTTTTGCATTCTGACCCTGTTTGGCGTTTTCGGCGATCAAGTGCTGACCTTCGCGGGGATTTCCATGCCCGCGTTCCGCATTGCTGGGGGCATTTTGTTGTTCCTCACCGCTCTTGAAATGCTGTTCGAGAAACGTTCGAAACGCCGCGAAGAGCACGCGCAACACCCCGAACACCAACCCGTCGAAGACCCGTCCGTCTTTCCATTGGCCACGCCGCTTCTTGCGGGCCCTGGTGCGATTACATCGATGATTTTGTTGATAGATCAAAGCAATGGCGTCGTCGGCGCGCTGATCATCGAAGCGGTTTTGGTCTCGGTTCTGCTAATCGTTTTGCTGTTCTTTCTCGTCTCTGGCTTCATGGAAAAGATACTTGGGGCAACGGGGATCAATGTGGTCACGCGCATCTTCGGGATGCTGCTCGCTGCACTCTCTGTCCAATTCGTGATCGACGGTGTGCGCGATGTGCTCACTTTGTCCTACTGACATTCCGCACGCGCGCCCCTATCTATATCTCATGACCAGTGATGACAGCGCCCGTGTTCTCTACCTTTCGCTCCTGCTTGGCGCAGTGGGCTTTTACTATCTGATCGCCAATCGCAAGCGGATGGGACAGATGGTGCGTCATGCTGTGCTTTGGGCCCTGATCTTTATCGGGATCATCGCGGCGGTAGGCCTGTGGACCGATGTGAAACCCCGCCTCTCCCCCGCGCAGATCAACCACGGCAATGGCGTCGTCGAGATCCCCCGCGACCGGAGCGGCCACTATGTGGTCACAGCGAGCGTTAATGGTGCCCCTATCGAGTTTCTGGTCGACACGGGAGCGTCCAACGTGGTGCTTTCGGCGGAGGACGCCGCACGGGTCGGGATCAACGTCGATGATCTGGCCTTTGTCGGACAGGCGCAAACCGCCAATGGCACCGTTCGAACCGCCCCCGTGCGCATCGACACGCTTGAGCTTGGCGGCATTCAGGACGACCGCGTAAAAGCCTATGTGACCGACGGTGAACTGTTCGGGTCGCTCTTGGGCATGGAGTATTTGCAGCGGTTTGAAAAGATCGAGATCAGCCGCGACAGGTTGATCCTCACACGGTAGGCCTCAGGACTCTGACGCTTTTTTTTTATCGTCTGTATCGGCCTTTTTCTCCCACCGTCCCGATTCCTCGGACCAGTATTGTGCCGCGCAGCCAGCATCGGTGAGCGATTTCCACTGGGTGCGGGCATGGGCCACAGCCTCTCCATCGTGCCCGTCAAACAGGATACACACACGCTGCGCCGCTGCGATGTCTTCGGTCGACACCTCGGCCCCCTCGATCGACATCAGGCACTGCGCCCCATTGCCGCCCGTTGCCGTGGTCAACAACACGGGTTGTTCGGCATCATATTCACCGCCCGCAACCCCATGCGGCAAAAAACCTTCACGTTGCCAGAGGCTTGCATCAAGACGTTGAAGCGTCTGAAGGCTGCGTCCGCGCACCTCGACACGCCAGCCCGCGCCGAGCGACTTTTCCACCAAAGTGGCCAAAGTCACGTCGAGCGGGTTGCGTGTCAGGTGATAGAAATAGGCAGCGCCCATCCGTTTTATTCCGCCGCCAGATCGTCAACCAGACGGTTGAGCGCCAAAACGCCCCATCCCGTCGCCCCCTTCGGAGCCAAGGCTGTCGGCGCTTTGACATCGGCCACACCCGCGATGTCGAGGTGAATCCACGGTGTGCCTTCTTTGACAAAGCGTTGCAGATACTGCGCCGCCGTGATCGACCCTGCGGGACGGCCCCCGACGTTTTTCATATCGGCCACATCGGATTTAAGCTGTTTGTCGTAAGCCGTGCCCAGTGGCATCCGCCATGCGCCCTCGCCCTCGATTTCAGCGGCCTTGAGGAAGGATTTACAGAACGCATCATCGTTGGAGAAGACGCCTGCATTCTCATGGCCCAAGCCGATGATGATCGCGCCTGTGAGGGTCGCCAGATCAATCATGCCGCGCGGAGCAAAGCGTTCTTGCGCATACCACATCACATCGCACAGAACCATGCGGCCCTCTGCGTCGGTGTTGATGATTTCGACTGTGTCGCCCTTCATGGATTTGATCACATCGCCCGGACGGGTTGCATTGCCGTCTGGCATGTTTTCAACCAAGCCGACGAGACCCACGACATTGGCTTTGACATCGCGCAGGGCGATGGATTTCATCACACCGGCCACGACGCCCGCGCCGCCCATGTCCATTGTCATATCTTCCATACCTCCGGCGGGTTTGATGGAGATGCCGCCGGTGTCAAACACGACGCCCTTCCCCACGAGGGCCAGAGGCGCGTCCCCTTTGGGGCCTTTGTTCCACTGCATCACCACGACCTTGGACGGGCTGCGCGATCCCTGCCCCACGGCCAGTAGCGTGCGCATGCCAAGCGCCTCAAGAGCGTCCTCGTCGAGCACCTCAACCTCGACGCCCAAGGCGGTCAGCGCCTCAAGACGCGCGGCAAATTCGGTGGTGGTCAACACGTTCGCAGGTTCGGTCACGAGGTCACGGGTGAAAAAGACCCCCTCGGCCAATGCCGTCACGGAAGCCGCATCCACGTCCTCGGGTTTGGTCACAGCCAAGGTCACAGTAGGGACAGATGAGGCCGGCCCCTCGGAAGTGTGGTCGGTGAATTTATAGGCCTTGAGCAAGGCTCCAAGCGCAATATCGCCACCGCGTTTGGAATTGGTCGACAAGATCAATGCCCCCGCCTTGCCCATAGCCGCACCGATTGTGGCCCCTGCCTTGCGGGCCAGATCGGGAGAGGTATTGCGGGCCAGTTTGACAACCAAAAGCGTCTCGGTGGCCATGCCCACAGGAAACGACAGAGTGATGGCATCGCCCTCTTCCAGTTTGGCAAAGCCGTCGCTCTCGACCACGCGTTTAACAGCGCCTTTGGTCAGACGGTTCACACGACGGGCCGCACGGCCCATTTTCCGGTCACTACCAACCAAAACGGCCACGCTCGCCGAGCAGGCTTCAATGGCGTCAAGATCGAGATCGGTTACGGTCAATGCGGCGGGTGATGTCATGGTCAACTCCTAAGGTGTCTAACGGTCGGCGCAAATCAGCGCCAAATGGCTTTGTGCTATTGGTAACGGGCGCGCGCCACCGTGACCAGAGCACTTTCCCGCTTTCAGACCCACGCGCATAACGCTAAAGTCCCCCAGATGCTGCGTCATGTCCTTGGGGGGACAGGTTTTTGGGTCGATTCGATAGATACCTGCTTCAACAATTGTTGATGCTGTTCGGGTTTTTTGCACTCGTTCTGATCCTTGTATTCTGGGTCAACTCAGCTGTGTCCTTGCTCGACAAACTTCTAGGTGACGGCCAGTCCGCGCGCGCGTTCTTCTATCTCACCTTGTTGTCGTTGCCCTCGGTGATGGCAAAGGTTCTGGCCATCGCCGGATTTGCCGCCACGGTGTTTGTGACCAACAGGCTGTCCTCTGAGTCGGAGCTCGTCGTGGTGCAGGCCTCGGGCTATTCGCCCTATCGCCTGTCTCGCGCGGTCTTTGTGTTCTCGTTACTCGTCACCTTGATGATCGCCATTTTATCGCATGTTCTTGTCCCCATGTCGTTGCGCGAGTCTGCCTTGCGCCGCGCTGAATTAGCGCAGGATTTAACCGCGCAACTGCTCACTGAAGGCAGTTTCGTCCATCCCGGTGATGGTGTGACCTTTTATGTGCGCGAAATCACGGCTGGCGGCGAATTACTGGACGTCTATCTGTCGCGCAAAGACGAGAATGGCGACCGTCAGAGCTTCAACGCCACCCGTGCGCTATTGGTGCGCGAAGATGACGGGCCGATGCTCCTGATGTTCAACGGCATGACACAAGATTACGAAGCGACAGATCGCCGCCTGTCCGTGACGCGTTTTGACAGCTTTGCCTATGCCCTCGGACCGCTGTTCGACGCAGGCACCGTACCGCGACAAACCGCGTCCGTCACGGATACGCTCACGCTTCTGAGGGCCTCACCCGACGAACTTGCCGCCCTAAAAGCAAAACCTGAAAAAGTTTGGACACTCGTGCACGAACGCAACGGTGAAGCCCTCTTAGCAGTAGCAGCCGTCATGATTGGTTTTGCCGCGCTTGTGGCAGGCGGATTTTCTCGGTTTGGCCTATGGCGTCAGATTCTCTTTGCGGTCGTGCTTTTGATCGTCGTGAAAATGATAGACACCTCCACCGCGCGCACAATCCGCAACGACGCCTCGCTCTGGATCGCGGTCTATCTCCCCGCCCTCGCAGGATTGGCCATATCTTATGCCCTTTTATGGCGGGCCGCCCATCCGCGCTTAAAACCGATACGACAAAGCTATGCAGACAAGGCCACACCTTCGCAAAACGGAGGGACGCCATGACACTGGATTTCTACCTTGCGCGGCGGTTCTTGCGCGCCTTGCTCATCGTCAGTGGCGCCTTTAGCGGTCTGACTGTGATGATTGAGATGTTGGAACAAGTCCGTCGTTTCGGCGGAAGTGACATCAATGCGGGCGGGCTGTTTTCTTTGGCACTGCTGCGCCTTCCTGCCTCGATGTACGAGCTATTGCCAATCGTGGTGGCACTGGCAACGCTTGTGATGTTCTTGGGGCTTGCGCGCTCGTCCGAACTCGTCGTCACGCGCGCCGCAGGCCGCTCGGCGCTACGCGCATTGGTACCGCCCGTGATTGTGGCGTTTGTCTTTGGATTGTTGACCGTCGCCGTCCTCAACCCGCTCTCGGCGGCAGCGGCGCGTGAATACGAACAACGCGAAGCAGAAATTGCTGGCGGTGGCAAACAAGCGTTTTCAGTCTCGGACGAAGGCCTTTGGCTGCGTGAGGGCGACGCAGACGGGCAAACCGTCATTCGCGCCACCCGCTCCAATACCGATGCCTCCATTCTTTGGGATGTGACCTTTCTCGGCTTCGCTCCTGATGGCACCCTGAACTTTCGCATCGAAGCCGAAGAGGCCAAGATCGGCCCCGAAAACTGGACACTTAGCGGCGCCAAATACTGGCCTCTTGCCGACACTCAAAACCCCGAAGCCATGTCCACGCTACACGACACACTGCAACTGCCCACCCAACTGTCTCCTGACGAAATCCGTGACCGGTTCGGCAAGCCCAATGAAATCAACATCTGGGATCTCTCCGCCTTTATCGAAAAACTGGAAGCGGCGGGTTTTTCTGCCCGCGCCTATAAGATGTGGTTTCAAAGCGAGCTGGCTTTGCCTCTCACCTTCATTGCTATGGTTTTGATCGCTGCAGGGTTCACAATGCGACACACACGGTTAGGCGGAACAGCTCCACGAGTCCTTATCGCGATAATACTCGCGTTCCTGTTTTTCTTTTTACGCAACTTCGCTAATATCCTGGGACAAAGCGGTGAGGTTCCCATAGCCTTGGCCGCATGGGGCGCGCCTTTGGCCATTATTCTAGCCGCTACGGCGTTATTATTGCATTTGGAGGACGGGTGATGAAGATGCGTTTCAGTCTTCGCGCAGCTTGTCTGTCCCTTGCAGGGATCATGGGCACAGTGGCGCTCACCACTCCGATGCTCGTGACGCAAGCCGTGGCCCAAGACACCCCTGCGGCAACGCTTCTGGCCGATCAGGTGCGCTTTGACGGAACGAGCCTCACCGCGCAGGGCAACGTCGAAGTGTTTTATGGCGACATCCGTCTGTCCTCTGGCAAAATTGAATATGACCGCGCCTCTGGCGCTCTGAACATCACTGGCCCCATCCGTCTCACCGACCCAGAAGGCGATATCGTCGTTTATGCGGATGCGGCCATGCTCGACGCCGATCTGCGCAACGGCATTTTGACCTCTGCACGACTGGTCATCGACCAACAGCTACAGATGGCAAGCACACAAATCCGTCGCGTGGACGGGCGCTATACGCAATTGTCCAAAACCGTGACATCCGCCTGTCAGGTCTGCGAAAGCAATCCCGTGCCGCTTTGGGAAATTCGCGCGCGCGAAGTGATCCACGACAGCGAGACGCGCCAGCTTTACTTTACAGGTCCGCAATTCCGGATTGCGGGCGTGCCGGTTCTGTATTTGCCGCATCTACGCCTGCCTGACCCCACACTGGATCGCGCAACAGGTTTTCTGATCCCAAGCCTGCACAACTCCACCACATTGGGCTGGGGCATAAAAGTGCCCTACTTCATCAAAATGGGAGATCATCGCGATCTCACTGTGGCACCGTTTTTGACGACCGAAACGCGCACGATTGATCTGCAATACCGACAGGCCTTTGTCAGCGGCGATCTCAGCGTAAACGCTGCTCTGACTTCCGATGATGTCAAAGATGGAATGCGCGGCTATATCTTTGTCGATGGCGAATGGGAACTGGCGGGAGGATACTCCCTCGGAATTGATCTGCGGGCGACCTCGGATATCGCCTATCTGGTGGACTACGGCATCTATTCGGGTGACCGCCTACAATCCGATGTCACCTTGTCCCGCTACGGATCAGACACAGCGTTTGATGCCTCCTTGATCACCTCGCGAACCCTACGCGCCTCAGAACAGGCGATCAGAGATACGATCCCTTTCCTCTTGGGAGAGGTCAATTTCGAGCACAACACCGAATATGCAGGCGTTCCCGGAACCTTTACTTACGGGCTGTCGGCCTCGGGGTTCATGCGTAAATCAGATGCAGATTCGGCCTTTTCACTGGGTGCGGGAGGGTTGGATGTCCTGCGGGTTGGCGGGTCTGCCGATTGGGCGCACAGCCACATTTTCGGATCAGGCTTACGCTTCGATATGGATGCAGGTGCGGCGCTCGACCTCTACGCCATCCGCCAGAACAGCAATTACGATAGCACCGTTGCGCGTCTCACACCGCACACCACGGCCCGATTGAGCTACCCCTTGGTGCGTACATCTGCGGGCGGCGCACATCAGGTTCTTGAACCCTTTGCGCAAATCGGATGGGCCCAAACCTACGGCGGAGATGTGCCCAATTCGGACAGCACTCTGATTGAGTTTGATGAGGGCAACCTGTTGGCGCTCTCCCGCTTTCCCGGCTTCGACCGAGCGGGTTCAGGCGCCAGTTCCGCACTTGGCCTGCGGTTCAGCTCCGAAAGCGACCGCCTCACTTATGGCCTCACCTTTGGACGTGTCGACGAAATAAATCCGACAGGAACCACATCCCTGTCGGGGACAGGCGCGAACTGGCTTGTGGGCGGCTATGTGAACCTGTCCAACGGGTTGGATTTAACAACACGCGGCATTTTCGATGACGATTTGAAAATCTCGGCTTGGGAAACCCGCTTTGATCTTTTACGCGACAGCTATGCGGTATCAGGCATTCACTCCTATATCGTGGCAGATGCCTCAGTAGGACGCGAAGCCGATATTAACGAGCTGCAACTCGACGGCTCGGTCAAATTGTCACCCTATTGGACCGCAGGGGCGGATATTCGTCACGATCTGAGTGACAACCTGTCCACAGAGGCAGGCCTGAGTCTGTCCTTTGAAAACGAATGCACCAAAGTCAAATTCGGGGCAGCGCGTCGCTATACGGATACGACGGCAGTTGACCCGGACACGACCTATTCCCTAACCGTTGGATTTGGGGCCTTTGGCAGCAAAAACAACACCTCCAAACGGTCCTGTGGAGTACAGATGCCATAGCCACCGCGCAATCCGCTTGGCCCGAAAGCCGAAACCCACTAAGAAGAAGACACCTGACGACATGAGAAGAACATGAGGGCGAGCATGAGACGCACACCGCAAGACGTCGAGACCTTTCACAACCGTCACCACCTGCGCCGTTTCACGCGCCCTGTGAGCCGTGCCGCATTGGCCTTGGCGATGATGGTGACAGTGGCCTTGACGGGGCTCGCACCGCGTGGCGCCGAGGCGCAAAACCTCTTTGCCCCTGTGGTTCAGGTGAATGACGAAGTTATCACCCGCTATGAACTCAACCAACGGATCGCGCTGATGAGCGCCATTGGTGGCGGAGCGACGGAAAAAGCTGCACTTGACGCTCTGATCAATGAGCGCTTGCAAATGAGTGCCGCCAAACGCGTTGGACTTGTCGCCACCGAAGAAGGCATCAAAGCGGGGATCGAAGAATTCGCATCCCGCGGCAGCCTGTCAGCTGAGGAACTATTGGATTTTCTGGCCAAACGTGGCGTGGCCTACGAGAGTTTTCGTGATTTTGTAGAGGTTGGCATCATTTGGCGTGACTATGCCCGTGACCGCTTTGGCCCCAAAGTCACCATCTCCGAGGCAGAAATCGACCGCGCGTTGCAACAAAGCGGCCCCTCCGGTGGGGTGCGTGTCCTGCTGTCCGAGATTTTCCTGCCCGCCCGTAACGCCTCTGAACGCGCCGCCTCCGAGCGCCGCGCCGCAAGCATTGCCGCCAACCCGACGATTTCTGCTTTCGCCGCTGCGGCCCGTGCCTATTCAGTCGCGCCAAGCAAAAGCAAAAGTGGTCGCCTCGACTGGGTGCCACTGGGCAACCTACCCCCCGCGCTGCAATCGGCGGTCACAGCATTGCCCAAAGGGGGCGTGACCGCTCCTCTGTCCACAGGCAACGCAATCGGCATTTTCCAACTGCGCGCCATTGAGGAAATCGACACTCCGACCCCCACGCCGACTTCGATCAAATACGCCGCCTACTACATCGCAGGTGGACATTCCGAAGCCGCCATGTCCCGCGCTGCGAAGGTGGCCGCACAGGTCGACACCTGTGAGGATCTTTACGGCATTGCCAAAGGCGAACCCGAAAGCACGCTCGAAATCGACACCCTGCCCTTTGAAGACATCCCCAACGATGTTGCCGTGGAACTGGCGCAACTGGACCCGGGTGAGGTCTCTACCGCGCTGACCCGTGCGAATGGCCAGACGCTCGTTTTCTTGATGATGTGCGGCCGCAACTTTGCCGAAACGGGCGAAGCCGACCGCGACACCGTGCGCAACAGCCTACAAGGCAGACGCCTGACCGCTCTTGCGGCAAGCTATCTGTCCGAGTTGAAAGCCGACGCGGTCATCACCTACAAATAAGGAGCGCGAGCCATGACGGGCGTGCCTGCACCGATCGCGCTGACCTGTGGCGAACCCGCAGGCGTTGGTCCTGAATTGGCTGCAAAGGCCGCGGAACAGCTAGAAGGACGCGTGCCGTTCTTCTGGATTGGCGACCCGCGTCACCTGCCCCACAGCGCACAAGTGGTCGAAATCAACGCCCCTGCCGAGGCCATGCATGTCCCGACGGGGCACTTGGCCGTTCTGCGCCATGATTTTGCCGCTCCATCACAAGCGGGCACCCCAGATTTCGCAAATGCTCAGGGCGTCGTGGACGTGATTAGCCGCGCGGTGGCGCTGACCCGTTCGGGCGAGGCCTCTGCTATCTGCACCGCACCGATCAACAAGAAAGTGCTGCAAGATGGTGCCGGTTTTGCCTATCCGGGTCACACCGAATTCCTTGCCCACTTGGGCGGGGTCGAACGCGTTGTGATGATGCTCGCCTGTCCCGAATTGCGCGTGGTGCCGACCACGATCCACATTGCAATCAAGGATGTGCCCGAGGCGTTTACGCCCGATCTTCTGGACGCGACGATCCGCATCACAGCGGCGGACCTCAAACGGTTCTGGGGTCTCTCCAATCCACGCATTGCCATCGCGGGGCTCAACCCGCACGCGGGTGAAGGCGGCGCTATGGGCGATGAAGAAGGCGACTGGATGATCCCACTGATCGCTGATCTGCGCGCCGAAGGCTACGCCATCAAAGGCCCGATGCCCCCCGACACCATGTTCCACGCCGCCGCACGCGCGGGCTATGACGTGGCCATTTGCGCCTATCACGATCAAGCGCTGATCCCGATCAAGACCATCGATTTCGCGGGCGGCGTCAATGTCACGCTTGGCCTGCCCTTTATCCGCACCTCTCCCGACCACGGCACCGCCTTCGACATCGCGGGCAAAGGCGTGGCCGATCCAACCTCTTTGATCGCGGCGCTCGACATGGCGTGGCATATGGCGCATGCGAGCGCGAAAGGCCCATCCCAATGACCGCCCTCGACGGACTGCCGCCTCTGCGCGATGTGATCGAACAACACGACCTTGTGGCCAAAAAATCCATGGGTCAGAACTTTTTGCTGGACCTGAACCTCACCGCCAAGATCGCCCGCCAAGCAGGTAATTTGAGCAAATGTGATGTGCTTGAGATCGGCCCCGGTCCCGGTGGTTTGACCCGTGGTCTATTGGCCGAAGGGGCGCGCAAAGTGCTTGCCGTGGAAAAAGACCGTCGCGTCATGGGCGCCCTCGCCCAGATCGGCGCGCATTACCCCGACCGCCTTGAGGTCATCAACGCAGATGCGCTGACCCTCGACCCGCTTGAGCGCCTCACGCCGCCCGTGCGCGTCGTGTCCAACCTGCCCTATAACATCGGCACGGAATTGCTTGTGCGGTGGCTCACGCCGACAGACTGGCCGCCCTATTGGACCTCACTCACGCTGATGTTCCAAAAGGAAGTGGCAGAACGCATTGTCGCGCAACCGGGGACCAAGAAATACGGACGCCTTGCGATTTTGAGCCAATGGCGGGCCACACCGCACATCGTGATGGAATTACCGCCCGAAGCCTTTAGCCCGCCGCCCAAAGTCCACTCCGCCGTGGTCCATTTCGAGGCCCTGCCCGCGCCACGGTTCGAGGCCGATCCTAAGGTGTTGGAACGCATCGTCGCCGCAGGGTTTAATCAGCGCCGCAAGATGCTGCGCGCCTCGCTCAAAGGTGTCGCAACAGACATCCAAGATCGCCTTGACGCTGCGGGAATCAAACCCACCGACCGCGCCGAACAGGTGCCGATCGAAGGATGGTGCGCCTTGGCCCGTGAGGTTGCAAAAGGGTAACCCCTCACCTCTCAAACACATCGCCCCGTTTGACGAGACCGCATCCAAAAACGCAGCGTCCATACCACACGAAAAAGCCCGCGCCTCAATGTGAGGGCGGGCTTTTGCAATCTGAGGTCATGGTCGCGAAGATAACACCGATCCCGCGAACTTATTCAGCAGCGGCAGGATTGTCGTTTGTATCGTCACTCTTGGCCGTATCCGCGTCCGCAGACTTGGATTTAGACTTGGCCTTGGGTTCCGCCTCTACAGCAGACTTTTCAGCCCGTGGGGCACGCGGCTTGCGTGGGGCGCGGGCACGTTTGGGCTTGGGTGCTGCTTGCTCGGGCGTCTCAACAAGACCGCTATCGTTGGCCTCGTCAGATGCAGGAGCGTTAAAGGCGAGATCAGGTTGTTCACCTTCCCCTGCCACTTGACGCTCTTCCTGTTTGCGCTGGCGTTCTGCGCGTTCTTCGTCATGGCGCCTTTGACGCTCTTCGCGCTCGGCGCGTTCCGCATCGTGGCGTTTTTGACGTTCTTCGCGTTCGCGTTCTTGCTGCTCACGCTGCGCATCCAGCTCTTTTTGAGCCTCACCAAGCAGACGCACATAATGCTCTGCGTGTTGTTGGAAATTCTCAGCGGCCACACGGTCGTTGCTCAACTGAGCATCACCTGCCAACTGATTGTATTTATCAATAATTTGTTGCGGCGTACCGCGCACACGACCCTCCGGGCCTGAGCTATCGAACACTCGGTTTACAACGTTTCCGACACTATTAGAACGGTTACGGTTGTTCTTTGACCGCGAGCGATTTTTGGTAGATCTCATGTATTTGCCTTTTGAGCCTAAATGCGCCGATTATAATCGGTGGCGCGAGCCATACTCTTGGTGCATCTCAACCGCTCGGGAATTGAGCGATGCGAGGTCTGCACTGTTCGGGTAGGTGTGATCGGGGCCAAACAGCCCACTGAACACGCTTTTAATCACCACATCCCGCCTCGTTTTACAAGGCGTTTTTCCAAGAAACTCTTAATTTTTGTACGAATAGACAGGTTTTTGCCGCTTTGGGGCCAAACTGGACCTATTTCCCTACGTTCCGCGGATGCGGGTTCGGCACCTGAGCGCAGACCACACGGTCGCGCCCGTCGAGATCGCACAGCACCCGCACGCCCTTGAACCCCTGCTCAAGCAGCAGATCGGACACCGCCGCTCCTTGGGTCGGGCCGATCTCCATCAAAATCCGCCCGCGCGGAGCAAGATGTGCCCGCGCTCCCGCCGCAATCGCACGGTAGGCAGACAGCCCGTCCGCCTCATCGGTCAAAGCCATGCGTGGCTCATGGTTCAATTCCGGCGCCAAGCCCGCCATTTCGTCAGCGGCAATATAAGGCGGGTTGGACACGATCAATTCAAACGTGCCATCGACTCCTTCAAACCAGTCAGCCTGTTGAAATCTCGCCCTGCCGCCGAGACCAAACGCCTGCGCATTGCGTGCAGCCACATCCAACGCGGCCCGAGACGCATCCGTGCCAAGCCCCTTCGCCAAGGGCTGCTCAGCAAGCAACGTCAGTAAAATCGCGCCAGATCCAACGCCAAGATCAAGCACGGAATTAAACGGGCGTGACAAGGCTTCGGCAATGAGGGTTTCCGTCTCGGGGCGCGGATCAAGCACATCTGGCGTAACGATAAACTCACGACCATAGAACTGCCGCCGCCCAAGGATATGCGACACAGGTTCGCGCAAGATACGCCGATCAATCGCCGCCTCAAAAGCCAGAAACGCCGTCTCGGACATCGTGTCGGGCATAACAAGTGTGAGGCGGTCAGGCGAAATATCGAGCACATGGGCCATCAACAGACGCGCATCGCGCGAGGCCCCCTCAATCCCGTTGGTCGCAAGCCGTTTCGTGCCGGCGACCAGCGCAGTTTGCACGGTTTTGCTCACCCTTCCATCTCCGCCATGAGGCTGGCTTGGTGATCGGAAATCAGCGCGTCGATAATCTCGTCAAGATCGCCGTTCATCACCGCATCCAGTTTATAGAGCGTGAGGTTGATACGGTGATCTGTCAGACGCCCCTGCGGGAAGTTATAGGTGCGGATGCGCTCGGAACGGTCCCCAGAACCCACTTGGCTTTTACGGGCCGCAGAGCGTTCATCATGCAGCTTTTGACGCTCCAGATCATACAACCGTGCCTTCAGCACGTTCATGGCAATCTCGCGGTTGCGGTGCTGCGATTTTTCCGCCGACACCACGATGATGCCCGTGGGTAAGTGCGTGATGCGCACCGCCGAATCCGTGGTGTTGACGTGTTGTCCGCCTGCACCAGAGGCCCGCATGGTGTCGATACGGATATCACTTGCGGCAATGTCGATGTCCACGTCCTTGGCCTCGGGCAAAACAGCCACAGTGGCCGCCGAGGTATGCACCCGCCCGCCGCTTTCGGTCTCGGGAACGCGCTGGACACGGTGAACGCCGCTTTCAAATTTCAGACGGGCAAAGACGCCCGAACCTTGCACGTTGGCGGTCACGGATTTCACTCCGCCCAATTCGCCTTCCTGCAATTCGATGATGTCGAATTTCCAGCCCTTTAGTTCGCAATAGCGTTGATACATCCGCAGCAGATCGCCCGCGAACAACCCCGCTTCGTCGCCACCCGTCCCAGGACGGATTTCCAGAATGGCCGAGCCGTTGTCGGCGGCATCTTTGGGCAAGAGCGCCAATTGCAACGCCTCTTCGGCTTCGGGAATTTTGGCTTTCAGGATCGGGATTTCATCTTCGGCCAAGGCCTTCATATCCGGATCGGACAGCATCGCCTCTGCCTCCTCCAGATCGGCCAAAAGCCCCTGATAGGCGCGCACCTGTTCGACGACGGGGCGCAATTCGGCGTATTCTCGACCCAAGGCGGCAATATCGCCCTCGCCTTGGGACATGGCTGCCTCAAGATATTCGAAACGCTGGATGATCTGATATAGGCGGTCTTGTGGTATCATGGCGTGATCTGATGCCCCTGAACGCCCATGCGGTCAAGGGGTTTCACGGATTAACTGCGTTCGCTCGGACCGCCACGGCCCTCATAAACCCGCAGCCGCAAGCCAAGCGGTCACGCGCGTGGCGTTCACGTCAAGGTCGCTTTTCCCGAAGCGCAACCGTGCCAGAATAGCAATCTGAGCGCCTGTGGGGGTGGCGCGGGCCTCAATGGTGGTGAAATCAGGAAAGCCCCAGAGCTTCGAGCGCGTCATATAGGTCAAGCGCCCCTCCTCAACCGAGCCCGCAACCAAACGGGTGCGTGCGGTCGCCTGTGCCACCTGCGCCAAACGGGCCAAGGCCTCTTGGGGTGAGGTATTGCTCTCAATCACCCGCTTGTCGCCCTCGGCACCCGGATCGCGGGCCTCGAAGGGATCAACGTGCCAACGTCCGACCTCCACAGGAGAAAGGCGGATATGGGCCTGAAGCGCCACGACAATCGCGGCGAAGAAGAGAACGAGCAGGAATACAGTGGTTTTCATAGGGCAACCTTGGCCAAAGTTCAGGTACCTCCCCCTACCCTATCAAAGCAAAAAAGCCACCCCCCGCGATCATCGCGAGGGGGGGCATTTGCGCAGCCGGTGAGATGATGGAGAACTGCGCAACTGGTTAAGCGAGCTTTTAGAAGCGGAAGCTCGCACGGGCACCCACGGTGACAGCCGACAGGTCGGAGCCGCTGTTATCGAACTCGCTAAAGTCGTTTTGCAGCACTTCAAAACCTGCGGTCCACTGATCCGTCACGGCGTAATCCACGCCCAGGCCATAGGCCACGCCTGTGTCGGAATAGTCGGTTCCGCCAATCGTGGCATTCGCGTAGTTGGCACCGACCACACCGTAAACAAGCGCTTTGCCAAGGTCATAGCCTGCCCGCAATTTCAAACGCGTCATGTCGTCCACGGACGCCCCGCCAGTCGCGAGATCGGATTCGAGATACTCCAATTCGCCGCCAAGTACGAAGTTGCCGAAGTCATAGTTATAGCCGCCAAAGACACCGTAAGTCGCATCATCGGCGCCGTCTGCCACGTCAGAGCCCCAACCATAGCCAAGTGTGCCACCGACATAAGCGCCCGTCCATTCGCCCGATGGCGCGGTGTAAACAGGAGCCGCGGTTGGCACGACGGGATCAGGCGCAGGGGCTTCAATTGTTCCTGCAACGGCGGGAGCGCTCAGCGCTGCGGTCAGAGCGGCTGCGGATGCCAAAAGGGTCGTTTTCTGTGTGAAGGATGTCATATGTCTCTCCATTGTCTGCCTCAAAGTTCAGAGGACGTCTGTATCGTCCGCCTCATGCGGTCCGTCAGATCAATGAATAGATGCGCAAGAAGTTCCGTCATTTCACCCCCACACGCGGTCACGGATCAGTGAGCCCTGCGTGATAGGACAAGACCCGCGCATCACAGGCGCGGATCAGGCTAAATTTGGCCGATAAAAACAGAAAATGAGATTGGAGCGACGGACTTACGCCTTGGAGGCTTTCTCTTCGAGAGCCAACCATTCCTCTTCGGCATCGGACAGGGCGTTGTGGCGCTCGACCAGCATATCGGAGGCCTTGGCAAACTTTACCGGCTCGCGGGTAAATAGATCGGGGTCAGCCAGTAATTCACCGAGTTTGGCGATTTCTGCCTCGATCCGTTCAATCTCGGCGGGCAAGACCTCAAGGCGGTGTTTCTCGGTGAACGAGAGCCCGCCTGCGCCCTTGGATGTGTCAGTCGTCTCCGCTCGTGCTGTAGCTTTGGCGTTGGACTTTGACGCCTTGGTTTCCGCCTTGGTCGTGCTACGGTTCCCGCGTTGACGGATGTAATCCGACCACCCACCAGGATAGACGGTGGCCGTGCCATCGCCCTCCATCGCTACGGTCTGTGTCGCCACACGGTCAATGAAATCACGGTCGTGCGAGACTAACAAAACTGTGCCTTCAAAATCGGTCAGCAGTTCTTGCAACAGATCGAGCGTTTCAATGTCGAGATCGTTTGTCGGCTCATCGAGCACCAAAAGGTTCGACGGTGCCGCCATGATCTTCGCCAAGAGCAACCGCGCCTTTTCGCCCCCCGACAGCGATGCGACGGGCGCACGCGCTTGGGCGTCGGTGAACAGGAATTCCTTGAGATAGCCCACAACGTGTTTGGGTGTGCCACGGACCATGATCTGATCGGCCTTGCCCGACACGCGCATATCCTTGTCAGAGGTCATCGCCTCCCACAGAGACAAGTCATCGCGCAGGTTCGAGCGGGTCTGGTCAAAGATAGCCATATCTAGTTTCGTGCCGCGTTTGACGTGGCCAGAATCAGGTTCCAATTCGCCTGTCAGCATCTTGAGCAAAGTGGTTTTGCCGATACCGTTTGGCCCGACAAAGGCAATGCGGTCGCCACGGCCAACTTTGATCGAAAAATCTCGCAGCAACGTGCGATCCCCAAAGGATTTCGAAATCCCTTCGGCCTCGATCACGCGCTTGCCCGAGGTCTCCGAGACCTCCAGCTCCATCGCAGCCGTACCTTGACGCTTGATCTGTCCCGCTTTGGTGGCCCGTAACTCTTGCAAGGCCCGCACACGTCCTTGGTTCCGTTTGCGCCGCGCAGAAATACCCTCAACAGCCCAACGGGCCTCGGCTTTGATCTTGCGGTTGAGTTTGTGGCGCTCCTGATCCTCTTCGTCCCAGATTTTATCGCGCCATTCCTCGAATTTCTCGAAACCCTGCTCTTGGCGGCGCACCGCCCCGCGATCAATCCAGAGCGTTGCACGGGTCAAAGCATTCAGAAAGGCACGGTCGTGCGAAATCAGAACATAGGCGGTCTTCGTGGTCTTCAGCTCGTTTTCAAGCCACGCAATCGCCTCGATATCGAGGTGGTTGGTCGGCTCGTCGAGCAGCATTAATTCAGGCGCTTCGGCCAGAAGTTTGGCCAAAGCCGCGCGGCGACGTTCACCGCCTGAGGCAGTGGAGATCAAACCGTCAGGATTAAACTTCAACCCTTCGGCAACCATATCGACACGGTAGGTTTCGCTCGGGTCCAATCCCGAGGCGGCAAATTCGCCCAAGGTTTCAAACCCGTCCATTTTCGGATCTTGGTCCATATAGCCCACAGAGGTCGCAGGACCGAGGACGCGCGAGCCGTGATCGGCCTCGACCAGACCCGCCATCACCTTCATCAAGGTGGACTTGCCCGATCCGTTCCGGCCAACAAGCGCGACACGGTCGCCCTCTTGGACAACGAGGCTAAGCCCCGCAAATACGGGATCACCGCCAAAGGTAAGCGAGATATCGGAGAGCTGAAGAAGGGGTGCACGTGCCATGCGCAAACCGCTAGCTGCGGACGCGCGAAAGGTCAACCTACCACGAGGGGTCAGACGCGATTGAACCGTGCATAAGTTGCAAAAACCTATGAAGCGACGGAGCGCAGGAGTTTCTTACGCGCGGGCGGGATCGCCGCGATCTCGACCCCCGTGAAGACATGCATGGTGCCAAGATGCGGATCGACCACGGCATGATCGGACACCCATCCGCCCATCATCAGATAGGTCTTGAGCAAGGGCGGCATAGCAAGGGCCGCGCGTTTGGCGTTGGGCTTACGGCGCAAACGGGCCGCGAATTTAAACACATTGGGCGCTTTGACCTTGGGCAACCAATGCTTCGGGCCAATGTGGCGATGTTTGAGCATGGCCAAAGCATCCGCATGAGCCATCCAATCGGTGCCATCAAAACTGGAGCAACCGAACAGCAACTCAACATCATTGGCATCGACATAGGCGGTCATCGCCCCCCACGCGACGCGCAAAATATCAGGGTCGTGCCATTCGGGATGGATGCAAAACCGCCCCATCTCAAGCATCCGCCCCGCGTAGCTCTCCAAGGCCTCAAGCCCGTAATACTGCGCCGAATAGCTGCGCGAGACCTCAGCGCCGTTCTGGAATTCCTGAAACCGGAAGGTGCAGACAAGCCGCCCCGACTTGCGGTCCTCAATCAGGACGTGACGGCAAAGGGCATCGAAATCATCGCCATCAAGACCGTTGGCCTCAACAGGACACCCCTCGGCACCGCTTTGCTCACGCGTGGCGATAAAGGCGAGATAGCGCAAGCGCTGTGCGGCCTCGACATCCGCAGGTGTCGCCGCAAGGCGCACGTCATACCGGCCTTTTCGCCCCGCCAGCCCAGAAATCATCGCAGCAAACATGGCGATCCTCGCCCCTTGTTGGTTGAGCCGAACGATGTGGCGCTCGACAGGCACAATATGTGCACGCATATGCTTGCACGCAAGTGTCACGTCTATGTGACACCGATCCTGCCCCATTGGCGCTTGCACCCAATTGTGCGCACCATACCTTGGAAGCAGAGACATCAGGGAGACAACCATGACCAAAGTCACCAAAACAAACGAGGAATGGCGCAAGGAGCTGGATGCGGAGACCTACCGCGTCACCCGCGAACACGGCACAGAGCGCCCCTATTCACACGAGGGGTTCCCCGCAGAAGCGGGTGTTTTCACCTGTGCCTGTTGTGGCGCGGAGCTTTTCACGCAAGAGACAAAGTTTGAAAGCCATTGCGGCTGGCCCGCCTTTTCCGCCCCCAAAAGCGACGCGCCGATCGGCGAAACGCGCGACACGTCACACGGGATGGTCCGCACAGAAGTGCATTGCGACAACTGCGGCGCGCATCTGGGCCATGTGTTTGATGACGGTCCACTGCCAACAGGGCAACGCTATTGCATCAACGGCGTCTCGCTGCGCTTTCACCCAAGTGGCAACGCAGCGAAATCATAAAGCCTGAGACAGGCGCGTTATTGGATCAGCGTGCCTGTGTCGATACGGCCAAGGTTGCCGAACAACTGCTGAAGGAACGTGACGCCACGGGTGTTGGAGGTGGTCACACGACGCGACAGCGCCACGACACGCCCGCCTTCAAGGCCGAAGCGCTCGATGTTGCTGACCACGCCCTTGTCGTCAAACGAGATGGCGACCACTTGGCGGTCGACTTCCTTGGGCGCGAAGGCTCCGAGGGTTTTGAACTGCGAACGGACGTAATACCATCCAGTCGCGTCCAACAGCCCTTCGGCGCTCGGACGACCCACGGCCTCGCCGACAGTCTGCATTGTGTCCTTGCCAACTGTGATCTGACCCAGTTCTGCCTCAGAGGGCACATAGCCGTGATTGCGGGTCTGCGCCACACAGGCGCTCAAAACAGCAATGGCCGCAATCGCAACACATGCGCGGATCATACGGGTCATGGAATTGTGGTCTGGACGCTTATACATATGTCCCTCGTGCCTCTTCGCTCTTGTAATGCGCGGACGCGCCTCATATTCGGCTTATAGAAACACCGCGTGACGATCAAGGAGGGTTCACATGTCCAAAACTGGCTTGACCGAATGGGGCACGACCTTGCGCTTGAAAGATTTGAGTGCATCACGGACACATAAATTCAAGATTGAGCCTGCACCTGAACAGTTGCACGCTTTGGCCGAGGAGCTTGGCATCGACGCCGTGCGAAAGGTGCGTTTTACGGGCGAACTGCGCCCCTTGGGTCAACAGGACTGGCACCTCGTTGGCGAGATCGGAGCGACCGTGACACAGCCCTGCGTGACCACACTGCAACCCGTTGTGACGCGGATAGACGATCCGGTAGAGCGCAAATACCTCTCCGATTTCAAAGAGTTGGACGCGGAACTGATTGAGGATGGCGAAACTGAGATCGAAATGCCCGAGGATGACACAAGCGAGGCCCTGCCCGCGACGTTGACCCTTTCAGAGGTGGCGATTGAGGCTTTGGTTCTGGCCCTGCCCGACTATCCACGCGCGCCAGACGCCACATTGGAGCGCACGCAGTTCACCGAAACTGGAAAAGAGGCGCTGACCGACGATGACGTCAAACCCTTTGCAGGGCTAAAAGCACTGCGTGACAAGCTTGAAAAAGGCGACTAGAAGGGCCAAAGAAATTCACGCAAACATAGGGGTTGCAACATACAAGATTCCGAGTATGTTCCCGGCCTCGTTTACGTGAACGGTTTTTGCTTGCGGCGCAGCCACTGCGCAGCGCCCGCAGAAATCGCGAAACTGGACCGTCAGGTCCGCCGAATCTGGGCCTTCTGGCCTGCTAATAGGGGCCGAATGGTCCGCAAATCGGGGCAATCGCCCCCATCTACCGAGGTTGTGACATGGCTGTCCCCAAAAGTAAGATTACTGGTTCCCGTCGCGGCATGCGTCGTTCGCATGATGCACTGGTTGCAAGTAACCCCACCGAATGTCCGTCGTGCGGCGAGCTGAAGCGCCCCCACCACGTCTGTGGCGCATGCGGCACCTACGCTGACCGCGAAGTGATTGCACAAGCCGACGAGATTGATCTCGACGACGACGCAGCATAAGCACCTTTTGGTGCCGACCCGATGAGCGATCAGCCCACAGCGCAACAGGCCTCTGCATCGGCTGCCCCTTTGGCGGCTGGTGTTGACGTATCAGGGCGATTGGGTGTTCGCAGCGGGACGAAAGTGACCCTCTCCATCGACGCAATGGGAGGGGACCGTGGACCGGCGGCTATTGTCGCCGGTATTTCACGTTCTGCGGCCAAAAATTCCGACGTGGACTTTATCGTTCATGGCGACGAGGCCGAACTGACCAGGCTCATCAACAAGCGCAAGAACCTGAAAGGCCGCGTCGAGATTCGCGGCACCCAAGGTGTTGTAACGATGAGCGAAAAGCCGTCTCAGGCCATGCGCCGCACAGACACCTCCATGCGCTCGGCCATTGATGCCGTACGCGACGGCGAAGCTGAGGCCATTGTGTCATGTGGCAACACCGGCGCGCTCATGGCCACTTCGATGATCCGCCTGCGCAAACTGGAGGGTGTGAACCGCCCTGCCATTGCCTGCCTCTGGCCCTCGCGCAATGCCGGTGGGTTCAATGTCATGTTGGATGTCGGTGCCGATATTCGTGCCGATCAACAAGACCTGCTGCAATACGCCATGATGGGGGCGTCTTACGCCCGCAACGGTCTTGGCCTGCCCACCCCGCGCGTAGGTCTGTTGAACGTTGGCACAGAAGAGCACAAAGGGCGTGCCGAGCTTAAAGTCGCCAATGAGATGATCGAAAAAGCCTCCGAAATCGGCTCCTACCAATATGTGGGATTCGTGGAAGGCGGCGACATTCCCTCCGACAAGGTGGATGTGATCGTCACTGACGGATTCACGGGGAATGTGGCGCTCAAAACGGGCGAAGGCACGGCGAAATTCGTGGGCGACTCACTCAAGACTGCGTTCAAGGCTACACCACTGTCGCGCATCGCCGCCCTGCTCGCCCTGACGTCCCTGCGCCGCTTGCAAAAACGAATCGACCCGCGCCGCGTCAACGGCGGTGTGTTTCTCGGCCTCAAAGGGACGGTTGTAAAATCACACGGCTCTGCGGATGCCACAGGCGTTTCCGCCGCGATCAAACTGGCCTATGAACTGGCGGCAAGCGGCTTTACCGACCGTCTCGCTGCGCGGGTTGCATCTGCTGCAGCCTCGACGCAAACTGACGACTAAACATAAAAACAAAAACGAGAGTAGCGCACTATGACGGTTCGGGCAGTTGTAAAAGGCGTAGGCCACTATCTTCCGGAACGCGTTGTAGAAAACGTCGAGTTCGAGGCCACTCTCGACACCTCCGACGAATGGATTCGCACCCGCAGCGGCATTGAGCGCCGCCATTTCGCCGCCGAGGGCGAAACCACATCAATGATGGGCACCAAGGCCGCCCGAAACGCGCTTTTGGATGCGGGGCTCACCGCCGATGACATCGACGCGGTGATTGTCGCCACCTCTACGCCAGACCTCACCTTCCCCTCCGTCGCCACGATGATCCAAAGTGAATTGGGCATGCGGCACGGATTCGGATTTGATGTGCAGGCCGTCTGTGCGGGCTTTATCTATGCGCTCTCCAACGCCAACGCCCAGATCACATCGGGTCAGGCCAAACGCATTCTCGTCATCGGTGCGGAGACCTTTTCGCGCATCATGGATTGGGAAGATCGCTCCACCTGTGTGCTATTCGGCGATGGCGCGGGTGCCTTGGTGCTTGAAGCGCAAGACGGCACTGGCACCTCCGCAGATCGCGGGATTCTCTCAATCGATCTGAATTCCGATGGCAGCTACAAAGACATGCTCTATGTCGATGGCGGCGTGTCGACCACGGGCACGGCGGGCAAATTGCGGATGCAGGGCAACGCGCTATTCCGCCAGGCCGTACAGAAACTCGCGTCCACCGCCGAAACGGCATTGGAACGTGCGGGAATCACCTCCAACGACATTGATTGGGTTGTGCCCCATCAGGCCAATATCCGCATCATCGAAGGCACTGCCAAAAAGCTCGGCCTGTCGATGGATAAGGTCGTTGTCACGGTCCAGGATCACGGCAATACCTCTGCCGCTTCCATCCCGCTCGCCATGTCCGTGGGCAAGGCCCGCGGCCAGATCAAACAAGGCGATATTTGCGTGGCCGAGGCCATCGGTGGCGGCTTGGCTTGGGGTGCGGTTGTTCTGCGTTGGTAGGCTACGGATGCACAATCTAACGGCGTTTTTGCAAAACATGGCCTGAACTGCGCGGTCCAAGTCATTGATATTGACGGACGCTTCGCGACCTGCCAGTGTCAGGGAAACAATCTCGGGGGATAGTTATGAGCAAGACATTGACACGTATGGATCTCAGCGAAGCTGTGTTTCGCGAAGTTGGCCTGAGCCGAAATGAATCCGCACAATTGGTCGAAAGCGTGCTGCAACACATGTCCGACGCTTTGGTCGCAGGCGAGTCAGTCAAGATTTCGTCTTTCGGGACATTCTCGGTACGCGAAAAATCTGCCCGCGTTGGCCGCAATCCGAAAACGGGCGACGAGGCTCCTATTCCTGCGCGCCGCGTGCTGACCTTTCGCCCCTCGCATCTGATGAAAGATCGCGTCGCCGCTGGCAATAAACGCTAAGGCTCGGAATTAACATGCAAAAATCGCCCGACGCCTTTCGCACGATCAGCGAAGTCGCCGATTGGCTCGACACGCCCGCGCATGTTTTGCGGTTTTGGGAAAGTCGGTTCACACAGATCAAACCCATCAAGCGCGCTGGCGGGCGGCGGTATTACCGCCCCGCCGACATGGCGCTTCTTGGGGGGATCAAACAGCTTTTGCATGACGACGGCATGACCATTCGCGGCGTGCAAAAACTGCTACGCGAACATGGTGTGAAATACGTGGCGCAAATGTCGCCAGCGATAGACGGCTATGAGCCCGACACCCCAGAGACCCGCGAATCCGAAGAGGTGCCCGCCGCGCCAATGGCCATTGATGTGCCCCAAGCACCCGCTGAAACCAAAGACGAGCCAAAGGTTGTGCCCTTCGCGCGCGCCACTGAAACCGCTGCCCCCCCTCTCGAGATGCCTGTCGAATCGCTCGCGGGTTTGACAGAAGCCGCAGATGTTAACGACCCGCCAGAGGCCAAAGAGGCGCCTGCCGAGACGGATCTGGCCCAACCGAACCTGTTCGATTTTGATGCGCCTCTAAACATTAGCGGCGATGCGCCGGTGGTGTCTGACGACGCCCCGTTGGACAATTCGGGCAGTGATGCCACGGATGAGGTGGAAGAAGCGCCCACAGTGCAGCCTGCACCCGAGGACGAGGCCACAGAGATTCGCGAGCCGCTGTCTGCGATTTCGACCGTTCTGGAAAAAGCTGACCCCTATCACACCGATCATCCAGAACGCCTTGTGACGGAGACGCCCGAGCCAGACGAGCCACAGACTGTTGCGCCCCAAACAGATGAGGCCGAGCCAGAGAACACTGAGATGGACGCACATGTACCGCCCTCGGTCAACGTGGCTCCCATTGTCGTCCCCGATCTACCCGAAGACCCCCTCGACGATGAAGCCCCCGCAAGCGGCGCAGTCTACCGCTCGAAATCTGCCCTGAGTGCCGCTGACCCTGCGGTCTTGAAAACGATTTTGGAGCGCGCAAGCGCTTTGCGCTCACGCCTCGGCCACGCGGACTAACACCGCACCGATAAAACTTGGCATTGGCCGATAATTTGGACATTTCACGCTTGCCCCTGTCGCCAAAATCCTTATGAAAGTCCCAGTTCGGGCTATAGCGCAGCCTGGTAGCGCGTCCGTCTGGGGGACGGAAGGTCGCAGGTTCGAGTCCTGCTAGCCCGACCATTATACCCTCAAAACCGCTCGTAAGCCTTTGCTTGCGGGCGGTTTTGCGTTAAGCGGGTAAAAACCGCAATGAGGGACGAATAATGGGTGTTCTGGCTGATAGCGCGATCCGCGAGATGATTGAGAGCAAGGCGATTAGCGCCACGGTCCCTGTGATCGACGCACAGGTGCAACCTGCGTCTCTTGACCTACGCTTGGGCACACGGGCATGGCGGGTTCGCGCCTCCTTTCTCGCAGGCGAAAATCGCACTGTGGCCGAACGTCTCGCAGAGTTTGAAATGCACCAAATTGACCTCACAGATGGCGCGGTGCTCGAAAAGGGCTGCGTCTATGTTGTGCCTTTGATGGAATCTCTCGCCCTCGAAAAAGATGTGCAGGCCGTTGCAAACGCCAAAAGCTCCACGGGGCGGCTGGACCTTTTGACCCGCACGATCACCGATGGCGGCACGGAATTTGACCGTATCCCTTCGGGCTACACGGGGCCGCTCTTTGCCGAAATTTGCCCTCGCTCCTTTTCCGTCTTGGTGCGCCCCGGAATGCGATTGAATCAGATCAGGTTCCGCCGTGGTCAGGCCGTTCTGACCGACGGAGAACTCAACGACCTCCATAGCGATAGCCCCTTGGTCGACAGCCCCGCCATTATTGACCAAGGTCTCGGTTTTTCTGTCGATTTGAAGCCTGTCTCGGGGGATCTCGTCGGTTACCGTGCAAAGCCCCATACAGGTGTTATTGATCTGGACCGGATTGGTGCATACGACCCCGCTGATTACTGGGAGCCGATCCACACACGCGAGGGGCGTATCATCCTTGATCCCGGAGCGTTCTATATCTTGGTGAGCCGCGAGGCGGTGCATATCCCGCCCGACTATGCCGCTGAAATGGCCCCCTATCTGGCGATGGTTGGTGAGTTTCGCGTGCATTACGCGGGCTTCTTCGATCCGGGGTTCGGGCACGCCAATGCAGGCGGCGAAGGCTCACGTGGGGTCTTGGAAGTGCGATGCCATGAGGCGCCGTTTGTTCTGGAGCATGGCCAAGTCGTCGGACGGTTGGTCTATGAACGCATGGAGACACAGCCAGATCGCATCTATGGCGCCGACCTGAAGTCGAACTATCAAGGTCAGGGCCTGAAATTATCCAAACATTTCAAGGCCCAATAAGCGCCGCCGTACCGTCTGCGAATATCTCTTCTCGTGGGCGGCCAATACGGCCCTGCGCACAGACCACCCGATTGCGACCGCCCTCTTTGGCGAGATAAAGCGCCGTATCGGCATCATAAATTGCATCTTCCAGACTATAGGCCTTTGCCTCATCATAAGAGGCTACGCCGAATGAAAGCGTGATCGGTAGGGCCTTGCCCTTATGAATCCATGACACTTGTGCCGCGACCAATTTGCGCAGGCTTTCGGCCACAACCATCGCTCCAGATAGATCGGTTGAGGGTAGGATGATGACGAACTCCTCCCCGCCCCAACGCGCCACCAAATCATGGGCCCGCACATGGCTACGCAGACAGTCCGCAACCTCACAGAGCACAGCGTCCCCTACTCTATGCCCCACTGTGTCGTTAACGGATTTAAACTTGTCGATGTCACACAGGATAACCCCAAACGTCGCATCTGGTGCGATGCTTCGGGCCTCATCGGGCATAATGAGTATCGACTGGACCGCACGACGGTTCAAAAGCCCCGTCAAAGGATCAATGGTCGCCTCCCGCATGGCCTGACGTTCTAACAGGCGACGCGCTCGGTCCGAACGTTCAAACACAGGGCCAGACCACAAGAAGGTGCCAATGAATAGCCACAGCACACAACCAACCAACATTTCAATCTCGCCTGCAAAGCTGAACACTTGCAACACAAAGCCCATAGCCCAAACGCCAAAAACAAAGATCGCAATCTGTCGCCGTGCGATTTTGGCCCATTGTGATGTGGTCAACAGCGGTCGCAAAAAGGGCGTGCGCACGAAGACCAACAGCTTGGAAAGGCCGACCATCAAAAGCATGGCGGTCGTAAACGGGCTCATCATGTCATAGAGTTCGGCATCTCGGTACGAATAGCCCAATGCCGCGCCGCTCGGCAGGATGAGGCCGAGAATGATGACGCGAAACGCCGTATGCGCACGCCACGGGCGCAGCAAAGCACCAAGGCTCAACAAGGTAAGCGAAATCGCGGTGTTCGCCCCCATGCGCACATGGCTTAACTCATGGTTGGCAAACAGGCGATCAAGTCCGAGGGTAAAGGGCTCGCTTTCTAGCAGGTAAAGCTCCAACAAACGTCCAAAAGATAGAGCCAGAACAGTGAGATAGAGCGCCATCCTGATATGGGTGCGTCGATGGAACACCCCCCCGGTAAACAGCGCGACCGAATAGCACATAAGCGCAATCGCGGTCATGATATGCGTGCCGTTTTCCTCAGTGTACAAGATTGGATTCTTTTGGTGGTCCAAATGGGACCAGATCATAATGACGGAAATCAATAGTGTTGTCGCCGCCAAAGCCCGATGGATCTTGAGCGCTAGGATCGCAGGTTGGAACCCGACAGATCCCACATTCTCAAGCGACCGATCGCGCAAGGCGCCTTCAAGCTTCTTATTCATTCAAATCGCCATCCCGTCGACAAACCCATGTTATTGTCGCTCATTCCCCTCTTCTCACGCGAGAAGTGGCGATTAAGTGGAAGAATGGTAGGCGAAACTTGGTTAATTTGCCATTAAAAGTAGGGATATTCGTGCGAAAGCACTCCCTTACGTAGAGGCAATCAACCCGTCAACCGATGGGACTGTCGCTCTAGAACCGCCCCATGCGACGCGCCATACGGGCCGCTTTTCTGGCACGTTTTGCGGTCTGCTTGGCCTCGTCACCCATCTGTGGCGCATCGTTTTGAGCCATCTGCCCCGACCGATTGCCCCGCTTGGACACGGCATTGATCCCTGCGTTCATCCCCTTGTTCACAACACGGTTCATCACACGGCGGAGGATCATATTGATCACGCGTTCGAGATTCATTTCTGTCTTCCTTTCACGCGCAGACACGCTTGGTCTGCGGCTTGTCACTTTGCTCTATAGCACGAAAACACGGTGATTTCATGGCGTGCCTTTCACATTCGCGCGAGACAGGTCTGCAAAGAGGCGAAGGGACGGAAACGGGACGTTAGCTTTCGTCTTCGAACATGTCCTCTTGGCCATCTTCGTCGTCCTCGTCGTCGCCTCCCAATCCAGGCAAGGGGCGGCTTTCCAACAGTCCCGCAGCCCGTAGCTCTTTAACGCCAGGTAGATCGCGGGCACTTTCAAGGCCGAAGTGGTCGAGAAAGCCTGAGGTCACGACATAGGTCACAGGTCGTCCCGGAGACATACGTCGCCGCCCGAAACGAATCCATTCCATTTCAAGCAGTTGATCAATGGTCCCCCGCGACACCGACACGCCACGGATCTCTTCGATCTCGGCGCGGGTGCAGGGTTGGTGATAGGCAATAATCGCCAGTGTTTCGATGGCCGCACGGCTGAGCTTGCGCGTCTCGACCGTTTCCTTTTGCATCAGATAACCGAGGTCGGGTGCGGTGCGTATGGCCCATGCCTCGCCCACTTTGACGACCCGTACACCGCGCCCCTCATAACGGCGCTGTAACAACTCCAACGCGGCCTTGGCGTCGCAGCCATGCGGCATACGCGATGTCAGATCAGTCAGCGTTACAGGATCGGCAGAGGCAAACAGCACGGCCTCGACCATACGTTCCTGCTCGGCCAAGGGCGGCGCCTCGAACAGGCTTTCGGTCTGTCCGTCATCTGCCGCATCATCCGTGAGGTCAGGAGGGAGATCAGTATCGGTCATCGCGAGTCTCTGGCCTTAATTTCAATCGGGGAAAACACGTCGCCTTGGCGCAACTCCACCTTACCCAGCTTCGCCAGTTCAAGCGAGGCGGCAAAACAGGCAGCGGTGGCGGAGCGGCGGCGTTTGGGGTCCAATTGCCACCCGTCGGGTAGATAGGACGTCAGGTCCGCCCATTCACCCGCATAGCCCAATAGCCCGCGCATCCGCTCTAATGCCTGCTCCATCGTATAGATGCTGTCGCGATCCATCACGAAGGGGCGGAATTCATCCTTGGTCCTGATACGCGCGTATCCCTGCATCAGGTCCAACAGCGTCGCGGTATAGGTAACTTTACGCACCCGCTCCACGGACTCTGGGATTCCGCGGACAAAGAAATCGCGGCCTCGTTGATCGCGGGCCATGAGACGGGCAGCGGCTTTGCGCATGGCCTCAAGGCGGGCCAGTTGAAATGCAAGGTGCGCGGCCAGTTCCTCGCCCGATGGCCCCTCGTCGGTCGGGTCGGGTGGCAACAACAGCCGAGACTTGAGAAAGGCAAGCCATGCCGCCATCACCAGATAGTCGGCGGCCAGCTCAATACGCAGGGCCGATGCCTTTTCGACAAAGGCGAGATATTGCAACGACAGCTGAAGGATCGAGACCTGACGCAGATCGACCTTTTGCGTGCGTGACAATTGCAACAACAGATCGAGCGGCCCCTCGAAGCCATCGACATCGACGATCAGTGCCTCGGCGGCAAGCCGTTCCTCGACGGTAAGCGCGCCGCTTCCATCGAGATCACTCTCGAACCCGTCCTCAAATTCGATCTGTTCACTGTCCGTCATGTCGGTGACGATCTCTCCTCGGCGCCGTGGGCGCGGCAAAGCTGCGCGGCTCACTCAATTAGGGAGTCAAGTTCGGCTTGTGCCTCGCGGATGTCAATGCCTACAGGCGGTTTGCGCATCTCAAGTGCGCGATCTGCGCGGGTTTGAGCCGCAGTCGTCATATGGCCAAGCGTGGCCAGACTGTCCATTTCCGCCAGATCGCCATTGCAATGCAGCACCAGATCACAGCCCGCTTTGAGTGACCGCGTGGCCCGTTCAAGCACCGAGCCGCTGAGAGCCTCCATCGAGATGTCATCCGTCATCAACAGCCCGTCAAAGCCGATCTCGTCGCGAATGAGCCCAATCACCTTGTCGCTTTGGGTCGCAGGCACTTCGGGGTCAACGGCATCCAACACGATATGCGCGGTCATACCCATCGGCAAATCCTTGAGTGCTTTGAACGGGGCGAAATCATCCACCAATTCGTCGAGTTCAACCTCAATGCGCGGCAAGCCAAGGTGGCTGTCCACCGTCCCGCGCCCATGTCCGGGCATGTGTTTCATCACACTCAACACACCGCCCTCGGCCATGCCATCGGCCATAGCGCGCCCCATCAGGGCAACGACATCGGCCTCGGTGCCATAGCAGCGGTTGCGCAAAAACGGATGGGTCTCGTCACGGGCCACGTCCAATGTTGGCGCACAATTCACGTCAATGCACACGGACACCAGATCGTCGGCAATCAAACGCCCACGCAGCCACATCGACCGCGCAGCGGCCTCCTCGTCACCACGGCGCAGCGCCGCCTCGATCTGATCGAGCGGTGGGAGAAACTCGCGCCATTCGGGCGCGCGCATCCGCTGCACCCGTCCACCCTCTTGGTCGATCAAGATTGGTGCCTCTCGGCCCACGGCCTCGCGCAACTCATTGGTCAGCCGATACAGCTGTTCGGGCGCCTCCACATTGCGAGCAAACAGGATATAGCCCCACGGATCGCTTTCCCGAAAAAACGCCGCCTCACGCTTGTCGAGGCGTGGTCCCTCACAGCCGAAAATATACGCGCCCTGCCCCATAAAGTAACGCGAGCCGCTTAGTTGCGGGCAACAGGCACACAGCCTGTTTTCATCGCGTTCAGTGCGGCGCAGAACCGTTTGCTGTCTTCGGTGTTCTCAAACCCGATCGCACGCAGACGGTAGAACGGCTTGCCGCCAGATGTGGCCTCAGCCACAACCCGCTTCTTACCCTCCATGAAATCCGCAAATTTGGTCGAAAGACGATCCCATTCCATCACCGCACTGTCGCGTTTGGGAAAGGCCCCAAGCTGCACCATCGGGGTGTCCGCGCTGACATCAGCGGGCGAGACTTCTTCCGTCGCACCGATTGCGGCAAAGATATCTCCCGCAACACCGTCAAGGCTCGGAGAAGCATCCGTCTTTATCGTTGTATTCGTCTGAGCCGCAGCCAAACGCACGGGGCGCGGCTTCGGCATAGGAGAAACGACAATCTCTGGGCCAAGGTCCGCCTCGGGCTCAAGCTCAACCGACGCGGAAACAGGCTCCACAGCGTCAAGCTCAAGTGGATCAACATCGACTGCGATTTGGGTTAACCCCTCATCGGCAGGAACGGCATAGGCGTTGGTCTCGGGCGTATAGGACACCAGTGTCGCCTCAGGTTCGATTTCGCCCATCGGCTGATCCTCATCCGTAAGCGCAATCGGCTTTGGCGCGAGGATCAGGCTATCGGCAGGAGCGGCAGCGGAGCCATCAGCAGTGACAGAGTTCACCGCGAGACCTTGGTGCATGGCCAACTGTCCACCGGGATCTTCAGGTACAGAGCGGGCACTCTCAGACATGGCGCGGATCACAGGAACCCCTGACACATCACGCACCATCTGTTTGTAGCCCCAAACACCAAGCGTTAAAACCAGTGCAAAGGAAATCGCAGCCCCCGCCCATTGCGCAGCGCCAAGGCGCGGCATGGCCGCCGTGGCGCTGCCATCGTCATACTCGGCATCGGGCGCAGCAAAACCATGTGGCGCTCCATACTGCGACTGTCCATGACCTTGGGCGTAGAGTTGTTCATGGTAGGACGGTTGCTGCGCGGCGTAGGACTGCGCAGCATGGGGGGCGGACTGTTGCCCAGAGTGCACAGTTGAGCCGCCCTGATGCGCGACATGTGGCGCAGCGGCATAGCCCTGCGGTGCGGTCTGGGGAGACCAGCCCCCGGCCTGTGGTTGCGCATAGCCCTGATGCGGCTGCGCAGAAGGCGCGCCCGTTTGAGGGGCATTCACGCCGTGATGAGATCTGAAATCCTGCGTCATATTCGCCTCTTTGCCTCATGGAATCGACGTTGCGACCCCTCCCGCCTTGTTTGTTATCAGCGGGTTATAAACTGCTCTTGATGTGATGCGTGAGGCTGATCTCCGTCAGCCGCCACACGAGGATGCACATCCACCCTTAGTCACCTTTTGCCGCGAGACGCGCGTTTAACGCATCTCTTCGGCAGGTGTTACACCGAGAATACCAAGACCCGCCGAAATAACAACGGCCACGGCACGTGGTAGGGCAATTTTTGCCGCTGAGGCCGCAGCATCGTCTTGCAAGAACCGCAAGCTCTCGTCGTCATTGCCCCTATTCCACAGCGCATGGAAATCAGACGCCAACTCATAGAGGTAGAAGGCAATGCGGTGCGGCTCGTGGCTTTTCGCGGCGATATCGACCTGACGCGGCCAGTCGGCGAGCTTCTTGGCCACAGCCAGTTCGGCGGGATCAGTCAGGCTGGGCGTGCCGGTCAGCGTCACCCCCTGCTCTTCTGCCTTCCGCAGCACAGAGCGGACCCGCGCATGGGCGTATTGCACATAGAACACAGGGTTGTCTTTAGACTGCTCCAGAACCTTGTCGAAATCGAAATCAAGCGGCGCGTCATTTTTGCGCGTCAGCATCACAAAACGGGTCACATCCGCGCCCACCTGCTCGACGACATCGCGCAGGGTCACAAAGGTGCCCGAGCGTTTGGACATTTTGAGCGGCTCGCCGTTTTTGAACAGCTTCACAAGCTGCACAAGTTTGATATCACAGGCCACTTTGCCCTCGGAGAGCGCGGAAACTGCCGCCTTCATCCGCTTGACATAGCCGCCGTGATCGGCCCCGAAAATGTCGATAATCTCGTCGTAGCCGCGTTTGACCTTGTCGTAGTGATAGGCAATGTCGGGCGCGAAATAGGTCCATGCCCCATCCGATTTCTGGATCGGACGGTCCACATCATCACCATGCGCGGTGGAGCGGAACAGCGTTTGTTCGCGGGGTTCCCAATCTTCGGGCATCTGGCCCTTTGGCGGCTCAAGCGTGCCGCGATAGATCAGGCCTTTCTCCTTCAACTCGCCAATAGCGGACTCGATGAGGCCCGTATCGTAGAGCGATTTTTCGGAAAAGAAATGATCCATCTCGACGCCGAGTGCCTTCAGATCGCCGCGGATCATGTCCATCATCGCCTCGGTGGCAAAGAGACGGATGTCCGCGAGCCAGTCCTCTTCGGGTTTACCCACAAGGCTGTCGCCGTATTTCTCTTTGAGAGCTTCCCCCACGGGAACGAGGTAGTCACCGGGGTATGTGCCCTCGGGGAATTCGACCTCTTTGCCCCACGCCTCAAGGTAGCGCAGATAGGCGGAACGGGCGAGCACATCGACCTGTGCGCCGCCGTCATTGATGTAGTATTCGCGCGTCACATCGTAACCCGCGTAATCCAACAGCGCCGCCAAAGCATCCCCGAACACCGCGCCACGGGTATGGCCGACGTGCATCGGGCCTGTGGGGTTGGCGGAGACAAACTCGACATTGACCTTCTTGCCTGCGCCCCGATCCGAGGTGCCATAGGCGGGTTCATTCAAAATGCCCTCAATCAGGCCAGTCCACAGGCTGGGTGCCAGACGCAAGTTGATGAACCCCGGCCCTGCAACATCGACCGTTTCAATACGCGGATCAGCGCCCAGTTTTGCGGCCAGAGCCTCGGCAATCGCACGCGGGTTCGACTTGGCAGGTTTCGCCAGAACCATCGCCGCATTGGTGGCCATATCGCCGTGCAACGGATCGCGTGGCGGCTCGACGGCCACGTTGGCAAAATCAAGACCTTCAGGAAGAACGCCCTCGGATACCAAGGCATCAAGGCTGCTTGTCACCAGAGCGCGAATATCGGCGAATAGGTTCATGTCTTTTGATCTCTCTTTTGCGTCTGCGGGCGGTTTAACATGATGGGCGCAATCGTCAACGGTATAGGGCAAACACGCGCCGATTTGCCCGCCCTTGCGCCAATTGGATTTTCCCGCGCTTTAGGGCAATTTGCCCTGCGGCTTGGGCATGTCCGATTTTTGATCGGCCATCGCCTTGGCCTCACTCTCGCTACGCGGCGGAACCAAAGCCACAAGGCGCACGCCATCGGCCATCTTGGCCCGCGCGGCGTTGCGGCGCGCATCGGACAAACGGCGTTTAAGGGCAGCACGCGCACTGTCGCGCTGCTCCTCGGGTAGATCCTCGATACGGGCCTCGGCGCGATTTGGAAACAGAACTTCGGTCTCACCTGTTGTGACGCGCTTGAACTCACCATCGTTCGAGATGTAGCCCAACAAATGCGCCCCCTCGCGGCCTTCTTTCCAATCCTCAAATGTAAACTCATCGGTCAGACCCGTGATAGAAATCCGCCACCCGTCCATGTGCAGGTCTTCCAATTCACGGTAGGTTTTGCCCGCCCCGAATGGCCGCCCCCCAAGTTGTGTCGGCAGAGCATGACGGGCTTGTTCCCCGCGATGACGCGCAATTTGCCATGTCTGATCGCGCCCAAATTCGGGCGCAAGATCCGTGGCCACAAGCGTGTTATAGGCGTCGTTTTCCGTGGCCGCCACGACCGTTTGATAGCTCAGGACTTCAAGCGAATGCTCGGCGGCCTCCGACAAGACATCGCCATAAAACACAGGGATGCCCGAAGCGCGGGGACGCACTAAGCGGGAATGGTTCGGGTCCACGATCAACACAGGCACCTCGACCTTTTTGAGCGCCTCGGCCAAGGCCGTGGTAAAGCGCGATCCACCGACAAACAGCACCCCCGGAGTGCCGCTTTGCGCCAAGCCAAGAAACCGCGCGAAGGGCGCGAGGGTAAAGCCGTGCAAGACCACAGTCGCCATCACGAGAATAAAGGCGAGCGGACCGATCACAGCCCCGTCTGCGACCCCTGCGGCGGCCAATCGCTCGCCAAAGAGACCCGCAACGGCGACCAGAACCACACCGCGCGGCCCCGTAAAGGCGATCAGCAGCTTTTCCTTGGTCGGTAGTCCCGAAAACATCAACGCGATCAGAACGGTCAACGGACGCGCGACCAAAATCACCAACGCCACGAACAGACCCGCCCGCCATGTCAGGCCGCTCAAAGAGGCGAAATCAAGCGACGCTGCAAGCAGGATAAACACCCCAGACACCAAAAGGATCGTCGCGTGTTCTTTAAACCGGCGCAGTTCGACAAAGGACGGCAGATCGGCATTGGCAATCACCAACCCCATAACCGTCACGGCCAATAGCCCGCTTTCGTGCAACAACATATCGGGAAGCGCAAAGGCCGCGAGCATGGTCACGAACAGCACGGGCACCTTCATAAATTCAGGCACCCACGCCCGACGAAACGCCCGAGAAATCCCGATGCCGGCAGCAAGTCCCACAAGCAAGGCCACAACAATCCCCACGCCCAAGACGGAAATCGCGCTACCAAGGCTTTCGGCTTCACGCCCCACAAGGACAAATTCAAACGCCAAGACCGCCGCCAAGGCCCCGACGGGGTCGTTAACAATAGCCTCCCAATTCAACAGGTTGGCGGGTCGACGTGACAGCTTTGCGGTGCGCAGCAAGGGCGCAATCACCGTTGGCCCCGTCACCACCAGAATGCCGCCAAACACGGTCGAGGCTTCCCATCCAAGACCCGCACCGAAGTGCAGCGCGCAAGACGACAGGAACCACCCCAAAGGTGCGCCGATGAACACAAGCCGCATGACGCCCTTCTTGGCATCTCCGAGCTTGTGCAGGTCAAGCGTCAATCCGCCCTCGAACAGGATCACCGCAACCGCCATTGAAATAAGCGGCTGCACCATATCGCCAATGTCTCGCGCGGGATCGAATAAACCCAACACGGGACCGACCAACAGGCCGACGGCAAGCATCACCACAATGGCAGGTAAGCGCAATCGCCACGCCACCCATTGTGCGCCCACACCGAGAACCCCGACGAGGGCAAAGGCTTCGACGGGAGCCAAGCCTGTAACGCTTTCTACTGCCATATTGGTATCATCCTTCGTGCGGCTGATCAGCCTGGTTTATAGTCGCGGTTGGCTTCGGGGTCGGTGGTCTCATAGGGAAGTTCTGCCAATTCATCCCACAGCGCCTCAGGAATATCTGCCTCAGCCCATTCGAGAGTTTGGGTGACACGTTCAGGCTTGGTCACGCCGAGCAAAGTGGTCGTCACCCGCGGATCACGCATGGAAAATTGCAAGGCCACAGCACCCATTGCCACGTTGTGACGCGCGCAGAGGTCTTCGATCCGGCGCACAGGGGCGAGTGTTTCCTCATTGGCTTCTTGATAGGTGACGCGTGGCATCACGTCGGCGCCTTTGGCCAACACCCCACCCGCAAAGGGCGCAGCGTTGATGACAGCGATACCCGTCTGGGCGGCATAGTCGAACATCGCGGAGGCAGACCGGTTCAAAAGTGTGTAGCGATTATGGGAGATCAGCGCATCAAAGGGGCGCGATTTGAGCATCGGCTCCATGATATCAAGCCGCCCCATAGCCAATCCAACGGCCTTAGCCCGCCCCGTCTCTTTCATCGCAAAGAGCGCATCAAGCGCGCCCTCGACTTCATCCAGATCCCGCGCGTGCTCAGGGTCGTGCAAGAACAGCAGCGGGATTTGAGGCAATCCAAGCCGCGTGCAACTTTCCTCCAAAGAGGCCCATGCGCGGTCGGCGTCAAAGCGTCCCGTTTCGGGATCGCGATCCAATTTGGTCGACAGCGTCATCCCCTCAGGCAGACCCTCGGCCTTGATCACCGCGCCCACTCGCGCTTCCGAGCGCCCCGCACCGTAGTTGTTGGAGGTGTCGATCAAACGCGCAGGCCCGTCAAAAATCGCCCGCACCGTAGCGGCAGCACGATCCTCATCCACGGAGTAGCCATAGGTATCAGGCATATCGCCCAAACCAGAGGTGCCAAATCCCAAGGGAGTCAATGCCACCCCTGTTGTTCCAATCTTGCGCAGTGTCATATCGTCTCCCTCCTCATTGCCTATGGTGCCCAACGCTTAGATATCGCGCGGCGTTCCGCATAGGCGTTCGTATTCCTGAATCGCGAAACGGTCGGTCATCCCCGCGACGTAATCAAGCACAATCCGCGCCAACTCGACGTCACTCGACGCCAATTCGACCTCATGGTTCCATTCATCGGGCAGTAACTCGGGCTTTTCCATGAACAACGGAAAGAGTGTATTCACCATCGCCGTCACGCGCTTGCGTTCTTCCACCACAGAAGGAGCGCGATACATGCGTTTGAACAAAAAGGATTTTATCGCTTTGAGATTTTGAAAGAACGGCTTGGAAAAGCGAATGATCGTCCGATCCATATCGCGGATATCCTGCGCCGTTTCGGGCATCTCGCTATCGAGGCGGTTGGTGGCAATGGCGATCACGTCCTCGACCATATAGCCGAACACGCGACGCAGGGCCTCATGGTCGCGACGGCTACGCTCCAATTCGGGGTACAGCGCATCGACCTCGGCATAGGCGCGATCCGTGAGCGGCAGCTCCATCAGATCCTCAGCGGCAAACAGCCCTGCCCGCAACCCGTCATGCAGGTCATGGTGATTGTAGGCGACGTCATCGGCAATCGCGGCCACCTGTGCCTCGGCACTGGCAAAGGTGTGCAATTCGAGATCAAACTGATCGTTGACCTCTTTGAGCGCGTAAGACAAGTCCGAGCCTTCGGGATGGCGCTTGGGGTCAGCATAGGGGCCGATAATTGGCCCGTTATGTTTCGCGATCCCCTCAAGGCTCTCCCACGTCAGGTTCAACCCGTCGAAATCGGCGTAGTGACGCTCCAGTTTGGTGACAATGCGCAAGGCCTGTGCGTTGTGATCAAACCCGCCATAGGGCGCCATCAAGGCCTCAAGCGCATCCTCGCCCGTGTGCCCGAACGGCGAATGGCCCAAATCGTGGGCCAAGGCAATCGCTTCGGCCAAGCCCTCATTGAGGCCCAGAGCGCCCGCAATGGTGCGCGCCACCTGCGCCACTTCAATCGAATGGGTCAGGCGGGTGCGGTAATAATCGCCCTCATGTTCCACAAACACTTGGGTTTTATGTTTGAGCCTGCGAAAGGCGGACGAATGGATAATGCGGTCGCGGTCGCGTTGAAACGGCGAGCGAAAGGTCGACAGTTTTTCTTCGTACAGACGCCCACGCGTCTCGAACGGTTGGCTCGCATAGGATTTCAACATCTGCGCAATTCCCCTTTGAGACGCCGCCGTTGTGGCGGTCATCACAGTCCTGTTTGGCCACCTTGTCGGCAGTCCTTTCCGCTACTATATTGGATGCAACACCGCGCGACAAACAGATGCCGCGCAAAACAACGCTTAAATCACCGAACTTCAACGAAAAAGAGACGTTTCATGGCCCTTACGCTCCCGCCCACCGTCACGCCCCGCGCCTTTGCCCGCATCGCCGAGATCAACGCGGCCTCAGGTGAGGCCAAAGCGTTGCGCGTCGCGGTTGAGGGCGGCGGCTGTTCGGGGTTTCAATACGACATCACCCTCGACGAGCCTGCAAACGATGATGTACGCCTTGAGGGCGACGGGGCGGTGGTTGTTGTCGATCCCGTGTCCCTGCCCTTTTTGGAAAACGCGGTGATTGATTTCAGCGAAGAACTTATCGGCGCGCGTTTCGTGATCGACAACCCCAATGCAACCGCCTCTTGCGGCTGTGGCACTTCGTTTTCGATGTAGACAGCACCCCCTTGTTTTCGGGGTGCATTCGCGGCAGTAACAGGTGATGAGCAACGCCCCTGATCCCCATTACGACACCATCATTCTCGGCGCAGGCGCTGCGGGGCTGTTTTGCGCGAAATTCGCCACCGAGACAGGTGCCAAGGTCTTGGTCGTCGATCACGCTAAACGCGCAGCCGAAAAGGTGCGCATATCTGGCGGCGGGCGGTGTAACTTCACCAACATGTACGCAGGGCCCGACAATTTCATAAGCGCGAACAGGCACTTCGCCAAATCCGCACTGGCCCGCTACACCCAATGGGATTTTGTCGATCTGGCCGTCAGTCACGGGATCACCTACCACGAAAAGACCCTCGGGCAGTTGTTTTGCGATGGCAAATCCCAAGCCATCATCGACATGCTTTTGGCCGAGGCCCGCGGCGCAGATATTGCCCTTGGCACGAGCGTCGACGCTGTGGCCCATGACGGCATCCAGTTTCGCCTGACCCTCTCAGGACGCAAGGTGACAGCCCACAACCTAGTGGTCGCCACGGGCGGAAAATCCATTCCGAAAATGGGCGCGACGGGCCTTGGCTATCAGATCGCCGAACAGTTTGGCGTGGCTGTCACAGACACCCGCCCTGCCCTTGTCCCGCTGACCTTTGCGCCCCAAGAGCTTGAGTGGATCGCGCCGCTCTCTGGCACCGCGCTCGACGCCCGTGTGGCGACCAATGGCACCGCCTTTGACGAGGCACTGTTGTTCACGCATCGCGGCCTCTCAGGCCCGTCCATCTTGCAAGTCTCCTCCTATTGGCGCGAGGGCGATCCGATCACGGTGAACCTATCGCCCACCCGCGACATTTTCGGCGCACTCAAGGCCGCGCGATCTGAAAACGGTCGCCGCCAGATGCACACAGCTCTCGGCACAATCTTTCCCACCAAACTGGCCAACACATTGGCCGAACGCTTGGGCCTGTCTGGCAATCTCGCGGATCAATCCGACAAGGCGCTCCACGCCATCGCCGACGCGCTCCACGCAATGGAGTTGCGCCCCGTGGGGTCCGAAGGCTACCGCACGGCGGAAGTCACCCTTGGCGGTGTCGACACCGATGCGCTGTCCTCCAGCACGATGGAGGCCAAAGCGGTCAAAGGGCTCTATTTCATCGGCGAAGTCGTCGATGTCACAGGCTGGCTTGGCGGCTATAATTTCCAATGGGCTTGGTCATCTGCCGCCGCATGTGGTCGCGCCATTGCAGCGTCCCGTTAAGCCCCCTACAAAGGGGAAAACGTCTAGGAGTGCATCATGAAAGTCGCCAGTTTCAACATCAACGGGATCAAAGCCCGCATTGACGCACTCACCGATTGGTTGCGCGAGGCCGAACCTGATGTGGTGGTCCTCCAAGAGATCAAATCCGTCGACGAAAACTTCCCGCGCGAACACTTTGAGGACATGGGCTATATCGTTGAAACCCATGGGCAAAAGTCATTCAACGGCGTTGCGATCCTGTCCAAACTGCCCCTGGAAGATGTCACACGTGGCTTGCCAAATGGCGAGGGTATGGGACGCGACAGCGCGGACGACATCGAAGCGCGATATATCGAGGCCACGGTGATGGGCGCACGGGATTCCCTACGCATCTGCGGGCTATATCTACCCAACGGCAACCCCGTCGATCTCAATGCCGATGGGACACCGGTTGAGGGCTCGAAGTATGATTTCAAACTGAAGTGGTTCGCCCGCCTACACGCCCGCGCCGCCGAGCTGATGGCGCTTGAACAGCCCTTCTTACTGGCGGGTGATTTCAACCTTATCCCGCAGGCCGAGGACGCCAAACGGCCCGACGCATGGCGCGACGATGCCCTGTTTCGTCCTGAGAGCCGCGCCGCGTTCCGCCGCCTTATGAACCTTGGCTTTACCGATGCGTTGCGTGTAACAACTTCCGCGCCCGAGACCTACACGTTCTGGGATTACCAAGCGGGTGCTTACAACAAAAACGACGGCATTCGTATCGACCACTTTTTGCTCTCGCCGCAAGCCGCCGATTGCCTGACCGACTGTCAGATCGACAAGGCAACACGCGGCAAGGAAAAACCCTCCGATCACGTCCCGATCTGGGTCGATCTCGACATCTAAAGACCTTTCAAAGCCCACAAATTAAAAATTCAGTGACTTACCACTTCTTCTTCTCGTCCGCACGCCCTTTTCCGAGGTGTTTACGCAAGCGTGATGGCACCGATTTTGTCCTGTTCTTGAACGGGTTCTTGTCCGCTTGGCTGCGGAAGAACAGACGGATCGGCGTGCCTGGCATGTCGAAATCGGTGCGCAGACCGTTGACGAGGTAGCGCTTGTACGAGGCGTTCAATTCATCGGGGTGGCTGCACATCACCACGAACTGTGGCGGGCGGGCTTTTACCTGCGTCATGTAGCGCAGCTTGATACGGCGACCACCTGGTGCGGGAGGCGGGTGCGCCTCGGTCATGGCCGTTAGCCATGTGTTGAGCTTGGCTGTTGGAACACGACGGTTCCACACTTGGTGCGCATGAAGGATCGCCTCTTGCAACTTGTCGAGGTTTTTACCCGTTTTGGCCGAAACCGTCACCAACTGCGCACCGCGCAACTGCGGCAGAAGGCGCGAGAACTCTTCGCGCAACTCTTTGGCTTTATTTGATTTATCGGTCTCTTCGTCCCATTTATTGACCGCAATCACCACGGCGCGGCCTTCGCGTTCTGCCAGATCAGCGATCCGCAGGTCCTGCTGCTCAAACGGGATGGAGACGTCCAGAAGCACGACCACCACTTCGGCGAATTTCACCGCCCGCAGACCATCGGCCACAGACAGCTTTTCGAGCTTTTCCTGCACCTTGGCCTTTTTGCGCATCCCCGCAGTATCGAAAACGCGAACGGGTGTGTCGTTCCAATTCATCGTGACGGAAATACTGTCACGGGTGATGCCCGCTTCAGGCCCCGTCAATAGGCGTTCTTCGCCCAATAGCTTGTTAATCAACGTGGATTTACCCGCGTTTGGACGCCCCACCACACAGATTTGCAGCGGTTTATCGGAGGTAAAGTCACGCGACACGCCGTCTTCTTCGCCCAGTTCCTGCTCTTCTTCGGTCAGGACAACATCAACCTCGGGAGACTCGGCGGCAGAGCGTTCTTCAAAACCGTCGGCAAGCGGGCGCAGCATATCATACAACTCGCCCATGCCTTCGCCGTGTTCGGCGGACAAGCGCATAGGTTCGCCAAGACCGAGCGAATAGGCTTCAAGAAAGCCGCTCTCGCCCGCATGACCCTCGGCCTTGTTGGCGGCCAAAATCACGTGCTTGGCGCGTTTGCGCAGAATATCGGCAAAAACCTCATCGGCGGGCAGGATACCTGCACGCGCGTCGATCATGAACAGGCACACATCGGCCATATCCACGGCGCGTTCGGTCAGCTTGCGCATCCGCCCTTGAAGGCTCTCGTCCGTTGCCTCCTCAAGACCCGCCGTATCGATCACGGTAAAGCGCAGGTCGATCAGCTTGGCCTCACCTTCGCGCAGGTCACGCGTCACGCCGGGTTGGTCATCGACCAAGGCAAGACGACGCCCTACAAGGCGGTTAAAAAGGGTCGATTTGCCCACATTGGGGCGTCCGACGATGGCGAGTGAAAAACTCATGGGATAACTCCCGTTAAATCCAGCGGCCACACATATGTGCAGCGTTCAAGCGGCTGCGATACACCGAGACGCAGGGGGCCGTAAAGCCCTATCGCGTCTCAGCACCATTGCACGCGGCGTCGAGCCCCGTTTCGTCCCCCAAAGTGGATCGCACGAGACGGTTAACGGATCGCGGCCAATTCGCCGTTATCAAGCAGCAGATACATCACGCCACCCACAACAATCGGATCGGAGGCAGCACCGCTTGGCAAGGCCAGTTGCGACACCAAGGCTCCGCTTTCAGGGGAGAAGCCACGCAACATGCCGTCAGACGAGGCAACCCACAGACGTCCACCTGCGGCAATCGGCCCATAGTGAGCAAAGACGCCTTTGCGTTTGCGTTCTTTCTCAACGGTATAGAGCGGCAGTTGCACACCCCAGACCCGCTCCCCCGTAGAAGCATTCAGCCGGACAATCTCGTTGCGGTCGGTGACGATGAACACCGCGCCACCAATGACAGTGGCAGGGCTATAGGCCCCTTCGGTCGCAGTCCAAAGACGCTCGCCGCTTTCGACGTCAAACGCACCGAACCGACCCGCTTGGTTGCCGACATAGACGGTGCTGCCAACGACAACGGGATCGGCGGTGATGTCGGAGACATTGGCGTAGACAAAGCCCTTACGCTGACCTGCGAGGCTTGCAGACCACATGCGCATCCCGCCCTTGCGGAAGGAGCCGAACAAATCGCCCGTAGCGAAGGGGACAATGGCCAGTCTGTCGGTAATGGCGGGAGACGCAGCGCCAACGCGCGAAGTCACGGCCTCGGGGCCTGCCATTTCCCATTTCACACGTCCGTTTGCGGTCTCAACCGCCCACGCACGGCTGTCCGCGCCGACCACATAGGCCAGACCATCATAGACGGTGAGGCCTGCGGCCCCTGCTGCATCAATCCGTTGACGCCATTTGATGCCGCCCGACACCAGATCCAGAGCGATCAATTCGCCGTAGCCCGTGGTGGCAAATAGGGTTGAGCCGTCAATGGCAAGCGTGCCGCCCGTAGCATCGCCCGCCTTCTCGCCCGCAGGGGTCAGATCCCGCGTCCATACGGGCGCGCCGCTGCTTGCGGAAACCGCTGTCAGTTTAGCCTTCGCATCAAGAGTGACCACAAGACCTTGGGCTGCGACAGGATCGGTGGTCAGACGGTATTTGCGCGAATTGCCGTCGCCAATCGGCGTGGTCCATGCCACGGCGGGTGTCGCAGAGGTAAAGGCGTTATGGCCTGCATTATGCAAACGGTCGCCGCTTGTATGGGTCCATGCGGAGCGCGACACTTGTTTCCCGAGAGAGATTTTAGCCGATGCATTGGTGACAGAGCCCGCAAGGGACACAGGTTCACCGCTGCGTGGATCAAGGCGTTCACCCGTCAAAATGACTTCGCGCCCTGCCCCACATGCCGATAATGTCACCGCCAACCCAAACAATCCGGCTTTGACAGCGCGTTTACCCAATACGGTCATGCGAGCACTCCCCTCGTCTTTCTCGTTGTCTGCGGCGAGGCCGTCGCCCCTGCACGCATTCGGACCAAAATCCGGCCCAAAGAATTCAATCGGCCTCAGCCGTCGGTGTCAGCGGTAAGATCACCGCCCAGAGCCACAATCATCTGAACCGCACGACGGCGCAAGGCCTGACTTGCTTCACCATCTTCGGCAATTGCGCGCAACCCTTCGATTGCGGCATCCACCTGACCGGATTCGATTTGAGCCACGGCGATCTGTTCCTCGGCCAAGAGACGGTAAGGCGCACCAGGAGAGGCAATTGTCGCCAATCTGGAAATCCGCTCCTCGGGGTCCATCTTGGACGCGCCAAGCATCGCGGTCTTGAGCACAGCAAGATCACGGTAAACAGGCGCTAGCGTCGCATCCGCTACATAAGGTGCCAGTGTTGCGACAGCTCCATCAATATTCCCAACATCGTACAACTCGCCCGCACGGATCATATCGGACAAAATTCGCGGCTGACCTGTGAGATCAAGCGCGCCAAGAGCATCGGCACGGGCCTGAGCATCATCAACCGCCAAAGCAGCCGAGATTGCATCACCTGCGGCCTCGGCTTGGGTGCGGGCTTTCGACTTGGCGTATTCATTATAGGACGCGCCCCCGACAAGGGCGATCACGGCCACAACGGCGATCCATCCGTATTTACGGAAAATTGCAAAGAGTTTGTCGCGTTGGACCTCTTCGGTCACCTCTTCGATGAAGCTATCAGTATCGCTCAAAGCCGCCCCGCTACGTTATCTATTTACCTTGGCCAAACTCTTACCCCGAACAACGCAGGAATGCCAAGGGGGGACACGCATTCGCATTTCACGGATTAAAAGCGATTTACGGCGCCCGGCTCCATGATCTGCCCCACAAAGACAGTCAGGGCGCCCGACATGAAGCCAGACTGTGCATCCAAGGCCGTGCGCCACGCCCCGAGACGTGGCCCGCACGGTCAGCCTGAACAGAATAGTTTACTTTTGTCCGAAAATCCGTCAAAACACGGCCAACACGCGTGCACGAAATGACACGTGGCACACACCATCCGCACCTTGAATTCTAACTGCCGTCGCTAACCTTCGCAGCACGCATTTTTTGCAATTGCGCCTAAAAAGGTTAAACCAACGCCGCATCTCGGACGTAGTTCACATATAATTTGGCAAAAACCTTGCGATTCCTTCAAAGCAACCCCACCTTGGCCCCAATGTTAATCTCATTAACTAAACATGACGCGACCCAACCCCACCACGTTGGCCCAGATAGCCGCCGATCCATCTGACGCCCTTTGACCAGAGACAAGTAAAGAGACATTTATGCGCATCGCTTCCATTTTCATCGCCATCATCGTGACGACGGTCCTCTATTTCTTTGTGTTCCAACGCGATACGCTTGTGTCGTTCTCCGGTCGCACCCCCGCCGTTGAGACCCTCACCGATACGGAACAGGCAGAGCAAAGCGCAACGGCCAATGCGCCCCCCGCCGAACGCAGCGCCGTTGACAAAGCCGCGATGCAGGTGGTGGCAGCACATTCTGTTGCCAAAGAACTCGACAGCGCGGTGATCCTGCGCGGAGAAACACAAGCCGCCCGCTCGGTGAGCGTCTCCGCCGAAACCTCGGGCCGCGTCGTCTCCGCTCCGCTGCGCAAAGGCTCCTATGTCGAAGAAGGGCAAATCATGTGCCAACTCGACCTTGGCACCCGCGAGTCGACATTGGCACAGGCCAAAGCCGCCGTGGCCGAAGCCGAAGTGGGCCTGAACAACACCCTGAAACTGGCGGAAGGCGGCTACGCCTCCGAGACCGATGTGCTTCGCGCCGAAGCCGCTCTTGAAGCCGCCCGCGCCATGATTGCCCAAACCGAACAAGACATCGCCAACCTGACCATCGAAGCGCCCTTCGCGGGGCTGTTGGAAAGCGATACGGCGGAACTGGGCACATTGATGCAGGCAGGATCACTCTGCGCCACCATCATTCAGCTCGACCCGATGAAGCTCGTGGCCTACGCGCCAGAGGCCGAAGTGGATCGCATCGAAGTCGGCACCTTGGCCGCTGCACGTCTTTTGACGGGCGAAGAAATTACAGGCCGCGTCACGTTCCTGTCGCGCTCCGCCGATCCGACCACGCGGACATTCCGCGTCGAAGTCGAAGTTCCAAACACCGACTTTTCCATCCGCGACGGGCAAACCGTTGAAATGGCAATCCGCTCGGAAGGAAAATCGGCGCACCTCATCAAACAGTCCTCTTTGACCCTTAACGACGAGGGACTGCTCGGCGTTCGGATAGTGGACGCTGACAACATGGTGGCCTTTATGCCCGTCCAAGTGATCCGCGACAATGTGGACGGCGTTTGGGTGTCAGGTCTGCCCGAAGAAGTCGACATTATCACCGTCGGTCAGGAATACGTCCGTTCGGGTGTCACCGTTGCCCCCCAGTTTGAGGAGATCAACTGATGACGGGAATCGTTGATTGGGCCGGTGAACGCGCCCGAATGATCCTTGCCTTTATCGCGCTCACCTTGATCGCGGGCGCGGCGGCTTACATCGGCCTGCCCAAAGAGGGCGAACCGGACATCGAGATTCCGGCCTTGTTCATCTCTGTCCCCTTCCCCGGCATTTCTGCCGAGGATGCCGAGCGGTTGATCGTCGAGCCGATGGAAACCGAAATGGCCGACCTCGACGGTTTGGACAAAATGTCAGGCACCGCCGCCGAAGGCTATGGCGGTCTGGCGATGGAGTTCGAATTCGGCTGGGACAAGACAAAGGTGATCGCGGATGTGCGCGACCGCATGGGACGTGTCGAGGCACAATTCCCCGCAGGAGCCGACAGCTATTCAATCAACGAGATCAACTTCTCCGAGTTTCCGATCCTGATTGTGAACCTGACAGGCCCCGTGCCCGAACGGACCCTCGTGCGTTACGCCAAAAAGATGCAGGACCGTCTCGAAGGACTTGAACCGATCCTTGAGGCCAAACTCACGGGGCAACGCGACGAAATGGTGGAAGTCACCATCGACCCGCTACGCCTTGAGGCCTACAACGTCACAGCGCAGGAATTGATCGCCGTTGTCGCCAATAACAACCAACTTGTTGCCGCAGGCGAGGTGCAAACCGCGCAGGGTAACTTTGCCATCAAGATCCCCGCCAGTTTCAACGATCAACGCGATGTCATGGAGTTGCCCGTCAAGGTCAACGGAGACCGTGTGATCACCCTTGGCGATCTGGCCGAAATCCGACTGACCTTTGAGGACCGCGAAGGGACCGCCCGCTTTAACGGCGAAACCACCGTGGCGCTACAAGTGGTCAAGCGCAAAGGCTTCCCGATCATCGACACGGTTGATCTGATCAAAGCCGAAGTGGCCGCCGAAGTTGACACATGGCCAGAAGAGTTGCGCCAAGTGATCGAGGTGGGCACCTCCAACGACCAATCACGTCAAGTGGCCTCAATGGTGAGCCAACTTGAGGGGGCGGTGATGACCGCGATTGCCCTCGTGATGATCGTGGTTCTGGCCTCGCTCGGTATCCGCTCCGCCCTGCTTGTGGGCTTTGCCATTCCGACGTCTTTCCTGCTGTGTTTTATCCTGCTCGGCATTATGGACATCACCATTTCCAACATCGTGATGTTCGGCCTGATCCTCGCCGTGGGGATGTTGGTGGACGGGGCCATTGTGGTGGTGGAATACGCCGACCGTAAAATAGACGAAGGCGAAGGCCCGATGGCTGCTTTTGTTGAGGCCGCCAAACGCATGTTCTGGCCGATTGTGTCCTCGACCGCGACTACGCTCTGCGCCTTCCTGCCGATGCTGTTCTGGCCCGGCGTTGCGGGGCAGTTCATGGGCATGTTGCCCGTCACCATCATCTTCGTGCTTTGCGCCTCCCTCATCGTGGCGCTGATCTACCTGCCCGTTATGGGTGGCGTCTCGGGACGGATCGCACGGGTGTTCGACCGCTTGTCTGCCGGTCTGCGGCGAACAACGCCCTACTGGCTGCGGTTCCTCTTGGTGATCCCTGCGGCCTATCTCGTATTCATCTCGCTGATGCAATCCTTGAACACGGGCTACCTGTTCAACAACACCGCCCCCGATGCGGCTTGGGCCGCCTATCTTGGCCCTGTGATGTTCCTGATCGGATCATCGCTCTTCGGGATCACCCTGTCTGCTGCGCGCATTGAACGAACAAAAAAGAAAGTCGACAGCGGCTATAAACGCAGCCCCTTCGGGTGGTTCACATGGGCCATTGCGGGCAATCCGGTTATGCCCGTCGTCACCATCCTTGTGGTCGGGGCAGCCGTGGCGAGTGTCTTTGGCTACTACGGCAAAAACAACTCGGGGATGGAGTTCTTCTCCGACTCCGAACCCGAGCAGGCCATCGTCTACGTCAGAGCGCGCGGCAACCTGTCACTGGCGGAAAAAGACGCGCTTGTATCCAAGGCCGAGCAAATCGTTCTGAGCCAACGCGGTGTCGACAACGCCTTTGCCTTTGCTGGCGAAGGAGGCTTGAATTCCAACACGGGCGGCGGTTCGGGACCATCGGACACCATCGGGCAAATTCAGGTTGAATTGATCCCGTGGGAAGACCGTCCAAATGAGTCCATCCCGAGCAAGTTGCTTGGATTTATCCCGTGGGAAAACACCCATGTCGCTCCCGATTACGATGGCGATGTGGTGATTGCCGAATTGCAGGAACGGCTCAACACGATTCCCGGCATTTTCACCGAAATTCAAAACCTTGGCATGGGGCCTGCCTCCGCCAAACCCGTCCACCTGCGTCTCAAGGGCGACGATTGGGAAAGTCTGAACGCAGCCACCGAAATTGTCCGTGCGAAGTATGAGACAATGGCGGGTTTGACAGATATCGAAGACACCCGTCCCCTCCCAGGCATTGACTGGCAGATCGACGTGGACGTGCAGAAAGCGGGCCGTTTTGGCGCCGATGTTGCCACCGTAGGCGGCATGGTCCAACTGATCACCCGTGGTATCCTGCTTGATACCATGCGCGTTGACAGTTCCGACGAAGAGATCGAAATCCGCGTACGGTTCCCTGAAGAATACCGTGTGCTGTCGACCCTCGACACGCTCAAAGTCCGCACCCAAGACGGGCTGGTTCCGCTTGCGAACTTCATCACCCGCGAACCTGTGCAAAAACTGGCACAGATCGACCGCGCTGACCAACAACGTTACTACGACGTGAAAGCGGCTGTGGCCTCCGACCTCAAGACCGAAGACGGGATTGCCATCACTCCGACCGAACGGATCGCCACGTTGACCGAATGGCTCACGACCGAAGCCGATCTGCCCTCTGATATCCAATGGGAATGGACGGGCGACGACGAGGAGCAACGCGAAACCGGAGAGTTCCTCGGCAAAGCCTTCGGTGCGGCTCTCGCATTGATGTTCATCATTCTGCTCGCGCAGTTCAACAGCTTCTACAACTCCGTTCTGGTGTTGCTCGCGGTGGTCATGTCCACCGCAGGTGTGCTGATCGGACTGCTTGTGCGCGACATGGCCTTCGGCATGATCATGACGGGAACGGGCATCGTGGCGCTCGCGGGGATCGTGGTGAACAACAACATTGTTCTGATCGACACCTACCAAGAGTACGCGCGTTATATGCCCAAGATCGAGGCGATCATTCGCACCGCCGAAGACCGCATCCGGCCAGTGCTTTTGACCACCATCACCACGATGGCGGGTCTGGCACCGATGATGTTCGCGCTCTCGCTCGACTTCATCAACGGCGGCTATTCGGTCAACTCGCCCACCGCCGAGTTCTGGACCAACCTTGCCACCGCTGTTGTGTTTGGTCTTGGTATTGCGACAATCCTGACGCTGATTTTCACCCCTGCCATGCTCGCCCTGCGGGTCTGGGCGCGGGTGATTGCACATCGCGTCGTTATGATCGCGGCCAACCTTCTGGGCGCCCGTTCGCGCACCGCAACCGACTACCGTTTGCACCGCGAAGCCAGACGCACACTCAACCCCGAGTTTGTCTGGACCACGGGCGAGAATGCATGGGGCAGCCCCGACTACACGCCTGAAATGCCCACAGAGCCACAGGTCGAGATGCCCAGTGAAGAGATCAAGACCACCTCAACAGCAGAGCTGCGCAAGCGGGCCAAAGCCAAAGAGACTGCAACCAAAGTCAAAAAGGTGAAAACCGACAAGACCCGCAAAGGCAAGGCGGACAAAGGCGACGACACGCCACCGTCCGATATCAAAGCCGCTGAATAGACAGCTGTTAGGCTACGACAAAATCACAAACGCCCCTGAATTTCGGGGGCGTTTTCGTCAGATAACTTCGGGCGCTTTACATTTCGCGCAACGGGAGCGCCTCACGGACCAAGGCAAAATCAGCCCCCTCTTTGTGCCCGCGCTCCGACAAAATCCGTTTCCACCGTCGTGCGCCGGGTTGGCCCGAAAACAGTCCCAACATGTGCCGCGTCACCTGCGCAAGTTTACCACCCGCCGCGATGTGCCGCCCGATGTGGTCCTCCATCGCTAGAGCCACCTCCTCACGCGACAGCGGAGGACGCGGATCACCAAACACCTCCGCGTCGGCATTGCCAAGAATATCATAGGGCGTGTGATAGGCCGCACGCCCCACCATCACCCCGTCCATATGGGCCAGTTCCTCTTTCACCTGCGCCATTGTGGCAATGCCGCCATTGATTGACAGGTGCATATCGGGAAACCGAACTTTCATCGCGTGGACAAGGTCGTAATCCAAAGACGGGACATCACGGTTTTGTTTGGGCGACAGCCCCTCAAGCCATGCCTTTCGCGCGTGGATTTGCATCCGTGTAATCCCTGCGTCGCGCATGGTCGCTATAAAATCGGGCAAGACCGCATGAGCGTCTTGATCATCGACACCGATGCGGCATTTCACGGTCACAGGCACGTCCCCTGCCGCCTCTTGCATCGCGGTCACACAGGCCGCAACCAGATCGGGGGATTTCATCAAAACCGCGCCAAAGGCTCCGGATTGCACACGGTCAGAGGGACACCCGACGTTGAGGTTCACCTCGTCATAGCCCTCATCCACACACATCGCCGTCGCTGTCGCCAACTCAGCGAGATCAGACCCGCCAAGTTGCACCGCAACAGGATGCTCGGCAGCATGAAACGCAATCAAATGCCGCGCGCCCCCGCGCACCAAAGCAGGCGCAGTAACCATCTCGGTATAAAGCAACGCATGACGCGACATCACACGATGAAACACCCGACAATTGCGGTCGGTCCAATCCATCATGGGGGCAACGCTTAATCGCGACGCAGTTTGTGCGTTAATTTTCAATGCGTTAACTCCGTATGCTTCTGATCGGCGCGCCGAAATTCAGAGAATTCCCTCAGATATTCAAAAGCGTTCGATTCTGGTGCGCTACCATGTAGCACAAGTTCGCCACAGGAACAGCGATCAGATTTCCCCCAATGCGCAGCCCAATTCCCCGCCCCAAGCGCACAAAAACAAACGCTTCAAAAAGCTTGCTATTCCGCCCGCTCGCAAACTCCGCTAGGCTTTTGAGATGCAAGCTGAATTGACACAGATATTTATCTTACTTGGCCTCGTATTTGCCCTGCTCGTCTGGGGCCGCATTCGCTATGACCTTGTCGCCTTCGGCGCGTTGATTGTCGCCGCCACGCTTGGCCTTGTGCCGACCGAGGACGTCTTTTCAGGCTTTGGACACTCGGCGGTGGCTATCATCGCTCTTGTCTTGATTGTCAGCCGTGGGCTGTCTTCATCGGGTGCTGTGGAGCTGATCGCCTCACGTCTCATCGACCCCGACCGCCCTCTTCCGCTGCACATCGCCGTTGTGGCCGCCTTGGCCGCAGGGCTATCCGCGATTATCAATAACGTTGCCGCATTGGCACTCTTGATGCCGCTTGATCTGGAAGCCGCGAAAAAGGCCAAACGCGCAGCGGGACAAACGCTAATGCCGCTCTCTTTCGCGACTATTCTCGGCGGGATGATCACATTGATCGGAACACCGCCCAATATCGTGATCTCGGAATACCGTCAGGGCGTCTTAGGCGAACCCTTCGGCATGTTCGACTTTGCGCCCGTGGGCCTTGCCGTTGCGGTGGCGGGGATCGCCTTCGTCTCGCTCGTCGGGTGGCGACTTCTACCTACCCGAACCTCGTTGCAGGACACCGAGAAAGAAGTCAGCAAAGGCCGCTACATCGCCGAACTGCGGATCGGGGAGCACATCGCGCAAGAGGATATGACCGTCTCGGACCTGTCCCCCAAGGCGAACGAGGCAGACGTTCACATTCTGGGCCTGATCCGTCTGGGCAAACGGATGCGCGGTTTGGCGCGTCGCGAAATACTGCGCGCGGGGGATTTTCTGGTTGTCGAAGGCGACCCCAAATCCATCGAGACCTTTATGGGACAAGCAGGGCTTGAATTCGCTGGGTCCGAAAAACACGAAGGAGGCGTTGTCGCCCCGGGCCTCACCCTATCCGAGGCCATCGTGCCCGAGGGGGCGCGGATCGTGGGACGGACCGCCCGCAGTCTGCGTCTGTTGCAAAAACACTCAGTGACGCTTTTGGGCGTTGCCCGCGAGGGACGGAGTTTCAGGGATCGCGTGCGGCTCCTGCCCATCCGCGCAGGCGACGTTCTCTTGCTGCTTGGCACACCGGAACGGGTTGCCGCCGCGACGGAATGGCTTGGCGGGCTGTCGCTTGAAGGACGACAGACCGAAGTGGTGCAACGCAGCAAAGCGGGCCTGTCCATCGGGGTATTCCTGCTCGCCGTCGCTCTGGCTGTTTTCGGGCTGTTGCCCCTCTCGGTCGCCCTTGGCGGGGCCGTCATTGCTTATGTCGCACTCGACCTCGTCAGCGCCCGCGAGGTCTATACCTCGGTGGAGTGGAAGGTCATTGTCCTTCTGGCCAGTTTGATTCCATTGGCGGAAGCCTTTGAGCATTTCGGCGGGGCCGACCTGATCGCGCGCGAGATTGTGAGCCTGAGTGCAGGTTATCCGACATGGGTGTCTTTGGTGGCACTGATGGTCGTGACCATGACGCTGTCGGACTTTCTCAACAATGTCGCGACGACATTGATCGCCGCGCCGATTTCCATGTCGATTGCCGCCGCCACCGACACCAATCCCGATACGTATCTGATGACAGTGGCAGTCGCCGCGTCCTGTGCCTTCCTCACGCCAATCGGGCACAAGAACAACACGCTTATCTTGGGACCGGGTGGCTATCGGTTTGGCGATTACTGGCGCATGGGGCTGCCACTGGAAATTCTCGTGATCTGCGTCGCCGTGCCCAGCATTCTCTTTGTCTGGCCGCTGTAAGCCTTTCACACCAAACGTCAGCGCCCCTGCCCTTTGTGGCTGCGTGAAATCAAGGCCACGGATAAACGCCAATCACGGGGCCATGTAGCGCGACAAGCCCCACATAGACCACGGCTCCAATCGCCAACCGACCGATCACGGCCCGTCGCGCTTGCGGCGCGGGCCGCCATGTCGCCGCGCGGGTCTTTGCCAAGAGCGCCTCATAGGCCTCATCGCCCATCTGGCGGCGCTTGCGTCGGTTGATGAGCGCCATGCCCAAAAGAGCAAACCCTGCAAATGTGCCAAACAGGATCACATGCGCCAGATCGCCATTCGGAACCATGTGGGCCACGGCCCAGAGCGCGAGCCCCACAAGCAAGGGATGACGCAGGAAACGCACCACCTCAGGATGGCTCGGATCAAACCGCTCATTATGCGCCCCGCCAAAGGAAAACGGATTGGGCCGGCCGATGGTGAGCGCCAAAAGCATCACAACATCAAACATCACGAACAGGGTCAGCACAGGCCCCCAAAACGGCGCATTCCACAGCACCACGAACGGTGCCCGCCCCGCCGCGACGATCAGCCAGACAAGGATCAAGGTGGACAGAATGGAATAGCCAAACGTGAACCCACGCGCCCCGATCCGCGCCACAATCCGTCCTTTGACGGGCGGGCGCACAGGGATTGCGTGGCTCAAAAAGAACACCACAAAGGCGCTGATAAACTCACCCCATCCTGACATCGTTGTGGCTCCTTCGTGGTCGATCTCGACGCTCGGGCGTGCTGTGAGGTGCTTAGATTAGCGATCCCATGTGTTGGGTCGCAAGTGCGTAGCCATTCACCCCAAAGCCCGCCATGACCGCATCGGCGCGCATGGAGATGTATGAGTGATGACGAAAGGCTTCGCGTTTGTGGACTTGACTGATGTGCAGCTCGATAACAGGCCCCTCAAAGGTGTTGAGCGCATCCAGAACGGCCACAGACGTGTGTGTATACGCCCCTGCATTGAGAATGATCCCCGCTGCGTTTTCGCGGGCATCATGGATGAAATCGACCAAACCGCCCTCATAGTTGGACTGCAACATCTTGACCGCAAACCCGCCAGAGGTCGCGACCTCGGCGCACATGCGCTCCACATCCTCAAGCGTATCATGGCCGTAAATCTCCGGCTGGCGTTTGCCGAGCAAATTCAGGTTCGGGCCGTTTATGATGTAGACGGTCTTGGTCATCTCAATGTCCTTTTCATATAGCAGAGCGCGTCGGAATTACCGCGAGCTATGCACCGCAACAGGTGCCTTACAAGTGATATGCCCGATTAAGGGAAGTGACGCTAGGGGGTGCTGCGCCGCTCGCCTTAGCTGATGATCTCGAACTTGTTCACATCGACCATGCCACGATCGGTGATTTTGAGCGCGGGGATCACGGGCAGCGCCAGAAACGCCAGTTGCAAAAACGGCTCTTCGAGGGTGACGCCCAAGGTGCGTGCTGCCGCGCGTAGCTCAATCAGTTGCGCATGGACCTGCTCGAACGGCTCAAGGCTCATCAACCCCGCCACGGGCAGAGCCAGTTCGGCCAAAACCTTGCCCTGATGCACGACGACAAAACCGCCCTCGATCTCGCCCAAGCGGTTCGCGGCCAGAGCCATGTCGTCGTAGTCGACACCGACACAAGCGATGTTGTGGTGGTCGTGGCAAACGGTGGAGGCTATCGCCCCTGCCTGCATCCCGAACCCTTTGACAAAGCCGCTTGCGATATTGCCGTTCTTGCCATGCCGCTCGATCACGGTGATCCGTGTGAGATCGCGGGCAGGATCGGGGCGCTTGTCACCGTCAACGATAGGCACTGTTTCAGTCAGGTGCGCGGTGATGATCTTGCCCTCGATGATGCCGATCACATCGGTCTGCTCGCGGTTGCCACCCGTGCGAAAACTGTCGGCTTTAACCCGTGGGGCCTGAACCGAATTGCGCGCCACAGGGGGCAGGATGTCCCGCGCGGCAAAGGCTGCATCGGTCACTTCAACGCCGCCCGCAAACACCATCGACGCATTGCAGCCTTCCAAGCTGTCAATCACCACAATATCCGCGCGTTTTGAGGGGGCAATCATCCCCCGATCTTTGAGGCCAAAGGCCTCCGCCCCCGACAGGGACGCGGCGCGGTAGACAGCCAGAGGTGGACAGCCAAGCGCAATCAATTCACGGATCATGTGATCGAGATGCCCCGCCTCGGCGATATCGAGCGGATTACGGTCGTCCGTACAAAGGCACATGTAGGCCGAGGTCAAATGAGTCAACAGCGGATGCAGCGCGTGCAGGTCTTTGGACACCGACCCCTCACGGATCAACACCCGCATCCCCTTGCGCAGCTTTTCACGGGCTTCTTCAACCGTGGTGGCCTCATGTTCGGTGCGGATGCCTGCGGCGATATAGGCGTTGAGATCACGGCCCGAGAGTTGCGGACAATGCCCGTCGATATGGGCGTCCTCGAACAGGCGCAGTTTCTTCATCGCCTCTGGGTCGCGGTGGATCACGCCCGGATAGTTCATAAATTCGGCCAGACCGATGGCAGACGGATGGCCCATCACCTGCGCCAGATCATCGGCCAAAAGCTCCGCCCCTGCGGTCTCCATATGGGTGGAGGGCACGCAGCTTGAGAGCTGCACACGAATGTCCAACAAGGTGCGCTCCGATGCCGCTTGGAAGTAGCGGATACCATCGAGGCCGATCACATTTGCGATCTCGTGGGGATCACAAATCGCCGTCGTCACCCCGCGCGGCGTCACGCAGCGGTCGAATTCAAACGGCGTGACAAGCGAGCTTTCGATATGCAAATGCGTATCAATGAACCCTGGCACAAGGATTTGTCCCGACACATCAATCTCACGCTTACCCGTGTAGGTGTCAAACACCCCCGCAATACGGTCCCCGCATATCGCCACATCTCCCGTGAGCAACTCCCCTGTCATCAGATCAAAAATACGTCCTCCTTTGAGAACAATATCTGCGGGGGCATCGCCACGGGCTTGGGCAATTCGGGTTTCCAGATCGCTCATATTTGGGCCTCTTTCATGGTCACATCAGGGGCCGCGTGGAGTTAGCTCGCGTTTGGCAATTCCACATGCGGTACAATTTCGTGCGCACACGATAGCAGGTTCACCGCTGCTGCCAATTCCCGATGCGGCAAAAGCCACACCACCCTAGACCCATGAGCGACGTCAAACATCACCCGTTTGGAGGCATTCATCGCATCTGCCATCTCGAACCGTTCGGCATCACGGCGCGCCAATTCGAGCAACGTATTGTCGCCGCGCCGATGGATCACCACATCGGCCTCTTGCAGGCGTTGCACCGCACGCAATGTCATCAGGTCGGCCATACGTGACGTATAGGGCACGAGGCTCAACAGCCCCTCCTCGTCTCCCTCAGGCGAGCCATGCTGACCAATGGCCTTGCCGATCAGTTCCGCCGCCTCTTGTTCACGGCCCGTTACAAACAACTGACGCGGCGCTCCCGCAAAGACCCAACGCCAAAACGCGCGGCGCTGTTCCTTGGGCACCAATTGCGCCACCGAAGGACGCAACCCGCCCGCAAGCCGCACAAGCCGCCCCAAGTCGGGCTCCAGAATTTGTTCGATCCGCGTTTTCAACTGACGGCCCAGAATGGGCGCTGCCCCTTCGGTGCCGATAGCCACGACAAGCGGGCTTCGGTCGACAATGGACGGCGTATTGGCCTCACACAAATGCGGCTGATCCACCACATTGACCAAGGCCCGCGCCTGCCGCACCAACGGATGCAGGCTGGCATCAATCCCGGGGCACCCCGTGGCGAGGAAAACAAGAGCCGCACCCTCAAAGCTGGCAACACTCAGCGGCTCGTCGGCATGGATCACCTCTTCAAAAGCAACCAGATTGCGCAACTCGCGACACAACTCGGGAGCGTGAACCGTCACCCGCGCACCCGTTTTGCGCAGCAGCCGCACCTTTTGCGCTGCTGTCTCCCCCCCGCCCACGACGATCACATCGCGGTCGGCCATTCGTAGAAACATCGGGAAAAAGTTCATTGGTCGCCTTGAATCAGGTGTCTCGGCCAAAATCGGTACCGTCTGGCTTAAACTTGACTTTGAGGCACCCCATTACAAGAGGAAGACGCGGAAAAGGTCATTAATTTCAAATTGAGTGTGGCGAAACGCACAGCGTTTCACCGTAGCGCGTCAGCGCAGAAAACCGACCTTGAGAATTAGTGGCTTAGATCAGTGCCTTGGCCACCATCGCACGGGCACCATCGCGCACCAGCCCCTCATAGGCCCGTGTCACATTCGCGACGAAGGCGGCATTCGAGGTCAACGCAGCGGGAAACACTTCCGTCACGGACAACAAATTGGCAACTGTCTCGGCGGCTGTCTGCCCCGCGTCCGACAGTGATTTGAGGCGGTCGGCAAGCGGATCACGCACGTCAATCGCACCGCCCGTCTCATCCACACCACCGACATAGCGCATCCATGCGGCGACGGCGAGCGTGAGCCCTGTCATGGGGCGTCCTGCGGCAAGCCCCTCGGCCAGTTGCGTCAGGATGCGTTGCGGCATTTTTTGTGAGCCATCCATTGCAATCTGCCACGTCAAATGACGGATCGCGGGATTTTGATAGCGGGCCAAAAGCGCATCGGCATAGGCCGACAGATCGACGCCCTCGGGCGGGGTCAATCCCGGGATAATCTCATCGCGCCACAACTGTGAGACAAAGGCAGCATAGTCAGGATCGGCCACGGTCTCGGAAATGGTGTCCATCCCCCCGAGATACCCCAGATAGGCAAGCGTGGAATGCGTCCCGTTGAGGCAGCGCAGTTTCATCTCCTCATAAGGCGTCACGTTCTCGACCAGTTCGACACCGACCGCGCCAAGATCAGGACGGACGCCATCAACAAAATCATCCTCGACCACCCATTGACGGAAAGGCTCCATCATCACGGGAGAGGCATCATAAGCGCCGATCTCTTCCCCCAGAGCAGCAATATCCTCGGGCTTGGTCGCGGGAACAATACGATCAACCATCGTGGCGGGGAAACGGCATTCGGCGGCGATCCAATCGCGCAGGCTCTCGTCAATAAGCCCCGCCAGTTCCAACACAACGCCACGCACCACACGACCGTTCTCGGGCAGGTTATCACAGGTCAGCACTGTGAACGGGCGCAGCCCCGCCGCGCGGCGCATTTGCAAGGCCCGCACAAGAAACCCGAGCGCGGAGGCAGGATGACGCGGCTCCGCGAGGTCTTGCGCAATATCGGGGTGTGCTTGGTTCAAACGGCCCGTCGATGGCTCGTGGCAATAGCCCTTTTCGGTCACGGTCAGGGTAATGATTTTGGTTGTCTCTGCGGCCATCACCGCCAAAACCGCTTCTGGATCTTCAGGCGCGACAAGCACGTCTTGGACGACCTCGACATGGTGGGGAATACGTCCAGTCGGAGCCAATTCGAGCGCAGTATAGGCGCAGTCTTGTGGCTTGAGCCGCTCGGCCTGTGTCGGGCTTTTGAGCGACACACCAACAATGCCCCAATCACCGCCCGATTTTTCCATAGCCTCCGCGATATAGATCGCACCATGCGCACGGTAAAACGCACCAAGGCCCAAATGAACCACGCCCACGGCGGGTTTGGGCGCATTGGAGCGGGTTAGACGGGGCAAAGAGGTGACATCAGTCATGGAAACGGCCTTTCAGAGACAGGACGCGCCCGCAGACACGGGCGGACGCGTTAGAGAGCTTTACGACATAATGCGTTAGCGGGCGAGCCAACCGCCATCGACGTTGAGCACGGCACCTGTGACGTATTTGGCGGCTTTGGAACACAAGTAAGCGGCGGTGCCACCGATGTCTTCAGGATCGCCCCAACGACCCGCAGGAATGCGCTCCAATATCGCCTTGTTGCGATCAGCATCGGCGCGCAGGGCCTCGGTGTTATTGGTGGCAATATAGCCCGGAGCAATGGCGTTGACGGTGATCCCCTTCGCCGCCCATTCGTTCGCAAGAATTTTCGTAATCCCTGCCACGGCATGTTTGGAGGCCGTATAGGCAGGCACACGAATGCCGCCTTGGAACGACAAGAGCGAGGCGATATTGACCACCGCACCACCTTTGCCCTGTGCGATCAATTCGCGCCCAAAGGCCTGACAGGTAAAGAACAGCGCCTTTTGGTTCACGTCGATTACCGCGTCCCAATCTTCCTCGCTATAGTCCACACTATCGGCGCGACGGATGATGCCTGCATTATTCACAAGGATGTCGATCCCTGCCCCTTTGAACACATCTTTGGCCGCCATCGGATCAGCGAAATCAAGCAACAGGCTTTCACCCGACCCGCCCGCAGCTTCAATCGTTGCAACTGTGTCGTCACAGGCACGGCGGCCTGCACAAATCACATGCGCGCCTTGACCCGCGAGGGTGACGGCGATGGCCTGACCGATGCCTGTATTGGCACCGGTGACGAGCGCCTTGCGCCCTTTGAGGGAAAACAGATCAGACATCATTGCCCCCTTAGCGCAGTTCAGCAGGTTGGACGAAATCCATGTCGGTGTAGTCGACATTGTCGCCCGCCATCGCCCAGATGAAGGTGTATTTTCCGATGCCTGCGCCCGAGTGGATCGACCATGTCGGTGACACGATGGCTTCCTCGTTGGCGACGAACATGTGGCGGGTTTCCTGTGGCTCGCCCATCAGGTGCAACACACGGCTTTCCTCGTCCATTCCCCAATAGAGGTAGGCCTCCATGCGGCGGTCGTGGACGTGCGCGGGCATGGTGTTCCAAACGGAGCCGTCCTCAAGCGAGGTGTAGCCCAGAACCAACTGACAGCTTTGCATGACGAGCGGATGAATGAACATCTTGATCGTGCGCTTGTTGGACGTCGCAGCCTCGCCCATCGTCACTTGGTTGGATTGCTCTACCGTCACGAGGCGGCTCTCATATGTGTGATGCGCGGGGCACGATGTGATGTAAAACCGTCCGTCGCCTTTGAAGGTCACAGCGCCCGTGCCCATGCCGAGGTACAACACATCGCCCTGCTCCATGTTGTAGACTACGCCATCCGCCTCAACCGTGCCGGAACCACCGATATTGACGACACCCATTTCGCGACGCTCAAGGAAGGTTTCGGTACGGGTCTCTGCGACTTTGTCGAGGGTCAGCGCACCACCTGCGGGCACAGCGCCACCGACAGTAAAGCGGTCATAGTGGGTGTAGACGAGATTGATCTCGCCGTCTTTGAACATGCTCTCACACAGAAAGTTGTCGCGCAGGGCTTGGGTATCCATGCCTTTAGCGTGGTCGGGATGGATGGCGTGGCGGGTTTCAACATTGAGGATCGTCATGAGATCAACCTTTCGGGAGTGCAATTATAGGAAATCGTCGCGGCGCGGCGTGAATGAGTCTACTAGTATCCCAGTTTCAAGGCAGACACAACCATGCTCGGCGCCTGACGGGATAACAAAGCTGTCCCCCTCCTTCACTTCAAAGGACTCGCCATCGATGGTGAACACGAAACGTCCGCTTTTGACAAAAGTGGATTGAACATGCGGATGCGAATGCAAGCTCCCTTCTCCATCGCGCTCAAATCCGAAGGCAACGACCATAAGGCTTTCATTCTCTGAAAGCACCTGACGGGTAACTTTTTCATCCACTTGCACGAGTGGGAATGATTTCACATGGCTCATGTGACGGACTCCTTAATGAAATTGCGCAGGCAGCCAAAGCGACAGCGCAGGAATGTAAGTGACGAGAAGAAGTGTGACCACAGCCGCGAAATAGAACGGCCAGATCGACCGAATGGCGGTCCAGACGGGGATATTGCCCACCGCACAGCCCACGAACAACACCGCCCCCACTGGCGGCGTACACAGGCCGATCCCGAGGTTGAGGATCATCACGATGCCGAACTGGACAGGATCGATACCAAAGGCCGTCGCCACGGGCAAAAAGATCGGTGTGGTGATGACGATCAGCGGCGACATGTCCATAAAGGTGCCCAAGAACAACAGCATCACGTTGATCAACAAGAGGATCACAATCGGGTTCTCGGACACCGTCTGCATAAAGGCAACAAGAGAGGCAGGCACTTTGAGATAGGCCAAGAGCCAACCGAAGGCCGCCGCACAACCAATCACCAAAAGCACCATCGCCGTGGTCCGCACCGCGCCTTTGACGGCGAGAACGAACTCGGAGAAAGACAGCGAGCGGTAGACAAAGAAGGTCACAGCCATCGCATAGACAACCGCGATACAGGAACTTTCCGACGCCGTGAAAATGCCCGAGCGCACACCGCCGAAAATAATCGCGACAAGGATCAGGCCAGGCAAAGCAGAGACCAACATCGTCAGGATCATCCGCCCACCGGGGAAGGCCTCAAGCGGATAGCCGCGCCGTTTCGCGACGAGCCATGCGGCAAACATCAACGAGAGCGCAAGGATCAAACCCGGAATGATGCCCGCAGTAAACAAATCCGCGATGGAGATTTTACCACCCGCGGAGATCGAATAGATAATCAGGTTGTGTGAGGGCGGCAGCATCAGCGCAATTATGGAGGAAACAACGGTGATATTTACTGCATAATCAGCATCATATCCGCGCTCCTTCATCTGCGGAACCATCAGCCCCCCAATGGCCGAGGCATCAGCAGCCGCCGAACCGGAGATCCCGCCAAACAGGACAGAGGCGAGGATATTAACCTGCCCCAAACCGCCGCGAAAGTGCCCCACGGCCGAGCCCGCAAGCGCCACCAGACGCCGCGCGATATCGCCGCGCACCATCAATTCGCCCGCAAAGATAAAGAACGGAATGGCCATCAAGGCAAAGACAGACACCCCTGAATTGAGACGCTGGAACACCACCACAGGCGGCAAACCGAGGTACAAAACGGTGGCAAAGGACGACACCCCAAGGCAGAACGCGACAGGCGTGCCGATAAGAAGCAAAAAGGTAAAGGTGCCAAACAACACCCAAAGTGCATGGTCGGGGCCGATTAGGGCTGCAATGTCGAACATCAACGATCTTCCTCAGGCAATTCAGTTTCGCCAAAGCGCGCGGTCACCATACCGGCTGCACGGCGTGCAATACGTTCGATCGAGAACAGAACCATAAGAACCCCGCCCGTGATCAGAGAGAAAAAGGAGGCCGCACCCGTAATCCCGATATTGGGGATCGTTGAGGGCCATGTCTTTTCGGCCAATTGCCATCCGTAAAAAATCATGCCGATACCAAAGGCAACGATGACCAAATCGGAGACCGTGTGCAGCACGTTTTTAACCCGCGCGGGCAAGACGTAGAGCAACACATCAAACGAAAGGTGATACCCCTCACGAATGCCGACAGCGGCCCCAAGGAAGATAAACCATCCCATGATGATCACGGCCCAGCTTTCGGTCCATGTCGGCGTATTGTTGAGCACAAAGCGCCCCAACACCTGATAGGCGATAAAGGCCGTCATCAGAACCAGACCTATGCCTGAAACCCACAACGCAATACGCGCAACCACCGCCATCAATCGCGCGACTTTTTTCATAAATATCTGCATCTTCACCCCGTTCTTCCCTGCGTGAGGGAGGACGGGACGCCCCCGTGAGGAGCGTCCCGCATGATAGTAATGGAGCCTCGCAGAAATGGAGGATACGAGGCTCCGCACCCGAAGGGATCGGGCACTTTAAGCGTGTCGTTAAAACGCGCTTATTCGGTTGCTTGAATCCGTGTAACGAGGTCTTTGAGTTTGTCGGTGGTGACATACTTCTCATAGACAGGAACCATTGCTTCGATGAACGGTGTCTTGTCGATATCGGTAATGATCTCGACGCCCGCTTCGCGCACCTTGGCTTCCGAGGCTTTCTCGCGCTCGGCCCACAGATCGCGCATTACGGGAACAGACGCACGTGCGGCCTCGCGAACGGCCTGTTGCTCTTCGGCGGACAGTTTGTCGTAAGAGGCTTTCGACATCACGAGGACTTCGGGCACGATAAGGTGCTGATCGAGCGTGTAATAGCCTGCAACCTCATAGTGGCCCGAGGACTCAAAAGATGGCCAGTTGTTCTCGGCCCCGTCGATCACACCCGTCTGGATTGAGGAGTAGACCTCGCCGTAGGGCATTGGCGTCGCATTGGCGCCAAGCGCGTCAACCATGTCGACAAAGAGGTCCGACTGCATCACGCGGAATTTCAGACCCGACAGGTCGTCCATCGAGGTGATCGGCTTCTGGCTGTTGTAGAAGGAACGCGAACCGCCATCGTAGAACGCCAGACCAACGAGGTCGTGGGCCTCGAATGCCGCAAGGATCTCTTCGCCAATCGGGCCATCCATGACCTTGTGCATGTGCTCAACCGAACGGAAAATGTAAGGCAGCGACGGAATTTTCGTCTCTTCGATGATGTTGTTGAATGGCCCAAGCGAAACGCGGTTGAGGTCAATCACACCGAACTGTGTCTGCTCAATAGTGTCTTTTTCTTCGCCAAGCTGCGCGGAGTGGAACACTTCAATGCACAGTTTGTTGTCCGTGGCCTTCGCAAGCTCTTCGCCCATATATTGCACGGCGGCAACGGTTGGATAACCGTCGGGGTGCGTATCGCTCGAGCGCAGCGTCACTTCGCAAGCAGATGCGGACAGAACTGTGCCTGCAAGGATCGCGGCGGCAGCAGTATAGGTTTTCAAGGTCGTCATAGTAGTCTCCTCCCTGAGACGTGTTTTGGTCAAAGTTTGTAAGCCTCTTTGACCAGTCTATACGTGAGGTCATGTGCGACCTCATGTGCCTCGCTTTCCCCCAATCGCCCTGTGGCAACAAGTTCAGCGAGGTATCCGGCATCCACACGCCGCGCCACATCGTGACGGGCGGGGATTGAACAGAATGCGCGAGTGTCATCGTTAAAGCCCACAGTGTTATAAAACCCTGCGGTTTCGGTGGTATTTTCACGGAACCTACGCATGCCTTCGTAGCTGTCGAAGAACCACCAAGGTGGGCCGAGGCGCAGCGCAGGATAGACCCCTGCGAGTGGCGCCAATTCGCGGCTTTGCGTGGTCTCGTCCAACATGAACAGAATAACGCGCAGGTCTTTTTCCATACCAACCGCGCCAAGCAACGGTTTGAGATTGTTAACGAACTCGGTCTGGGACGGAACATCAAACCCCTTGTCGCGCCCGAAGATATTCAACATCGGATCACTGTGGTTCCGATGCGCCCCCGCATGGATTTGCAATGTGAGACCGTCATCAAGCGACATCTTCGCCATCTCGGTGAGCATCTGTCCACGGAAGGCCTCATGCTGCTCGGCGCTGCCCTTGCCCGACAACACCGTCTGGAACAATTCGGCGGCCTGTGTGGGATCGAGGTTCTCGGTCCGCGCGGTCGGGTGGCCGTGATCCGAGGCCGTCACGCGACCATGCTCGATGAAATAGGCGCGACGCGCGCGATGAGCATTCAGATAGCCCGTCCACGACGCAGTGTCCTCACCCGTCAATTCGCCCAACTTCATCACGTTGTCGGCAAACCCTGCGAAATCGGGATCGACCACATCGTCGGGGCGGTAGGCAGAAATCACTTTGCCGTCCCAATCGCCCTCCGCGATCATGCGATGGTATTTAAGGTCGTCGAGCGCCATTTCGGTGGTCGAGATTGCCTCGATATTAAACCGCTCGAACAAAGCGCGCGGCCGAAAGGCGTCGCTCTTGAGACAGGTCTCGATGTGGTCGTAATACTCACCTGCCGTATCGGGCCCGAAAGGAATGTCAAACCCGAATACCTCTTGGAACGCATGGGTCAGCCACATGTTAGAGGGCGTACCGCGCAACAGGTAAAAGTTCTCCGCAAAGACCTGCCAGATTTTGCGCGGGTCTTGTTCGGTCGGACCACCATCCACACGAGGCACCCCGAGCGAGGTTAGATCTACGCCCTGCGAACAGAACATCCGGAACACATAGTGATCAGGCGTGACAAACAGCTTCGCAGGATCGGGAAACGGCTCATTTAGGGCAAACCAGCGTGGATCAGTATGACCATGTGGGGAAATAATCGGGAGATCCTCGATCCCCGCATAAATATCACGCGCAAGGTCGCGCACCTTTCCATCGACTGGAAACAGGCGATCTTCATCAAGCAGCGCCATTCGCTCTCCCCCTCGTCAGCAACGTTTACGTCACTGGTTTTGCAGCGTCGTGATCGCATTGAGTGTGCGATTCTTACGACCATATTTGTACCTACTAAACTAATATGCTAGTTTACAACACCAGTCAACGCACCGCTGACTTTGTGCAGATGACATTGCCTTTCACCTACGAAACAGCGCATAAGACACCTGAGGGAAAGACGGAGATGCACATATGGCCAATGATGCCAGACAAAAAGCAACGAGCAGCGCACAGGCAAACGCAAGGGTGCAATTGACCGCAATTGACCAAGCCCGCGTGCCCTCCGTAACGGATATGGTCTATGACGCGCTCTATCACCGCATCGTGGAATTGCAGTTGCGCCCCGGAACCAAGATGTCGGAGGCCGAGGTAGCAAGCCAATTGGGCGTGTCACGCCAACCCGTGCGCGATGCCTTTTACCGCCTGTCACAACAAGGCTTTCTCCTCATCCGCCCGCAACGCGCGACCACTGTCACCCCCATCTCGGTCAGTGCGGTCCATGAAGCCCGCTTCATCCGCACCGCCCTTGAGATGGAAACCCTCCGCGCCGCGATGATGAACATGACCGATGCTGGCATCGCACGTCTTGAGGCCAATATGGCCGCCCAGAAAGCAGCAATCGCCAATGACGACCGCACCGAGTTCCACGAGCTCGACGATGCACTCCATGAAATCCTGTGCGAGATTGCGGGCCACCCGAAGGTCTGGGCGATTATCAAAGACAACAAGGCCCATATGGACCGAGTGCGCTACCTCTCCTTGGGCAAAGGCTCGCAACAGGCCTATGACGACCACTGCGCGATCATGGAAACGGTTAAGGCCGGTGATCTCGACGCAGCTTCGACCCAAATGCGCTTTCACCTAGAACGCATTGGACATATCATTGAGGACATCCGCGCCGAACATGGCGAATTTTTTGAACAAGAGGACCAACGTGGCGCATAAAAAGCTCTTAACCATCGGTGAATGCATGGTGGAAATGGCCCCCGACGGGGCTGGAAAATATGACATGAACTTTGCAGGCGATACGCTCAACACCGCGTGGTATGCGCGTCGGTGCCTCGCAGGGGATCTCAGCTATCACGTTGGTTATCTGACCTGCACGGGGGCGGATGCCGTCTCCGACCGCATGGTCTCGTTCCTCGAAAGCTCAGGAATCGAAACCGATCACATTGCCCGCATTCCGGATCGCACCGTCGGGCTTTACATGATCCAACTCGACAACGGCGAGCGAAGCTTTGCCTATTGGCGCGACACCTCGGCGGCGAAGCTCTTGGCGGCCGACCCTGCCCGTCTGGACGCAGCCTTTGATGGCGAAAGCATCCTGTTGTTCTCGGGCATTACACTTGCGATCCTGTCGCCCGAACACCGCCAGAACCTGATCGACGCCCTGTCGCGCTCCCGCGAAAAAGGGGCGGAAGTGGTGTTCGACACCAACATCCGTCCACGCCTTTGGGAAAACCCCGAAGCCACCAAAGAGTGGTTGTCGAAAGCGGCGGCGATTGCCGATATCATGCTCCCTTCCTTTGACGAGGAAGAGGTCATGTTCGGGGACAAAAGACCCGCCGACACCGCGCTGCGCTACCGCAACCTTGGCGCCCATACGGTGATCGTCAAAAACGGTGCGGACGAACTCTACGCATGGTCCAAGGGCGAAGGTGGCTTTACGCTACACCCCGAACCCGTCCAACCCGTGGACAGCACAGCCGCGGGCGACAGCTTCAACGCAGGCTTCCTGACCGCCCGCATGCAGGGTGCAAACCTCACCGATGCGCTGCGCTCTGGCATGGCGCTTTCGGCTCAGGTGGTGTTGCACCGCGGGGCTTTGGTCAAACTCTAAGCCACTGATCATTTACAGACACAAAAAGGGCGGGGTTGATCCCCGCCCTTTCCTATTTGTGTTCTTATAGAACAGCTTACATGTAAGAGTTCACAAGGTTCTCCAAGCGCTCTTGGCGACCCGAGCGTGGCTCCGGATTGATATCCTCGGCCAAAACGCGAGCCTGAATGCTCTCAAGATCGCTTTCAAGCATGGCTTTCGATGTGGCGCTATCCCAATCGGCATAACGCGCATCGCGAGCCGCTTCCAGCTTGCCATCCTCAAGCATTGCTGCCGCTGCCTTGAGGCCGCGCGCACAGACGTCCATGCCGCCAACGTGGGACAGGATGAGGTCTTCGGCGTCGAGCGACTGACGACGGATACGACTGTCGAAGTTGGTGCCCCCTTTGGTGAAGCCCCCTGCGCGCAGCACTTCGTAATAGGCCAAGGCCACCTCTGGCACGTTGTTCGGGAACTGATCGGTGTCCCAGCCAGATTGGTAATCGTTACGGTTCATGTCGATGGACCCAAGCATACCCAAGGACCGTGCCACGGCCAGTTCGTGCTCGAACGAGTGACCAGCAAGGATCGCGTGGCCTTGCTCAAGGTTCAGTTTGACTTCGTTTTCAAGGCCGTAGCGCTTGAGGAAACCGTAAACCGTTGCTGCATCATAATCATACTGGTGCTTGGACGGTTCTTGTGGCTTTGGCTCGATCAAAATCTGACCGTCCCACCCCATCTTGTGCTTGTAGTTCACGACCATTTCCAACATCCGCGCGGCGTGGTCGGCCTCTTTGTTCAGATCGGTGTTGAGAAGGGTCTCATAGCCCTCACGACCGCCCCAAAGCACATAGTTCGACCCGCCGAGTTTAATCGTCGCATCCATGCAGGATTTGATCGTTGCCGCTGAATAAGCGAACACATCGGGATCAGGGTTGGTCGCAGCACCCGCCATGAAACGACGGTGGGTAAACAGGTTGGCTGTGCCCCACAGAAGTTTGGTCTTGGAGCTTTCCATTTTCAGCGCGAAATAGTCCACGATCTCTTCGAGATTACGGGTGCTTTCGGCAAAATTGGCCCCTTCGGGACGTACATCCAGATCGTGGAAGGCAAAGAACGGCGCTTGCAAGATATCGTACATCTCAAAGGCCACATCGGCTTTCAGCTTGGCATTCTCCATGCCGCCATCGAACCACGGACGATCAAATGTGCGCCCGCCGAACGGATCACCGCCCTCATAGGCGAACGAGTGCCAATAGGCGATGGAGAAGCGCAGATGGTCCTCCATGCGCTTGCCCATGATCACTTCGTCAGGGTTGTAATGTTTGAATGCAAACTCGTTGTCGCTATCTGCGCCTTCGAATTTGATCTGCGGAATGCCTTTGAAGAAGTCTGTCATGTCAGTCCCTTAATCGCGTTTTGTGCTGATTTGTAACGGTCGAACCCATCCGCAAACGCCTGTGTGAGCGCCGCATTTGGGTCGATGGTTTTCTCGATAGTCGGTGCCGTGGCCAAGTCTGCCCCGCCCCCTGTGGCCGCCATCTGGCCAAGCCGCGCCGCGCCGAACGCGCCGCCGAAATCTCCCGAGACAGGAAGATGCACGGGGCAATCCAGAGCGGTGGCAATTGCCTCCACCCAGTAGTCGGAATTGGACCCGCCACCCACTGCCAGAAGGTGATCGATTTTAGTGCCTGTCGCGGCCAGAGCATCGGCGCAATCCTTGATCGCGAAGGTCACGCCCTCAAGCACGGCACGGGTGCCCGCCGCCGTGTCGGTGGCATGTTCCAGACCGACGAAGGCCCCACGAATGCCCGCATCGTTGAGCGGGGTGCGTTCCCCCCCCAAATAGGGCATGAACCGCGTTTTTCCTGGCGATTGCAGCGCGCCGAGATCAGAGGTCAGCGCTGCTGCCCCCTGCCCCACGAACCGCCCGTACCAGTTGAGCGCGTCAGTCGCCGCGAGGATCACACCCATCTGGTGCCATGTGTCGGGAAGGCTGTGACAGAAGGTGTGAACCCCACGCCCCGCATCGGGCTGATAGCCGTCATTGGCGGCAAACAGCACGCCAGAGGTGCCAAGGCTGACAAAGGCCTGACCCGCCTTCACCACACCAACGCCAATGGCCGAGGCCGCGTTGTCGCCGCCGCCGCCCGCGATAACGCAGCTCATAGGGACGCCCCATTTGCTCGCCAGTTCCGCGCGCAAAGTGCCAGAGGTCTCCGAGCCTTCGACAAGGCGCGGCATGAACGAGCGGTCCATATCCGTCGCCGCCAACAGATCATCCGACCAATCGCGCTTGGCGGTGTCAAACCACGCCGTTCCCGCGCTATCGGACATCTCGCCCACGTAGTCGCCCGTCAGGAACAGACGCAAATAGTCTTTCGGCAACAAGACCTTGGCGACCTTCGCAAAGACCTCAGGCTCGTTGTTTTTGACCCACGCCAGTTTCGGAGCCGTGAACCCTGGAAAGACGATATTGCCCGTGATGTCGCGGAATTTCGGGTCCGCATCGAGGCTTGCGGCCTCGGCGTGTGACCGCGTGTCATTCCACAAAATACACGGACGCAGCACCTTGTCCGAGGCGTCCAAGAGCGTCGCGCCATGCATCTGGCCCGAAAGACCGATCCCCGCCACGCCCGACAAATCGGCCTTGGCGCCAAGCTCCGCCATCACCGCGTCACAAGCGTCAAGCCAGCTTTGCGGGCTTTGCTCGGACCATCCGTCATGAGGGCGTTCGTTGGTCAAAGGCGCATTGGCCTCGGCCACGATTGCCTGATCCTCAGACATCAAAATTCCCTTGAGACCCGATGTGCCGAGGTCCAATCCGATATACATCTTGCGTCCTTTTCTTTTCGACGGTTGGCACGTAATTCGGTGCCTGCATCAGGAACCGCGCACCAGAAAATGAGACCTGCACCCGCCTCAGAACCGGAGACGGATACAGGAAAGTTCATGCGCCCTAATAGGCCGCGTCGGGCTTTTTCCCCATGATGATCATGCCCAGAATGTCGTCATCCGTGACTTCGTCCACGTTGACCGTGCCGACCGATTGGCCGTTCTTCATCACCATCGCGCGGTCGCACAACTTCATCACGTTGTGGATGTCATGCTCGATCAGGAAAATCCCGAGCCCCTGACGTTTGAGTTCTTCAACCAGTTCAGCAACCATCTGGGTCTCATGGGGACCAAGCGCCGCTGTGGGCTCGTCCATGATGAGAATGCGAGCGTTGAAATAGACCGCACGGGCAATCGCCACAGATTGACGTTGTCCCCCTGACAGGGCCGACACAGGGTCGGAAAACTTTTTGAAGTTGGGGTTGAGACGGGCCATGATCGCCCGCGTCTCCGCCTCCATTGCACCCTCATCGACGAACCCCAACGGGGACACCAATTCGCGGCCCAAGAACAGGTTCGACGCAGCATCGAGGTTATCGGCCAGAGCAAGGGTCTGGTAGATGGTCTCGATATTGTATTTGCGCGCGTCACGGGTGTTGCGGATTTCGGCCTTGTCGCCGTTGATGAAAATCTCACCCGCATCCATGTGATAGGCACCCGACAGGCATTTAATCAATGTGGATTTACCCGCGCCGTTGTGACCCAGCAGGCCCACAACTTCGCCCGCGTGTAGATCAATAGAGACCTTATCCACGGCTTTGATCCCGCCAAACGAAATGGAGATGTCGCGCATTTCCACCAAAGGTGTTCCGGTGTTTGGGTTGCCACTCATGTTTTGATCCCCAGACGTTTACGGTAAATGATGTCGATCCAGACCGCGATCACAAGCACGCCGCCCACAACAATGTTTTGGAACGGAGCGTCCACCCCGACCATCGCCATGCCAGACTGCAAGGACTGCATGATCAAAGCGCCAAGGATAGCGCCGTGGATCGTGCCAATCCCGCCAGACAACGCCGTGCCGCCGATCACAGCCGCCGCAATCACCCGCAGCTCGTCGAGCGTGCCAATGTCATTGGTGTGGCTTTGCAAACGCGCTTGGGCGATGATGGCCGACAGACCACACAAGAACCCCATGAGCGCAAAGACCTTGACGGTCAGAAGGCGCGTATTGATGCCCGAAAGCTCCGACGCATCAGGATTGCCGCCCGTCGCAAAGATATAGCGCCCGAGGCGGGTTTTCTTGGCCACGACAGTGATCACGATAGCTGTCGCGATCAGGATCAGAACCGAAATCGGAAGGCCGTAGCCTTGGGTATACCCCTCAGGCATTTCTGTTCCGCTGGCTTCAAACATCCGGCGCAATTTGCCTTTTGGGATGTTGTAGGCGTTGAGCGTGGCGATAAAGCCCATGATCGCCCCTACGGCGATAACGCCGATGGACACTTCTGCCCAAACAGGTTTGACAGGAAACTCGTGGCGCTGCTTGTTGCGCCGCGCATTCCAGAGCGCGTAGATCGTGAACAGCGAGGCCAAGACACCCGCAATCCATGACCACGTCACGCCCAATGTCCCTTCGGCACCGCCGAAGACAAGGAAGGTTTGATCAAGTGGCGCTATGGTTTGACCATCGGTGAGATACCACCCGACGTTGCGCCAGACGAGCAAGCCGCCCAACGTCACGATAAAGGCGGGAATATTGTGGTAGCCCACAAGCCAGCCGTTCACCGCGCCGATCAGTGTCCCGACAACTAGGCCCGACAGCATCGCCAAAGGAGCAATCATCGGGTGCCCGATCTCAAGGCCGAAAACCTCGGGAAGCCAACGCGCTTGCACCATCGCCATAATAGCCGAACACAAGGCCAGAAGTGCGCCGACACTCAGGTCGATGTGGCGCATGACAATCACAAACACCATGCCCGTGGCCATAATCGCCACCGACACCGTTTGAATTGTCAGGTTAAAAATGTTGCGAGGCGTTAAAAACCGCCCCTCCGTGACAAAGTTGAAGGCAAGACAGAGCAATACAAATGCCCCGATCATCCCCAACAACCGCATGTCTAATTCAAGTTGCGCAATCAAGCCCTTCGAGCTTTTTGCGGCAGTGTTATCCTGCGCGGAATCCGCCATATTCATTCCCCATCGGGCGTGTTGCTCGCCCATCATTCTACTGGATCAGCCGTCAAGCGATCCATGCCCGCGCAACCCCCCGCGCCCTATTGGGTACGGGAGGTCACATTCGGTCTTTTCACCTCGACTGAGGTTTAAAGCGGCTTAGTTACAGGGTGCAGGACCGTCTTCAACGCCTTGGCACAGAGCCTCAACGGTGATCCAGCCTGCATCAGTCACAGTCGTCAGGTTGTCAGCTGTGACCGGGATTGGCGCGAGGAACTTGGCGTTCATCTCGATGCCACCAGGAGTGGTGAACTTAACTGCACCGTCGATTTCATCCATCGCAGTACCACCAGCGAGCGCCACAGCGATTTCAGCAGCGTTTTTGCCAAGCTCACGTGCGTCTTTCCATACGGAAACCGTCTGTGTACCTGCCGCAACACGGTTCAAAGCAGCGTGGTCGCCGTCTTGGCCCGATACGGGAATGCCCTGCATACCCTGTGCAGTGAGAGCCGCAACAACACCACCTGCGGTGCCGTCATTCGACGCAACGACAGCATCAACGTTGTTGTCGTTCTCGGTCAGGATCTGCTCCATGTTACGCTGCGCATTCGCAGGCAACCAACCGTCGGTGTAGGCTTCGCCAACGATTTTGATATCGCCTGCATCAATGGCGTCCTGAAGGATCTCTTGCTGACCGCCGCGCAGGAAGTCTGCGTTTGGATCGGTGGGCGAGCCTTTGATCATGACGTAGTTGCCGGAAGGCTGTGCTTCGAGAACGGCGCGGGCCTGCATACGGCCAACTTCGACGTTGTCGAAAGTGAGATAGAAGGCACGGTCGTCTTCGATCAGACGGTCATAAGCGACGACGGGGATGTCCTCGTCAACAGCCGCTTGAACAGCAGGAATAACCGCTTGGGTGTCTTGACCCAGAACGATCAGCGCATCGACGCCTTGAGCAATGAGGCTCTCGATGTCGGACAGCTGTTTTGCGGACGACGACTGTGCGTCTGCGGAGACGTAGCTTGCACCAGCAGCATCAAGAGCCGCTTTGATTGCGCCTTCGTCTGTTTTCCAACGCTCTTCTTGAAAGTTGGACCAGCTAACACCGACCGTGAGGTCAGCCGCATAGGCAGTGGATACGAGGCCAGAGGCCACGATGGTGGCTGCCATAAGCATGGATTTACGCATTATTTTCCTCCCAAAAAATATATAGCGTCCGACGACATGGCGTGCGGAATGCACGCACTCGACTCGCTATCGGACAGCGGCAAGATTGCACATTTAAATTTAGCTTCCAAATAAAATAATGCGATTTAGGTAACTTTTTTGCTAGATTTGCCACTCAACCCGTGACTTAATTGCCCAAAGGGAGGGTCGATCTTCGTTTTTGATCGACATTTAATTATCCGTATGAATTTTACAGAATGAACAGCGCAGACTTCAAATCCACGATTGCGGAGGGGGAGAACCAAGGGTGCGGGCCGTTGTTTCGCGCCCAGAACGCAACACCAAAGCCCCTAAAGCGTCAATTGCTGGAGGCCATTCGGGCCGCGGGGACAATTGCGCGGGTCGATATTGCCAAGCACCTCGATATCAGCCCCGCCACAGTCACCACATTGGCGACCGACCTCATAGACATGGGGCTGATCGCGGAAACAGAGATTGCGCGCAGCTCGTCAGATAGCACGCGCGGGCGACCCCGCGTGGGGCTAAAGATCAATGGCGCTGCTGCGGCCGTGATCGGCATCAAGATTTCGGATCGCGGCAACTCGGCTGTCCTGCTTGATCTGGCGGGCAAACGCATCGGTGCGACCACCCTGCCCGCTCCACCCGAACAGCGCAGCACAGAGGAAATCATCGAGGAAATCGAAAACCTCGTGGTGGCGACATTGGCCTCCGCAGGTCTGGACCGATCCCATCTCGCCACCGTTGCGCTCGGCATTCCGGGCATGGTTGATTTCGATGCGGGCCAAGTCATCTGGTGTCCCTTTCTGACTGAGCCAGACATTCCCCTGCGCGACCTGCTGCAACAACGACTGGGAATCCCCGTTCGCATCGACAATGACGCCAATCTCTTGGCGATGGCCGAACTGTGGTTCGGCGCGGGCCGTGCGCTCGACAACTTTGCCGTGGTGTCCATCGAGCATGGCGTCGGCATCGGCTATGTCCAAGGCCACACCCTGCAACGCGGAGGAGCGGGGCACGGGATGGAATTGGGCCACATGACCATCCAGATCAACGGCGCCCTGTGTCGCTGTGGTAAACGCGGCTGCCTTGAGGCCTATGTCGCCGACTATGCGCTTGTGCGCGAGGCCCACACCGCGCTCGCCCACCCCTTTGCCTCAACCACCTCGCCCACTGAAATGCTCGAAGACCTGTTTGGCCGCGCCAAAGACGGCAATGAAGCCGCCCGCGCAATCTTTTCGCGCGCAGGGCGCTATCTCGCCGTGGGACTGGCCAATGTTGTGACCATGTTTGACCCCGCCCTGATCTTGCTGTCGGGGGATCGTTTGCGCTACGACTACCTCTACGCGGAAGAGGTCTTGAGCGAGTATCGTGACCTCACGCAAAAACCGGGTCGTCCGTCAACACCTGTCGATATTCACGCGTGGGGCGATCTGATATGGGCACAGGGTGCGGGGGCATTGGCGCTCGACCATGCGACGGAGAGACTTCTGGGATGAGCCGAGCCACTTTTTTGACGTCGATCACGGCCTTTGGCTGTGCCATCGCCTCTGTCGCGCAGGCCGAAACCGCAATCACCTTTACCAACCGCTCCGATGCGCTCCCCGCCCATGCCTACACGGGCGGATGGGAGCATTTCGTCGGTGGCGGCGTCGCCGTGTTTGATTGCAATGCTGACGGCCTGCCCGATCTGTTCGCCGCAGGGGGCGACAGCCCCGCAAGCCTGATGATCAACCGCTCCGAGCGCGGCGGTGCGCTCACCTTCGAGGCGGGCGAGATCATGGAGATCACAGGCGTCACAGGCGCCTACCCCATCGACATAGACAGCGACGGGCAGCTTGATCTGGCGGTGATGCGCGTGGGCGCGAATATGCTGCTCAAGGGCGGGCCGAAGTGCAGCTTCGAGGATGCGAGCGCCGCTTGGGGCTTTGACGGCGGCGACAGATGGACCACCGCGTTCAGCGCCACTTGGGAGGCAGGCGCGGACCGTCCGACACTGTTCTTTGGCAATTACGTCAACCGCGATGACCCCGAAGGCCCGTTTGAGGCTTGTGATAGCAACGAGTTGCACCGCCCGACCGCGGAGGGATGGGAGAAATCCCTACTGGAGCCTGGGTTCTGCACCCTCTCGGCACTGATGTCGAAAGGCGCACATGGCGCGACCATGCTACGCCTGTCCAACGACCGACACTACTATGTGTCAGGAGGCTACGAGCAGCTATACGATCTCGCTTCGGATCGTTTTCTGACCGAGGAAGACGGATGGGAAAAGGTCTCTCTATGGGGCATGGGCATCGCAGAACGCGACATAAACGGCGACACCATCCCCGATGTGATGCTCACCTCAATGGGCGATCAACTGCTGCAATTCGGCAAACCCGACGGCACCTATGAGGCCGCGCCCTACGACATTGGCACCTATGCGCACCGTCCCCATGTGGGCGACGATGGCCGCGCCTCAACAGGGTGGCACGCGGAGTGGGGCGATGTGGACAATGACACCGACGCCGACCTGTTCATCGCCAAGGGCAACGTCGAGCAAATGCCCGGCAATGCGGCACGCGATCCTAACAACCTCCTGATCCAAGGCACCGATGGACGCTTTACCGAAGGCTCTATTGAAGCGGGTGTTGCGTCACTGGCCAAATCGCGCGGCGCAGGTCTGGCCGATCTCAACGCTGACGGTAAACTCGATCTCGTTGTGGTCAATCGCGGCGGACCAATGGAGCTGTATCAAAACACGACCCAAGACACGGGTAGCTACCTCGATGTCTCACTTTATCAAGAAGGATCGAACACCTTCGCAGTCGGCAGCGTCATCGAAGTTCTGACCAATCGCGGCCTACAGGTTCAAGAGAACACCATTGGCGGCGGTCATGTCTCAGGCAAATCGGCGCCTTTGCATTTCGGGTTAGGCTTGGCGGAAAAGGCGCAATTGCGTGTGATCTGGCCGGATGGCGAGGAAAGCGATTGGGTTGAAATCACCGCCCTCAACCGTTGGATCGAACTGACGCGGTAACGCACCGCCTCCATCACTTCTCGAACGGCAATCCCGATGGCACTGCGTCAGGCACACCAAGGCGCGTCGTGTCATCGGTCAGCGCCTCCATGAAGGCCACAATCGCGTCGACCTGATCGGCGGACAGCGCCCTGTCCTCAACCTCGATTGCATCCAGAATAGCCGCCTTTTCGCGGTCATCTTCCCACGCGATCCAATCCTCAACATCCAAATCGGGCAGCACTGCCATATCCGGCGTCCACGCATGAAAGGCCGCCCGCGGCAGGCTATGCGCGGTCACGAACTCCCACAGATCGGCATAGGCGCCCGTGTGCCCGTAGGGGGCTGTCAGGGTCACATTGCGCAAGGACGGCGTGCGAAACGCGTAGAGATCGCTTTCCTTGCCCGTCACGCGGAACCGCCCCTCGTCACTTGCGCCCCGCTCGAACGCCAGTGTCTTTCCCGGTCCGAATTGCGGCTGGCCCATGGCGTGGAATTTATGGTCAGTTTGAAAAGTACCGCTATGACAATCGGCGCAGCCCGCATCACCATAGAACAACTCCATGCCTTCAGTCGCCAAAGGACCTAACGCCGAAACCTCCCCACGCAGGTAGGCGTCAAACGGGCTGTTGTCGGCGCGAAACTCCTCCGCGATGAAACAGGCAATGGCGTTGGAAATATCGGCAAAGCGAATGCCACGCGTGGCGGTGTCGGGATACGCATCGGCAAAGAGTGATTGATATTCGGGGATTGCGGCCACTTTCGAGGCAATCAAATCCCATGCGCCGCCCTCGCCCGAAAACCGTCCCTTGCGCACGGCTTTGGAGATCGGGTTCTCATTGACGTGCCCCGCCATCTCATCGGGCGACAGGACGGGGAAGGCCGCTTGGGTGGCAAGAATACCGTTCACCCGATCGAAAAACGGGTCTTCGATCGGGACAGTCAAAACTCCGTCCACCACTTCCACCCGTCCGTCATGGAACATCGTGATGTATTCCTTTGCACCCAGATTGTAGAGCGCGGGCGCATTGCGCGGGACACGGTCCTCGGGCACATTTTCAGGATCAACGATCCGCTTCGGGCCGAGGCCGATCCCGCCCTCCCCCATGCCAAGGCTCACCCCGTCCGAAGTGCCGAATTTGGGATGGTGGCAGGTGGAGCAGGAAATATTGTCATTGCCCGACAGGATCGGGTCGTAAAACAACAGCTGCCCCAAAACGACTTCCTCAGGGGAGCCGTGCAGAAAATCATCATCCGTCGCGGGCTCAGGCAGCTCAATCGCCCACGACAAACCTGCCCACACCGAACACACGGCGACGAGAGCCGCAGATCGAACAGGTCTATTTACGCGCATATTCGACATAGGCGAAGGCTACTCCATCAGGCGACCATGAGGGAACATTGATTGTGCCCTGCCCGCCGAACAGCGACAGCAAGACCTCAGGCGTCCCACCGTTCGGATCAATGGTGCGCAGCTCCACATCCAGATCGGCGGGATGCCCTTTGGTGCCTTCAGGATAGGCAAGATAGACAATGCGGCTGCCGTCGGGGCTTGGGTGCGGGAACCAATTGACGCGCTCGTCATCGGTCATTTGCTCGGCCCCCGTGCCATCCACGCGGACGCGCCACAGATCGGACGATCCGTTGCCCGAACGCTCGGAGTTAAACCAGACCCACGCCCCATCAGGGGTGTAATCCGGCCCGTCATAATGATACTCGCTTTGGATCAAACAGGTCTCGGTCCCGCCATCAATGGGACAGGTCCAGATACCAAAGGTGTCATCACGCACCGCCGTATAGGCCACGGTTTTGCCATCGGGCGACACGCCATGCCACCAACTCGGCGCTTTGGGCGTGATCTGGACGGGATCGTCGTCGCTCTCAAGGTCGAGCGTCCAGATGAGCGACCCCGCGCCAAGGGTATGATCGGACAGTATCAGTTTCGTGCCATCAGGCGTTATCCCGTGATCATTATTGAGTTTGATCAACAACCCCGTGTCAATCTCCGCCAATTCGGGCTCTGCGAGATCCACCTCGAACAGCCGCCCGTCGCCATTGACGATCAAGGCCGAGCCATCGGGCGTCCAGTTTGGCGCTTCGATATGCATATCGGTCTCAAGAACGGGAAACGCACGCCCCTCCTCGAAATCATAGATCATAATGCGCGAGGTCCAGTTGGCCATGAGGCTCTCCGTTGCTGCACAGTGTTGATGTGCGAATAGGAAAAGAGGTCGGGCGGGCACGGATGCCCACCCGTATTGCGTCGAATTTACGCGCCTTCGGGGGTATAGGCAAAGCGAGAGAATGTCGCCTCTTTGCCCTGCCCCGTGGTGTCGGATGCAAACATACCGACAAAGGCCCCTGTGAAGGACGCATGTTCGCCGACACCCGCCTCATCCGAGATCAAAGTGGCATCCTGCATATCGCCGACTTGCGCCCACTCACCGCCCGCTTCACGCATGAAGAACCACGCGTCGGAACGGTCAACCACCAGTTTGAGCTCAATCGCGCCATCGCCCACAGGGATCGGATCGGACAGCCATGTGAGCGCCTGATCCTGCCAATTGCCAAGACAGCCGACGAGACGCACGCAGCGGCCCACATCAGGCTCGAAGGTGACGAGCAGTTTGTAGAACTTATGTTGGTTGTAATAGTAGGTCAGACCCGCCGATTGCTGATAGGTATCGGGGGCAAAAGCGGCCAAGGTCGTCTCCACCTCGAAGGCCAAATGCTCTTGCCTGCGCGCAACCAATGCGTTCTCGAACCACGAGCCAAAGCTCTCGCGCCCGATGATGTGCAAGCCGTTATCGACACGGAACAACCGCTCGGGATGCGGGTGGCGCAGCCATTGGAAATCCAGTGGCAATTTGGTGCCCGCGAAGTCATCCACCACAGCTTTGGGCGGTGTTGGCGCAACATCAGCCAGACCGGCCACCTCAACACGCGGCACGGTATTGCCGTCGAGGCCGCCATTCTCAAGATAGAGCCAGTCATCATCGCCCCAGACGACGCGTTCGATCCCTGTCTCGCGACCAAGCGGACAGAACAGACGCCCCGTGCCGCGCTTCTGGATCGGGCGGCCCATCAGGAAGGTGTGGTAATGCTGGCCGTCTGGCGTCTCCACATATTGACCGTGGCCCGTGCGGTGGATTGGCTGCTCGGCAATCGTACTGTCCTTGGCCGAAATCACGTGCAGGTTCGGGTGGTTCTCATACGGCCCCCAAATATCACGTGACCGCGCGAGCGACACCGCGTGATCATAGCCCGTGCCCCCCTCCGCCGTGGTCATGTAGTAGTAACCATTGCGTTTGAAGATATGCGGCGCTTCGGTCAGCCCGTGCGGCGTGCCGGAATAGACATTCTTGATCGGCCCCATGAGGCCGCTCTCGGGCGACCACTCTTGCAAGAGGATACCATCAAAGGACGAGTGCTTCGGATTGCCGCCCGTGCCTTCGCCGCGGTGGTTCCATTGCACGGTCATGTAGTATTTGCGGCCATCGTCATCATGAAACAAGGAGGCGTCAAAGCCGTGGCTTGCCACATACCACGGATCGGACCAGTCGCCGTCGATGGTGTCACAGCACGTGATGTAGTTATGCGCGTCCTTAAACGAGCCGCGCAAACGTTTCACGTCCGTGTAGACAAGCCAGAACTTCTCACCGTCATGGCTCAAACACGGCGCCCAGATGCCGCAGCTATCGGGATTTCCGCGCATGTCCAAGAGGGCCGCACGGTTGAGCGGACGCGCGACGAGCGTCCAATTCACCAAATCTTTCGAGTGAAAAATCTGCACCCCAGGATACCACTCAAAGGTCGAGGTCGCGATATAGTAGTCGTCCCCGACCCGCACAAACGACGGGTCGGGGTTGAAACCGGGTAGGATCGGATTGCGGATCACGAAGGCTCTCCAACTTCCTCGGACGACTTGGCCCAGAGGTTGATCTTTTCCTCATCGGCATATTCGTCGATCAATTTCAGTTCTTCCTCGGTAAACTCGAGGTTCTCAATGGCACCAACGCAGTCGACCACCTGAGACGGTTTAGACGCCCCGATCAAAGCCGTGGTAATGCCACCATTGCGCAACACCCACGCAATCGCCATCTGCGCGAGCGTCTGTCCGCGCTTCGCGGCAATGTCATTGAGTTTGTTGAGGTTTTGCACCGTCCGCTCCGAAATGAACTCGGGCTTGAGCGATTTGCCTTGGGTCGCGCGCGATCCTTCTGGCACGCCTTTGAGATACTTGTTGGTCAGCATCCCTTGGGCAAGCGGGGTAAAGGCGATGGAGCCGACGCCCAATTCCTGCAACGTATCTTTGAGGCCATCGTGTTCTACCCAACGGTTGAGCATATTGTAGCTCGGCTGATGGATCACACAGGGCGTTCCAAGCTCGTTCAAAATGCGAACGGCCTCACGGGTACGGTCGGAGTTGTAGCTCGAAATCCCGACATAAAGCGCCTTGCCCTGACGCACGATGCTATCCAGCGCGCCCATAGTTTCCTCAAGGGGCGTGTCGGGGTCAAAGCGGTGCGAATAGAAAATATCGACGTAATCCAGACCCATGCGGGTCAGCGATTGGTCGATAGAGGACATGAGGTATTTGCGTGATCCCCACTCGCCGTAGGGGCCGTCCCACATTTTGTAGCCTGCTTTGGTCGAGATGATCATCTCGTCGCGCAGACCTGCAAAATCTTCCTTCAGGATCGAGCCAAAGGCAAACTCCGCCGAACCGGGGGGCGGGCCGTAGTTGTTGGCGAGATCAAAGTGGGTCACGCCGAGATCGAACGCCGTGCGCAGGATCTCACGCTTTGTCGTATGCGGCGTATCACCACCAAAGTTGTGCCACAGGCCGAGCGAAATCGCGGGCAATTTCAACCCCGATTTCCCACAGTGGCGGTAGACCATTTTATCGTAACGGGTTTCTGACGGGACATAAGGTTTCATCGCGGTTCCTCCGAGTGTGTGCGAGACGCCCCAAAGCTGGGGCGCCCATTTATTGACGCTCATATCTTGGCGCACAGCGCAGAGCACGGCTACCGCTCATTTGCGCACAGGTGATAGGCCTTAGCCCATCAAGGCTTTGGCCTCATCTGGCGTCACTGGAGCAGGTCGTTCACAGGTCGTGGAAATCTCCACAAACGCGCCTGTTTCACCAGATTTCATGATGGAGGTTAGCACGTCGATGGCATGTGTGGCCAATTCCAAGGAACAGCGATGCGGACGCCCCTCGACGATGGCTTGGGCCATATCCGCGACACCTGCGGTGCGGTAGTTGGCGCGTGGCCCTGCGTCCCCGTCTTCCATATTGGCGACGGCAAAGGGGTGATCCCACTGCGCGACTTCGTGGACCTCGCGGTCTGTTCCCGCCATGCGGATCGTGCCCCCGAAGAAGTTCGGATCAGGCACAAAGATCGCCCCCTCAGTGCCGTAGAGCTCCATGTTCTGATGTTCATGGGCAAAGACATCCCACGACAGGCTCATGGTGATCGCCGCACCGTTTTCGAACTGCAACAACGCGTGGAAGTTGGTATCGACAACAACGTCAAGCACTTCGCCCTTGCGTGGGCAATCCGTGGTGATTGTGCGCTGTTCACGACCCTTGTTCGACAAAGCCGCTACACGTTTGACAGGCCCCAATAGCTGCACAAGGTTGGTGACGTAATACGGCCCCATATCGAGCACGGGACCACCGCCTGGCTGGAAGAAAAAATCAGGGTTCGGGTGCCACATTTCCATGCCCGCGCCCATAAAGTGACAGGTGCCCGATGTGATCGTGCCAACCTTGCCGCTGTCAATGAGGTCGCGCACCATTTGGTGAGCGCCGCCCATAAATGTATCTGGTGCAGACCCGACCCGCAGGCCCGTCTTTTCACAGATCGCGCGTAGCTCTTCGCCCTCTTCCAAGGACAGCACATAGGGCTTTTCGGAGTAGGCGTGTTTACCCGCTTCCAAAATGCGTTTTGTCACCTCAAAGTGCGCGGCGGGAATGGTCAGGTTGATGATCAGATCAAGATCATCTGCCGCCAAAAGCGCGTCGACCGTCTCCGCCCGAACGCCCTCATATTCCGACGCGCGCCCTTGGGCTGCCTCCATGTTGATATCTGCTACGGCCCGCACTTCGATGGCTTTGAAATTGGGCGCAAGGTCCAGATATGCTTTGGAAATGTTACCGCATCCGATGATGCCGACACCGAGTTTTTTCATGTAGAGTCCTCCCTGACGCCGCGCTTAAAGGGCTGCTGCGTTGGTGATTGCTGTTTTTGCGAAACGAGCGTGATCGGACGGATTGTCATGTTCCATCACGAAAATCTCCGCACGTGTGAATTCTTGGATCGCGGCCCAAATCGCGGGCCAATCCATTGTGCCGGTGCCGACATCGGCCCAGCCGCCTTCGTCCTCTTTTTCACCCTTGGGCGCGAGGTCTTTGACGTGAACGGCGGTAATGCGTTTGCCGTATTTTTTGATCGTCTCAACAGGGTCCGCACCGCCGCGCACGACCCAAGCAATGTCGAGTTCCAAATTGATGTGATCGCCCCCTTCAAGGATCAAATCCTCAGGCAATTCACCCGACGGCAGCGCCACAAATTCGAAGTCATGGTTGTGCCACCCGAAGGTCAGACCCGCCGCAACAATCGGCTCACCGACCTTGGCCAAACGCTGACCAAAAGCACGCCAGCCATCGGCATCCGTGGGGCGCTCTTCCGGGGGGAGATAAGGCACATAGACGTGCTCGATGTTCAACTCCTCACAGATTTGCAGCACCCGCGCGGGGTCGTTTTCGACCATATCGAGCGCAAAATGGCCCGATTTCATATGCAAGCCGTTTTTGGCCAAACGCGCCTTGAGCGCATCCAGTTGGTCCAACTCGTTATAAAACGCGCCGTAGCCCTCGCATTGCGCATAGCCAAGCGCGCCGATCATATCGAGCGTCTCGTCTTGGCCCCAATCGCGCGACGAATACAGTTGGTATGAAAAATCGGTCATGGTATCTCTCCCTTTCTCGCGCTTTACGCGAGCCATTTATCGTAATCGGACACCAGCAAATGCGCAGGATCCGTATCTTCTTCGATCGTTCCGAACCGCCCGATGGGCTCACGGAAAATATTGTCGGTGCGGTCATCGTTGACGTTGCTCACTTCACCGATGAGAACGCGACCGCCCTCGCCCCAAAAGGCGTGCCAGTGCCACGGCTCAAGCGTCACGCTTTCCCCTGGTTCAAGGCGCAAACACTCCCCCGCTTTGAGGGTCCGCATCCGCCCGTCGGTCAGCACCTCAACGGGGGCATTTGGATCGCATGATCCATCGGGCGCACGAGTGAACAGCTCAATCACAAGCGTCGCCCCGCCACGGTTGATGATGTCCTCGGTCTTCTTGATATGGTGGTGCATCGGGCTGATCTGATTTTCATTCGAGATCAGCATCTTCTCGGCATAAAGCATCCCCATGCCTTTGGCGACATTGGCGTCCGAGCCGTTGCGCACCGTGAACAGGAACAGGCCTAAATCCTCGTAATTGCCCTGACCATAGTCGGTAATATCCCACCCGAGCATATGATCGCGCACCATTGCGCCACCGTCGGCCACATAACTCTTCAACCCGTTCGGGTCGAGATAGGCAAAGGGCGGCATGACGAAGCCGAAAGAGCGCATAAATTTGTCACTCTCGGCAATGATGTCATTCACAAGAGAACGTTTCATGTGTCTGCTCCATATGTCGCGCTGTAAAGATCGCGCAGCGTAAATTCAGGCGTCTCGCCCACGTGTTTCGGGGTGAAGGTGATTTTGACGTCTTGGTTCGGCAACATCGTAAAGGCGTTGTTGGAGAACCGCCCCGAGGTCGTCGATTCAACCGAAACGAACAGGCCAAGGGCTTGAGCGCTCAGAGTGATCTCATAGACACCATCAACCTCAACACAGTCATGGGTGATTTTGGGGTTGATCAGGTCATAGGATTTCCACGCTTTGGGCGCATAGAAATCGCCGCCCGATGTGGCCTCCTCGCCCTCACCCGTCTGCCACGTGAACACGTAAATCTCGTCGTCGTTGAGCGTGCCGTGATCCAATGAGACCAGATCAAGCGCCTTTGACGGCCATGCCGATAGCGTCGCATCGGCCAAAGGCCGCGCCTCGCCGCGCATGTTCACAGCGGCAATTTGCACCGTGACATCAACGGTTTCGCCCGTGTCGTTGACCACCTTAAAGTGATCTTGGCCACCTTCAGGGTTCACCACGACCGTCACAGGCGCATAGAATTTCTGCGCCATGTGATGCAGCAACTTCCAGTCCCCGCCATAATCGAGCGACGACCAGCTACACACGGGCCATGTGTCGTTAAGCTGCCAGATCAGCGCACCCATGCAGTGCGGTTTGAGCGAGCGCCAATAGGTCACGGCGGTCTTGATCGCGAGGCCTTGCTGCACTTGGCTCAAGTAGACGAAATTCTCGAAATCCACGGGGAAACGGAAGTAGCGGAACATGGTTGCCGCAATCCGTTCGTTGCCGCCTTGGTTCTTCTGGTGGCTTTCCAGAACAGGGGCCGCAATGTTGCGGTCTTCGGGGCCACAAAACGTCTCGATGATGCGGTTGCTCGGATAGCTCTGGAACCCGAACTCGGAACAAAAACGCGGGTTGATATCGCGGTAATGCTCGAAGTCCTTGTTCTCATGCCAGACCGACCAGAAATGCATGTCGCCGGAGCTGTCATCATGCCAGCCGTCGCCGTAGTTGAAATAGCCCGGGCTTGGCGATGACGGCCACCAAACAGCGTTTGCATCTTCCTCGAACAGGGTTTTCTCAAGCGTGCGGTTGAGACGGTCATACATGACCAGATAGCGGTCGCGGTTTTCGACGCTTTCCTTGAACCACGTCAGCGCACCGAGCAACTCGTTGTCGCCACACCAGACCGCTAGACAGGCGTGATGATGCATACGGCGCACGTTTTCGCGCACCTCCGCCTCGACATTGGCCAAGAAGGCCTCATCGGCGGGATAGAGGTTGCACGAGAACATGAAGTCCTGCCAGACCATCAGGCCCATCTCGTCGCACATGTCATAGAACCACGTCGGCTCATAGCGACCGCCGCCCCAGACACGGATCATGTTCATGTTGGCATCCACCGCCGACTGCAACTGATCACGCACCGCCTCGCGGTCGATACGACCGGAGAGGGCATCCGCAGGAATCCAGTTGGCCCCTTTGGCAAACACTTCACGGCCGTTCACCTTGAACTTGAACGAGGTGCCCGCATCGTCATCTTGGACAACCAACTCGATGTGGCGCAGACCAATGCGGCGTTCCGCGACCTCGTCTCCCATACGGACCTCAAGGTCATAAAGCGGCTGCATCCCCTGCCCTGCGGGCCACCAGAACTCTGGCACCTCAACAAAGAACTTCGCCTTGGCAATGCGACCCACAACCTGCGCCTCACGGGTGCGGCCGCCGAACACCAACTCGACGGTATCGCCCTCGGCATCGCCCGCGATGTGGGCGGTGACTTCGACAGTGACGCTGTCGGTTTCAATGTCGTGATGCTCTTGGCTGACGTGGATGTAGTCGATCCGCGCTTTCTTCTTGCTCTCGACACTCACGTGTCCCGTCACACCAAAAGGCGCGAGCGCGATGTTCCAGTCCCAGCCGAAATCACACTGCGGCTTGCGCACCATATTGCCGTTCGCAATGTCCGTCTGACCGTTGTTGCGATCCGACAGACCCGGAATGTGGAATTGGCTCGCCGCTTGGCGTTTCGCCGCTTCCTCGACAATGGAGCGGAAGCGCAATTCGATCTCGTTGGCACCGGTTTTGGCCACCTCTGACACATCGACGCGCCAAGTGCGAAACGCGTTATCCGCCTCAAGAACGGTGACGCCGTTGACGACGACATCAACAATTCCGTCCAAGCCCTCAAGCACCAATTCAACATTGGTCTCCTCAAGGTCAAAGCTGCGCTTCGCGACCCAATCGCGCTCAGCAATCCAGCGCAAATCATATTCGTTGCGGCCCCAGTAAGGCTCGACAATGTCCCCCGCATTGCGCAGCGACGAGACGCTGTCAAAGGGCAGAGTGACAGGCACGCTATAAGTGCCGCTATCGTCGGAGAAAATCCAGTTATCTTTCAGTATCAATGACATAGCCATTGTTAGATCCCTTGTAGTGCGCAGCTCGCGTGCCGAGTGACTTCGGGATCCGAAATCGTCAAAACTCGACACACGTACCTTGAGCTTGATCTGCACGCAGCATGATCAATCACGCGGTAAGTCGTCATGACGTCACGCCCCCTTTGACGTGGGCGACGGGACGTCGGTTTAGTGTGGTGCGCGGCGCATGTGACAGTTGCCCTGCTCTTCTTGCCCGTGTTTTTGTGGGTGCATCAGAGCACGATCAACTCGCCGCGCTCTGATACGTGGTTTGAATGCGAGCCCTTACAGGCGCTCTTCGGTTACTTTGTCGAACATCGACGCCCGCGCGGGATCGAACCCTACACGCAGCATATCGCCCGTTTTGACCTTGGCCTGACCGTCGAGACGGATGCGGAACGGCTCGCCCGCCACGTGGGACCACACAAGCGTGTCTGCGCCCATCGGCTCGACAATCTCCGCTTTCAAATCGAGCATCACAGGCAATTCCTTGTCGATGTAGACATGCTCGGGACGAATGCCGAACCACGCCGGACCACCGGTTTTCCCTGCGGGGGTGAACTCGTAGCCCTTGAGGTCAATCTTCAAATCGCCCGCGGTAAACATGCCGCTGTCGACGTTGCCCTCAAAGAAGTTCATCGCAGGAGAGCCAATGAAATCAGCCACATACTTATTCACGGGCTTGTCGTAAATCCCGTGTGGTGTGTCGAGCTGTTGGATCAAACCGTCTTTCATAATGGCAATACGGTCTGCGAGGGTCATGGCTTCGATCTGGTCGTGGGTCACGTAGATCATTGTGTTTTCAAGCCGTTGATGCAGTTGCTTCAACTCCACCCGCAACTCGGTACGCAGTTTCGCGTCAAGGTTCGACAGAGGTTCGTCGAACAAGAACACATCCACATCCCGCACAAGCGCGCGGCCAATGGCGACACGTTGGCGCTGACCACCTGACAAGGCACCAGGTTTACGGTCAAGAAGCGCTTCCATCTGAAGGATTTCAGCCGCCCGCGCGACGCGCTTTTCGATCTCGTCCTTGGGCATCTTCGCGTTTTTGAGACCAAAGGAGAGGTTCCCGCGCACCGTCATCTGCGGATAGAGCGCGTAGGATTGGAACACCATCCCGATACCGCGCTCGGACGGCTCCGCCCATGTGACGTTCTTTCCGCCGATATGGATCTGACCACCCGACACTTCGAGCAGGCCCGCAATACAGTTCAGCAGCGTGGACTTCCCACAGCCCGATGAGCCGAGCAGAACCAGAAACTCTCCCTTGGCAATGTCGAGGTCGAGGTTCTTGAGAACCTTCACAGAGCCAAAGCTCAGGTCGAGGTTCTTGATGGAAACGGAGACGTTATCGTTGTCGATTTCAAGTGTCATGTGCTTAGCCTTTCACGGCGCCGGCGGCGATGCCGCGAACGAACAGTTTGCCGGAAACAAAGTAGATGATGAGCGGAACGAGGCCGGTGAGAAGAGTGGCCGCCATGTTGACGTTATACTCTTTGACCCCCTGCACCGAGTTCACGATGTTGTTGAGTTGGACGGTCATCGGATAGATCGCGGGTTTGGTGTAAACCACACCAAACAGGAAGTCGTTCCAGATGCCCGTGACCTGAATGATCATCGACACAACAAAGATCGGCAGCGACATCGGCAACATGATCTGGAAGAAAATCTGCCAGAACCCTGCCCCGTCAACCCGCGCCGCTTTGAACAGTTCCATCGGAACCGATGCAAAATAGTTGCGGAACAACAAGGTGTTAATCGGCATACCAAAGATCGTGTGCACCATGACCAACCCGCCAAGGGTGCCGTAGATGCCCATCTCGCGCAAGATAATCACAATCGGATAGAGCATGATCTGGTAAGGGATGAACGCGCCGATGATCAGGATGTTAAAGAACACCTCGGAGCCTTTAAAGCGCCAGAACGACAGCGCGTAGCCCGACACGGATGCCACGGCAATAGAGATGATCACCGACGGGATCAGGATACGCACGGAGTTGCCGAAGCCACGGCTCAAACCGTCGCAGTTGATCCCCGTACAGGCCTCGGACCATGCCTTGATCCACGGCTGGAAGGTGACATTTTCGGGCGGGGAAAAGATATTGCCCACACGGACTTCGGCCATGTCTTTCAGTGAGGTCATCACCATCACGTAGAGCGGCAAAAGGTAGTAGATCGAAAACAGGATCAACGTGCCGTAGACCATGATATTGGCGGGCGTAAACGCGCGTTTGGGCTTTGGACCAGAGGGGCCATCTACCATGCGGTTCGGGGCGGTATTGGACATATCAGCCATCTTTCTTGCCCCCATATTGTAGGTAGACATAAGGAATGAGGATTACGATCACCATCGCCAACATCATCGTCGAGGCGGCGAAGCCTTGGGCGAGGTTCTGGCGCAAGAACAGCGTATCGTAGACGTATTTGGCAGGCACTTCCGAGGAGATCCCCGGACCACCAGAGGTCTGGGCCACCACGAGGTCATAGACCTTGATGATCCCTGCGGAGACAAGCACCAGTGACGTCACAAACACGGGTTTCAACATCGGAATGATGATCAGCAAATAGGTTTTCACTGTGCCGATGCCGTCCACCTTGGCGGCTTTCCAGATGTCTTCGTCAATGCCGCGCAGGCCCGCGAGCATGATGCACATGATCAATCCCGTGCCCTGCCACAGTCCCGCGATGAGAATGCCGAAAATCACGATATCGGGGTTATAGAGCGGGTCGAAGTTGAAGCTCTCCCACCCCAGACCGCGCACGATGGATTGCAGACCGAAATCGGGGTTCAAAATCCACTGCCACACAAGACCCGTCACGATGAACGAGAGGGCGAAGGGATAGAGGAAAATGGTGCGGAATCCATCCTCAAACCGGATTTTTCGATCCAAGAGCGCCGCGAGAACAAAGGCGATGATGAACGTCGCTATGAGACTGCAAATCCCGAAAATAACAAGGTTTTGCACCGAGACAAGCCAACGCGCCGAGCCCCAGAGACGCTCGTATTGATCAAATCCCACAAAGTTGAGCTTTGGCAAAAGTTTGGAGCTTGTGAACGAGTGAACGATCGTCCAAGCCGAACATCCGATAAAAATCACGGAAGCGGTTAGGATCATCGGCAATGCCGCGATCTTTGCGTTGATGTTTTTGAACAGACGAATGGGACGTTTGGCATAATCGCGCCCCGCCCTGATCTGCCCGGTGTCGGTAACAGCCATGTAGATTTCCCCTCACGTCGTATGCGCCTTTTGCGGCGTCTTCACGAACAACGACAATAGACCCGACCGGAGACAACTCCGGTCGGGTCCGATTGCTACACCTTAGTCAGCTTTAGCGATGATCGAAGCGTAGGTCGCTTGAGCATCAGCAGCGGACATATCGGAGGACCAGAATTCGGTCATCAGGTCTTCGATCTGACCGGAGGTGTCAGGCGAAAGAAGCATATCGCCAGAAGGCACAGTGTTGCCGTCTGCGAGGATCTTCAGACCTTTTTTCATGCAATCGTTAGCTGCGGAAAGGTCCACGTCGCCGCGAACAGGAAGCGACCCTTTCTTGAGGTTGAAGGCAACCTGAACTTCTTTGGACAGCATCAGAGCTGCGAGTTCTTTTTGTGCGGCTTCAACTTCTGGATCGTCGTTCTTGGGGAAGTAGAACGCATCACCCGCAGTATCGATCAGTTCGTTCACACCCAGACCTGGAAGACAGGTGTAATCGGTGCCTGCAACTTTTTCGGCCACAGCGAATTCGCCCTGTGCCCAGTCGCCCATGATCTGACCCGCAGCCGTGCCTTCAATCACCATAGCCGTGGCAAGGTTCCAGTCCTGCACGTTGGTGTTTTTGGAGTATTCACGTGCGGCAGCAGCAGCTTCAAAGACTTTTTTGTAGGCGTCACCAGCAGCAACGTCTGCATCTTTGTCTTTGTTCACAGCAAGCCATGCGTCAGGACCAGCAAGAGCAATGGCCATCACGCCGAATGCGCCGGAAGACTGCCAAGGCTGACCACCCATTGCGAGCGGAACGATACCTGCTTCTTCGAGTGCAGGCATAGCATCGACGTATTCATCCCAGTTGGACGGAACAGGCTTGCCGATTTTTTCGAACGCGCCGTTGTTGAGCCACAGCCACTGCCAGGAGTGGATGTTCACAGGAACGCAGTAGATGCGACCGTCAAGCGTACAGCTATCCAGCAAGGAAGACGGGTGGATCACGTCTTTCCAACCTTCAGCTTCCGCAACATCGGTGAGGTCGAGCATAAGGCCCGCTTCGATCAACTCTTGTGCCTGACGGCCGTGGTTGAACTGTGTCGCAGCCATTGGATCGCCACCGAGGATACGCGAAATCATGATCGGACGAGCTGTTGAGCCGCCGCCTGCAATTGCGCCATCGACCCATGTGTGATCGGTCTTTTCGTTGAATGCTTTTGCGAATTCCGCAACGGCGGCAGCTTCGCCACCGGATGTCCACCAGTGCGTGACCTCAAGGTCGGTCGCATGGGCAGCAGATGCAGCAGCGGTGATCGCCGTTGCGCTCAAAAGCGCTTTTACAAGTTTCATTAGTGTAGTCCTCCCTAGATTACGTAAACGTTACAGGTTCAACTGAAACGTTATAGTTTTCGCAAACACGCTAGATATGTGTGTAAAGCGAACCTATAGTCGAAGTATGTCAGCCAAATCTGACGAAACAAGAAAAATTATTAAAAAACGCTCTTGAGCCACATATTATTACTGTTAGCGGTAACTTATGCGGACCAAAAAAGAGATTGATGGGGAGATTTGAGGGAATCACCTACAAGAAAATGAGGTCAAAATGACCCGAATCGCGCGAATCAGGGAGGACGCACATGGGAGACTCGCAGGATCACAGAGATGATCTAAAGCCAGGGGAACGCCCCACGCTAAAGACGATTTCTCGGATCACGGGGCTCGCCGTGGCGACGGTGAGCCGTGCGCTCAACGATGCGCCCGATATTTCCGCCGACACCAAAAAACGGGTGCGAGAATGTGCCGACAGTATCGGCTATCTGCCCAATCGTGCGGGTGTCCGTTTGCGGACGGGGAAAACCCATGTCATCTCTCTGATCGTCTCGACAGAGCACGACATTATGAACCACACCGCGCGTTTGTTGTCCTCGATTGCCGGCGGATTGCGCCACACCTCTTACCACCTTGTTGTCACGCCGTTCTTCCCTGACGAAGACCCGATGCGCCCTGTGCGCTATGTGGTCGAAACGGGGTCAGCAGATGCGATCATTCTCAACCAGACCGAGCCCAATGACCCGCGCGTGGATTATCTGATGAAGAAGGGATTTCCCTTCGTCACGCACGGGCGCACCAATTGGTCAGACATCCATCCCTACTGTGATTTCGACAACCGCCGCTTTGGCGAGCTTGGCATCGAAGCCTTGACTCGTCGGGGGCGCAAATGCGTCCTGCTCGTCGCGCCCCCCCCCTACCATTTCTACGGCAAAGAGATTCTCGAAGGCACCAAAGAGGCTTGCGAGCGCACGGGCATGAAACGCCTCGTGTTACAAGACGTCACCACCGACAGTCATATTGATGACATTGCAACCTCGGTGCGCGCCGCGCTCAAAGCCCATCCCGAAATCGACGCCATTTTATGTGGCTCCACCAATGCCACAGTTGCCGCCACAGGCGGCGCGGAGGCGTCGGGATTCGTTATTGGCGATGACTTTGATGTGTTTGCGAAAGAAGCCACATCCTTTCTCAATCTCTTTCGCAAACAAATCCTCGTTGTCCCTGAAAACGTCGGAGCTACAGGAGCGTTGCTCGCACGCGCAGCCCTTCAGGCGATCGACCACCCGAGCCGACCGCCCATTCAGGAGCTTTCGGTTCCGACCTTCAATGATCCGCTCGGCGCTGGATAATGCACAAATTAACGCATACACTAAACACAGACATCAAACACTGGAGTGACCAATGGCATCTACAATGAAAGGCCCCGCCCTTTTCCTCGCACAATTCGCAGGCGATGAGGCCCCCTTCAATTCCCTTGAAAACATCACCAAATGGGCTGCGGGCCTTGGTTACAAAGGTGTGCAAATCCCGACCTTTGACGGCCGCCTGTTCGATGTGGACAAAGCCTATGAAAGCGACACCTACCTCGACGAGATCAAGGGCATCTGCGCCGATGCAGGCGTGGAGATCACAGAATTGTCCACCCACTTGCAGGGCCAATTGATCGCCGTGAACCCCGCCTATGACGAGGCTTTCGACGCCTTCGCCCCTGCCAAAGTCCACGGCAATCCTAAAGCCCGCCAAGCATGGGCCGTTGATCAAGTGACCAAAGTGGCTGCAATCTCGCGCAAACTCGGCCTCGACAACTCCGTGTCCTTCACAGGTTCCCTCGCCTTCCCCTACCTCTACCCGTGGCCACAGCGCCCCGCAGGCCTCATCGAGGAAGCCTTCGCGGAACTCGCCCGCCGTTGGAAACCGATCCTCGACGTCTATGACGAACACGGCGTCAACGTCGGCTATGAAATCCACCCGGGCGAAGACGTCTTTGACGGGGCAACATTCGAGATGTTTGTGGACGCACTGGGCGGCCATGAGCGGGCACAGATCAACTACGACCCGTCTCACTTCCTGCTGCAACAGCTTGATTACCTTCAGTTTATCGACCTCTACCACGACCGCATCTGCGCCTATCACGTCAAGGATGCCGAGTTTAACCCCAATGGCCGCCAAGGCGTCTATTCGGGCTACCAAGACTGGACCAACCGTGCGGGCCGCTTCCGCAGCCTTGGCGATGGTCAGGTCGATTTCTCCGGCATCTTCTCCAAACTGGCGCAATACGGCTACGATTCATGGGCCGTTCTGGAATGGGAATGCTGCCTGAAGTCACCAGAGCAAGGGGCCGCGGAGGGCGCTCCGTTCATTGCCAATCACATCATTGAGTTGACCGACAAAACCTTCGACGATTTCGCAGGTGGCGCGGCCGACAAAGAACAAATCAACCGTATGCTCGGTCTATAAGGGAGCTTTACACATGCACAAGAAACTCAAACTCGGCATGGTTGGCGGGGGACGCGGCGCCTTTATCGGTGGCGTTCACCGCATTGCGAGCCGCATCGACGGCGAATGGGAGTTGGTCGCGGGGGCACTGTCCTCCGACCCCGAACGCGCTGCCCTTTCGGCGGCTGATCTTGGCATCGCGGCGGATCGCTCCTACGGCTCTTACGCCGAAATGGCCACCGCAGAAGCCGCCCGCGAAGACGGGATCGACGCCGTTGCCATCGTCACCCCCAACCACATGCACGCCGGTCCTGCCGTCGCGTTTCTGGAGGCGGGGATCAATGTGATCTGCGACAAGCCCTTGGCCCATTCCCTTGAAGACGCTGAGAAAATCGCCGCAGCCGTTGCCAAGTCAGGCAAGCAATTCATCCTGACCCACAACTACACGGGCTACCCGTTGATGCGCCAAGCCCGCGATATGGTGCAAAGCGGAGCGCTTGGCACCCTGCGCTTTGTTGCGGTCGAGTATATTCAGGACTGGCTGACCGAGCCCGCAGATCCAGACAACAAACAAGCTGCATGGCGCACCGATCCCAAACGCTCCGGCGCGGGCGGCTGCGTGGGCGACATTGGCACCCACGCCTTCAACCTCGCCTCCTTCGTCACAGGACTTGAGGTCGAAAAAATGTCCGCCGATCTGACCGCCTTCGTTGAGGGACGCCAAGTGGACGACAACGTCGAATGCCGCTTCCGCTTCAAAGGCGGCGCAAAAGGCACGCTTTGGGCGAGCCAAGTGGCCGTGGGCAATGAAAACGGCCTCTCCCTGCGCGTCTATGGCGACAAGGGCGGCATAGAGTGGCATCAGGAAAATCCAAACGTGATGACCTTCACCCCGTTTGGCGAGCCCAAGCAAATCCTCACCCGTGGCGGCGCACAGAAAATCGGCGCGGCACAGGATTTGCGCGTCCCCCCTGGTCACCCCGAGGGCTACCTCGAAGGATTTGCCACGATCTACAAGGACGCCGCCGACATGATCCGCGCCGACAATGCCGGCACAGGCCTGACGCCGGGCATCGAGGACGGTCTCGCAGGGATGCGCTTTATCAAGGCCTGTATCGACAGTTCGGCCAAAGACGGGGCGTGGGTGACGCTTTAAGCGGCTCCCCCCCGACACAGAATGAGACCGCAGGGCCAATGGACTTGCGGTCTTTTTCATTGAGCGCCCCTACGTCAATGGCGTAAAGGAAGGCGCAAAGGGAGAGCAGCATGTATTGGGTGGTTGAAAAATCGGTGGGCGGATTGGCCCGCGCTATGGCCGTGGCGGGCGGTGCCTCGCTCCTTCTGGTCATCGCGCTGACCTGTATCTCTGTCATCGGGCGGGCCTTGGACGTCATTGGATTACAGGGCATCCCCGGAGATATCGAACTGGTCGAATTCGGGATCGGCTTTGCGGTGTTTAGCGCCCTACCCTATGCGCAATATGCCCGCGCCCATGCACGGGTCGATATGTTGCAGCGTGTCTTTGGCGACCACCTCAACCGCCTCCTTGACCTCATAGGCGATCTGCTCATGGCGGCATTCACTGTGCTTGTCGCATGGCGTCTCTATTTGGGAATGCTTGAAAAAGACGCCTATGGCGAAACCAGTTTCATCCTGCAAATTCCCGTAGTTTGGGGCTACCGCGCCGCGATGGTCGCCTGCGCCATCGGCGTGATTGTCGCCCTGTTTTGCGTGTTGCGCTCTGCCCGCGCTCTCATTGGCAAGGAGGCCTGAGATGAGCCGTTTTGAAATCGGCCTGTGGTCCTTTCCTGTCCTGCTGCTCCTGATCTTTTTGCGCGTTCCCATCGGGGTCGCGATGTTCACGGTCGGATTTGGCGGGGCCTATGTGCTCAACAGCAATACGGTCATGGTGATGAGCCAACTCAAACACCTCGTCTATGGGGAGTTCTCCTCTTATTCCTTCTCCATCATCCCGCTGTTTTTGCTCATGGGCCATTTCGCCACTCTGGGCGGCATGTCGGCGGCTTTGTTCAAAGCCTCCGAGACATGGCTCGGCCACCGCAAGGGTGGTGTGGCCATGGCCGCCATCGGGGCCTGCGCGGGCTTTGGCGCAATCTGCGGATCGTCCTTGGCCACAGCAGCGACCATGGGCAAAGTGGCGCTGCCCGAATTGCGCAAATATGGCTACACGGGGCGCTTGGCCACGGGCGCATTGGCAGCAGGCGGCACGCTTGGCATCCTGATCCCGCCCTCGGTGATCCTCGTGGTCTATGCCATGCTCGCAGAGGAAAACATCGCCAAGCTCTTTGTCGCGGCCTTTGTCCCCGGCCTGTTGGCCGCTCTGGGCTATATCATCTGCATCGCAATCTATGTTCGCGTCCGCCCGCATAGCAGCGGTGTGCGTGACAAGGCCCCCTTGGCTGAACGGTTACGCGCCTTTCTCGATGTCGCTCCGGTTCTGGCGATCTTCACTCTGGTCGTCGGCGGGATTTACCTCGGCGTTTTCACACCGACGGAAGCCGCCGCCGTGGGCGCTGCGGGCACGGGGCTTCTCGCGCTCGTCTCGGGCGGGCTGACATGGGGCAAAACGGTCGAAGCCACATTGGAAACAGCAGGGTCCACGGGCATGATTTTCCTGATCCTGATCGGGGCAAAGGTGTTCAACAACTTCCTCGCCCTCTCAGGTGTGCCACAATCCGCCGCCGCATGGGCAGGCGCATTGGACATCTCGCCGTGGCTGATCCTTGCCACGGTATTGCTGCTCTATCTGGCCTTCGGGTGCATCATGGACAGCCTGTCGATGATCTTTCTCACCGTGCCGATCATCTTCCCGATCATGGCGGCGCTGGACTTCGGCGTGGACCCTGCCGAATTCGGCCTGTGGTTCGGCATCCTCGTGCTGATCGTGGTGGAGGTCGGGCTGATCACGCCGCCTGTCGGCATGAACCTCTTCATCATCAATGCTATGGCCAAAGACATTCCCATCTCGGAGACGTTCAAAGGCACCCTGCCCTTTGTCATCACCGATCTGGTCCGCGTCGTTCTTTTGGTGGCCTTTCCCGCCCTCACACTCGGGCTTGTCCGCTTGGTCTACTGACCCCGCACATTATGCGATCACCAATCAAAACGCCCCCCGATTTCGGAGGGCGTTTTGCGCTTAGGCAGTCGCTTCATCAGGAGAGACAGGCTGTGTCACATCGCCCAAAGCCTTCATCGCCGCATATTGGCTCAGGAACACTTGCCCCGTCAGATCGTGCAACAGATGCGACTTTTGCAAGCGGTCCATCACAGGGCCTTTAACCTCTGAAAGGTGCAATTTGATCCCGCCGTCATGCAAACGCTTGTTGATCTCCTCAAGGCTTTCCAAGGCCGAACTGTCGATCTCGTTCACCGCAGGACACATCAGCACAACATGTTTGACGTCACAGTCCTCGGCGATGCGGTCGAGGATATAGTCCTCCAAGAACCGCGCATTGGCGAAATACAGGCTTTCATCGACACGGATTGTTACCATTTCGGGCGTTGTCAGGACTTCGTGCCGCTTGATATTGCGGAAATGCTCGGTGCCAGGAACCAGACCCACCTCGGCAATATGTGGCCGTGAAGTTTTATAGAGGTGCAGAGCGATCGACAGGATCACACCCGCCGACACACCCGTCTCGACGCCAAAGCCCAAGGTGAGCAAAATGGTGGCCAGAACCGCAGCGAAATCGCCTTTGGAATAGCCCCAAGTGGTTTTCAAAATCTTGAAATCCACAAGTGACAACACCGCCACGATGATCGTCGCCGCAAGTGTCGCGACGGGGAGGAAATACAACAGCGGCGTCAGGAACAGCGCGGCAAATGCGATACCAATGGCGGTAAAGGCCCCCGCCGCAGGCGTCTCCGCCCCTGCGTCGAAGTTCACCACGGAACGGGCAAACCCCCCCGTGACGGGATAGCCGCCCGAGATCGCGGCGGCCACGTTGGACGCGCCAAGGCCAATCAACTCCTGATCTGGCACGATGCGTTGACGTTTCTTCGCCGCAAGCGTTTGCGCCACGGAAACGGATTCAACAAAACCGATGATGGAAATCAAAATCGCTGCGCCGAACAGTTGCGTCCACACCTCCGCCGAAAACATCGGCAACGTCAAAGGCGGCAAACCGCGCGGCACATCGCCCACGATTTTCACGCCGTGGTTTTGCAACTGGAACACCGCAGAGACAAGCGTCGTGACGACAACGGCAGCCACGGGGCCCGCCTTGGCCGCGATATCCGCCATTCGCGGGGTGAGACCTTTGGCGATCAACAGTGGCTTGAGCCCTTTACGCACCCAGAACAAAAACGCCGTGGCCGACACCCCGATCACAAGGGTGATGAAATTCACATCACCGATATTCACAAGAATGCCGTGAATGCGTTCGGGCAACGTATCGCCCCCCGCCGAAATGCCCAACAGGTGCTTGACCTGAGAGGCCGCGATCAGAATACCAGAGGCGGTGATAAAACCCGCAATCACGGGATGGCTCAGGAAGTTTGCGAAAAAACCTAGCCGAAACAACCCCATAGCAAGCAAAATTAAACCAGACAGAAACGCCAGTGTAATCGCCGCAGCGGCATATTCCGCCGTGCCTTGCAGCGCCATATTGCCCACAACCGACGCCGTCATCAGCGACACAACCGCCACAGGCCCCACGGCCAAGGCCCGCGAGGTGCCGAAAATGGCATAGGCCACAAGCGGCAGAATGGACGCATAAAGCCCCATTTCCGCAGGAAGCCCCGCGAGAAGCGCATAGGCCAAAGACTGCGGGATCAACATGATGGTCACGATCACTGCGGCAACGCCGTCATTGGTGAAAGTGTCCATATTGTATTTCGATCCCCAATCGAGAATGGGGAAATAGCGGCGCAGGCTGCGCGGATTGAACGACACGGTGGCGGACCTTTCGGTTTGGGAGGAGTGACAGGCCTGTCTCAAAGACGGCCTGCCAAAATGATGTGGAAAACGTGTTACTTCGCGGTAACTTTTTCAGGCTTGATGAGCCATTCCTTGCCCCGCAGCATGGCTTTCCAATAGATGGGCGGCAGGATTTGCTCTTTCAAAATCCATGCCAGTCGCGTGGCCTTGGTGCCGTTGAGCAGCCATTTCGGGAAGGAGGGCAACAGCACACCGCCGTAGCCAAACTCGGCCAGAACGATCTTTCCCTTCTCAACGGTGAGCGGACATGAGCCATAGCCGTTATAGGCGGCTTGCGGGCCTTTTCCGTCGATATCTGCGGCAACGTTAATGGCCACAACGGGCGCTTGCATCCGCGCGGCAGCAGCGGTTTTGGCATTCGGCGCGTTCATCGCATCACCGAGCGACCAGATGTTCTCATAGGTCTTATGGCGCAATGTAACCTGATCCACATCGACCCAACCGCTTTCATCCACCAACGGCGACACACGGATGAAATCCGGCGCGGTTTGGGGCGGGCAAACGTGCAGCATGTCAAATTCGACCGTCACCGTTTCAGGCTCGGCATCAGGCTTCTTGACCTCAAACGTCGCCGTTTTGTTCGGACCGTCCACGGCAATAAGGTTATGGAAGAAATTGAGCTTGGCGTCGTAGCGCTTGACGTATTCCTCAAGTGCCGGAACGTAGTCTTTGACCCCGAACAGCACGCCGCCTGCATTCATGAACTGAATGTCCATCTTGCCGAGCTTACCTTGTTTTTCCCATTCGGAGGCGGACAGGTACATGGCCTTTTGCGGCGCGCCTGCGCATTTGATCGGCATTGGCGGCTGGGTGAAGATCGCGCGTCCGCCCTTTTGCTCTTGTACGAGTTTCCACGTGTAGGGCGCCAGATCATAGCGGTAGTTGGAGGTCACGCCGTTCTTGCCGAGCGTCTCTTCCAACCCTTTCACCTTGCCCCAGTCGAGTTTCAAACCGGGACAAACAATGAGGCGTTTGTATTTCACCACGCGGCACCCGTCGAGGACGAGCGCATCATTGGCAGGCTCGAAAGCCGCCACGGCGGATTTGATCCAATGCACCCCGCGCGGGATGAGCGAGCCCATCGTCTTGGCGGTCGTCTGCGCATCGAATACGCCTGCGCCCACCATCGTCCAACCGGGTTGGTAATAGTGAATGTCGGCAGGGTCGATGATCGCGATCTCAAGATCGGATTTGCGGGATTTGAGCGAGGACGCCACGGCCACCCCTGCGGCCCCTGCCCCTACGATCACAACGTCATAGCTTGCGTCCTCAACGCTATCGGTCGGCGTCACGCCCCCGTTGGCAATGCGACGCGCCACGCCCGTCATGTCGTAGCCTGCGGCCTTGGTCGCGGCGAGGATATCGACCACGGATTTCTCATTGGCCATTGCCAAAGACCACAGGGTCGTGGTGCGCGTACCTGTGCGGCAATAGCCGAACACGGGGCCGGGCAATTCGGTGAGGGCGACGCGGAATTGCTCAGCGGTTTCCTCGGTCACGATCCCCGGAGTGACGGGCAGATAGCGAAATTCCAGCCCTGCCTCTTTAGCGGCTTTTTCGATTTCCTCATGGGTCGGTTGGTCTGCGGCCTCGCCATCGGGGCGGTTGCACACCACCGAGCGGAACCCGCGTCGCGCCAGTTTGGTCAAATCGTCGAGTTGTATCTGGCCCGAAACGGTAAGCCCGTCCGAAATTTTCTTAAGATCCATATGTGCGTCTCCTCGCAACTAACTGCCGCCGACCACCTCCATCTGTGATCATAAGCCAAACGTGTCCCCGTTTCGGGGCAAGATCGTCAGCGGCGGCGGGGAGACGCGGGAGTGCGTGTGGTCCCTATCGTCCCGACAAATATCCCGCGATCGCGCTCAGGTCATACCCTGCACCCGCCGCTTGTTCCAAAATGTCCTGCGCAGGCTGATCACCCGCTTGGGACAAGGCCCATGCCGTGGTCGAGCGGGTGCCCGAACGGCAGTAGGCGTAAACTGGCCCTTCCAACTCGGCAAAGGCCCGTCCCGTTTCCTCAATCAGTTCCCCCGTGAATTGACCCGGGTAGATCGGAAGATAGAGGAAATTCAATCCTGCGGCCTTTGCTGCGGCCTCCATCGCCTCTGATTGTAATGCGCCTTCGATTTCCTCATCGGGGCGGTTGTCGATCAGGGTGCGGAATCCCTTCTCGGCAAGGATTTGAACCTCCTCCACCGTGATTTGTCCGCTGACTGTGAGCCCGTCGTTGACCTTATTGAATTCCATGTCTGTCTCTCCTGATGTGCGTGGGACCAACCTGCCCTAACCTTGGCAAATCGGTGGCGCGGGCGATCCCTCACACATCGGTTGAGACGTGATTACAGACCGTTGACCGGCACCTTCAGAAAGGTTTTGCCATCTTGATCGGCGGGCGGCAACTCACCTGCACGCATATTCACCTGCAAAGAAGGAATAATCAGACGTGGCATGTCGAGTTGAGCGTCCCGTTCCTCACGGAATTTGACGAAATCGGCCTTTGTTCTGTTGCCACCAACGTGAATGTTGTGGAGACGTTCCTCACCCACCGTGGTCTCCCACGCGATATCGCGCCCGTTGGGGCCGTAATCGTGGCACATGAACAGACGCATGTCGTCGGGCAGCGCCAACACCTTCTGGATGCTGTCGTAAAGCGTCGCCGCATCGCCACCGGGGAAATCGGCCCGCGCCGAACCGCCATCGGGCATAAACAGCGTATCACCCGTGAAGGTCGCGTTGCCCATCGTATGCGTCATACAGGCGGGCGTGTGACCAGGCGTGTGCATGGCGAAACAGTCCATCTCGCCCACCTTGTAGGTGTCACCATCCTTGAACAGGCGGTCGAACTGCGACCCGTCACGCTGGAACTCGGTGCCCTCGTTGAACACCTTGCCAAAGACGTCCTGCACGATGGTGATGTTTTCACCGATGCCGATTTTACCACCCAGATTATCTTGGAGGTAAGGCGCTGCCGACAGGTGGTCGGCGTGGACGTGGGTCTCGAGCAGCCATTCGACCTTGAGGTCGTTGTCCTGCACATACTTGATGATCTCGTCGGCGCTCTCATAAGAGATACGCCCCGCAGCGTAATCAATATCCATCACGCTATCGACCACCGCGCAGGCATTCGAGGCAGGATCTTTGACCACATAGGAAATGGTCCATGTGGCGGGGTCAAAGAAGGCTTTGACCTCTGGTGTCACGGACATATCAACGGGATAGGTGGCAGTCATATCTCTCTCCTCAAGTATCTCATCTGCGCGACACAGGCGCAGGGGGTTAGGTACTGCGGCTTGCGGCCCGACGGGCGCTAAACTGCATCATGAATTTGGCGGCAAAGATGCCGACGACGAGGGCAACGAAAAAGATCAGCACCTCAGGCTTCAGCGTGCCAACCGCAGGCAGCGCCCCGCCGGGACAAAAACCCGCAATGCCCCAACCAATGCCGAACACCGCCGAGCCGCCAATCAGTTTGGCGTCGATCACACGGCTTGTCGGCACGTTGAACGCAGGCTCAAAAGCAGGGGTCGCATAGCGTTTGAACACGGCACGGTAGCCAAAGAACGTCACCACAACAGCGCCGCCCATGACGAAGGCGAGCGATGGATCCCATGTGCCGAACACGTCGAAAAAGTTTATCACCTTGGCGGGGTTGGCCATGCCAGACATGGAAATGCCGACGCCGAACATCAGGCCAGTGAGGTAGGTCAAAAGATGTTTCATGCTCAAACCCCTCCCAATACATGGCGCACCACGAACACTGTAATCGCGGTAAAAATCATAAATGTGACAGTCGCGGCGATCGAGCGAGGCGACAGACGCGCCATGCCGCAGACCCCGTGACCAGACGTGCAACCCGACCCGAAGGTCACACCGAGCCCCACAATGATCCCGCCGACGATCAGTCCAATGTTGGACACAGGTACGTCAATCGCAGGCATCTCGCCTGCAAACAAACGGTAGACGAGCGGACCGGACACCATGCCGGCCAACAGCCATGTACGCCACGTCCAGTCAGACGAGCTTTGCGGTGTCATAAAACCCGCCAAGACGCCCGTTGCGCCAAAGACGCGGCCTTGAAAGGCCATCAAAAAGACAGCGGACAGGCCGATGAGAATGCCGCCAATCAGCGACGCCCAAGGGGTAAATTCGGTTATCATAGGCCAGTCCCCGCATTCAGGGAGGGCAATGTAAGTGCCAGATGGGTCATGTGCGTTTCCTTCGTCGTTGCGCTTTGCGCGCTTTGATTGGCCTTAATCTACTCAACCCTACGCGGGTCGTCGGTGAGTTTGTCACATAAAATGCAATTTTTGCTATATGTCTATGGAGCGCGTCAATGTCGCTACCTCTAAACGGTCACACATCGCACAGAACAAAGGCGCCAACGGCATGCCGTGGCGCCTTCTAAATTGCGGTATAACTGGGATTACACCCGTAGGCTCACTCGCCCTGCGCATCCGCGCGGGACTTGCCCGATACGTTTTGCGCCAAGGTCGCGGCCATAAACCCGTCGAGATCGCCATCCAAAACGCCTTTGGTGTCAGAGGTCTCGTAGTTGGTCCGCAGGTCTTTGACCATCTGATAGGGCTGCAACACGTAGGAACGGATCTGGTTGCCCCACCCCGCATCGCCCGCATTTTCGTGCGCTTCGTTCACAAGCGCAGACCGCTTGTCCAACTCCATCTGATACAGACGGCTTTTGAGGGCCTTCATCGCGATGTCGCGGTTCTGGTGCTGCGATTTCTCGGAACTTGTCACCACGATCCCCGTAGGAAAGTGCGTGATGCGCACAGCCGAGTCGGTGGTGTTCACGTGCTGACCACCCGCCCCTGAGGAGCGATAGGTGTCGATACGGATGTCGGCGGGATTGACCTCGATCTCGATATTATCATCCACCACGGGATAGACCTTCACCGAGGTAAAGGACGTGTGACGTTTGGCGGCACTGTCAAAGGGCGAAATCCGCACGAGGCGATGCACACCGCTTTCCGATTTCAGCCAGCCATAGGCGTTGTGACCCGAGATTTTATAAGCGGCGGATTTGATCCCCGCCTCTTCGCCCGGGCTCTCCGATTGCAGCTCGACCTTGTAACCTTTTCTTTCGGCCCAACGGACATACATCCGCGCCAACATCGACGCCCAGTCACAGCTCTCCGTGCCGCCCGCGCCCGAGTTGATCTCCAAGAATGTGTCGTTCGCATCGGCCTCGCCATCAAGCAACGCCTCAAGCTCTTTCTCGGCGGCAGTCACTTCGAGCGCTTTGAGCGCCTCTTCGGCCTCGATGATGACCTCTTGGTCCTCTTCCATCTCGCCCATTTCGATAAGCTCGATGTTGTCGTTCATATCCGTCTCGATACGGGTCGCCGTTTCCAAGGCATCCATTAGCGCCTGACGTTCACGCATCAGCTTTTGCGCCCGCTCAGGATCGTTCCACAGGGTCGGGTCCTCGATCATCGCGTTGAATTCCTCCAACCGATGCGGCGCAGTGTCCCAATCCAGTCGCTGTTTCAACAACGCGATGGATTTGCGAATTTTCTCGACTGTGTTTTCGATCTCTGCGCGCACAGGGGAATACCTTGTCTTGGGGGGCCTCGAAGCCACGTCTTTTCTGGTCGAAACACTTACCCACCACGCGCCCCTTATACAAGGTTGATCGCAGAGTTTTCGCGAGACAGGCGCGGGAAGGAAGCGACTAAATCCAGAGGGGCAGCGCAGGAAATGACCGTCCAGCCCCCTTGCCCGACAGAAGTCCGACAGTTAGCCGACGCAAAAGGCCGCGCTCTGCGCGGCCTTTTTTACAATCTCCAAACCTGACAGCCCGCTAGTAGAGCCCGCCCGAGGACAGCGAATTGAACGTCGCCTTTTTCGGGATTTTGATGGTCTTGCCGGATTGGGTTTCAACCGCCCGTTCGCCGCTATCGACCTGGCCCGCATCAAACATCGGCAGATCGGACCCCATTGCAAAACCACCGTCGAACATCAGGCCGAACACGGGCTCTTCACCATCGCGGAAATACTCGGCCACAACGTTTGGCCCCGAGGCGCTATCGGACAGGCGCGCCCCTGTGAAACGGTCGATTTTGATAAAGTGGCCACCGGGTGGAACGCGGAATTTCCCGCCGCCAAACTTGGCCACAGCCTCTTGCATAAACTCGTTGAACACAGGGCCACAGAACCCGCCGCCAGACGCCCCGGGCATAGAGCGCGGTGTATCGAAACCGATGTAGCACCCTGCCACGATATTCGAGGTAAAGCCCACAAACCATGCGTCTTTCCCGTCATTGGTCGTCCCCGTTTTACCGGCAACAGGCACAGGCAGATTGACACGACCACGCGCGGTCCCGCGCGAGACAACCCCCTGCATCATCGAAGTCAGTTGGTAGGCGGTGATCGCATCCATAACGCGTTCGCGGTTCGACACGATTGTGGGCGCAAGACCAGGCTCGAGCGCGGCCTCCTCGCACTCAAGACAATCACGTTGGTCATGCCTGTAAACGGTGCGCCCGAACCGGTCTTGGACACGGTCAACAAGCGTCGGCTCCACCCGTTCGCCGCCATTGGCAAACATCGCATAGGCCGACACCATTTTATACAGCGTTGTCTCTTCGGCGCCCAAGGAAGACGCGAGATACTGACCCATGCGGTCATAGACACCAAAGCGCTCGGCGTAGCTTGCAACCACATCCATACCGACCTCTTGGGCCAGACGGATGGTCATCAGGTTCCGCGATTGCTCGATCCCTGTACGCAGCGGTGTGGGGCCATAAAACTGACGCGAGGCATTTTTCGGACGCCAGACCCCTTGGGGTGTGTTGATCTCGATCGGCGCGTCAACAACGATGGTCGCAGGTGTGAACCCGCTGTCGAGAGCTGCGGCATAAACGAACGGTTTGAACGACGACCCCGGTTGGCGTGTGGCCTGCGTGGCGCGGTTAAACACCGAGTTCTGGTAAGAGAACCCACCCTGCATGGCGATCACGCGCCCCGTGTTGACGTCCATCGCGACAAAGCCGCCCTGAACTCCGGGAACTTGGCGCAGGGTCCAGCGGATCAGATCGCCCGTGCCATTGTCGCCTGTTGTCATGCGGCGGATATGAACCACGTCGCCACGCTCGAAATTATCCGAGAACCCGCCACGCATCCATTTGATATCCTCGCGCGGAACGCTCACTTCGCCCGTGTTTTCCACCAATACCGTCATGCTTTGCGTGCCGACCTGATCGACCACACCAACGAACCATCCGCCATCAAGCGTGATGTCTCGCGCCACTCGAACCTCACCAAGCGCCTCTTCCCATGTGCCCGCATCAATCGTGGCAGGGTCGATGGTTTTCCCCGTACCGCGCCATTCGCCGCGCTGACGGTCAAGGGTCTCCAGACGGCTCTCAAGGGCATGGCGAGCCACCGTTTGCAGTTCGGGATCAATGGTCGCCCGAATAGACAGCCCACCCTCAAAAAACTCTTCTTCGCCAAAGTCTTGCGACAATTGGCGGCGAATTTCATCTGTGAAGTAATCGCGTGGCGGCAGTTGCTCGCGAAAGCCTTCGTAGTCGCCGTTTTGCACCGAACGGATCGGCTCGAGACGGGCGCGTTCATATTCCGCCTGCTCCAGATAGCCGTTCTCATACATCTCGCGCAGAACGAAGTTGCGGCGCTCGAGGGCTGCGTCATAGTTTTTCACAGGATGATAGGAATACGGCGCCTTTGGATGGATCGCGAGGAAGGCCGCCTCTTCGGGAGACAGCTCGCTCAGGGTCTTGTTGAAATAGGTCTGTGCCGCAGCGGTCACACCAAACGATCGCGCGCCAAGGTCGATCTCGTTGAGATACAGGCCCAGAATCTCATCTTTGCTCAGAGTTTGCTCAAGTCGGGAGGCAAGAATGATCTCTTTGATCTTGCGCTCGGCAGAGCGGTCAGAGGACAGCAGGAAGTTCTTCATCACCTGCTGTGTAATGGTCGATGCACCGCGCAACCGTCCGCCCTGTGCCGCGGACAGAGCCGCAGCAATCATGCCGCGAATGTCATAACCGGGGTGGTTGTAAAAATTCTTATCCTCGGCAGAAATAAAGGCGAATTTCACCAAATCGGGAATTTCCGAAGGCGGCGTATACAGACGGCGTTCACGGGCGAACTCGTCAATAATCTTGCCTTCGCCGCTATAGACGCGCGAAATCGTGGGCGGTTGGTATTGCGCCAAGGTTTCGTGATTGGGCAAATCGCGGCTGTACATCCACAGCACGCCGCCAATAACCAAAGCGAGCAAAACGAGGCCCGTGGTCACGAGCGAAAAAATCGCCCCGAAAAAAGAGAGTGTAAACCGAAGCACGCGTATTGCCTTTCCCACCGTCGGCGCGCGCGTGTGCAAGTGACTCGCCCGATCCGACCTTTGGCCTTACTTATACATCCCACGGCCCGTGGTCAAAACGAACCCGCGAAAATGTGACTGCATGTGCGCGAGGCTTCGCCTGTTGCGCGAGTTTCCTTGCGTCATTTGCGCAAATTACGCGCCGCATCGCGGTCACTCTCGTGCCATGCCACCAATGCGTCACGGATCGCCCATGCCGCTTTGGCCCGCCACGCCGCATCGACCAACTTTGCGCGGTCCTTTTTCGAGGACAGAAAACCAAGCTCCAACAAAACCGACGGAATATCCGCAGATTTCAGCACCGAAAACCCCGCCTCAAGGCGTGGACGCTTATGCATCCCCACGCTTTGGGTAAGCGCCTCGACCAAGGCATCAGCCAAAGCATCGGTGCGCGGTTGAGTCTCTGTGCGGGCCATGTCCAACAACACTCTGACAATCACATCGTCTTGGTCGGACAGGTCCACGCCCGACAAAATATCAGCCCGATCATGGCGTTCGGCCAATTTGCGCGAGGCTTCATCAGAGGCCCGATCCGCGAGCGTATAGACTGTCGCACCCTCGGCACGGCCTTCGGAAATGGCGTCAGCATGCAGCGACAGGAACACATCCGCGCCCGCCTCATGGGCCCGTGTGATGCGGGATTCAAGCGGAACAAAACTATCGTCCTCACGCGTCAAAACCACCTCAAAGCCCCCTGCCCGCACCAAAGTATCGCGCAACTCTTGGGCGAAGGTCAGCATCACGTCGGCCTCTTTGACACCATCGCGCTCCGCGCCCGGATCAATGCCGCCATGCCCCGGATCAAGCACGACAACCAACGGGCCACCGTCAGGCTTGGACTGCGCGGGCAAGGAAACCGCTTTGTTCGTGCGCTCGAACTTCGCCGCTGCGGGCGCACCGGCTCCTGCCTCAAATGTCGCGGCATCTGTAGGCTCCATCGCCAAGCGCAACATCGCGCCCTCATCATCCCGCGTCATCTCCGCCATTTCAATTTTCAATGGACGATCAAGGTCGATCACCATGCGCGACCAACCGGGGCGGAACAAGCCGACACGCAAGCCCGTCACGGCCTCGGAGGCGTCAAAGGCCTCCGTGTCAAATCCCGTCCAATCAACCTCGGAGAGATCGATCACGAGGCGCATCGGATCCCGCAGCGTAAAAATACGAAACGGCACGGGCTGCCCCATACGCAGATGCAGCCACGTCGTCGTGCCCTCTTCGCGCAGGAAAGATCCCGCATTGGCCGCAGGCGTCAGCGCGTTAAACCCGCTTTGCGCCGAGGCGGCTAACGGGCAGAGGGCGAGCGCCAAACACAAAACCGCTCGCGCAAAACACTGCCGCGCCGCTGATAATACTCGTCTCATTGCCCCGATCACACCCGCACCCTACTCGTTGGTTTTCCGCATCCTAACCAGACCGCCCGCGCGATCCTAGCCCTTGGCGCGTTTACTCATAAACTCGTGAAGCCGCGCAAGTCCCTCGCGGATATCGGCAGTCGATCGGGCATAGGAAAACCGCATCGTCTGCGCCCCGCGCACGGGATCGAAATCCAGACCGGGCGTGACCGCCACCCCGACCTGATCCAGAATTTCGGCGCAAAAGGCACGGCTGTCGTCGGTCAACTCCGACACATCGGCATAGATATAGAACGCGCCATCAGGCGGTGCGATCTTGTCAAAACCAATTTTGGGCAATTCTTCCATCATCAGACGGCGGTTCTCGGCGTAGACCTCGACATGGGCGTCGCATTCCTCACGCCCTTGCAAGGCGCCAAGGGCGGCGATCTGGGCGGCGTGAGGAGGACAGATGAACAGGTTTTGCGCCAAACGTTCAATCACCCGCACATGATCCTCAGGCACGACCATCCACCCGACGCGCCATCCCGTCATGGAGAAATATTTGGAAAAGGAATTGATGACATAGACATCATCACTGACCTCAAGCGCCGTCACCGCCCGTTTGTCATATTGCACACCGTGGTAAATCTCGTCGGAAATGAACGAGATACCCTTCGCTGCACAGGTCTCGATCAGACCTGCCATCGCCGCACGGTCCAGCATCGTCCCCGACGGATTTCCCGGAGAGGCAACAATCAACCCGTCCACATCGTCGGGTATCTGTGACGGAACAGGTTGCAAGCGGTTCTCTGGCGTCGATTGAATGCCCACGGGGTCAAGGTCGAGCGCGCTGAGAATCTGGCGATAAGACGGGTACCCCGGCTCACCCAAGGCAACTTTGTCCCCTGCGTCGAACAACGCGGTAAAGGCGAGGATAAACGCGCCAGACGAGCCAGACGTGACAACCACACGCGACGGATCAACCGTGACCCCATACCAATCGGCATAAAGCCCCGCGATGGCACGGCGCAACTCGGGGAGCCCAAGCGCCACGGTATAGCCCAATGGCCCCTCTTCCATCGCGGCGGCCAGTTTGGCACGGGCTTTGGCGGGCGCACCTGTCGAGGGCTGTCCCACCTCCATATGGATCACGTGACGGCCCGCATCCTCGGCGGCGCGCGCGGCCTCCATCACATCCATGACAATAAAGGGGTCAACATTGCTGCGGCGGGACGTTTTCATCATGGGGCCTCTTGATCTGGAATGGTCCAACCGATGCCAGTTGGCGCGTGAAATTGCAACGCCTGCACCACAAATCTCGCGCCAAAACACCACAGGTGCGACTTGCGGTCACGCAACTGTTGGGTGGACCCGCGCAGGTGATGTGCTAAACGCATAAGGAACAGTTTTTTAACGGAGAGATATCTCATGGCTCTGCCCCGCTTTTTGACCCGCCTTGGCACCGCTGCCCTTTTGGCGACCACGACGGCCTTTGGGGCACATGCCCTTGACCTCACCAACATGTCCGATGCGGAACGCGCGGCCTTTGGCGCCGAAATCCGCGCCTACCTATTGGAAAACCCCGAAGTGCTGATGGAAGCCGTTGACGTCTACAATCAACGCCAACAAGCCGCACAGGAAGCAGGCGAAGCCGATCTAATCGCCGCCCACGCTGCTGATCTGTACGAGGCTGAGGGAGATCTGGTCTACGGCAACCCTGACGCCGATTTGATCTTTGTCGAGTTCTCCGACTACCGCTGTGGCTACTGCAAAAAAGCCTACCCCGATGTCAAAGCGCTGTTGGAAAAAGACGGCAACATCAAACTCATCGTCAAGGAATTCCCCATCCTTGGTGAAGAAAGCGTATTGGCCGCCCGCTTTGCGCTGGCTGTCCGTGCCGTGAGCGGCGAAGAGGCCTATCATGCGATCCACGACGCCTTGATGACCGCACGCAGCAACGTGACCGAAGGCAGTTTGAAACGGATGGTGAATGACCTCGACCAAGATGTGGATGTCGACGCCGTCATGGCCGCACTCGACAGCGACGAGGTCAATACGATCTTGGGCCGCAACCAACAGCTCGGCCAGATTTTCCAGATATCGGGCACACCAACATTCGTGATGGGTGGTCAGCTTGTTCGTGGCTATGTGCCATTCGACGCGATGACCGAGATTGTCGCAGAACTACGCGACAAGGGATAATCCCTCACGTCACCGCGCAACGCACCAAAAGACAAGCCCCGCAGATCACTGGCGGGGCTTTTTCTATTCAATGTCCAAGCGTAGAGATCACTCTGCCGCATCAACCTCAGTATCAGTATCAGTATCAGCTTTGGCGGCGAGTTCGGCAGCTTTGGCTTCGACCTGCTCAACGATGTGGTCAACCATGCGGTCATTGTCCATCTTGTGGCTTTGCTTGCCGCCCAGATAAACCATGCCGTGCCCTGCGCCGCCGCCGGTCCAACCGACATCTGTCATCAGCGCTTCACCCGGACCATTGACGACACAGCCGATAATCGACAGCGACATCGGCGTTTTGATATGCTCAAGGCGTTGTTCCAAGGCCTCCACCGTTTTGATCACATCAAAGCCCTGACGCGCACAGGACGGACAGGAAATAATATTTACGCCGCGGTGACGCAAACCGAGGGATTTGAGGATTTCATAGCCAACCTTGACCTCCTCAACGGGGTCCGCCGAGAGGCTCACACGGATGGTATCGCCAATGCCCATCCACAACAGTTGCCCCATGCCGATGGCCGATTTGATCGTCCCCGACATCAAGCCACCTGCCTCGGTGATCCCAAGGTGGATCGGCGCGTCGGTGGCATCGGCCAGTTGTTGATAAGCCGCAGACGCAAGAAACACGTCCGACGCCTTCACAGAGATTTTGAAGTTATGGAAATCGTTGTCTTCGAGAATTTTGATGTGATCCAAGCCACTCTCAACCATAGCGTCAGGGCAAGGTTCCGCATATTTATCAAGCAGATGCTTCTCTAGAGACCCCGCATTCACACCAATGCGAATGGAGCAATTATGGTCCTTCGCCGCTTTGATCACCTCTTTGACGCGCTTTTCATCTCCGATGTTACCGGGATTGATACGCAGACAGGCCGCCCCCGCTTCGGCAGCTTCAATGGCGCGTTTGTAGTGGAAGTGAATGTCGGCCACGATGGGCACGGGACTTTCACGGCAAATTTCCTTGAGCGCCGTGGTCGCCGCCACGTCAGGGGCGGAGATGCGGACAATATCGGCCCCTGCATCAGCGGCACGGATCACTTGGTCCAAGGTCGCTTTGACATCGCCGCTATCGGTGTTGGTCATGGTTTGCACCGAAATCGGCGCATCACCACCCACGGGCACGTTGCCCACCCAGATTTTGCGGCTGACACGGCGCTCGATATTACGCCAAGGGCGGATCGGATTATGGGACATGGGGTGCGGTCCTTGCAGCAGGGATCTAAGTCACGCCCTTGATAGGACGCACGGTTCGCGCACGCAAGCACCGGACCGCATGATCGCGTGGAGGTGAAGCGTCAGACGCGCCAGATCAGGATATCGAAGGGAGCGGCCTACTGCGCTTCGGGCGCGAGCGTCACGTCGTTTTGCGCCACGCGGAACATCTCGGCCACGCCTTCGTTGGCGGCGAGATCGACAGGGGCAAAGGTCTCGGAAACCGCCGCGACTGAAAGCGGGATATTCTTGACCACGGAGCCTGATCCACCTGCGGGGCCATAGGCCTGACCATTGACGGCAAAGTAGACACCGCCAGCATTGCCCGTGCGCAAAAGTGGCGCATCCTCGGTGGCGGGCAGCACGTAGCGCTCACCTGCGTTAAGGATTTTCTCGAACAGAATGGAGCCATCAGCGGCACTGACCCGCACCCAAGTGGCATTGACCGCAACGAGCGCCAGTTCGGGTGCATCAGCTTCGACCACTTGGATCGGAGCCTCTCCAAACTCGTCACTCAGCACCGCATCGGCGATCTGGTTTGACATGGCGTTCAGACGTTCCTCGGCGCTCTCTTCTCCCAAAGCGCCAACAGAACGCGGATCAAGAGTCGCAATCGGACCGTCACGTGGGACGAGAACAGGCACGTCGAGGGCTTGTGGACGGTACAAACGGTTAAATGCATCGGCAGAAGGCTCGGCAATGCCAACCTCTTCGTCAAGCGCGGCAATCACCGTCTGTTGTGATGATTGTACGGGAGCAATGTCGGCCACAACACCGGGAACCTGATCCACGGGGGCCAGTTGCACCTTTTGAATTTCTTTGAGAACAGACCACGCACCAAAGCCGATCACGCCGACAAGCAGCAACAAAACGGCGGTCGAACCGATTGCTCCGGGTTCCACCTTGGCCAAGAAACTCTCGCCACGCGGCACGAAACTCGCATTGGGATCGGCAAAGGGATCTTTCTTCACGCCTGATGTAGCAGCAACGGGCGCAGCATTCTTGCGTTTGACCGAGGCTTCGGGAGCCATGCCATGTGCAACGGCAAAACCACTCTCTGCACAAAAACGCGTGAAGGCCCAATCGGGATCAAGACCGAGATAACGCGCATAGGAACGCACATATCCCGCAATGAACCCTTGGGTTTCAAACACGCTCGGATCGGCATTTTCAATCGCGGCAATGTAGGTGGCTTTGATCTTGAGTTCACGCTGAACATCCAAAAGTGATTTGGATTGAGTTGCACGTTCCCCACGCATAACGTCTCCGAGTTTGAGCTCGAAATCGTCAAAGCCGCGAGGTTCATTTACCTCTTCGACGGGTGGTTTGCTCCACCGTCCTATCATGCGAACTGTCCCTACTCTTTGTCCCCGACGCCCGCTCGAATCGCTTTGAGCGTTATAAAAAGCCTTACCACAGCAAAATTAGCGTCGCACAGAGGGAAACGAAATTACCCTGCGAGTTCGGCACGATTCAGCGCACAATGGCTCCAAAGTGCGTCCAATCCCTGAATAAGTGCATCCATTTCACGCGGTCCATGAACAGGCGACGGGGTAAAGCGCAAACGTTCCGTGCCGCGCGGCACTGTGGGGAAGTTCACCGGCTGGACGTAAATGCCATATTGCTCAAGCAACATATCGGACATCAATTTGGTGTGCTTGGGATCGCCGACGATTAGCGGCACAATGTGCGAGCCGTGATCTGTGATCGGAAGGCCCAACCCTTTGAGGCGGGTCTTGAGAATTTTCGCCTGCGTCTGATGCTCTTCGCGCAAAGCTGCCCCGCCCTCACCTTTGAGGTAGGCAATCGACGCTGCCGCGCCTGCGGCCACAGCGGGTGGAATGGACGTGGTAAAGATGAAGCCCGGCGCATAGGAGCGCACCGCATCACACATTTTCTCGGACGCAGCAATATAGCCACCGAACACGCCAAAGGCTTTGCCCAACGTGCCGTTGATGATGTCGAGACGGTCCATCAGACCGTCGCGCTCAGCCACGCCACCGCCGTGCGCGCCGTACATGCCCACGGCATGGACCTCATCGAGATAGGTCAGCGCGTTGAATTCTTCGGCCAGATCGCAAATTTCTTTGATCGGCGCGAAATCACCATCCATCGAATAGACCGACTCAAACGCAATCAGCTTCGGCGCGTCCGGATCATCGGCGGCCAGAAGTTCGCGCAGGTGGTCGAGATCGTTGTGGCGGAAAATCCGTTTAGCCCCGCCATTGCGGCGAATGCCCTCAATCATGGAGGCGTGGTTCAACTCGTCGGAATAGATGATGAGGCCCGGAAACAGGGTCGGCAGCGTCGAAAGCGTCGCGTCATTGGCGATATAGGCCGAAGAGAAGACCAGCGCGGCCTCTTTGCCGTGAAGATCGGCCAGCTCAGCCTCAAGACGTTTGTGATACACTGTGGTGCCGGAAATGTTGCGCGTGCCGCCAGAGCCGGCACCCGTTGCATCCACGGCTTCTTTCATCGCTTCAAGCACAACGGGATGTTGCCCCATGCCGAGGTAATCATTGCCACACCAGACGGTGACTGGCGCTTCGGACCCATCAGCTTTTTTCCACGTCGCGTGGGGATAATTGCCGCACTTGCGTTCAATGTCGATAAAGGTGCGGTACCGCCCCTCGTCATGAAGGCGCTTCAACGCTCCGTCAAGTTTCGCTGAATAATCCACTGGTAGTCCTTTCGCGCGTCTTTCGTTCGACCCTTTTAGCAACCTGACTTTCAAAAAGCGACTCGTATTCATAAATCGCTACCTGTCGTCGCAGGTGGTCAAACCGATCATTATTATCGCTACTAGTCTTAGCTGATCTAAAATTCGTTTTAGTATGATCCATGTCAACCCGTCTCCAATCTCTGGACACTGCATTTCAGCCCGTTACTGTGCGGCAAAAGCGCCCGCATAAATGGAAAGGTTTCCGATCATGGCCACACGTCTCTCTCCCGTCCTTAATCGCATCGACTCAACGCTCGACGACGCGGTCGCGCGTCTGCTCGATTTGCTCGCGATTCCCTCGATCTCTACTGACCCCGCTTACAAGGCCGATTGCGCCCGCGCGGCGGACTGGCTCGTGGCCGATCTGGCCACCATCGGGGTCAAGGCCGAAACCATCGCAACCCCCGGTCATCCGATGGTCATGGGCCATGTGGACGGCCCCGCAGGACAAGACACCCCACATCTTGTGTTCTACGGCCATTACGATGTGCAACCCGTAGACCCGCTCTCTCTTTGGAACAATGACCCCTTTGCCCCCGCAGTCGAGGCCACCGCGAAAGGCAAGGTGATCCGTGGACGCGGCTCGTCCGACGACAAAGGGCAGTTGATGACCTTTGTTGAGGCCTGCCGCGCATGGGTCGCCGAACACGGACAACTGCCTTGCGAAATCACTTTCTTCTTCGAGGGGGAGGAAGAGAGCGGTTCGCCCTCGCTCGTACCCTTTATGAAAGAATATAAAGACCGCCTCAAAGGCGATGTCGCGCTGATCTGTGACACGGGGCTGTTTGGCCACGACACCCCCGCCATCGTCACCATGCTGCGCGGGTTGATGGGCGAAGAGATCGTCATCAAGGCCGCCGACAAAGACCTGCATTCGGGCATGTATGGCGGGCCTGCGCAAAACCCGATCCGCGTTTTGACCCGCATCCTCGCAGGACTGCACGATGACCAAGGCCGCGTGACGCTTGACGGCTTTTATGACGGTGTGCCCGAACTGCCCGCCGATGTCGCGGCGCAATGGGAGGCCTTGGGGTTCGATCACGAGGCCTTTTTGGGCGAGGTGGATTTGAACCTGCCTGCGGGGGAGAAAGACCGCAGCGCTCTGGAAATGATCTGGTCACGCCCGACGATGGAATTCAACGGAATTACAGGCGGTTACACGGGCGACGGGTTCAAAACCGTGCTGCCTGCACAAGCCTCGGCCAAGGTCTCCGCCCGCCTTGTCGGCACACAAGACCCCCATAAAATCCGCGAAAGTCTACGCGCTTACGTCGAGGCCAACCTGCCCGCCGATTGCACCGTCGAGTTCCACCCCCACGGGGCCTCTCCCGCGTCGGTGATGGAAACATCACACCCCGCTTTTGAAGCTGCCCGCAACGCACTCTCTGACGAATGGCCCAATGAGGCCGCCTTTGTCGGCTGCGGCGGCTCCATCCCGATCGCGGGCTATTTCAAAAAGATCGTCGGCGTGGACGCCCTGCTCGCAGGCTTTGGCCGCGATGACGATGCGATCCATAGTCCAAACGAGAAATACGACCTCGAGTGCTTCCACAAAGGCATCCGTTCTTGGGCGCGCATTCTCGACGCCGTTAGCACCCAAACCAAAGGCTAAACCCTGTGACCCTGTCAGACATGATCCTTCGCGTCCTGCGCCTGATTGGCGCGGCTCTTTTAGTGACAGGGTTCGCATTCGGCGTGCTGTGGTGGACGGGCAAACCGTCCAAAGACTTGCAAGGCATCTGGATCACCAATGGCTACGGCTTGGTGGTCCAGATCACGCCCTTCACCATCGCGCTCCACGAGATTACCCCCGTGTCCTGTTTACCCTCACAAAAATTGCCCGCGCATATCGGCTTGGCGCGGCGTCTGGCGGGCTACAGCTTTGACGTTCAAGGCGACGATCTGACGGTGGGCGTGGCGGATGTAATCGACGACATACGCGCCTACCGCGTGGACGCCCTCCCCGATCAATGCCTCCACGGGAAAATGGCCGGACCGCTTGAAACCTTCGACGTATTCTGGCGCACCTTTGACACCCATTACCCGAACTTTGAGCTCTACGGCGTGGATTGGGACACGCGACGCGCCGAAGCCCTAGAGGCGCTTGCGGACAATTTCGACCCGAAACACCTCTCGGATGTGATGGCCAACTCTGTGCGCGGCCTTGAGGATGCGCATGTGAATCTGATGACACCTTCAGGGGATTTTTCGCCACTGGCCCCTGCCCCGTGGGACAAGGATCAGCGCACGTTCTGGCAAGTCACTGACAGCTATCTGGTGAGCGAGCGCCAGTTCATCGAGACAAGTGGCATCCGCCACGGATGGCTTGAGAACAGGATTGCCTATATTGGCATGCACCACATGGAAACCGAACCGCCCCTTGGTCAAGCGATGGTCGATGAAGCCGAACGTGTCGTCGCACAACTGTCGCAAACTTATGCGGAGGCCAAGGGCGTGATCGTCGATCTGCGCACAAACTCAGGAGGTTCCGACCCTGTCGCGCTGACCTACGCAGGCCTGTTTTCCGCCACTGATTGGCCCGCAGGGTCCAAGACAACGCAGATCCTAAAAGGATATATGACTGGCGACACGCCGTTTTCGGGCCATGGCGCGCCCGCGCCGATTACAGCGCCCGTGGTGGTGCTCACCAGTTCCGAAACAGTATCGGCCGCCGAGATTTACGTCATGGCGGTGCGCGAGCTACCGCAAGTCACTGTGATGGGCGAGAACACCACGGGATCGCTCTCGGACCTCATGGTGCGGAGCCTGCCCAACAAATGGCATTTCACCCTGCCCCATCAGGTCTACACCTCTGTGCATGGTGAAGCCTTCGAGGGCGCGGGCATTCCGCCAGATGTGCCCTATGCCGTTGACGCAGAAGGATTTGCGCGGGGCAAGGACACAATGTTGGAGGCGGCTCTAGCACGTCTTTCAGACCGTTAACCGCTTGTCGTTATTCGGCGTCTCACCGCGACATGCGCGACAGTTTGAGCACGAGCAGCACCCACGGTAGCCCATGGAATGCGAAGTCAAAAATGTCGATGGGTCGGGTCAAATCGCCCGCCACAAGCATCTTGAGCTTTTCCCAGACATGCGGCTCAGGCACGAAGGGCGCAAGCCCGAGCGTGAGGCAAATCAAAACCAGTGAAAAAAGCGGGAGGGAATCTATAAATTTCATCCCAAAAGTATGGTGGATCAGTCTCGACCTGTCTGTGAGTTTGTCACGCGAGACAGCCAGAGCCCCAAAAACAAAAAGCGCCCGCAGAGGGCGCTCGATCCGATTGGTAAAATGGTGGGTGATAAGAGATTTGAACTCCTGACATCTTCGATGTGAACGAAGCGCTCTACCACTGAGCTAATCACCCGCCGTGGCGCGGTATTTAACGCCACGGGTTTGGTGATGCAAGCACGAAAGACTTAAAAATCAGTCGTGCTTTTCGTCGGTAAATTCAGGGGCCGCAGCAGGCGTCTTGGCAGCTTCGACCATCGACTTGGAGCGACGGATTTTAGTGATCATGACATGGGCGTTGGGTGCCTCTTTCATGCGGTTGACCGACAGTTTTCCAAGAGGTGGCAAATTGACGTTTTCGCCCCGCTGCAAGGTATCCCCCAACTCCATCAAAACCGCGTCCACGATCTTTTTCGCGATGCCGCGTTTGACACCCGACGCATTCGCCACGCGGTCAAGAAAATCCTTCTTGCCCAATTCTGTGACCACGTCGGGAACAGGCACATCCACGGCGCTCGCAGCGACAACGGTTGGCTTGGCCGCTTTGGCCGCAGCAGATTTCGCAACTGTCTCTTTGGTCTTTGCGGGTTTGTCTTTTGATGTCGTCGTAGGGCTCTTGGCCATGATGCATAACTCACTCATAATAAACGTTATCCCCACTCTATCCTGTATTGGCGCGAAACTAAAGTTCCATGAACGCCAATGGATATTTCACGCGCCAACCAGACAAATCTGACACAACAGACAAATACACGGAAAAAGGGCACCCGCGAGGGGCGCCCTTTTCAGTGTTTGATCGTCAGGCCATTCTGTACGGATCAAGGATTAATGCGCGACAGCTGTCTGAGACGCATCTGGTCCCGCCGTGACTTTGGCCAGACGTGCAGCCTCTTCGGCGGCATCATCCCATTCAACCGGCTCAGGTTGACGCACCAGAGCGTGTTTAAGCACTTCGGACACATGGCTGACGGGGATGATTTCCAACCCTTCTTTCACATTGTCCGGAATGTCCGCGAGGTCTTTGACGTTTTCCTCAGGGATCAACACGGTCTTGATACCACCCCGCAAGGCTGCGAGGAGTTTTTCCTTGAGGCCGCCGATTGCTGTGGCATTGCCGCGCAGCGACACCTCACCCGTCATGGCAATATCCTTGCGCACCGGAATTTGCGTCAGCACGGAGACAATGGTTGTAACCATCGCCAGGCCCGCACTTGGTCCATCTTTCGGCGTTGCCCCATCCGGCACGTGAACGTGGATATCCATCGTGTCAAACAGTGGCGGTTTCACCCCGATTGAAGGAGCGATAGAGCGCACATAGGAGCTTGCTGCCTCGATGCTCTCTTTCATCACATCGCCGAGTTTCCCTGTGGTCTTCATCCGCCCTTTGCCAGGCAGTTTCAGAGCCTCGATCTGCAACAGATCACCGCCCACAGAAGTGTAGGCCAGCCCTGTGACAACTCCGATTTGATCGTCTTTTTCGGCCAACCCATGACGGAAACGTTTGACGCCCAAGAACTCTTCGAGGTTGTCAGACGTCACGTGAACGCTCTCGACCTCTTTCTTGATAATCTTCGTCACCGCCTTACGGGCGATCTTGGAAAACTCACGCTCGAGATTCCGCACCCCCGCCTCACGGGTGTAATAGCGGATCACATCCACAAGCCCCTCATCGGAGATCGAGAATTCCTTGGCCTTGAGGCCGTGGTTCTTGATCTGCTTGGGGATCAGGTGCTGTTTGGCAATCTCGAACTTTTCGTCCTCAGTGTAGCCCGACAGCGGAATGATCTCCATGCGGTCCAAAAGAGGTCCAGGCATGTTGTAGCTGTTCGAGGTGGTCAGGAACATCACGTTGGAGAGGTCATATTCGACCTCCAGATAGTGATCCACGAAGGTGGAGTTCTGTTCCGGATCAAGCACTTCGAGCATAGCCGACGCCGGATCGCCACGCATGTCCTGACCCATCTTGTCGATCTCGTCGAGCAGGATGAGCGGGTTCGTGGTTTTGGCCTTTTTCAACGCCTGAATAATCTTGCCGGGCATGGAGCCGATGTAAGTGCGACGGTGTCCGCGGATCTCGGACTCGTCGCGTACGCCGCCCAAAGAGATGCGAATAAACTCGCGCCCCGTGGCCTTGGCGACCGATTTACCCAAGCTTGTTTTACCCACACCAGGAGGGCCCACAAGGCACATGATCGGGCCTTTGAGTTTCTGGCTGCGTTGCTGCACGGCAAGATATTCGACAATGCGCTCTTTGACTTTTTCAAGACCATAGTGATCGGCGTCGAGAATATCCTCAGCGCGATTCAAATCCTTTTTGACCCGCGACTTGGTGCCCCATGGGATCGACAACATCCAGTCAAGGTAGTTGCGCACAACCGTGGCTTCCGCCGACATCGGGCTCATATTCTTGAGCTTCTTCAACTCGGCTTCGGCTTTTTCCTTCGCTTCTTTGGAGAATTTGGTCGCAGCGATTTTGGCCTCTAGCTCGGCCACTTCACCTGCACCCTCTTCGCCATCGCCGAGTTCCTTCTGAATGGCCTTCATCTGCTCATTCAAATAATACTCGCGCTGGGTTTTCTCCATCTGCGATTTGACGCGGGTTTTGATCTTCTTCTCGACGTGAAGCACGGACATCTCGCCCTGCATCATGCCGTAAACCGCCTCAAGACGCTCCTCAACCGAGAGAGTTTCAAGCAGCTTTTGTTTTTGTTCGACATCCACGCCCAAGTGACCCGATACAAGATCGGCCAGTTTGGCGCTGTCGCGCGCTTCCGAGACGGCCACCATAGCCTCTTCGGGAATGTTTTTCTTGATCTTGGCGTAGCGCTCGAATTCCTCGGCCACCGTGCGCACCAAAGCCGTTACAGTGGCATCATCGCCCTGCACTTCTTCGAGGCGTTCGATATTGGCAAGAAAGAACGGCTCACTGGTCTCGAAATCTGTAATTTTGACGCGCGTTTGCCCCTCAACCAACACTTTAACAGTGCCATCGGGCAGCTTGAGCAATTGCAGCACATTGGCCAATACGCCAGTGCGATAAATTGCGTCCGCATCAGGGTCATCCAATGCAGGGTCCATTTGGGCCGACAGCAAAATCTGCTGATCGTTCGCCATAACCTCTTCGAGAGCCTTTACCGATTTGTCGCGGCCGACAAACAACGGCACGACCATGTGGGGGAACACCACAATGTCGCGAAGGGGCAGAACAGGGTACGTTTGATTGTGCTCGTGCATTTTTTTTCCTTATCTTGGCAAAAAGACCCGATCCCGCTCGAGCGGCAATCTTTGGTCTTTTCCGTCTCGGTATTTATATTTGGGGGATGCACCCGACATTTCAACCGTGACGACAGGTCGCTTTGCAAAGAAGTGTGCCTGTCCATGCCCGCTCTCGCAAGCGCATAATGACGGTATATTGGAAACAAATAGAGCTAAACACAGCAATTACACATTGAAACGCAAACAACCCCTCCCCAAACTTGACGCCACAGCACAAATACGTGACAACAAACAAGTTAGTTTAAAAGCAGGGTAAAGAGCGCATGCCGACTTTGACATTTTTTCTTCTTCTCCTGCTCGGTGGCGCGGCCATTTTTACAGGGTCGGACGATCTTGAGGACGACACACCTGATGACGGTGGCAGCTCAGAAGTCGACAGCCTGTAAAACGCCCACAACGTTCTAGCATGCCCCCCCTCTCCATCATCGTTCCGTTTTACAACGAAACGGCGTTTTTACATGCGGCACTGGCCTCTATCGTCGCGCAACGGATTGATGGCGTTGAGATTATCGTCGTAAACGACAACCCCGAGGCCTATTCCCCGGCCGATCTCGACCGCCTCACAGATGGCTTTGATGTCACCATCTTGCACCATGAGGTCAACATGGGCCTGTCGGCGGCGCGCAATACAGGACTAGCTGAGGCAAGCGGCACCTACATCGGTTTTCTCGACGCCGATGATTACTACACCACGCGCGGGTTGGAGCGGCAGTTTTCCTACGCGATGGAGACACATGCCGACATCGTTCACGCCTGTTGCTATCTCGGTTTTGCTGGCAGCACCGACACACAGATTTTGCCGCGCGACAAGCAACTCCACCTCAAAAAACGCGTCACGCGCGGCCTCAAGGGCGGCGAAGAGGCACAGTTCATCGTCTCGTCATGGTCGAGCCTCTATAGCCGCGCGTTTTTGCAGGAATTCGATCTGACATTCGACACCGAACAGCGCAAATTCGAGGATCGTCTATTTGTGCTCGACTGCGTCACCCGCGCCCGCTCCATTGCCTATCTGGGTGACCCCGTGCGGGTCTGGCGACGTCGCGCAGGCTCCATTTCCGTGACCTCCGAAGGGTTCGAGACGCACAAGTTACAAGTCCAACTGATCGAAAAATGCATGGCCCTCATACGGGCCCGCGTAGCAGATCATTCTCTGCCCAAACGCTATGAAAAACGGGAGTTGTTCAATACCGTGTCGCGGCTCATCTGGGACATGGATATTATCCGTGCGCTTGATGAAAACCGCTATGACGTGGCTTACTGCCAACTGGGCCAACGCATTTCGGAGCTGCTGGGCACGGACAGCTTCGGAAATGCGGTGTTTGACGATGCGATGGTGCGCAAGACCTCACGGATCGGCATGCGCACGAAACGCGGCAAAATCCGCCGAGTCGATTTTTTCGAATTGCACCGCGCCATGCGTAACGGCGATTTCAAGACGGCACACAACGTTCTTAAACGCCGCGCCCCCGAGCCTGCGCCATTGCCGCCTACCCCGCCAAAGTTTCCCGCGAAACGACTGGTCCTGCATATCGGCCAACACAAAACGGGCTCCACCTACCTGCAACACCAACTGGTCGCCCACCGCGACGCACTCAAATCGCATGGTGTCTTGGTCCCGCGTACAGGCTTTGCGCAGGACGACCAGTTTGACACTCGCGAAGGGGGCTTGCCCGGGCATCAGGGGCTTTTGTTCGCTTTGCGTACGGGTGATGAGGAGACATGGGAGACCCTTTGGCGCGAAGTCCGCAAGAGCAAAACCCAGACCGTTGTCATTTCATGCGAGAATATGGGGATGCCCACGGCGTCCGACCGCGACACCTTGATCGCTGCCTTGATGCATAAGTTCAGCGGATTTGGCACCGTGGATGTGGTGGCCTTTCACCGCGAGCCGACGCGCTACGCGGAATCCTTTTACCGCGAATGGGTCGCCTGTGGTCGCGCTATGGGCGCACGGAGTTACGAGGAGTTTTTGGTAGATTTCGGCGATGCCTTGCTCGACCTCCCCGCGCAATTCGCACCGTTCGAGGCCGCCACGGGGCGCAATGTCAGGCTAGGGGATTCCGATGCGGCGCGTCAGGGCGCAGGACTGTGGCCTGCGTTCTGTGCGCTCGCCGATCTGCCCGTAGACGCGGTCAAGGATCTGCCCGCCGTGACAGCCCCGACCTACAAAAGCTACAGCCGCGAAAGCACGGATTTCCTTCGCCTTGTCAACATGTTGCAAGGCGACACTCAGACGCGCCAACGGATCTTGCGCGGCTATTTTGCCACTGCGCCGGACAACGACCCGTCACCGAGCGCATTGCCTCCTGCGGCGCGACTGGCGCTTTTGGATCAATGGGAAGAGCAATCAGGTGCCTTCGCCGCCGCACGCGGATATGCCCCTGATGTGGCACAATGGCGGGCGGACCTCACGCAAGAGGACTGGACCCCGCCCGCAGGCGTCAGCCCCGATCAGATCACGGCCCTTTTGGACGCCACTGCAAGTGCGCTCCCGCATGTGCCGCAATCCACAGCCACGGCAAGTGCGCTCCCACATGCGCCGCAGTCCAAAACCGCGCCGACACCCGAGACCTCGCGCAGAAAAAAACGGCGAAAATTCCGCATCCGTCCCCGTCCGTGGGTCTACAACACCTACGACTGGATCACGCAGCGCCTGCCGTTCTTCTTGCAGCGCTAGTCTTTGGGTGCAGGCTCCATAAGCGCAGCGCCCGTGATCTCGGACAGCCCCCACTCACCGCTGTAGTCGATTTCAAAAATCATCACGATCTTATCGGTGAAGTAAGGGATCAGGGTAACGCGCCCTTCAAGCCCTTCGCCACCGACAAAGGCACCTGACAGTTGCGGCAACGCCTCGGGACCGCAGGGCGTCATGGACACCGCATCAGCGATCCATTCGGTCTCCGCCGTCCACAACAGGTCATCCACGGCATCGACATCATAAAGCGGTGCTCCAAGGGTGAGCGCAATCGGGTCACGGACCAAGTCGCCAAGGAAGGCATCCGACAACACGCCCTCCGCCGTCAGCGTGGCGCGATTATCTTCAAAGGCTTTAGTGGTCGAGACCGTTTCGGCCTCAATCTGAACCGAAAGATCGCCTGCAAAATCCCCCGCCGATTGATCCGTCAGAGCCGCAAGAACGCGCTCTTGGTCATGCCAACCGCACAGGCTTTCCCCCGCCAATGTAGGAGTAGCGAAAAGCGTTAAGGCGAGTACAGAGGCGGTCAGCATTTTCATCGTCGCAGCCTCACACTGGCTCAATATCGCCAAGCGCACGGGTGTCGTGGAACTCTTTTTCCCACGCCGCAAACTGGCCCACTGCAATGGCGTCGCGCATGCCCTGCATGATCTCTTGATAATAATGCAGGTTGTGCCATGTCAGCAGCATCCCCGAAATCATCTCGTTCGCGCGGAACACATGGTGCAGATAGGCCCGCGAGTATTTGGAACAGGCGGGACAGGTGCACTGTTCGTCGAGCGGGCGTGGATCGTCGGCGTGGCGGGCGTTTTTAATATTGACCTGCCCGCGGCGGGTCCATGCCTGCCCTGTACGCCCTGAGCGCGACGGCAGCACGCAATCCATCATATCGACCCCGCGCTTGACCGCGCCAACGATGTCATCGGGCTTACCCACGCCCATCAGGTAGCGCGGCTTGTCCTCCGGGAGCTGTTCGGGGGCGAAGTCGAGACAGCCGAACATTGCCTCCTGCCCCTCGCCCACGGCCAGACCACCGATGGCGTAGCCCTCGAAACCGATCTTGGTGAGCGCCTCGGCGCTCTCGGCGCGCAAGTCCTCTTCCAACCCGCCCTGCTGGATGCCGAACAGCGCGTGGCCGGGGCGATCCCCGAAAGCCTCCCGCGACCGCTCGGCCCATCTCATCGACAGGCGCATACTCTCCTCAAGCCGCGCACGATCGGCGGGCAGCGCGGGGCATTCGTCAAAGGCCATCACGATGTCGGAGCCAAGCAAGCGCTGGATTTCCATCGAGCGTTCAGGCGTCAACTCGTGCTTGGAGCCGTCGATATGAGAGCGGAAGGTGACGCCTTTTTCCGTCAGCTTGCGCAACTCGGCGAGGCTCATCACCTGAAACCCGCCGCTATCCGTGAGGATCGGCTTGTCCCAGTTCATGAACTTATGCAGCCCACCCAGTCGGTCGATCCGCTCCGCCGTGGGGCGCAGCATCAAATGGTAGGTGTTGCCGAGCAAAATATCGGCCCCCGTAGCGGCGACGCTTTCGGGCATCATCGCCTTGACCGTCGCAGCAGTGCCGACAGGCATGAACGCCGGCGTGCGAATGTCGCCGCGCGGCGTGGAAATAACGCCCGTGCGGGCTTTGCCATCTGTGGCGGCGAGGGAAAATGAGAATCTCTGTGTCATGGGCGAGCAATACCGTCAAATCTCGGCGCGGACCAGAGGGGCGGTGTTCATGCGTTCCGTCATTTTCGTCTTTGCGTCACAAATCTCTTGTCAGAATCCGTCAAAGGTGAAACTGGGACGACTTGGTTTCGCGAATTTGGAAAGAAACGGACATGACCGACACAGCGCCCTTTACTTTGGGTTGGGAAGAATGGGCCTCCCTGCCCGATCTCGGCCTGCCCGCCCTCAAGGTCAAAGTGGACACAGGGGCACGCACCTCGGCCTTACACGCCTTTGACATCGAGCCATTCGGCCATGAGGATGCCCCCAAGGTGCGTTTTAACGTCCACCCTGTGCCCGGGCGCGAAGATGTTGTGATCTCTTGCTCCGCCAATGTCGTAGACCGCCGCGAAGTGACCTCGTCCAACGGCGAGACCGAATTGCGCTATGTTATCGAAACGGAGATCGGGATCGGGGACCGCAAATGGCCCATCGAGATCACGCTCACCAACCGCACCAATATGGCCTACCGCATGTTGCTCGGACGTCAGGCGATCACCGAAACGATGGTCGTCGCCCCGACCGAGAGCTTTTGCCAGCCACGTCTGGACAGCAACGTCTATTTCTCCTCCGCCATTCGCGCCTCTGGTCCCGCACGGGCCTTGCGCATCGCAGTGCTGTCGCGTGAACCCGACAGCTATTCGACGAAGCGTATCGTTGAGGAAGGCGAATTGCGCGGCCATGTCGTTGAAGTGATCGACACCACGCGCTGTTACATGGCGATCAATGCAATGGCACCCGAGATTTACTACGATGGCGCCCGCCTGCCGCGCTATGATGCCGTCATCCCGCGCATCGGCGCGTCCATCACGTCCTATGGCACCGCGGTCATTCGTCAGTTCGAGACCATCGGCACATTCTGCGTCAACGGCTCGGCAGGCATCACCCAATCCCGCGATAAATTGCAGGCGCATCAAGTGCTGGCCCGTTACCGTATCGGGATGCCCACCACCGCCTTTGCGGCCTCACCCAAGGACACCGACAATCTGATCGCTTTGGCGGGGCAAGCCCCGTTGATCGTCAAGCTACTGGAAAGCACCCAAGGGCGCGGCGTGGTTCTGGCAGAGACAAAAAAGGCTGCGCAATCGGTGATCTCCGCTTTTCGTGGGCTCAAAGCCAACTTCCTCGTTCAGCATTTTGTCAAGGAAGCCGCGGGCGAAGACATCCGCTGTGTCGTCATTGATGGGAAAGTGGCCGTGGCGATCAAGCGCACCTCATCGGGCGGTGATTTCCGCTCCAACCTGCATTTGGGCGGCACCGCGACCCCCGTGCGCATCACCAAAGCCGAACGTGAAGCCGCATTGCGCTCGGCCAAGGCCTTTGGATTGCGCATCGCAGGGGTGGATTTGCTCCGTGCCGAGGATGGCCCAAAGGTGTTGGAGGTCAATTCCTCACCAGGTCTGGAAGGCGCAGAAAACGCCACGGGCAAGAACATCGCAGGCCTGATCTACGATATGATCGAGAAACGGATGCGCCCTGTGCCTGCTCGGAAGTCACGGAAAACATCTTAATAACAGAGACGTGGGGGAAAATCCGCCCCCGCGTCCAAATGCACCAGAGGAATGCAACTGACACCTCTGGACCTTGCCCCTCTTAAAACCTATATCTTTGCTCAGGAATAACGTGAGAGCAGTAGATATGACCGACAGCGAAAACCCCGTCGAAGGCACGCCCCTGATCAAACCCTCGAGCACGGATCACCCGTTGCACGAGGCGGTCGTTGAGGCCTGTCGCACGGTGTATGACCCTGAGATTCCCGTGAATATTTACGATCTAGGTCTCGTCTACACCATCGAGATTTCACCCGAGAACGAGGTCCATATCATCATGACCCTCACAGCTGCGGGCTGTCCTGTGGCGGGCGAAATGCCAGGATGGCTTGTCGACGCAATTGAGCCTTTGCCCGGTGTGAAACATGTCGAAGTCGATCTGACGTGGGAGCCACCGTGGGGGATGGAGATGATGTCCGACGAGGCCCGCCTCGAATTGGGCTTTATGTAAATAGCCCAAGACCTGAGATGGAATATTTAAGCGCAGCCCGAAACGGCTGCGTTTTTCGTTTTGCAACCTTTTTGGGCTGCGCATATCTACATGCAACCTAATATGGTTGCATTTTTCGATTCGCAACCTATATTGGCTGCATCATGACCACACAAACACGCAAGATAGCCGTCCTTACGGGCGATCTCGTCGGCTCCACCGCGCTGGGCCCCGCGAAGGTGGAACAGGCGTTTGACGCGCTAGAGGCCTGCGCCGATATGCAAGCCGACTGGATGGATGGCCAAAGCCTCCACTTCACCCGTCACCGCGGCGATGGCTGGCAAGTAGCCTTGGCCGAACCGAAATACGCGCTCAGGTCGGCACTATGCTTTCGCGCCGCATTGCGGGCGCTAGGCGAGGAGTTCGACACCTATATCGGGATTGCCGAGGGGGATGTCGCAGGCGAGATCGGACCGGATTTGAATGGGGAAACGAAATCACCATTTTCGAGGTCTGGTGAAGCCCTTGAAGACATAAAGCGGTCTTCAACGGGTATCAGAATGCTATACGAAAGAGCCACCCCACAAGACGCACTCGCAATTGCACTTGATGGATACGCATCCGAATGGACAAAAGTGCAGGCAGCAACCATTTCCGAAATACTGTCTCCAGATTACGATCTAAATTTTTCAAAAACCGCAATTAAATTGGGAAAGTCCCGTCAAACCGTAACGAAAACCATCCAAGCTTCTCAATACGAGAGGATATCTCTTGCGTTGGCGAGTATGGAAATGTGGATAGATACCAATGACTAGCCTCCTCGCCGCCCTGTTCCTCGCCCATGTCCTTGCCGATTACGTGTTTCAATCCGCATGGATGGTGGCGCAGAAGTCCAAGTCGGAGACCTTGTTTCTGCATTTCCTGATCGTGCTTGGGACAGCGATGGTTACGACAGGGCAGCTCGCGGACCCGTGGATTTACCTGCTCGCGCTCACGCACGTCATTATCGACAGCATAAAGGCCAAGGTCGCGGAGGATGGCATCACCGCCTATGCCGTCGATCAGGCTGCACACCTGGCCACCATCGGCGCCATTGCTCTCCTCGCACCAGACCTCTACGCGACAGGCCTATGGGCAAGTGCCCCCGCGTGGCTGGCCCATGCCATGCTCCTTGTGGCGGGCCTCATCTACACCACCCGCGCGGGTGGTTTCGCGGTGGGCAAGCTGATGCAACGGTTTGGCGACAGCCCCTTTGCACCATCATCCTCCGACACAGATGCCCGCCACGGCGCAAGCCTGCCCAACGGCGGGTTCTGGATCGGCGTCTTGGAGCGCGGGTTGATTTTCCTTTTGCTCATCGGTCACATGCCTGCGGGCATCGGCTTTCTCGTCGCGGCCAAATCCGTGTTGCGCTTCGAGGCCACGCAGGACGCCAAAAAGGCCGAATGGGTGATTATCGGCACGCTTGCCTCGTTTGGATGGGCGATTGCGATCACAATTGGCGTGATTGCCCTACGTGATGCACTTCCACCGCTTGAGATCATGCGCCCCACACCTTAGGTTAAAGGCGAAGGAGACATACATGTTTGGCATTCCCGGAAAGCAGGCGGTCGTGATGACCGACAAGGCGGCGGCACAAATCGCAAAACTGATGGAGAAAGACGGCTCCAAAGGTTTGCGCATCGGCGTCAAAAAGGGCGGTTGCGCAGGCATGGAATATACCATGGATTACGTCTCCGAGATTGATCCGCTTGACGAAGTGGTCGAGCAAGACGGCGCACGGGTGATGATTGCCCCTATGGCGCAGATGTTCCTGTTCGGCACGGAAATCGACTACGAAGTCTCCCTGCTTGAAAGCGGGTTCAAATTCCGCAATCCAAACGTGGTCGATGCCTGTGGCTGTGGCGAAAGCATCAAATTCGACGAGAACCTGACGGAACAGGCCGCCAAATAATGGCCATCAGCGACGAGGAACTGGCCTTCGCGCTTGAACTCTTCGCCCCGCTTGGCGGCATCACCAAACGCAAAATGATGGGTGGCGCGTCGATCTATTGCGACGGGCAAATCTTTGCCATCCTATCCTCTGACGGTCGCGTATATCTCAAGGCCAAAGATGCCTTGGCCGCCGAAATGGCCGAAGAAGGCGCCGAAAAATTCACCATGGAAGACGGGCGCGGGATGCACTACTGGACCCTGCCCGACAGCGCGCTGGACGACCCTGAGGCCGCCTGTGTCTGGGCCCGCAAGGCCCTCGAAGCTCTGACTTAAAGCTACGATTTATCCTTGAGATGCAGGTAGGTTTGTTCAAACCGCCGCGTCAGATGCTCCCCAGCTGAAATTGGCGCGGCTCCTTTCGGGGCGACATTTGTCTCATAGTTGGGATTGAAAAACAGCGGCACGGAGATGCGTTCCTGCGCTGTGCCGCGCACACGGTGCAAGGTCGCTTTGACACGGCCTTCGGTCCACATTTCCAACATTTCACCAAAGTTGATCACAAAACGACCCGGCGCTGCTGAGACTGCGTGCCACGCCCCGTCTCGACCCAAGACTTCCAACCCCGCCACGCCGTCCGTCGCCAGTAATGTCACACAGCCATAGTCGGTATGGGCGGCGATGCCGAAATCCCTGTCACCCGCCCAATCGGGGCGCGCAGGATAGAAATTGCCGCGCAACAGCGCCATCGGCTGATCGAACTTGTCATCGAAATATTGCGCATCCTCACCCATGACGGTGGCAATGCCGCGTAGCACCTCCATCGCCACGTCGAGCGCCTTGGCATAATAGCTTTGCACCGCGTCACGAAACCCCTCTGGGGCGGCAGGCCACAAGTTGTGCGCATAGACCGACAGATCGCTGCCTGTGACCTCATACCCACAATCAAACACCTCTTTGTAATCGGGATTGGCATCGGGATCGACCTGTTCGGATTTTGGCGCTCCCCAGCCACGGTTAGATCCCGTAGCGGCCATATCGACAGCGGACTTTACTGCGTCGGGTTGTTTGAAAAACGCACGGTAAGCAGCCATCACCGCCTCCACGTCCTGAGCTGTCATCCCCGTGTTGCGCACAGTCAAAAAACCCACGTCCCGCGCTCCGACACGCAAGGCCTCAAGCGCCTGCGGCTCCCGCGCCGTGACAGCGGCAAGGTCAATATCGGGGATCACAACCGCATTCATGGGGCTCTCCTGTGGCTCAATTCGTCCTGCGCCCTTACTGCGGGTTGCGCCCCTTCGGGTCAAGGCTGCGCTTGACTGTTCGGCGCGGACTGCAATGATGCGCGCAACCAATCAGAAGGGATGACACATGGCAGACTCAAAGGCACGTAAACTGGCGGCAGGGAACTGGAAAATGAACGGGGTGAAGGCCTCACTGTCCGAGGCGACAACCTTAGCAGAGATGTTCCCGACCCCCACTGTCGGCATCTTGCTTTGCCCGCCCGCAACACTGATCGCACCGATGGCTGCGGCACTTTCGGGGAGCAAGATTCGTGTCGGCGGTCAGGATTGCCATGCCAAACCTTCTGGTGCCCATACGGGTGACATTTCCGCCGCGGCCCTCGTCGATGCGGGCGCGGACTATGTCATCCTCGGTCACTCCGAACGCCGCGCCGATCATGGCGAAACCGACCATATGGTGGCTGAAAAAACACTCGCGGCTTTCATGGCGGGCCTGTCGCCCATTGTCTGCGTTGGCGAGACATTGGAACAGCGCGAAGCGGGCGAAACGCTTGATGTGATACGTCATCAACTGGCGGGCTCCCTGCCCAATGCCTCCGATCTCGACACGCTCGTGATCGCTTATGAGCCCGTCTGGGCGATTGGCACGGGCAAGGTTCCAACCCTTGAACAGATTGCCGAAGTTCACGACGACATGCGCACCACATTGATCGCTCGGTTCGGGGATGGGGCGACCTCTATCCCGCTGCTCTATGGCGGCTCCGTGAAGCCATCGAATGCGGCAGAGATTTTCGCCACATCCAACGTGGACGGTGCTCTTGTCGGGGGCGCATCGCTTAAGGCCGCTGATTTCTCGGGCATCGTAACGGCGCTACAAAACGCTTAAAGAAATCCGTGCAACACATTGATCAAAAACAAAAGAGGGCCGCTTGGCCTTCTTTTTTCATTCTGGTCCAGGCGGCTACTACGCCGTCACATCGTGATCGTAAAGCCATGCGAACTTGTCCACCATCCGCTTGCCTGCCACACGTCCTGCGAGACGCAAACCTGCATGTCCGATGAAGCGGCTCGCGCCCTTGAGGTGGTAGTTCCGCGCATTGGCGTTGGCCGCCTCGATCACTTTGACCACCCGTGCGCGCCGCCGCGCCTGATAGGCCGGTAGCGCCTGATCAAGCGGCAGGTTGGCGATGCAGTCGGACAGAACCCAGGCATCCTCAAGCGCCATATTGGCCCCTTGCGCCAAGAACGGCAGGGTCGGATGCGCCGCATCCCCGACAAGCGCTGTGCGCTCCGAATGCCACAACGCGGCAACGGGGTGACGGAACAAGCCCCAGCGCGACACCGATTCAACCCGCGACAACAGGGCTTTAACCCCGGGGCAAAAATTGGAGAAATGCGTCATCATCTCGGTGGGATCGCCCGTGTGGTGCCATCCCTCCTCAGCCCAATCCTCGCGCTCTTCAACCGCCACGATGTTGATCAATGTCCCGTCCCGCAACGGGTAGCTGACCACGTGACGCCCTGCCGCGATATGCACCATCGCCGCCGCATCCTCGCCGCCCAGCGCAGGAACAGTTGCCCGCCATGCGGTTTGGCCGGTGAAAAACGGCTTGGCAGGGCCATTGAGCATGGGGCGCAATTTGGAATGCAACCCATCGGCACCGATCACGATATCATGGCGGGCCTCTCCCCCACCCGCAAAGCTCAGCGTCACCCCATCGGTGTCGCCGCGAATATCCTCAACCGCGTGGGACAGGGCAATGCGCACACCGCTCTCTCGCGCGCCCTCATACAGCATGTCGATCAGGTCAGCACGGTGAAACAGTAAAAAGTCCGAATCGGGTTTGTATTTGGCAAAGTCGAGATGGAGAATCTGCGCGCCCATATAGCCGTCGATCAATCGCACACCACTTGACCGCATTGCATGGGCGACAGGATCGAAGCCCAGCGCCCGAAGGACCGCCACACCATTTGGCGTAATCTGTAACCCCGCGCCCACTTCGGTGATCTCGGGGGCTTTCTCGTAAACGGTGACTTGTGCGCCGCGCATTGCCAAGGCTCGTGCAGTCGCCAAACCCGCGACACCTGCGCCCAGCACTGCGATATTTTGACCGATCAGCATCCCAAGTCTCCTTTGCATTGCGGCCTCAACCTCATGCCCTCGCCCAAACGAAAAACACCGAAGCCCTGCTCCGGTGTTTGTCATAATCTTATATCAATGTCAGCCGGACGAATTGCCGCTTTAGGTGTCGCGATGGACTTTCTCGCGGCGCTCGTGGCGCTCTTGTGCCTCAAGCGTCATGGTCGCAATGGGGCGTGCATCCAGTCGTTTGAGTGAAATAGGCTCACCCGTTTTTTCACAATAGCCGAATTCGCCATCTTCGATGCGGCGCAAAGCGGCTTCGATTTTGCTCACTAATTTGCGCTGACGGTCACGTGTCCGCAGTTCCAACGCACGGTCGGTTTCCTCGGACGCTCGGTCAGCTACATCGGGAATGTTACGCGTGCCATCCTGCAATCCTTCGATTGTGTGACGGCCATCATCAAGAAGTTCAGAACGCCACGCTTCGAGTTTGCGACGAAAATATTCGAGTTGGCGGTCATTCATAAATGGTTCGTCCTCGGCGGGACGATAGTCATCAGGCAAGAAAATCTCAGCCTTCATTTTAGTTACCTCTTTATCGCCAGCGACAGCCTCATTGTGCTCATTTGTCATCCAGCTACCTCCTAATCGCCGTTCGTTTACCCTCTTTTATTGGGGTTGTCACTACACGAAGTCAGCACGATTGTAGCTTTGTGCTCCAATGGTATGATCACATCCGAATTGTTTCCGCAAACCAACTCTCTAAGGCGCCCTTCCCAGATGAAATTCACCTCGACCGACCGCTATGTCGCCCCGCCTGACCTCACCGTTGCCGTCAATGCCGCAATCGCGTTGGAACGACCGTTGCTGGTAAAGGGCGAACCTGGGACAGGGAAAACCGAATTGGCCCGCCAAGTGGCCGATGCGCTCGGCCTTAAGATGGTCGAATGGTCGATCAAATCCTCCACACGCGCCCAACAGGGCTTGTACGACTACGATGCCGTCTCCCGCCTGCGCGACAGCCAGTTGGGTGATCCACGGGTTGCCGATATCTCCAACTACATCCGCAAGGGCAAACTCTGGCAGGCCTTCGAGAGCGACGAGCGCGTGGTTTTGCTCATCGACGAGATCGACAAAGCCGACATCGAGTTTCCGAACGACCTACTCCAAGAACTCGACAAGATGGAATTCCACGTCTACGAGACGGGCGAGATGGTGCGGGCCAAGCATCGCCCCGTCATCATCATCACCTCTAACAACGAGAAAGAATTGCCAGACGCATTTTTGCGCCGCTGTTTCTTTCACTACATCCGCTTCCCCGATGAGGCCGTGATGCGCCAAATCGTCAACGTGCATTTCCCACAGATCAAAGAACGCCTTTTGGCCACGGCCCTCACCCAGTTCTACGAGATTCGCGACACCCAAGGGCTCAAGAAAAAACCATCTACCTCCGAAGTGCTCGATTGGCTCAAATTGCTCTTGGCCGAAGACCTCACCCCAGAGGATCTCAAACGTGACGGGGTCAACGCCCTGCCCAAACTTCACGGCGCACTGCTTAAGAACGAACAAGACGTCGCTTTGTTTGAACGCCTCGCCTTTATGGCGCGGGGACAACGCTAATGCTTTTGATCCACCCTCTCACGACGGCCGACCGCGTCGCATGGGAAACCTTATGGGCAGGGTATTTGTCGTTCTATGAAAGCACCGTCGAACAAGCCGTCACGGATGCCACCTTTACACGGCTCACCGCCCCCGAGGCCCTAGAGCGCGGGGCCTTCGTCGCCGAGTTGGACGGCGTGGTTGTGGGCTTTGTCCATTACATCTTCCATGCACACAACTGGCAGGCAGGCGATGTGTGCTATCTCCAAGACCTCTTTGTGTCCGAGGCGGCTCGCGGCAAAGGGGCGGCCCGCGCTCTCATTGAGGCCGTATATGGCGCGGCGGATGCCAATGGCACGCCCAGCGTCTATTGGATGACGCAAGAGTTCAACCACACCGCCCGCGCCCTCTACGACCGTATCGGTGCCAAAACCTCTTTCATCAAATATGTGCGGACCACCTGATGCTCCATGTCCTAACCCACGATATCCTCCCCGTCTTTTCCATGCTTGCCCTCGGGTTTGTGTTGGGACGTCTGAACAAGGTCAGCTTTGATGAGGCCCGCGCGGTCAACCGTGTGGCCTTTATCGTGCTGCAACCCGCATTGATCTTTCCATTGATCGCCGCGCTCTCCATAGCGGAGTTCGATTTCAGGACGATGGCGCTTTATGCCCTGTGTCAGGCGGTGCTGTTTGTCGTCAGCTATCTTGTGGCTCTCCATGTGTTCAAACGTGACCACCTAGAGGCGTGGCTCTTGGGCATGACGGTTATTTTCGTAAACTCGCTTTTGTATATCCTGCCCATTTCGATCCTGATCTATGGCGAGGGAGGCGGCTCACTACCGATAAAAGCCATTGTAGCGTGGGACACGGCGTTCTCTTTGTTCTCTTTCGCCTTTTTCATCATCACCACCGATGTGATGGCGGGAGGAACCTCCGCGGTGGCCTCGCTCAAACGCATCTCCCTTAACCCCGTTCTTTTGGCGATTGTGATTGGCATTGTGGTCAATGTTGCGAACATTAGCGTCCCCGTCCCCCTGCTCACCGCCATGCACTTTGCAGGCCCCGCCGCTGCCCCGTTGACACTATTTGCTCTTGGAGTGATCCTTTCAGGTCATTCCCTCCTTCCCTCTCCAACGGTGACGGCGATGAGTGCGCTCAAACTGTTCGGCTTTCCGCTCGCAGTCTTCGCAGCACTCACCGCCTTTCCCGCTGTCACCGAGCAATGGCACACGCTCTTTATCCTTGGTGCCGCAGGTCCGTCAGGCGCGATGGCCTTTTCGCTCGCCATGCTGCACGGTATACGCACCGATGCGATTGCGCCCGTGATCATCTGGACCTCGATCCTGTCGGTTGTGTCCTTGGCCGTTCTTGCCTGAGACAAGTGAACGCACTGGTCTTTATCCCTGCGGCTTTGCTACACTCATAAAAACCGCCCAAAAGAGGCCGAGCATGTCCCTGACCCCATCTCTCCCGCGTCCCGCCCCCTCGCGTTCGCGCCACCCGCGCAGGATTGCCCTCGGTCTGGGCCTGCTTGCGCTCGTGGCCTGTGGCGCACCCGAGATGCGCGCGCCTCGCGAGGACAGCACTCCCGAGCTGCTCACGGTCAGCGCCCAACGCATCGAACTGCCGCCGATGAAGCGCTTCACCACTGCGACAAAGACAACGCCACGCCGCTCTAATGTCCAGATGGCGCAGGATTTCATGGATCTGTCATTCCGTTTGGAGACGGGAGCCACATTACCTGTATTCTCGCGCTTTGAGGGGCCAATTTCGGTCCGCGTTGTCGGCGCACAGGTGCCCACAACCCTCAACGCCGATCTGGGCGACTTGCTCGACCGTCTCAAACGCGAGGCAGGTCTGGACATCGCCCTCGTGCCGCGCACATCGCCAGCCGCGATCACCATTGAGTTGGTGCCCGCTGCCGCATTCCGCAAACGCGCGCCCAACACCGCCTGTATCGCCGCCGCAGATGTGTCGAGTTGGGCCGAATTTCGCGCCGCCCGCGCCGCGTCGTGGACCACCGTGCGCACACGCACCCGTGCTGCGATCTTCATCCCCACTGGCGGCACACCGCAGGACGTGCGCGATTGCCTGCACGAGGAACTGGCCCAAGCGCTCGGCCCCCTCAACGACCTCTTTCGCCTGCCCGACAGTGTATTCAACGACGACAACATTCACTCCGTCCTGACAGGGTTCGACATGCTGATGCTGCGCGCCACCTATGCGCCCGAATTGCGCTCTGGTCTGACGCGCGAACAGGTCGCCGCCCTGATCGTTCCGCTGCTTGACCGTCTCAACCCCGCAGGGCGCAGCGGAGGTTTAGCCCGTGTCGACACCACCCCCCATGACTGGATCGCCAACGTGACCCGTGCGATGGACGGCGGTGCACTGTCCGCCCGTCGTGCTGCGGCCACCCGTGCCGTGGCCATCGCCCAAAACCGTGGATGGAGCGATAATCGCGCGGGGCTATCCTATTTCCTGCTCGGACGGTTGCAACAAGGTCAGAACACCGAGGCAGCACGCGCCAATCTCGAACAGGCCCGCCGCCTCTTTGCTGGCTCGTCGCTCACAGAGATCGCGGCCGCCCACGCGACGTTGCATCTGGCGGCCATTGATCTGGTACGCGGCGATTATCCAAGCGCCTTGGCCGACCTCGATCCCGCCATAGCAACCGCCACCCGCGCTCAGAACGCAGCCCTGTTGTCATCTCTGATGCTTACCAAAGCCGAAGCCTTGTTGCGGATAGGACGGGCGGGTGAGGCCCAAGCGGTGCGTCTCGACAGTTTGGGATGGGCACGGTATGGGTTTGGATCGGACCGCGATGTATATGCACATATCGCCGACATACAGGCCCTCGCGCGCTAACATCTGCGCACATGGACCAAGACACGCTCAACAAGGAGCAAGACATGATCGTAATCGCTTTTTTCCTGATCGGGGCCATTCTGGGATGGCGCACCGCCGCCAAACGTCAAGGCGACCGCTTGGACAAGCTGCAATATGCAGCGGCCTATTGTCTGGCCTTTTCCGTTGTCGGCCTGATTATCACCGTGCTTCTCGAGCGGCTCCTGTAAAGGCCGCACGCGATGTTCCTGCCGTTCTTCGAGCGACTGCGGCGCGAAGGCATTCCCGTCAGCCTGCGCGAATACCTCGCGTTTCTGGAGGGGATGCAGGCGGGACTTGTGACCTATGACATCGACGGGTTTTACCATTTCTCCCGCGCTGCAATGGTCAAAGACGAGCGACACCTTGATAAATTCGACCGCGCTTTTTCCGAGGCCTTTAAAGGACTTGAAAGCCTAAGTTCAGACGACATCTTAAATGCCGTTGATCTGCCGGAAGACTGGCTGCGCCGTGAAGCAGAGAAATTTCTCTCCCCGCAAGAACGCGACGAAATCGAGCGTTTGGGCGGTTTCGACAAGCTGATGGAGACGCTCAAACAGCGCCTCAAAGAACAAAGCGGCCGCCATCAGGGCGGTAGCAAATGGGTCGGCACAGCTGGCACCTCACCTTTTGGCGCCTTTGGCTCCAACCCGGAGGGCATCCGCATCGGCCAAGACCGCTCCCGCCACGGTCGCGCGGTCAAGGTCTGGGACAAGCGCGACTTCAAGAACCTTGATGACAACGTCGAGCTTGGCACCCGCAACATCAAAATGGCGATGAAACGCCTGCGCAAATGGGCACGTGACGGGGCGCATGAGGAGCTTGACCTCGACGGCACCATTCGCGCCACCGCCGAACACGGCTATCTCGACGTGAAAACCCGCCCCGAGCGGCGCAACGCTGTGAAAGTGCTGATGTTCTTCGATGTCGGCGGCTCGATGGATGGTCATATCAAAGTGGTCGAGGAGTTGTTTTCCGCTGCCCGCGCAGAGTTCAAACACCTTGAGTATTTCTATTTTCACAACTGCCTGTACGAGGGCGTGTGGCGCGACAATGCGCGACGGTGGTCGGAGCAGACCCCCACCCAAGAGATTTTCAACACCTTCGGGCGCGACTACAAAGTGATCTTTGTGGGCGATGCCTCAATGTCCCCTTACGAGATCGTCCTGCCTGGCGGGGCCAATGAACACTGGAACGAAGAGGCCGGTGCTAAATGGCTTGCACGGGCCCGCGAGACGTGGCCCGACCATCTATGGCTCAACCCTGTGCCCGAACGCCATTGGACCTACACCGAATCCATCGACATGATCCGCGACATTTTTGAGGACCGTATGGTGCCGATGACGCTCGACGGGTTGGAGCGCGGCTTCAAATTGCTTGGAAAATAGCGACAAACGGGTGCCAGTGGCGACGGAACTGCGTTAGGCTCACGTTGAACCTGTATATGAGACACCCGACGCCATGATAACACAGATCAAACGCCTCTGGGCCGCTGCCCCGCTTGCCACCACCGCCCTGATCGGCGCATCGGTGCTTGCGCTGTTTTTCGTCATCCGTCTCTCGGTCGCGATGCTGCTATGGCACAATAGCGATCATCACGAAAAAGACATTGAGGCGTGGATGACACCTGGATTTATTTCACATGCCTTCAATGTGCCGCACGAGGTAATTTTGGACGCCGTTGACGCGCCGATTCCGCCTCCCGCAGGGCGCATGAGTCTGGATGAGATTGCAACTTATCGCAATGTGCCGATCACCGATGTGATTGCCGCCGCCCAAGCCGCCGTTACTGCCTTTCATGCCGACCGCAATGCGGGCAATAACGGGAGCGCCAATGACCGATAGCATCTTTGCGGCTGTCACGGCCTACGGCGTATGGGGCGTGATGATTTCGTCCTTCCTGTCGTGCCTGCTGATCCCGATCCCGACCTCGTTGATGATGCTCGCCGCAGGGGCCTTGGCCGCGTCGGGCGATATCGACATTGCTCCGCTCATCATAGCCACCTTTGCGGGGGCGGTTATGGGCGATCAAGCGGGGTTCTTTATCGGTCGCACGGGTGGCGCACGGGTTCTGGCGCGTTTAGGCGCCCGTTCGCCAGCTCGCAGGGCGGTTATTGCCCGCGCAGAAGCACTTGTCGCGCGGCGCGGCGGCGTTGGGGTGTTTTTCTCGACATGGGCTGTTGCACCGCTAGGGCCATATGTGAACATCGCCTCGGGCGCTGCCCGACTGCCGTGGGCACGCTTTACCGTGGCCGACATTCTGGGTGAATTTATCTGGGTCAACGCCTATGTCTGGACGGGGTATGCCTTTGCCAACAACATCTCCGAGGTCAGCACGCTGATGTCCGATGTCATCGGCCTCTTGGTGGCAACAGTTGTCGCCGCAGCCGCACTGTTCTGGGCCAAAGGCGTTCTAAAAGCGCAAAAAATCAAACGCCAGTGAAACGCCCCTTTTCTCTGACCCGCCCTGCCCCCATATTCAACATATGTTGAAATTCACACCGATCCTCTTGGCCATCCTCTATGCGCTCGTCATGTACCGGTTTTCGGTCTGGCGCACGACGCGTGAGTTGAACGAGAAATCCGCCGAACTGGCCGATGCGCAACTGCGCCCCGTTTTTGCCCGCTTGGCCGAGGCGCTCGACATCCCGAAGGTCAAAGTCCACCTCTACGATATTGAACCCGTCAACGGATTAGCTGCTCCCGATGGACGTGTATTCATCACCCGCGGGTTTTACCAAAAATTCCGTCAAGGCGAGATCACTGCGGAAGAAATGGCATCCGTCATTGCGCATGAGTTGGGCCACGTCGCCTTGGGCCATTCGCGTCGTCGCATGATCGACTTTACAGGCCAAAACGCGATCCGCACGGCACTGGCGATGGTGTTGGGACGGTTCCTCCCTGGCATTGGCACCTACATCGCAAATGCTGTGGCATCGCTCCTGTCCGCCCGCCTGTCGCGGCAAGACGAATATGAGGCCGACGCCTATGCCTCGGCGCTGATGATCAAAGCGGGGTTTGGCACCGCACCGCAAAAATCGCTCTTTGTGAAGTTGAACACGCTGACAGGTGCGCGAGGTGCGAAAACACCTGCATGGTTCACAAGCCACCCAAAATCCGACGACCGCATCAAGGCGATCGAAGCCAATGAGGCCAAGTGGAGCCAGTCATAGGACTTAAGCGCCGAGCGCCTTGCCAAGTTTGGGCAGTCGCGCCTTTTTAAGCAATGCGCGCATCTCCCACGGCTGCCCTGAGAGGGTTTCAGCGGTTTGGCGCACAGCCTCGACCGCTTGGGCCACGTCCTCAGGATGATGGCTCCAGATTTCCCACAAGAACCCATCGGGGTCACGACGTGTCAGCCCCTCTTCAGCGAGGACGTGACGAGGAAAATCCTTGGCATTCATGGTGATAAGCACGTCTGCGTTGCCTTTGACAGCCGCCGCGAGCACGTGAATGTCGTTTTCATCACTCAGGTACAAACGCCGCTCAATACCCTGATAATCCGATACGCTGGCCTTGGGCCATGCCGCACGGACCAAAGCCACTTCGGCGCGGGCTTGCGCCTCGCCCGTGGGGCCGATTTTGCGGGCGGCACGCGCCCATTCTTCCAAAATGCGGTCCGACCAAAGGGGAGTGAAATGCCCTTTGGCCGCAACAGCCAACAACACTTCGCGCATCACCGTGGGGTAAAGCACGCAAGCGTCGAGCAAAACTTTCACGGCATCAGCCGATAAAAGAGCGCCTTGAGATATCCGCTTTCCGCCAGTTGCGGCATCAACGGGTGATCGGCACCGGCAAAGCCCGTGTGGATCAGTTGCGCGGAACGGGCCGCGCGGCCAATGCCACGGTTACATGCGGAGCGGAATTTCTCCAGATCGGCGGCGTGCGAACACGAACACAGTCCCAAATATCCGCCCTCTTTGACCAAGGGGGCCGCCATACGCGCTACGCGCTCATAGGCCCGCAAGCCCTTTTCAAGCGTGTTTTTCGATGGAGCAAAGGCAGGCGGATCACAGATCACCACGTCAAACAACTCACCCTCTTCGCGCAGTGCGGCCATCATGTCAAAGGCGTCGCCCTTGCGAATGATCAGGCGGTCGGACGCGCCCATTTCTGCGGCGCCCTGCTCGGCCAAGGCCAGTGCAGAGGCAGAACTATCAACAGCAACGGCCTGTGTCGCGCCACTAGATAGCGACGCCAAGGCAAACCCGCCCACATGGGAGAACACGTCAAGGACGCGCTTGCCTTTGACGAGGCGTTGGGTGAAGGCGTGATTGGGACGTTGATCATAGAATAGGCCGGTTTTCTGACCGCCCATGATGTCGGCCATATAGGTGGCCCCGTTCATCGGCACGGCAATCGGCTCAGGAGCCTCACCCATAAGGATGTCGGTTTTCTCCTCCAACCCTTCAAGGGACCGCGCGCGGCCTGTGCCGTTCATCACAACCGTGCTCAGACCCGCGACTTTGGCGAGGGCCGCACACAAGGTCTCGATCATCACATCGGCCCACGCGGCATTGGGTTGCACCACCACCGTATCGCCAAACCGATCAATCACCACACCAGGCAGGCCATCGGCCTCGGCGTGGACCAAACGGTAGAACGGCTGATCGAACAGCGTTTCACGATGTACGAGGGCAGCGGTCAGACGGGATTCGAACCACGCTTGGTCGATCTGCGCGTCAGGATCGCGATCAAGAACCCGCGCCACAATGCGCGAATTCGGGTTTACGGCCACAAGGGCAAGAAACCGGCGCTCTTCATCCTCAAGACGGGCAATCGTGCCCGCGGGGATGGCTTTTGTGCGGCGGTCCATCACCAATTCGTTGTCATAGACCCAAGGGGCACCGTGCCGAATGGCACGCGCGTTTGATTTGGGCTTGAGACGAATGGTGGAAAAAGAAGAAGAGGGATGCGTCATGCAACCCTCTTATCTTTGTCTATCAACCTGCGAAAGGGGGCTCTGCCCTATTCCGCTATCATTTTTACCAACTCAACAGGTCTGGGTCGCAACAGAGACTTAGGCCAGTTTGCCGTCAACTGTGGTTTTGGACGCGAAACGGGCGCGGAACCATGCAGCAATAGATTTGCCCATGTCGCGAGCGGCTTCTGCGCGGAGCGCGTGTGCGCGGGCTTCGATGTCAGCGAAAGATACGTATGTGCGGTCGTCCATTGGGATAATCCTCTTTGGTACTCTGTTTCAATGTGGACTGTTGCGGGGTCTTTTGCGTCATCCCGTCTTGTCCGTTGAGTTCAATATAGGTCACGCAATCTGACATAACCACTGACCGTTCCGAATGCCCGTTATGCACCTGCAGCATCACTCCCCGACAAAACGCAAACCTTCTCCACACACCAACGAAAAAACCTGCGCCTTTGGGGTTTCAAATGGGTGGACATTTCGGATTCGCCCAAGTAGTTAGCGCTAACACGCGACAGTTTAGCGCTAACAAATTGTGCGTTGTCGTGTTAAACTCGGGCAAACGAGGATCTCAGCGCCCTGCCTCGCACGCCTCACCGTTCTCAGGTGCGCATCCGTGATCCGACCCACACCCAAAGCACATAAAGGCCACGTCATGTCGCTCAACGCAACAATCGCAGCAGTCACCCAACGTATCATCGATCGTTCCCGTCCAACCCGCGAGGCCTATCTCGCGCGGATGACCCAAGCGGCCGAGGACGGACCTGTGCGAGCGCACCTCACCTGCGGCAACCAAGCCCACGCCTATGCCGCAATGGGTGAGGACAAAGCGTCACTGGCGGGCGGACGCGCCCCCAACCTCGGCATCATCACCGCCTACAACGATATGCTGTCAGCGCATAAACCTTTCGAGCGCTTCCCCGATCTGATCCGCGCCGCAGCCCGCGAAGCAGGCGGCACCGCTCAGGTCGCAGGTGGTGTGCCCGCCATGTGTGATGGCGTCACCCAAGGCCAACCCGGCATGGAATTGTCGCTTTTTTCGCGTGACACCATTGCCTTGGCCGCAAGTGTCGGCCTGTCGCACAACTGCTTTGACGCCGCGCTCTATCTTGGCGTGTGCGATAAAATCGTCCCCGGATTGGTGATGGCCGCCGCTACCTTCGGCCACATCCCCTCGGTATTTGTACCCGCGGGGCCAATGGCCTCGGGCCTGCCCAATGACGAAAAATCGAAAGTGCGCCAACAGTTTGCCACGGGCGAAGTGGGCCGCGACAAGCTGATGGAGGCCGAGATGGCCTCTTATCATGGCATTGGCACCTGCACCTTCTACGGCACGGCCAACACCAACCAAATGCTGATGGAGATCATGGGGCTGCACCTGCCCGGAGCATCCTTTGTAAACCCCGAAACCGATCTGCGCGACGCGCTGACCAAAGCGGCGGCAAAACGCGCGATGGAAATCACCGCCCTTGGCAATGACTTCCGTCCAGCGGGTCACATCCTTGACGAGAAAGCCTTTGTAAACGGCCTCGTCGGCCTGATGGCGACGGGCGGCTCGACCAACCTCGTGCTGCACCTGCCCGCGATGGCGCGCGCTGCGGGGATTATCATCGACCTGCAAGATTTCTCCGACATTTCCGAAGTCACGCCGCTCATGGCCAAGGTCTATCCAAACGGTCTGGCCGATGTGAACCACTTCCACGCGGCAGGCGGACTTGGCTATATGATTGGCGAGCTGTTGGGTGCGGGTCTCTTGCATGAAGATGTGAAAACCATCGCGGGCGACGGGCTTGGCCTTTACACCAAAGAGCCGAAACTCATCAACGACGAGGTTGTGTTCGTGGATGGCACCAAAGAGAGCCTCAACGACAAAATCCTGCGCCCTGTTGTGGATGCGTTCCAAAAATCGGGTGGCCTTAAAGAGCTTAAAGGCAACATCGGACGCGGCGTGATGAAGGTCTCGGCTGTGGCCCCAGAGCGGCGCATCGTCGAAGCAAAAGCCCGCGTGTTCCACGACCAAAAGGACGTCAAAGTGGCATTCCAAGCAGGCGAATTCACCGAAGACACGGTGGTGATCGTCCGCTTCCAAGGCCCACGCGCCAACGGGATGCCCGAATTGCACTCCCTCACCCCGACCCTCGCCGTTCTTCAGGATCGCGGCTTGAAAGTGGCGCTTGTCACCGACGGGCGCATGTCGGGCGCATCGGGCAAGGTGCCCGCCTGCATCCACGTCTCGCCCGAGGCGCTCACAGGCGGCGCGATTGCCAAAGTGCGCGATGGCGACATGGTGCGTGTCGATGCCGAAGCCGGCACGCTCGAGGTGCTCGAAGAGGGTTTTGACGCCCGCGAGCCTGCCACCGCAGACATGTCCGCCAACGCATTCGGCATCGGGCGCGAATTGTTCGAGATTTTCCGCCAGAATGCGGGCAACGCCACCGAAGGTGCGGCCTCCATCCTGTGAGGGCCGCCTGTCGGTGCGATCTCTTGACCCTTGACGCTGCCGCCCCTTTGGGGTTGTTAGGGCTAACAACCCCCCATTCGCGCGAAAGGACATCCCATGACGCCGCAGGAAGCCAGCAAGAAAACCGCAGAAGTCTGCGCCCTCGCCCCCGTTGTTCCCGTTCTCGTGGTCAACGATGTGGCCCACGCCCGCCCACTCGCCGAGGCGTTGATTGCCGGCGGCCTGCCTGCTCTTGAGGTCACATTGCGCACGCCTTGCGCGCTCGACGTGATCCGCGAGATGGCAAAGGTTGAAGGCGGCGTTGTTGGTGCGGGCACCCTGTTGACCCCTGCCGATGTCAAAGCGGCTGTTGAGGCAGGCGCGACATTCGGTGTTTCTCCCGGAGCCACAGACACGCTTTTGGACGCATGCGAAGCCGCCGACCTGCCACTTCTGGCGGGCACAAGCACAGCATCAGACGTGATGCGCCTGCTTGAGCGCGGCTATACGGTTGCCAAGTTCTTCCCCGCCGAAGCCAATGGTGGCGCGCCCGCACTCAAAGGCATCGGTGCGCCGCTGCCGCAGATGAAATTCTGCCCCACAGGTGGCATTTCGCTCAAGAACGCGAATGACTACCTGAGCCTGCCCAACACGCTCTGCGTTGGCGGCTCGTGGGTTGCCCCCTCCGATCTGGTGGTCAAAGGCGATTGGAAAGCGATTGAGGAATTGGCCCGCGAGGCCGCGAGCCTGTCGCGCTGATCCATCAATCAAACCAATAAGACCAAACACCAACGGGCACTCACGGGTGCCCGTTTTCGGTTTTGAAACGCCTTGCCCGTCCGCGCGACATCTCTCCGGCTTATTGGCCCTAACCGATTTTCAACACCTGCGTTCCCGCTTTGGGAATATCGGTTTCACCCGCCAAAACAGACGACAGTTGCGTGGCTTTCGACAATGAAGGCACTGACTGCGGAGGCAGGTTTGGCGCAAGCGCACCCGCCCGAACAGCACCAACGCGGCGCTCGGACCCATGTGCATTGCCTCCGTTGCGGCTCTGATCGAACAGCGTCCACATCAACGCCGCCCGCGCGCCCGAACTGCAATATGCCACTGTCGGATGCGGGAGAGTGTCGATGGCCTTAGCAAAATCCGCGTGATTTGTCGGCGTCGGACCAGACCGTTTGATGGGGATATAGCACACCCTCATGCCGACACGCTGCGCCTCGGCTTCGATCTCCGAAAATTGCGGTTGATCCATGCTTTCGCCATCAGGGCGGTTGCAAATGATGGTTTTATAGCCCTGCTCGGCCAAGCGAGCGATTTTGCTCAACTCGAGCTGCGTGGCGATTGTGAACATCCCGTTGATGCGTTTGATCTTCATGTCACGGGCCCCCTTGCTCTCAGACAAGGGGCAAGATCACGTCAAACCCTTTCGCACCAGTTAATTGCACCATTATACATGCGCACAATTGTAAGATTAAACGCCGCGCCGCGCCCGTGAGCCGCCGCGCCGCCCCTGCGGGCCTTGCAGCTTGCCCAATCCGTCGGTGAGCACCTGCGTCATCGGATGATCTGCCATGCCGCGCCCCGCATAGACAGCCAACAGACGGCGAATAGCGATTGCAGGGTCCAGTTTAGGGTCCAGTTTAATCGCCCAATCGAGAAAGATCGACCGCGCCTCAACGAGGCTCAAGCCCTCAATGTGATAAGACTCGCGGATCAACCCGCCTGGATCGAGATTCGGATCGACCACAATCGGGTCGGATGGGGGGGCGGGCGCGAAATCAGTCATGGCACAGCTTTCTCTTTACCTGCTCGGCATAGTGCGACATGGCAGCCGAGGCAAGGGAGCGCCACCTATGGCGCGGACCGCTCAAGGATCGCGTCAAGCATCACGGCAGCGGCACGAGTGGTGACATCAATTGCCCCTGCAAGCTCCTCCACCGTTTCAACTCCGTTAGAACGGCACAAAAACGCGCGACCGCCCTCGCCCACGGCCTCCATGTCTAGCGTCTCCCCCGTCAGCAACCGCGCTGCAGACTGCAACCGCCATGTCATGCGGTAGGCCTCGCAAAGGGCAGAGGCCTCATCCTCGGTCAGCCAGCCATATGCCGCCCCTGCCTTGAGTTGCGCATAGATGTTTTGGTCGGGAGCGCCTGACAACAGCGCCGCCGCTTCGGCGACCAATTCGATATCCATCATCCGCCCGCGACCGTTTTTAGGGTCCCACGTCGAGCCAGGTTTGGCCTCAGCCAAGCGACGACGCATGTCCTGTGTCTCGCCACGAATTTTCGCCTCATCCTTGGGCGCGGCCAAAAGACCTCTGCGAAACGCCTCGACATCCGCCATCAACCCCGCATCCCCCGCAACAGGTGTGGCACGGGTCATGGCAAGATGCTCCCAGACCCATGCTTGGGTGTCTTGATAGGTTTTGAACGCCTCAAGCGAGGTGGCCACGGGGCCTTGCTTGCCTGATGGGCGCAGGCGCATGTCCACCTCATAGAGCCGCCCTTCGGCGGTTTGCGCGGTGATTGCCGTGATAAGGGCTTGCGTGAAGCGGGCGTAATAAGTCCTTGATTGCAAAGGCCGTCGCCCCTCTGACGCATCAACACCATCGGCATCATAAATCACGATCATATCCAGATCGGACGCCGCCGTCAGACGCCCTGCGCCAAGCGAGCCCATGCCCAAAACCATCGCGCCGCGCCCGGGCGCCTCCCCGTGTTTACGCGCAAATTCCGCCACCACGAAAGGATAGAGGGCGGCCACCGAAGCCCGCGCCAAAGCGGCATATTGACCGCCCGCTTCATCAGCGGAGATCAAGCCGCGCAACTGATGAACCCCTATACGAAAGTGCCATTCCTTGGCCCAGCGACGCGAGGCATCAAGCTGCCCCTCGTAGTCGTCGATCCGTGCCAACTGACGCGTAAGCTCCGCTTCCAACACCTCTTGTTCGGGCCACGGCGCAAAGAAATCCCCGCCGATAACCGCGTCCAGAACCGAAGCGTTGCGCGACAGGTATTGCGCCAGATGCGGCGCGACAGACACAATATCGAGGAACAGATCAATCAGCGGCGGATTGGCCTCGAACAGCGAAAACACCTGAACCCCTGCGGGCAGTTGTTTCAGGAAGCCGTCAAAATGCGTGAGGGCTTCGGCGGGGCGATCCAGTTTTTGCACCCGCGCCAAGAGGTCGGGTTGAAGACGGCTGAAAATGGTCTGCGCCCGCTCTGAGCGCAGGGACGGATAGGTGGACCACCGCGCAGTGATCTCGCGCAATTCTTGTGACAATTCGGGGGCTTTGGCCACGTCGGCGGGGGCAAAAAACTCCTCTGTGAGATCATGCACCCGCTCACACCGCGCGGTGATCTCGGCCCGCATTGCGTCCGTATCGGTGCCCATAAGAGCCGCCAGACGGTCAAACTCCTCGGGCGTTGTCGGCAAGCTATGGGTCTGTTGGTCGCGCAGCATTTGCAACCTATGTTCGACCTCACGGTGAGCGGTGTAATCGTCGATCAACGTGCGCTCAATACCCTCTTCGACCCACCCCTTTTCCGACAAGGCCGTAAGCGCCTCCACCGTGCCGCGCATCCGCAACGCAGGATCGCGCCCGCCTGCGATCAACTGACGGGTCTGAGCAAAAAACTCGATCTCGCGAATGCCGCCTAGCCCCAGTTTCATGTTGTGGCCTTCAAGCGTGAACGCACCACCGAGCCCTTTGTGCTCGCGGATTTTCAGCCGCATATCATGGGTCTCTTGGATGGCGTGGAAATCGAGATGCCTGCGCCATACGAAGGGGGTCAGATGGGTGAGGAACCGCTCTCCCGCCTCCACATCCCCCGCCGCCGCCCGCGCCTTGATATAGGCGGCACGCTCCCATGTACGACCCACGCTTTCATAATAGCGCTCCGCTGCATCCATCGCGAAACACACGGGCGTCACCGAAGGATCTGGCCGCAAACGCAGGTCGGTCCGGAACACGTAGCCCTCGCCCGTCAGGTCGGACAAGGATGCCATCGCCTTGCGCGTGGCGCGAATATAGGCGGCACGGGCCTCCATTTGATCGGAGCAGTCAAAGCGCGTCTCGTCAAACAGGCAGATCAGGTCGATATCGGAGGAATAGTTCAATTCCCCTGCCCCGTGCTTGCCCATAGCAAGCGCCACAACACCGCCGCAGGTTTCGATGTCGTCCTCACCCTGTCCGGGCACTTTGCCACGGGTGATCTCACGGGCGATATGAGCGCGTAGAGCGACATGCGTGGCAGCGTCGGCCAGATCGGTCAGCGCGCCCGTGACCTCATGCAGCGCCCATATGCCGCCAAGGTCACATAGCGCTGCGATCAGCGCGATACGCCGTTTGGCCTGACGCAGCCCGTCGTCGATCTTGTCAAAGGGCAGCGCCAAGATACGGGCCAACTCGTCTTTGACCGCCTGTTCAGGCGCCTCCAGTGCCGCAGGGAGCCACTCGGTTTCGCGCAACACCAAGCCGTGCAAATAAGGCGCCGACCCCGCCGCCCCGTCTACAAGCCGCGCCAAATCGCCCGTCAGCGCAGGCACAGCGGCACAGGCATCAGCGCCACGGTCAGCCTCAAAGGCGCGTGGAAGACGGGTGATACGGGATACTGTTGACATGAGGCCTCACTTCTTTTGCGTCACTGTAGTCAAACGATGTGCAGCGGTCTTGTGCAAGATCAAATCGGATGGCAGGTTTGCGCAACCGATTGCCCTCAAAGAGAGTCCGATGTCCAAAAGCCTTAAACGCGTCACCCAAGCCCTCACCGACGCAGGGCTATCCGCGTCCATTCTGGAGATGGATGGCGAGACCCGCACCGCCGCGCAAGCCGCAGAGCAAGCAGGTTGCGCGCTCGATCAAATCGCCAAGTCGATCATTTTCCAAGGCGCGGACAGCGGCACCATCTATCTCTTTGTCACCGCAGGCGGCAATATGGTGGATGCGGACAAGGCCGCGCAGCTCGTGGGCGAGCCATTGGGGCGGGCCGATGGGAAAACCGTGCGCGCCGTGACAGGCTTTGCCATTGGCGGCGTCTCGCCCGTGGGGCACCTGTCACCGCCGCACAGCTTCTTTGATCCACGCCTGATGGCATTCGACACAGTCTGGGCTGCCGCAGGAACGCCGCGCCACATATTCGAGATCGCCCCTGCCGATTTACAGCATATTTCGGGGGCCAAAACGGGTGATTTTACCCAATAAGTGGACAAATTCACGGCCCCACCCGCTTTGGACGAGAAAAACATCGCCGATTAAGTATTTGAAAAATAACAATAAAACAAGTTAATGTAAAAAACATTTACATATCCCCTTGTCGCAAACGCCCCATCTCCCCATATCGGTAATGTGAAAGACATTAACTTTAACATCACACGATAAGGAAAGAGACCCAACATGACCTCCGTTGCATCCACACACTCCGCCGCTCCCGCGCCAAACATGCTGCGCCGCGCCGAAATGTGGCTTGACGATAAAGGCAAAGGCGCCTGGATCGCAGCCACGGTTATCGGCTTCATCTTCGTCTGGCCCGTGGGCCTCGCACTTCTCGCATATATGATCTGGGGTAAAAACATGTTCGCCTGTAAACACAAATCCAAACGTCACAACTTCCGCCGTCATGCGGGCTACGCCATGAAATCGTCGGGCAACTCTGCCTTTGACGCCTATAAGGCCGAAACCCTGCGCCGCCTCGAAGAGGAACAAGGCAGCTTTGAAGCCTTCCTTGAACGCCTGCGCGCCGCAAAGGACAAAGCCGAGTTTGATCAGTTCATGGATGATCGCGCCAAAACAGCGACCTCCGAGACTGATACGGATGTGAACGCCAAAGAAGACGCGTAAGCACCGATCCGACAGACACCGTTGGGCCGCCCTCCTGTCCCCCGAGGTGGCCCGACCCTCCCACTCGCAGCCCTCAACTCTATGGGGCTTGCGGGTGGGCAATTGACAAACCTACATAAAACACTCACCCAAGAGTGAGCCAGAGAGACAGAACAATGCCCAACACCCACAGCGAAACAGATATCTGGGGCTTGCCAGACCCCGTGTCCCAAGCCGCCTTTTACGACAGCGTGCCGACCAAGCGCCTTGTGGCCTTTATCTTTGACATGATCGCGATTGTGATCCTGTCCGCCCTAATCGTGCCGCTGACAGCCTTCACAGGGATCTTCTTTTTCCCGTTTCTCGTGACCGTGATGAGCTTCGCCTACCGTGTTGTAACCCTTGCAAATGGTTCTGCCACGCTCGGGATGCGGCTGATGGGGATCGAATTTCGCACTGCGCAAGGCGAGCGGTTCGATCTTAAATACGCGCTGATCCACACGACGCTGTTTACAATCTGGGGCATCTTTTTCTTTGCTCAGGTGGTGTCGATCGTACTGATGCTGACCACCGCCCGCAAACAGGGCCTGTCTGATATGCTTCTTGGCACGGCGGCAATCAACAAACCGTCCTTCTACTAAACGCCTCTGCGGCACACTGTGGCTCGCCCGACCATCACACGGCCCGATGCTCCGCGCACCGGGCCTTTTATTCTGTTTGGCTCTCACCGCAAAAAGGTGCCTCGGATTTGAGCAAGTGTGGGGCTTGGCCTTGGGACTTGTTTTGAGTACGCTGACCATAAGACCGAAGTTTTCGCCCCTTAGCCCAGATACGATCGTTCGCTCATGCGTCACTCTCTGCCCTTTGCGCCACAGTTCTATGTGACGGCTCCGCAACCCTGTCCCTATTTGGACGGGCGTATGGAACGCAAGCTGTTCACAGCCTTACAAGGGGACACAGCAGAGAAACTCAACGACACGCTCTCCAAACAGGGGTTTCGGCGTTCGCAAAACGTCCTTTACCGCCCGACCTGTACCGATTGCGCCGCCTGTATGTCGGCGCGTATCCGTGTGGCGGATTTCAAACCATCGAAAAGCCAACGCCGCGCAAGCAACAAGAACGCCTACCTCAAACGCGCCTCGACCGCACCGTGGGCAACGGAGGCGCAGTTCGATCTGTTCCGCGAGTATCTGGAAACGCGCCACGCCGATGGCGGCATGGCCGATATGGACGTGTTCGAATTTGCCGCGATGATTGAGGAAACTCCGATCCGCACCCGCGTGATCGAGTATTACACCCCCTCAAAGGGCGGTCAGCCGCGCGAATTGGTGGCGACCTGCCTGACCGATCTTCTCGATGACGGGCTGTCGATGGTTTACTCCTTCTACGATCCCGCCTTCATCAAGGACAGCATCGGCACCTATATCATTCTCGATCATATCGAGATCGCCCGCGAGGCAGGATTGCCCTTTGTCTACTTGGGGTATTGGGTGCCCGGTTCACCGAAAATGGGCTACAAGGCACGCTTCTCCGGCCTTGAGGTACATCGCGGTGGAGAATGGGAACCCCTCTCCCCCGATGCGGATTATTCGGCGGAACTCCATCCGCTCGACAATGAACCCATCGCAAGCCAAGTGGCGCGGATCGAGCTGCCCGAAGTCTTTCATGCCCCCGCTGAACCGGACGCTCCAGACGGGTCCGAGACTTGAGACGCTCGCTGTCTGCGGTCTGAAGCTCTAATGATACGGCACGTGTAGCGCATCGACCCGTGCCAGCATCTGCACCAACAGACCCAATTGCTCCGCCAAAGACACGGCCAGCGGCGCGACTTCCGCGCGGATCATCAAGAGCGCCATGAGGGTGGCATCTTCGCGCTGCCCCTGTGCGGCAAGACGCACGAATTGCACAAAGATCGCCTCATCCGCCCCCACGCAATTACACGCATTCGAATGCGACAGCAGCGGACGACGCCCGTGGGATTGCAGCATGGCAAGCAACTGCCCCGCAATACGCGCGACATCACTGTCACGGCGGGCCTCGGGGACACCGCGAAACAGCGAGACGAGAAAGCGGTCTTCGGCGGGCAACGTATCAAACGCACCAACTGTGGCGGCCCCTGCGGACAGGCTGTGTTGAAATGACATAAAACCCTCTTTGCTTACTATGCGAAACGAGGCATTTGGCGCGCCCCTTCTTTTCTTATTGTTTTTGTCGGATATAAAATCAAGTCAAAAAGAAACGGCCCCGCGATTTAGGCGGGGCCGTGCCAATCTGTAATGTGATGGGTTTAGTGGCCGATCAGGTTGGGGACAATCGTCACAATCGACGGGAACATCCACAACGTCCCGATACCCACAACCTGAATAAGCACAAACGGGATAATGCCGCGATAGATGTGACCCGTCGTGACCTCCTTGGGTGCCACACCGCGCAGATAGAACAGCGCAAAACCAAAGGGCGGCGTGAGGAAGGAAGTCTGAAGGTTCACCGCGATCATGATCGTCACCCATTTCGGGTCCATCGTGCCGCCGTAGATGACGGGGCCAACGATGGGCACCACGATGTAGATGATCTCAAGGAAATCGAGCACGAAGCCCAACACAAAGAGCACAGCCATCACGATCAGGAAGACCGTAAACTCGTTGTCGAAGCTGCGCAGGAACTGCTGGATGTAATGCTCGCCGCCAAAGGAGATCACCACGAGGTTAAGCAATTGCGAACCGATCAGGATGGTGAAGACCATTGAGGTCACTTTCGCCGTTTCGCGCACAACAATGCCCAGTGTGCCATCTTTGAACAGCACATAGCAGGCGTAGAGAATACCGAACATCGCATAATAATACGCGCCCAGAGCGGCCAAATAGGCCACCCAATCCTCAAACGGCACATCGCCGCGTCCCATACGCAGGTCAAAGTTGGCACCCACAAGGATCATGACGACTACCGCAAAGGCCCCACCGAGGATGATCTTGCTCGTTTTGTGCTGATCCGCGAGCTTGCGGTAAGCCGCCAACAACAGCGCCCCACCTGCCCCCAAGCCCGCCGCGGGCGTCGGGTTGGTCACACCGCCCAAGATCGAGCCAAGCACGGCAACGATCAAGACGAGCGGCGGGAAGACCACGCGGAACAACTCGTTTTTGGAGAGGTTCATCGCTGCATGTTTCATGCCATAGGCAATCGCAGCAAAAGGGATGAGATACAGCAGGAACGACGTCCCGTGGCTCATCAACGGTCCCACCAGAGTGGCGTCGATCAACAGGACCGCCAGAATACCCATGACACCGATCAACAGCCCCTTGGGATCACCCGTTGGCGCAACACCGCGCGCCAAAGAGAGGGTCAAGCCCAACAGCGCCATAACCACGAGCAAGCCAGTACCGAGTTTCGGCGCGGTTTCGACAGCTTCGAGTGTGAGCGCTTCGATCTCTTCCGCCGTGCGTTCAACCGACAGCTTTGCGCCACCTGCGTCTTCAATGGCTTTTTGTTCCGCAACGGCCGTGGCCCATGCCTCTTCGCCGTGCAAATCGATCATGGCGGCTTCGCAGCTCTCGGACACATTGGTGCGCAAGGACGCCTGAGCCCCACCCTCGGTGAACTGGTTCACATGGATGACTTGCGAGCCCGACAGACCGACCTGCGATGACATGATAACGCTGCCGATGATCAGCACAGGTACCGCGAGGAACCACAACAAGGCGTCACGGCGCGGGATAACGTCGTGAGATGTATGCTCAAGATGCACAGGCGGGGCCTTTTGCGGATTGAACATCGCATAGACGAATGCATAGGCCGCATAGAGGAACGCAAGCATGATCCCCGGCAACATCGCCGCTTGGAACAAGGTGCCAACGGAGACCACAGCAGGCTCACCGAGGTAGGTCAGCGCATCCGAACAACCAACGGACTGCGCCCGCGCCTCTTGGGCGGCGGAATACAGATCGCCCGCAAGCGTTCCGAGCAGCACAATCACGATGGACGGCGGAATGATCTGACCCAATGTGCCAGAGGCCGCAATCACACCCGTCGCCAATTCAGGCGAGTAGTTGTGGCGCAGCATCGTTGGCAGGGACAGCAGCCCCATAGTCACAACAGTCGCTCCGACGATCCCCGTCGAGGCCGCAAGAAACGCACCCACGATCACAACCGACACGGCCAGACCACCGGGCAACGGGCCAAAAACGCGGGCCATTGTGGTCAAGAGATCGTTGGCAATCTTGGAGCGCTCCAAGATGATCCCCATCATCACAAACATCAACACAGCCAAAAGCGTCTCGATGGACGCGCCCGCAAACACGCGCTCGTTCATCCGGTTGACGATAAAGGACAGGTTGCGATCCATCGCCTGCTCCCACCCACCCGGGAAGAGAGCTTCGGGATAGACGGGCAGATCGGGGTACCTGAAATGCGAAATATTGACGGGATTGACCCCGCTATTCACCAAATCACGGTAGGCTTGCGATCCTGTATCAATGGCCTGATGCACAAGGATGCCCGCACCGTCCAACGCCGCGATAATCGCAAAGGACAAAAGCCCCGCCCCGCCGATGGCAAAAGCAACGGGGAACCCTGTGAGAATTCCGCTGAACAGGCAGAGGAATACAATGATGAGGCCGATTTCTACGCCATCAAGTCCGAAAATCATGTGTCTATTCCTTCGCCGCGGTTTTTGTGGCTGCGGTCGTAATCCGCGTGTCTGACATCAACATGCCCTGTCCCTGCGCCTTCATTAGTGCGTTCCCTCGTAGACTTCTTCACCTTCCCCGAGCGTGTCACGATCAAGGTACTTGCCAATACTCTCTTCACCTTCGATCAGCTCCAGATAGGAGCGATAGAAGAACGCGAGCGCTTGCAAAATCACAAGACAGAGGAAGGACAAGATCAGGACTTTAAAGAGAAAATATCCGTTAAACCCGTTGGCCGAAAAGGACACGGTTTCGACGTTCCATTTCACGATCCGCGCCTTTTTCAGCATCAGATCAATCTTGTCGGAGGCCGACACTTTGGGGGTGATCAGGTGACGCCAGAGGAAGAACCACGCATACATCCACGTCAGCATCGCCACGGGTAGCATAAAGAACAGCGCGCCAAACATGTCGATCATGCGTTTCACACGGTGGCTGACACCGGCGTAAACAAGGTCCACCCGCACATGGCTGCCTTGGATAAAGGCGTATGAAACACAAAGCGACACGACGAGCGCGTTCTCGAACTTGAGACTTTCAGAAAACCACCCGACGGATTGCGTAAATCCCGCACCAAAGGGCGCGATGGTGATCTCTCCGAGGCGGAAAATGGATTGCAGGAACACCACCATGATTTGCTGCAAGACCATCAACAAACCCGCCCAAGCCGCGACACGGCCCACGGTGTTGTTGATTTTCTCTAGCCCCCGCACCAACGCCCACAACAGCGGACGATAGAAAAAGCCGATCACAGTCAAAACAATTACGATATCGAGGAAAACGAAGAGCAATTCCTTTGATCCGCCATAGTAAACGAAGCGCAACAGGCTTTCTTTGTTCGACCAATCGAGCCATGCCGACGGGTGAAGGATTGCTTGGATGATATGCCAGAATCCGAGGCCAAGATTGACGAACAATGCTAGGATGGCGTCGAAAATGATCCCGAAAAAGCCAAGTTTTTCTTGCTCTTCCATGTGTGAGGTGTCCCCTTCCCGAACCGTTTTGGCGGTATAGACACGCGCAACATTCGGTGTCTACAGGGCGAAAACGGTGTATTTTGAATGCCGAGATGCGCACGAAATCGCGCGCATCCCGATATGTGTGACAGGCAAAGCCTTATTTCAGGTTTGCAAGAACGCGGTCACGCTGTGCGGTATAGGCGCTGTCGGAACGCGCCGCCCAACCGGACGTCGAGGACATAGCCGCTTCAGCAGAGTTGCGGATTTCCGCAAACATCTCGTCGTCCATGTAACCGTCCAGAACCTCTTTGGACGCTGCGCCATAGGCATCCCAAATGTCATTTGAGAATTCTTTGACCTGAACACCGCCCGAGATGAGACGCTGAAGTGCAGGACCGTTGTTCGCCATGAACAACGAGTAGTTGTGCTGATGCGAGTCGCCCGCGGCGATTTCGATCACTTTTTGCTGCGCTGGTGTGAGGCTCTCGAAGACTTCGAGGTTGGTTGCCACAGACAAAGCTGCACCTGGTTCGTGGAACCCTGCGGGATAGTAATAGTCGCAGACTTCTTGCAGACCGAGTTTCTCATCGGACCACGGTCCGATCCATTCGGTCGCATCGAGAGCGCCGGAGGACAGGGCCTGATAGATTTCACCACCAGCAATGGTCTGAACGGACGCGCCCATCTTGGAGACGGCTTCGCCACCAAGACCTGGCATACGGAACTTGAGACCTTGGAAGTCGGCAGCCGATTTCATTTCCTTACGGAACCAACCGCCACCTTGGGCGCCTGTCTGGCCCGCGATGAAGGATTTCAGGCCGAAGATCTCGCCGAGGTTGTGGTGCAGCTCCATGCCGCCCATGGCGTAATACCACACCATCATTTCAGGTGCGGTCATGCCGAAAGGCACAGTGGTGAAATACGCCCATGCAGGGTGCTGACCGGTGAAGTAGTAGTCGGCACCGTGATACATATCGGCCTGACCTGCGGTCACAGCGTCAAACACTTCGAGGCCGCCAACAAGTTCGCCTGCGGCTTTGGCTTCGACGGTCACTGCGCCGTCAGTCATTTCGGTGACGGAATTGGCGAAACGCTCAACACTATCCCACACGCCTGCGAGGCCACGGGGCCATGTAGTCACCATTGTCAATGTGCGCTTACCCTGTGCGTAAGCGGGGGCAGCAAGTGTGGACGCAGCGGCGGCAGACGCGCCACCGAGTGCGGTAGTTTTCAAAAATGAACGACGATCCATAGAGATTAATCCTCCCAGAGTGGTCTATGGCCAGTATTTGGACCCTGTGCCGCACGAAATTGGGAAAATGAAGAGACATGTCCGCCACGTTTCACATGTGAAACGCGGAAACATGAAACACAAATCTCCTCCCATACGCGCAGACCAAGGACCGGCTCGTAACGAGGACGTTAACGAGCAAGGCGGGTCGAATAAATACCCAAGACTACGCAGAAGGCGCATATTTCCACGCAGTTTTTGCGCCTGAGACAGAAAATTACGTGGAAATCGCCCGATGATCACGCCCGCGATTGACGCCCGCGCGTCTGTCCCTATCGTGCGATACGACCCTGCCCGTCACCGAAGGAATACACCTGCGCGGATGAAACGTCTCCTGACCCAAATCAGCTACGCGCACAAACTCTTTGTGCTCGCCACCGTCCCGCTACTGTTAGCGGTGGCGGCGATTGCGGTCTTGGTGGCGCATCAATCGCGGGCGATGGCCGAACGCGAGATTGCCGATCTGGAGGCGCAGCTCATCTCCGCCAAACAAGACGAGTTGCGCAACTATGTGCAATTGGCCCGCGCCGCCGTATCGGCCACCTACAACCCTGCCCCGCCCGATGACGCCGAAGCCAAGAAACTCGTCACACAGCGCCTCGCGGCGATGACCTATGGCACGGACGGTTATTTCTTTGTCTATGAATATGACGGCACCAACCTTGTCGCGCCGCGCCAAACCGACCTGATCACCCGCAACTGGGCGGGTCTGACCGACAGTGCGGGCACCCCTGTTGTGGATCGCCTGATTGAACTGGCCAAACAAGGTGGCGGTTTTCACGAATATCTGTGGACCAAACCCTCGACGGGCCAAGAGGCACAGATGGTCTCCTATGTGATCGGCCTACAGGACTGGCAATGGGTCATCGGAACAGGTGTGTTTCTGGATGATGTACTGACCTCTGTGGCCGCCGCCCGCGCCCAAGTGGAAAACCGCGTGCGCCGCACCTTTTTCTATATCGGTGCGATTGCCTTGGCCGCCGTGCTTTTGGTGTTCATGTCGGGCGTGACCATCACCATCCGCGAACGCCGACTGGCCGATGCCAAGCTCAAAGAACTGACCCAGCGCATTTTCGACACACAAGAGGAAGAACGCGGTCGCGTCGCCCGCGAATTGCACGACGGGATTTCGCAAATGCTCGTCGGTGTCCGCTACGCACTTGACCTCGCACGTCGTCGCCTTGCCACGGGCGATGACCGCGCGCCCGAGAGCCTCGACAAAAGTGTCGATATGCTCGGCAGTGCCATTTCCGAAGTGCGCCGCATTTCGCGCGATCTGCGCCCCGGCATTCTGGATGACCTCGGTCTCGGCCCCGCACTTCAAGCGCTCACCGAAGAATTTCAAAAACGCACAGGCATTCAAACCGAGTTGGAAACCGTGGTGTTTCGCAACCGCCTTGATGAAGAGGCCAAAATCGCCCTGTTTCGGATTGCCCAAGAGGCATTGACCAATATCGAACGTCACGCCCATGCCACCGAAGTCAAAGTTCACCTCGCAGGACATCGCACGGGCGCCTCCATGCGGATAATGGACAATGGCCGCGGCCTCCCCGATCTGCGCAGTCCCGCGTTTCGTGGGCAGGGACTTGGCCTGCGCAACATGGCCGAACGCATGGAACAGCTTGACGGCACGTTCAAGATCACGCACGGAAACCCCGGAATGATCATCGACGCCACCGTACCGCTCAAACACCTGTTACCGCCCGCCTCCAACACGCCTCCCAAGAAGGAAGTTCAATGACACATTCACACACCCGCGTCCTGATCGTCGACGATCATCCAATGGTGGCCGAAGGCATACGCGCCCTGTTGGAAACTTTCGACGATATCGAGGTGGTGGAATGCCTGACCAACGGACAGGAAGCCGTAGACCAACTGGCAGAGCTGGCGCCCGATGTGATCCTGCTCGACCTGAACATGCCACAGATGGGCGGGCTGACGGCGACCGAGATCATCTTGGAGCGCGCCCCCGAGACCCGCATTTTGATCCTGTCGATGCATGACAGCCCCGAATATATCGGCGCGGCCCTAAGCCACGGCGCTATGGGCTATGTCCTCAAAGATGTGCCGACCGACGACGTCAAAGATGCCATCGACACGGTGATGCGCGGCGAGAAATATCTGTGTGATGGCGCGCAGGCGGCAATGAGCCCGAAAACCCGCGACGGGCGCGAGGCACTCACGGGGCGCGAGCAAACCATCCTGTTGGAACTGGCACAGGGCAAATCCAACCGCGATGTGGCCGAAACCCTCGATATATCCGTGCGCACGGTCGAAACCCACCGCAAGAACATCAAGCGCAAGCTGGGTATTTCGTCCACCGCGGGGCTGACCCGCTACGCCTTGGAGCACGGCGTGTTGCAAGGCACGGGACGGTTCTAAGCCGCGCTCAAACGCCCGCCTTCATCATATCGCGGATTTTGACGGCTTTTTCGAAATGGTCCAGTTCATGTGTCTTGATCCACCATTCGGCGGCTTCCATCAATAATTCCGGATCGTCATTCTTATTGGCAAAAAACGCGTAGAACGACAGGCCCACGGCCTCGCCCTTCTGCGCAATTTTAGCCTCGCACACTGCAATGACTTTCTCTCTCAGACTTGCCCGCATCACCCTCTCCCGCTCTCGTCAATCACAGCAGACATGCTTGACCGAAAAGGAGCGCCCGAAGGCGCTCCTTGCGATGTTGAGTAGCACGAGGATCATCCCCGCAGCAAACGCTTAGCCGATCATAGCGCCGTCTTTGCGCCACACCGAGATCACAGATGAGCGTGGTTTGCCAGCACCATCTGGCCAGCTTCCACCAGGGTGCTGAATGCCCACAAAGGCGGTCTTTTTGTCGGCGGACCAGCACAGGCCAGTCACTTCGGCCCCGTGTGGTGCAGTCAGGAAGCGTGCGATTTCGCCCGTGACAGGATCGCCGACAAGCATCTGGTTGTTCCCTTGGCCCTCAAATTCGCCCTCGTTGCTGTCGTCACCATCCGTCTGGATCCACAGCATGCCATCGGAGGAGAAGGCCATACCGTCAGGCGAGTTGAACATATTGCCAGCAGTGATGTTTTCAGAGCCGCCATAGGCATTGTCATAGACGTCGGGGTTCCCCGCCATCACGTACAAGTCCCACGTAAAGGTCTGCGCACCGTGGTCTTCGCCCGTTGGCATCCAGCGCACGATTTGACCGTAGTTGTTGGTCTCACGCGGGTTGGGGCCAGTCGCAGGTGTGTCGTCGCCACCTGCGTTCGGCTTCACGCCGCGGTTCTTGTTGTTGGTCAGGGCGCAATAGGCTTCGCATTTGAGCGGGTTGGCTGCGATCCATTCGGGGCGGTCCATTGTGGTGGCGCCCACTTTCGAGCCAGCAATCCGCGCAAAGACCAAAATCTCTTCAATGGTCATGCCCGTCGCTTCTGGCGTCAGGGGCAACCACTCGCCCGTCAGATCGTCATTGAACTTGGCGACATACAACTGACCGTCAGAGAGCAAACCGTCGGTTGACCCACCCTCGACGTAAGTGCCGTTGGAGACGTATTTGTAGATAAACTCGCCGCGCTCATCGTCGCCCATGTAGACCACAACGCGCCCGTCATTGGCCTGAACCATCTCGGCGTTCTCATGCTTGAAACGTCCCAGAGCAGAGTGTTTGACAGGTGTAGACGCAGGATCAAGCGGGTCGATCTCCGTCACCCACCCGTGGCGGTGCGGCTCGTTTGGCTCGGCGGCGAGATCAAAGCGCGGATCGAATTTCTCATAGGCATAGCGCCCTTCACCCCCGATCCCGTAACGGATATTGCCTTCGGTCCCTTCCACAGGGGAGGTTGCACCGAAGTAGCCGTTGAAGTTCTCTTCGCAGGTCAGATAGGTGCCCCAAAGCGTGCGGCCAGAACCACAGTTGTTCATCGTGCCCTTGGGCGACAGACCCTCCGGGTCAGCATTGGTTTTTACCAGATCGGAGCCAGCCACAGGACCGTCCATCGTCATCACGGTCTCATGGGTGATGCGGCGGTTATAAGGGCTGTCGAGGACAACGCCGTAACCTTTTGCGGTCTTGGCAACTTCCATCACCGTGACGCCCTGCATATTCTTGAGCAGCGTCACTTCATCAGCCGACTGCGGCATCCCTGCGGAGGCTTCGGGCAGGTTGATTTTGGGGTTCACGTATTCGGAGTTCACCGCGATGATTTCCTTATCGCCATCGGTGAACAGCTCCATACCGTCCGTATTCTCACCGAACACACGGTCGGACATAGAGACATCCACACCGCCCACTGGCGAATAGGCCGATTTTGCATCGGAGAACAGCGGATCGCCCCAACGGGCCAGAACATTCCACTCATACCCGTCTGGGACGTGAATGTCGTAATCGGTCGAGATGCCAATCGGTGCAAAAGCAAATTGCGACGTCTGCGCCTGTGCGCCCTTCACAGAGCCAAGAACCCCTGCCCCCATGACAGCGGCACCGGAACCAAATGCCAAAACACCGCCCAAGAAGCCGCGGCGCGACATGGCGCGATCTACAACTGCGTCAAAGGCATTGTTATCGGGGCGCGGATCGCGCAACTCGTCAAAGTCGTCCCATGACAAATCAATCGTGTTCTTGTCGTTCATAGCTGGCTCCTGAAGCGTGCTGAAATGGCTGTGTCAGATCGTGGACCTGCGTGGTCCATCGTCACGCGTGGGTATGAGCAGGTTTCTTGACCGCCATGTTTCACTTTTCCAAAAGTTTCATGACAGGGGAAAATTTTGTAATCCGCCCCTCAAAGCCCAATTTTTGTAACTTAATTTCAAAATCAATGGGTAGATGCGACATTTTATTCATAATCGCGGCCATTTTTGCGGTTGACGCCCCCGCATCGCAGTCCTAAGTTCGCTTTCACACAGTAAAGGAGCGAACGCCATGCTTGGCATTCTTGTCGTACTTATTGGAAAAACGCGCATGGGCCTGTAATCAGGTTGACCATATCGGTTCCCATGCGCCCCCGAATTCGGGGGCTTTTTTATTGCCCGCATGGTGGCTTGCCACCCACGACCATGACACGAGACGCGTAAGAGGAAAAAGAGATGACACGTCAGATGACCGGCGCTCAAATGATCGTCCAAGCCCTGAAAGATCAAGGCGTCGACACGATATTCGGCTACCCCGGCGGTGCCGTGCTACCGATTTACGACGCTATTTTTCAGCAAAATGATATCAAGCACGTCCTCGTGCGTCACGAGCAAGCTGCCGTCCATGCCGCAGAGGGTTATGCGCGCTCGACGGGCAAACCTGGCGTGGCACTCGTGACCTCTGGCCCTGGTGCGACAAATGCCGTGACAGGTCTGACAGACGCGTTGCTCGACAGTATTCCGATTGTTGTGCTCTCTGGTCAGGTTCCCACCTTTATGATCGGGACCGACGGGTTCCAAGAGGCCGACACCGTTGGCATCACCCGCCCCTGCACCAAACATAACTGGCTCGTCAAAGACACCGAGAAACTGGCCGAAACCCTGCATCAGGCCTTCCACGTGGCCACATCAGGTCGCCCTGGTCCCGTGTTGGTCGACCTGCCAAAAGATGTGCAGTTCGCTGATGGTGAATACACAGGCCCCGCAAAGATCAACATCAGCCACTATCAACCGACGGTCAAAGCCTCGATCGAGGATATCACCGATGTTGTGGCCATGATCGAAAAGGCCGAGCGACCCGTGTTCTACACGGGTGGTGGCGTCATCAACTCAGGCCCTGCCGCGTCGCAACTGCTGCGCGAACTTGTGGAGGCCACGGGCTTTCCGATCACATCAACCTTGATGGGCCTCGGCGCCTACCCCGCCTCTGGCGAGCATTGGCTCGGAATGCTCGGGATGCACGGTCTCTATGAGGCCAACATGGCGATGCACGGCTGTGATCTGATGATCAACATCGGCGCACGCTTTGACGACCGCATTACCGGCCGCATTCAGGACTTCTCGCCGCACTCCAAGAAAATTCACATCGACATCGACCCCTCGTCGATCAACAAGGTAATCCGCGTCGACAAGCCCGTGATCGGCGATGTGGCCCATGTTCTTGAGGACATTCTCAAGGTCTGGAAATCACGCGGCCGCAAAACCGCCGATATCAGCGCGTGGACCGACCAGATCGCGCAATGGCGGTCCATCAACTGCCTGACCTACACAAACTCAGAGACAATCATCAAACCGCAGTATGCGTTGCAACGCCTTGAGGCGCTGACCAAAGACATGGATCGCTACATCACCACCGAAGTCGGCCAACACCAGATGTGGGCTGCGCAATTCCTCGGCTTCGAAGATCCCAACCGCTGGATGACCTCGGGCGGCCTTGGCACGATGGGTTACGGCTTTCCCGCGTCGATCGGTGTGCAGATGGGCCATCCCGACAGCCTCGTGATCAACATCGCGGGCGAGGCCTCGTGGCTGATGAATATGCAGGAAATGGGAACGGCGATGCAATACGGCGCCCCCGTCAAGCAATTCATCCTCAACAACGAGCGCCTCGGCATGGTACGTCAGTGGCAAGAATTGCTGCACGGCGAGCGCTATAGTGCCTCGTGGTCCGAAAGCCTGCCCGATTTCGTGAAACTCGCGGAAGCCTTCGGCGCGAAGGGCATCCAATGTTCCGACCCCAAAGATTTGGACGATGCGATCATGGAGATGATCAACTACGATGGCCCTGTGATCTTTGATTGCTTGGTTGAAAAACATGAGAACTGCTTCCCGATGATCCCGTCGGGCAAGCCTCACAATGAAATGTTGCTCGGAGAGGCGTCCACCGAAGGCGCTATCAAATCCGACGGCGCGGTTCTGGTGTAAGGAGAGACACAATGGCAGCTCTACATATTAAACAAGGCTCGACCAGCCACTCCGCCTATGACCTACGTGACTATCATGCGGAAGTGATCGAGAAACATACGCTCGCAGTTCTGGTCGATAACGAAAGCGGCGTTCTCGCGCGTGTGATCGGCCTGTTCTCGGGCCGTGGCTACAACATCGAGAGCCTCACCGTGGCCGAAGTGAACCACGACAGCCACCTGTCGCGCATTACCATCGTGACCACGGGCACCCGCGACGTAATCGAACAGATCAAGGCCCAGCTTGGTCGCATCGTGCCCGTCCATGACGTCCATGACCTCACCGTCGAAGGCCCGTCGATTGAACGCGAATTGGCGCTGTTCAAGGTCGAGGGCACGGGCAATGACCGGATCGAAGCTCTGCGTCTGGCGGAGATCTTCCGCGCCAATGTGGTGGACAGCACGCTGAAAAGTTTTGTGTTCGAAATGACAGGGACATCCGAGAAGATCGACGCCTTTGCCGATCTGATGCGGCCCCTTGGCCTGATCGAGACGGCACGCACAGGCGTTGCGGCTCTCGGACGCGGAACAGACAACTAAACACCACGCACAACAAGTGCGTCACACGACCGACCAAAGCGGGCTTTGCAAGCAAGGCCCGCTTTCCATTTGCTCGACAGTGCGCCCACCCGCTTGGCTTAGGTCGGGGTCACGTCGCTTTTTGAGAAAATTTGCTGCACGGGTTGGGACATTTTACTGATGTGGGTGTATCCAATTACGTGACGCACCGCCATCATATCGCGCATGGTCGACCCGACCCGCTTGAAGGCGACAGGCTCAATCAGCCGCCCCCCCGCCACAAACCGCTGCGTCACGATTGAGTAGCCGTAAAACAAATTCGGATTGCCCATAAAGGCGTTTTCAAGAAACCCCATATCCCAGATCGGCATATTGCGCACGATTGCGAGAAACGAAAAACCGCCCGGATGCTGAAAGAAAACCCCGTTCATCCGCCGTTCCCGAATGGAGGTGGGTAGCCCCACACGTTCCGCAAGCGTCCGCGTTAAAACGCCGAACATCTGCATGGACCCATCCGGCTCTTGCCGCACAGACACCAAACTCACCACCAAATACTCAGGGTCCGTCGCGGACCGCCGCATCATCACATAGGCCCCCGGAACCAGCTTTTTGGCATCCACCTGCGCAATGCCCGCTTCCTCTATAGCGGCCCTAATACGCGAACCGCCCCCTGTATAGGTGACATCCCCGTTGGAAATATCGGCCAAGGGCTCCAACAGTATCCGTGCGTCTACTTTGAAAAAGGTACAAATTTGATGCAAAACATCGGGACGAGGAAAAGCCTCACCCGACAAATAGCGATTATATTGCGTTCGATTGATCCGCAAATCGCGGCATAGTTGCGCAATAGAGGGCGCCGACTTGCTCAATTCGCGCAGATTTGCCCCGAACACCGAGCGCAGATACGCAGGCTCCGATTGCGCAGAGGATCGCGAAGTATCCAGGTCTGATTGTGGCATGACGACGCAAGCCCCCCATTTTACGCCCGATCACTTGACGCCATTTAGCGTCAGCCCCATCGGCACCAAACAAAATTCACTTCCCTATTTCTAGTGCAAGCGCTGTGAAAGACAAGTTACAGTTGATATTTTCCCAAAGCCTTGACGCTATATAGCGTCATTTTACCTAGGGGAAAGATACATAATCACGTATTTAGTGACCCATTTCACCATGCAATGATGGTCGGGTTAGCGCTTTTTCAATAGGATGTGTAGTCGATGTATGGTGTTGTTCTTTGGTCGGACCCGCAAAAGCGGCAAGCGGTTGTGTGGTGTAGCGATCATGGGGATTTGGCATATGTTCAATCTCGTGACTGCATGGACGCCGAAGGCGACTTGCCCAAGGCAGGAACATCTTGCGTGATCGAATTTCACAACCAAAACGGCCTAAGGGTCTGCAAGAAGCTCACCCCTATGACAGGGGAAGCCCTGCCCGACCTACCGAACATCCTTCACAATGAGGCCAAGCCCCACACGGCAGACGCTCCAAAAGGAAATCCACCCCTGCCACGCAAAACCGCCCGCCCTGCGGCCAGCCACAAGCGCGTCGACACACGGTCCATCCCCGTCAACGCCGCCAATTGCGACAAAGCGATCATTCCCAAAAGCGGATAACGCTCTCGGAGACGACGCCCGCTAGACAAAAAACCAAAGCGCCTCCTCTTTGGACGGCGCTTTTCTCATGTCTGGCAACTCGATACATTTTCCAAAGAAATCAAAGTGGTGCGGGTGAAGGGACTCGAACCCCCACGCCAAAGGCGCCAGAACCTAAATCTGGTGCGTCTACCAATTCCGCCACACCCGCATCCGATTGGGCGACAAATACCGTGCGATGCGGCAAGGCACAAGATCAATTCCGCAGCTTTGCAAAATGACCTCTCGTCCGCTGGCCATCCCCCTGAAATGGAGTTGCATTTTCGCCAACCCACGTCAGAAAAATGCAATCGCCCTTCAAAAGCCTTTAGGCGTTAATGATTTATTAACCTAAGCTTGGAAAAAAAATGAGGCAGTAAAAAACGAGCGAGGACGACATGTCTGAAAAAGACACGCGTCGTGACCACGGGCGGACTCCGTCCGTAAGGTTGCGAATTTCCGATTTTCTACCCGATTTCACTGCAGGTCTGCCAAAGGGCACAACGATCATGACCTCCGACGGTGCACTCCCTGTCGAGTATCTCGAGCCAGGGGATCGCATTATCACGCGCTCTGGCATGAAGGTGCTTCGCAACATTGATACACCCGCACCGCATCTCTTTCAGCTAACGTTCGATCGTACTGAAGTGATTTATGCTGATGGCATTCAGGTCCAGAGCGACACGGGGAAAGTGTTCGCGAGCTGATGATCGGCACCGCGTAAACACAGGACCAACCTGACAGGAAATGAACCGCTCCGATGTATGTGCTACGGGGCGGTTTTGGCGTGCCTGTTAGAGACCAATCGCACGAAAGACCTTGGGCAGTTCCTCAGGCAAATCTTCGGCAACAAGCCCCGCACCAAAGGACCGTGCCGCCTCGACATGCAAATAGGTTGCGACTTCGACGATTTGGTGGATATGGCCGCCCGCCCTGCCATTGGCCATCAACCCCGTTATCATACCCGCAAGCACATCACCCGCCCCCGCGGTGCCAAGCCAGTCAGCGCGGCGATCATACAGAGCGGCGTGGATGGAGACCGTTCCGTCAGGCGAAGCGATAACCGTTGCCGGCCCCTTGAGCAAAATCGTGCAGCCCGCCCGCTTGGCGGCCTGCTGGACGGCCTCGACTTTGGACATTGGCGGGGTCGAGCAGTCTTGATGACGGTTGCGCTCCGCCAGATCGGGGAACAGCCGCGCGAACTCCCCCTCATGCGGCGTCAACACACAGGCCTCATGCAGCATCGCGAACAAGGCCTCGGGATCATCCCTAAACGCGGTCAGCGCATCGGCATCGAGAACGTAGCGGCGTTTGCCCTGAGGCAGATCAGACGCCGCAAGAGCCGCTGAGACGAGATCGCGCACATCCCGCTCGCGCCCTTGCCCCACGCCCAATCCTGGCCCTATGCAAAGCGCAGTGAGGCGGTCGTCCTCAAGCGTCTTGGTCAGCGCTGTCGCATCCCCGATTTCGCGCAGCATGATCGCGTTGAGTTGCGCGGCGTTCTCGGCCAAGGCCTCATGCGGCACACCAAGCGTGGCCAAGCCCGCGCCAACGCGCAATGCTGCCCGCGCCGCAAGCCGCGCCGCACCGCCATGCCCCGTGCCTCCGCCCAATATCAACGCATGACCACGGTCATATTTATGGCCGCCACGCAGGTGGCTGTAGGCGGTTTTCTTGAGCCATGCGGCCACATTGCTCCCTTGCGCCTCCGTGGCGGTACAGATCAGACGCACACGGCCATCACCCGCCAACTTACTTAAAGGCAACATATCCTCGACCGCGCGCCCTTCAGGCAGGCCAATATCCACGATGACAGGGCGGCACTCCCCCACCTCGGTCAGGTAATGGGCAGGCTTGGCGCGATGAAAGGTCACGCAGAGATCACAAGGCAGGATATAGGGCTGCACCTCCGCCTGCCACTGCGCGACCTGTTCCGCGTCCCCTACGGGACAGGGCGGCAAAAGCACCGCGCCACTGTCGGCATCCATACCTGACGGCACATCCACCGCGACAACACGCGTGTGGATTGTGGCCTCATCCGTGCGACGGGCGACAGCTTGAAATGACAGGGCACAATCGCGCGGGATGGGGCGCGACAGCCCCGTGCCAAACACCGCATCCACGAGCAACGCGGGCCGCTGTCCCTGCCCCGCCGCAGCGGGCGTCATGGCGCTGACCTCACCTATTTGCACCCAAAGATCGTGCATCTTACGTGCATCAGCGGGCAATCGGTCGGCATCGCCAAAGAGGAACACCTCGACCTCCCAACCGCGTTGCCTCAACAACCGCGCGACAACAAATCCGTCGCCACCATTATTGCCGGGACCGCATAAAACCACGGCGTGGTGGGACGTCTGTGCCAACTCGGGCCACTGTGCCAGAACCGCATCGACAACACCGCGCCCTGCCCGCTCCATAAGCGCCAATCCCGTTACCGCACCAGCGTCGATTGCGGCACGCTCAACGGCGCGCATTTGAGCAGAAGTGAGGAGATCCATTTTACAAACGCCTTAAAAGTTTTCAAACCGCCCATTAAGAATCCACTTTGCACAAATAATAGGCAAACAGAGGAAATCCAATGGTCGGCTCCGCTTGTCCAAAGCCTAGCCGATTGTAGCTGCATTTGAGAAGTGGTCTGACGGTCTGCGAACACTGATTAGGAGTCAAAGGTCCATGAAAAAGATCGAAGCGATCATCAAGCCTTTCAAACTCGACGAAGTGAAAGAAGCCCTCCAAGAGATTGGCGTACAGGGTCTTTCCGTAGTCGAAGTCAAAGGGTTCGGGCGCCAAAAAGGCCACACGGAACTTTACCGCGGTGCGGAATACGTCGTGGACTTCCTGCCAAAAGTTAAAATCGAAGTCGTTCTCTCGGACGACCAGGTTGATGGCGCCTGTGAGGCGATCATTGCAGCCGCCAAAACCGACAAAATCGGCGATGGCAAAATTTTCGTATCGCCCGTCGAACAGGCGATCCGCATCCGTACAGGCGAGTTTGGCGAAGACGCGCTTTAAGGAACTGGCACGCGGCGGTTTTCCGCTGCGCCATTCCACACACCTTCACACGAAACACTCATAACTAAAGGGACAAGGTCATCATGAGCATCAAGGACGTTCTCAAGACCATCAAAGACGAAGACGTACAATACGTCGACGTCCGTTTCACCGACCCACGCGGCAAGCTGCAGCACGTCACACTGCGCCACACCGAAGTGGACGAAGATTTCTTCGAAGACGGCTTCATGTTCGATGGCTCGTCCATCGCAGGCTGGAAGTCCATTGATCAATCAGACATGAAACTGATCCTTGATCCTGCCTCCGCCTACATCGACCCGTTCTACGCCGAGAAAACCCTCTGCGTGCACTGTTCGGTTGTCGAGCCTGACACGGGCGAAGCCTACGACCGCGACCCACGCGGCACGGCCGAAAAAGCCGAAGCCTACCTCAAATCCTCCGGCATCGGTGACGTATTCTACTGTGGTCCAGAGGCTGAATTCTTCCTCTTCGACGACGTGCGTTTCTCCGTTGAAATGAACAAAGTGTCCTACCAAGTGGACGCAATCGACGCGTCGTGGAACTCGGACACCGAGTATGAAATGGGCAACACGGGCCACCGTCCCGGCATCAAAGGCGGTTACTTCCCCGTCAACCCAATCGACGACGGCCAAGACATCCGCGGTGAAATGCTGACCACAATGGCCGACATGGGCATGAAGGTCGACAAACACCACCACGAAGTGGCCTCCTGCCAGCACGAGCTTGGCCTCATCTTTGGTTCGCTGACCAAACAGGCGGACGAGCTTCAGAAATACAAATACGTTGTGCACAACGTGGCACATGCCTACGGCAAAACCGCCACCTTCATGCCGAAGCCAATCGCAGGCGACAACGGCACAGGCATGCACGTGAACATGTCCATCTGGAAAGATGGCAAACCATTGTTCGCAGGCGACAAATACGCTGATCTCTCCGACGAAGCCCTGTGGTTCATCGGCGGCATCCTGAAACACGCGAAAGCACTCAACGCCTTCACCAACCCGTCGACAAACTCCTACAAGCGTTTGATCCCCGGGTTTGAAGCCCCCGTTCTGCGCGCCTATTCCGCGTCGAACCGTTCGGGTTGTGTGCGTATTCCATGGGCAGAATCCCCCAAGGCAAAACGCGTCGAGGCTCGTTTCCCCGACCCATCCGCCAACCCCTACCTGTGCTTCGCTGCCCTGCTGATGGCTGGCCTCGACGGCATCAAGAACAAGATCGATCCAGGCCCCGCATCGGACAAAGACCTCTACGATCTCCCCGCCGAAGAACTGGCTGGCATCCCAACGGTTTGCGCCTCGCTGCGTGAAGCCCTCGACGAGCTTGAAAAAGACATGGACTTCCTGCTTGCAGGCGACGTGTTCACCAAGGACCAGATCGAAGGCTACATGGATCTCAAATGGGACGAGGTCTACGCCTACGAGCACACACCTCACCCCATCGAGTACAAAATGTACTACTCCTGCTAATCAGCAGCAGTCAGACCAAAATGGAAAGGGCCGCGCATTTGCGTGGCCCTTTTTTGCGTGGGTGGAAAATATTCGGACCAGTCAAAAATAATCCCGCTCCGAGGGCTTCGGATCTAGCGCACTCATCGCGACAACGGCTTTAATAATCGCAGGTTGCCGCGCTTTGATTTGGCCGATCTGCTCCTTGCATTTTAGGGCGCACCTATCCAATCTGGATTAGCATCGGATCTGTCGGGTTCGATGTTATCGTAATCACAGTCTTCGAGAACAAGATCAGCGTTTTGGGCATTGCCGGATTTGCCTGCCTGATACTCTGCACGTTTCTTGTTAGCCTTGAAACTCCCAAAGAACAGGAAGAAAACAATGGTAGGTGAGACGAATTTAGACACACTCTTGGGCAGTATGGCAGCGGAACTTGTCGACGGTCTATATGTGTTTGCAACCGTTCCCGATGGTGTGGTTCCGACTGGAGTTCGCCCCAGAATGATGTTCCACGAAGCTGAAGGGATGACACTCATTTTGCTGAAAGAAGAGGCAGAAGAAAATGGGCTGGCTTACGAGTTCCCCTGCCACATGATCACTCTGAACATCCATTCATCGCTCGACGCAGTGGGGTTTCTGGCAAGGATTACAACGGCGCTCGCCAAACATGACATGGGGGTAAACCCTGTTTCAGGTTTTTTCCACGATCATCTTTTTGTACCCGATGGCAGAGAAATGGATGCGATCCGTGTGCTCGAACAGTTCACGACCAAACCCTGATCGTTCACATACCGCATGGGTCTCATTGCGCCCCTTAAAGCGAAACGCATCATCAGTCACTTCGGGCTCAAACGAGCCGCCTTTTCACACTACGCTCCAACGAAAAGGGCGCGCCTGACCAGTGCGCCCTTCTGACTTGTTTGCGTGGGTCGAGAAGCGGGTCGCAGGTGACGTCTGTGGACACCACGCGGCGCATCCCCTGCCCCTTCACCGCTCGGGATCAGACCATTTTGAATCAGGCACGTTGCGGCGTTGGAGGCGGAAGGCGAGGCCGAGGGCGACGCCGACACCGATGGCGACGGTGAGGTCTGCCACAACGGTCAGCAGCACCGTGAGGAACAACAGGAACACATCCGATTTACGCTCGGCAAGGTACCCGCGCCACTTATGTGGCTCGCTCATATTCCACGCGGTCAACAAAAGCAGCCCTGCCAAAGTGGGCAGCGGCATATAGCCCACGAGCGGAGCAGCCACCAACATCACCACCAAGATGGTCAGCGCATGGACCATCCCCGCCACGGGGGTCTTGCCCCCTGCCCGCACATTGGTGGCAGTCCGCGCGATGGCCCCTGTCGCGGGCATCCCACCAAAAAACGCGGAGCCTATATTGGCGGCACCTTGGGCGAGAAGTTCGGCATTGGGGCGGTGCTTACCCGCAATCATCCGGTCCGCGACCATCGCAGACAACAGCGATTCAACAGCAGCCAGAAAGGCGATGATCAGTGCTGACGGGAGAAGCTCGACCATACGGGACACGCTCATCTCGGGCAGCTCGGGCCACGGCAAGGTGTTGGGCAAATCGCCAAACCGCGAGTGGATCGTCTCGACGGGCAGATGCGCCACAGCGGCGATCACGGAAGTGATGGCAATCGCCACGATCAAACCGGGCAGTTTGGGCGCCGCACGGCGGAAAAAGACAATCAGAACCATCGTGGCCAATCCCACAAGGAATGACGCCAATGAGAAGCTGTCCTTGACGGACCAAAGCGCCTCGACCTTTTCAATGAATTCAGAGGGTTCATGAGCAAGGCTCAACCCGAACAGGTCTTTAAGCTGACTGGTTGCGATGATGATAGCGATCCCGATGGTAAAGCCGTTGATGACCGCTTCGGGAATGAGACGGATCAGGTTCCCCGCGCGGAAATACCCCGCAATGAGCAGGATCACCCCCGCCATGAGGGTCGCCAGAACCAAGCCATCATAGCCGTATTGCGCGACGACGCCAAAAACAACGACGATAAACGCCCCCGTCGGCCCCCCGATTTGCACACGGCTACCGCCCAAGAGCGAGACGAGAAAGCCCGCGACGATGGCGGTGACCAGACCTTTGGACGGGTCCGCCCCCGAGGCGATGGCAATCGCAAGGCTCAGCGGCAGGGCCACCATCGCAACGGTAATGCCTGCGAGGGTGTCTTGGAGAAATAGCCCGCGGGTATAGTCGGGCATGGTAGTGAGAATTTTGGGTTTCATGGTCGAAACTATTGCCTCGGTAATCCGTTGTCATGTTCAAAAACTACGCGCGGTCGGGACAGCAAGACGAATACGTCGCCCGCAAAGCCAACCACAGATGGGGTACAAAACACGACGCGCGGCGGAGAGGGTCAAGCACGAATGGCGGCGCTCATTGCAAAGGCCAAATGGCCCGCAGTGCGACCAGCGGTGTGCTTGCGGTCTCGGTCATCACAATTATGACCTGTCGCGCGTCCGTTGTAGGTCCTCGTTAACAGCTGTGCGCACAAGTCGCGTCAGGACATTTGGACGCATGGGGCAGCGCCCCCCCATTCCAGGCTCTCGCCTAAACCGAAAAGGGCGCCCCAAACGGGACGCCCTTCTCACATGACTTGTCGCAAGGGCTTAGCCGCGGGCTTTGCCAACGAACTTCCATGCAGCGGGCAGAACCATTGCAGCCAGTGCAAGTTTCAGCGCGTCACCGATGAGGAAGGGTGTCAGGCCCCATGCGAGGATTGGCTTGTCGACGCCGTAAAGAACAGCGAGCCAGATCAGGCCGGGAACGTAGATGATGGCGTTGCCGAGGAGCATAGCGCCCGCCATTTTCAGCGGCGAGCGATCCCAACCTGCACGTGCGGCCATGCCGAGCGCAACAGTTGCGAGAACGTAACCGACGAGGTAGCCGCCTGTGCCGCCCATCATGTAGGTAAGACCGTTTGCTTCGGCAGAGGAACCTGCGAACACGTCAAAGCCTGCGGCACCGACGAGCATGTAAAGCGCGATGGTGGCAAGGCCAAGGCGTGGACCGTAAGCAGCGCCCAAGGACAGCACAGCGAATGTGCCCATAGTGATCGGAACTGGCCACATTGGCACAGCAATTTTTGCGGAGATCGCAAGGATCATCACGCCAGCGACGACGAGCGCCACTTGTTTTGCCCGCAGCGCAGCGCCTTCGGTGGCGCCGAAAGCCTCGGCTAGAACTTTGTCAGTCATTGCAATCGCCATTGGATCGTTCCTTTCCCGCGTTGAATATCGTGTTGCGTTGTTTTTGCCCCATGCGTGCCTCAAGGGCAAGCTCATTGACGGCATCCCCGACCACTTTCGGGAAAATTCGCAAACTCAATGCAAAGCCAACCCTGCAATTTGCAAACCGTACAGCACGCCCCTCAAACCCCATGCGCAACTGCGCGCGAGAAGTGCGTCACCGACAGGTAATCCTTGCGCGGGCCGCGTACACGCCACTCGACCGTCCATGCAGTCAGCTCCCCCACACCAAAAGTATAGCGCACCTCATAACGGTCGGGCGGACAATCATGCTCGGCCTGTGCCTCCTCGCCCCGCGGGTCAAAGGCGTGAAAGAACCGCCCGTCGTCAAAGAACACGGCGATCTCATCGCCTTGGGCCTGCCATCGGTAGCGCCGCTCGGCCTTGAGCGCTGTTGAACTGCCCATGACCTGCAACGTGCCAACCTCGGTCTGTGTCAGCCCCGCGCCCTCTGCCACAAAATCGCACCGCCCTGTGAGGTGTGCATTCGGCCCGCCCGAAAAATCGGTAATCTCACGGGTGATGTCCCACGCGCCCTCAAAGTCGGATAGCCTTCGCATCACGCGCCCCTTCGCCTCTTTGGCGGGAAAATAGCCACGCCTACGCCCCACAGCAAGGGCCACTCTTGCCCTTTGCCCTCCCCCCGCGTAAAGACGCGAGCGAAATCCCTGCTCAAACGGAAAGGTCCGCCGATGATCCCCCGCTATGCCCGTAAAGAGATGGTCGACATCTGGGAACCCGCCACCAAATTCAAAATCTGGTACGAGATCGAGGCCCACGCCTGTGATGCGATGGCTGATCTTGGTGTGATCCCACGTGAAAACGCCGAAGCTGTATGGAAAGCCAAAGACGTCGAGTTCGACGTGGCCCGCATCGACGAAATCGAAGCCGTCACCAAACACGACGTCATCGCCTTCCTCACCCACCTCGCCGAACATGTCGGCTCCGAGGAAGCGCGTTTTGTCCACCAGGGCATGACCTCGTCGGATGTTCTGGACACTTGCTTCAACGTACAGCTTGTACGCGCCTCCGACATCCTGATCAAAGACGTGACCGCCCTGCTCGCCGCGCTCAAAAAACGCGCCCTTGAGCATAAGGACACCGTCCGCGTTGGCCGCTCGCACGGCATCCACGCCGAACCCACCACAATGGGCCTGACCTTTGCACGGTTCTACGCCGAAATGGATCGCAACCTCACGCGTCTCAAACAGGCCCGCGAAGAGATCGCGACGGGCGCCATCTCCGGTGCGGTTGGCACATTTGCCAATATCGACCCCCGCGTCGAAGAACATGTCTGTGCGCAACTGGGCCTCTCGCCCGAGCCGATCTCGACCCAAGTCATCCCGCGTGATCGTCACGCCATGTTCTTTGCCACGCTTGGTGTGATTGCCTCCTCGATTGAAAACGTCGCCATCGAGATCCGCCACATGCAGCGCACGGAAGTGCTTGAAGGCGCAGAGTTTTTCTCCATGGGCCAAAAAGGCTCTTCGGCCATGCCGCACAAGAAAAATCCTGTGCTGACCGAGAACCTCACGGGTCTGGCCCGCTTGGTCCGCATGTCTGTTATTCCCGCGATGGAAAACGTCGCCCTTTGGCACGAGCGCGATATTTCGCACTCGTCGGTCGAACGCGCCATTGGTCCCGACAGCACCGTGACCTTGGACTTTGCCCTCAACCGCCTGACCGGTGTAATCGACAAAATGTTGATTTTCCCCGACAACATGCTCGACAATATGAACAAATTCCCGGGCCTCGTGATGTCACAGCGTGTTCTGCTCGCCCTGACACAGGCAGGTGTGTCGCGCGAAGACGCCTATGCGATGGTGCAGCGCAACGCCTTGAAAGTTTGGGAAGATCGCGTCGATTTCCGCGAACAGCTTCTCGCCGATGAGGATGTGGTTAAGGCCCTTGGCGAAGATGCCATCAATGAAAAATTCGACATGGGCTACCACACCAAACATGTCGATACGATTTTCAAACGCGTGTTCGGCGAATAAACCGTTCAAACACAGCAAGAATTGCCCCCGCGCCCATCAGGATGCGGGGGCTTTTTTATGCTCAAAACGACAAGAAATCTCACCACAAGTAGCGAAGCGTTAAGGCTCTCGCGCTACACCAGTGCCCAACGAGTAGACAATGGTGAGCAAGACGCGTGGACGGGCTACCGCAAATTTCCGATGATATGGGCGACCTGCCTGCCCTGAGCGACCTGCCGGATATGGAGGGCGGTTCGGGCGACGGGGGCATTGACGGGATGGAATTTCCCTCAACCGTTTCGCGGATGCCAACGCCGATGTCGCGCAAGGCAAAGGCCGCAGTGATCGTGCGCATTCTTGCCTCGGAAAATGTCAAACTGTCCCTCGCCCACTTCCCCGAAAAAACGCAGGTCGAACTGGCCCGCCAGATGACCGATCTGCGCCATATCGACCGTAACACGATGGTTGCAGTGGTCGAGGAATTTCTTCAGGAACTCGAAGCCATTGGCGTCAGCTTTCCCGGTGGTCTTGAGGGGGCATTGAACCTGCTCGACGGGACCATTTCGCCCGACACTGCCGCCAAACTGCGCAAACAGGCGGGCTTCTCGCTGACAGGCGACCCGTGGGAACGCATCGCGGAAATTGACGCTGAACGCCTCTTGCCGATCTTGGAGACCGAAAGCGTCGAGGTCTGTGCCGTCATTCTCTCCAAACTCAAAGTGGCCAAGGCCGCTGCCCTTTTGTCAATGATCCCCGGAGATCGCGCCCGTCGCGTGGCCTACGCCATTTCCAAAACCGCCTCCGTCTCCCCCGGCGTGGTGCAACGCATCGGGATTTCGGTGGCCGGACAGCTCGACAGCCAACCGCCCAAGGCCTTTTCCGACGCCCCGACCGAACGGGTCGGCGCAATCCTCAATTTCTCCAATGCTTCCACCCGCGATGGCGTGCTCGAAGGTTTGGACGAACGCGACAAGGAATTCGCAGAGGAAGTGCGCAAGAACATCTTTACCTTCGCCAACATCGCCACCCGCGTCGATGCCCGCGACGTCTCCAAGATTACACGCGCCGTCGAACAAGAGATGCTGATCAAAGCGCTTGCCGGCGCAAAAGGTGACGCGGAGGCCTCACGCGATTTCATTTTGGGGAACATGTCCAAACGGATGGCCGACGGATTGCGCGAAGAGATGGACGCCCTCGGCGCAATCAAGGACACAGAAGCAGAAGAGGCCATGAACGCGGTGGTTAGCACGATAAGGGATCTGGAAACCGACGGCGACCTCATCCTTTTGACGGGCGACGATGAATAAGGGCACGCCCATCACTCAGGTGTGATCTTCCGTCCCCCGTGCCGTGCAAAATTGCGCCCCTTTGACCATATGGACAAACGAGAAGCGCGGGCCTACCGTCCCTGAATGATTTGGTTTTCCCGCCTCCCGGATGCCACCAAAGGCATCTTGTTTATGCTCGTCTCCGTGACGAGTTTCTCGCTTATGGATGCGGTTGCAAAGCTGCTCGGTCAGCGGATTGATGTCAGCCAAGTGCTATTTGCCCGCTACGGAGGGCAATTGATCATTGTCCTCGTTCTGTTCAGGAACAGCCTTCCACGGCTACTGCGCACGGACTATCCGCGCCTGCAATGGATACGCGGCATGTTCCAACTGGCCGCTGCCGCCTGCTTCTTCATCGCGCTCAAATCGGTAGGCCTGCCCGAGGCCACGGCCGTGGCGGATTTGGCCCCCGTAATGATCACCTTAGGCGCCGCCCTGATCCTCAAGGAACGCGTCGGTCCACGGCGTGCCTTTGGGATTGCCGCGGCCATGGTCGGCGCGCTGATCGTGATCCGCCCCACTGGCGCGGTCTTTACCCCTGCCTCCCTTTGGCCGCTCGGGTCTGCCCTGTGCCTTTCGGGCTACGCACTGGCAACGCGCTACATCGGCAAATCGGAGCCACCGCAAACTGCGTTGCTCTATTCCGGAATTTTCGGCACAGCCGTTATGGCCCTCATCATTCCGTTCCGCTGGGTTTCGCCTGACGGCACGGCATGGACTTTGATCGCCTTGATCGGCGTGATCGGCACCTTCGCGCAGCTGATGATGATCCAAGCCTATTCAAGCGGCGAAGCCTCAGCTGTCGCGCCGTTTTCCTATGCAGGATTGATCACAGCATCGCTTTGGAGTGTGCTGATTTTCGACGCATGGCCTGACACCTACACTGTCCTCGGCGCACTTGTGATCGTCTCGGCGGGCCTTTATGTGTGGCACCGCGAAACACAGGCCCCACGGCCGCCCCAAAGTTAAACTCAAAACGTCAGGCCAATCCCCCGATGAAGATCAAACGTGGCGACATAGAAGGATCGGGAACCGATTACCTTCAATACCTCGTGCTTCGTGCGTTGATCGGCATCGCCAAAACCTTGCCCTATACTCAGCGGCTCGGTTTTTTCGGGGCCGTCACCTCCCGTTTGATCGCGCCCTTTGCAGGCTATGACAAACGGGTCCGCAACAACCTCGCCCTTGTGATGCCCGACCTGACGGAGGCGGAGGTCAAACACCTGATGCGCGCCGTTCCCGCGAACGCGGGCCGCACGTTGGTCGAAGTTTTCTCGGGGCCAGAGTTCAAGGCTCGTGCCCGCAAGGCTGAGATCACGGGCGGGGGGCTTGCAGCCCTTGAGCAAGCCATGGCGGACAAACGCGGGGTGATTTTCGTCTCGGGTCATTTCGGCAATTACGATGTGCCCCGCGCCGTTCTCTCCGAACGCGACTTCCCCGTGGGGGCTGTCTACAAACCCTTCACCAATCCGTTTTTCGACGCCTATTACCGCAAGCTCATTGGCGCGATTTCACAGCCCATTATTCCGAGCAAAGACAGCGCCAGCCTCAAACATATGATCCGCTTTCTCAAAAAAGGCGGCATGATCGGCATGTTGACGGATGTGCATTTCGGCTCAGGTAAGGTGCTGAAATTCTTCGACAAACGCGCCAAAACCGCCCTGTCAGCGGCGGAAATGGCGCTAAAATACGATCTGTTGTTGGTGCCAACTTATGGCATCCGCCTTGATCAGCGCGGGACATATGAATTGGTGATTGAACCGCCCATCGAACACAGTGATCCCGTCACCATGATGCAAGAAATCAACGACAGTCTGGAACGGCAGGCCCGCGCCCGCCCAGAGCAGTATTTCTTTATCCACAACCGGTGGAAATCGGAAACAGCGAGGCGTTAAGACCCCGCGTTACTGCGCCAAAGCGGCAGCAACAATCGCTCCGGCGTCACGCGACTGAACCACGACGGCGGTCTGTTCCGGACCTGTCACAGGAACTTCGATCAGCAGCGGCGCCTTTCCATTCCAATCGGCCACGGGCATCCATTCGGTCACGATATTTGTGTAATCGACCACGCGCCCCGCATTCTCGCCACGACGGATTTCGACCCGCTCATGGGGATCGAAGCGTACGAGTTGCACGACCATATGCGGGGGCAACGCGCCTGTTGCCTGCGCCAGAATTTCGAGCATCCCGTCTCGTTTCATAACGCTGAGGGATATTGGGATTTGGGACAGTTGAGATTGCCGCCGCTTGATTTGATCAACCAGTTTCATCGGCTTGAACCCGACCACATGGTCGACGCCTTGCACAATCATTTGCGGCGTGTAGATCGACCGCTTCCCTGCGGCACGGGCATAGGCGCGTTGACGGTCGGTGAATTGAGCTTGGGCAAACACATCTTTCCATCCGATGTAATCCCAGTAATCCACATGTAGTGACAGCGGCAAAATACCATCGAGATCGGACAATTCAGCCATGAGCGCATCGGCGGGCGGACATGAGGAACAGCCCTGAGATGTGAACAGTTCAATCACCACAAGGGGGGGAGAGGGCTGTGCCGTCTCTTGCGCCTGAGCGCCCCCCGTCATGAGGGCTACCATCGCCAATCCAGTCAGAATCTGTCGCATCCAAGTCTCCCGTTTCCCTACCTGTTCTAGCCAAGCGCAGGCACACACGCCAATCAAGCATTTGCGAGAAGCTGTTACAATCACTTGGCGCGGCATTATGGAACGCAACGTTCCATAAAAAACGCGCGCCGTGAGGGAAACTCGGCGCGCGTACCTTGAACCGAAGCGGCCAAGTGGAATGAAAGCGTTTCTTAGAACATGTCGGGGAGCAGCCCCACGGTGACAGACCCGATAGGAAGGCCGGAATCAGGATCGGTAATGGTCATTGAGGCCTGCCCTTGATAAGCGCCCGTTGATCGGTCGACTTCCATATTCCCGATGTGGATCGCACCGACACCGACCCCGAAGGTCTTGGAAAATTTGTCTTCGTCACCCTGCCAATAATCGGAGGTCGCAACGGAGGCAGCGACATTCAGGCCGAGGGCATCGGTCACGAACACTTCTGTAATCATCTCGTCCGAGGCCTCGACAATCATACGCAAGAAGTCACCCGCAGCGCCGTCGAGAACCTGACTGCGAAGCGTCCCTGTACGTCCTGTGGCCCGCCATTCATTATCGAGCGCGATAATCTCTTCCTCCGACAAACCGACGGTGACGAGGTTCTGGGCGCGAATGGCCTCAATCAAGATGCGATTATGAACCCACTCCGACACCGTGTGCGTCATATAGAGTGTCATATGTGGCGCGAATTCGTTGTCATTATTCTCTTCGGCGGCCATTGAAGGGACCGCCATGACACAGATCGCAACCGAGGCGAACAAAGCCAAAGCAAGACGGTATAGCGATGAGAAGGCCTTAACCATGTGCGTTTCCCTTTCATAGTCTTGAGCATTGTGCGCAGGAAGTCTTACCACCTGATTAATCCGGACCATTTTGTTTCGCCCTCGGATCAAATATCTGAATCACAGCTTGCCAAGTCCCATCTGATACACCCCCATACGCCTCTCGATTACGAATTTCCGATGCTGTTAGCGCAAACTCCATTCGGTTTTTCGCGCCTCTCTCATCTTTTTGTGTGCAATAGTATACAAAAGCGCAATCGACCCCTTGATTGGACTCGCAAAACCCGTCAAAAGCACGCTAGCGAAACCCCTCATCCAGCCAGGGAGGCCAAGCCCCATGACAGTTGTAGTCGGTAATGACACCGCCAAAACACGCCGTACGCTCGACGTAAACGGTAAGACACTCGCATATTACTCAATCCCCGCCGCGCAAGAGGCCGGATTTGGTGATTTCTCCAAACTCCCCGCATCGCTCAAAGTGGTGCTCGAAAACATTCTGCGGTTCGAGGATGGCGGCTTCTCCGTCTCCACCGACGACATCAAGGCCTTCGCCGAGTGGGGCGCCAAAGGTGGCAAGAACCCACGCGAGATTGCCTACCGCCCTGCCCGCGTGCTGATGCAAGACTTCACCGGTGTTCCTGCCGTGGTTGACCTCGCCGCGATGCGCGACGGTATCAAAGCCCTCGGTGGCGACGCCAAGAAGATTAACCCGCTGGTTCCCGTTGACCTCGTGATTGACCACTCGGTCATGATCGACGAGTTCGGCAACCCGCGTGCGTTCCAGATGAACGTGGACCGTGAATACGAGCGCAACATGGAGCGCTACCAGTTCCTCAAATGGGGTCAGACCGCGTTTGAAAACTTCCGCGTTGTGCCACCCGGCACAGGCATCTGTCACCAGGTGAACGTGGAATACCTCGCGCAAACCGTTTGGACAGACAAAGACCAAAACGGCGTTGAAGTGGCCTACCCCGACACGCTCGTCGGCACAGACAGCCACACCACAATGGTCAACGGCATGGCCGTTCTTGGTTGGGGTGTTGGCGGCATCGAGGCCGAAGCTGCTATGCTCGGTCAGCCGATCTCCATGCTGATCCCTGAGGTTGTTGGTTTCAAACTGACAGGCGAAATGGTCGAAGGCACCACAGGCACCGACCTTGTGCTCAAAGTTGTGGAAATGCTGCGCGCCCACGGTGTTGTTGGCAAATTCGTCGAATTCTACGGCGACGGCCTCGACAACCTGCCACTGGCACAGCGTGCGACAATCGCCAACATGGCACCCGAATACGGCGCGACATGCGGCTTCTTCCCTATCGACAACGAGACCCTGCGCTACCTCAAGCAAACAGGTCGCGACGAAGATCGTATCGCTCTGGTCGAAGCCTACGCCAAAGAGAACGGCTTCTGGCGTGGTGCGGATTACGCGCCGATCTACACCTCGACGCTCGAACTCGACATGGCCACCATCGTCCCTGCGATCTCCGGTCCGAAACGCCCACAAGACTACGTGGCGCTCACCGAGGCGAAATCTGCATTCGCAAACGAGATGGCCGAGACCTTCAAACGCGACATGGCGAAGGCTGTGCCTGTGAAGGGCGAAAACTACGACATGACCTCCGGGAAAGTCGTGATTGCCTCCATCACATCGTGCACCAACACATCCAACCCCTACGTGATGATCGGGGCGGGTCTCGTGGCACGCAAAGCGCGCGCTCTGGGTCTGAACCGCAAACCGTGGGTCAAAACCTCGCTGGCCCCTGGTTCGCAGGTTGTGACCGAGTATCTGGAGGCCGCAGGTCTGCAAGAGGATCTGGACGCGATCGGCTTCAACCTCGTGGGCTACGGCTGTACGACCTGTATCGGGAACTCCGGTCCGATCCAGCCCGAGATTTCCGAGGCGATTGCCGAAGGTGATCTGGTGGCCACGGCTGTGCTGTCGGGCAACCGCAACTTCGAGGGCCGTATCTCCCCCGATGTGCGCGCCAACTACCTCGCCTCGCCACCCCTCGTAGTGGCCTATGCCCTTGCTGGCGACATGACCATCGACATCACGACCGAGCCACTTGGTCAGGACAAAGATGGCAATGACGTCTACCTCAAAGACATCTGGCCATCGAATGCCGAAATCGCGGAACTGGTCGAAAAGACCGTGACCCGCGAAGCCTTCCTCAAAAAATACGCCGATGTGTTCAAAGGCGACGAAAAATGGCAGGCGGTCGAAGTGTCTGGCGGCGAAACCTACGATTGGCCACCAACCTCGACCTACATCCAGAACCCACCCTACTTCCAAGGGATGGCAGCGGAGAAAGGCACGATCCACAACGTCAAAGACGCCAAGGTTCTTGCGGTCTTGGGCGATATGGTCACTACCGACCACATCTCGCCTGCTGGCTCCTTTGCCCAGACAACACCCGCTGGCAAGTATCTCATCGAACGCCAAGTAGCTCCGCGTGAGTTCAACTCCTACGGCTCGCGTCGCGGCAACCACGAGATCATGATGCGCGGCACATTTGCCAACATCCGCATCAAGAACGAGATGCTCGACGGGGTCGAAGGTGGCTACACCAAGGGTCCAGATGGCGAACAAGCCGCGATCTACGACGCGTCCATGGCTTACCAAGAGGCCGGCACACCGCTTGTGATCTTTGCGGGCGAACAGTACGGCGCGGGCTCCTCGCGTGACTGGGCGGCCAAAGGCACGGCGCTGTTGGGCGTCAAGGCCGTCATCGCCGAAAGCTTCGAGCGTATTCACCGTTCCAACCTCGTTGGCATGGGTGTGGTTCCGTTCGAATTCACAGGTGGCGACAACCGCAAGTCTCTGGGCATCACGGGCAATGAAACCGTGACCATCCTGGGTCTGGACAGCGTGAAACCTCTGCAAGAGTTGACCGCAACCATCACCTATGAAGATGGCAGCACCAAGGACATCACCGTCAAGTGCCGCATCGATACGGCGCCTGAGATCGAATACATCGAAAACGGCGGCGTTCTGCACTACGTGCTGCGCAATCTCGCCAAGTCGTAAGACGACATTCGGTTCAAGACAGGGAAAGGCCCCGCCATCTGGCGGGGCCTTTTCTTTGAGTATGTTGCAGCGAAGAAGACGCGCTGCCCGATTTCACCGTCAGGCGCTTTGCTTAAGCCTTTCCAGCTCCGCTGCATCAAAGGCCGTCGCCGTATTCACACAGTCGAGCGCGGCGCAGCGGTCTACCCATGCCGCGATTTCGGGCACAGCGGGCACGCCGTCGCGGAACCAGAAATAGGTCGAGGAAATGAGCAGGTCGGCGGCGGTCATGTCATCGCCCATGAGGAACGGACGCCCGTCCGAAAGCGCCTCTTGTAGCACCGCGACAGCTTCAGGAATGCCGCGCCATGTCGTGGTGAAAACGGGATGTTCGGCCTGTGCAAATCCCAGCACATAGACGGGTTCAAAGACATTGCCATACCACGTCATCCACGACAGGTAGGTGCCGCGTCCACTCTCGCCAACTGCACGGCCATGGGAGCCGAAACGGTCGGTGAGGTAGATCATGATCGCATTGCTTTCGCGGATCTGCTCGCCCTCCTCGGTGACAAGCAGCGGCACCTTGCCCTCGGAGTGCGGGTTGGCAGGGTCTTTGCCGCCCGAGCCATCCTGACGCGCGACGGTTACGGTGACGATCTCGACATGATCGCGGATGTCCATCGCGTCGATCAGGCTCACGATGCGGGTCGAGCGGGAATTGGGGGCGTGGTAGAGGGTGAGCATCTGGGTATCTCCTAAGTTGACGTTACGGGGACAAACTGACACGGTTATCCTGTCAATTTCTGTCAGTAGCATTCGCCGATGATCTCCGCATGTCCAAATCCGACCGCCTCTTTCGCCTGCTCCATCTGATCCGCGGCCTCGCGCCGCCCGTGACCGCTGCGCGTCTGGCGGGGGCGATGGAGGTATCCGAGCGCACGATCTACCGCGACATTGAGGCTCTGAGGGTTGCGGGCGCACGGATCGAAGGGGAAGCGGGTGTGGGCTACACCATGACCGAAGACCCCGCCCTACCGCCGCAGACATTCTCGCAACTGGAAATCGAGGCATTGGTTCTGGGATTGTCGGAGGTGCAGTCGCGTGGCGATGCGGCACTCTCGGAGGCGGCGGCGGATGCGCTGACAAAGATCACCGCGACCCTGAACGAGCGCCAACAGCGGCAGGCGGCTCATGCCGTGAACCTTGTGCATCGCTTCTATGAACCTGAGGTGCCAAAGGTCGATATGACCGTGTTGCGTGAGGCGACATGGACGGAAACCGCGCTCGATATCACCTATTGCGACGCGGAGGGGCGCAGGAGCGAAAGACGTATTTACCCGCTGGCGATTGTCTATCTCGACCATCGCGTGATGATCCTCGCATGGTGCGGTCTGCGCCAGGATTTTCGCAAGTTCATCGCGGATCGGATCGAGAACGCACGCCGCACAGACGAGAGCTTCCGCCCGCGCCGCGTGCCTCTTTTGCGGGACTACATCGCCGTTTTAGGCGCCCGTGAGCACCAGCCCGAGGGCACATAACCGCGTTCAAGTTTCATGGTTAATCCTTTGTTAAGGCGCAATCGCGCCACATTTATTAAGCATTAATTCCCATCACACACCCGATCTCCGCCAAACGGAAAGCCCATAGTTATGAAACGTAATGTCCTTGTTCCCAGTCTACTCGCCACAGCCATTTCTATGGTTGCAAGCGGTGCGAATGCGCTCCCGGTTTCGACGACCTTTGACGGTTCCGTCGCAACCATGTCGCAAACCAGGTCCTTCTTGGTCCTTGGAAGCACGGACATCTATTCACAAATGTCTGTGTTCTCATTCAGCGTCGATGACGGTGGGTTTTCGTTTGGCGTCGAGGCCGAAAACGATGCGTTTGACCCCTACATCTATGTCTTTGAAGATGATGGCCGTCTGAGCAGCCGAGACCTGATCGCCCAAAATGACGATATCTCTTACCCCGATAATCTGGATTCTTATCTGTCCACCACATTGGCCGCAGGCGATTATTTCGCCGTGGTTGGTCAATGGATTTGGGGCGAAAACAATGGGGCTAATGGCCTTGATTACGGCACAGGGATTGTGGACGGCAACCTCTATGCCATGACCGCAAACTGGAACGACCTGCCCCAGAACGGTACGGTTGAGGCCACCTATAATTACCAGATCACAATGACGGGCGAGAACCTGATTGTGGACGGCGTTCCTGCTGTGCCGCTGCCCGCCTCATTGCCGCTTTTGGCAGGGGCCTTTGCGCTGCCGATGCTCCTGCGCCGTCGCAAGAAAAACGCAAGCACCGCCCCACTTGCGGCTATGCCCGCGTAAGACGACCACAGGTCAACACAGACACAAAGCCGTCCCTCGGGGCGGCTTTTGCGCTTCGTCACTCCTGTTGTTCTCCCTCAGGGATCGCGTAATAGTCGCCCTTGTCGGCGGTAAAGATGTGTTTTTTCAACACCATGCCCGTAGGGTTGGCAAACAGACCCGCCGAGACCGCGATATGATCGTCGCCATCTGGATGGAAAAACAACACCGTGCCGCAGGTCGGGCAAAACCCGCGTCGCACATCGGGTGTTGCCCTGAACCACGCCACATGGTCCTCACCCGCAATCGTGGTGTTCGCCCGCGGGAGGTTGACGCTCGCCCAGACATGCCCCGACTGGATACGGCACAGCGTACAATGACAGGCCACAGGTGCGGGCAGTGCGCCCTCAAACGTCACGGTCACAGCACCGCACAGACATGATCCAACAGCCATATGTTTCCCTTTAAAGTTTGGGTTGATTGACCCGTTTGGACAACTCTTCTGCGCTCTCGACCCGCTCGGAATAGCGGTCGGTCAGCGCGGGGCGGCCACGGGTCATGTAAGTAAACTTCACCAACTCCTCCATCACATCGACAATGCGGTTGAGATAGGGAGAGGGTTTCATACGGCCCTGTGCGTCAAATTCGTCCCATGCCTTGGCCACCGAACTTTGGTTGGGGATCGTCACCATCCGCATCCAACGGCCCAGAATGCGCATCTGATTGACGGCATTAAAGCTCTGCGAGCCGCCACAGACCTGCATCACGGCGAGGGTTTTTCCCTGTGTCGGGCGCACCCCGCCCAAGCTCAGCGGCAACCAGTCAATCTGGGTTTTCATAATGCCCGTCATCGCACCGTGGCGTTCGGGCGAGGACCACACCATACCCTCCGACCACATCGCCAATTCGCGCAGTTCGGCCACTTTGGGATGGTCTGGTTCGACACTGTCGGGCAAGGGCAGATCACGCGGGTCAAACACCCGCACTTCGGCGCCGAGGTGACGCAATATCCGCACGCCTTCTTCGGCCGCCAGACGTGAAAACGACCGCTCGCGCAGAGAGCCGTACAACACCAGCAAACGCGGGGCGTGGTGATCGTCATCGGCGGTGCAGTATTCCGCAGGATCAATCGGGGAAAGAAAATCGAGATTTACACCGGGAAGGTCAGTCATATCAGAGCCTTATAGAATGTCTTTTACAGATTCAGGGGGACGTCCCAAAGCCACGCCTTTGGCCGCGACCACCACGGGGCGCTCCATCAATTTAGGATGCGCGGCGATGGCGTCGAGAATGGCATCGGCGTCGGATGAAGCGGTGATTCCGAGAGCTTTGGCCTCTGCTTCCTTAGGGCGCAAAAACGCCGAAGCATGCAGGCCCGAGCGCGCGACCCAATCGGCGAGCGTCGCGCGGGACACTGGCGTGTCCAGATAGGCGACCACTTCGGGGGTGAACCCTGCGTCTTCGATCAGGGCGAGGGTTTCACGGGACTTTGAGCAGCGTGGATTGTGATAGATCGTGACCATAACTGGACCTGTTGTCTGGGGACTGTCGTTGGCGCAAGTGTGGCGCGTGTCGTCGCGGGACGCAACGCGAAAGCGGCTCCGAAAAAGACCCGTTTCTGACGCATCCTCATCTTTTGTTAACCATTCCTCTCTACGGTTCACAACATGACAAATCATTGCCGCGAACAGCACGCCCGAGAAACAGGCCAGATCGACACACAGGCCACAGACGCACCCACGCGAAGTCTGGCCTCAACGCTTCTCCCTTGGAGCGAGATGCTGCTGCTTTTGCCGCTCTTGGTTTTGGTCCTTTTATAACCTGCATATTAGATCGCTGTGACATTGCGCCGACAAGAGTGAGCGCGTAAGTTCCCCTCGAACCTTACCTAGGGAGAACACCATGTCGGACAGAACTCTGAGCTTTGAGACCCTGCAAGTCCATGCAGGCACCGAACCTGACGCCGCAACAGGCGCACGTCAGGTTCCAATCTATCAAACCACATCCTACGTTTTCAAAGACGCGGATCACGCTGCGCGCCTCTTCAATCTCGAAGAAGTGGGCTACATCTATTCCCGTCTCACCAACCCCACCGTCATGGCGCTCGCCAATCGCATCGTTGCCCTTGAGGGCGGTGTCGGCGGCATCGCATGTTCCTCGGGTCACGCGGCTCAGATCATGGCGCTGTTCCCGCTCATGCAGCCCGGCTGCAACATCATCGCCTCGACACGTCTCTACGGCGGCACCCACACGCAGTTCGCCCAGACCTTCAAACGCTTTGGTTGGTCCGCAAAATTCATCGACTTTGACGATCTCGACGCAGTGCGTGACGCCATCGACGATGACACCCGCGCGATCTTCTGCGAGACCATCGCCAACCCCGGCGGTGTGATCACCGACCTCGACGCCATCGGCAAAATCGCGGACAAAGCTGGTATTCCTCTGGTCGTCGACAACACCACTGCGACTCCCTACCTGTGCAACCCGATCAAACACGGGGCCACTCTGGTCGTCCATTCCACGACGAAATACCTAACGGGCAACGGCACCGTCACAGGCGGCGCCGTGGTCGACAGCGGCAAATTCGACTGGGCCGCTTCGGGCAAATTCCCGTCTCTCTCCGCTCCTGAGCCTGCCTATCACGGTCTGACCTTCACCGAGACCTTCGGCCCGATGGCCTTCACCTTCCACTCCATCGCCGTAGGCCTGCGCGATCTGGGCATGACCATGAACCCACAGGCCGCTCACTACACGCTGATGGGGATCGAAACCCTCAGCCTGCGGATGCAAAAACACGTCAAAAACGCGCGCGAAATCGCAACATGGCTTGAGGGCGACGACCGTATTGAGGAAGTGACCTACGCAGGTCTGCCCTCCTCGCCCTACTACGACCGCATGACGCACATCTGTCCACGCGGTGCAGGTGCGCTCTTCACGATCGCGCTCAAGAGCGGTTACGAAGGCTGTATCGACACCGTCAGCAAACTGACCCTGTTCAGCCACGTGGCCAACCTTGGCGACACGCGCTCGCTGGTGATTCACCCTGCATCGACCACCCACCGCCAGTTGACACCCGAAGAGCAAGAAAGCGCGGGCGTGGGCCGCAACGTCTTGCGTCTGTCCATCGGGATCGAAGATGTCGAAGACCTGATTTGGGATCTGGACCAAGCGTTGAGCTAAACGCGCTCCCCCCCAAGCACGCGAAAGGCCGCCCCAACAGGGCGGCCTTTTTCATATCTCGTTGCCACAGCGCGGAACGCTCTACTCTGCTGCGGCTTTCGCGATCTCTGGACGGATGTATTTGTCCAACACCTCGACGGTAATCGGCCCCGCAAAGCGATAGGCGATGCGTCCCTTCCCGTCGATCACATAGGTCTCAGGCACGCCGTAGACACCCCATTCGAGCGCTGTGCGGCCAGGCTCGTCTTGGCCAATCGCCGCATAGGGGTTGCCCATCTCATCCAGAAATCCACGCGCAGCGGGAGCTTCGTCTTTGTAGTTGATGCCGTAAATGGTGATGCCCTCGGCGGACATGGCTTCCAGTTGCGGATGCTCGGCACGGCACGGCGCACACCATGACGCCCAGTAGTTCACAAGCTTCACACCCTCTGCGTCCAGCAGATCATCGGTCAGAGGCGGCAAATCACCAAGCGGTGTGATCGACGCAATTGAAGGCGCGTCCTTGCCCGCCTGCGCCGTAGGCAACCGACGCGCATCATCGCGCCCCATGCCAAAGATGAACAGGCCCGCAAGCACGGCAAACAAGACTGGTGGGACCACCATAAGAGGAGAGATTTTAGCCATTTCAGTGTCCTTGTGTGCGGGCCGCTTTACGCGCTTCCGCATCTTTGAGACGTTTTTTCACAGCCCGTGATCGCGCCAAAGAACGCCAGATCAACAGAGCCAACAAAAGCAGCGATATGCCATATGCGGCAAAGACATCGCCTGCGTATTTTCCGAGGTCGGGCATCATCAGCCTTGAACCCTTTCGCGCATTTCAATGGCTTGCAGACGGCGCTGACGGATTTCGGTCCGTGTCCGCAACAAAACAAGCGCAATGAATAACAGAACAAACCCCGCAATTGCCATCAAAGCGGGATACCAAAAGACATCGGCCACGTTTTCCTCCGCGTCCATCGACAGCGAGGCCCCTTGGTGCAGGCCTTGGTTCCAGAACAGCACCGCGTAGCGCGACAACAGTGCGAAGACCGAACCGACAAGGCACAACACCGACGTGAGATCGGCGGCGGTGTCGGGGTTCTCAATCGCCTCCCAAAGCGCCATGTAGCCAATGTAGAACAGCAGCAAGATAAGAAACGACGTCAGACGCGGGTCCCATTCCCAATAGGTGCCCCACATCGGCTTACCCCAGATTGCCCCTGTCACCAGTGCGATCAAGGTCATTACCGCGCCGATGGGGGCTGCGGCTTTGGCCGCAAGCGCGGAGACATGGTGACGGCGCACAATCCAGATCAGAGAGGTGATGAGCATCATCACCCAGATATTGATCGCCATCATCGCAGAGGGCACGTGGAGGTAGAAAATCTTGACTGTGGCCCCTTGGCGATAATCGTCAGGCGTCAGGAAAAAGCCCCAGAACAATCCGCCAGCAAACACGACAGCGGCCAAGACGGCCACCACGGGCAGCGCCTTATCCGTCCACCCCATAAACTTGCGGGGGTTCGCCCATTCCCAGATTGCGTTCCAACCTGATGCCATCTCATTCTCCCTTTGTCACCCGCCACAGTATGTCAGACGACCCTAAGCCTCAACTCACCTCAACGCGATCCGAATGGCTGCGGCTGCGGCAAAGGGCAGCAAGGCCACCGAACCCGCCGATATCCCCGCCTGCATCATCAGCGGTGTGGTGACAAGAAACCCTTCCGCACCACGCCGCACCACTTCAGCGCCGAAAATCAGTGTCGGAATGTAGAGCGGGAGAACCAAAAGGCTCATCAACAACCCGCCGCGTTTCAATCCGACCGTGATCGCCGCACCAAACGCGCCGATAAAGGACAGCGCGGGCGTGCCGATCAACAGCGTAATGATCAGCCATTTGTAAGCCGCCCCATCAAGGTGCAGCAAGAACCCGAGCGCAGGGGCCGCAATCACAAGCGGCAAGCCCGTGGTGATCCAATGCGCCAAGGCCTTCATCGCGACAACGCCCTCAAGCGGGATCGGAGCCGTAGCCAAAAGGTCGAGCGAGCCATCCTCGAAATCGAGCGCGAAAATGCGATCAAGCGACAGCAGACAGGCCAACAGCGCCCCGACCCACAAGATCCCCGGCGCAATCGCGGCAAGACGTTCGGAATTGGGACCAACACCAAAGGGGATCAGTGTCACGAGGATCAAAAAGAACCCAAGGCCAAGACCGAACCCGCCCCCTGCCCGCACTGCGAGCGTCAAATCGCGCCACAGCAACCGGATCATAAGAAGGCCTCATCGAAATCGTTATGCACAGTGTCTGGACGCGCCTTAAACGGGGTCACATCGAACACCGTCTCGTCAAACCCGAGGTCGATATGCGTGGCGATTACCGCCGCGCCCCCTGCGGCCACATGGGCTTTCACGGCCGCCCCGAACAGCGCGACAGACGCCGTATCCAGCGACACCGTCGGCTCGTCAAGAACCCAGACAGGGCGTCCCGTCACAAGCAGACGGGCAAGGCCCAAGCGGCGCTTTTGTCCTGCCGAGAGGTTCCCCGCAAGACGGTCGCGCAACCCGTCGAGGTCAAACTTTTCAAGTGCGGATTCAATGTCATGGCCGCCGTAAACCCCTGCCCAAAAGGCGAGGTTCTCGGTCACGGTCAATGTGGTCTTCAACCCGTCAGCGTGCGCCGCGTAGGCCACCGTTTCTGGATCACAATCGACCTGCCCCGCATAGGGCGGTTGCAGCCGCGCAAGGGTGCGCAACAGCGTGGTCTTGCCCGACCCGTTCGGCCCGCGCAACACCAGAACCTCCCCCGCCGAGACGGCGAAGGACAGCCCCTCAAGCACAGGCATCCCGCCGCGCGAGACAGTCAGGTTGTGAACTGAAATCAAACTCATGGCGCCCACTCTATAGAGGATACGGCGTCAGGTGAACTGACACGGATCAAACAGGCAAAAGAGCCACAGCAATGCGGCGTCCCTCAGAGGCGAGAATGTTATAGCTGCGGCACGCGGTGGGCGTGGCCATGACCTCGGCTCCGATCCCTGCGGCGTCGAGTTGGCGACGCAGAGCGGTTGGAATATGCGCCATCTCCGGCCCTGTGCCGAACAGGATGAAATCGACCCGCTCCGCAAGCGCCAAGAGCGAGGCGGCATCGTCATAGCCGCCCCACGCCGCAGGTGTAGGGCCAATCAAGAGCATGGCCCCCTCATGCACTTCGCCATTCACCCGAAAGAAGTTCGGACCATAGCCGTCAATCGGCACCGCGTCCTCAAATGGCATATCGTTGATCTGCATCTGCACGCCTCCCTGGACGGTGTTACGGGTCGAAATCCTTAGACAGAACTGCCGTCAGCCTGAATGCCGGGGGCGAGGTCTTTCTTCTCCCAATCGCGTTTCACACCGAGCCACAGCAAGATGTTGGAGGCGATAAAGACAGAGGACCAAGTCCCGACCACGATACCGAGCGTCATCGCAAAGACAAAGCCACGGATCACATCGCCGCCCAAAACCAACAGCGCGATGAGCGCCACAAGCGTGGTTCCAGAGGTCATGATCGTGCGCGACAATGTCTCGTTGATCGACATGTTCAGCACACCCGCCAGATCCATTTTCTTATACTTGCGCAGGTTCTCACGCACACGGTCGAACACCACCACCGTATCGTTGAGCGAGTAGCCCACGATGGTCAACAGTGCCGCAATGATGGTCAGGTCGAACTGGATTTTGAAGATCGCAAATATCCCGATTGTGATGGCGATGTCGTGGATAAGTGCCACCACGGCACCAAGCGCGAACTGCCATTCGAACCTCAACCAGATGTAGAACAACACGGCGGCCATAGCGGCGGCCACGGCGTAAACGGCGGTCTTGATCAACTCGCCCGACACCTTTGGCCCGACCGATTCCACCGATGGGAATGTGATGCTCTCATCCACCTGCTTGAGTGTGTCCTCAACCAATTGGATCGTCTCTGGCGCAATAGATGCCACATCGTCTTGAGCTTCAATGCGGATCATCGCGACGTGTTGGTTCTCGGCAAAGTTCGGGTCGAACACTTCGGTGATCGACACATCGCCAAAGCCCAAAGGCGCGAGTGCGGCACGGTATTCGCCTACGTCCACAGCCGTTTCGGACTGGGTCCGAATGGTTGTCCCGCCACGGAAATCAATACCAAAGTTGAGCCCCATAAGCAGGAAGGACACCAAGGACACCACCACCAGAAGGCCAGAGAAGCCAAAGGTGATCTTGCCCGTTTTAAAGAAATCGACCGTCGTGTTGTCGCGCACAAGTTTGAGCCCACCGAGCGTCCACCCTTTGCGGTTTTTGCGGCCATACCACACGACCACAATCGCGCGGGTCACATAGATAGCGGTAAACACGGAGGTCAAAATCCCGAGGGCAAGCGTCACGGCAAAGCCTTTGACAGGCCCCGACCCCATAACGAACAAGATCGCCGCAGTGAGGAAGGTGGTGATATTGGCGTCGATGATGGCCGAGAGCGCCTTTTCATAGCCCAACTCAATCGCACGCCCTGCCCCTTTGGCGGTTCTCAACTCTTCGCGGATACGTTCAAACACCAGCACGTTGGCGTCCACGGCCATACCGACCGTCAACACGATCCCCGCTATACCAGGAAGGGTCAGCGTCGCACCGATCATCGACAACAGCCCGAACAGCAACCCGACGTTGATGATCAGGGCGATGTTGGCAAAGATACCAAATAACCCGTAGGACACAGCCATAAAGATCAGCACAGCAGCAAAGGCCACCATCGTCGCCATTTTACCCGCCTCGATACTATCGGCCCCAAGCTCGGGACCGATGGTGCGTTCTTCGAGGAAGTTGATCTTTGCTGGAAGCGCCCCTGCGCGCAGCAACACGGACAATTCGGTGCTTTCCTCAACGGTGAAATTCCCCGTGATCTGGCCGGAACCGCCACGGATCGCCTCATTGATACGCGGCGCGGAAATCACCTCATTATCAAGTACGATGGCAAATGGCGCACCGACATTCGCAGCGGTGTATTCGCCGAATTTACGCGCCCCCGATGGATTGAAGCGGAAGGTCACAGCGGGCCGTCCGTTTTGGTCAAACGCAGGTTGGCTGTCCGTCAACTCATCGCCAGACACAACTGGGGTCTCTTCGAGAATGTAATAGACACCCGCCTGATCGAGCGACGGCGCGATGAAGTTCCGCGCACCAGGGGCTTGGTCAGGGTTCGTCGTCTGGCCAACAACAGGGTTGAACGTCAGCTTCGCGGTGGTGCCTATCAGGGATTTCAATTCGGCAGCCGACCCAATGCCGGGCACCTGAATGAGAATACGGTCGTCGCCTTGGCGCTGGATGGTTGGCTCACGGGTGCCGACCTCATCCACACGACGGCGGATAATTTCGAGCGACTGCTGCATGGTGCGGGCATCGGTGGCGGATTTTTCAGCCTCCGACAGCTCAACGGTCAGCACGTCATTAGTGGCAGAAACCACGTAATCGTTCTGCCCCGCAGCGGTCAAAGAGACCACAGGTGAGGACAATTTACGCACAGCAGCCAGAGCCGCTTCCATCCCCTCCGCTTGGGAAATACGCACACGCAGCACACCGTCAGGCGCATCAAGGCGGCGAATGGTACCCACCGTGGCGCGCTCGTCACGCAGGGCATCGCGCACATCAGGCCACAGCGCATCAATCCGCGCCGCATAGACTTCTTCGACCTCAACCTCACCGAGCAAATGTGCCCCCCCGCGCAAATCAAGCCCGAGGTTCACGAGGTTCGACGGCAAAAACGACGGCCACGCATCACGGGCTGCGGCCCGTTCGGGTGTCTCGCCCGCGCTCTCGATTGCAGCTACGGCATCATTGTGCCCCTCAACCCGTGCGTAAAACGCATTGGGCAACGCAGCATAGAGCCCAAGGGCCACAAGCCCCCAGATCACAATCTTTTTCCAAAGCGAGATTTGCAGCATAATATCTTTGCCTGTCGGTTTGGGCACGAGCCCGTTTTAGGGAGCGCCCTTGGTCAGGACGCGGCAGTCTGTGGTCAAAAGCGGACAAGGCCCGCTCACTATCGGGCGGGCCTTGTCGTTAACGCAGCGCCTCTTAGGACGCAGGCTCGGTTTTCGAGATCACGTTATGGAGGGTGGCCCCCACGATGCGGACCTTCACGCCATCGGCCACTTCGACGTCGAGCGTGCCGTCTTCGCGCACTTTGGTCACTTTTCCGTACATGCCGCCCGCGGTCACAACTTCGTCGCCGCGACGCACAGCTGCGATCATCGCCTGATGCGCTTTGGCTTTCTTTTGCTGTGGGCGGATCATGAGGAAATACATGATCGCAAAGATCAGGATCAGCGGCGCGAATTGCATGATGGGGTTAGCAGCAGCGCCACCGGCGGCTTGTGCATATGCGGGGGTTACGAACATCTGGTCGTCCTTTTTGATTGAAGTCGCGGGAGGACACACCCCCCAAGTCGCCGCGCACCCTATCTGTGGCCTGTGACCTTGGCAAGAAAGCCTGCTCTATTTTTAACGGGCATGTGATACCGCACAGGTGTGAACACGTGCCCAATTCTATAAGGCGGCCATAAGTTGCACCGCAAATCACACATATGTGTCGACCACCCGTCCCTTTTCACGGCGGCAGGTGTAGTTCACATAAGGAGCTGGAGGATTCACAAACAAGACAGTGGAGCGGAGAACAAGACCCCCGTTGATCCCGCCCGCGCCCTATTGCATAAGCTGTGTCAAAGTGACCTCGTATTGTAAGGACTTCCACAGATGCACGACATCAAGGCCATCCGCGAAAACCCTGACGCTTTTGACGCCGCTATGGCACGCCGTGGGCTGTCTGGCCTCTCTGCACAGGTGCTTGCCATCGACGAGTCGCGCCGCGCCAAGATCGGCGCTGCCGAAGAGGCCAAAGCCGAACAGAACCGCGCGTCCAAAGAAGTGGGCGCCGCCAAAGGCCGTGGCGACGAGGCAGAGTTCGAGCGCCTGCGCGCCCTCGTAGCCGAGAAAAAGGCCGAAGTTGCCCGCCTCAATGACGAGGCCAAGGCCGAGGACGACAAACTCACCGACCTGTTGGCCCGCATCCCCAACATCCCCGCCGACGACGTGCCCGAGGGGGCCGACGAGGCCGACAACGTCGAGATCAAACGTTGGGGCGATGTGCCGAAATTCGACTTCGCACCCAAAGAGCATTTCGAATTGGCAAGCGTGGCCGCGTCGATGGACTTCGCCACGGGGGCCAAAACCTCTGGCGCACGGTTTGTGATGCTCAAAGGGGCCGTGGCCCGCATTCACCGCGCTTTGTCGCAATTCATGATCGACACCCATGTGGACGAAAACGGTCTCACGGAGATCAACACGCCCGTTCTGGTGCGCGACGAGGCGATGTATGGCACTGATAAGCTGCCGAAATTCGGCGAGGACAGCTACCAGACCACCAACGGGTGGTGGCTCATCCCGACCTCCGAAGTGCCGCTGACCTACTCGGTCGCAGGCGAGACGCTCGACGAATCCGCCCTGCCCATCCGTATGACCGCGCACTCTCTGTGTTTCCGCTCCGAGGCGGGCAGCGCAGGCCGCGACACCTCTGGCATGTTGCGCCAACACCAGTTTGAAAAGGTCGAGATGGTCTCGATCACCCATCCTGATGCCTCTGAGGACGAACAAAAGCGGATGCTTGGCTGTGCCGAAGGATTGCTCGAAAAGCTCGGCGTGCCCTATCGCACCGTTGAGCTTTGCACAGGCGACATGGGCTTTGGCGCGCGCCGCACCTTTGATATTGAGGCGTGGTTGCCAGGTCAGGACGCCTACCGCGAAATCTCGTCCGTATCGACCACAGGCGCGTTTCAGGCCCGCCGCATGAATGCACGTTTCAAACCCGCAGATGGTGGCAAGCCGCAGTTCGTGCATACGCTCAACGGCTCCGGTTTGGCCGTGGGACGGACATTGATTGCGGTGTTGGAAAACGGCCAGAACGCCGATGGCTCGGTGACCTTGCCCGCCGCACTCGCCCCCTACCTTGGTGGCAAACTGACCCTGACTGTCGAGGGCACCCTCGCGTAACTGCGACCATTCCAGACAGACAAAGACGGCGCCCTTCGGGGCGTCGTTTCATCTTTTTGTGATCCACATCTCCACCCCACGCGTATCCCCCCAATGACACAGATAAAACCTCTGCTCACCTTCGCCGCGACCCTCGCCTTTGTGCTTGGGCCATTCATGACGCCCGATTTCGGTGGATTTGATCCCGACCTTTACCCGATCCCGCAAATCGACCCGCCCGTGCAGCCCGCAGGCTATGCATTTGCGATCTGGGGTGTGATTTATCTGTGGTTGCTGGTCTCGGCGGGGTTCGGGCTCATCAAACGCGCAGACGCGCGTGAATGGCGTGCCATGCGCAGCCCCCTGATCGTCTCGCTCGTCATCGGAGCCGCATGGTTGCCCGTGGCGATGGTTTCGCCTGTATGGGCGGTGATCATGATCTTTGCCATGCTCGCCACCGCGCTCATGGCCCTTGGCCGCGTCCCAAGAACCGACCCGTGGTTCGCACGCGCACCGATCGCACTCTACGCAGGATGGCTCACCGCCGCCTCCTTTGCGGGATTGGGGCTCCTTGGTGCAGGCTACGGTCTTGGGCTGGGCCAAGTCGGCTGGGCCTACCTGTGTCTGATTGGGGCCTTTATCGTCGCCCTCTATGGAACCCTCGTTCTACGCCCTGATGCGCCGCTTTACCCGCTAGGCGTCGCTTGGGCGCTGATCGCCATCACGGTGCAAAACTGGGGAAGCCACTGGGGCGTGGCGAGTGTAGCAGCCCTCGGTGCGGGCATACTCCTCGTCCTCACATATTTGGCCTACGACCAACACAAACTCACCGCACAACGATGGGCCGAACACCGCACCTAGCAGCCAGACACAGTGAGCAACGCCTCCGCACGACGCGCGACCTCATCAACCCTGTCAGACATCGGCAGGCGTTTGGCATAGATGTCATTGAGCGGCACCCAAGCCGCATCAAGCGCGTCATCGGCAGCCACGGGATCACCCGAAACATAGACGCATAACACAGCTCCTAGCACGAAATGATGGGTCACATCTCCCTGCCCGTTTCGATGGATAAACTCAGCGGTATCAATAAGTTGATTAGCCGTGGCAATGACGCCTGTTTCCTCGGTCAATTCACGCACCGCCGCCTCGGCAAAACTCTCGCCAAACTCCACATGTCCGCCCGCAAAGCCCCACGTCCCCGCGTCAGGCGGATTTCTGCGTTGCACCAAAAGCGCGCAGCCGTCGCGCACCACAACCGCCAAAGCCCCGAGTTTTGGGCTGGGTGACGTCATTTCCCGCCTCGTTTGCGGGCTGCATTTTTCTCAAGCATCGGCTTGAGATAGCGACCCGTGTGGGAGGCTTCGATCTCGGCCACCTCTTCGGGCGTGCCAGTGGCCACGATCTCACCACCGCCGTCACCGCCCTCGGGACCGATGTCGATAATGTGGTCGGCGGTTTTGATCACGTCGAGATTGTGCTCGATCACGATCATCGAATTGCCCTGATCCACCAACTCGTGCAGCACTTCGAGCAGCTTTTTCACATCCTCGAAATGCAGACCCGTGGTCGGCTCATCAAGGATATAAAGCGTGCGCCCCGTGGAGCGTTTTGCCAGTTCTTTCGAGAGCTTCACCCGCTGCGCCTCACCGCCCGAAAGCGTCGTCGCCTGTTGGCCAACCTTGATATAACCAAGGCCAACCCGCATCAGCGCATCCATCTTTTCACGGATGCTCGGCACAGCGGCAAAGAAGGTCTGCGCATCCTCAACCGTCATATCAAGAACATCGGCTATACTCTTGCCTTTAAACTTAATTTCGAGTGTCTCGCGATTGTAGCGCTTGCCCTGACAGGTCTCGCATTCGACGTAGACATCGGGCAAAAAGTGCATCTCGATCTTGATCACACCATCGCCTTTACAGGCCTCACACCGCCCACCTTTGACGTTGAACGAGAACCGTCCCGGCTTGTATCCACGCGCCTTAGCTTCGGGCAGGCCCGCGAACCAATCACGGATCGGGGTGAAGGCGCCCGTGTAAGTCGCGGGGTTGGAACGCGGGGTGCGCCCGATGGGCCGTTGGTCGATGTCGATCACCTTGTCGAGGTGTTCCAGCCCTTTGATCGTCTCGCAGGGCGCAGGCGTTTGCCGCGCACCGTTCAGGCGCATTGAAGCGGTCTTGAACAGGGTTTCGATGGTGAGCGTAGATTTGCCCCCGCCCGACACGCCAGAGACACAGACAAACTGACCCAAGGGGAACTCTGCCGTGACCTCCTTGAGGTTGTTGCCCGTGGCCTTGACCACTTTGATCTTCTTCTTGTTGCCCTTGCGCCGCTTGACGGGAATGGCAATCTCGCGCGTCCCTGTGAGGTACTGCCCCGTCAGGGAGGCTGGGTCAGCCTCAATATCGGCAGGCGTCCCTTTGGCAACCACCTGACCACCGTGGACCCCTGCGCCCGGGCCGAGATCGAAGACGTAATCGGCCTCGCGGATCATATCCTCATCGTGTTCAACCACGATCACCGTGTTCCCCTGATCGCGCAGATTTTTCAGCGTCCCGATCAGACGGTCATTGTCGCGTTGGTGCAGCCCGATTGACGGCTCGTCCAACACGTAAAGCACGCCCTGAAGGCCCGATCCGATCTGGCTCGCCAGACGGATACGTTGGCTTTCCCCACCCGATAAGGTCCCCGCATTGCGGCTCATTGTCAGGTATTCAAGACCGACATTATTGAGAAATCCGAGGCGCTCACGGATCTCTTTGACGATAGCGCGGGCGATGTCCTGTTTCTGGCGGGTCATCTGACCCATCACATTATCAATCCACGCATAGGCCTCACGGATCGACATGTTGACCACTTGACCGATGTGCAGCAATTCCTCGGGTTTGCCACCGAGCGGGCCGATTTTGACGGCCAAAGCCTCCTCGCGAAGACGGTAGCCGCCACAAGCTCCACAGGGGCGGTTGTTTTGGTAGCGTTCGAACTCTTCGCGCACCCAATTGCTATCCGTTTCACGGTAGCGGCGCTCCATGTTCGGCACCACGCCCTCAAAGCTGCGCGTGACTTCGTAGACGCGCCCTCCCTCGTCGTAGCGGAACGGAATTTCTTCCGTCCCAGAGCCGTAGAGAAACACCTGTTGGACATGCGCAGGCAGGTCTTTCCACGGGGTCTTGGCGTCAAATTCGTAGTGTTTGGCAAGGGCTTCGATGGTTTGCAGGAAAAACGGCGTTTTCCCCTTGCGCCACGGCGCAATCGCCCCGTCAGCCACTTTCAGCGCGTGATCAGGCACCACGAGGCGTTCGTCGAAAAACAGCTCCATGCCAAGTCCATCACAGGTCGGACAGGCCCCGAACGGCGCGTTGAACGAGAACAGCCGCGGTTCAATCTCGGGGATCGTAAAGCCACTCACGGGACAGGCGAAATTCTCCGAGAAGGTCGTTCGCACGGGGTCTTCGCCGTCCCTCGGCGCGGTTTCCAGAATGGCAATTCCGTCGGCCAGATCAAGAGCCGTGCGCAGACTGTCGGCCAGCCGCGTCTCCAACCCCTCGCGCACCACCAGACGGTCAACAACAACGTCGATGTTGTGGCGGAATTTCTTGTCCAGCGTGGGCGGTTCATCCAGCTCGTAGAATTCGCCGTTGACCTTGACCCTCTGGAACCCTTGCTTGCGTAACTCAAGGAAGTCCTTGCGGTATTCGCCTTTTCTGTCGCGCACAATCGGCGCGAGGAGATAGCCGCGTGTGCCCTCCTCCATCGCCATGATGATATCGACCATATCCTGAACCTGCTGCGCCTCGATCGGCTCTCCCGTGGTCGGGGAATAGGGCGTGCCTGCGCGAGCAAATAGCAGACGCATATAGTCGTAGATTTCCGTGACCGTGCCCACCGTGGAGCGCGGGTTTTTCGAAGTGGTTTTCTGCTCGATGGAAATGGCGGGCGACAGGCCGGAGATGTGATCAACATCGGGTTTTCCCATCATATCAAGGAACTGACGCGCATAGGCGCTCAAGCTCTCGACATAGCGGCGCTGCCCTTCGGCGTAGACGGTATCAAAGGCAAGCGATGATTTGCCTGACCCCGACAGCCCCGTAATCACCACCAATTGGTCGCGCGGAATATCCACATCAATGTTTTTGAGGTTATGCTCACGCGCCCCGCGCACTTCGATTGATTTAAGATCGGCCATCTGCCCTACACACCCTTAGAATTTCCGCGCCTCGACGGCCCATTCATATCTAGTGGGTTGGCGCGGGGCTTCCAACACAAAAGTGAGAACAAAGTGTGAACTTGGGCGCATTAGGCCACTTTTTCACCCATCACGCCTCCAAGGCCCGCTCCTTGGCCTACGCCCCAATGGTTTTGGTGATTTCATCACAGACGCCCCGCCGCGCACCTCGTATTTCAACCTCAACACAAGCACAAGATTACAAAGGAATCACCCATGTTTGGACTGTTTAACTCTGCGCCAAAGGTCTCCGTTGACGAGGTCAAAGCGGGCATGGCTGCGGGCGATATCGTGCTCGTTGACGTGCGTGACACGTTGGAATTACGCGGCTCTGGCAAGGCAAAGGGCGCGATTAATGTACCCTTGGTCGCGTTGCAAATGAGGGCCAACCCGTCATCGCCCGAATGCCTGCCCGAGTTCAAACAGGGCAAGCGCATCGTGCTCTATTGCGCCTCAGGGGCCCGCTCGTCTGGAGCGGCGCGGATGCTGCGCCAGTTTGGACACGAGACGGTCGACAACTTGGGTGGCTTGTACGATTGGACACACGGCGGCGGCGAAATCGAACACGTCTAAATGTCGGACAAAACACAAAAAAGGCGCGCCACCCAAACGAGGAGACGCGCCTTTTCTTTGCGTGGCGGATCATTCCGCGGGTTCGGTCACTTCGGTAAATGTGCCCTCGAACTTGGCCCCATCAGGGCGCATGGTATTGCCCGTAGTGTCGTTTTCTGGCCCGACATATAGGCTGCGACGCGCCGAAAACCGACCCGCGATAAAGCGCATAAATTCAGTGACCCGCGGCACATGGCGCAGGTCGGGATGGGTCAACACCCAGATCGGCATATGATCGGTGAGCGCCACATTCGGCACCCGCACCAACCCCGGATCGGGGTCGCCCAAGAAATGCGAACAGCGCACAATACCAACGCCCTGACGCGCCAAGGACAGCGCCGACACCATATCATCGGTATGGATCGCCACACGGCACGACGGTAGATCGGCAAAGAGCGTCGAGGGGCATATTTGTGCGGCCGGCGTAAAGGAAATGAACGGCAACCGCGTTTCCACATCGGTGCCGTTCAGGACATCTGCGTAGCGCTCAACGAAGGCAGGCGAAGCAAACCACCCTGCCCGCTGCGCGGTCATCATCCGCCCCCAAAGGCTTTCCTCGGGGTTGCGGGTGACGCGAATGGCCACGTCTGCCTCACGGCGGTGCAGGTTCAACACCTCGGTCGCGCCCAAAATCGAAATCTCGATTCCGGGGTGCAAGGCCTTGAATTCTTTGAGGTCCGAGGCAAAATGATCATCCGCGAGCAAAGGCGGAATGGTGATTTTCAACTCACCTTGTTCGTTTTCGTCACGCGACGCCAAAGCCATATCGAGCGCAACCATACGCGCCTCGACCTCCTCGGCATGTGCAATAGCCACCTGACCCGCTTCGGTCGGCTGAAGACCAGAGGCTAGGCGGGTGAAGAAGCGCACGCCTGCGACATCCTCCGCCTTGGCCAACTGCCGTGACACGGTCGCGTGGTTCACCCCAAGCACACGTGCGGCACCGGATAAGCCGCCCTCACGGGCGACAGCGAGTATATATCTAAGAGAATCCCAATCAGTCATTGAGATAGGCTAACAGATGAGCGCAAACGCACAAGGGGCCGCGCCCACCTTTGCGTTTTTCCGCATATGGTCAATGTCCGCATCGTCCCTCACGCATAACACGGCCCACAACAGCAAAAAGCCCCACCAAAGGCAGGGCTTTCGCAGGTTCTATAATAAAACACTTAGATGTGGAGTGCGCGACCGTAAGCGGCCAACACGGATTCGTGCATCATTTCCGACATGGTCGGGTGTGGGAAGACAGTGTGCATCAGGTCTTCTTCGGTGGTTTCCAATGTCCTGCCGATCACAAAGCCCTGAATCATCTCGGTGACTTCCGCGCCAACCATATGTGCGCCCAAAAGCTCGCCCGTTTTCTCGTCGAAAATGGTTTTGACCAGCCCCTCGGCCTCGCCCATGGCGACCGCTTTGCCGTTGCCGATGAACGGGAATTTGCCAACCTTGACGCTGTAACCCGCCTCTTTGGCCTTTTCCTCGGTCAGACCGACGGAGGCCACCTGTGGGTGACAATAGGTGCAGCCCGCGATGGAATTGGGTTTGATCGGGTGCGGTTTCTGGCCCGCGATCAATTCCGCGACCATAACACCTTCGTGGGAGGCCTTGTGGGCCAGCCAAGGCGCGCCCGCGATGTCGCCAATGGCAAACACGCCCTCGACGCCCGTGCGGCAATACTCGTCCGTTACGACATGGGTGCGGTCGATTTTCACGCCAAGTTCTTCGAGGCCGATCCCCTCAACATTGCCGACGATTCCGACAGCGGAAATCACTGTGTCGAACTCTTGCGTGGTCGTACCTTTCGCGTCCTCAAAATGGGCAACAACCTTGCCTGCGGAGCGGTCCAGTTTCTTGACCGTGGTTTTCTCCAGAATGGTGATCCCTTGTTTTACGAACTGCTTTTTCGCAAAGGCCGAGATGTCTTTGTCCTCGACGGGCAGCACGCGATCCATGACCTCGACCACAGTGGTATCTGCGCCGAAGGTGTTGAAGAAGCTTGCAAATTCGATACCGATAGCCCCTGACCCAATCACGAGCAGCTTTTTAGGCATCCGTTTGGGGACAAGCGCATGGCGGTAGGTCCACACCAGATCGCCATCGGCCTCAAGACCGGGAAGTTCACGAGCGCGCGCCCCTGTGGCTACGATGATATTCTTGGCCAATAGCGTTTCTTCGCCCTTCTCGGTCTTGACCACAACCTTGCCTTTGGCAGCGATTTTGGCCTCGCCCATGATCGAGGTCACTTTGTTCTTCTTGAACAGGGTTTTGATACCGCCGTTCATCTGATTGGCCACGCCGCGCGAACGCTTCACAATGGCGTCGAGATCAAAGGAGAATTTATCAGCGGAGAGACCAAATTCCTTGGCCCGCTCCATGTTGTGATAGACCTCAGCCGAGCGCAACAGCGCTTTGGTCGGGATACAGCCCCAGTTCAGGCAGATGCCCCCAAGGTTCTCACGCTCGACACAGGCCACACTCAGGCCAAGTTGAGCGGCGCGAATTGCGGCCACGTAGCCGCCAGGGCCGGCACCGATTACAACGATGTCGAAGGTTTGATCTGCCATGAGGTCCTCCAGATTTTCAAATTAGTTTGATGCTAAACTAATTTGAAAATCAGAGCAACGACGCTGACGTTTGCAGCGCCGAAATCCTGATACCCACTAGGCGCATACCTGCTGCGCAATGCGCAACAGTCTGCATTTGGCCTCTGCCACGCAATTTCGATGCTTATGCGGCGAGTTTATCAAGCTCCTTGAGCAAGGCGGCATAGCCCCCCTCGGCCATAAACTGCGCTTCAGCCTCGGTGGTGCGACGGCCAAGTGCCTCGTTACGATAGGGAAAACGGCCAAACATGCGGATCACTTCACGGTGAACACGGGCGTGGAGCAGGTTGTTGTCCTGCCCTTTCAAGCGCTCGCACATCAGTCGCACACAACGATCCTGATCGGTTTGGCATTCGGAATGCATCAAAGGCAGGTAGAAAAATTGCCGCGCAAGCCCATCCACGCGCATATCCCACCGCTTTTCGATCACCGCTTTCGCGGCCGCCAACGCGGTGCGGTCGGAGGCAAAGGATTTGCCCGACCCACGAAACATGTTGCGCGGCATCTGGTCGTTCAGAATGATATAGGCCAACGCCCCCGTCGGGTAGGTCAGCCACAACGAATAGGCTCCCTCCTGCGCACGTTGCCATGTGAACTCGAACTCCTCGCGAATACGGGTATCCAGTTCCTCACTGCTGTTGTACCAGTCCTTTGGTTGCAACTCGTCGAGCCAAAAGGCCAGAATCTCTTCGGGAGTCTTTTCGGACTGTTGTGCGTGAATGGGGGCCATGTTCTCACTCCATCTCTGGCTCCAGTTAATAGAACTGTTACAAAACCCACCACATGACGCAAGTAAATTAAAACATACCCCATGTCAGCGGTAACATTGTTGCGCATTTGAAACATTTTATCAGGTCTGGAGCAGAGCGCGGCGCCCCGCGCAGGCTCACACCGACGGGGTAATAGACCCCGTTTCGCCACCAGTTGACGGATCATCAGCCTCGGCCAATTCAATCGCCACCTCCTGCGCCACTTCAGACGCCACAGGCGAGGTCGATGGCAGAACCGTAACGTAGTGCGAGGTCTCCTCGATCGGGATTGCGGCGCGACGTGTCGTGCGATAGGCGGCATAGCCCGCCACCAAGAACATCAAGACCGCCTGCAAGACCCAATAGCCATGCGGCCCCATCATCCCCATGAGATAGCCCGCAACCACAGGACCGCCCACGGCCCCGACCCCATTGATAAAGATCAGCCCACCTGAAGACGCCGCCATATCATCGGGATCAAGGTAGTCATTGGTATGAGCAATCAACAGTGAATACAGCGGGTTGGCCATCCCCCCTGTCATAAAGGCGGCAATCAGAACCACAGTGAGTGAGCTGCCAAATACGACCCCTGCCAGCGCCGAAGTTGCACCGACAAACGCCACAACAAGGATCACCACACGGCGATCCATGCGGTCTGAAATCCACCCGATGGGCAGTTGCAACATCACCGCGCCGATATAAATCACCGCGATAAAGGTCGAAATCTGCCCAAGGGTAAAGCCCGCCTGAGTTGCATAAACCGCCGCCATCCCCATTTGTGCGGCAAATACCCCGCCCATGAAAAACATCCCAACGCAGCCCAAGGGCGAGACCTCATACAGACGTTTGAGCGTCATCGGCTTGGAGGTCTCGAACGGCGGCGTCGGTGTCACAGAAAGCAAAATCGGCGCGAAGGAGACCGACACGAGTACGGAGGGGATGATGAACAAGACCCACCCCGATGGATCGCCTTGCGACAGGATCGCCTGTGCCACGACAATGCCAACCATCTGCACAACCATATAGGCCGACAGCGCCTTGCCGCGTACTTCGTTGGTGGAGGCATTGTTAAGCCAGCTTTCCGCCGTGACATACACGCCTGAGAAACAAAAGCCCAAGACCACGCGCAGCACCGTCCACGCCACGGGATGTGTCACCACGGGGAACAGGATCAAAGCAGCAGAAATGAAGGAGGCAAGTGCCGCAAAGACCCGCACATGGCCCACACGGCGGATCATCCACGGCGTGGTGCGCGACCCGCCCAAGAACCCCGCGAAATAGCCCGACATGATGATCGAGATATGAAAGGTCGAAAACCCCTCAAGCCCTGCGCGCACGCCCAAGAGAGAGCCTTGCAAGCCGTTGCCGACCATCAGGAGCAAGACGCCGAAAAGCAGCGCGGAGGAGGAAGAGAGAACTTGTTTCATTCCACAGCCCTGACAGATTCGCCGCGCAGGGGAAAGTGAATGATCCTAATCTGACACGCGATCTTCAGACTAAATCAGGCACCATGAGGCAAGAGCAGCGAGGCATCCCCGTAGGAAAAGAAGCGGTATTTCTCGGCCACCGCGTGATCATATATCCTGCGCATAGGCTCGACGCCCATCAGGGCGGACACCAACATCAGCAGCGTCGATTTGGGCAGGTGAAAGTTGGTCATCAGCGCATCAGTCACAGCAAACTCGAAACCGGGTTTGATGAAAATATCGGTCTCCCCCAGAAAGGCCGCGATGGCCCCTGTCTCGCGCGCGGCACTCTCGATCAGGCGTAGCGCGGTCGTGCCCACGGGGATCACGCGCCCGCCCGCAGCTTTGGTCGCGGCAATCTCGGCGGCGGCTTCGGGTGTCACCTCGCCCCATTCGGCGTGCATCTTGTGGTCATCCACATTGTCCACTTTGACAGGCAGGAACGTCCCCGCCCCCACATGCAGCGTCACATGGGTGATCTCGACGCCCTTGGCCGCCAAAGCCGCGAGAAGCGCCTCATCGAAATGCAACGAGGCGGTCGGGGCTGCGACAGCCCCGAGATTGCGAGCCCAGACGGTTTGGTAGTCTTCCTTGTCCTGCGCATCGGCCTTGCGCTTGGCCTCAATATAGGGAGGCAAGGGCATGGAGCCTGCGGCGTTGAGTGCGCGGTCGAAATCCTCACCCGTCAGGTTAAAGGCGACATAGGCGGCCCCGTCCTCCTTGGCGGTGAGTGTCGCGGACAGGTCGTCGGAAAAGCGGATGACCTCGCCCTCTTTGACCTTTTTGAGCGGCTTGATCAGCGCGCGCCAGACGCCGCCGTCGGCCTGTGGCTCCAACAATGTGACTTCGATCTTGGCCTCTTGGTAGCCCTGAGCGGTGTCACGCCCGCGTTTGCCCGTCAGACGCGCAGGCAACACTTTGGTATCGTTGAGCACAAGGCGGTCGCCCGCACGAAACCAGTCCACCAGATCAGTCACAACGCCATCGGTGATCGTCTCGGGCGTGGCCACCAAAAGACGCGCAGACGAGCGCGGTTTGGCGGGACGCGTGGCAATCAAGGCCTCGGGAAGGTCAAAGTCGAAGTCAGATAGTTTCATGTCCATACCCTTGTCTGCGCGATGATCTGCGCTTCGAAATCGCTCATTGTGTCGTGCTGTGTCTTAGTCGTCGACCGTCGGCGCACCGCGCGTGCGGAAAATGCCGCGCAAGGCCCCCGGCGTCAGGATCGACAGCGGGTTCACCCCGATCTTGGGATCATCCGAAGCCCCTGTGAGCGTAAAGTTAAAACCAAACAACCCTTCGCCCTTTTTAGCCACGATTTGCCCCAATCCGTTGAGGAAATAGACAGGAGACACCACGCCTTGCAAGTCCATTGTCGACGCGGTGGTGTCATAGGTGCCATCGAGCGAAATGCCAAGGGACGGTCCCTCCGCAGAGGCGCTATGGATCAGGACGCGGCCGGGTTTGATGGTGAACTTCGCCTCGGAATGAGTGAACAAGATCCCCTCCCCGCCAATCATTTGTTCAAGCAGCCCAATAACAGAAATCAACGACAGCAATTCCGCCAATTCTGGAGCCGATTGAGCCCGAATATTGGTGATGGTCGCGCTTCCCGCATAGCTGTCCTTTTCGGGCAGGCTTTCGAGGATCATGGTCAATTCGCCACCCGCCCCCTTCTCCAACAGCCCTGCGGCTTGCACCGCGAGGCCTGCGTTTTTGGAGGTGAGCGTCACTGTTGGCCCATAGCGCCCTGGCTCAATCGCCCCAGATACCGCCGCCTTACCGTTGAGCTGCCCCGCATAGGTTCCGCGCAAGCCGCCCGATTGTGACAGTTTGGCCGACACACCCGTGAGACGCTGACCGTCAGTGACGCGTAGGGTATCCAGAACGGCCACAATAGGTCCGCCATTGCCCGATCCCCCTGCACCCGTCCCGCCAAAAGTGGCGCGGCGCAGATCAAGCGATCCGCCCGAAATTTCAATTCCCACAGGTTTCCCTGCGCCACGCCCGACAAGCGTCGCGCTGACATCAAGCCAGTTGCCGAGCTTGACCCGCTCAAACCGCAAACGATCCAACCCGCCACCACGTTGCAGTTTGACCGTTCCCCCCGTGGCCGCAAGCCCTGCCGCCTCTACCGAAAGCGCCGTAACCTCGGGCACATCTCCTGCCGTCCCTTCGACGCGCAAGCTGCCTGTTTGCCCTGCCGATTTGCGCCATCCAAGCGGCGCAATGGATAGCCCCGCCCCTTTGAGATCAGAGGTCAGCACAAAGGCGGGTGGTTGCCCTTTGCGCAGCGCCACGGTCATATCCGCCACCGCAGCGCCCGTCACGGAGCCCTTGGGCAGCGCGATTTTAAAGGTGTCGAGGAAGGCTTGATCGAGTGTCGCGCGTCCCGAAATGTAGGATTTTCCCGCATGTTCAGCGCCGAAATCCTTGCGCCATTGGCCGTCAAAGCGCGCCGTGTCGATTTGGGTTGGTCCCTTGATCGTCAGGCCCGTGCCATCCACCGCCAAGTCCAGTGCCTCGGCTTTCAAAGTCTGCCCCGGCATCAGTTTCGTAGACACCACATCGTACATGGTCCCCGTCAGGGTAAACTCCACATCCTCCATCAACACCTTTTTCTTGAGCGGAAAGGCGATTTGCCCCTGTAACTGCGAGCGCCCCTGCGCCACGTCGGGGCCGAAACTGGCGCCCCGCAGAATGGAAAACGGCTTTTGCGCCATCAAGGAAAGTGCCGCCTCAATGGGTGATGCGGTTTCAAGACCGACAGTCATCGTCGCGGGAAGCTGTGTGATGTCGGGGATGTGCATCACCGTGCCCGCCACCGCAATATCTCCCCCTTGAGGGGCCGCAATCACACCGCCATCAACGGCAAAGGTCATCTCGTTATGGGAGATGGTGCCGTAGCCCGACCCGCCTGTCACAGGGGGCAACCCTTTGATAAAAGTCACAGTCGAGTCTTCAAGTCTCCAATCCAGATAGGCATCCGGCAAAGAGCGTTCAGGCGAGAAGCGCAGCGCGAGATCAAGACCGTCAAACCGCGCCTTGGTCATATTCTGAACGAACCAATCGCGGGTCTTGACGATGGCCCCTTGAGGCCAGAGCGCCAACAGATCGTCGATTGTCAGGCTGTCGACATGGGCATCCAACCCCGCGTGCCACCCATCCTCAAGTGCACGCGCCGATCCTGCCCCACGCAGCCACACATCACCGTGTCGCAGGGCCACTTGACCGATGTTTGCCTCAAACGGGGTCGAGGAAAACGACAGATCGACAGACCCTTCGTCAAAGCGCAGCGGCTCGGCAAACATCCCCTCAGGGGAGACGACCAATTCATCGACCTGCAATTGCCCGACAAAGCGCTGTGGCCAGTTCCCCGCAAACTCGCGCAATAGCATCGCCCCGTGTCCTTTGAAATTCAACGCGTCGGTGGCAACCGAAAGCTCGGCAAACTCGATCCGTTCCGCGTCAGGATCATAGTTAAAATACCCTTTGGCCCCGTCAAACGTCAGCGGCGTGGCCCCTGCACCACCGCGAAATTCGCCCGCACCGATCTCCAGAGCGCCTGAATAGGAGGCCAGCACGCCAGAGCCGTCGATCTTGGCCCGCATAGAGGCGGACACTGGCGCATTGACTAGTGACAAAAACGACAGGGCGGGCGATTGCAGCGCGAAATCCTGAGTTGGAGCGTCGGTCATTTGCAATGCAATGGTCGAGGCCAGTGACCCTTTGCGCGATTGGAACTGGAACCGCACAGAGGCAAGGTCTTCGGTGCCGTTGAACAGGTCGAAATCCAAAGCGATATCAATAGCGGAATCGCTATTTTTGAGCGTAACGATGGCATCAGTGGCCTGCCAGATACGTCCTGTGCGGGCGTCCTCCAAAGTGACGGTAATGTCGCGCGCTTCCACCGTGGACACCTCCGAGAGAGGCTCTTTGGCAAAGACTGCATCGATATTTTCCAACACTTCGGCGGCCGATCCAACAGCCGCCCCTGCCCCGCCAAAGGCCAGAGCGAAGGTGCCATCGACCGAGCGACGCACCGTGATCTGCGCCCCTGACATACGCAGGGTGTTCGGGGTGAAATCCCCCGCCATCACGCCCTCTTTGGTCAGAACCGCGCGCAGCGAATTGAGACGCGCCAGTTCCGCGCCAGAGCCATCGACAATGCCCACATGGCGGGCGGTGATGCGCGGCACATAGTATTCATCGACGCGCACCACCAGTTGGCCGATGGACACCTTAGCCCCACCGAGATCACGGTTCACTCGCGCCTCAACCTTTTCCGTCAGAGCCGCAGGAACGATCAACTCGCGTTCGGTCAGAGACAGGATGACAAGCCCCAAGGCCACGGCAATGATGGTCAGGCCACTGAACATCCAGACAAAAAAGCGGAAAGCATGCTTGCGCTTGCGCCCTCTGGGACGCACAGGCGTATCGTCCACACCGGCCCCGAGGGGCGGCGTGGGAGACGGGGCGTCCGTCTTCGCCTTGGCTGTGTCGTCCGGTGCGTCACTCATAGTGTTGGAACTGATCGCTCCCTTACCTTACTCAATCCTGACAGTTTCAGGATTTGGCGCACAGGATGTGTCGCGCATGGTTTCATCTTGTCTGATCTGCGCATAAAACTAAACCTCAACAGCAAGCAACGCCAAACAGATCAAAAGAGAAAGAAAACGACATGTTGGAGACAGGCCAAACCGCCCCCGATTTCACTTTGCCTCGCGATGGTGGCGAAAACGTCACCCTTTCCGACCTGCGCGGCCAAAAGGTCGTCTTATATTTCTACCCCAAAGACAATACCCCCGGCTGCACCACAGAGGCCTTGGACTTCACGGCGCTCAAAGACGCGTTCGCGGCGGCGGGGACACTGGTGTTTGGCATCTCCAAAGACAGCGTCAAGAAACACGAAAACTTTTGCGCCAAGCATGAATTGGGCATTCCCCTGCTCTCGGACGCGGAGGGAACTGTGTGCGAGGATTACGGCGTTTGGGCCGAGAAACAAATGTATGGCAAGACGTTTTGGGGTATTGTGCGAACAACCTATCTCATTGACGAGGAAGGAAAAGTTGCGCAGGTTTGGCCCAAGGTCAAAGTGGCCGATCACGCGGCTCAGGTTCTTGCGGCGGTGCAGGCATGACCTCCACACACTCGCTGACACTGGCGCAAATGGCCGACGAAGTCTTGCGCACAGCCGATGGGCGCGAAAAGACCGCACTGGCGCATAAACACGCCGCAGCTTGGCGGGCATCCCGCGACGGGGGCACGCCCATCGAGATCGGCACCGCCACCCCGCCGATGCAGCCCGCACGCCCCGACGCGCCCGCGCTTTTGGACCCGCGCGATGTGCCAAAGCGCAAACCCGGCACGCCCGAGGGGCGGCTCGCCATCCTACACGCCATCGCCCATATCGAACTGAACGCGGTCGATCTGCATTGGGATCTCATCGCGCGGTTCACCCATGTGCCCTTTCCCATTGGGTTCTACGATGACTGGGTGAAATCCGCCGACGAGGAGGCCAAGCATTTCAACCTGATCTGTGATCGGCTTGAAGCACTTGGTTCCCACTACGGCGCCCTGCCCGCTCACGCAGGTATGTGGCGGGCGGCGGAAGACACCGCCGAGGACATCATGGGGCGCTTGGCCGTGGTTCCAATGGTGCTTGAGGCCCGTGGCCTCGACGTAACACCGGGGATGATCCAGATATTCAAACAAGCCAAGGATGCCGAGACTGTGGCTGCAATGGACGTGATCTATAACGAGGAGGTCGCGCATGTGGCCTATGGGTCCAAGTGGTTCCATTTTCTGTGCGGGCGCGAGAACCTTGATCCCAAAGAAACATTCCACGACCTTGTGCAGACCTATTTTCACTCGACCCTACGCCCGCCGTTTAATGAGGAAAAACGCGCCGAAGCGGGACTTCCGCCCGACTTTTACTGGCCCTTGGCCAATGCCTGACGCCCTGTTCGGCGCAAAAATATGGACGCAGCGCAAGGGGACAGGAAAGAAGTCAGCATGATCTGGGCGAAGATCACGCCCTACCCACAACATCTGCTATAAGCCACCTCAATCAACACAATTGCGCGGCCTAATTAGGCAGAAAACCGCCCAATCATAGGCACTTCCGCCCTGTTCTTATTTAAATCGCCTTAAGCCGTTGCTCCAATCGGTTTCGTTTTGTAAGGACTTTAGTAACCGATCCGCTGAACCGCAGGATCGGACGGGATGGACCTGAGGACGGTTGAAAACAGACATGATTAGACAGCTCAATCACATGCTTGAGCGCCGCTTGCCTGAAAAACGGGTATTTCTGCGCTCTGAAAATGACACACGCTTTCTGCGCCTGTCGCCTCTCACGCAATTAGCTGTCCTATGCGGCACCTCCATCACCATCATCTGGATGACCGTCGCCACCTCAATTATTCTCATGGATGCCATCGGATCGGGCAATTTGCGCCAACAGGCCAACCGCGATCTGGTTCTCTTTGAAACCCGCCTGAGCCAGTTGGCCGAAGAACGCGACACCCGTGCCGCCGAAGCCGCCGCCGCACAGGCCCGTTTCAACACCGCCCTCGAACAGGTCTCTGTCATGCAATCGCAACTCTTGGCCTCACAAGAGCGCTTGCGTGAACTGGAAACGGGTATTGATGTCACGCAGGCCAATCTGCGCGAAGCCCTCAAAATGCGCGATGAGGCCCTTGAGGCACAAGAGCTGCTCACCGCCCAGTTGAACGGCGACGCCGTCGGCTCCACAGGCGTAACAGTCCAGGACGTGGAAGCCACCGTGGATGTGCTTGCCTCCGCGCTCAGCGCCACTGCCGCAGAGCGTGACGAAGTGGTGATTGACGCCCATCAGGCCATCACCCAAGCCAAGACCCTTCAGGTCGAATTGAAAATGATGGAAGAGAAGAACGATCGCATTTTCTCCCAACTCGAAGACGCGATGACACTCTCAGTGGCCCCACTGGACAAGATGTTCCGCAACGCGGGCCTGTCCACCGACAGCCTCATCAAAACAGTGCGCAGCGCCTATTCCGGCCAAGGTGGCCCGCTCACACCGATCACATTCTCGACCAAAGGCGGCATGCCCGATACGGACAGCACCCGCGCCAACGAATTGCTCGACAAAATGGATCGCCTGAACCTCTATCGCATCGCCGCCCAAAAAGCGCCCTTTGCGCTGCCGTTGAAATCGAGCTTCCGCTACACCTCCGGATTTGGCCAACGTTGGGGCCGTATGCATAAGGGAACGGACTTCGCGTCAAGCTACGGCACACCGATTTACGCGACCGCAGATGGCGTCGTTACCTTTGCCGGTTGGCAATCAGGTTACGGTCGTCTTGTGAAGATCCAGCACGAATTTGGCATTGAAACCCGCTATGCCCACCAATCAAAACTTCTCGTGAAAGTTGGCCAAAGGGTCTCGCGCGGGGAGCAAATTGGTGCTATGGGAAACTCTGGTCATTCCACTGGCACCCACTTGCACTATGAGATCCGGGTCAATGGAAAGGCTGTTAATCCGATGACTTACATTAAGGCTGCCAACGATGTTTTCTAAAAGCAGAATCAATGAACCTGGCCCTAAACAGGGCGAAGGTGACACAAAACTCGACACATCTGCGGGAAAAACCGCAGCGACGAGTGCCAAGCAGGCAGTTCCAGATTATGCGGCCTCCGCCGCGGCGAAGCCCAAGGCCGCCACGTCTGTGCTGTCCACCGACCTGACAATCACCGGTAACCTCAAAACCACTGGTGATATTCAGATCGAAGGCACTGTTGAAGGTGACATCCGCGCCCATCTCCTCACCGTTGGCGAAAACGCCACCATCCGGGGCGAAGTGGTGGCCGATGATGTTGTGGTCAATGGCCGTGTGATCGGTCGTGTACGTGGCTTGAAAGTCCGCCTGACCTCCACCGCAAAGGTAGAGGGTGACATCATCCACAAGACCATCGCGATTGAGAGCGGCGCACATTTCGAGGGCTCCGTCCAACGTGCAGACGATCCGCTCAACAACGGCTCCAAGCCTTCTATTCCTGCGACGCCCGCAGCGGCACCGACCTCGTCGGCCGCAGCCTCGGCAGCAACAGCCGCAAAGAAAGCTGAAAAAGGCTCGTAAGCTTTTCTCTAGCGACAAGGATTTCAAGGCGGCTCCTCGGGGTCGCCTTTTTCCTTGCCCGCACGTGTCCTCGCTCTGCCCTTCTCCACCATACATTTGCGCAAAGGATCACACCCCGTGATCGCACATATGACGGGAATGCGATTGTCTCACGCCCCGCACTGAGGCTAAGTGTAGGTCTGACTTAGAAAGATTCCCAATGACCCTTGCCTCCTCTCCCGATACCCTTGCCTCTGGAAATATGCGCGGTGCCGCCTTGATGGTTGCGGCGATGGTCCTGTTTGCGCTTGAGGACACATTGCTCAAAGATGTGGCCACACGGCTGCCTGTGGGCGAAGTGATGATGATCTTTGGCATCGGTGGCATGGCGGTGTTTGCAGGGTTGATCAAGCAGCGCAACGAGCGCCTGCTGCATCCCGCCCTTTGGTCACGGGTGATGCTGATCCGCACCCTGTTCGAGATCATGGGCCGCGTCTTTTTCACGCTATCGCTTGTCTACACCACGCTGTCATCAACCTCCGCCATTTTGCAAGCCACGCCCATCGTGGTGACGGCGGCAGGCGCTATCATCTGGCGTGCGCCCGTAGGGGCGCTGCGGTGGATGCTCATCATCTTGGGCTTCGTCGGGGTTCTGATGGTGCTACAGCCGACCTCAGGCGCCTTCTCCCCGCTGTCCATTCTGGCCGTCCTCGGGATGCTCGGCTTTGCAGGGCGCGATCTGGCCACCCGCGCCGCGCCGCCCGTGTTATCCTACGCGCAGCTTGGCCTCTATGGTTTCGCCGCGCTGGTTCTATCTGGCGCGGGTCTGTTGATCTGGGACGGTCCTGCTACCCTGCCCTCCGCGCTCGATCTTGCCGCCCTAAGCGGGGCAATTTTGGTCGGCGTTTCCGCCTACACCTGTCTCACCTTTGCGATGCGCATGGGCGAGCTGTCCGTGGTCACACCCTTTCGCTATTCCCGCCTGTTGTTCGGCATGGCCATGGGTATCTTGGCCTTTGGCGAACGGCCTGACACATGGGAGATTATCGGCGGCGTGGTGATCGTCATCGCAGGTCTGTCCATCATGCTGACCTCAAGCAAACGAAAGACCCCTGCCAACTAGATCAACGCGCGGCGGTACAGGTGCCATGTGGCATGGCCCAAGATCGGCAAGACCACCAACAGCCCCAAGAACAGCGGCACCATTGCGATCAGTGTCAGAACGGCGACCACAATCGCCCATGTCATCATCACAACGAAATTTGTCGTCACCACCTTGAACGACAAGAGCATCGCCGTGACGAAATCCACCTCTTTGTCGAGCAGGTGCGGCAGGCTTGTCACCGTCAGAGAGAACAACACAAAGGCCAATATGGCCCCGACGCCCAATTCCACCGCGATCATCGTCAGGCCAGAAGGCGTCAGAAATGCCTCATAGGACGTTGAAATATTGGTGAGGTTCGAGATGCCCATAAAGAGCGCGAAAATCATATGGGCGAGGAAAGACCAGAACAGCACATAGATGACAATGATCGCGCCCATCCACGGAATTTGGCGGTCCTTTTCGGCAATCACAATGCCAAGCACCTTGTACCAATCCATCGCCCCGCCCCGCTCCAATCGGCGTGAGACCTCATAGAGCCCCACCGCCGCAAAGGGCGCAAAGAGCGGGAAGCCCAAGGACATCGCAAAGGTCCACATCACCGTTCCCGCGTGGAACACGATAAAGCCCAACCCGATCAGCGCGTAGACGGCGGAAAAGAACAGGCCGAACTGTGGCGCACGTCGGAAATCCTGCCACCCGGCGACCAAGGCCGCCCGCAAATCCCGAAACTCAAGGCGTGCAACGTGCGGCAGCGGAGCGGCTGCCGCGTGTTCTGTGGTATCTGTCATATATCCTCCCTGCTGCGCCCGTCCCTTGAGGCGCAGTCATTTCGGGATAATCTGACGCGATTGCCCTACATGCTGTCAAGCACCACGCAATAAAGTTGTGCGTGCAACAAGCAGCCCTAGTTCTGGCCCGCGTTGGCTGTGAGCTGATAGCTCAACGGAACGAGGCTGACAGTCGCCGCGCGGTTGCCCAAGGCCCATTCGGCCAAGGCCTGAATGGTTTGAGGGGTCGAGCGTCCGAGTAGAACGATGCCATTGTCGATCCCTGCGCGGAAGGCAGCTTGATCAAGGAATCGCTTGATCGCGGCAACATCCTGTTCACGTCCATCAATGTCGCGGAACACCAAGGCAACGGGTTGATCCTCGCGCTTGGCCTCTTGTTCAAGCGAATTCAGACCACGGGGGAATGACACCAAACCGCGCCCGTTGGCGGCGGCAACGGCAACCACCTGAGCCGCGATCTGACGGCTGGCTTGATAACTGGCGGAAGGCACGTCGAGAAAACCGACAGACACGGGCATGATCTCTTCGGCCTGCGTCAAGGTTTGCGCCGCGTCTTGGGGCGTCGCACCTTCGGGAAGGCCCACCATTGCGAGAACTTCCAAGCCCTTCTCACGGTAGGACAACGCCCGTTCGCCCGCAGCGGGGGCCAGAACGTCGACCCCAAAGGTCACGGGGAACGGCAGCTTTGCAATAGCCGCATCATCAGGGCCAAGTTGCGCCACATCGACCAAGATCACCGACATCATCGGCCCTTCCACCTTGCCGTTGAAATCAGCGGAATAGGCGACGAGCGCGGGAAGGTCTTCGGCCATGATAACAGGGGGATCTTCGGCGTCCGTTTGGGGAGCAACTGACGGCAGTCGCGTGGAGAGGCGCGTGTCCTCGCGGTCGGTGAACGAGCCGACCTTATTGCCCAAGGTGGCATCGGCACTCTCGCCCAACATGGTATCAGAGGCGGCTCCGGGCATCTGCGGCTGTGTCGGCGCTGTATCCGTTCCCTCGGGAACCTCTGCAAGCTCGGGTTGGGTCTCTGGCGTCACCTTCGGCTCCGTGCTTGGCGCGGTAGCGGCACCTTCGGCCTGTGGCTCTTGCGCCTGCGGCGTCGGCAAAACGGGTGTCTCATCGGCCATGTGCGGCACGGCAAGAGCCTCGCCGTCAGGGGCATTTGGCGTGTCGGGCAATTCCATATCGGGCTGCGGAACTGGCGCGGCTGCATCCGTCTCGGTCTCGGCAATCACGTCACCCGCCATATCGGCGGCGGGTTCATCGGGTTGCGCCCCCGAACGGTCAGGCTCTGCGGCAGGCTGCGCCGCCGACATCTGTGGTGCGTCCACCTCGGCGGGAGCGGTCTCAACGCTTTCGGGTGCGGCATCATCCACCGCCTTTGGCATTGGCACGGAGACCTCAACAGGGCCAACAATCTCATTGGCAACGGTCAAGATACCGCCCCCAACGACGAGTCCCCAAATCAAACCAGTCAGAATACCGCGGCCCATATTTCGCGTGCTCCTTGCTCAAAACCGCGCTGCTGCGCGTGACATCCTCATTCACACCTATGTGCGATGTGCCTTTTTGTAGGAAGAATTCGGGTGAAACCCTTGACCCTACATCAGCCTTCGTGAACATGTATAACGCGCCTTTGAGGCGGGATCATCCCCCTTTGACGCACCCATTCCCAAAGCGCGACCAAAAGGCCGCGCAATATGATCAAAAGAGCGTAAAATGCTGCTACTCATCGATAATTACGACAGTTTCACCTACAATCTCGTCCACTATATTGGTGAATTGGGGTGGGACGCGAAAGTTGTGCGCAATGACGCGCTCGATGTGCAGCAAGCGATAGCCCTCAACCCGTCGGGCATTTTGCTCTCCCCTGGCCCCAAAACCCCTCTTGAAGCGGGCATTTGCGTCCCCCTCGTCCATGCCGCCGCAGAAACAGGCACGCCCTTGTTCGGCGTGTGCCTTGGCCATCAATCCATCGGCGCGGCCTTTGGCGGTAAGGTGGTGCGCTGCCATGAGATCGTGCATGGCAAGATGGGCGAGATCAAACACAACGGCCGCGGCGTTTTCGCGGGCCTGCCTTCACCTTTGAAAGGCACGCGCTACCACTCGCTTGTGGTCGATCGCGCCACCCTGCCCGACTGCTTGGAGATCACGGCAGAGTTGGAAGACGGCACGATTATGGGCCTCAAGCACAAAACCCTGCCCATCGAGGGCGTGCAGTTCCACCCCGAGAGCATCCGCTCCGAGCATGGCCACGACATGCTCAAGACATTTCTGGACCAGTTGAAAGAGGAAGAAGCGGCATGAGCGACGCGATGAAACCCCTGATTTTTGCCGCCTCCGAAGGCCCGTTGAGCCGCGCGCAGGCCGAAGACGCCTTTGAAATCCTGTTCAACGGCGAAGCAACCGCTGCGCAGATCGGCGGCTTCTTGATGGCGCTGCGTGCCCGCGGTGAGGCCGTGTCGGAATATGCCGCAGCCGCTAAGGTGATGCGCGACAAATGCATCCCCGTCTCCGCCCCTGCGGGTGCGATGGACATCGTAGGCACGGGTGGCGATGGACTGGGCACGCTCAACATCTCAACTGCCACCGCCTTTGTCGTGGCGGGCGCAGGCGTGACCGTGGCCAAACACGGCAACCGCAACCTCAGTTCGAAATCCGGTTCCGCCGACGCCATGTCGGTCAACGGTATTGATGTGATGGTGGACGCGGCCGTTGTCCAAAAAGCAATCAACGAAATCGGCATCGGTTTCATGATGGCCCCCATGCACCACCCCGCGATGAAATATGTCGGCCCT
>NZ_JBLWZO010000001.1:344389-941665 GCF_048266405.1 Celeribacter sp.
GATGGCGCTGCGTGCACGCGGTGAAGCCGTGTCGGAATATGCCGCCGCCGCCAAGGTCATGCGCGACAAATGCGTGCCCGTCTCCGCCCCAGACAATGCAATGGACATCGTGGGCACAGGGGGCGACGGTCTGGGCACGCTCAACATCTCCACCGCCACGGCCTTTGTCGTTGCGGGCGCAGGCATCCCCGTGGCCAAACACGGCAACCGCAACCTCAGCTCGAAATCCGGTTCCGCCGACGCCATGTCGGTCAACGGCATTGATGTGATGGTCGGCAAGGATGTGGTCGAAAAAGCAATCAACGAAATCGGCATCGGTTTCATGATGGCCCCCATGCACCACCCCGCGATGAAATATGTCGGCCCTGTGCGGGTCGAGTTGGGGTGCAAAACCATCTTCAACATTCTTGGCCCGCTCACCAACCCCGCAGGCGTCAAACGCCAACTGACAGGCGCCTTCGCCCCCGACCTGATCTGGCCCATGGCCGAAGTGCTGCAAATGCTTGGCTCCGAAAAAGCATGGCTGGTCTACGGTCATGAAGGCATCGACGAAGTGTCGATCACTGGCCCGACGTCTGTTGCGGCTTTGGAAAATGACGACATCCGCTCGTTGGAAATCCACCCCGAGGACGCGGGCCTGCCCGTGCATCCGCTGCGCGACATTCTGGGCGGAACTCCGGAGGAAAACGGCAAAGCCATGCGCAACCTGCTCAAAGGAGAGACAGGGGCTTACCGCGACGCTGTACTGATGAATGCCGCTGCCGCGCTGGTGGTAGCCGACAAGGCGGCAGACCTCAGGGACGGTGTCGAAATCGCGACCGAGAGCATCGCCTCCGGCAAGGCGCTCGAAAAGCTCGAAGGACTGGCGCGGGCAACCACCCAAGGCTAATGATCTCTTCTCGGCAATCAAAAAAGGGGCCCCCACATGGGAGGCCCCTTTCACTATGAAACACTCACTACTCACTAATTGGTTATAATCTCCGGCCCCATCAATGTGGTGGGGAGGAAGGTCGAAATGATCGGCACGTAGGTGATCAGGATCAGGAAGACGAACAGGATCGCAAGGAACGGCAGCGCCGCCCGCACCACGGACATCATCGGCATTCCCGCGACGCCTGAGGTCACGAACAGGTTGAGACCCACAGGCGGTGTGATCATGCCAATCTCCATGTTCACCACCATGATGATGCCAAGGTGGATCGGGTCCACGCCAAGCTCGATGGCAATGGGGAAGACCAGAGGAGCGACAATCACAATGAGGCCTGAAGGCTCCATAAACTGCCCGCCGATGAGCAGGATCACGTTGACCATCACGAGGAACATGATCTTGCCGAAGCCCGCCGAGAGCATCGCATTGGCGATTTGTTGCGGGATTTGCTCATCGGTCAAAACATGTTTGAGGATCAAGGCGTTGGCAATGATGAACATCAACATCACTGTCAGCTTACCCGCATCAAACAGGGTCTGGCGTGTGTCTTTGTGGACAAGCGCATGGAAGATCGCAAAGCATTTGAAAACCGCCATCGGCCCGCCCTTTACGCCCTTGAGCGGCCCCATGTCACGGTAGACGAACGAGGCCACGAGGAAGGCATAGACAGAGGCCACGGCGGCCGCTTCGGTCGGGGTAAAGATCGCGCCAGTCAGACCGGGAATACCGTAGATCCCGACCATGATAATCACGATCAACATGAGCCCCCAGAAGGCATCCTTGAACGAGGCCCAAATCTCGCCCCACCCTGCCCATTCGCCTTTGGGAAGGTTCTTGACCCGTGCGATGACGTAGATGGCGATCATCAGCATCGTGCCCGCCAAGATACCGGGGATCACACCAGCGAGGAACATACGGCCCACAGAGACATCCGTGGCCGAGGCGTAAACCACCATCACGATGGAAGGCGGGATCAGAATGCCCAAGGTGCCTGCGTTACATATCACCCCTGCGGCGAAGTCTTTGGAATAGCCGACCTTGGTCATCGCAGCGATCACGATGGAACCAATCGCCACCACCGTGGCGGGCGATGAGCCAGACAGAGCGGCAAAGATCATGCAGGCAAATACACCCGCAATCGCCAAGCCGCCGTGAAAGTGGCCGACACAGGCAATGGAGAAGCGCACAATGCGTGTCGCCACCCCGCCCGTCGACATAAATGACGAGGCAAGGATGAAGAACGGAATGGCCAAGAGCGTGTAGTGGCCCGCCATCGCCTGATAGAGCGACTGCGCCACCGAGGCGAGAGAGGTGTCGGAGAAGGCCAACAAAAAGATCATGGACGACAGGCCGAGCGAGACGGCAATCGGCACACCGATCAGCAAGAGACCGATCACGAACAAAAAGAGAATGACGACTTCCATGGGGATTATTCCTCGTATTCGCCGTGCGCAACGCGCTCGACTTCCTCTTCGGCCTCATGAGAGACGATCAGGCTATCCTGTTTACCTGCGATGATCCGCACGGTTGCCTGAACAACACGCAGCAAAATCATCCCGCAACCAAACGGCAAAATGAAATAGGGGATGACGCGAGGCAACTTGTCATAGCTGTCGCCATAATTGATGGCATCCTCCAGCCAACGGAACATTCCGAGCATGGGCACCTGGTCCGTGGTGTAAAAGGCACGATCCCGCACCCCCTCGGTAAAGCCTGTGGGGAACCAGCGTCCCTCGGTCGGCTGAAGGGCGGCAAAGGGTGCCCAGTAATCCCATGCACCTTTGAGCAAGAGCGCCGCGTAGATGATGCAGGCTGCAGCAGACAGAAGTGCGGCGATCCGCTTTCCCCGCGCAGGCAACATATTGGTGACAGCATCCACGCCGAGGTGGGTGGTCTTTTTGAACCCGTAGGAAATGCCCAAAAGGACAAGCCATGCGAACAGGATCAAAACGACCTCAAGCCCCCAGATCAGGGAGGTGTTATACACGTATCGCATCACAACATTGACAAACGTAATCAATGTCATAGCCCCGAGGATGAACGCGATGACGTTCTCCTCCAGCCCATCGAAAAACCGCGCGAGCGGTGACTTGGATAAGTTGTCTTGATCCTGTGTCATTCGTCCCCCGTCCCTCTTATCCCGCCCTGCGCCCCTACGGTCGCGTCGAGCGGTGGTTGACAAACGGCCCCGCACCGATTGGGCGGGGCCGACGTGTTTACATCAATCGCGGGTGCTTAGTGCTTGGCGTTGATCTCTTGGGCCGCTGCGATGTTCTCGGCACCAACGTCACCTTCGAACTGCTCCCAAACGGGTTTCATCACATCGACCCAAGCCTGACGCTGCTCGTCGGTCAACTCACGGATCACGCCACCTGCATCAAGCACAGCCTGACGGTTCTGCGCGTCAACTTCGGCAATCGCAGCGTTCCGCTCGGCGGTGACTTCGCTCATGATGGTGGCGAGTTGATCGCGGATATCCGCATCAAGACCTTCCCACCAGTCAACGGACGTCACGACCATGTAGTCGAGCAAACCGTGGTTCGTTTCTGTTGTACCGTCTTGAACTTCAAAGAACTTCTGGCCGTAGATGTTGGACCATGTGTTTTCCTGACCGTCGACAACACCCGTTTGCAGCGCACCGTAAACCTCGGAGAAGGCCATTGGCTGTGGCGATGCGTCGAGGGCTTCCATCTGGGCCACGAGAACGTCGGAAGGCTGAACGCGGAATTTCAGACCTGCGGCATCTTCGGGCAACAGCAGAGGCTTGTTCGCGGAGAACTGCTTGAGACCGTTGTGCCAGAACCCAAGACCCAAGAGACCACGGCGCACCATGACTTCTTTCATGTTCTGACCGGCTTCGGATTGCTGGAATTCCTCAACTGCGGCCATGTTTTTGAACATGAAAGGCAGATCGAAGATGCGGTAAACTTTGGTGAAGGTCTCGAACTTGGACAGCGACGGAGCCGCCATCTGCACGTCGCCTTGCAACATGGCTTCGAGAACTTGGTCATCGTTATAAAGCGTAGAGTTGGGGTAGACCTCAACACAGGCTTTACCGTCCATCTCGGCGTTCACGCGTTCCATGAACAGGTTCGCGGCGATGCCTTTGGGGTGTTTGTCGGTGTTGGTCACGTGGCTGAACTTGATAACCATTTCGCCGTCATCACAGGCGGCAAAGCCAGCTTGTGCGGTGACAGTAAGAGCGAGCGCCGTAGCGGCGGTTGCGAGCAATTTCATGGGTGTCCTCCCTGACATGATCCCGAATATTACAAGTCGGTGCGCGTCGCCCATCGCGGGTCACGGCACACTCAAGGGGAGACAACATCAGGGACACAATCCGCACAAGAGATCGTGAAGAAATTGTGAGCAGTAATCATTTTGTCATTATTTTCAGCTTATTAGAAAGAACCACAACGCATAGCCGCCATGCTGCATTCGCATCATGTGCGATGATCCGCACACCTGTTAGCGACAACTGTGCGAATTTTCGCACACTCGGATGTGAGTCGTGGAAAGGCTACCGATACAACTCCGCCTTGACGCCGTGCCGCGCGAGTTTGTCGTAAAAGGTCTTGCGCGGCAGCTTCAGCCCCTTGGCTGCCTCCGTGGCGTTGCCGTTGTGGCGTTGCAGAGCGGAAATCAACAGCGAGCGCTCGACCTGCGCCAATTGTTCGGCCAGTCCCAACTCTTCCTCTTGCGCCTCCCCGTCCGATAGCCCCATGACAAACCGCATTGCCGCATTCATCAGCGAGCGCGAATTGCCCGGCCAGTCCTGCGCCATCAGACGCGAGATCACTTCGGGAGTGATCTGCGGACTGGGCAAGCCCGCCTGTTCGCAGGCGATATCAACGTAGTGACGAAACAGCACAGGAATATCTTCGCGCCGTTCGCGCAGCGGAGGAATGCGGATCACCGCCGCGTCGAGACGGTAAAACAGGTCAGGCGAAAACGCCCCCTCTTTCGCCAGTTGTCCCAGATCGGCATAGGTTCCCGCAATCAGACGAGGGCGATCGTGACGCTCTAACAGATCAAGCAGGGTGAACTGTGCCGATGACGAGAGAGCCGCAATCTCGTCGAGAAAAATAGAGCCGTCCTTGGCCTCGACAAAGGCCGCAGAAAGACTGTCCCCCGTCTGCGAGGCGGCAGAAAATTTGAGAAACGGCGCGAGGCTACCCGCCGACAAAAGATGCACCACTTCGGCCATTTTCGCCGTCCCGACACCCGGCTCCCCTGTGATCAGAACATCCGCCGCCGAGCGCGACACCGCGCGGGCCTCGTCACGCATCTTGCGCGACATCTCGGAGGTGCCGCGCAACATACGCGCCGCGGCATCCCCTTGGGCGACCTGACGTTTGAGGCGACGGTTTTCGAGGACGAGCGCACGGGTGCGAATGGCCTTTTCCACTACGGCCAAAAACTCTTTGGGCGCACAGGGCTTTTCGAGGAAATCAAAGGCGCCCGACGAAATCCCTTTGACCGCCATGGGAATATCGCCCTCCCCCGTGAGCAGGATCACCGGCAATTCAGGGTCGACACTGTGCGCAAACTCCAACAGTTGGAACCCGTCCTTGCCCGGCATCCGAATGTCAGTGACAACCACTCCTGCGAAATCACGACTGATGTGGTCTTTGGCCTCGATATAGCTACCCGCGAGGGTCGGCACGAGATCGGCAAGCTCCAAGGTCTGACCCAAGGCTTCGCGCACGCTGAGGTCATCATCAACCATCAAAACCCGTTCCACGGCTGCACCGCGTGTGCCCATATTCGACATTATTGTGCCGCCTCCTGATTGTGGCCTGCGCGGGCCAATTCGATTGTGAACGTCGCCCCGCCGCCCTGTTCTTCAGGTCGGTTGGCCCCTTTGATCTGACCGTCAAAGGATTGGATCAACCCGTAAGAAATAGACAGGCCAAGCCCCATCCCCTGCGCCGCGCCGACCTCTTTGGTGGTGTAAAACGGATCAAACATTTTCTCGGGCTCGGTGATGCCCGGCCCTGTGTCACTCACCGTCAGGCGCACGATATCGGCAGTCGTCTCGATACGGATCGTCAGCCACTTGGGCGCGTCCTCGTCCATCGTCTCCATCGCGTCCACCGCATTGGACACGAGGTTCATCACCACCTGCTGCAAACGCACCTCCCCCCCGCGCACAATGGCGGGCGGTCCCGCGACCCAATCGGTCTGCACGCTTGATTTGGAAATTTTCGCCTGCATCATTTCCAACGCCGCATCAACCACACCGTTCAAATCAACGTCTGTGATGGCTTCGCTTTCCTGACGCGCAAAGGCCCGCAGGTTCTTGATGATCCGCCCCATGCGCCGCGCCAGTTCCGAAATGCGCCCAAGGTTTTCGCCTGCCTTATCGGTGCGGCCGCGCTCTAAAAATGCCTGTGCGTTCTCGGCAAAGGAGCGAATGGCCATGAGCGGTTGGTTCAATTCGTGACTGATCCCCGCCGACATCTCCCCCAGCGCCGACAGCTTGCCCGCCTGCACCAGATCGGCCTGCGCGCGTTTGAGCCGCGCCTCGGCCTCTTCGCGCTCGGCTACTTCGCGTTTCAAATCACGGTTGGCCGCCTCCAAAGCCTGCGTCCGCTTCGCCACACGGGCCTCAAGGCGCGAATTGGCCTCAGCCAAGGTCCGTCTGCGCTCCATCGCCACCCATGCAAAGGCCCCGAAGGTCAAAAACAGCGCCACCGCGAACCCCGCCTGTAGCCGCGCCAACGCGCGCACGGGCGCAAGGTCCATCAACAACTCCCCCGTCAATCTGATCACGGGAAGCTCTTGCGTCAGGTGCAACGCATGATCGGGGATATATGGCCCCGCATCCAACTCGAACACCTCGTAAGCTCCGATGGTGCGTGTCTTGGTAATCGGGAAATCGCTGTCGTCCCCGCCACGGCCTTGGCGCAGGACCAACTCGCCACGGTTGGCGACAAAGGCCACCCCTGCCTCGTCGGTGAAATAGATCGCTGACGGGTCTGTGGGCCATGACCACTCCAGCAGTCCGACATCAACGCTGACCAAAACCGCGCCACGTGACGCGCCCCCTGGATAGAACACAGGGGCCGCGATAACAAAACGCCGCCGCTGAGCCTCGTCGACGAAATGGGCCACGCCCAACGCGCCATGCAACGCCCGTTCAAACGCCACCTGCACCCCTGCGGGCATCCGCACGGCGTCCCCCGTATCGGCGAGGATAAATCCCTTTTGTGACACGATGGAGATCGAATGCGCCCCTGTCTTATCCGCAATATCGATCAGAAGCGCATCGGCGGCCTCAACCAGAGAACGCGCATTGCCGCCCTCCAATATCGTGGTCAACGTGGTAGGGTGATCGGCCAGAAATACCGCCACTTCGCGGTAGCGCTGCAATCCTGTGGTCAATCGGTCCGAGGCAAGGGCCAAATCCGACCGCCCCCGCGCCGCTGCCTGATCCAGTTCCGTGCGGTAGGCAAAGCCGTAGACCGCCGCCCCGAACAGCGCCGCCGCCACGACGAACGCCAGAGCCAGCCCGACGCGACGCGGCGCGGGCGGTTTTATGGCGGTTGAACGGGGCGTGGCTCGGACATCGGTCATTTGGCCCCAGTCTAGAAAGAACGGCTTGCAAAGCAAAGCGGTAAGCGGCAGCGTCCCCTCATGAAAAGATTCTCGCAAAGCCCCAAAGATCCCGCCTTCGTCCAAAATCCCTATGCGCTCTATTCCGAGATGCGCGACGGTGGCCCCTTGGCCTATTGGGAGGAATTGGGCGTGCCCGTGGTGACGAGCTATGATGGCGTGTCGATGGCGCTGCGCGACAAACGCTTTGGCCGTGAAGCCCCCGAAGGTTTCGCGCGCCCCATCCCCGAAGGCCTGCGCACATTCTACGACATTGATGCCCATTCGATGCTGGAGCTTGAGGGCCAACGCCACCGCCGTTTGCGCGGCCTTGTCTTGCGGGCCTTCACCTCACGCCGGATCAAAGACCTCGTGCCCGACATCGAGGAAATTTGTGACGACCTATTTGACAAAATGACAGACACCGCGCCGCAAACCGATCTGCTTCAGTCGTTTTGCCAACCACTGCCCGTGCGGGTCATTTCGCGGCTTTTGGGCGTACCTGAGGATATGAGCAGCCAGTTGCTCGCGTGGTCAAATGCAATGGTTGCGGTTTACACCCCGCTACGTACCCCCGAGGTCGAGGCAGCTGCCGAAGCCGCTGCCAAAGACTTCTCCGCCTTTATGCGCTCCTATGTCGAGGCCCGTCGCACCACGCCGCGCGACGATCTCATCACCCATCTGATTGCTGCCGAGGAAGACGGTGAAAAGCTGTCTACCGATGAATTGATCACCACCTGTATCCTGCTGCTCAACGCGGGCCATGAGGCGACGGTGCATAGCCTTGGCATTGCGGTCAAAACGCTACTCGAACACCAAACGCCATCCGATGCCTTGGCCGAGGAGCGCATTGACGCAACGATAGAGGAAGTGCTGCGCTACGACTCGCCACTGCATTTCTTTGACCGCTGGGTTTATGAAGACATGGACTTTATGGGCCACACTTTCAAACGCGGGGACAAAATCGGCTTGTTGCTCGGGGCAGCGAACCGCGACCCTGACGCATGGGACGATCCCGATTGTTTTGAACCTGCACGGAAAATCAAACAAAACATGGCCTTTGGCGCAGGTATCCATTTCTGCGTCGGCGCACCTCTGGCCCGTCTGGAGATGCGCGTGGCGCTGCCGCGCCTCTTCGCCCGCTACCCCGACTTGCAACTGAGCGAGGCTCCAAGTTATGCAAATACATGGCATTTCCACGGGTTGAGCAATTTGCACGTGCGGCTGACTGAAAAGTGAGTATTTTAGCGCCAAAGACGACAATGTGCGCGCGCGGACCCTTTCGCCAGTGCGACAGCAGAGGGATCAACTGCCATGACAACAGTTCTGGATAAAATCAAAGCCTACAAACTCGAAGAAGTGGCCGCCGCCAAGCAGGCTGTCCCGCTGGCCGCTCTCGAAGATCAGGCCGCAGCACATGGCACCCCACGCGGGTTCGCCGCAGCACTGCAATCCGCAGCCAAAACAGGCTACGGGCTGATCGCGGAAGTCAAAAAGGCCTCCCCCTCCAAAGGTCTCATCCGCGCCGATTTCAACCCGCCCGAATTGGCCCGCGCCTATGAAAACGGCGGAGCGGCCTGCCTGTCGGTTTTGACAGATACCCCCTCGTTCCAAGGGGCCCCCGAATTCCTGATCCAAGCCCGCGCCGCCGTGGAGCTACCGGTGTTGCGCAAGGATTTCATGTATGACACCTACCAAGTGACCGAGGCGCGCGCATGGGGCGCGGATGCCATCTTGATCATCATGGCGAGTGTCGAAGACACTCAGGCGGCCGAACTTGAAGACGCCGCTTTTGCCCTCGGCATGGACGTTCTGGTCGAGGTGCATAACGCCGAAGAGTTGGAACGCGCCTCAATCTTGAAATCGCCGCTCTTGGGAATCAACAACCGCAACCTCAAGACTTTTGAAACCACACTCGACACCACTCGCCAACTGTCGCGCTTGGCCACCGAGGACCGCACACTTGTCTGCGAAAGCGGGCTGTCCACCCCCGCCGATCTGGCCGACATGGCAAGCTACGGCGCGCGGTGCTTCCTCATCGGTGAAAGCCTGATGCGCCAAGACGACGTCGAAGCCGCCACGCGCAGGTTGCTCGCAAATCCCGCAGGAGGGTCTTTGTAACATGGCCGATTTGACCCATTTCGATGCGGGTGGACATGCGCATATGGTCGATGTGTCCGATAAACCCGTCACCGACCGTTCCGCCACCGCGGAAGCCGCGATCAAGATGACGTCGGAGACCCTCGAACACATCACCCAAGGCACCGCCAAAAAGGGCGACGTGCTTGGCGTGGCGCGACTAGCGGGGATCATGGGGGCGAAAAAGACCTCCGATCTGATCCCGCTGTGTCATCCCCTGCCGATCACCAAAGTGGCGCTTGATCTCGTGGCTGACGAGGCCCTTCCGGGGGTGCGTATTCAGGCCACCGTGAAAACCTCAGGCCAAACCGGTGTCGAGATGGAGGCGCTCACCGCCGCCACCACTGCAGCGCTCACCGTCTACGACATGCTCAAAGCCGCCGAGAAAGGCATGGAGATCACCTCCGTGCGTCTACTGCGCAAAGAAGGCGGAAAATCGGGTCTGTTCGAGGCCACCACGGAGGCCAACACATGATTTCTGTCACCGATGCCCTTGGCGAAGTCTTCGCCCTTTGCGCCCCGATTGGCACGGAAACGGTCAAGTTGCGCCATGCTGCGGGTCGTGTTTTGGCCGTTCCAGCCACCGCACGGCGCGACCAACCGCCCTTTGCCTCCTCCGCTATGGATGGCTACGCCGTGCGCGATGCGGACGCGGGCCAAGGAGCGCAGTTCTCCGTGATCGGAGAGGCCGCCGCAGGACATGCCTTTGACGGACCTATCGGCAAAGGCCAAGCCGTGCGCATTTTCACGGGTGCCCCCGTGCCCGCCGACACCGACCGCGTGATCATCCAAGAGGACGTGACCCGCACAGGCGACACGATCACGCAAAATGTCCCTTCCGCAGACAGCCGAAATATCAGACCCTTGGGCGGCGATTTCAAATCAGGCGACAGCGTTGACGCCCCGCACCGCCTGACCGCTCAAGACGTCACGCTCTTGGCCGCAATGAACGTGGCCGAGGTGGAGGTGGCCCGCAAACCCACCGTGGCGCTGATCGCAACGGGCGACGAACTGGTGATGCCCGGCGAGACACCAAACCCCTCGCAGATCATCGCCTCCAACAGCTTCGGCCTTGCTGCCATGATCGAGGCGGCGGGCGGTATCGCGCGGATGCTCCCCATTGCCCGCGACACCGAAAGCGCCTTGCGCCAGTCCTTTGAGCTTGCACAGGGCGCCGATGTGATTGTGACCATTGGCGGCGCGTCTGTGGGAGACCATGACATCGTCGGCAAAGTGGCCGCCGATCTCGGCCTTGCCCGCGCCTTTTACAAAGTGGCGATGCGCCCGGGCAAGCCGTTGATGGCGGGGCGTCTGAATGATGCGCTGATGATCGGGTTGCCTGGAAACCCTGTGTCGTCCATGATCACCGCACAGCTCTTTTTGATCCCTGCGCTACACGCGCTCATGGGCCTGCCCGCCGCACCTGTGCCGCGCCGCAAGACGACGCTCTTGACCGATGTAAGCGCCAATGGCCCTCGCGAGCACTATATGCGCGCGCGCCTGACGGATGACGGGATCACCCCGTTCGAGCGCCAAGACAGCTCGCTCATGTCGATCCTCTCAACCGCCAACGCCCTGCTGGTCCGCGCCCCCGATGCGCCCGCCGCCGCCCATGGCGAGACCGTCGAGTATATCGCGCTCTAACATTCTTCGACGGTGCATTCGGGTATGGCCAAGGGATTGTTGACACAATTAAAGAACATGAGTAGAACATAGTCAGAACACAGGCCAAGTGAGAGCCTTCATTGCGCACCAAACGGGAGCGAGCAGATGCTGACAAAGAAACAAATGCAACTCTTGGAGTTCATCGACACGCGGATGCGCAAAGAGGGCGTCCCACCGTCGTTTGACGAGATGAAAGAGGCGCTTGATCTGCGCTCGAAGTCGGGCATTCACCGCCTGATCACGGCCCTTGAGGAGCGTGGATTTATCCGCCGCCTTGCCCATCGGGCGCGGGCCATCGAAATCGTAAAACTGCCCGAAGCCTTAGGCGGCACACCAACCGCCCCCACCGCTGCGGGTTTCACCCCGCGCGTGATTGAGGGCGACCGCCCCAATAGCCCGCCCCCCGCTTCCGCGATGGATGTCGAAGCGGCCGCTGTCACCCTGCCCATCATGGGCAAGATTGCCGCAGGTGTGCCCATTGAGGCTGTGGAAGACAATGACACAGGCGTCTCCGTACCCTCAATGATGCTCTCGGGACATGGCAAGCACTACGCCTTGGAAGTCAAAGGGGATTCGATGATCGACGCAGGAATCAACTCCGGCGACATCGTGGTGATTCAGGAAACCTCTGCCGTCAAAGATGGCGACATCGTCGTGGCAATGGTCGAGGGCTATGAAACCACGCTGAAGACCTATCGCAAGATGGGCGACCGCGTCGCGTTGGAAGCTGCAAACGCCGCCTATGAAACCCGTGTCCTGCCCGCAGGTCAGGTCGAGGTTCAGGGCAAACTTGTCGGTCTGATCCGCAGCTACTAATCCCGCGCCTCAGCGAGAATGACATTCTCTTTGGCCGTGCCGCTTGGCGCGGCCTTTTCTTTGGCGGCCCCCCGTGCAGGAGCAGGACTATTCCACAACCGCCGCCCCACCGCATCTCGCGTTGTTTCAAGCACAACTTGCCCGTCTGCAAGATGAAAGGCCAATGCACCTGATGTCTTCAACATGGACAAATCGAACATCTCGCAGGCGTGAACCGCGTTTAATTCCACCTTTTGATTAACAATTACGATGTCATGCGTGGCGCAAGCTACCTTCACACGCTCTTGCCACCCGCGTCCTGTGATATGCGCGACACGCAGCGGACCAACACGGAGTGCGGGAACATCGCGGGCGGCGGCCTCCGCCTGATCCGCGCCGTCTCCATCGTTTTCCAACCATGTGCGGGCGGCGAACCCCGCGCCTTTGGGCTTGTTCAATACCCGACCTTGCGGGGTCATATATCCGACCAAGCCGCCATCTTCAGAGACAAGCAACACAGGCCGCACAACCCCGATCCAAAGCGCGAAGGCCACACAAATCGGAGCCAACCCGATCACACGCACAGGCCCCCGCCACACAACCACGAACACCCCGCCCAGAGCCAACAGCGCCAGAACCCCGCTTGGCGGTGTCGGCACATGGGTCACGGCCCCCTCCCATCCCGAGACGGTCTCTGCCACGCCCAAAATCCACGAGATCGCCGGAGCCATAACGGACAATGCGATTCCCTGTGCCCCAAAAGGAGCGAGCACGGCCGCAAACACGGCCATCGGCATGATGATCAGCCCCATGAGGGGGACGGACAGGACATTGGCAATCAGACCGTAATCCGCAATGCGGTTGAAATGCGCCGCTGCCACGGGCGCGGTGGCCATGCCTGCCACAAAAGACGACACCACCACCGCCAAAACGATCCGTACGGGCTTGGGCAGATGTGGCAACTGCGGCACCCGCCGCAACGCTTCAAACGCCGCCACAAGCGATGTCGTGGCTGCAAAAGACATCTGAAACCCGGGTTCGGGAAGGACTTCAGGGCGCAGGATCAGAATAATAAGTGCGGCAAGCGCCACCGCTCGCAGGGATATTGCACGGCGATCCAACAGCACCGCCACGTACATCACAGACACCATGATATAGGCCCGCTCGGTTGCGACATTCCAACCCGACAAAGCGAGGTAGAAGGCCCCGACACAGAGCGCAAACACGGCGGCGATTTTTTTGCTTGAAACCGCAGCGCGTTCACGAAAACCAATCAGAAAAATCAGTCGGATAGCCCCGAACACAGCCCCTGTTAACAATCCCATGTGCAGACCCGAAATAGCCAAAAGATGCGACAGGTTGGCCCCGCGCAACGCCTCTTCGGTCTCTGGCGTTATCGCCGATCTGTCGCCTGTCAGGATCGCCGCTGCAAACGCGCCTTCTTGTCCGCTGATGGTGCGGCGAATGTCGCGGGCAAGCGATTGACGCAGACGATGCAGAAATAGCCCCACGCCGTCGTCCGTTGCGGCGAAACGGATCACAGGCGCACGGGAATAGCCCACGGCACCGAGACGGTCGAACCACGCCATGCGTTGAAAATCAAAACCTCTCGGCTCCGCGGGAGCCGCAGGTGGTGACAAATTGGCGGTCAGACCAATCCATTGCCCGGGTTCTGGAGGAAATATCATAGGACCGTGCAGCGAGATGCGCACACGGGCAGGCACATCCGGCGGCGGCAATCCATGCAACTCCACATGATCCAAGGTCAAACGCGCGGCCCCTGAAGCAGAGCGATCAATTGCCACCACACGGCCCTCAACCGGACCGTAATAGCGAAACTCCAAAACGGGCGCGGCCATTAGGTTGGCCCGCGCTCCCGCCGCGATAAACCCCACCAAGACAAGACACAGTGCAAACGGAATCACCGCACGATCAGCCCCAAAAGCCCGCCCAGACAGCAACAAAGAAACTGCGCCTCCGAATGCACCAGCATAATACAGCGGGCGCGGCTCAACAGGTAGGCCGAAATAGACACCCATGCCGAGGCTGACCAACACGGGCGACCAGACAAACAACGTGCCTCGTTGCGCATCCAGCGAGACACGTAGCGCCCCGACGCTCGCTCGACACCACGCACCACTGCGCAACGCGGTGCGCCTCGCCCACCCGTCCTGATCGTCTTGCCAGAGTTCTAACCTTGGGCCCACCCTTGTGTCCCCTTTCGCGGTCGCGTAAATCTGCTGCGACATCAATCTCCAAAAACTTGGTTACAAAAGGGTTATTCCTATGAGCGCAGCCTCCCGCCCCGATCCGACATCTGGCGCAACACCCGTCGTGACCCGCATTGCTCCGTCCCCCACGGGCGACATGCACATCGGCACTGCCCGCACTGCCCTGTTCAACTGGCTCTATGCCCGTGGCCGTGGAGGCAAATTCCTGTTGCGCATCGAGGACACCGATCGCGCGCGCTCAACACCTGAAGCGACACAGGGGATTCTCGACGGTATGGCGTGGCTTGGCCTCAACTATGACGGGGAGGCCGTGAGCCAGTTTGAACGCGCCGCGCGTCATGTGGAAGTGGCGGAAGCCATGCTCGCCTCGGGTGCAGCCTATAAATGCTTTGCCACCCAAGAGGAGATTGAAGCCTTCCGCGAAGAGGCGCGCGCCAAAGGCGAAAGCACGCTATACCGCTCGCCGTGGCGCGACGCCGATCCCGCAACCCATCCCGACGCGCCCTATGTGGTGCGGGTAAAAGCTCCGCGTGAGGGGGTAACGGTGATCCGCGACGAGGTGCAGGGCGATGTGACCATCCGAAACGATCAGCTTGATGACATGATCGTGTTACGATCCGATGGCACACCCACATATATGCTTGCTGTCGTGGTCGACGATCACGACATGGGCGTGACCCATGTGATCCGTGGAGACGACCATTTGAACAATGCAGCGCGGCAGATGACCATCTACGAGGCTATGGGCTGGCCCCTGCCCGTCTATGCGCACATCCCGCTGATCTTCGGCCCCGATGGCAAGAAGATGTCCAAGCGCCACGGCGCAACGGGTGTGAAGGAATATCAGGCCATGGGCTACCCCTCGGCGGGGATGCGCAACTATCTCGCGCGTCTGGGATGGAGCCACGGCGATGACGAATTCTTTTCCGACGCGCAGGCACAAGAGTGGTTTGACCTGAGCGGCGTCAACAAATCGCCCGCACGTTTTGACACCAAGAAGCTTGAAAACATCTGTGGTCAGCACATCTCCGTCATGGATGATGACGAGATTTTGAGCGAAGTCGACGGCTATCTCGCAGCCGCAAAATTCCCTGACCTCACGTCAGATCAAAAAAGGCAATTGGCGGCAGCTTTGCCCTCGGTCAAGGGATCATCAAAGACCTATCCGCAACTCCTTGAAAAAGCACATTTTGCCCTTGTTCAACGGCCACTTGAGCTTGACGAAAAAGCGCAAAAACAACTCACCGATGTATCCAACGGTATACTGAAAGAATTGACGCCGCACCTGCAAAGTGGTAGCTGGAACCGCGAGGCGCTCGAAGGCGCGATCAATGCGGTCTGTGAGGCACGTGAGATCGGCTTTGGGAAGGTTGCCGGTCCCCTGCGCCCAGCCCTTGCAGGACGTGCCGTGACACCAAGCGTCCTCGACATGATGCTCGTTTTGGGGCGGGAGGAGAGCCTCGCCCGTATCGCGGAATTTACCGCCAAATGCCCGAGCGCGTAATATAATCTCTTTCACATCCACTCGGGTGTGATTCTTGGTTAACGGACCTGTCTCTCCCATACATGCGCGACCTTTTTAGGTCTGACACAGCGCAGTTGACAAAGGTCATTAAAGTTTACGCCAAAGCGGTTAACGCTCTGGCAACCGCGGCCCCTTAATCCCTCTCGAAGGCGACACGGGACACCACGGATTTACCGAAAGCGCCCTGCGCTTTGATGCCCCAAACGGCGTCTGATGCACGCGGATATGTTCCGCAAGCCTCGACGTCCGCCATACCACCAACGGCCCCTGCGGGAGCGCCGTTGCCAACCGAAGGAATGACGATGGCAGATACCAAGAAGACAGCGACCCTGACGATTGATGGCAACTCTTTTGAGCTTCCCGTCTACTCTCCGACCGAAGGGCCCGACGTGATCGACATCCGCAAGCTCTACGCCGATGCAGGAGTATTCACTTACGATCCGGGGTTCACCTCGACCGCCTCTTGCGATAGCGCCATTACCTACATCGATGGCGGCGAAGGCATTCTATTGCACCGTGGCTACACCATTGGCGAGTTGGCCGAAAAATCCCATTACCTCGAAGTGTGCTACCTGCTGCTCTACGGTGAGCTGCCAACAGCCGCGCAGATGGAAGAATTCGAAAGCCTCGTGACCAATCACACGATGATCCACGAGCAGATGCACAAGTTCTTCTCCGGTTTCCGTCGTGACGCGCACCCGATGGCCATCATGGTTGCTGTTGTGGGTGCGATGTCCGCATTCTACCACGACTCCACGGACATTTCGGACCCCTACCAGCGCGAAGTGGCCACCATTCGCCTGATCGCGAAAATGCCAACAATTGCGGCCGCTGCGTATAAATACACCATTGGTCAGCCTATGGTTTACCCACGCAATGACCTCGACTACGCGTCGAACTTCCTGCGCATGTGTTTCTCGGTGCCCGCCGAGGATTACGAGGTGAACCCGATCCTGAGCCGCGCGATGGACCGTATCTTCACGCTCCACGCCGACCACGAGCAGAACGCTTCCACCTCGACTGTGCGTCTCGCGTCCTCCTCTGGTGCGAACCCGTTTGCCTGCATCGCGGCTGGTATCGCTTGTCTCTGGGGCCCTGCGCACGGTGGTGCGAACCAAGCCTGTCTCGAAATGCTGCGCGAAATCGGCACCGTGGATCGTATCCCCGAATACATCGCCCGCGCGAAGGACAAGAACGATCCGTTCCGCCTCATGGGCTTTGGTCACCGCGTTTACAAAAACTTTGACCCCCGCGCCAAAGTGATGAAGCAATCGGCAGATGAGGTTCTCGATCTGCTCGGCGTTGAAAACAACCCGACGCTTCAGGTTGCGAAAGAGTTGGAAAAAGCCGCCTTGGCCGATCCGTATTTCGCGGAGAAGAAACTCTTCCCGAACGTCGATTTCTATTCCGGCATCATCTTGGAGGCCATGGGCTTCCCAACCTCGATGTTCACACCGATCTTCGCACTCTCGCGCACCATCGGTTGGATTTCGCAGTGGAAAGAGATGATCGAAGATCCTGCAATGAAAATCGGTCGTCCTCGTCAGCTTTACACAGGCGAGGCTCTGCGCACCTACACCAACGTCGAAGACCGCTAAATCAGCCGTCCGACAAAGAAATTACAAACCCGCCCGTTTTGGGCGGGTTTTTTGTTGCGATCTGTGTCAGACAATACGTCAGGCATTTATCCGCACGCCCCTTAAGTGGTCACAGAAACGGCGAGAGTCATGGCACGCAAATTGATTTTGCACATCGGCACCCCCAAAACAGGGTCCACCTCCCTTCAACACACACTCTTTGCCCATCGAGACCAACTGTCCGCAAGGGGCATCCACTGGGCCGACTCCACACGTCCACCGCGGGCGGAGGCACCACGTCACTCCAGTCTTAGCTATGCCGTGCGCCGCAGCCCACGCAAATGGGCCGCCGAACGCGAGGTAATTTTGGCGGATTTTGACGCGTCGGGCCTAGATACACTTTTGCTCAGTGATGAGGTTCTATCGGAATGTGGCGCAAAGGCGATTGCGCGACTGGCCGAGTTCGCCGCTCCCTTCGAGACCACTGTGATTTGTTATCTGCGCCGCCAAGATTACTTTGTAGAAAGCCTGTGGAACCAATATTGTGGCGAAGGGCGGCGCGAAACGCGCAGCATCCGCAAATTCGCAACCGCACGAGAGATCAGAAATCAACTCGACTATGTCGCGATGCTTGACCCGTGGAGCAAGGTCGGCACGGTCCGCGCACTGTCCTATGATGCAGAGAAATTCGCACTTGTGCAGAATTTTCTCGACACTCTTGGCATCGAGATTGCCGTCGAAAATGAAGCCCGCGCAAACGTAAGCCCGTCCATGAACTGCGCCGCTCTCTTGGCCTTGCTCAATCGCCAAGACGTTAAATACAATAAGGTAAAAGTGGTCAAAGCCTTCCGCGCCGACACGCTCAAAACCGCTCTTGGCAGCACCCTGCGGGCACAGATTTTAGACCAGTGCCGTGAGAGCAACGCCGCACTTGCGGACCGCTATGGTGTGCGCTTTGACGACACGATGCCCGAAGAGCGCGAAACGCCCCTCTATGCCCCTACCGAGGCGGCATTGGCTCGGGCCATCTCCCGCCTCGCCCCGGGACGAAAAGCCGGGGCAAAAGCGAAAAACGTCAAAGAGTAAGGGGCGCTTAGCGGCCTTCGTAGACGGGTTTGCGTTTTTCGAGGAAGGAAATCACACCCTCTTTGAAATCGCGCGTCTGGCCGCAGGCATTTTGCAACTTGGCCTCAAGACCCATCTGCTGCTTGAGCGTGTTGTCGTAAGAGGCGTGCATCGCCTCTTTCAGGTGGCGGTAGGCCACGGTTGGCCCCGCGGCAAGATACTTTGCCCGCGCCATCCAATGGCCCTCGAACAATTCGTCCTCGACACTCTCGTATATCATGCCCCATTGCGCTGCTTTATCGGCGGGGATTTCGTCGGCAAACAATGTCGAGCCCATAGCCCGCGCCAGACCGACCTGACGGGGCAGGAAATAGGTGCCACCCGCGTCAGGGATCAGGCCAATGCGCGAAAACGCCTGAAGGAACACGGCGCTCTCGGTGGCAATCGTCACATCACAGGCCAGAGCCAGTGATGCGCCCGCGCCAGCAGCAGCCCCACCAACGGCGGCGATGGTCGGGATGGGGCAATCGTGGATTGCGAACATCATCGGCTCATATTCGTCACGCAAAGTGCGCTCCAGATCAGCGGTGCCCGCATTGACACCATCCCCCAGATCCTGCCCTGAGCAGAAGGATCCACCTGATCCTGTAATGACCAAAACACGGGCTGATTTAGGCGCATCACGCACCGCGTGGGTGATTTCCGCACGCATCTGCGTGTTGAGCGCATTGCGCACATCGGGGCGGTTCAATGTCAGAACGGCAACCCCGTCGCGAACGGCGAATTTAATGGTCTCATAGTGCATTGGTGGTCCCTTCCCTCGGTCACGGGTTCCTCACAAGATAGGCATCCACGCGGCTGAGGGAAGGGGAACGCCCCGTCACGGCACGTTTTTATTGCGCCGTTGTCTGTTTTGCCAAAGCCCGCCTTTTTCCCACGGCGCGGATCACCTCACGTGCGGTAGCGTCGGGCGTGACCTCGACGCGAGTATACTCGGACCCGTCTAGGGTGCGTGTAAGCAATCCATCCTCGATCAAGGAGCGACGAATTTGCGCGGGATCGCGAAAGGTTGTCATCTCGTCGAACAAGTCCGAGATTTGACGTTCCGTGAACACCGTGCGCGCAGGCACCTGTGCCCAGAGCGCCCAAAGACAATGCTGACGCACCTTGCGCTTGGTCGACCACGAGGTCATCACCCCCGCGTCATCGAACCGCGCCAAGGCACGGGACACAGCGCGGCCTTCTGGCGTCTCAACGGGGGTCGCCGGACCGTGGATGGCATGCAAGTGTTGAAAGTTGCGGTAGCCCCCTGCTCGCGCAATGGCGTTCAGGAGGGTTTGATGCGGCGGGGCATCGGGCCCGAGATCGGATTTGAGAGCCCGCGCAAAGGCAGACACATCAGGAAGGGTGAGCGAAATAGGTTCGCGGGTCATCGGTTCATCTCCGTTGATCGCGTCTTGTTGGTCGTGCGGGGAGCTGCCCTTGGCCCACGCTCAAAGACGCGCGGAAAACCGGATTGGAACGTTCAAAAGCAGGTTCAGCGTATCCCCGTTTGAGGGACGGCAGCGACTCGGTGAACTGCGGACCGATGTCCCAGACATAGTTTGCCCGCCGATGCATGGCAAGCGGCGGGCAATTCCAATCCGTAACCGCAGCAGCGGTCAGTCTTTCATAATCGCTTCAACGCGAGCCTGTTCCTCAGGGGTCAGCTCCGCCACGTCGCTCTCGTTTTGGCGACGGCGCACGAAGTTTATGCCGACAAACAGCGCCGCCAAAAGCATCAATGGACCCGCAACCCACAGTAGCTTGTTCGCCCCCGTCAGGGTTGGCTTGAGCAAGACGAACTCGCCGTAACGGTCCACGACATAGTCGATCACCTGCTCATTGCTATCGCCCTCGACAAGGCGCTCACGCACCAACAAACGCAGGTCTCTCGCCAGATCGGCGTTACTCTCGTCGATGTTTTCATTGCGACAGACAAGGCAGCGCAGGCCCTTGGAAATCTCACGCGCACGCGCTTCCATCGCCGCATCGGGAAGGACTTCGTCGGGCTGAACGGCCAGCGCAGGCACCGCCGTCATCAACAGGGTGAAGATGAGAACAAGATGTTTCATTCTGCAGGCACTCCCACAGCAGCGGAGGACGCAGCCTTTTTACGGCGCCGCGCCCCTGCGGCCACGCGGTAACGACGGTCGGTAAGGCTCAACACGCCACCCAATGCCATGATGATCGTGCCGCCCCAAATCCAGTTGGCCAGTGGCTTGATATAGGTGCGCACGGCCCATCCGCCGTTGGCCTGCACATCACCGATCACCAAATAGACATCGCGCCAAAACCCGTTGTCTATCCCCGCCTCGGTGGTGGGCATTTGCTGCACAGGATAGGAGCGCTTTTCGGGATGCAATGTTGCAACCTTTTTGGACTCTTCAAACACCGACATGGTGGCCATTGTGGTGATATAGTTCGGCCCTTGTTTGCGCTCCACTTGATCCAATGAGATCGTGTAGCCCGACACGTCAAAAGTCTCGCCAATATTGACGACGCGAATGTCCTCGACCGACCAAGCGGTCAGACCCGCGATGCCCGCAATGGTGACGCCTAGACCGCCGTGAGCCAACAGGCGGCCCCAATCAGCACGCGGCAAACGCATCAGACGCGACAGGTCGCGCGACTGGCCCGTTTTGGACAAAAGATCTTGCACCGCGCCCGCGACGAGCCACATGCCAAGCGCCAAGCCAATGGGACCAAGCAAGGTCTTTTGGGTCTGGATTGACCAGATCAGGCCAAACATCGCGAGAGCGAGGATCATCGACGGGATAAGTTTCTTGAGCGTCGCGCCAAGACGCGCACGTTTCCACGCCATCATCGCTCCAACGGGCAAAATAAGCGCCAAAACGGTAAAGAACGGTGTAAAGGCCGCGTCAAAGAACGGCGGTCCAACAGAGAGCTTGCGGTCCCAGAAAGCTTCGGCCACGAGCGGCCAAATGGTGCCGATAAACACGACAAACGCCGCCACGGCCAACAAGATGTTATTGGTCAAAAGTGCGGTTTCACGGCTCACCATAGAGAACACCCCCTTGGCCGTCATCGCCGAGGCCCGAAGGGAAAAGAGCGTCAAAGACCCGCCCATAAAGATGCCCAGAATGAGCAGAATGAAAATCCCGCGCTCGGGGTCATTTGCAAAGGCATGTACCGAGGTGATGACGCCAGAGCGCACAAGGAAGGTGCCAATCAGGGAAAACCCGAAGGCCAAGATCGCCAAAAGGATCGTCCACGCCTTAAGGCTTTCGCGCTTCTCGACCACCATTGCCGAATGCAACAGCGCAGCAGCAAAGAGCCACGGCATAAAGGACGCGTTCTCAACGGGGTCCCAGAACCAGAACCCGCCCCAACCCAGCTCGTAATAGGCCCACCAAGAGCCAAGGCCGATGCCGATGGTCAAGAACACCCACGCGGCCAAGGTCCACGGACGCACCCAACGGCCCCACGCCGCATCCACCCGCCCCTCAAGGAGCGCAGCAACAGCAAAGGAGAAGGTCATCGAAAGACCTACGTAGCCCAAATAGAGGAACGGCGGGTGAAACGCCAAACCCGGATCTTGGAGCAACGGGTTGAGGTCATTGCCGTTCATTGGTGGAAATTGCAGGCGCAAAAACGGATTGGAGGTAAACAGGATAAAGGCAAGAAACGCCACGCCGATTGACCCTTGCACGCCCAAGACCCGCGCCCGCAACGTTGCGGGCAGGTTTGCCCCGAACAGCGCCGCCGCACCACCAAATAATGCCACGATCAAAACCCACAGCAACATGGACCCTTCGTGGTTGCCCCAAACGCCCGACACTTTGTATAGCATCGGCTTGGCCGTATGCGAGTTTTCGACCACAAGTTTGAGCGAAAAATCGGAGGTGACAAAAGCATAGGTCAACGCGCCGAAGGAAAATGCAATCAGCACCAATTGCACCACAGCGGCAGGTTCACCCACTGCCATAAAGGCACGGCGTCCCGTATGTGCCCCCCAAAGCGGCAGAACCGTTTGGGCGATCGCCACAAAAAACGCCAAGATCAGTGCAAAATGTCCAAGTTCAACGAGCATATACGTATCTCCCTTTGGACAAAGGTTTACCCTCTCGCAGGACACAGGCCAATGGGCAGCAGAGCCATGTCGCAAAGAAATGATCGAGATATAGCGCCTCAGGGTGCGCGTTGGTGTCGCACAGCCCCCCACAAACGGCCGATAACGGCAAAACGCGACGCAATCATCCGCAGAGCACACATGCGGAAAAGGGGCCGCGTGCGACCCCTCCCCCGCTGTCCCTACCCACGACTTCTACAAAAAGAGAAGCACCCCAAGGGACATCGCAAACGCTCCGAGAACGGGCCAGACAAACGCCAAGCCCCGCAGGCCGAACGATCCTTGGATCACAGCGAAATGCAGCACTGCACCGCAGATCAACAAGGACAGGAACACAAACAGGGCTGCGGCTTCCATCCCCCATGCGGGATCGCCAAGCACACGCATGAGCCACCACCACCCGATGGTGAACCCCGTGCCCGCCCAAGACAAAGACATGCCAAGCGCAAGAGGCGTGGCCCGCTCGTGCCAGAGCCAGAAAAACGTGGCTGAAATTAAAAGCGCCATGACGGATATGGCGCCATAGGCCACTTGCATCATCGCGGCGAACCCGAGTCCGTGGGCGCCTGCGAGGGCCGCCATAAGAATGGCGCCAAAAAGGGCTGCGACTTGTTTCATTGCTTCAACATCTCCTTCACGGCGGCATCCAGAGCATCGGCAGCCTGCGCGTTTCGTTTGAGGGCGGCGCGCACGCCATGCTCGGTCCACTTTGCTTTCAACCACCGCCAAAGACGGAACAGGATACGGGCCATGGCTCACCTCTCTCGCGGAAGACGTTCGCGGATCATCGTGGTCATCTCGACCAAGATCTGCGTATTTTTATCAAGCACGGAACGGGTCGCCTGATCTTTCTGCAAGTCTCTGTAAAGAAGGTAGAAAACCATCAGCGCCCACGGCCCGTTCTCGGCCAGTGCCTTTATCAGTGCATCACTCATCATGTGCAGCCCTCCACGCAGAGAGCGCAGGATTGTCCTGTCCGTGCGCCGCGTACACAGGCGGCAGGCCGCTTTGCCCCGCCGCCAAGGCATTGAGGGCAGCGATATTGGCGGACACGATCGGGGCTTGCATCATTGTCGTCGCGATCGAGCGTTGCAGGTCCTGGCTTTTGTATTGAAATCGTGCGCCAAAATAGAAACTGACAATCGCGCCAAGCAACCACCAAAGCGGCTCAGGAACGAGGGCAATGCCCTGCATCCGTGTGGCAAACCACACAGGGTCCACCATCGCCGCCACACACAGGCCGATGGTGCCAAAAGCCATCAACGGGCGCGGCACGCGGTTGAGCCCATCCATAAACCGATCAAACCTGCCCTTACGTTCAATGGCAAATTCACTTGCGAATTGCTGTAACGCAGAACTGCGGTACTCGGCATCGCGTGCCCCTGCATTTTCACTGTTTTCCATGAAGAGTTCGACGGTTTCGCGCACGACGTTGCGCCCATCTCCGAACAACAGACCCAAGAGTTTTTCGACTACCCCCATGACGCCACCCGTGCATCATGCTCGGCCTGTGTGAGGTGATAACGGGGAGAAATGAATGCTTCCGCACGCACAATCCACCCCCCTTTGCCGCCATCCCGTCGTGTGGCGTATTTACGCGAAGACGGGCGACGATCCGCCAAGGCGTAATAGTAATTACGCCGTGCGATCCCGTAAGCATCCGCGAGATGATGCGGGGCGAGTGATTGGGCAATCTGTGCCGCCTCAATCGTCTGCGGCCCGATCACACCATCCACGGCGATCTTGATCCCCATGTCACCCAAGAGCCGCTGCAACACCCGCACAGCATTGGAGCCTGCGTTGACATACATATCGAACACGCTTGCCTGTAATACGGGCGGCAATTCGTCGATGCGCGGCCCGTGAAAATAATGCGTGATAAAGATATCGCGGGCTTGCTCTCGGCTCAGCTGACGCACATCGCTGATGCTCACCTTGCCGTCCCCATCGACATCAACACCCAGACGCCTGAGCGTGCCAATGGTAACACCATATTTCGTTGCGCCCCCGGGGTCGCTGGGGTCGTTGACGTATCCACCCTCACGGGCAATGATCTCGTCTGCGATTTGTTGAACTGTTTTCATGTGCCTCAAATCCCACCTATTTGATGGTCTAGAAGGCTGCCTGAAAATAGTTAACGCCGCCGAACATCAGCGGTCGGCGGCGTCTTAAGATACATTAATTGTCGCTACGTAAGCCCTTGGAAGTCCTAGGTTTCAGGCTCCTGATATACGCCTTGCTCCTTGAGCGCATCCACAACCTCTTTGGGCATGTAAGTCTCGTCGTGCTTGGCCAAAATCTCGGTCGCCACGAACACCCCGTCTTGCAAACTGCCGGTGCCGATCATCCCTTGGTTTTCGGAAAACAGATCGGGCAAGACGCCTTCATAGCGCACGGGGATCGTGTTGGTCACATCCGTGACATTGAACGTCACAACCGTGCCCTCACCGCGCACAATACTGCCCTCTTCGACCAAACCGCCGATACGGAAAATCTCGCCAACGCGCGGAGGCTCTTCGACCACTTGGGTGGGCGAGCGGAACAGGTTGATCCCATCCTTAAAGCCATAGCCGATCATTCCGACAGCGAGCACCAACACCACCGCAAGGATGGCGAAGACCTGAACACGACGGGCCTTTTTAAGGTTTTTCATTCCTGCCATTTCGGGCCTCCTAGTTTACGGGAACATCGGCGCGTTCATCAAACCCGCCGTTTCCTCAAGGCCGAGCATCAGGTTGGCGTTCTGGATCGCCTGACCCGATGAGCCTTTGGTGAGATTGTCGAGCGCACCGATCACGATGCAGCGCCCTGGGATACGATCCGCCACAACACCGATGTGGCAGAAATTCGATCCGCGCACATGTTTCATATTCGGCGCTTCGCCCGTTGGCAGCACCTTGATAAAGGGCTCATTTTGATACGCATTGGCGAGCGCATAATGCACCGCCCCCGCTTCGCCACGCACATAGGCCGTGGCGAGAATACCGCGCGTTGCAGGGATCAAATGCGGCGTGAATTGAATACGCACATCGCGCCCTGCAATGGCAGAGAACTCTTGGTCAAACTCGCCCAAGTGACGGTGCTTACCGCCAATCGCATAGCCAAAGGCGTTGTCTTCCAACTCGCCGAAGAGCAAGTGTTCCTTAAGCGCACGCCCCGCGCCCGACACCGCCACCTTGAGATCAAGGATGATGTTGTCGAGGTCAATCACGCCCGCAGCAATCAACGGACGCAGCACAAACTGCCCCGTGGCCGCGTTACAGCCCGTCCCCGCCACAAGGCGCGCGTCCTTGATCTGATCGCGGTAAAACTCGGTGAGGCCATAAACCGCCTCTTTTTGCAATTCGGTGGCAGAATGCTCTTTGCCGTACCAAAACGCATAAGCCTCGGGATCGCGCAAACGAAAATCTGCGGACAGGTCCACAACCTTGGTCGTCGCGGGTAGTTCCTTGATCACCGCCTGAGACGTCGCGTGGGGCAAGGCGCAAAAGGCCAAATCCACGTTCGAGAAATCAATGTCCTCGATTTTGCACAGCGCAGGCAGGTCCATGTGACGCAGATGCGGATAGACCTCGGACATCGCCATACCTGCCTTGCGGTCGCCTGACAGCGCCACGATCTCCATCGACGGATGGGTGGCAATCAAACGAACAAGCTCCGCACCTGTGTAACCAGAGGCACCGAGAATGGCGATTTTATGGGTCATATCACTGTCTTTCATCGAACTGGACCGCCCAGTATAGGGTCGGCTTTAATGTAGGGTGTATGGGGCGCCACCGCAATTGCGGCAAAACGCGCAGGGTTCACAACCGCGTCACGGATCAACGCCTGTGGAGATCAGGCCTTGATGAACTCGACTTTTCGCTTCAGGAACTGCGTGGCACCGCGCGACACTTTTGCGGGATCGCCCGTGGTCAGGAACATCGACTCGGTGCCCGTCCCGATCATCGCGGGGTGGCGTTCAAGGTAATCAGCAAGGCTCTCGGCCACGAGGTTGGCCTGCGAGAACACTTTGACATCAGGGCCAAGCGCCTCTTGGAATTCCTTTTCCATCATCGGGTAATGGGTACAGCCAAGGATCGCCGCATCGGGATTGGGCAATTTGCGTTTGAGCGCATCTACGTGAGAGCGCACCAGGGCGTCGGCCAAAATCATATCGCCGTCCTCAATCGCATCCACGACACCGCCACAGGCTTGTGCTTCCACATCCACACCGATGGCGCGAAACGCCAATTCGCGCTGAAACGCACGGCTTGCAACCGTCGCAGGCGTCGCAAAAAGCGCCACGTGCTTGACGCCCACTTCGCGGGGTGGTGAGTTATCCCCCCATTCGCGTTCCGTCAGCGCCTCAATGAGCGGCACGAACACGCCAAGCACACGCTTATCCTTGGGAATCCAGTTTTCCTGCATCCGCCGCAATGCGGCAGCCGAAGCCGTATTACAGGCCAGAATGACAAGATCGCAGCCCGCTTCCCACAGTCGCTCAACGGCGGCGGTCGTTAGATCGTAGACATCATCCGCACTGCGCACACCGTAAGGCGCATGGGCGTTATCGCCGAAATACACGAACGGCACATCCGGCAACCGCTTGGTCACCGCATCCAGAACGGTCAAACCGCCCAATCCACTGTCAAAAACGCCTACTGCCATTTTAATATCGGTCCTTCAGACCTTTGCGGGGCTTGGCCCCATGTTTGACTTCAAACTCATACCCGTGATCAAAATTTGCCACAGGTGTCGGGGATAGTGAATAGGTCTCACGTCGTAGGAAATCCATCATCTTTTTGGGATCACGCAGGTAAGGTTGCAATTTTTCGCGCGTTATCGGCGCTCCGACCACCACGCGCACAGGTGCGCCCATGCGGGCGCGGAACTCTCGGATCAGCAACCCCATGCGCAGGGTGCTGTGCAAATGGCTCGCCAATTGGAACAGGCGCGAATTGGCCCCGTCGAAATAAATCGGCACCACCGTGGCGTCCGACCGCGCCACCATTTTAGCGGTAAACGCCCGCCAAATCGGGTCCATCGGACGCCCAAAGGGGTGCGCCGCTGTCGAGACAGTCCCGCCGGGAAACACGCCGATACAGCCTCCCTCCGCCAAATAGTTCAGCGCGTCCTTGCGGGTCTCAAGATTGAGCGCCACCGCCTCTTTACTCTCTTCAAACGACACAGGCAGGATCACACGGTCGATATCCTCGGCCTGTTTAAAGACACGATGCGCCAGAATACGAAAATCACCACGCCGCACCGACAGAATGTGCCCCAACATCAACCCGTCGAGAATACCGTAAGGATGGTTCGCCACGACGATCACAGGCCCCGTCTCAGGAATATTGTCGAGCGCTCCACCGACCACATCCAACTCAAGTCCGTAACGCTCAACCATCACCTGCCAGAAATCTCGCCCCTGCCCGACATCGGCCCCATAGCCTGCGGCACGGCGGATCAGGCGCAAGCGGCCCGTTACATTTTCCATAGCTCGAATTAGCGTTCGGCCCGAGCGGCTTTTTGCCGAACTGGCATATGAGATATCACGGGCAACCTGACGTGCCGACATGGGCCGTGCGACCATACCACCTGTCGTCTCAGTATCCCGCATTCATGCAGCCCTCCAAGCTGTTCATGGCCTGACTGTAATGGACAGGTGACGCAGCCGCCATAAAAAGCGTATAAAAGCGGCACTGGCTCCAAAACCCACATATTTTACGGATATGAGGGCCCTGCGCCTTGCGCCATGCAGTCGCTATGCTATGAGCCAGTCTGAGTTTGAGCTAGACGAGTTTAAGGTGAGGGTCAGATGGATTGGGATAAGCTACGGATTTTCCACGCGGTTGCGGACGCAGGGTCACTGACCCATGCGGGCGACACCCTGCACCTGAGCCAATCCGCCGTATCGCGCCAAATCCGCGCTTTAGAGGAATCACTCTCCACCACTCTGTTCCACCGCCACGCCCGCGGCTTGATCCTGACCGAACAGGGCGAGTTGTTGTTCGAGGCCACCCGCGCCATGAACAAACGTCTGGAGGCCGCCTCTGCACGGATTCGCGACAGCGAAGAAGGCGTCAACGGCGAGTTGCGCGTGACCACGGCCACGGGGTTCGGCACGCTATGGTTGGCCCCTCGTCTGCACCTCTTGTATGAGAAATACCCCGAGCTGAAAATTGACCTGATGCTTGAGGAACGTGTGTTGGACTTGCCGATGCGTGAGGCCGATGTGGCCATTCGTATGAAAGAGCCATCGCAAGCCGATCTGATCCGCAAACGGTTGATGAACATCCGTATGCGTCTTTACGCGACCCAACCCTACCTCGACAAAAACGGGATGCCGCAAACGATCGAAGACCTCGCCAACCATCGCCTGATTTGTCAAAATCCAAATTCCGCGCAGGTGGCCGCTGGCGCAAGTCTGATTGAGGAACTCACCGAGGTGTCGATCCCTTCGACCCTCTATGTAAACAACTATTTCGGCGTGCTTCAGGCGGTACTGCACGATCTCGGCGTCGGCGTCCTGCCCGACTACCTCATTGAAAGCTCGCCAAGCCTCGTTCGGGTTCTGCCCGAAATGGAAAGCGGCGAAGTGCCCGTGTTCCTCGCCTACCCTGAAGAACTGCGCCACTCCAAGCGCATTGCGGTGTTCCGTGACTTTGTGACCGAGCAAATTTCCGAACATCGTCGGCAAATGCGCGACGACGACTGAGGTTAACGGCCCGCGCTGCGCCGCAGCACTGTGACCTTGTCGCCACAGGTGTATCAGCGGGGGCCAAAACACCCATCTCTACTGCCCTCAACTAGTCCCTTGATGCCGTTACGGAAATCTCTGCGACATAGGTTAAATCTTGCAAGCTATGCGTGTGCCGCATGGCAGCATTGCGCGATTTCCCTGTTTAAAACCTTGCACCATTTACAAACCGCACCTAAATCGAGCATCGAAGCTGCTGATTGACGAAAGTCTTGGCATCTTCAACCTCCCTGTTAGACTTGGGCCGAGCTTATGCTCGGCCTTTTTTTTGGGATTTCGTAAACTCCGTCCGTTTTGCACCGAATCTCTGCGATTCCGTCCTTCGGTGACGCCTACCCCCTTCCCCCACGCCCGCGCATGGCATAAGACAGCGCCAAGAATTGCTGCCTTCGAGGGAATACACATGACCGAGCCTGCCATCACCGAGGATCTGATTGCCGCACACGGCCTCAGCCCTGACGAATACGCCCAGATCCTGCGCATTCTGAACCGCGACCCGTCTTTCACGGAACTTGGCATTTTCTCGGCCATGTGGAACGAACACTGTTCCTATAAATCCTCCAAGAAACACCTGCGCGGCCTGCCCACCACCGGCCCCCAAGTGATCTGTGGACCAGGCGAGAACGCAGGCATTGTCGACATCGGTGACGGGCAATGTGTGGTCTTCAAAATGGAAAGCCACAACCACCCCTCCTATATCGAGCCCTATCAGGGTGCTGCCACGGGCGTGGGCGGCATTTTGCGCGACGTCTTTACAATGGGCGCGCGTCCCATTGCGGCGATGAACTCGCTGTCGTTTGGCGTCAAAGAGCATCCCAAAACCCGTCAACTTGTCCACGGTGTGGTTGAGGGCGTTGGCGGCTACGGCAACTGTTTCGGTGTGCCCACCGTGGGCGGCGAAGTCCGTTTCCACAACGCCTACAACGGCAACTGCCTTGTAAACGCCTTTGCGGCGGGCTTGGCCGACACCGATAAAATCTTCTACTCAGCCGCCTCTGGCGTCGGTATGCCCGTCGTGTATCTCGGCGCAAAAACAGGCCGCGATGGCGTCGGCGGCGCGACGATGGCCTCCGCCGAGTTTGACGACACCATCGAGGATAAGCGTCCCACCGTTCAGGTTGGCGACCCGTTCACCGAGAAATGCCTGATGGAAGCCACCTTGGAACTCATGGCCACAGGCGCGGTGATCTCCATTCAGGATATGGGCGCCGCTGGCCTGACTTGTTCGGCCGTAGAAATGGGCGACAAGGGCAAGCTGGGCATCCGCCTTGACCTCGAAAACGTGCCGCAGCGCGAAGAGAACATGACCGCCTACGAGATGATGCTCTCTGAATCCCAAGAGCGGATGCTCATGGTTCTCAAACCCGAAAAAGAGGACGTGGCCCGCGCCGTGTTCGAGAAATGGGATCTGGACTTTGCTATCGTTGGGGAAACAATCGCAGAAGATCGTTTCCTAATCATGCACAATGGCACCTGTGTGGGCGATCTGCCTCTGTCCACGCTCGCCTCCTCCGCACCTGAGTACGACCGCCCGTGGGAGCCAACACCCGCCGCGGCTCCCGTCGAGGACGTGCCACAGATCGACCCGATTGATGGCCTCAAAGGTCTGATTTCCTCGCCAAACTACACGTCCAAAGCATGGGTCTATGAGCAATACGACACCCAAGTGATGGGCGACACGGTCCAGAAACCGGGACTTGGCGCAGGCGTTGTCCGCATTCACGACACGGGCAAGATGCTCGCCTTCACCTCCGACGTGACCCCGCGCTACGTCAAGGCCAACCCTGTTGAGGGCGGCAAACAAGCCGTAGCTGAAGCCTATCGAAACCTGATGGCCGTAGGGGCAAAGCCACTTGCAACCACAGACAACCTGAACTTCGGCAACCCCGAAAAGCCCGAAATCATGGGGCAATTTGTTGGCGCACTGGACGGGATCGCCCAAGCGGTGTCCTTCCTCGACATGCCCATCGTGTCGGGCAACGTCTCTCTTTATAATGAGAGCTACGGCGAAGGCATCCTGCCCACCCCGACCATCGGCGCTGTTGGCCTCATCGCCAATGAGGACGAGCTGATTTCCGGCCTGCCAAACGACGGCGACATTGCCATTCTGATCGGCGAAACCAACGGCCACCTTGGTCAGTCGGCGCTCTTGGCCGAAGTGTTCAACCGCGAAGACGGCGATGCGCCCCATGTTGATCTGGCCTTGGAAAAGCAAAACGGTGAATTCCTGCGCGCCAATAGCAATCTGCTGACCTCCGCCACCGACCTGTCCGATGGTGGACTGGCTCTGGCTGCATTTGAGATGGCCGAAGCCGCAGGTCTGGGCCTCACGCTTGATGAAAGCGACACCGCGCAGCTCTTTGGCGAAGATCAGGCTCGCTACCTCGTGTCGTGCTCCTTTGACCAAGCCGAAGCCTTGATGGTTGCGGCGGGACAAGCAGGCGTCACGCTCGCCACCGTCGGTAAATTCGGCGGCGACACGGTTCAAATGGGCACCTCTTCCGCGCCGATGTCCGACCTGTCCGCGATCTACCGCAGCACCTTTGGCGAAACATTCGCTTAAGACGCGCAGACCGCGACACCCAATTGCACGACAGGCCCGCGCTCATATGTGCGGGCCTTTCCTTTGCCTCCGGATTAAGCCACGTTGACCTCATGGATCACCTCCCCTCACTCACCTCCGATTGTAACCAATGCGCCGCCCTATGCTGTGTCGGGCTAACATTGGATCAAGGTGAGTTGTTCGCCATCGACAAGCCAAGCGGCACCCCCTGCCCCAATCTGTCGCGCGATTGCAGATGCACGATCCACGCCGATCTAAAGGACAAGGGCATGGAGGGCTGCACCCTGTATGACTGTGCGGGCGCAGGGCAACGTGTGGTGCAAATGCGGTTCAATGGCGAAAGCTGGCGCGACGATCCCACGTTGCTTCCCGCCATGATGCGCGACTTTAACGCGCTCAAACCACTGCACGAACGCATGGCGCAATTGGTCGAAGCGGGCAATCTTGATCTCAACGACGACTTGGAGGCCGAACGGAAGGCGCTTTTGGCGCGACATGCACGGCTTTGGTCCGACAGCGACACTTTGCGCACCCGTTTCGACGCATTTGTGACCACCCTCACAGAGCAAACACCCTGATCCACCTTGCAGCCACCCCACTGCACCATTAGATTTACCCCGACTGAACATCCAAAGATCAAGCATGGAGCGCCCGTAAATGGCCATCACCACCACCGAGATCGAACACCTGATCCGTGACGCTTTCCCAAACGCCCAGATCACCGTGCAAAGCGACGACGGCCACCATTTCGCCGCCGAAGTGATCGATGAGAGCTTTCGTGGCCAGAACCGCGTTCAACAACAACGCGCCGTGAATGCCGCCGTTAAGGCCAAACTCGATAGTGGCGAATTGCACGCAATGGCGCTCACAACTCGCGCCCCCGATTGATCGGACAGGCACACGCCGGTTACGACCTAACTTACAGAATTTATGCAGAAAGTTTGAGACATGTCCGCACAAGAAACCATCCAGAATACCGTCGACAGCAACGATGTTGTGCTCTTCATGAAGGGCACGAAATCTGCGCCTCAGTGTGGCTTTTCCTCGAAAGTCGCAGGCATCCTCAACTTCATGGGGGTTGAATATACCGATGTGAACGTGCTGGCCGATGACGAGATCCGCCAAGGCATCAAGGAGTTCTCCGACTGGCCAACCATCCCCCAACTCTACATCAAAGGCGAGTTTGTGGGCGGTTGTGACATCGTGATCGAAATGACGCTGTCGGGTGAACTCGATACGGCGCTTGCCGACAAAGGCGTGACTTTTGACGCTGAAAAAGCCGAGCAAATCCGCGCGGCCAACGGCTAAGCCCAAGATCACCTAGACATGCAAAAGGCGGGAAGATCACTCTTCCCGCCTTTTCTCATTTTATAATGTAGACTTACGTCTCGTCGGAGAGGCCAAGACGATCTTCGATCGCACTGGCCATTGCCTCGCTGCGCGCCGCCAATTCCGCCAACGAATCTGTCACGCCGCGCGGCACCACTGGCACCTCGACGCGCTCAGGCTCGGGCGCAGGGCGCGACCGCAATTCCTCGATCAGCGTTTCTTGCGCACTGAGTTTGCTTTCCAAAGAGCGCAGCTTTTCATCCATGCCCGCGGTTTTGTCGGCAAGCATCAAGCCCGACATCAACAGCATCCGTGCTTCGGGCATCCGTCCGATCTGGCTCGACAGAACCGAGGCTTCGTTTTCAAGCAGGGCCGCTGCGGATTGCAGGAAATGCTCTTCCCCGTCCTGGCATGCGACTTCGTAAGAGCGGCCACCGATTGTGATTTTCACGTCGGGCATTTCACATCTCCTCCGTTGCAGGGGTCGAAGCGTCGCCCACCTTGGGTAGGGCAGCTTTGAGATCGGCAATCACCCCGTCAAGTTCAACCCGCTCGGTCGCCCGCACGCTTTCCAAGGCCTGAACATCGGCGGCAAGCCCTGCGTTGATCAAATCAGGATCGCCCACGCCCGCCGCGTTTGCCTCACGCAAAGCTGCGTTGTTGGCGCGCAGCGTGTCATTGGCATGACGCAGCCCCGACATCGCACCTTCGAGCTCATAAATCTGACGGCGCAACGTTTCGACTTCAGCTTCCAGAGCAGCCACATGGGTGTTCTGCTTTTCGTGGATTGCCTTGACGCGTTCTTCCAACTGGGCGTTGGTCTCTTTCTCGGTCTCAAGCGCCTCGTTAAGGCGGCCAATCTCGGCCTCCATTTCGTCGCTTGCGATGCCACCGCCCTCGGAACCAGTTGCAGCACGTTCTTCGGCCACAGCCACCGCTCGACCGATCCGTTCCAAAGCAGAGGTAATCCGCTCTTCAAATTCAGAAATATCGCTCATTGGCCCTCACTCGTTCCTTGTGCTTTGCTTCACGTCATCCATCGTGCGTCTGACACGGCAAAGCCTCGCGCGGCTCATCTGCGCGCCTTTGATTCGAGAGCCTAACGCAACGGCGCGGCTTTACCAATATCTCCCCCCTCTTTCACTCACGTCCCATAGGCCGAACTCATACTTTTTTGCGAACACGGCCATTTTCCGCGCCTCTCCTAGCGCCAAAACGCACTGTTTGCCTCTCGATCCTTGATCTTCCCGACCGTCTTGGTATCAGGGGCACACTCGATCGCGTGCCCATCCGCGATCCACACTCTAGTCTATTTGAGGAGACCCATACGTGGATATCGCTAAACTGCGCGAGGCGCACCCCGATCACTGGAAGCGCGCTGCCGCTATTCGCACTTTGACACTCGACGCTGTTGCCGCCGCCAATTCGGGCCACTCCGGCATGCCAATCGGCATGGCCGATGTTGCGACAGTTCTGTTCAAGAACCACCTGAAATTCGACGCCTCTGCCCCGCTTTGGGCTGACCGCGACCGCTTCATCCTATCCGCAGGCCACGGTTCGATGCTTGTCTACTCGCTGCTCTACCTCACAGGTTATGAGGAAATGCCGCTTGAGGAGATCAAGAACTTCCGCCAGATGGGCGCGAAAACCGCAGGCCACCCAGAGAACTTCCTGCTTGACGGCGTTGAGACCACCACAGGTCCGCTCGGTCAGGGCATCTCCAACGCTGTCGGCTTTGCGATGGCTGAAGAATCCCTGCGGGCACGCTTCGGGTCCAAGCTGCAAAACCACTACACCTACTGTATCGCCGGCGACGGCTGCCTGATGGAGGGTGTCTCGCAAGAGGCCATCGCCCTTGCAGGTCGTCAGAAACTCGGCAAGTTGATCGTGTTCTGGGATAACAACAACATCACCATCGACGGCACAGTGGATATTTCGGACCGCACCAACCAACCCATGCGCTTCAAATCCGCAGGTTGGCACGTGCAAGAGATCGACGGTCACGACCCAGAGGCCATCGACGCGGCGATTGAAGCCGCCAAGAAATCCAAAAAACCGTCGATGATCGCGTGCAAAACGCACATCGCCCTTGGCCACGCCAAACAAGACACCTCCAAAGGCCACGGTGCCTTGACCGATGCCGCCGAATTGAAAGCCGCTAAAGAGGCCTACGGTGCCCCCCTTGGTGCTTTCGAGGTCGACCCAAAAGTCAAAGCAGAATGGGAAGAAATTGGCGCCCGTGGCCGTACAGCCCACGCCGAATGGCAAGCCCGCTTCGACGAGCAATCCGAGCGTCGTCAGGCCGAGTTCAAACGCGTTTTCGCTGGCGAAGCGCCCAAGAAGCTCTCTGCCGTCATCAAAGCCTTCAAAAAGCAGATTGCGGACGAGAAGCCCAAAATGGCGACCCGTGCGTCCTCGCAAAAAGTGCTCGAAGTGGTCAATCCGATCATGCCCGAGACCTTTGGCGGCTCTGCCGACCTCACGGGCTCCAACAACACCCTGACCGAAGGTCTGGGCACGTTTGACGAGACCAACCGCAAAGGCCGCTACGTCTATTACGGTATCCGTGAGCACGGCATGGCCGCAGCGATGAACGGTATTGCGCTGCACGGCGGTGTCCGCCCCTACGGCGGCACGTTCTTCTGCTTCACCGACTATGCCCGTGGCGCGATGCGTTTGTCCGCTCTGATGCGCCAACCTGTGACCTACGTCATGACGCATGACTCCATCGGTCTTGGCGAAGATGGCCCGACCCACCAACCCGTCGAGCATCTGGCAATTTGCCGTGCGACACCGAACACTGTGACCATGCGTCCGTGTGATACGGTTGAAACGGCAGAAGCGTGGGAAATCGCGCTGACGTCGCAGTCCTCGCCATCCGTGTTGGTTCTGACCCGTCAGGGCCTGCCAACCCTGCGCACCGAACATAAGAACAAGAACATGGTGGCCTCTGGTGCCTATGTTCTGGCCGACTCCGAAGGCAAACGCCAAGCCATCATCCTCGCCACTGGCTCCGAAGTATCCTTGGCCATGGAAGCGCGTGAGATCTTGCAAGCCGAAGGCATCGGCACACGCGTGGTCTCCATGCCATCTATGGAGCTGTTCGCCGAGCAAGACGAAAGCTACCGCCGCAAAGTCCTGCCTGCGGGCCCTGTGCGCGTTGGTGTCGAAGCGGCGCTGCGCTCTGGCGGTTGGGATCGTTGGCTCTTGGGCGAACGTGGTCGCGAGAACAAGCAAGCCTTTGTCGGCATGACGGGCTTCGGCTCCTCCGCCCCTGCCGAAGAACTCTACGAGAAATACGGCATCACGACCGAGAACATCGTCGCTCAGGTCAAAGCCCTGCTCTGATCCGTCTTACGACTACGATATTGAAAGGCCCGCGCGTTCTGCGCGGGCTTTTTGTTTACGCTCTAAAGATCAAAACCCTCCGACCTCCTCTTGATCTCACAATCTCAAAACCGTTGAATAGGGCATGAACATTCTCGCCCTCTCTGGAAGCCCGCGCCGCGCATCGGTCAACACTGCGTTTTTACGCGCCATTGCCGCTTTGGCGCCGCCCGATATGGAAGTCGAGGTCTTTGACGGCATTGCGCAGCTCCCCGTCTTTTCGCCCGATTTGGAGACACAAGGTCGCCCCGCACCCGTCACTGATTTCGCAGACAGAATTGCGCGATGCGACGGGGTGATTATCGCGTGTCCCGAATATGTGCGCGGCCTTCCAGGGGGCTTTAAGAACGGCATCGACTGGCTTGTCTCGGGCGAGGAACTGATCACCAAACCCATCGCCCTAGCCCATGCCTCGCATCGTGGCGACGATATGTTGGACGCCCTTCGGCTTGTGCTGTCCACAGTCAGCACACGGTTCTCGACCGAGCTGTTCTTGCGCATTCCTGTGGCAAATGTCGCCCCTCACGACATCTCTGCGCACCTTGAGCCTCACCGCGATGAGATCACCGCCTACCTCGACACCTTCGCCACCTATTGCCAAGACCCCGCGCCACAGTAAACCGTTAGCGCAATCACTCCATGTTTTCGCTAACATGTTGGCGCTAAACGGGTTTTCCGACTCTGCACACTTCCGTATACGGCTCTCAAGCAGGGGGACTGGCCCAATTTTCTCCTCGCTTGACGTAAGCACACGGCAGATCGCCGCAGCAGGGAGCTTGAGGGACGCATGACAATCAAACTAGGCATCAACGGTTTTGGTCGCATTGGACGTTGCACATTGGCGCATATCGCCGAGGCAGGTCTGAACGAGGTCGAAGTGGTGAAAATCAACGCCACAGGCCCGATTGAAACCAACGCACACCTGCTCAAATACGATAGCGTTCACGGACGCTTCGGCGGCAAGATCGCCGTCAACGGCAATACCATGGATTTGGGACGCGGCCCGATCCAAGTGATGTCCACCTACGATCCCGAAGAGTTGGATTGGGACGGCGTCGATGTGGTGCTTGAATGCACAGGCAAATTCAATGACGGCCAAAAGGCAGACGTCCACATGCGGCGCGGTGCCAAGAAGGTTTTGATCTCCGCCCCTGCCAAGAACGTCGACCGCACGGTTGTGTTCGGTGTGAACCACCGTGATTTGCGCGACGACGAACGCATGGTCTCCAACGGCTCCTGCACCACCAACTGCCTCGCACCACTCGCCAAAGTTCTCAACGACGCCGTGGGGATCGAGAGCGGCATCATGACGACGATCCACTCCTACACGGGCGACCAACCCACCTTGGACCGCCGCCACAAAGACCTCTACCGCGCCCGCGCAGCCGCTATGGCGATGATCCCGACCTCGACAGGCGCAGCAAAGGCCTTGGGCGAGGTCTTGCCCGAACTCAGCGGCAAGCTCGACGGCACGGCAATGCGCGTACCTACCCCCAACGTCTCCGCCGTGGACCTCACATTCCAAGCGGGCAAAGACGTCACCGCCGCAGACATCAACGAAATCGTGCGTGAGGCCGCTGCGGGTCACATGGGTATGGTCTTGGGCTACGACGCCGAAGCCAAGGTCTCCATCGACTTCAACCATACGACTGAAAGCAGCATCTTTGCACCCGACCAAACCAAGGTCATCGGGCGCACGGTGCGTGTCTTGGCATGGTATGACAACGAATGGGGCTTCTCTGCACGTATGGCCGACGTTGCCGCGACAATGGGTCGCCTGTCGCAGTAAGAGCGCATTCAACGTTCCGCGACGACATTTTGGGCCTTAGACCCGCGCTTAAATGCGCAACTGCGGCCCGATCTGAACAACGGTCGGCCATCGCCCAAGGCGGTGGTCGATCCCCTGACTGCGTCCCTCTTCCCTCTTTCCTTCGCCGCGCGTGAGTGACACAATGCGCCAACTGGAACTGGAACGAGTTTTTTCATGACCGACTCCATCGCTTTAGGGCTTGCCGCCGTTATATTGGTAGCCCTCGGCCTCGATTTCGGCCTGAATGACGGTGCCGCCTCGCTCTTTTTGGCCCGCAAACTGCTCGTCCTCCTCCACTACATCGCCTTCTGGCGTTAAGATCCACGCTTTGCGGTTGACCTTTGCGCTGTGATCGCGATGTTAGCGATAACTGCCTGACGTCATGAGGCGTCGGCAAATATGTGAGGGACGGCCCAAGAAAAGGCCGCCCTGCCGAACAAGCGTCAAGGAGTGCTGACATGGCTGTAAAAGTGGCAATCAACGGATTTGGTCGTATTGGTCGTAACGTTCTGCGTGCGATCATCGAGTCGGGCCGGACCGACATCGAGGTTATCGCAATCAACGATTTGGGCCCCGTGGCGACCAACGCCCACCTGCTCCAGTATGACAGTGTGCATGGCCGTTTCCCCGTCGACGTCACACATACCGATGACAGCATCAACGTGGGCCGCGGCCCGATCAAGGTGACAGCCATTCGCAACCCTGCCGACCTGCCATGGTCCGACGTAGATGTTGTGATGGAATGCACGGGTATTTTCACCTCCAAAGAGGCCTGCCAGGCACACCTCGAAAACGGGGCAAGCCGCGTCCTGATCTCCGCACCAGGGAAAGACGCCGACAAAACCATCGTTTACGGCGTGAACCACGATCAGTTGACTGCGGACGACATCGTTGTTTCCAACGCGTCTTGCACAACCAACTGCCTGTCGCCTGTCGCCAAAGTCCTCAATGACAGCATCGGCATCGTCAAAGGCTTCATGACCACGATCCACTCCTACACGGGTGATCAGCCAACGCTCGACACCATGCACAAAGACCTCTACCGCGCACGCGCCGCAGCTTTGTCCATGATCCCAACGTCGACAGGCGCAGCGAAAGCTGTGGGCCTCGTATTGCCAGAACTGAATGGTAAATTGGACGGTGTCTCAATCCGCGTTCCTACGCCGAACGTCTCCGTTGTCGACCTCACATTCGAGGCCGCACGTGACACAACAATCGAAGAGGTAAACCAGCTCATCCGCGACGCCGCAGACGGCCCGCTCAAAGGCATCCTCGGCTACACCGATGCACCACTGGTCTCCTCCGACTTCAACCACAATCCGCATTCCTCGATCTTCCACACTGACCAGACCAAGGTCATGGAAGGCACTATGGTGCGTATTCTGACATGGTACGATAACGAATGGGGCTTCTCGAACCGCATGAGCGACACGGCTGTCGCAATGGCGAAGTTCATCTAAGACCGCTCGTCACAGCATACGAAAGCCCCGCCACAATGTGTGCGGGGCTTTTTTTGTTTCGGGCTTTAGCTGTTACGTGCGAACCTTTTTGGCAAGCCGTGCCTCAACGTCTGGCGTGACGAATTTCGACACATCACCACCAAGACGGGCAATCTCTTTGACCAGTTTGGACGCAATCGCCTGATGGCGCGCCTCCGCCATCAAAAAGACAGTTTCGATTGAATTGTCCAAGGCGCGGTTCATGCCAACCATTTGATATTCATATTCAAAGTCGGCCACAGCCCGCAGACCGCGAATGATGATCGACGCATTCACATCGCGGGCACATTGGATCAAAAGGTTCTCGAAAGGATGCACAACGATCTCGCACCCCGTCTCCTGCGCAATCGCCTTGGTATAGGATTCGAGCATCTCGACACGCTCTTCGAGGGCAAACATCGGCCCCTTGTCGCGGTTGATAGCGACGCCAATCACCAAGCGATCGACCAAGGCACAAGCGCGGCGAATAATGTCGCCATGCCCGTGGGTTACGGGATCAAAAGTACCGGGGTATAGGCCAATGCGCATGGGGCTCTCCTTACTCTTAAGGCAAGCAACAATATTGCGCGGTTGAACGCAAGCGAAACAGGAAAAATACCCCAAATCTCTTCCGCGACGTCACCATCGCGACGCGTTTCTACGGCTATTTCACACGGAGCGCATCGCAGACGGGAGGCTCAATGCCCCATGATCATCCCTTCAAGAGCGTTGCGCTCCATCGCCAGTTCCTCAAGCCGCGCCTTGACCACGTCACCGATTGACACGAGGCCGATCATCTTGCCGTTGTCCATCACCGGCATGTGGCGGAATCGCCCCTGTGTCATCTTTTCGAGCACATTGAGCGCGGTGTCATCAGGCTTACATGTGACGAGTTTGCGCGTCATCAGTGCGCTGACGGGTTGTGCCAAAACGCTCGCCCCCTGACGCCCCAATTCGCGCACCACATCGCGTTCAGAAAAAATGCCATCCGGCTTGTCCAAATCCGTTCCGACCACCAAGGCCCCGATCCGTTTTTCTGACAGGACCGCAACGGCCTCCCCCACTGTCGCATCGGGGGCAATGCCCTCTGTGGTGGTGATGGCTTTCCCGTTCAAAATCTGTCCGACAATCATGCAGTATCCTCCATTTTGCACTTCCCCGCTCCATCCCTGTTCTTAGCGTCCCCCTTAGAGGCCCTCTCTGTCAAGTTACAGCGCGCGATTGAGCAAGTTCTCTCCTCTCCTCACCAAAAAAATGAGAGGTATAAATTTTCCACTTTCTTCCACAGATTTGGAAAAAATTGCCAAAATCTACCTTAAACTTATCCTTTTCGAACATTTCCCACCTCAGTCCCTTGCCCCGCTTCACGGGGCTGCGAACATAAGACCATGAGTGAAAAACAGACAGAATTGAACATCAGCCGCGACGGCATGGCGGGACGCATACCGCGCCGTAAAAGATGCCGATTTTCTCGAAGGGATTCGTGCCCGCATCATTGACCGTGACGGAGCCCCGAACTGGAGCCACACCTTGCGCGATGTGCCGGCGCTCACGGTCTCGACGCTGCTGCGCCCCTTGGGAAAGGACGGGCTTTGGACGCAAGAGAGCACGCCGCATTAAATTACCCCTACGTGAGTTAGTCACAGACGGACAAATCACATGAGGCTATTCTCAAGGTGACCTTAAAAGAGAAAGTCATATCATGCTCAAGAAAAACGTAGGCGGTCTCGACCGCATCATTCGCATCGTTGTCGGTGTTGCCCTGATCGCGGGTTTCTTTATCAACGGCAACCCACTGTTCCTGATCGGCATCGTGCCACTGGCCACGGGTCTGTTGAACTCTTGCCTGATCTATTCGCTGTTCGGCATCAACACCTGCCCGATGGACAAGCGCTAAAACACGATCTCCCTCTCAGGCCGCTTCTGAGAGGGATTTCAGCGCGTCAATATCAAGCAAACGAACCTCGCCACGCGCGGTGGCCACCCATCCGCGCCGTTGGAATTCTTGCAACTGCCGCGAAATAACCTCCCGCGCAGTGCCAAGTTCGGCGGCCAATTGTGCGTGAGTGGCCTTCAACGTGGCGTCTTTATCGGCCAGCTCGACCAGTTTTTGCGCAAGACGTATGTCGACCTTTTGAAAGGCGACCTCTTCGATCACATGGAACAGGTCGGTGATGCGACGCGAATAGGCGGAGAACACAAAGGTGCGAAAGCTCTTTGAAGTTGCCACCAGATCATCGAACACACGGCGCGGAATAGCCGCCGCCTGCACATCCGTCTCTGCGATGCCTTCGGCGGAATAATCCTCATAGGCCAACAGACACGCGGTGGTCAGCACACAGCTTTCACCCGCATGAACACGGTAGAGGACCATCTCGCGCCCGCCCTCCGAGGTTTGTTGTACCCGCACCGTGCCCTCCAGCAAGAGCAGAAGGTTCTCTGGGCTTTTTCCCGGACCGAACAGGATGGTGCCCTTTGGGACCGTCACGATTTGCGACTGCGTGGTCAGACGGTCGCGCAGCTTGTCATCAAGGCGCGACAGCCCCACAAATCGATCAATCCAATTCACACTTATATCCATGCCGTTTCCCTTCGCGCGGGGGATGCTGTGCGGCACAGGCACAACACCGAGTTCAGGCAGTATAGTTAGAAGCTTGTGGCTTCTTCCACAATCTCTGTCAGCAAATCTTCGACAGGCTGCATCGAGCCGTCGGGGTAATCGGGGAAACCGATTGTCACCTTGCCGCCGCGGTCGGCGACGTAGATGGAATAGGGACAATAAACGATATTGTCGGGATCAGCCTCCATAACCTGACGCGAGATCGTGGCCGAGCAGAACAGGAAGACATCCGCCGCATCGAACAGCACCACATCGGAGCCGACATCGGCGCGCGTGCGCTCCAGCATCTCGCCCGTGTGGCTACGGTGGTCGATCACCAATCCCTTGGAAATGATCGCATCCTCAACCGCAAAGGTGGCATCCTCAAACGTGCCATCATAGTCAAAGGTGATTGCAGCATCATTGGCGGTGGCAGCCGATGCGAGCATGGATGCGCTCACGGCAAGTGCGGTCAATAAACGGGGCATGGGGGGTCCTCCTGAACACGGGGCCAAAAAAGTAGCATGAGAAGTGTAGCATAGAAAAAGGGCAGCCCCTAGAGGCTGCCACTAAGTTGTCACTAGGGAAGTGCGCTTATTGCGATACGGATTTGAGGTATTCGATCACCGCTTGGATATCTTTTTCCTTTTTCAAACCCGCAAATGACATCTTGGTCTTTTTGTAGACAGACTTGGGTTTGGTCAGGAATTCAACGAGATGCGCCTCGTCCCAAACCGTTCCAGCCTCATGGGCGGCCTGCATGTCTTTGGAGTATTTGAAGTCATCGACATGAGCGACGGGCGCGCCGAAGACGCCATTGAGTACGGGCCCAACCTTGTTTTTGGCCCCCTCGCCCACTTGGTGACAGGCTTTACACTTCTTGAAAACCTTCTCGCCTGCGCTGACCAGTTCGGCGTCAAGGGCGGCGACAGCGGGAGCCGCTGCTTCATCGGCAGGAGCCTCCTCAGTCATGGCCTCCTCGACAGGTGCCGCCTCCGCGGGCGCCGTTTCCGCCGCAGCTGCCTCAGCGGGCGCCTCATCAGCGCCCTCTTCCTCTGGCGTCACATCGAGAACAGCGGCACGCTTGGTGATTTCCACCGTGTCTTTGCAGTTCTCGTAACACGCGTTGGCTTCGGTAAAAATCGGCAACTCCGTCTCGGGGCGATCATCGACGATAAACCCGTCCGCGTTGGGCATCTCCACATCCATGAAGTTCTCGTTGGTCAGGACAAAGTCGTCCTCTACGAGATAGTTGGAATAGAGAATATAGGCGGTGATAGCATAGACATCATCATCTGACAGGGTCTGCGCAGCCCCAAAGGGCATAGAGCGACGGACATAGTCAAAGACCGTGGACAGATACGGCCAATATGACCCGACGGTTTTGAGCGGATCTTTATCCGCCAACGTCCCGTCACCACCTGCCAGTTTCGGCCAGTTGTCCACGCCTTCGGCAAACTCACCGTGACAGACGGCACAGTTGTCCGAGAAGATCATCTCGCCGTCTTCGACAGAGCCGGACCCAACGGGCAGGCCTTGCCCCTGCGGACCGATATCACGGTTCCATGCCGCGACCTCTTCGGGGAGTGCCGCACGGCCCAGCCCGAATTTCTCCGCCATTGCGGGCGCAGCGAGGGCGGCGACAAGGGCTGTGCTTGCGATCAGTTTAGGAAGAAACTTCGACATTTTCTGCCTCCCCGTTTTCTTTGACCCACCAGGTCTGAATACAGTTGTTGTGATAGACGGAATTCTCGCCACGCACCTCGCGCAATTGCGCTTTGGTCGGTTGAACGTAACCCGTCTCGTCATGGGCGCGCGATTGCAGGAACATCTCCGAGCCATCCCAATTGATATCGAGATAGAAACGGGTGAGCGCCATTTTCTCGCCCTTTTGGGCCAGACGCGCCTTTTGCCAGTTCTTCCCACCGTCGATGGACACATCCACACCCGTGATCGCACCACGACCCGACCATGCGAGACCTGTAATCACCAACGGACCTTTGCCGTGGGTGATTGGCATCTGCGGGCTGGGCGAGGTCACAACGGATTTCGCATCCATAACCCACGTCCATTTCCGTGCCGTACCATCGGCAAGTGTGTCGGTGTATTTCGAGGTTTCTTCGCGGCTCTCAATGGGGTGGTCGGTCACTTCGATACGACGCAGCCACTTGACCCACATGTTGCCTTCCCAACCGGGAACCACGAGGCGCACGGGATACCCATGCTCCATGCGCAGCGCTTCACCGTTGGCTTTAAACGCGACAAGCACGTCATCAAGCGCCTTTTCCATCGGAATAGAGCGCCCGTTCGACGAGGCATCTGCCCCCTCGACGTAGACCCATTTGTCGGCCAGATCGCCCGCCGCATCCAAGCCCGCCTCTTCGAGAAGAGTGCGCAAAGACACACCAGAGTATTCCATGTTGTGGATCATGCCGTGGGTGAATTGCGAGCCGTTCAGCTGTGCGCCTGCCCATTCCATGCCGGTGTTCGCAGCGCACTCAAGGAAATAGGTGCGGTTTTCCCGTGGGAAGCGTTCCAGATCGGCATAGGTAAAGACCAGTGGCTGATCAACGAGACCGTTGATCATCAGGCGGTAGTCTTCTTTTTTGAGCTCAATCGCGCCCGAGTGGTGACGTTCAAACGCACAGCCCTGCGGGGTGATGGTGCCGTCGAGCGCGTGGATCGGCGTGAAGTTGATCGAGGAGATCACATCGGCGGTCAACCACGGCACGTTGCGCCGCACCACATCGCTTTCGAATTGGATCGGCATCCCGTAGGGCGTCGCGTCAACGCCTGCCCCTGTGGAACTGGCCCAATCCTGTATTTCGGTGATCAACGGATCAGGCGCATCCTGTGCCATTGCCTTGCCCGTAGCAGCCAGACCGACACCTGTTGCAGCAGCACCGCGCAGGAAGGCGCGGCGGTTTGGTCCTTTGGTGGGGCCGTCGTGTGTTGGGGTGTCACTCATGGAATGTGCTCCCTGTGTTGCATACCGTTTCAAACGCGGTGTTAAATTCTGTCATTCAGCTATGTGAATGAATCTGCGGCGAAAAATCCGCCCCGCGCCCCTTGGTAGGACGCGGGACGGATTGGATATGTGTTAGAGACCGAGCACCTTGACGGAGGTGTTTTCCTCTGCCGTAACGGTGCCCTTGGCGCGGATGTGATCCTCCACGACGTCCCAAATCTCGGGGCCTTCTGTTCCCTCGTTGACCGAGGCCCAGCCTGCGACGACATAGGTCTTTGCAGGATCGAGTTTCTCGCCCGTGTTGAGCATCGTAATGTCGGTGATCCGCTCGCCCTGCGGTTTGGTAACGTCGATGGTATAGCCAAGGCCACCCATCCGCACCATGTCGCCGCCCTGTTGGTAGTAGGGGTCGGGGTTGAAGATGTTGTCGGCCACGTCCTCCATAATCGTATGGATAAACTCGCCGGTCATCTCCGAGCGATACGCCTTGCCATAGGTCATCGAGGTGGCGTTCCAAATGTCTTCGCGGGTGATCTTGTCACCGGGGATCAGGCTTGGCCCCCAACGCACGCCGGGCGACATGGCAATATCCGCCTCGCGCTGCTCGATCAGGGCGTCACAGATCAGGTTGTCCCATGTGCCGTTGAAGTTCCCACGACGATACAGAAGGCTATCGGTCTCGCCGACCACTTCGGTCATATCGTCCAGATACGGCGCACGCTGCTCATCAATGAGAGCGGCGACCTCTTTGTCGGGCTCGATCACATCGGAGAAGATCGGGATCAGCTTGTGACGGAAGCCCATCATCTGACCATCGCGCACATCAAGATCGACTCGACTGACGAATTTACCGTTGGAACCAGAGGCGATCAGGATCGTCTCGCCCACAAGCACTGGCTCGGGCAGCGCATCGTGGGTGTGGCCCGTCAGGATCACGTCGATGCCGCTCACCAAAGAGGCCATCTTTTTGTCGACGTCAAAACCGTTGTGCGACAGCAAGACCACGAGGCCTGCGCCTTGGGCTTTGACCTCGTCCACCACCTCTTGCATCCGTTCTGTGCGGATACCGAAGGAGTATTCGGGGAACATCCAACCAGGGTTGGCAATCGGCATATAGGGGAAGGCCTGACCGATCACGGCGATCTTCACACCACCGCGTTCAAAGAACTTGTAAGGTGCGAAATCTTCGGCGGGTTCATCCCACTCGGCGTCATAGATATTGGCGCCAAGAGCCGCGAACGGCAGATCGGCCACAACTTCGCGAACGCGGTCGGAGCCGAGTGTGAACTCCCAGTGGAAGGTCATCGCGTCAGGCTTGAGCGCGTTCATCACGTTGACCATATCTTGGCCTTGGGTGTGGAAACAGGTGTAGGAGCCGTGCCACGTGTCACCGCCATCCAACAGCAACGCATCGGGACGTGCCGCGCGGATCGAATTGATCACGGTCGCCACACGATCCAAACCACCAACCTTGCCATAGCCCTTTGCCAAAGCGGCAAAATCCCCGGAGGACAGCGCATAATGAGAGGGAGATCCATCCTCAATGCCATAGAGCTTGCGGAAATCCGCCCCCGTGACATGGGGAACCGCGCCCTTGTTGTCGCCAACGCCGATATTGATCGACGGCTCGCGGAAATAGATCGGTTTGAGCTGTGCGTGAATATCGGTGACGTGGATCAGGGACACATTGCCGTAGGTGTCAAAATCGAGCAGTTGATCTTGGGTCAACGTCTGTTGCGCCGCAAGGCGGGACCAATTGCCAAAGCCGGAAGCCCCGACCATTGCAGAGGCGGCCATAGAGACCTGAAGGAAATCGCGGCGGGAAATCATGCGCGTTGCTCCGTTTGATTGGCAAGGCCGCGTCGCGACCTATGCGTAATTTTGAATGTATTCGAGAGCAGAAAACCCCACCCTTCTCATCGGAAAGGCGGGGCCCTCATTGGTTTAGTTACGAACCGACGGGCCTTCGACCGAAAGGCCGTTGCCACGCGATGCGACGTAAAGCTCAAGCGCCACGAACTCGGGCGAACCAGGGCTGAATGTCTCGGCACGGGTATCACGAATGCAGCCTTTGAAGCGCGAGTGAATACCGTTAAGTTTCGCGTTTTTCAGACGGTAGGTCGGGAAGCCGTTGACCTGACCTTGGGACAGGTGGTCCGCGCGGATCAGATTGCCGTAGTTGTCCTCGTGGCAGTTTGCACAGGACAATTCCAACTGGCCGTAACGGGTATAGTACATCTCTTTACCCTTTTCCCACGTCTCCGCAGCAGGCCCGTCAATGGCGACATTAACAGGTTTGCCGCGCGCAACTGACGCCAGCATCGCTTCCAGATTCAGCATTTTACCGCTGTCATACTTTTCAGCTTCCGCGCCCATGTTCGTGGTGAGGCAGTCGTTGATCTGCATCTGGATGGTACGCACTTCGCCGGCGTCCTCGTTCCACTTAGGATAGGTTGCACGGACGTCAGAGAGGCTTTCAGGACCATCGTGACAGTCAGCACAGGATTTCCCTTCGGAGCCCCATGCGGTCTCGAACAAATCGAACCCCGCTTCGGCACCAAGCATCCCCGGATTATCGAAGTCATCCATCTGCATGGCTTGTGTGTCATCGGAGCGGAAGCGCCAACCAGACATAACCTCGTCGAGGTGGCCGTCGAGGTGCGCTGCGGCTTCGGTTTTCGTGACGATCTCGATCTCGCCATTGATCACCAGTTCGGCGTCCTCATCCGCGACGACAGGCGCCGCGAACGTGAGGGCTGCAAATACAGCCACAGTGCTGAGTGTTGTTTTTTTCATGCGTTTCTCCTCCCTGAGCACGTGGCTAATTTAGCCGACGCTGATCGATTTTGTTTCCTCGTAAACGGACCCATCATCGTCGTACCATGTGAATTTGAAATCACCGGCCTCAGGAACCTTCGCATCGAATTCAACATAGGGGTTGGTCGATACAGCGGGCTCAAGCGTCACGTCGATGACAGATTCGCCGTTAAACTCACAGGTGAAACGGTTGATGATCGAGCGTGGAATGATGTTGCCGTCGCCATCTTTGCGCTGACCCGACTCCATGGGGTGCGAGATCAGGGTTTTGATGGTGATCACGTCGCCAGCAGCAGCCGACTTCGGGACTTTAACGCGGGGTTTTACACCAGATGCCATTGTATATGTCTCCTAGATAAGTCGGTGAACCGATCAGCCGCCACAGCCGCCGATGGTCACTTTGACAGTGGATGTTGCTTTCACGAAGGAACCGTCAGCCATCTTGGCGATTGCGACAACGTCCTGTGTCCCTGCGAGGCGGATACGAATAGATGCCGCTTGCGAACCTGCGAGAGGACCAAAGTTAAAGGTCGCAACACCAGGCGTCGGGTTGCCGGTTGCCAAAAGAAGAATGGATGTGGCACCGGGCGCATCAACGGACACGGGAACCGTGTTGCCGTTTTCAGCGATTTCAGGTGCGGTCAGAGTGATACCACCCTCCCCCATTTCGGAACCGCCGGTGAATGCGGCGATAGCTTCGTCGGCTGCGGCATACGCGCGAAACGGGAGCAAGGAAGCTGCCGTTGCACCAAGGCCGAGAGCCAGAGCGTCACGTCGTGTGAGTTTCATGGGTTAGTCCTCGTTTTCGTAAAATTCCAGACGATCATTCGTCTTTGAGCGTCATGAGATAGGCGACCACATCCTCGATCTGTGCCGCAGACAGAAGCGGTGGCAGATCAGCCGGAGCGGCTTTACCTGTGTAGGCGTCACCCGGACGGGTAAAACCATCAACTTTGTAGAAGGCAGGCATGATCGTGCCCTCAAATGTCATCTTGGGGTTTGCCACAAGACCGCGCAATTCTGCTTCGGTCCAACGTGAGCCTGCCCCATCAAGGATCGGACCAACTTCGCCTTGGAATGGCACATCCGCGTAGGCTTCAGCGGCGTGACACGACACGCAGTTGCCCAAGGATTTGCTGGTCATGATCTTACGACCGTTTTCGGCATTCCCGGCAGCGCCCGTCAGAGATTCGGCAATTGCGCCGTCCTCGAACATCACGTCTGTTGGGGCGACCTCGGCCGTAGCTGCGGTTGCCGTGAGGCAAAGTGCAGCGAATGTGGTTGCAATGCGTTTCATGTCTCCTCCCTAAGACTTGTTTTTATTACGCTTAAGTATGCGCTCTTTTCTTGAGCATACCGTAGCGCACCATTTCGCAGACGCGCAAGAACAAATTCAAAAAAACGAATTTTGCGAACGTCATTGTCTGTAGCGATCCCCATTGAGGTCATTCCGAGACGTCGAGTTTACCCGTCTCTTGTTGCTTTACGACCTGACGGGCGTGGTACTTTTGGAACGGCTCGTCGCCTTCGTATTCCTTATCAAGCACCCAGCGCATCATGTTGTAAGTGGTGAGACGACCAAAGGCACCCGGCACACTTGCGACCGCAGCGGCAGGGGCTGAGACACCCTCTTCGACCTCTTCAGGGAAATAAAGATTCGTTGGTGTAAATAGCACATTCCACTTCGACACCATATCCTTTTCCGACAGAATCTCCCCATCAAAATCTGTTACTTCGACATCACCAAACATGTTGATTTGAACGACAAAGAAACGATCTTCGAGCAGCGCTGAAATCTCAGGGTCGACATAGACCTCTTCGTGCATTTTCTTGCAGTAGATACAGCCGCGTTGTTCAATCATCACCAACAGGCGCTTGCCCTCGGCGTTGGCCTCCTCGAGGTCTTCGCGCAGATCCTTGAAGGTTTCGCGCTGCCACGGAGCCTTATGCAAGCCGTCGTCGCCCAACTCTTGGGCAAAGGCAGGAAGCCCTGACAGGGCAATAATACCTGCGGCGATAAATGTGCGTCGTGCGAGATGAAACATGTGTGTCTCCCGTATATCTAGGTGGGGTCTCAAAGCGAGCCTGATGACCCGATTTTGGTAAAGGCCGGAAAGGTTTCGAGCAACCAAGCGGCGATCAGATTGACCGAATTTGTCACGATCAACAGTGCGAACAAGATCAGAAAAACGCCCATCAGCTTTTCGACTTTTGGCAAATGGCGACGGAACTTGGCCGCGAATTTCAGGAACGGCTTGATAAACACCGCCGCGATCACAAAAGGCAGCGTCATCCCGACGCCAAACACCAACATCAACCCCAGACCGCGCAACGCCGTCTCCTCGACAGAAGCGGTAAACACCACAGCGGTCAGGATACCACCGACACAGGGCGTCCACCCTGCGGCAAAGGCCAGACCGATGACATAGGACGACCACACGTTCATCTTCGTGACATCGCCACCACTCACTTGAAACTGACGGTTCAAAAAGCCGATTTTGATCACACCGAGAAAGTGCAGCCCCATGACAAACACAATGAGCGCCGCGCCGATGCGAAACACATCCTGATAAGAGCGAAACGCCTGCGACAATGAAAACGCGGCGGCACCGAGCAATACGAAAACAGTAATAATACCGAGCGAAAACATGATCGAAGAGGCAATCGCGCGTTTGCGCACGCCCGCAGCCAATTCACCATCGGCGCGGATTTCTCCCATGCCGACACCTGCCATATAAGAAAGATAAAAAGGCACGATCGGCAGGATGCAGGGCGAAAAAAACACCACAAGCCCGCCTAAAAAGGCCGAAATAAAACTAACGTCTAACATTGATGTCCTCCCGAAGTGGGCTATCGTCCCACGGGCGCAACTCAAGCGCGCCTTGTGTCATTCACACATTCAAATTATGTTGTTTGTATCGCAGCCGTCAACTGGACAATCCAATGTGGTTTAAAATTACGGCCCTCGGGTCCGCCATCCTTCTCTCCCTGACCACCCTGCCCGCGCAGGCGATGGAATTGATTATGGTCGAACGCGAAGGCTGTGCCTATTGCGCCCGTTGGAATGACGAAATCGCGCCAATTTATCCCAAAACACCCGAGGGAAGCTTTGCCCCCTTGCGCCGCATGGATATCACAGATCGGCCGGAGGACGTCAAATTCACCTCTCGCCCCGTGCTGACACCGACCTTTGTTCTGGTCGATGAGGGACAGGAGTTGACCCGTATTGAGGGATATGGCGGCGAGGATCTATTCTGGTCGATGATGACAGTGATTCTTCGTGACCACACCGATTATGACCCCGATGCCCTCGCCGCAGCCCCCACTGCTGTCGACCGCGACAACACGCAGGCGCCCGCCTCGAACTGATCCGGCGCCTGACCAAAGGACGACCCCAAGACGATCTCGACCATTTGATCTCGACCCGCCAACCAACGGCGCGGACATAGCCCTCAAAGGAGACCAACAATGACCCGTATCGCCTCTGCCGCTCTCGTGGCCCTCTCCCTCGCCCTCCCCGCCGTTGCACCTGCATCGGCCCAAGACGAGGACAGCGCCTTTGTCACCTTTCAGGTTCTCAAACCCGAGGTCGCCCTGACCGCCGCAACAGCTGCGATGGAGGCCTGCCGCGACGCGGGCTATCAGGTTGGCGTGATGGTGGTGGATCGTTTCGGCCTGCCACAGGCCTATGTGCGTGATCGTTTCGCAGGTCTGCACGTGTTTGAAACCGCACGCCGCAAAGCATGGACCTCCGTCGCCTTTCGCACCGACACGCTATCACTGGGCGAGCTGACCGCTCCCGGGGAAATGATGTCCGGCATCCGCGACCTGACCGAGCCACTTGCACTTGGCGGCGGGCTTGTGATTGAAGCGGCAGGCTCTATAGTAGCGGGAATTGGTGTCTCGGGCGCGCCCGGTCCGGATCTGGACGCGGAATGTGCCGAGGCAGGAATAGACGCAATCCTGGATGAGATTGCATTCTAAACAGAAGTGAGACCGCTGGCGTGCGTATGGATCATCAATCGTCTTCATTGCCCACCATCACACCCGACATGTCCTCCGAGGACATGGACCTCATTATGAGCAATGCGTGTGATGCCTCGCAACTGCTCAAGGCCTTGAGCCACGAGGGGCGTCTGATGATCTTGTGCCATCTGGTAACGGGCGAAAAATCCGTCACGGAACTCGAAGAGTTGCTCTCCGCACGACAAGCTGCGGTGAGCCAACAATTGGCGCGGTTGCGCCTTGAGGGTCTGGTGACACCACGCCGCGAGGGTAAGGCGATTTACTACTCCTTGACGGATGATCGCCCCAAACGCATTCTCGAAGTGATCTATGAAATGTTCTGTTCCGTAGATGCTGACAAGGCGACACCCGCGACGTAAATCTGCGGGTCTCTCCTTTTGACTTGGGGAGGTCACACAGTGCTCGACACATTCGAACCCGGAACAATCGCAGCCCTGATCGGCCTGTTTGGCGGCCTATTGTTAGGGCTTGCCGCCCGTTTGGGACGGTTCTGCTCTATGGGCGCTATCGAAGATGCCCTGTACCAAGGATCTGATTTGCGGGCCCGCCAGTGGGGCGTGGCCATCGGCGTGGCCATGATCGGCACGGGGGTAATGATCTCCACAGGTCTGTTCGATCCCTCCATGTCCACCTATCTCTCAATGAAATGGTATCCGCTCGCCTCCATCGGTGGCGGACTGCTGTTTGGCTATGGCATGGCGCTTGCAGGCAACTGCGGCTTTGGCGCTTTGGCGCGATTGGGCGGCGGTGATCTGCGCAACTTCGTCATCGTCATCGTTATGGGCTTGGCCACTTATGTCACCCTCAACGGCCCCCTCGCAGCGCTACGCGTCTCCCTGTTCCCGCCTGCCCCCGCAGCGACAACGCCCTCACTCATGCACTGGGGCCTGTCGCCCTATATCGCAGGCACCCTCGTCCTCGTGGTGTCGCTGTGGTCAAAAGCCTTTCGCGCCAATGGCAAACTCATCCTGTGGGGCGCGGTCGTCGGCTTGGCAGTGGTGTCGGGATGGGCGGGCACGGCGTGGCTATCAATCGCCGCATTCGAAGCCGAACCCGTTGTCTCCCACACCTTCGCCGCCCCCATTGGAGATGCGATGTTCTACGTGATGACCTCCTCGGCCACCTCGCTCAACTTCGGTGTCGGCTCGGTTGCAGGTGTGCTAGTCGGGGCTGCGATCGGCTCTTTGTTCAAAGGCCATTTCAGATGGGAAGCCTGCGAAGATCCACGCGAATTAAAACGTCAGATCCTTGGCGCGGCATTTATGGGCGTGGGCGCGGTCGTTGCCTTTGGCTGCACCGTTGGGCAGGGCCTGTCTGCGATGTCGGTTCTGGCCTACTCCGCCCCCGTCACCATGATATCCATCATCGCGGGAGCCGCCCTTGGACTGCGCCAGTTGATCTACGGAATTTCCTTCGCCCGCTAAGGCGCGACACGGCTCAACTCAGGCTTTGATGAACACCTGTAGGTCGGCCACATTGGTGCCCGTCGGCCCGATTTTGAGCAAATCCCCAGCCGCATCAAGGCCGTGATAACTGTTATTGCGGGCCAGAATGTCGTCGATATCAACTCCCGCCGCCGCCATTCGCGCAAGCGTGCCATCATCGACCAATCCACCCGCAGCATCTGTCGGCCCATCGCGCCCGTCCGTTCCGCCCGACAGGAACACATAGTCCGTTATCCCGCGCGCAGCGGCCAGTTGCGCCACGCGCAGCGCCAGTTCCTGATTGCGGCCACCAAGCCCCTCGCCCTTGATCTTGACCGTGGTTTCGCCGCCAAACAGGTAGATGCCCTTTTGCGTCACACAATCCACAACCACCTCTGCCGCATGGGCCACATCGCCCTCAAGCGGGATAGGAAAGACATGCACGCCGTGGGCCACGCCGCCCCCCGCTGCCCGCGCCATCGCGGCCAGGGAACGGGCATTAGAGCCAATCAACTCGATTTCCCCTTCGGGCAAATCCCCCATGTCAGGCAAATCTTGTGACAAATGACTGCGCACCGAAGCGGGCAAACGGTCCCAAAGATCAAAGTCTTTCAGCGCCGCTACGGCCTCTTGCGGCGTGCCAATCGGTGAAACTGTTGGACCCGAGGCAATGGCGCGAAGATCATCGTTGACCACATCGGACAAGACCAATGTGGTGACTTTGGACGGATAGGCCGCCCGCAAAATCCCGCCCCCCTTGAGCCGCGACAGGTGTTGGCGCACGAGATTGACCGTTACAATGTCGGCGCCAGACCCGATCAAAAGACGGTTCACTTCGGCCTTTTCCTCAAGGCTCACCCCCGTCACGGGCGCAGGCAACAAGGCCGAACCGCCCCCGGAGATCAGCGCCAGAACTTCCCCCTTGGCATGGGCCAGAACCTGTTCCACGCGCAGGGCAGCGCGCGCGCCTTGGATATCGGGCACAGGGTGGCTCGCCGCATGGACCTCTGCGCCCTTCAGCGGCGAGGCGTTTTCATAATTTGTGACGACCACAACCATATCCGCCGTGACATGGCGCATGGCAGCCTCGGCCATCGCGCGTGCCGCCTTGCCAATTGCGATCACGAGCGGATTGTGAAAGCTGCGCCCTTTCAAAGCTGCCTCAACCGCACGCGCGGGATCGGCCTCTTCCACCCCGACCTCGAACAGTTTTAGCGCTCTCTGACGCATCTGGGTGGTGGCAGGGTCGGAAGACTCGGGGGGGAGGTCGGAAACGGTGGGTTTCATAAGCTCGATCGCACGGAGGCATTGATTACGGTCATATGCACAACTGTAGCGCCTGATGCGGCAACGTCCAGAACACTTGCATCCCAGCGCCCCACACGGCAGGGTCTTTGCATGAATGATGCAGATTTACCCACTTGGACCCACGACCTCGCCCAACTCTTCAACGCAAGTTGGGGGGTACTCCTCCCTCAAACCGTGTCCGCCCGTGTGGATGCGCGGCTGGCCAATTTGGCCACGATAGGTGCGGATGGTGCCCCTGAAGCCCGCGGCGTGGTGCTACGGGCTGCCGACCCTGCGAGATGCACGCTTGATATTGTCACCGACGCAGCCACCCGCAAATGCGACGAAATCGCCGCCGATCCGCGCGCGGCCCTGACGCTCTGGCGCGAAGATGTCTTGTTGCAACTGCGTCTGCGCGGCACGGTTGCAGTCATTGAGGGGCCAATGGCCCAAGACGCATGGGCTGGCCTAAGCGATAGCGCCCTGCCCGATTATGGCGTCACCCCGAAACCGGGAACGCCCATCAACGCCCCCGACGCCTATACACGCAGCCCCGATGCCGCACGCTTTGCGATCTTGCGTATGACCGTCGACACAATGGATGTCGTCTCGCTCAACCGCCCCACCCACACCCGCGCCTTTTACGAACGGCGCGACGGATGGCGCGGGCAATGGCAAGCGCCCTAAGCGGGCAAACAGGCGATGTTAACGCTCTCGAAGTCCGAACGTGGCACACTGACGTGATGCACCACAGAAAGCCGACACTATGCAAGACCTCCCCCTGACCCGTGACCTCGTGCTGATTGGCGGCGGGCATACCCACGCGCTTGTCCTTAAACGCTGGGGGATGAAGCCCCTTGCGGGCGTACGGGTAACGGTCATCAATCCGGGACCCGTTGCCGCCTATTCCGGCATGTTACCGGGTTTTGTCGCAGGGCATTACACCCGCACGGATCTGGAACTCGACATTTTGCGACTGGCACGGTTTGCAGGCGCACGCGCCGTCTTGGGGCGCGCCACGGGGATCGACCGCAAGCGCAAGCTGATCCACGTCGAAGGGCGTCCGCCCATTCATTACGATGTGGCCTCGATTGATATTGGCATCACCTCGGCCATGCCCGACCTTGAGGGATTTTCCGAACACGGCATTCCCGCCAAACCGCTTGAGCGCTTTGCGACACAATGGGACAGCTACCGCGCCTTGGTCCGCGCGGGCGAAACGCCACCGCACATGTGCGTCATCGGCGGCGGTGTTGCAGGGGCCGAACTGGCCATGGCGATGGCCCATGCGCTCAAGGGCACCGATGGCCTCAGCGTCACATTGATTGATCGTGGCGAGATATTGGAAGAATTCCGCGCACCAACACGCCGCGCCCTTTTGAACGCCCTGAACGACGCTGGTGTGACGCTGTTGCCCAACACCGCTGTGGGTAAGATCGAAGCGGACAGCCTGACCCTGACCGATGGCAGCACCATCCAATCCCACTTCACCCTCGGCGCGGCAGGCGCACGCCCCTATGACTGGCTCGAAGAAACCGATCTAACCATCGTGCAGGGCTACGTGCGCGTTGGTCCCACATTGCAGTCCTCCGACCCCACCATTTTCGCCGTGGGGGACTGCGCCCACCTTGCCCATGCCCCGCGCCCGAAAGCGGGCGTGTTTGCTGTGCGAGAGGCGTCCGTGCTGTTCGACAACCTGCGCATTTTACTGTCCGAGCAACGCGGCAAGGTCAAAAAGAGCCTGTATCACCCGCAAAAGGATTACCTCAAACTGATCTCGCTTGGTGGCAAGGCGGCACTGGCCGACAAGAACGGATTACGCCTCAAGGGTGCTGCGATGTGGCGATGGAAAGATAGTATCGACCGCAAATTCATGGCGGGCCTCAAAGACCTCAAGCCCATGCGCCCGCCCGTCCTACCCGATGTCGTCGCCGCCGGACTGCGCGATGAAGTCGAGGGCAAAAAGCCGATGTGCGGGGCTTGCGGTGCCAAAGTGGGCGGTGATGTTCTCTCCCGCGTGCTTCGCGAGGAAACCGAAACGGAACGCACCGATGTGATCCGCCTTGCGGGCGATGACGCCGCCGTGCTGACCCACGGCGAAGCCTACGGCGGACCACGACAAGTGATCTCTGTCGATCATCTACGGTCCTTCATCCCCGACCCTGTGTTGATGACACGGATCACCGCCATTCATGCCTTGGGCGATGTCTGGTCGATGGGGGCCGCACCGCAATCGGCACTGGCCACCGTGACCCTGCCGCGCCTCTCTCCCCCGCTCCAAGAGGCATGGCTGTCCGAAATCATGAGCGCCGCCCGCGCAATCTTTGCCGCCGAGGGTGCGGAGATCATCGGCGGGCATACCTCTATGGGCGCGGAGTTTTCCATCGGATTTACCGTCACGGGATTGGCCGACGCGCCCATAACGCTTTCGGGCGCGAAGGTGGGCGATCAGATCATTCTCACCAAACCCATCGGCACAGGCGTTCTGCTCGCTGCCGAAATGGCGATGCAAGCCAACGGGCGCGATGTCGCCACGGCCTATGCCTCAATGGCGCAGTCCTCTGGCGAGGCTGCCCGTATCTTGAGTGGCGCACATGCAATGACGGATGTGACGGGGTTTGGTCTTGCGGGGCATTTGCTCGGTATCTGTCGCGCAAGCGGCGTGAGTGCGACGCTCACGCTGTCACGCATTCCGCTTCTGGACGGCGCGTTAGGCCTGTCACAGGCGGGCGTGGCATCCACCATCCTACCCGCCAATCGCGCCTATGCCGCCGAATATGACGGCCCAAACGATGCAATGGCCGATCTGTTATTCGATCCCCAAACCGCTGGCGGACTGCTCGCCTGCGTCGGAAACGGTGGCGCGGAAAATCTGACCAAGAAGTTAAACAAAGCCGGATACAATGCGGCAATCATTGGAGAAATCACAGAGCCTACCTCAGAGGGCGGTGTCGCCCTTAAAGCGCGTTCATAACCTTGATTACCTGTTCGGCGGCCTGATCCCGTGCCGCCTCATCCATGCTGCACAAATCTATCGTAGCCGAGACTACGGGCGCATGTTTGGCGCGGGACCGTTTGTAGCGCGGGTCGTAGTGCTGCGCCATCAGGCCGCCCGCGAGATCAACAAAATTTCCCGCCCGCGCGAGATCTTTCCACGCCTCGACCCGCTCATAGCCCTGAAGCGGAATGAGTTTGGTCAGCAAATCCTCAAGCAGTTGGGCATCCTGAACAATATCGGCATAAGCCTGAGCAAGGTAGATCGCACGGCTCGAAAGAGAAGCTGTGACCTCAATACGGGGGGCAGCACACATCACGGCCCAGATGGAAGCAGGCACATAAAGTTGTCCGATACGCGAACTTTCGGCCTCCACCAATGTCGGCTTGCTCGGATCAAGTTTGGACAATTCTACCGCCAGAGCACTCTCGAACGCCTTTTGCGCAGGCTGTTGACCCATATTGCCAAACACCGAACCGCGATGATTGGCTAGACCTTCGAGGTCAATCACCTGCCCGCCTTGAGCTTTGACGCGGGCAATCAGGTCCGTTTTGGCCGTGCCTGTGTAGCCGTCGATCAACACAAATTTGTGGGGCAACGGATCATCATAGAGGCTTTTGACCACCAAGCGCCGCCACGATTTGTATCCGCCTTCAACCACCTCCACGCGCCATCCGATCTGGCGCAGGATTGTCGCAAAAGAGTTCGATCGCTGTCCGCCACGCCAACAATAGACAAGCGGCTTCCAGTTCCCCTCAAAGTCGGCAAGCGGCCCCTCGATATGCGCCGCTGCATTGCGCGCCACCAATGCGCCACCGACCTTGCGGGCCAGAAAGGGCGATTGCTGCACATAGATGGTGCCAACCCGCGCCCGTTCGTCGTCATCCAGAACAGGCAGGTTGATCGCACCAGGGACATGATCCTCAGCAAATTCGGCAGGGGCACGCACGTCAATGAGCGTATCAAAGGGCGCTGCGAGGAAATCAGAGATGGATGTAAAAACTTGGGTCATACGAAATGTTTAGCCACTTTCACGTTATGCGAACAGGGGCCAGATCAATGTCCCATCCCAAACATGCTCTTTATGCAAAAAGCCCGCTTTTCCTCTCAAAAGAAAAGCCCCGCCGAATGGTGGGACTGGCTGTGGGACTGACATTTACCCAAAAAATAAACCCCTGCGAAAGCAGAGGCTTAATCTTGTTCAATGGTGCGGTCGAGAAGACTCGAACTTCCACGGGTGTTACCCCACAGCGACCTCAACGCTGCGCGTCTACCAATTCCGCCACGACCGCACTGTCTTGACTTGGTGAGGGGTTCTCTAATGAATGTTCAAACGAGCCGCAAGCACTATTTCGAAGTTTTTTCGGGGAAAGTTCTGACGCGGGCTTTGCTCCCCATTTCAGGCCCAACGCACATAGGGATTAACCCGATCCACGCCCAATGATCACAAGGGCTGCGATCCGGAAACATCGGGCGCGGGTGAACTGGACAATCCCCCGTCCATCATGCCATTTGAACGGCGCGACGGATAATACGCACGACAAGACACACAAGCAGGCGCGGCTGTGGCCACGCTAAAAGGAATTACGGCTATGGTCGAATGGCACATTGCAACTGGACTAACCGATTACGACGACGCCGTGGCCCAAATGGAGGCCCGCGCCGAAGCGATTGCGCGGGGCGAGGCTGATGAGTTGATCTGGCTCGTCGAACACCCGCCACTCTATACTGCGGGCACATCGGCCAAGATCGAAGACCTCGTCGACCCTGACCGCTTTCCCGTCTACGAGAGCAAACGCGGCGGGCAATATACCTACCACGGCCCGGGGCAGCGCGTGGCCTATGCCATGCTCGATGTCGGCAAACGCGGCAAGGACGTGCGCAAGTTCGTGGCCGATATGGAGGCCTGGGTGATTGCCGCGCTCGAAGAATTCAACGTCCACGGTGAAATTCGCGAGGGACGTGTGGGCGTGTGGGTTGTGCGTGACGACAAACCACTCACGGTCACAGGCGCGAAGCCCGAAGATAAAATCGCCGCCATCGGGCTGCGCATCCGCAAATGGGTGTCCTTTCACGGGCTGTCGATCAACGTTGAACCTGACCTGAGCCATTTCGACGGCATCGTGCCCTGCGGAATCACCGAACATGGCGTGACCTCACTGGTAGACCTCGGGCTTCCCGTGACGATGGACGACGTCGATGTGGCGCTCAAACGCGGGTTTGATAAGGTGTTTGGTGCGCAGGAGGCGACAAACGACCAATTGTAACCTATCTTTAGGGAACGAGGCGTAGAGCCTGCGCCGATAACCGCACACGTTTTGGAGATTCACTATGACTAAGTTGTTCACCCTCACCGCCGTAGCTCTCATCGCCTCTGCCTCTGCGACTTTTGCCGGCGAGGTGGCTAAGGGGGAAAAGGATTTCAGAAAATGTAAATCCTGTCACATGATCGCCGACGGGGATAACGTCATTGTCAAAGGCGGCAAAACCGGTCCGAACCTGTTTGGTGTTATCGGACGAACCGCAGGCTCTGTTGATGGTTTCCGCTACGGCGATAGCATCGTTGCCGCAGGCGAAGCGGGTCTGGTTTGGACCGAAGAATTGCTCGTTGAATACGCAGCAGACCCCAAAGCCTTCCTGTCAAAACAACTCGGTGACGCTGCGAAATCCAAAATGACGTTCAAATTGAAAGACGCCTCGGATATCGCGGCCTATCTTGCCTCGATTTCGGGCTAATCCCGCGAACCACGTTCCAATCACGGCCCCCACGGGCACACCGCCCCGCCCGCACAAAAGAGAGTGATCCGTTAAAGGTTCACCGCCGTGCCTCATCAGGTACGGCGGTTTCTCCATGTGAGTCTCCCATCAAGCCCAACACCCACCGCGCGCATACACGCCTCGGCCACGATTCGAACACGTCACTCCCCTCCGCGTGGGAGTTGCAGAGCCGATTACAAGCCAGAAGCCGTATTTTTCTACGGATGGGGCACGTTGACACATTGCGCACGTCCGCGTGAGCTACTAAACATGTCCCAATTCCGCCCACTGACTCCTGACCTAAAGGGGCGGCGGACCAAACGCATACGACGCACATAAATCGGGAGGACCGCATGGCAGACGCAGCCATTCACGGGCACGAAGACAACCGCGGGTTCTTTACTCGTTGGTTCATGTCGACCAACCACAAGGATATCGGTATCCTTTACCTGTTCACAGCTGCCGCTGTGGGCTTCATCTCCGTTTGCTTCACTGTCTTCATGCGCCTTGAGCTCATGGAACCCGGTGTTCAGTACATGTGTATGGAAGGCCTCATGGCCAACCCCTGTACGCCAAACGGCCACCTCTGGAACGTTATGATCACCTATCACGGTGTTTTGATGATGTTCTTTGTGGTGATCCCTGCGCTCTTCGGCGGCTTTGGCAACTACTTCATGCCGCTGCAAATCGGCGCTCCGGACATGGCATTCCCACGCCTCAACAACCTGTCCTACTGGCTGTTTGTCACTGGCGTTGGCCTTGGCATTGCATCCATGTTGGCTCCAGGCGGGGATGGTCAGCTTGGCTCGGGTGTCGGGTGGGTTCTTTATCCACCGCTCTCGACCAATGAAGGCGGATATTCGATGGATCTCGCGATTTTCGCGGTTCACGTCTCCGGCGCCTCCTCGATTCTCGGCGCGATCAACATGATCACCACCTTCCTCAACATGCGCACCCCCGGCATGACATTGTTCAAAGTGCCGCTGTTTGCATGGTCGATCTTTGTCACCTCATGGCTGATCCTGTTGTCCCTGCCTGTTCTGGCCGGCGCCATCACCATGCTGTTGACCGACCGCAACTTTAACACCCAGTTCTTCCAACCTGGCGGCGGCGGCGATCCGATCCTGTACCAACACATCTTGTGGTTCTTCGGTCACCCCGAAGTGTACATCGTGGTTCTTCCCGGCTTCGGTCTGGTGTCCCACATCATCGCCACCTTCTCGCGCAAATCCGTCTTTGGCTACCTGCCAATGGTTTGGGCGTTGATCGCAATCGGTGTTCTGGGCTTCGTTGTTTGGGCGCACCACATGTATACAGTCGGCCTGTCGCTCACACAGCAGTCCTACTTCATGTTGGCCACAATGGTGATCGCGGTACCTACAGGGGTTAAGATCTTCTCTTGGATCGCAACCATGTGGGGCGGTTCTGTCGAGTTCAAAACGCCAATGCTCTTTGCATTCGGCTTCTTGATCCTCTTCACCATCGGCGGCGTTACAGGCATCGTTCTGTCGCAACCTGGTGTGGACCGCGCCTATCACGACACCTACTACGTCGTCGCGCACTTCCACTACACCATGTCGATGGGGGCAGCCTTCACCATCTTCGCGGGCGTGTATTTCTACATCGGCAAGATGTCAGGGCGGCAGTATCCCGAATTCTTCGGCAAGCTGCACTTCTGGATGTTCTTCATCGGTGTAAACCTGACCTTCTTCCCACAACACTTCTTGGGTCGTCAGGGCATGCCACGTCGCTACATCGACTATCCTGAAGCCTTCGCTTACTGGAACTATGTCTCTTCGTGGGGCGCACTGCTCTCCTTCACGTCCTTCCTGCTCTTTATCGGCATCGTGATCTACACGCTGGTCGCAGGCAAACGCGTGACCGAGAACAACTACTGGAACGAGTATGCAGATACACTTGAGTGGACCCTGCCATGCCCTCCTCCAGAGCACACGTTCGAGACTCTTGCCAAGCAAGAAGACTGGGACAAAGGCCACGCCCATTAAGTTTGGGACAGCTAACGCTCCGCAGATTTTTCCAGAGCGTTAACCATTAACAGTTAAGGAGACCCCGCCACGGCGGGGTCTTTTTTTGTCCCAATTCCCCTGCTACCCCTTTGAACGAAGGAGACCGATATGGTGGCACTATTTGCAAAATTTTGGGATAAAGGCGCGCCACCAAAGGCGTCGGACCTCTCCACATATTGGCATCCCGCACAGTTCTCGAAACTGTTCGATACAGCCACGGGAAAGACCAATGTGGCGATGCTCATCACCTCGCCGGAACCGCTCTATAACATGGACAATCCCGCCCGCGAAGACATCGACACCCTCGCACGCGAGATCGAGCGCTATGTCCGCACAAAATGGGCCGAGGACGAAGCGGGCAAAGCCGCACGCATGTTTGCCGATATGCCCGTCTCGAACTTTGTCGTGATTCTCGAACACGCCGCTCTTGGAGCCTATGCGACGCGCACACAGCGGGTGCAGGCCATCTATGCCTTTGACGGCAATAAGATCGGAGACCTCCAACCCGCAGGTCATAGGTTTGATGATGACAGCGTCGAGCAATGCGTAACGATATGAGTCGAGCGCCCCGCCCTGCCCTCATTCCCGAATTTGCGGTGTCGGATTGGCGAGACTCGCGCGACTTTTATTGCGACCTGCTCGGGTTCACCATCGACTACGCTCGCGAAGAGGACGGGTTTGCGATGTTGGCACTCGGACACGCGCGGCTCATGATTGATCAAATTGGCGCAGGGCGCACCTTTGACGACGGGCATTTACCCGACAGCTACCCCTTCGGCCGCGGCGTGAACCTCCAGATCGAAGTCCCTAGCGTTCACCCCATTCTGGACCGCCTCACCCGCAGGAGCTACGCCCTGATGCCTCCCCTTGAGGAGGCGTGGTATCGCAAAAGAACCGTGGCGCTTGGCCAGCGCCAGTTTGTTGTGGCCGACCCAGATGGCTATTTGCTGCGCCTCTTTGAACCGCTGGGGGAACGACCTGCGACGAGCTGACCCTTTACGGGCCGAAAGCACACGCTACACTCCGTGCAAGCACACAATAAATGCACCCCACACAATCGCACACATATGCCCTATCTCTGGACTCCCGCCCATCATGCGCCCCTGCCGCCGATTCCGCCTGCGCAGGATCATAGCGATTCCGCAGCGCAAGGTGGGCAAGGTGGCACGCAGACAGATCGGGGGGAGCCAATACTGCGACTGGAAATCTGGCCGCATCGGTCCCTTCCATCCAAGGGATTTGCAGCCGCTATCTGGTTAATGTTTGTGGCAGGTCTCGTGCCCGTCGTTCCCTTTATCGGCACCACGGCATTTTGGGTTTTACTGCTGTGTATGCTGAGTGTTCTGGCCGCACTATGGATTGCCTTGCGCAAATCGGACCGCGATCTTTTACGCGAAGAACTCCTGATTTGGCATGACCGCATCACCCTGACCCATTGGACCTCCAAGGGGGCGCGGTTCGATTGGGTGGCCAATCCCTATTGGGTGAAGCTCACACTGACGCCCAATGGCAAGGTCGAACAATATCTCACGCTCAAAGGTGGCGGCCCTATTTCATACGACACCGAGACAACGCCTTCCGAGGCAACCCGCGAAGTTGAACTCGGCGCGTTTTTAAGCCCTGAAGAGCGCCAAACCCTACGCGGCGATCTTGAACTGGTATTGGGGCGTCTGCGTCAACTCCAGTAAAGACGCCCCCTTAACCCCGTGGCTCAGGCCCGTATCCCTGTGGGGCGCGGACCGTCATTTCCTCCAACTCGCCTTCCGTCAAATTCTCAAACAATTGTTTAGAAGCCCCGCTCAAATCATGGCTTGTCCTCTCACCACGCTTCGCGGCAAGGGCGACACCCACAGCATCTAGGGGCAGTTTGGACATGAAGGTCATTTGCGGCTCCACTTTCAAAAATTGATTGAAGCAGTGAAACAGGCGGATATTAGCGAAACATTAAAAGGGCCGCCCACTCTGGACGGCCCTTTTGTAATCTGACTGGTAAATCTCGAAATTTTTATCCGAGTTTGGCCTTAATCTTGGCGCCGACAGCACCGAAATCGAGTTGGCCCGTGTATTTGGCTTTCAAAGTGCCCATGACCTTACCCATGTCGCGAATACTCTCGGCATTGGTCTCGGCAATGGCCGCATCAATGGCAGCTTCGGTTTCGGCGGCATCCAATTGGCGCGGCAGGAACTCTTCGATCACGCTGATCTCGGAACGCTCCTTATCGGCCAGCTCAATGCGTCCACCCTCTTCAAACGCCTTCACGCTTTCTTGGCGTTGCTTAACCATTTTCCCAAGGATTTGAAGCACATCGCTGTCTTCTACCCCACTGTCATCGCCATCACCACGAGCCGCGATATCGCGATCCTTGATGGCTGCATTGATCAGCCGAAGCGTGGAAAGACGCTCCTTATCCTTCTCTTTCATCGCCGTTTTCAAGGCGGTGTTGATCCGGTCACGCATATCCATAGACATCTCTTCCTATCGCTATCGAAGCGTTCACCATACCCAAAACGTCACCTGACCTCAAGATGTAGCCATTTTTGCAAGAGACTGGTTTCATTAGCTAAATTTATATTATTGAATTTCCCCAATTCTGCGACCGATGCGCCTTGACGCTCCCCTCTGATGTGCCTAATTTCCCGACAATTTTGGGCACATTGGGAGTCGCGACATGGCAACGGGTCAATCCACTAAGAAACCGACTGCGTGTTTGGCTCTTGCCGATGGCACAGTTTTCTACGGCATGGGGTTCGGTGCAACGGGCGTCACCACCGCCGAGTTGTGTTTCAACACCGCCATGACGGGTTACCAAGAGATCATGACCGACCCGTCTTATGCGGGCCAAGTCGTGACCTTCACCTTCCCGCACATCGGCAACACGGGCGTCAACGCCGAGGACGACGAGACAGCCGATCCCGTTGCTGCGGGCATGATTGTCAAATGGGACCCGACCGAGCCCTCCAACTGGCGCTCGCAAGACGAGCTTGGCCCTTGGCTCGCCAAGCGTGGTCGTATCGGCATGGGCGGCGTCGACACGCGCCGCCTGACCCGTGCAATCCGCCAACAAGGCGCGCCCCACGTGGCACTTGCCCATGATCCCGATGGCAACTTCGACATTGAGGCGCTTGTGGCGCAGGCCCGCGCCTTCTCCGGCCTTGTCGGTTTGGATCTGGCCAAGGATGTCACCTGCGCCCAATCCTACAAATGGGATGAGATGCGGTGGGCATGGCCCGATGGCTTCCCCAAACGTGAGGGTAAAGGCCACAAGGTCGTCGCACTCGATTTCGGCGCGAAACGCAACATTCTGCGGTGCCTCGCGTCGGCGGGCTGTGACGTCACGGTTCTGCCTGCAACGGCTACCGCCGAAGAGGTGCTTGCGCATGATCCCGACGGGGTCTTCCTCTCCAATGGTCCGGGTGATCCGGCGGCCACGGGCGAATATGCCGTGCCGATGATCAAGGCCGTGTTGGACAAGGGACTCCCCGTTTTCGGCATTTGCCTCGGCCACCAGATGCTCGCACTGGCGCTCGGTGCCAAGACGATCAAGATGAACCACGGCCACCACGGCGCCAACCACCCTGTCAAAGACAAAGATACGGGTAAAGTTGAGATCACCTCGATGAACCACGGCTTTGCCGTCGATGCGCAAAGCCTGCCTGCGGGTGTGGTCGAAACCCACGTGTCCCTGTTTGACGGCTCGAACTGCGGTATCAAGGTTGAGGGCAAACCCGTCTTCTCCGTGCAATACCACCCCGAAGCCAGCCCGGGCCCGATGGACAGCTATTACCTGTTTGAACGCTTCGCCGCCGCGATGGCCGCGCGTGAAATGGCCTAAGGCGCAGCCTCCGCTGACATTCTCGCAACAGGTGTAAATCGAATAAGAGCAAAGGCAGCGTCTTTTGCTCTTATCCACAGCGTTATCCACAAAATTTAACGATCTGTTAACCACTCTACTCCACCTTTGACTGTGCCTGATGTGCGGGCACAACTGTAATTGTGGATAGAGTTCCAATGACATACGGGCGACACCGTATTCAAACCTCCCCTAACATGAAGGCTGTCGCAACGGCTCCCCTTGTGCTGGGCAATCCCCTACCTTCACAGACCCGCACCAACGCAGCCCAACCACCGCATCTCCACGCTGTTGCAACGCCACGCCCGCGCAAACCTATTGGGCAGATACTGGTGGAAATGGGCGCACTCACCCCCGCCGATGTCGAACGCGCCGCCGCCGTGCGCCAACGCGAAAACACGCGCATCGGCGACATTCTTTTGGCCCGCGGCATGGTGGATGAGGCCACGCTCTACAAGGCCATCGGAACGCAATACCAAGCCATCGTTGCCGATTTTCATGAGACCCCGCCCGATGTGAGATTGATCGACGAAATCGGGGCGGATGAATGCCTCAAATACGGCCTGCTACCGTGGCGCCGTGCGGGTGGCGCAACGATCATCGCCTCCTGCCGGCCGGAAGAGTTCAACGATCTTAGAGCGCGCCTGACGGAAATTTATGGCCCCGTCCGCCTCGCCATCTCCTCCGAGACCGCCCTCCACGAAGCTCTCTTGCGATCCCGTCAACGGGTATTGGCCGATGCCGCCGAGACCCGTGTTGCAGCCTCCGAGAGTTGTCGTGAAATCGACATCAAACGCCTCACCCGCACATTATCCTGTATGGCCGTTTTGGCCTTGGTGTTCATCGGGTTCTTTCCTCAAACAGCCTTCATCATGCTGACCCTGTGGGCGGTGCTCACCTTGGTCGTCAACTCGGTCTTGAAAGTCGCCGCCGCCTTTGTTCAGGCGCGAGACGCGGGACGGCCAAAGCCGATAATGGCGCTGCGGCGCAAGCCCGCGACCTTGCCGATTGTATCGGTCATGGTGCCACTGTTTCGCGAACGCGCGATCACCGCGCACCTCGTCAAACGCTTGTCGCGCCTTGATTATCCGCATGAACTGCTCGACATCTGTTTGGTGGTCGAGGAAGACGACCAAGTAACCCAAGCCGCTGTGGCCACCGCCGACCTGCCACGATGGATGCGCCAGATCATCGTGCCGCGCGGCCAAGTCAAAACCAAACCACGGGCTCTCAACTTCGCACTCGATTTCTGCCGTGGATCGATCATTGGCATTTGGGACGCCGAAGACGCCCCCGAACCCAGTCAGATTCATAAAGTTGTCAGCCACTTTGAAATGGCCGCACCAGACGTGGCCTGTGTGCAAGGGGTGCTTGATTTCTACAACGCCCGCACCAATTGGTTGTCGCGCTGTTTCACAGTTGAATATGCGTCGTGGTTTCGGATTGTTCTCCCCGGGTATGAGAAAATGGGATTGGTTGTGCCGCTTGGTGGAACAACCTTGTTTTTCCGCCGCGATGCAATTGAGGAATTGGGCGGATGGGATGCCCATAATGTCACGGAGGACGCCGATTTAGGGATTCGCCTTGCCCGTCATGGCTACCGCACAGAATTGATTTCAACCGTGACCGAGGAAGAGGCCAACTGTCGCGCGTGGCCGTGGATCAAACAACGCTCCCGTTGGCTCAAGGGCTATGCCATGACATGGGCGGTCCATATGCGCTCGCCCCGAAAACTGTTACGTGATCTCGGTCTGTGGCGTTTTTTCGGCGTTCAGGCCCTGTTCTTGGGCACCATCAGCCAGTTCATCCTCGCGCCGTTCTTGTGGTCTTTCTGGGCTGTCGCACTTGGACTGCCTCACCCTCTGCGTAACGTCCTTCCCCATGAAGCGTTCATCGCTCTAGGTGTCCTCTTTATCCTCTCAGAGGTCGCAACTGTGACGGTTGGGATGCTTGCCACAAGTACACCGAAGCACAAATGGCTCTGGCCTTGGGTGCCGACGCTCCATCTGTACTACCCGCTCGCCACGATCGCGACAGCTAAAGGGTTATGGGAGATCGTCACTCGCCCCTATTATTGGGATAAGACCGCACATGGGATGAGCAATGAGATCGCGCCATTTATCCCCTCTCCCAAGGCGAAGGCCACAGACAAGCTGCCCCCTTTGCCCACCCCCGCTCCGACAGGTCCAAAGACCGCAGAAAACGCTTCGGTCATTCGCCTGTGTGATCCCAAAATTCTGGAACCGAAGACCACAACACCCGCTGAAGTCGCAAACGAATGGTTACAACCTCCCACCGTCGCAGGGCTCAAGCCGTCTAACCTATCCACCGCTCCACATCCGAAGCCACAGATCAAGGTGGCCGATCTCGGGAAGAAAGCCGCATTGAAGCGTCGCAAAGGTCGTGTGGACAGCCCCACGCGGACACATCCCGCGAGCCGAGGGCCAAAGGTCGATGCCTTGGCCGACCCTCCTGCCCCCTTTGCGGTCGAGCCTGCCCGCGATGCCACATTTGTCCATCAGCCTAGAGACCCCGACAGTCTTTACCTGCCGTTCTTGCCGCACGGGCGGAACTCCAAGATCAGGAACAGAATGTCATTGGGATGGACGCGAGGGCGCAAACATTAGGTTTGCGGACCTCCGATCAGTCAACACACAACAGACAAAACCGTGTGCGGTTACACCTCTTTGTTCGCGTCGATTTTCAAACGGGTGACAAAGGCTTTCGAGATATGATCGGACAGTGCCTTATGCGCGGTTGCCCCGTCCCCTGCTTCAATGGCAGAGACAATGGCATCATGTTCGGCAATGGCTTCCGCACCACGTCCGTCCACGGCCAAGGATGTCGTCGCCAAAAGCGCCATAGAGCGATGCACGAGATCGAGCTGCTGCACGAGGTAGTGGTTGTGTGAAGCGAGGTGGATTTGCTTGTGAAACCGACGGTTGGCCCGCGCCAAGGCTTCTGGATTTCCGATCAGACCACGGTCCTCTTCGACCATATCACGTAGCACACGGACCTCTTCGGGCGTTGCGTGACGCGCAGCCAGACGCGCGGCCAAGCCCTCAAGCTCGGTACGCACCACATAGAGATCCGCCATCTGGTTGTGATCCAGTGACGCAACGATGAGCGAACGCCCGTCACGGGTCAGCATGGATTGGGTCTCAAGCCGTTGAAGTGCCTCACGAATAGGCGTGCGCGATACGCCGAACCGCTCGGCCAACTCACTTTCGACCAAACGGTCTCCGGGCCGGTAAGTCCCCGTATCAATCGCTTCCAAAATCATTTGGTAGGCGTCTTTTTGTCCCGTGCGCGGCTCTCTCATCAGGCTTCCTTGCTGACCTCGTGTTTGCGCGACCATAGACACCCCTGACATAGGCAATCAAGCGATAGATGGCCGCACTGCACCGATAGACCCTGAGGCACCCTTGTCTCATGCGCGGCCCTCACCTATCACTACACACATGGTTAGCGATCACTTTTCCCACGTCCGCGAATGGATTTTCGATCTCGACAACACGCTTTATCCTCCGTCCGCCTGCCTGTTCGAGCAAATCGAACCGCGCATGACCGACTGGGTGCAGCGTGAATTGAACGTGTCCGAAGCCGAAGCCAACCGCCTGCGCCATGCCTATTGGATGGACTATGGCACAACGCTCTCGGGCATGATGGAGCTGCATGGCACCGATCCGTTGCCCTACCTGACCTACGTGCATGACATTGATTTCTCGACCCTGTCGCGCGATATGGAACTGCGCGCGCATATCAATGCCCTGCCAGGACGTAAGATCGTCTTCACCAACGGGTCCGAGCCCTATGCCAAACGCGTGCTTGAGGCGCGTGGCCTTACAGGTATTTTTGATGCGATCTATGGCATTGAACACGCAGATTTTCACCCCAAACCCGCCGCACAAGCCTTTGACACCATTCTCAAGAAAGACGGGCTTGCCCCATATGAGGCCGCGATGTTCGAGGATGATCCCCGCAATCTCAAAGTGCCGCATGCGCTTGGCATGAAGACCGTGCATATAGCGCCCGCGCCCCTCGATCCGCCCGCGCCCCATGTGCAATTCCATGCCGCTGATCTCACCGGATTTCTGGCCACGCTTCTCACCTAAGCCGCGACAAAGCCGTTCAAACGCCGCAAGCCACAGGCGCATCCTGCGTAAAAATGTCACTGCGCGGTGCTGTCGCGCGGCAACCCGTCGCCGTGACGTGTAAGATGTGCAAAAATATAGAGGCGCGAAATCAAACACCCTGATCGCTCCGCCTCTGGACACGCACACGCCCCTTTTGGAGATACACCATGACTGTCGCCCCCACACAATCTGAAGACCACCACGAAGAAGATGCCATTTCTCCGAAAGGTGTCGCTTTAACCATATTGTTTATTGTCGTGGTCCTCGCTGCGGTGATTGCAGGTTCGTTTCTGATCGGCCCTTGGGTTCTTGGCCTGACGGCTCTGGCCTTTGTGCCTGTGATCTACATCGTGTTGTTCCTGCTCACGATTGGCGGTTAACGCCCCGTTCAACCGCACCCTGACGCGCAGCCTCGCCTTTGACAGGTGGGACAGGCTGACGCTTGGACAAACTGCTCCTTTGCGCCTATGTCTAGGCCATGCGCCACGCGCCGCGCAAAGGAGAGACCCATGCCCGAACAACCAGCCGCCCAAACCACCACGCTGACCGCTGCACCGAAAGCACAGCGCGAAACCGTTGACGTTCTTGTCAGTGGCGGTGGCATTGCGGGTATGATTGCGGCGGCAGCCTTTGGCGCGAGCGGGTTCAAGACCCTGATGGTTGATCCCACGCCCCCCGTCACGGTGGGCGATGATCACGCCTCCGATTTGCGCTCGACGGCCTTTTTGCGCCCCGCGCGTGATCTGTTTCAACGCATCGGCATCTGGTCCGCGCTTGAACCCTACGCCACCCCGCTCGACGCGCTGCGTATCGTGGACACCGTTGGCGCGGACGGCATCCCGTCCGAGATACGCACCGAACGTCAATTTGAAGGCACGGAAACAGGCGACGAGCCATTCGGGTGGAATTTCCTCAACTGGCAGATTCGCCGCGAATTGCTCGCCATTCTGCCCACCATCACCAACACTGAAATGCGCTATGGCACGGGGTTCAAATCCCTGCTGACCCGCACAGGTGAGGCGCTTGTCACGCTCACCGATGGCACACAGGTTTCAGCCAAATTGGTGATCGCCGCTGACGGACGTAACAGCCCCGTGCGCGAGGCCGCAGGGATTGGCGTCAAAACCACCCGCTACGGGCAAAAATCACTGGCCTTTACGGCGTTCCACACACTTCCGCACCACAATGTTTCGACAGAGATTTACCGCGAGGGCGGCCCGTTCACGATGGTGCCCTTGGCCGATATCGACGGGCGACATGCCTCGGCGATTGTGTGGATGAACCACGGACCACGGGCGGTGGAGTTGTTGAACATGGAGCCGGACGCCTTCAACGCAGCGATGACCGAACGCTCTGCGGGTCTGTTCGGCACGCTCGAACTGGCTTCCCATCGCGGTATTTTCCCGATTATCACGCAACTGGCCGACAGGCTCGCCGCCGAGCGGGTCGCGGTGATTGCCGAAGCCGCGCATGTGCTGCCTCCCATCGGGGCGCAAGGGTTGAATACCTCGCTCAACGATCTGGCGCAGCTTCTTGATCTGGCGTCGCAAAGCCCCGCCACCTTGGGCGATCAAAAGATGCTCGACACCTACGCCAAAACGCGCCACCGCGATATCGCCTCCCGCGCCTTTGTGGTGGATAAATTCAACCGCGTGGTGCGTGAAGAAGACGGGTTGCTCAATGCGATCCGCCTGATGGGCCTCAAGGCGGTGCATGACATCAAGCCCGTGCGCATGGGCGTGATGAAGGCAGGGCTTGGCCCCCTCGCCTAATCGCCCTCGAACAGCAAAACGGCGCACCCGATATAAGGACGCGCCGCTTTCAAGTCTCTCACGCGATGCCTTACAGCACCTTGTCGAGTGCGGCCTCAAGGCGCGCCACCGAGGCATCAACGTCATAGAGCTTGTCCAACCCGAACAGCCCCAAACGGAAGCTCGCATAGTCTGGCCCCTCGTCGCATTGCAACGGCACACCCGCCGCGATCTGCATCCCCAAGGCGGCAAAGGCACGGCCCGACTGCACCTCGGGGTCTGACGTGTAGGACACGACCACACCCGGAGCCTCGAAGCCTTCTGCGGCGACGGATTTGATCCCACGCGCTTTGAGCATGGCCCGCACACGGTTGCCCTGCTCCCATTGCGCATCACACAGTTTGTCGAACCCGTAGTCTTTGGTCTCCAACATCGTATCGCGGAAGGCACGCAGCGCGTCGGTGGGCATGGTCGCGTGATAGGCGTGAGCGCCGCCCGTGTAAGTTTCCATGATGGACAGCCATTTGCCCAAATCCACCGCGAAGGACGTCGATTGACGGGCTTTGACCACCGCAAGCGCGCGCTCGGACAGCATCACCAGACCCGCTGAAGGTTGCGCCGACCAGCCCTTTTGTGGGGCGGAGATCAACACGTCGACGCCTAAAGCCTCCATATCGACCCATGCACAGCCTGAGGCGATACAATCAAGCACCATCAGGCCACCCTCGGCATGGACGGCCTCCGCGAGTGCTTTGATATAGGCGTCAGGCAGGATCATACCCGACGAGGTTTCCACATGCGGAGCAAAAACCACCTTGGGTTTGATCTCTTTGATCTTGGCCACAGCCTCGTCAATCGGCGCGGGGGCAAAAGGCGCGTCTATGGCATTGCCTGTGCGCCGCGCCTTGAGAACAGTTTCAGAGGCAGGAATAGACCCTGCCTCAAAGATTTGCGTCCAACGGTAGGAAAACCAACCGTTGCGGATCACCATCACGTCCTCATCCGTCGCCAGTTGCCGCGCCACGGCCTCCATCGCGTAGGTGCCACCACCGGGGACGACGACAGCCGTTTGTGCGCAATAGACCTCGCAAAGCGTGTCATGGATGTCGCGCATAACCTGTTGAAAAGCTGCGGACATATGATTGAGGGAACGGTCAGTAAAGACCACGGAATATTCCAAAAGACCATCGGGATCGATATCGGGGCGCAAAGCGGGCATGGGCGGTACTCCTGTTGTTTGTCTCAGGGCTATCACGGGTAAGGGCAATGAGGGAAGTGGGGCGGTGACGCGCATGGGGATTGCGAATGTGCTGTCGCTATCGCGCTTGGGTCGCGGGCAGCAAGATCGCGTCAGGCACATGGTACACCGCACGGGCATCCAGACGGGCAGGACGCGGGAGCGGGATGGGCGAGCGCCGCATCACGACTTTGCAGAAGTCCTGACGCTTCAACCACCGCTTCATATCTTCGCGCTTGCTACTTGAATGAAACGGCCCCCAATCCGCCGCGACCCCTTTCATCCCTGCGCTGACCACCTGATCACGCGGCACGGTGATGTTCATAATACGCACGGCACACGACAGGTTGGCCACGCCGTTTTTCAACTCCTCCGCCGTGCGCGCACGGCATTTGCGCCACCGTGCGGTCGGCGGCGCGATCTGTGTCAAACCGAACCATTTGCCGCCACCACCCGCCGCCGCTTCGCGCCATGTGCTTTCGTGATAGGACAATGTCGACAGCAACCCCGCCCAAAAGGCCGCGCGGCCTCGGGTATCCTGATCGGGATAACCCGGACACCATTCGTTAATATCGCGAGGCACAGTTTTGGTCAGGCGCTGACCGTGGCTTGTGATGAAGCCCATGGTTGCCTTGGTCCATGTCTTGCCCTTGGGCGTATGATCCCACCGTAGGTCGGGAATGAATATCTCATAAGGGCGCGGCTGCGGCACGGGGCTACGCTCCAAAGCCTGCACAGCTCCCCCCGTCAGGACGGACAGAACGACAGCAACAATCACAGGTTTGAAACGGGTCAATCGCATGTGCGGCAGCACTCACTTTCTCGAAAACCGTTCTTACTGTGCTATAAATCTCTCCAAATGCAAAGCGCCTCCCCCTTGCTCCCCGCGCGGGGCTGTCTTAGACAGGCGATTAAACGCCAACTCGAGGGATTTCACCCATGCTCGACCATCTCGAATACACCACACCAAAAGTCAAAACCATCGCAGGGGCGAAGGAAGACTGGGAACTTGTGATCGGTATGGAAATCCACGCGCAGGTGGCCTCCAATGCCAAGCTGTTCTCTGGTGCATCGACACAGTTCGGCAATGAGCCAAACTCCAACGTGTCCTTCGTTGACGCCGCCATGCCCGGCATGTTGCCCGTGATCAACGAGTTTTGCGTCGAGCAAGCCGTGCGCACGGGTCTCGGCCTCAAAGCCGACATCAACCTGTTCTCCGCCTTTGACCGCAAGAACTACTACTATCCCGACCAGCCCGCAGGCTACCAAATCTCGCAGCTCTACCACCCTATCGTCGGCGAAGGCGAAGTGCTTGTGGATATGGAACCCGGTGTCGCGCGTCTGGTGCGCATCGAGCGCATCCACCTTGAGCAGGACGCGGGCAAGTCGATCCACGACATGGACCCCAACAGCTCCTTCGTGGACCTCAACCGTGCTGGTGTTGCCTTGATGGAAATCGTGTCGCGCCCCGACATCCGCAGCGCCGAGGAGGCCGCCGCCTATATGCTGAAGCTGCGCCAAATCCTGCGCTATCTCGGCACCTGTGACGGGGACATGCAAAACGGCAACCTGCGCGCCGATGTGAACGTGTCGGTCTGCCGTCCGGGCCAGTATGAGAAATACCAAGAGACGCAGGACTTCTCCCATCTCGGCACGCGCTGCGAGATCAAGAACATGAACTCGACCCGCTTCATTCAACAGGCTATCGAGGTCGAAGCACGTCGTCAGATTGCCATCCTTGAGGATGGTGGCGAAGTTGACCAAGAGACCCGTGGGTTTGATCCTGATCGCGGCGAGACCCGCACGCAGCGCTCCAAGGAAGAGGCCCACGACTATCGCTACTTCCCCGACCCCGACCTATTGCCGCTGGAGATCGAGCAAAGCTGGGTCGACGACATTGCCAAGACCCTGCCCGAACTGCCTGACGAGAAAAAGGCACGTTTCGTCAAAGGCTTCGGCCTGTCGGAATATGACGCAGGCGTGTTGACCGCTGATACGGTGAACGCCGATTACTTCGAAAAGGTGGTCGCCACAGGCAAGGACGGCAAGCTGTCGGCCAACTGGGTGATCAACGAATTGTTCGGTCGTCTGAAAAAAGACGACAAGGACATCGCGGACTGCCCTGTCTCCCCCGAACAGCTTGGCGGTATCGTCGCGCTGATCAAGGCGGGCGACATTTCAGGCAAGATTGCCAAAGACCTGTTCGAGATCGTCTACACCGAGGGCGGCGACCCCGCCAAAATCGTCGAAGAACGCGGCATGAAACAGGTCACGGATATGGGCGCGATTGAAGCCGCCGTGGACGAGGTCATCGCCGCCAACCCCGCGCAGGTTGAAAAGGCCAAGGCCAACCCGAAACTTGCAGGCTGGTTCGTCGGTCAGGTGATGAAAGCGTCGGGCGGCAAGGCCAACCCCGCCGCCGTGAATAAGCTGATCAGCGAGAAACTCGGCCTGTAGTCGGACACCATACGACACATACCAGCATGACGAAGGGCGCCCCAACGGGCGCCTTTCTTTTGGGCTGTCCTTTGTTGCGAAGCGTAAAGCGCCAGTTAACCCTCACGCTCTACCCTGACCTGAAACACAAGGAGAGCCGCATGTCCCATTATGAATACAAAGCCGTCCCTGCCCCAACATCAGGCGAAGCGACATCATCGGCACAAACCATCGCCGCCCGCATTTCAAATGCCGTCGAAACACGCCTCAATGCGATGGCCGCCGACGGGTGGTCCTATGTACGAGCGGATAATTTTACGACCGACGGCGAACAGGGCACCACCACTGTGCTAATTTTCCGCCGCGCCTGCGATTTTGGTATGTTTACCGAGGAGAAACCTGAGTTTGGCACCTTTGGGGATGCCGCCGAATAGCGCCTGCATCACCCAGAAGGTATGTATTGGCCAATAAACGATGCAGTTTTTCGACATCTTTTCGCGCAATAAGCCGCAGCGCCTTTCTGGTGCTTGACCCCTGCCCCCTGTCGGCTAAACCTCTGACAGCATCAGGAGAGACCCGTATGGCCAAATTCGAATATAAATCCGTTCCCGCCCCAAAAAAGGGCGAGAAAGCCAAAGGCGTTAAAGGCTCCGACGGACGTATGGCGCAGGCCATGACATCGCTGCTCAACGAGATGGGCGCTGACGGCTGGGAATACCTGCGCGCCGATACACTGCCGCTTGAAGAGCGCACAGGGCTGACGTCCAAGGCCGTGCATTATTATACCGTTCTGGTGTTCCGCCGCGAGGTCGCCTCTTCACAGGTTGAGACGCTCACAGAGACTGACAACGGCGTCGAGTGGAGTGAAAATACCGCACAGGACGACATCACCGAAACGCCCGCTGAGGCCCCTGAGAGCAATCAGAGCATATCCGATGAGGCGCCGCGCCCGACACTAACAGCCACACGCGCCCCCGAACCCCGCTCCTAAGCGTCGAGATCAAGCGCCAGCGCGTGAATGCGGTGCACCAGATCGCCCAAGGCGCTATGCACCGCGCGGTGTCGCGCCAAACGGCTCTTCCCCGCCAATCCTGCGGCCCGCATGACCACGCGGAAATGTGTCTGACCTTCACCACTCGGATTTCCGGCGTGCCCTGCATGACTGGCGCTTTCGTCGATGACCTCCAAGTAGCTTGGAGAAAACGCTTTTTCGAGTATTTCGTGCATTTCGTCTGCGATTTTCATAGCTCTTGCCCTTTTCCATTTCCCGTTCTTCATCTATGGTCCTGCGTCCGAGTCGAAAAGGTTGAGGCACATGGATAAGAACGATCCCTTTGGTTTTAATATGTCCGCAGCGAAGGACAAAAAGAAACGCCGTGGCGGTCGCAGAGGCATGTCCGGTGCGTTTGAGACGTCAAAACGCGAGTGCGAGCATGACGGATGCGAGGAGCAAGGCCAATACCGTGCGCCACGTTCGCCCGATCATCTCGACGAATACAAGTGGTTCTGCAAGGAGCACGTGCGCGAGTACAATTTGAAGTGGAATTTCTTCAACAACGCCACCCCTGAGGAGATGGAAGAGCACATCAAATCCTCAAAGGTCGGTGATCGCCCCACCAAGCCGTTCGGGAAAAAGTCGGTGGAGCAACAGGCGTGGGAACGTCTTGGGGTGGATGACCCCCATCAGGTGTTGGGAGAAAACGCGACGCAAAACCCCGGGCGCTCCGACCCTGCGGCCTCGACGCGTAAACTCCCCCCCACCGAACGCAAGGCCATCACCATTCTTGAGGCCAAGGATCATTGGACCAAGGCAGAGATCAAGAAGCAGTATAAATCCTTGATCAAAGTCCTGCACCCCGATGTGAACGGCGGCGACCGTAGCCAAGAAGAACAGCTTCAGGAAGTTGTTTGGGCATGGGACCAACTCAAAGAAAGCCGTTGGTTCAAATAAGACGAAGCGCCGCGCCAGCGGCGGCTTCAACGCTTTGGTAAGAGTTTCTTGTTAGTCTCACCCGAACGGATTTCGCGCGGATCCAATCAGGGTGAGACCAATGCAAGTGAAACAACCGAAATGGCAGATGCGGCTCGCCATCGCGATATGGGCGGCCACGTCGATCTATTTCTCCGTTTTCAATGCGGTTCTGGCCGAACTTGGCCCGTGGGCAGGTCTCGGCATGTTGATCGCGGCCGTGTTTTTTGCCGCGCTCGTCGGTCCTGCGTTTGAGCCTTTGTATGCGCAGGGACCGCTCAAACAGATCCTCGCCTCCTTAACCATTATGATGGTCTCTGCGGGCACAACGATCGCCCTGTCATTGCTGCCTGCAATCCTCATCGGGGACGAACCGCTCGCTTCGATTGTGACCCTACCGGTGTTATTTACGTCAGGCGCCTTATTGGCACCGTACTCCGTCATAACCCATCCGATCAGTATAATGGTTTGGGTCGCAGGCACGCTTGCCATCGGACGGATCGCAAAATGGCGGGCCACGCAGCACACCACACCATCCATCCACGAACCACGGGATGAACCTCTTGATTATGTGAGTGATTACGGATGACGGTTTTGACATCCACAAAATGGCATTGGGCCATGCGGGCGGCCCTCTTTTTGGGCACGGCAAATGCCACACGCCTCGCCGTTTATGACAACTTCACCTTCGTTCTCGGATTGCCAATGACCCTGACAATCATCGTGATGATGAGCCTTCTGGCCGCCTATATCGGACCGCTGTTTCGCATTTCCTGGCCTGCCTCAACGCTCAACATGTATTGGGCCTCGACACTGACGGGGGTGATCTCAGCCACGATTTGTCTGGCGGTGTTGGCCCCGTTTCATCTGGAAGGTGCTGTCAAGTTTATCGATATCGTTCTGTCTGTGATTAGCGGCGCCATGTCGGGTGCAATCATTCTGGTCATCGCCCTGATGACAAAGCCACTCGCCATGTTGTCATGGGCCATTGGCACATTGCTCATCGGCTATTGTGCCCGCCGCCATGTCTATTGGTTGGAGGAAGAAAACGGCGACATTCACGGGAGATCAAACACCCGCGAACATTTCAGCTATTCCATCCTGCCCTTTCGGTGGTGGTATCGAAACTGACCACGGGCTTTCACGAACACGCCGGCAAGATAGGCGAGCGTTAATGCGCGTCAGTGCTGCCGGATGTCCCCTTCACCGCCGCAATCGCGGGGTTGATCACTTTGGTCACTATCGGGATCAAAATCAAACCGTAGATCAAGCCGAACACGCCATCAAAGAACGCCGTGACGCTCCATTTCACAAAACCCTCATAGCTCGGAACGGCATGGGCAGCGGCATAGGCAATGTCATGGATGCCGTCATAAGGCTGATCAAGGCCGAAGGCGTGCAACCCGTGGATCACAATAGAGCCCCCGACCCAGATCATCGCGGCGGTCCCGACCACCATAAGAACGGTCATAAGATAGGGCATGACCTTGACGATCCCGCGCCCGAAAGCCCGCGTCATACGAAAACGCCCGACCCGTGCCATCCACAGGCCTACGTCATCGGCCTTTACGATCAACGCCACCGCGCCATAGACCACAACAGTGATCAAAATCCCCGCAAGAGCCAAAGCCCCCGCAGTCATCCAGATTGACGAGGCAGGATCAAGCGCGGCAAGAATAATCGTCATAATCTCGGCAGACAGGATGAAATCGGTTTTCACCGCACCCGCAACCTTTTGCGCCTCCAAGTGACTGGGATCATCCTCTACGCCTGCGTGCCCATCGGCGTAATGCGCGTGAGGGCGAAACAGGTGATAGATCTTTTCAGCTCCCTCGAAACACAAGTAGGAGCCGCCAAGCATCAGCAAGGGCGTGATCAGCCACGGCGCGAAAGCCGACAAAAGCAGCGCGAGAGGCAGCAAGATCAGCAATTTGTTGCGGATAGAGCCAAGCGCAATCTTGCCAACGATGGGCAATTCGCGGGCAGGTTTGAACCCATGCACATATTTGGGCGTCACGGCGGCATCATCAATCACCGCCCCTGCGGCCTTGGTCGAGGCTTTGATCGCTTGACCCGCCACATCATCCACCGAAGCCGCCGCGATTTTCGCGATGCCCGCAACGTCATCCAACAATGCCAAAAGACCGCTCATGCCCAAATCCTCATATAAAACCTTCCAAAGGTGTACGGGCTGCGCCTCGGCAATTCAAACCCCAAACGTGAAAAAGGGAGAGCAAATGCTCTCCTTTTCCTCCGACCAAAACAAACGCGGTCGGATCATCGTAAATCAAATTACATCGCAGGGAGAAGAACCTTGTCGATCACATGGATCACACCATTGGACTGATCCACATCGGCGATTGTGACCGTGGCCATGCCACCTGTTTCGTCCTCGATCATCACCATGCCGTCTTTGATGGATCCTTTGAGCGTACAGCCGCCGACCGTCGGGATGTCATGCACGCCGCCATCAGCTTCGATCATGCCGACGAGCGCGTCGGACATCACATCAGCCGCAACGACGTGGCAGGTGAGGATTTTCACAAGCTGATCTTTGTTCTCTGGCTTGAGAAGTGTTTCGACTGTGCCCTCTGGAAGGGCTGCGAAAGCGTCATTCACAGGCGCGAACACGGTGAAGGGACCTTCACCCGACAATGTCTCGACAAGACCTGCGGCGGTAACAGCAGCCACGAGCGTGGTGTGATCCGCGGAGTTTACGGCGTTCTCGACGATGTTTTTGTCAGCGAACATTTTAGCCCCACCCACCATCGGGTTCTCACCGTGGTGATCTGCGAAAGCGGCGGTGGCGAGAACGGAGATAGCGGCGGCGGTTGAAAGAATGCGTTTCATTGAGGTGTCTCCCTGAGAGTGGTGTAACGCCTCGGCCTCATGCCGAAGTTACAAGGGATACGCAGGCACTTTGCATTCTGGATCATAGAAATCTCAAATTAAATGTTCACAAGATAGCGATCACCCGTGATGGAACCTTTTGCGGTTTTGCAAAACGGGATGTGGTGATATGGCGCTCCCTCGCCCCTTGCACCCTTCGCGCAGATGTTGCACGAAGGGACAACAAATTCCCGAAGAGACGAGCATTAAATTATGGACGCCAACGCAAAACCTACCGAAGTGATTTCAGTCCGCGATGTTTTCGGCATCGACACCGATATGACGGTGAAAGGATTTGCCGAGGCCATCGACCGTGTGCCTGACGTCGACCCGACCTACAAATTCGACCCCGACACTACGCTCGCCATTCTCGCAGGGTTCTCACACAACCGCCGCGTGATGATTCAGGGCTACCACGGCACGGGCAAATCAACCCACATCGAACAGGTCGCCGCCCGCCTCAACTGGCCCTCCGTGCGCGTCAACCTCGACAGCCACATCAGCCGCATCGACCTGATCGGGAAAGACGCAATCAAGCTGCGTGACGGGATGCAGGTCACTGAATTCCAAGAGGGCATTTTGCCTTGGGCGCTGCGCAACCCCTGCGCCATCGTGTTTGATGAATACGATGCAGGCCGCGCTGACGTGATGTTTGTGATCCAGCGCGTATTGGAAGCCGACGGCAAACTGACGCTTATGGATCAGAACGAAGTCATCACCCCGCACCCCTCCTTCCGCCTGTTCGCCACCGCCAACACCGTTGGCTTGGGCGACACCACGGGGCTGTACCACGGCACGCAACAGATCAACCAAGCCCAGATGGACCGTTGGTCCCTCGTCGCGACGTTGAACTATCTCAGCCATGACGCCGAGTCGAATATCGTCTTGGCCAAATGCCCGCATTACAACACCGAAAAGGGCCGCAAGGACATCAGCCAGATGGTGACGGTCGCCGACTTGACCCGCACCGCCTTTATGAATGGCGAGCTGTCCACAGTGATGAGCCCGCGCACGGTGATCACTTGGGCGCAGAACGCAGAGATTTTCCGCAACATCGGCTATGCGTTCCGCCTGACCTTCCTCAACAAATGTGATGAGTTGGAGCGTCAAACCGTGGCCGAGTTCTACCAGCGTTGCTTTGACGAGGAACTACCCGAGAGCGCCGTTTCCGTCGCAAGCTGACCTGATCAGGCCGCTTCGCGTCCAAGATCGGACCAGTTGTGAACGCCGCGCGCCCCGCAAGGATCGCGCGGCGTTTTCATCCATAAGGTCGATTTCACGCCCCATATTTGACCGACACAATCAACAAGGACATTTCCGCCCCCTGTGCGTCCATGCGTCCCCTGCTTTCGCTTGCCGCGCCGCCTGAGCGGTGATTTAAAAGACCCATGAAAAAGCCAAGTGACAACCCCGCAGATCCGTTCAAAAAGGCCCTCGCCGAAGCCACCCGCGTGATGGCCGACGATGCCGAATTGACTGTGACCTTTTCGATGGACCCCGCAGGGTTGACCAACGACACCGTGCGCCTGCCGCAGGTGTCTCGCCGCATGACCAAAGAGGAGGTGCTGATCGCGCGAGGCACCGCCGATGCGCTGGCCTTGCGTCACAAATATCACGACGGCAAAACCTTTAACCGCTATGCTCCGCAGGGCCAGATGGCCTTTGACATCTACGATGCGCTTGAGACCGCGCGATGTGAGGCCGTTGGAGCCCGTTATATGCCCGGCACGGCGAGCAACATCGACGCCAAGATCGGCAATGATGCGATGCGCCGTGGCTATGAGGGCATCACCAAGACCGAGGACGCGCCCTTGGCTCAGGCCATGGGATACTACCTGCGCCACATGGCGACGGGCCGTCCTTTGCCCGGTGGCGCGGGCAACGTCATGGAGCTGTGGCGCGACTTTATCGAACAGCAAACACAGGGCGATTTCGACGACCTCGACAGCTTCCTTGAGGATCAAAAGACCTTCGCCAAACTGGCGCGGCGCGTGATCGAGGATCTGGGCTATGGCGACCAGTTGGGCGACGACCCCGATGAGGCCGACCCCGAGGACGACCAGAACGCAGAGACCGACGATCAAGACGACACAGACGACAGCGAGAGCGATCAGGAGCAAGAGCAGGAGGACGAAAACGACGCCTCTGCCGAGAGCACCCAAGACGAACAACAAGACATGCAGGAGGCGTCTGTCTCCCAAGACGACGCGGCCACCGACGAGTTCAACGAAGAGGTGGAAATGCCCGACGATGAGGCCGAAATTGATCCGCCTCAGCCCGCGCCCATCTCCGATGCCGACCCCAATTACGTTGTCTATTCGACCGCCAACGACGAAGAAATCCGCGCCGAAGATTTGGCCGAACCTGCCGAATTGGAACGGCTTCGCGCCTATCTCGACCAACAGTTGGAACCGCTCAAAGGGGCCGTGTCGCGACTGGCCAACAAGCTGCAACGCCGCCTTCAGGCGCAACAAAACCGCTCGTGGGAGTTCGATCTCGAAGAGGGTATTCTCGACGCGGGCCGCCTTGCCCGTGTGGTCGCCAACCCCACCACACCGCTGTCGTTCAAGATCGAAAAAGACACCGAGTTCCGCGACACCGTTGTGACGCTCCTGCTCGACAACTCAGGCTCGATGCGCGGCCGTCCGATCTCTATCGCGGCGATCTGTGCTGATGTGCTTGCCCGCACGCTTGAGCGCTGCAACGTCAAGGTCGAGATTCTCGGCTTTACCACACGTGCATGGAAGGGCGGCACCGCCCGCGAGGCATGGCTCAACGCCGGACGCCCCGCACAACCGGGCCGCCTCAACGACCTGCGCCATATCATCTACAAGGGCGCAGACGTGCCCATGCGCCGCACCAAACAGAACCTCGGCCTGATGATGAAAGAGGGACTGCTCAAGGAAAACATCGACGGGGAAGCCCTTGAGTGGGCACACCGCCGCATGACGGCCCGTCCCGAAGTGCGCAAAATCCTCATGGTGATCTCCGACGGTGCGCCTGTGGACGACAGTACCTTGAGCGTCAACCCCGCCAACTATCTCGAAAAGCACCTGCGTGATGTAATCGCGATGGTTGAAAAGCGCCGTCAGGTCGAACTACTGGCCATCGGTATTGGCCATGACGTGACACGATACTATGACCGCGCTGTGACCATCACCGATGTGGAGCAACTTGCAGGGGCGATGACCGAACAACTGGCCGCGCTGTTTGACAGTGATCCACGGGCCCGCGCCCGTGTCATGGGGATACGCCGCGCCTCCTAATTCTTGCGCTCCCACGCGCACCTCTATCGCATGAACCTAACAAAGAAGGGCACAGGATGTTTCAGACTTTCAACGTGACCTCGACCCCTGAACAAGCCGCTCCACGCGTCACGAGCTTGCGCACTGTGATGACCGATGCTGGGCTCGACGGATTTCTTGTGCCCCGCGCCGATGCCCATCAGGGCGAATATGTTGCCCCCTGCGACGAGCGCCTCGCATGGCTCACGGGCTTTACAGGATCGGCAGGATCTGCCGCCATTCTGGCCGACCGCGCCGCGATCTTCACCGACGGGCGCTACACCGTTCAGGTCCGTGCGCAATGCGACACCGATCTTTTTGAATGTATCGACTGGCCCGCCACAAGCGTGGCCAAATGGCTTGGCCGTACGACAGCCCAAAAGATCGGGTTCGACCCGTGGCTGCATACGGTGGCGGAGGTGCGGACCATGCGCGAAAGCCTCGCTATTCAGGGCAAGGATTTGGTCACGACAGCCAACCTCGTTGACAAAATATGGTCCGACCGCCCTGAACGCCCCGCCTCCCCCGCTGTGGCGCAACCCTATGATCTCACGGGAAAAACCTCTGAAGAAAAGTTTGCCGAGATCGGCGCGGCCATCGCCAAAAGCGGCGCACAGGCTGTGGTCCTCACCCTGCCCGACAGCATTTCGTGGCTGCTCAACATCCGTGGCTCCGACATAGCACACAACCCCGTGGTCCAAGCCTTTGCCGTTTTGACGACCAACGGAAAACTCGCGCTCTTTGCCGAGCCGAGCAAGTTCACCGACCTCGGCCCTGACAGCCGCATCACCATTTCCGAGCGCAGCGCCTTTGGCCCCTATTTGCGCGATATGGAAGGGCCGGTTCTGATCGACCCGAATACGGCGCCCCATGCGGTCATGACCATGCTGCGCGATGGTGGCGATGTGCAGATCATCGAAGGAGACGATCCCTGTATCCTGCCCAAAGCGATCAAGAGCGAGGCCGAAATCGCAGGCACGCGCGAAGCCCATTTGCGCGATGGTGCCGCGATGGTCGAGTTTCTGGCGTGGCTTGATGCGCAAGAGATTGAGACCCTCACCGAGATTGACGTGGTCACGGCGCTCGAAGGGTTCCGCTCTGCGACCAATCAACTCAAAGACATCTCGTTTGACACCATTTGCGGCTCAGGTCCGAACGGCGCCATTGTCCATTACCGCGTCACCGAGGACACCAATCGGCCACTGGCACAGGGCGAATTGCTGCTGATTGACAGTGGTGGCCAATACGTTGACGGTACCACCGACATCACCCGCACCGTGGCGCTTGGCGATGTCGCCGGAGACGCCCGCGCGGCCTTTACCGCCGTGTTGCAGGGGATGATTGCGATTTCCACCGCCCGTTTCCCTCGTGGCGTATCTGGCGGGCATCTGGATGCGCTTGCCCGTGCGCCGCTCTGGCGGATGGGGCGCGACTATGACCACGGCACGGGTCACGGGGTGGGCGCTTATCTCTCCGTCCACGAAGGCCCGCAGCGTATATCGCGCACCTCCACGCTCCCTTTGGCCGAGGGCATGATCCTATCCAATGAACCGGGCTATTACCGCGAAGGGGCCTTTGGCATCCGCACCGAAAACCTTATCGTCGTGCGCCCTGCCCAAATGCCCGCGGGCGCCGATCCCCGCGACATGCTCGACTTTGAAACGCTGACCTTTGTGCCGATTGATCGCACGCTCATTCTGGCCGATGAACTGGCCCCTTGGGAGCGCGACTGGCTCGACGATTATCACCAAGAGGTCTGGGACAAAATTTCCCCACGCGTGAGTGACGTCGCGAAAGACTGGCTGCGACAGGCGGTTGCCCCCCTCTAACATGGCGTATTCTGGCAAACGCTGCTATAGAGCCCACACGTGACGAAAAATTGGAGAGACACATGGGTGACCACATCAAAATCCGCAAGGCCACTGGCACTTGGGTTGTGCGCGCAGGTGGGGCCGTTTTGGGGGAAACCACAAACGCGCTTGAACTGAGCGAAGGCGATATGCCTGCCGTGATTTACTTTCCACGCGCCGATCTGGGCATGGCCTTTCTGGAAGCCTCGGAGACACGGTCGTCCTGCCCGTTCAAGGGTGAGGCGACATACTATTCAATCCACACGAAATCCGTTGTGATCAAAGATGCAGGTTGGTCTTATGAAGACCCCAAAGAGCTTGTATCCGAGATCAAGGATTACATTGCATTTTATCCGCAAAAGGCCGCTGTAGAGCAGCTTTAAGCCACACACATTTAAAACAGTTTCAAGCGCGATCTCCCATTGGGAGGTCGCGTTTTTTTATGCGTTTAGCGATTTGATCAGGAATGCTCTTCGGCGGCTGTCGCAGCGAGTGCCGCGTTGAACACGCGCAGCGCGTCCACTTGGAATAAGGCCCCGTGCAGCTCCGGTCCAAGCTCCTCACGCAGTGTCACAACAGGAATAAACACCAGATTATGCTGATCATAGAGCGGCATCACCTTTTCCAATGTGGCATTGGGAGAGACGTAGATCCCTTGGTTGATCAACTCCCGACAGTCCTCCTCGGAGGCCGCGCGGGGCGCGTCGGGTTTGCGGTAGCACTGATGCACACGCACGGTTGCCAACAGATAGGCTTGCGGCCCCGCAGCGAGGTGAATGCCACGCTTCTCCAACTGCGTGAGAAAGAACGAGCGATCCACAAGGCGCGAGGCCAGTGCGGTCGAGAGCGACACGGCAACCATCACAGCCAATCCCGTCTGCCAGTCCCCCGTCAGCTCAAACACGATCAAAGTGGTGGAAATCGGCGCTCCCAAAACAGCGGCAGCCACAGCCCCCATGCCGGCAAGCGCATAGAGCGTCGCTGAGCCCGACATGTCGGGAAACACAGCGGTGGCAATGAGGCCGAATGACAGCCCCGTAAGCGCACCGACCATGAGCGAAGGCGAAAACACGCCGCCGCCCATACGCCCCGCCATCGTGATCGCCACGGCGGCAACTTTAAGCACGGTGAAGACAATAGCCTGCCACAGCAACAAATGCCCCGTCAGCGCCAGCGAGGTCGTCTCGTACCCGACCCCGATGATGTGAGGAAACGCAATGGCCATAAGCCCGAGCAACACACCCGCAATGGCAGGCCGAAACAGCGGTGGAACACCCAATTTGCCCTGCGCCCATGTGCCAAACTCATCCGCCGCAAAAATGGCCCGCATCATCATCGCGGCCACCAGACCACAGATGAGACCGAGCAACAAAAAGGCAGGAAACTCGACGTAGAATGCCTGCGCCCCTTCGGCCACGAGGGTGAACTCGGTCACATCGCCAAATTCAAGACGATTGATAACGGTGCCCGCCACCGCAGCGATGGCAATCGGTGCAAAGGCATGAACCGCAAAATGGCGCAAAACGACTTCAAGCGCGAACAACATCCCCGCAATGGGTGCGTTAAACGAGGCCGACACTGCCGACGCCACCGCACAGCCCATCAAATCACGTCCCGTCACGCCGTTGACATGCAAACGGTTGGACACCCAAGTCGAAATCAAAGCCGCCAAGTGAACCACTGGCCCTTCACGCCCCGTCGATCCCCCCGTGGACAGGGTAATGAAAGAGGCCGCAGCCGAGGCCCAACCCGCGCGACGCTCCACCCGCCCCTCATTCAAAGCGGCCCCTTCGATCACATCGGAGACGGTGCGCACCCGCCCGTCAGGCGTGTACCAGTTGAGAATGGCCCCAACGACAAGCCCCCCTAAAACGGGAATGATCAGCAGCCAATACCACGGCATACTACTGGCAAAACTGTGTAGATGCGCAGGATCGTCGGTGCCATACATGGTGCCCTGCAACCAATTGATACCTTTTCGAAATAACAGCGCAGCAAATCCTGATGCGATCCCGACCAACAGGGCAACAAACCAGAACTGGATTTGACTAAGCCCCTTGGTGCGCACAACGGCCAAAATCTGCGCCAGACCGTCCCGCATCTCACGAAGCGCCTTTTTTAGGGGGGAGATATTGCCTTCGTGCATCCGTGTTTACGGCTCTCTTATGCTTTCGTGCCACAACGGCTTTAACCACCGTGGCGCTTCAACTATGGTCACGCAGCCAGCTTCCCGTGTTCTCAGAGATAAACATGATCCCAGACACCGCATTCGCCGCACTTTCATCCGTTCTAGAAGGTCGCGTAACCCGTTCCAAGTCCGATCTTGAGGTTCATGGTCGTTCAGAAACGTGGTTTGCCCCCACGCCACCCGACGCCGTAGCATATCCCGAAACGACCGAGGAAGTCTCGGCGATGATGAAAATCTGCCACAAGCATGACATTCCCGTCACAGCATGGGGTGCGGGCACGTCTCTTGAAGGGCAAACTCTGGCCATTCACGGGGGGCTTGTGGTGGATTTTTCCCGCATGAACCGCGTGCTCCGGATCAATGACGCCGATATGGACTGCCGCGTGCAACCCGGTGTGACGCGCGAACAGCTCAACACCGAGTTGCGCACCACGGGATTGATGTTCCCCGTCGACCCCGGTGCAAACGCAAGCATCGGCGGCATGACCATGACGCGGGCTTCGGGGACGACTGCCGTCCGCTACGGCACGATGCGCGATAACGTGATCGGGCTCACGGTGGTTATGGCTGACGGCACGATCATCGAGACAGGATCACGGGCGCGCAAATCCTCCGCGGGCTACGACCTGACAGGACTGTTCGTCGGCTCCGAGGGCACGCTTGGCCTGATCACCGAGGTCTCCCTGCGCCTGCACGGACAACCCGAAGCCATTTCCGCCGCTGTCTGCGCCTTTGACGATATGGACGCCGCCGTGAATGCCGTGATCGCCACCATCCAATACGGTTTGCCCATGGCGCGGATCGAATTTCTCGACACCGCCAGCGTTCAGGCCGTCAATGCTTACTCAGGCGTCAATTTTCCCCTGCGCCCGCATTTGTTTGTGGAATTCCACGGCTCGGATGTCGGCGTTGCCGATCAGGTCGAAACCTTTGGCGAGATTGTGCGCGACTTTGGCGGGTCGGATTTTGATTGGGCGAGCAAAGCCGAGGATCGCAATGCCCTTTGGACCATGCGCCACAACGCCTATTACGCCTGCCTCGCACTTAAACCGGGATGCAAGGCGGTTGTGACGGACATCTGTGTCCCGATCTCGAAACTGGCGCAAGCAGTCGAGCAAACCGCCGCCGACATCGCCGCCTCTCCGCTTGACGGGCCGATCCTTGGCCACGTGGGGGACGGTAATTTTCATGCTATTTTGCTGATCGAAGATGGCAATGAGGCCGAACTGGCCGAGGCCAAACGACTCGCGGGCCGAATGGCCGACCGCGCTTTGGCCTTGGGCGGGACCATCACGGGCGAGCATGGGATCGGCATGGGCAAAAAGGGATTGATGAGGGCCGAACACGGCGCGGCTTGGACGGTCATGGGCGCGATCAAAGCCGCGATGGACCCGCACAACCTCATGAACCCCGGAAAACTTGTTCCGTAATCGTATCAAAGACTTAAAAAACGTTGGTGGCGAATCTAGCCGTCCAGCAGCGATATAGCGGCTTCGCGGGCGGCATCGGTGACAGTGTCCCCCGACAACATCCGCGCCACTTCCATCACACGGTCCTCGCCAATCATCGGCGTGACCTCGGAGAGTGTCACCTCGTTTTCAACCCGCTTGGCTACGCGCCAATGATGCCCGCCAAGGGCCGCCACCTGCGGCGAGTGGGTCACGACCAAAACCTGCCCCTCTTGGGCAAGCGCCTTGAGACGTCGCCCGACGGCATCTGCGGTTGCCCCGCCCACGCCACGGTCGATCTCGTCGAAGATCATCGTCACACCTGTTTGGTCACGTGTCAGACAGACCTTGAGCGCTAGAAGGAAGCGCGACAACTCACCGCCAGAAGCAATTTTATTGAGCGGTCCGGCGGGCGCACCGGGGTTTGTGGCAACCGTAAAGGCCACATTATCACATCCATCTGGCCCCGCCTCGGTCGGGGTGACGTCCGTGGTAAACACGGCGCGTTCCATTTTAAGTGGCGCGAGTTCCTCGCCCATTTGTGCATCAAGACGGGACGCAGCAGCACGGCGCGCCTGCGTCAGTTGCGCGGCAGCAGCGTCATAGGCGGCCTGAGCCGTGGCCACTTCGGCCTCCAGACGGGCAATATCCTCAACCCCGCCATCCAAAGCCGCAAGTTTGTCCCGCAACCCATCGGCGAAGGGACCAAGCTCATCGGCGGCGATCCCGTGTTTGCGGGCCAACCCGCGAATAGCAAAAAGCCGTTCCTCTACACTCTCCAGTTCATGCGGATTAAAGCGCAATCCTTCAATCGCATCCTCGACACCGCCCTGTGCCTCGCCCAATTCGTTGAGCGCACGGCCCAAGGCATCAATGGCACTGTCAAGCGCCCCATCTGCCTTCTCCGCAGCCCCTTCGAGCCATTTGAGGGCATCGACCAACAGACCCTCGCCCCCGTCATAGGAGAGCGCTTGGTGGGCCTTGGCAACATCCACGGCAATTTTCTCCGCCTGTTGCATCCGACGACGATCGGCATCAAGCGTGGCCTCCTCACCCGCCTGCGGGTCAAGCGCGTCTAACTCCGCGACAGCGTGGCGCAGGAAGTCTTCCTCGTCTTTAAGCGCCGCCTGTTTCGCGAGCGCTTCGCTCAAGGACTTACGTGCGGTAGAAAGGGTCTTCCATGCGGTGCGGGTGGCCGCGAGTCGCTCGGCAGTGCCGCCGAACTCATCTAGCAAGACGCGGTGCCCGCGCGGGTTAAGCAGGCCACGATCATCATGTTGTCCGTGCAGCTCAACCAGAACATTCGACAGACGGCGCAGCATTTCACCGGACACACGGCGGTCATTGACCCATGCGGTTTTGCGCCCGTCTTGTGCGTTTACACGGCGCAAAATCAACTCACCATCTTCGGCTTCGATATCAAGCTCGGCGAGGATTTCCTCAGCGTCATGGCCTTTGGGAAGCTCAAACACAGCCGTCACTTCGCCCTGCTCGGCCCCTGCACGCACCAAATCGGCCCGACCACGCCAGCCGAGAACAAAACCAAGACTGTCGAGCAGAATGGATTTCCCCGCACCTGTCTCGCCTGTCAACACGTTGAGCCCCGGTTGGAATGCAAGCTCCAACCGATCAATGATCAACATGTCGCGGATGTCGAGATGCCTTAGCATGACAGACCCGTGCGCGGGATTAGAGCCATTCGCCGCGGATCATCTGACGATACACAGACCCGAGCCAGTTGTTCTCGAAGGCTTTCGCCTCAAGCCCTCTGCCCGTGAGCAGTTTATAGCTGTCCTCATACCACTCTGTGGAGCGATAGTTGTGCCCCAAAATAGCGCCGGCGGTCTGTGCTTCTTGGACGAGACCAAGCGACAGATAGCTTTCAACCAAACGATGCAGCGCTTCTGCGGTGTGCTGTGTGGTCTGGAATTGCTCGACAACCACACGGAAGCGGTTCACGGCTGAGGTGTAATGCTTGCGCTTGAGGTAGTAGCGCCCGATTTCCATCTCTTTTGCGGCGAGGTGGTCAAAGGCGAGGTCGAATTTCAGGATTGCCGAACGCGCGTATTCGCTGTCGGGGTATTTCTCGATAACGACACGCAGGGCCTGCAACGCCTGAAAGGTCAGGCCCTGATCTCGACCAACATCGTCGATCTGATCGTAGTAAGACAGCGCCAGAAGATACTGCGCATAGGCGGCATCTTCGTCAGCGGGATAGAAATCGATGTAGCGTTGAGCCGCGACACGGGCGTTCTCGTAATCGCGGTCACGATGGTAAGAAAACGCCTGCATGATCAAGGCACGTTTGGCCCAATCGGAATAGGGATACAGGCGCTCTACTTCTGCGAAATAATGCGCTGCGTCACCGAAATCATTCTGGCTGATTTCATATTCTGCCCGCTTGTAGATGGCATCCGCCGGATAGCCTTCAAGGTCGCGCTCAGGCGCGTTGTTGCCACACGCTGACATGAGGAGCGCCAAAGACACCCCCAACCCCAACTTGAGTCCAACTTTCACACTGCGATGCGTCTTTGCCGCCATGAAAGGTCCTACCCTTGCCAATTCACTAGCCCTTTTAACAGGGCGTTGACTTGCTTCCTAGCACAGAAAATTTCCGTGCAAAATGTCTTTGCGCGGAAATTATGTCACATACGCGATTACGAGAGGAATTTATACGCTCAAAGCAGACCTGAAAGACGCAAATCAAAGGCCTGTTCAGGCGCACACAGCCAGATCGAAGCGCGACACCCCTGCCCCGGGCAACCGCGCCGCTGTCGTCGCGTCGACGGTCACATAGGCCCATGCGCCCTTGGTCGCGAAAAGTTTGCGCAACAGTGCGTTGGTCATGGCATGACCCGCCTTTTCGCCCACATAACGCCCCAAAACAGGGGCCCCTGCGAGATAGAGGTCGCCGAGCGCATCTAGCATTTTGTGGCGCACAGGCTCGTCGTCGCGGCGCAATCCACCAGGGCTGAGAACCATATCGCCATCGACAACCACGGCATTGTCAAACGTCCCGCCCAAAGCCAGACCATTTTCACGCATCACATCCACGTCAGATTTACGGCAGAACGTGCGGCAATCAGACAATTCACGCACAAATGCGCCATTGGCCATGCTCAAGCGTTTATCCTGCACACCGATTGCCTCGTCCGCAAAATCGATATGGAAATCAATTTCCAATGTGTCAGCAGGCTCAAGACGCGCGCGCGCATCGCCCTGCTCAACCTCAACGGCCTTCAAGACTTTAAGAACCCGTGTCGGCCCCTCTTGTTGGGACAATCCTGCTTGCAACAACTGCTCGACGAATGGCGCGGCCGAGCCGTCAAGGATCGGAATTTCGGGACCATCCACACTGATAACCGCATTCGTCACACCAAGCCCCGCCAAAGCGGCCATGATATGCTCGACTGTGGAAAGGGTCACACCATCCTCGTTGCGCATCAAGGTACACAGCTGCGAGGGAACCACGTTATCCCAACGCGCGGGGATTTCGGCTGAGCGATCATCCGCAACATCGGCAGCAACGTCTGAACGCACAAAGGTCACACCTGCATTCACTGACGCAGGAGAGATCACCATGCGCACGGGTGCGCCAGAGTGGAGCCCTACTCCATTAAAGACCACTGATGTTGCGAGTGTTGTTTGCACGGTATGCCTTGGGTTGCGGGAGATCTGCGTGTGCTCAAGCGTCAAACGCAAAAGTCCCTTTTCTGTTGAGGCACAATTTATGTCGGGGTACGGGCCACCTCAACACACAGATTGTAACGGAATGTAACACTGGGCGTCTCCCTCGCGCGAAAAACAGCCAACCGCAGCCCCGAACCGACCCAATGTGTTGTTAATGAAAAGAAAAGACCCGCCTAAGCGAGTCTTTCCAAATGGTAAATTTTTGTGATTGCGACCCCACGTCAAACCGTGCAGCCGCAGCATTTTCACACGGGCTTAGTTAGCCTGACGGCGCAGGAATGCCGGAATTTCGATCTTATCCTGCTCTGCGGTGGGCTCTTGATCTTCGTCGTAGCCTTGATGCACCTGCGGCTGACGCTGAGGAGCTGCACCGAAACGAGGCTGCTGTGCAGCGGGCTGTTGCGGTGCGGCAGGGCGCTGCGGCTCTTCAGCAGCGTGCCCCGTCATACGACCGATCAGGGAGTTAATCCCGAAGCGACCTTGCTTCTGCTCTGGCTCGGCGGCAGGTGCCGCAGGACGGGCCTGAGGTGCAGGCTGACGCGAGACAGCGGCTTGCAAACGGGCCAACGTCTCTGGCGCGGGCGTTCCCGACTGTGCAGGCTGCGGCGCGACATAGGCCTCGGGCGCAGGATCATATGCAGGTTGCGGCTGTGTCGGCTGCGGAGCTTGAGCCGCTGGTCGGTAAGCGGGAGGAGGAAGATCGTCGACCTCATCTTCGACCCGCGCTGCGGGTTCATAAGATGGCTGAGGCTCGAACACATCAAGGCTTGGCTGCGCAGGCGCCGCGGCTGGTGCTTGTTCTTCTGCTGCGTCAACCTGTGTCGCGGCAACAGCTGCTGCTGCGGCAGGAGCCTCGTCTTCAACTTGCTGCTGCGCCAATGGCTCGGACAAACGACGGCGAGGAACAGGTGTCTCGTGAACGTTGGTATTGGCGTCAATACCCGTCGCCACAACAGACACACGCATCGCGCCTTCGAGGCTTGGGTCCATTGTGGACCCGACAATGATATTTGCGTCTGGATCGACTTCTTCGCGGATACGGTTGGCGGCCTCGTCCAATTCGAACAAGGTCAGATCATCGCCACCCGTGATATTGATAAGAACGCCACGAGCGCCTTTGAGAGAGATTTCGTCCAAAAGTGGGTTGGCAATGGCTTTCTCGGCAGCTTGGATCGCACGATCTTCGCCAGAAGCCTCGCCTGTGCCCATCATGGCTTTGCCCATCTCGTCCATCACGGCGCGAACATCCGCGAAGTCGAGGTTGATGAGGCCAGGACGGACCATGAGATCTGTCACACCTTTAACGCCCTGATACAGAACATCGTCGGCCATAGAGAAGGCTTCGGTAAAGGTGGTTTTTTCATTGGCCAGACGGAAAAGGTTCTGGTTAGGGATGATGATCAGGGTGTCGACCATCTTTTGCAGCTGTTCCACGCCTTCTTCGGCCTGACGCATACGTTTTGCGCCTTCGAACTGGAACGGCTTGGTCACAACACCGACGGTCAGAACGCCAAGCTCGCGAGCGGCCTGCGCAATAATCGGCGCGGCCCCTGTCCCCGTGCCACCGCCCATACCGGCAGTGATGAAGCACATGTGCGCACCTGCGAGGTGATCGACGATCGTCTCGATGCTCTCTTCGGCGGCAGCAGCCCCAACCGAGGCACGTGCGCCAGCACCGAGACCCTCGGTGACTTTGACGCCCATCTGGATTTTGGCGGAAGATTTGGAATGTTGGAGCGCCTGCGCATCCGTATTCGCCACGACGAAATCAACGCCTTCAAGCGCCTTTTCGATCATGTTGTTCACCGCGTTACCACCGGCACCACCGACACCAAACACTGTGATTTTCGGTTTCAAGTCGTCCCGCTCGGGCATCGTGAGATTCAAAGCCATGATCTACCGCCTGCTTTTGTTGTCGTGCGCCGATGCTTTCGCCAACGTCACGATATGAATGTCCCCACCCCTGAATCGGGGCATAATTTACCTTTTCCCCTCTAAACGTAGTGGTTTTCACTTACCACGTCACCCAAAAAACACAGTTTCAACACAAAATGTGGGGGGTATCTTGCATTTTTAGGCGGGATTTTGCGCATTCTACGAGATTTAGGCGAACCTTAGAGCCCAAAGCACAAGTCAGAGGCCACAAAAATCACCCACACTCCCATGAAGGAGCGCGTTGCGCTGTGAGGTCGTGACCGTCAAATCGGTCAAACACTGTGGGGGCACTGCTCGGTGCCATCTTCTTTATATCGTCTGGTCGTTTCGTCGTTAGGTGACGTTGCACCTGCCATTGCCAAAATCATAACATGCCTGATGGACAGTGTGAACCGCCCATCGCACGGAGTTTCCCACTAAAGTACGATGCCAACCGTTACCAGTTTTCCTTGAACCACCGCACAGCGCGTTTGAGCGAGCGCGCGGGATAGCTGTCCACAGGAACTTCGAAATCCCACCACTCGTCTTGGGGATTGGCCGCAAACAGACACAACCCGACGGCAGAGGCAAAGGCAGCCCCTGTCGCCGCTTGAGGCAGGCCCTGAACCCGCAACGGGCGCCCGATGCGTACCTGTTGGCCGAGAATTTTTGGCGCAAGCGTCTCAAGGCCAGGGATCTGGCTCCCCCCGCCCGTCAACACGATCTGTTGCGAGGGCAGATGTTCAAACCCAGCGGCATCAAGGCACTCACGCACCCCTTCGAGGATTTCCTCAACACGCGGGCGCATGATGGCAATGAGATCGGAGCGCGACACTGTGCGGCGATCCTTGTCCCAATCACCACTGTCGCCGCCCACTTCGATCATGTCGCGATCATCCATGCCTGTGGCATGAACACCCCCGTGGAAGGTTTTGATCCGCTCGGCAGTGGCCAGTGGGATTTGCAGCCCCATCGCGATATCGGAGGTGACATGTTCGCCCCCCATCCGCACGCTGTCTGCGTAGATCATGTGTTTCTTCATGAAGATCGACACATCGGTGGCCCCGCCACCAAGGTCCACACAGGCCGCGCCAAGCTCCTGCTCATCCTCGACAAGCGCCGAGATGCCCGAGACATACGCCCCTGAGGCAAGGCCTGCCACTTCGAGGTCACAACGTTTGATACAATAGAGAAGGTTCTGGATCGTGGCGCTATCGACAGTGAGCATATGCATGTCGCAAGCAAGCGTCTGGCCGATCTGACCACGCGGATCGTCGAGACCCGAGCGATGATCGAGCGCGAAATTTACAGGCTGCGCGTGTAGCACTTCGCGGTGAGCGCCGTAATCAGGTTGATCACACGCGGCCAGAACGCGGGCGACATCCTGCTCGGAGACGGTTTGCCCGTCCACTTCAACCTGACCATCAAGACCGTAAGAGCGCGGCGCCCCGCCCGAGAAACAGGCAATAACGTGATCAACGCGCGTTTGTGCCATCTTTTGTGCAGCCTGCACAACCGTGCGAATGGCGCCTTCTGTTTTGGGCATGGAGTCAATTTCGCCGAAGCGCACCCCTCGCGAACGTGTGGTCGCCGCCCCGATCACACGGAATGAGGATTGCCCCGCCATCGAACCGACCCCCTCGCTACCCGTAAACCGCTCGCCGTCAAAGCGCAGGATCAGGCAGGAAATCTTTGATGTGCCCACATCCAGAATGGCAATCACACCACGTTGGATGGCCGCGTTCCGCATATTGCGCATAGCACGTTGTGCTGCATAAAGGTCAGTCATTGAAAGGATACTCCAAGTTCCAAACCTTTGATCTTTCGCATGTCCTCATGCGCGATCTCGGTCAATCGTAGGGTGGGCCGCGACGGATTGCGCAGGTCCACATGGGTTACATCACGATCCAGAAGATCTTGCGCCTGATCGAGCGCAATCACCTGCGCCAAAGCGCCGATCGGGTTTTGTTCGGGAAGCATAATCGTCTGGCCGCGGTCGAGGACGACATCCCAACGGCGTTCGCCAATCCGCATCAGGCCCCGCACGCGCGGCAGGATTGGCCCCGCGACACGCAGGATGGACTCGGCCTCGGCAACGGCAGTATTCGCCCCCTCGCCCGCCACCAATGGCAGGTTGGGGTAATCAAGACGGCTGTCGATTTGGGCAACGCGATGCCCCTCGTGGTCAAGCAGCTCAAGCCCGTTGGGACCACGCCACACCACCGTCGGCACACGCTCGGTTATATCAATTTGCAAAATTCCACCCGCCCGAACGCGCAGCCCGACGTCGGCCACGGCATCAAGCGCCTCGATGCGCTCCATCATCCCTTCCAGATCAAGTTCGAAAGACGAGATCGGAAAATCCACATGCGCCACATCACGGACCTCTTGGGCCAAACCATCGGACGCCCCGTCCACGGCCATCAACTTGACCATGAACTCGGGACGATTTTGCACTTCGCGTTTGATCGCCGCGACGCTCTCGTTAAAGCTCTGGCGGTGATCAACGTCGGCAAACCAAAGCGCCACACAGGCAACGATGGCCAACACAGGAGCAATACGGCGCATGAAAAAGCGGAACGACGGGGTCAGCCACAGACGGTTCATGCGATAGACCGTGCGCGATGGCGCGGGGTTGCGCGGGGCTGCGGGGGCCTCCCCTTTGCGCGCGCCCATCACGCGAGCGACGGCCTCGGACACCAAAGCGGACCCCCCCTCAACGGCACGACGAGCCTGCGTTGGCGGTTGAGGCGCGGGGCGGAATTGCATGTGGTTCACCGGTTGCATGAGGCATCCTCCACCATCCAAGCCACGAACTGGCCGTAGGTCAGTCCCGCCTCTTGCGCCTGTTCGGGCGACAGCGAGGTCGGCGTCATGCCGGGCTGTGTGTTGGTCTCAAGCAGGATCAGACCGTCGACGCCCTTTTCCTCGTCCCACCGGAAATCCGTGCGCGACACACCACGACAGCCCAAAGCATCATGCGCACGCAGCGCATAATCCTGACAAGCGGCGGTCACATCGGCGGGAATGTCGGCAGGGCAAACATGGCGCGAGCCGCCGGGCGCGTATTTCGCCTCGAAGTCATACCATCCATCAACAATGATATCGGTGACGCAAAGCGGACGATCTCCCATGACTGTGCAGGTCAATTCCCGACCGGGCGCGAAGGCTTCGACCATCACCACATCGGGCATGTCAGCCGCCATGCGCGGGGCATTGCTGCCCTCATGCACAATATAGACACCCACAGAGGAGCCTTCGTTATAGGGTTTGACGACATAGGGAGGGACCATCACATGGTCCGCCTCAACCTCTTCGCGCGTGGCCAGACGGCTTTCGGCAACTGGAAGGCCGGCGGCGCGGTAGACTTCTTTGGTCTTTTCCTTGTCCATCGCCAGAGCCGAGGACAGCACACCAGAATGCGTATAGGGAATTTTCAGCCATTCGAGCAGCCCTTGGACGCAGCCGTCCTCGCCATAGCGACCGTGAAGCGCGTTAAACACGACGTCGGGACGTACGTCCAATAGGCGCTGAGCGATATCTTCGCCCGCGTCGATCTCGACCACTTCAAATCCTTCGCCCCTCAGTGCAGCAGCGCATTCACGCCCAGATGACAGCGACACTTCGCGCTCTGCGCTTGGCCCGCCCATCAATACCGCCACTTTCGGGGATTGCCTGCTCGACATACCCACCAAAGCCTCATTCACGGAGCCATTTTTATGGCCCTCATTAGCGGAGTCCAAAGACTCCATTCGAGCGCGCTCATTGGCACGCTTTCGTTGACCATTCGGCCTAAAACTATGGAAGCTGCTCAGCCTCCGTCTACACGCCCCTTCTATGAGGAGCTTTGCAGATCACGCCTCGGGAAGACCCGCGGGAATTGGCTCCCCGTCAAACTCACCGATGCGCATAATTTCCCACTGTAACCTAAGCCCCGAATTTTGGAATACTTTTTTTCGGACTTCTTCGCCCAAAGTTTCCAAATCACGCGCTGTTGCAACACCTGTGTTGATCATAAAGTTGGAATGCTTCTCACTCATCTGCGCCCCGCCGACCGATGCGCCGCGCATTCCGGCGTCATCAATGACCTTCCACGCCTTGAGATCGTGGACATCATCGGCCTGCCCCGTCGAGGAAAACCCCGCAGGATTACGGAAGGTCGAGCCCGCCGAGCGGTCCTTAACGGGTTGGGTCGCATCGCGCTTGGCGAGCTGATCTTCCATACGCGCCTCAAGAGCCGCTGTGTCGGCTTTTTCGGCCCGAAACGTGGCCTCAACGATCACCCAGCCCTCGGGCAAATCCGTTTGGCGATATTGGAAATTGAGATCATCAGACGTGAGCGTCACAATCTCGCCCGCCCGCGTCACAGCCTTGGCCGACACGAAATGGTCAGCCACATAAGAGCCGTAGCAGCCCGCATTCATCCGCACCGCGCCACCAATGGCACCCGGAATTGTGCGCAGGAACGTCAGATCAAGCCCTGCGGTCGCGGCCTTGCGCGCGACGTGCGCGTCGAGGGCTGCAACACCCGCCGTCACGCGCCCCGCCTCGGCGTCAATCTCAATACCATTGAACCCACGCCCCATGCGGACCACAACCGCTCGCAACCCACCATCACGCACGATCAGGTTAGAACCGACCCCCATCGGAAACACGGCAACACTGGGATCAAGTGCGGCTAGGAATTCGCGCAGATCATCAAGATCGGCAGGGATAAACAAGGCATCCGCAGGCCCGCCCACACGCAACCATGTCAGGTCCGCAAGGGGGCGTGCTTGGGTTAAGGTACCGCGGGGAATAGGATAATGCGTCATGGGTGTCGCTATAGCCGAAGGAACAGGCCCTGCGAAAGCCTAATTCGTGCCGCCTTGTCCGGATCGGCGTTACTCTGCGGGGCCTTTAAAAGCGGTGCGCTTGATCCAGCGACCAAGATAAATCAAGGGCCAGCGCAAAATCGATGCACCTGCGGCCAAGACAATCAATCCCACCCAAGGACCGTTTTGATAGGTCACATATCCCAAGATCGGCACGCCCACGGCAATCAACCCATAGGCTTGACGCCAATGGTTGCTCTTGGATGGCACCATCGCCACGACATTCGCGGCTATAGCCCAAACACAGGCCAGAATTAGGGATAGTTGCACGTATTTGGCTCCTGTCATCTCTTGGCAATCTGCCGCTTTACTGCGCGATAAAGCGCGGCGAGCGGTTTTCGAAACAAAGACATGGCAGCAAAACTACAAATCAGAACAGGGACCGCTCCATAGTCCCGTCCTAGCCAGATCAGGATCACGGGCAGCGTCAGCAGTGACACAAGCCCGAACCGTTTCTGGTGGCGCAATGGTAACGGAGCAAGGGCCATAGTTGCAAGCGCCCATATGCACATCGCCAAAATAGAGGACATTACCCCTGCCCCGCGATGCCAAATACGATCAGCGCGAGAACCGAAAGCACCAACCCCGCGTAGGGCACCCATGTGGGAACACGGAACGGTGCGGCGGGCAGACGGCGTTTAAGATAGATTAACGCGCCATTAACCATGGCAAAGACGATCAACAGAATAAATGACGTCGCCCCCGCCAGATCAGCCACGGGCAGCAACAGCGCCGCGACAATAACGCTCGCACCGACCAAGACCGTGGCCACGACAGGCGTGCCAAACCGAGGATGGGCATGGTGGAACAAGCCCAACGGGCCACCGCGTCCGCCCAATCCATACAACACCCGCGCCGCCATCACCATTTGCGCCAAAACCCCGTTCAGAGCTGCCACAACCGCGATCAGAGACAGCATCTGCCCGTCCCCGCCCCGCGCAGCTTCATAGACAAGCGCCAGTGGGCGTTCGGACTGCGCCAAGGCTTCAAGCGGAACAGCACGAATGGCCGCCACCGTAACGCCCGCATATAAAAGTGCTGTGATAATCAGAGAAGAAATAATCGCAATCGGCAGGGTCCGCGATGGATTGCGCACCTCTTCGGCCATGTTGACGATGTCCTCAAACCCGATGAAGGCAAAGAAGGCCAATGTCGCCGCAATCCCGATCCCGGGCACATACATCGGCGCGGAGGCCGTCCAGTCTGGTGAGACAGGTGCAGTCCACCCCGCCCAAACCACAAGCGCCAAACCCGCAATTTCGATCACTGTAAACAGCGCCGCCAAGGCAAGGCTTTCAAGCACCCCGACAAGGGCCACAACAACCAAGCCGCCACCGAAAACGATGATCACCATATTCCACGGCAAATCAAAGACGCCGGTAAAATACCCCGCACCACCACGCAAGACAGCCGCCGCCGATACGGTGCCGGCGGCAACAATACCAAGTCCGACGATCACACCAAGGAAACGAGAGCCGAATCCTGCTTCGATATAGGCCGCTTCGCCTGCGGCTTGTGGGATGCGGGTAGACAATTCGGAATAAGACAGCGCCGATGGGGCCGCGATCAGCCCAGCAAGCAGAAAGGCCAGCGGCGCATAGATTCCCGCATGGGCGGCAACCGCCCCCACAAGCACATAAATCCCCGCACCCACCATCACGCCCACGCCGTAAGCCGTCAGTAAAACTGGTCCGATGCGCCGTTTAAGAGTGTCCGCCATGATCCGTCTCCCGTCTGCGTTTCGCAATACCGAACAAGGCACCAATCCCGAAAGCGGGGAGTGCCATTGGTACGCCTACAATCAGATAGAACAGAGCCACGCCGCGCGTGTCACTCGCCCAAAACCCGTATGCCACGGCCAAGACAACAACGCCACCAAGGACCGCCCACACCCATTTGGGCGCAAGTGCCACGAGATAGCCCACGCCACCCAAGGCGAAAAACGCAATCAGAATTTTGAACAGAAGTGCGCCGTTGATCTGGTCCATCATACCTCACAGCTTACCCGATGCACTTTCGCGCGTCTGTGCGCTAGAACAAATCAGCCCTACCCTTTTGCAAGCCGTGCAGGCAACCCATGTGCCCATGCCGAGATCGTCCCTGCCCCAAGGCAGACGACCATATCGCCATCACGCGCTTGTTCGCGCACAAGACGTTCCAGATCGTCCTCGGAGGTCACGGCCCGCGCATGGCGGTGACCGTGCCGGATAAGCCCCGCCACAAGATCGTCGCGCGATGCGCCCTCAATGGGATCTTCACCTGCGGAATAGATGTCAGCGATGCCCACGACGTCAGCCTCGTTGAAGCAGGTGCAAAAATCCTCGAACAGCGAATGCAGGCGCGAGTAGCGATGCGGCTGATGCACGGCAATGACACGGCCCTCGGTGGCCTGACGCGCAGCTTTAAGCACGGCGGCAATTTCGACAGGGTGGTGGCCGTAGTCGTCAATAATCGTCACGCCATTCACCTCGCCCACGCGGGTAAAGCGACGGTTGACGCCGCCAAAATTGGCCAAGCCCTCTTTGATCTCCTCGGGCTTCATTCCCAAATGACGGGCCACCGCCACCGCCGAAAGCGCGTTGGAGACGTTATGATCGCCCGGCATCGGCAGGGTGCAGCCCTCGATGGTGATGTCATCGGCCGCCAAGACGATATCGAAATGCGCCACGCCCTTCTTGTAGGTCAAGTTGATGGCACGCACGTCCGCTTGGGCGTTAAAGCCGTAGGTGACAACGCGGCGGTCGGTGATCTTGCCCACAAGGCTTTGCACCTCGGGATGGTCGGTGCAGCACACGGCCAGACCGTAAAACGGAATGTTGGACACAAAGTCATAAAACCCTTTGCGCAGCGTGTCGAAATCACCCCAATGTTCCATATGTTCGGGGTCGATGTTGGTCACAATGGCGATGGTCGCAGGCAGACGGTTGAACGTTCCGTCGCTCTCGTCGGCCTCAACCACCATCCAGTCGCTCTCCCCCACGCGGGCGTTCGAGCCATAGGCGTGAATGATGCCGCCGTTAATCACGGTAGGATCAATACCGCCTTGGTCCAACAACGCCGCAACCATCGTCGTTGTCGTGGTTTTCCCGTGGGTGCCCGCAACCGCGATGTTGGATTTGAGACGCATCAATTCCGCGAGCATTTCGGCGCGGCGCACAACAGGCAGGCCCTTGAGACGGGCCGCGTCCAGTTCGGGATTACCCGGCTTGATCGCGGAGGAAATCACCACCACTTCGGCCTCATCAAGGTTCTCGGCCTTTTGACCCACGAAAATACGGGCACCAAGCTCGGCCAGTCGGTCGGTGATCTTGGACGCTTTGAGGTCAGACCCCTGCACCGTGTAGCCAAAATTCAAAAGCACTTCGGCAATGCCTGACATGCCAATCCCGCCGATGCCGACAAAATGGATAGGGCCGATTTCGGTGGGAAGTTTTGTGGCTACGTTCATGGTCTCGTCTCTCTTACACGTTTACGTTTTGCCGCGATTAACGCGCGGGTACTTGATCCGTTTGCCGCTTCACACGGCTAAGGCGGCGACCATATCGGCCAATTCTTGGGCGGCTTGGGGTTTGCCCACGGACAAAGCCGCCTGCGCCATTTGCGCAGCACCATCCGCGTTGCCCATAACCAATGCGATCTGTTCGGACAAGGTGGCGGCACTCAATTGGCTCTCAGGGATCATGATTGCAGCCCCTGCATCAACCAAACCACGCGCATTGGCGGTCTGATGATCGCCCGTTGCGGCCGCATAAGGCACAAGGATCGACGGGCGACCTATGACGGAAATATCCGCCACGGTAGATGCCCCAGCCCGCGAAATCACAAGCTGCGCCTCGCTCATGCGTTTGGGAATGTCGTCAAAGAACGTCTTGATATCCGCGCCAATGCCGTTTTGCGCGTAGAATGCCTCGACCCGTTCAACGTCTTCTGGGCGGGCCTGCTGGCTCACGCGCAGATTGGATTTGATCGCTTCGGGGAGTGCGGCAATGGCTGCGGGTACCACGTCGGACGTGATCCGCGCCCCTTGCGAGCCGCCGATCACCAGAATTTCCATCGGGTAATCTCCCGGCGCAATATAAGGTGCTGCGGCTTTATCCAAGACCGCGCCGCGCACAGGGTTGCCCACATGCACACCTGCTACGCCCTCTGGCAAATCCGTGGGCCATGTGCCACAGGCCACATGATCAACGCGCGAGGCAAAGACCTTGTTGACGCGGCCAAGCACCCCGTTTTGCTCATGGATCATGCGCGGCAACTTCATCAAGGTCGCAGCCGCCACCGCAGGGATCGCGGGATAACCGCCAAAGCCCACCACAACGGCGGGGCGATCACGGCGGAACTTGCGCATCGCCGCCATAACACCGCCTGCAATCTTGAACGGCACCTTGATCTTGGACGCGATCCCACCCCGCGCAAAGGTCGCGGAGGGTAGCTGTTCGATCTCGACTTCCGCAGGGAAACCGCCCGTATAACGGGCACCACGGGCATCTGTAGACAGCTTGACCCGCCACCCGCGCGAAAGCATCACCTCGGCAAGAGATTGCGCAGGAAACATGTGACCACCTGTCCCGCCTGCAGCGATGACAAGTAGGGGCGCATTATAAGACATATCCAAGCTCCCTTGGTTATCGACCGTGACGGACCAGCAGATCGCCGATCTCACCTTGGGGACGTGTGCGGGTAAGCGCCAAGAGCGCCCCGAGTGCAATGCCCGACGCAATGACAGACGAGCCACCATAAGAGACGAACGGCAAGGTCATGCCCTTCGCGGGCAGAAGGCGCACCGCGACCCCCATGTTGATAAAGGCCTGAACCCCGAACGCACAGGCAAGCCCCGTGCCGGCAAGGCGGATGAACGGATCGCGCTCACGCAGCAAACGCCACAGCGCCCGCACAGTGATCGTGGCGTAAAGGCCAAGGATGATCAGAACGAGGATCAGCCCATATTCTTCGGCGGCCACTGCAATAATAAAATCGGTATGCGCATCAGGAAGCGACCACTTCACGGTCCCCTCGCCCACACCAACCCCAAAGAACCCGCCCTCGCGGATCGCGTTGGTGGCATAGCCGATCTGGGTGGTTGGATCGATATCGGGGTTAAGAAAGCCGTCAATGCGCCGCGCGAAGTGTTCGGAGTTGTTGTAGGCGACCGTGCCAAACAGCACGACCCCGCCCGCGAGCAAAAGCAGCACAGCAATCGACGCTCCGCCAACGAAATACATCACGCCCCAACTGAACAGGATCAAGGATGCCTGACCAAAATCGGGCTGAAAGGCGAGCAGCACCACAATGATAGAGACCAACATAAAGGAATAAAGCCGCCCCGGAGGGCCACCAATCTCGTAAGAGGCAGCCATCAGCCATGCGGCAGTGATAACGAATGCGGGCTTGAGAAACTCGGAGGGCTGCACCGAAGCAAAGCCAAGAGAGAACCACCGCGTCGCCCCTTTACCGAAATCCGTGCCGAAGAACGGCAGAAGGACCAAGGCAATAAAGGCCGCAGCAAAGCCCAAAACCCCCAAACGGCGCACCTTTTGCGGGTCCATCATGGTCATCAGCACCATAACGATCAGCGCGACAGAGCCAAAGAAGGCTTGGCGTTGCACATAGTGGAATGCAGGAAGGTTGTTTTTTTGCGCAAGCGGCGGCGAGGCCGCAAGGCCGAGCAAAAGCCCGATCCCGAACAACACAAACACGGCCGCCAAGGACCATCTGTCGATGGTACGCCACCAACGCGGGAGAACCGGCTCACCTTCCCGTTGGGGAATCGAGCCATAAACCATTTCTGTCATGGGACCGCCTACTGCCTCAAACTGCCATGCCCGCTTATGCGGATCTATCCCAATAGGGTAGCGGGTTTTCTCGCGCGAATCCACTAGAGATTACGCCACAAGCAAGAGGCCGCGCATGTGCGTCAAACAGCAGGCGTGTTAGAGCAACGCCTCAACCGCACGGGTGAAATCCTCGCCGCGTTTCTCGAAATTGGGATATTGGTCAAACGAGGCCGCTGCAGGAGCCAACAGCACAGTATCGCCCGCCTCGGCCTCCTCCGCAGCACGCGCCACAGCCACAGCCATCGTTTCGCAAATCTCATAGGGCGTATCCCCCAGTTGCAGCGCAAAATCCCGCGCCGAAAAGCCGATGAGATAGGCCTTAGCCACGGCGCCCAGATGCGGCGCCAAATCAGCGATCCCGCCATCTTTACCCATCCCGCCCGCAATCCATCGGATACGGGGGAAGGCTTGAAGCGCCTTGGCGGCGGCATCGACATTGGTGGCCTTGCTGTCGTTGACGAATTTCACCCCGTCCTTTTCCCCGACCATTTGCGACCGATGCGGCAGCCCCTTAAAGGAGCCAAGCGCCTTTTCAATCGTCTTGGGGGCAATGTTGATCGAGCGACACGCGGCATAGGCTGCGCAAGCATTTTGGTGGTTATGCGCACCGGGCAACCCGTCGATGCCGCGCAGGTCAATCGAGGTGGTTTGCCGCCCCTTGCGCCATTCGGACAGAAACCCCTTGCGTGCAAAGACCGTCCACCCCGTGGTGAGTTTGCGCTCGGCAGAGATACGGATCAGACGGGCATCCTCAAGCCCCTCAACGAGTTGATTGGCCAGATACCGCCCCTCAACCTCATCAACCCCGATCACGGCGCGGTCTGGGCCACCCTCCGCAAACAAGCGCCGCTTGGCCGCGAAATAACCGCCCATGCCGCCGTGACGATCAAGGTGGTCGGGCGACAGATTGGTGAACACCGCCACATCAGGGGTCAGCGCACGGGCCAGATCGGTCTGATACGACGACAGCTCCAACACGATCACTTCGCCTTCAATCGGGGCTTCAATATCCAACACGCCACGCCCGATGTTGCCCGCTAATTGCGCGGGGGTGCCGTTCTCGGTCAGAATATGGTGGATCAGGGCGGATGTTGTCGATTTGCCGTTGGAGCCAGTCACCGCGATCACCCGTGGCGGCGTGTCATGCTCCATCCAGTCGCCCTGCCCCAAGGAACGAAAGAACAAGCCGATATCGTTGTCCACGGGGACACCCGCGTCCCACGCCAAGGCGATCACCCTATTCGGTTCGGGATAGAGATGGGGAATGCCCGGACTGACGACAAGACAGGCCACGCCGTCAAACGCGCCCTGTTTGGTCAAGTCATGGATCGTGAACCCCTCTGCCGCGGCCCCTTCGCGGGCCTCGACACTGTCATCCCAACACAGCGCCTCAGCCCCGCCCTCTTTGAGTGCGCGCGCTGTGGCCAGTCCCGAGCGGCCAAGCCCCAAAACAGCGACCTTGCGGCCTTCGTATTCAAGAACGGGGATCATGGCAGTCTCTCCAAGATGTCAAATGTCAGGTCAAAAATCCGCGCCTTAGCGCAGTTTGAGCGTAGCCAAACCGATCAGCGCGAGAATAAGCGAGATGATCCAGAAGCGGATCACAATCGTAGGCTCGGCCCAACCCTTTTTCTCATAGTGGTGATGGATCGGTGCCATCAGGAACACGCGTTTGCCCGTGCGCTTGAAATACAGCACCTGAATAATCACCGACAACGCCTCGACCACAAACAGGCCGCCAACGATGCCCAGAACGATTTCGTGCTTGGTGGCCACGGCAATCGCGCCCAAAGCGCCGCCAAGCGCCAAAGACCCCGTGTCGCCCATGAACACAGCGGCGGGTGGTGCGTTATACCACAGAAAGCCTAAGCCTCCGCCGATGAGTGCCGCAACAAACACCAACAGCTCCCCCGTGCCTGGAACGTAGTGCAGGCCGAGGTATTCAGTAAAATCGACGCGTCCCACGACATAGGCAATTGCGCCAAGCGTGCCAGCCGCAATCATCACGGGCATAATCGCCAAGCCGTCGAGACCATCGGTGAGGTTCACGGAGTTGGCCGCACCGACAATGACGAACATGGCAAAGGGGATGTAGAAATAGCCGAAATTCACCAACAGGTCTTTGAAGACAGGCAGCGCCAGTTGGTTGGACAACTCGTCGGGATGCACATAGGCCGCCCAAATAGAAGCGACGAATGCGATAAGAAAACCAAGCAAAAGCCGTACCTTACCCGACACGCCCGCCGTGGTGGCTTTGGACACTTTGGAATAATCATCGGCAAATCCGATAGCGCCGTAGGCAATGGTGACGAAGAGCACAATCCACACATAGGGATTATCAAGCCGCGCCCAGAGCAAGGTCGAGGTGAGCAAGGCGGTCAGGATCAACAGCCCGCCCATCGTCGGAGTTCCCGCCTTGGCGAAATGTCCTTCGGGACCATCTTCGCGAATGGGTTGGCCCTTGCCTTGGCGACGGCGCAGCAGGTTGATGAGGGGACGTCCAAAGATGAACCCGAAAATCAGAGCGGTGAAAAACGCTCCGCCTGCCCGCATCGTGATGTAGCGAAACAGGTTGAAAACATCCCCGCCATCCGAAAGTCCAGTCAACCAATACAGCATGTGACCATTATACCTCTTGTTCTTCGTTAGGCAGCGGATGCCCCAAGTTTCTGATCGCGTCAACAAGCAAGCTGACGCGCGACCCCTTCGAGCCCTTCACCAAGACCACATCGCCCGCATCAATCAGCCCTTTGAGATCGCGTAGCGCATCGGTGGCCTGATCGTAACGCTGCCCACGTTTATGTGCAGGCAGTGCCTCGAACAGATGCGCCATCAGCGGACCGACGCAATGCACAACATCAATGGCATCAATATAAGAGAGATTTGCAAGCGCCGCGTGATCCACGACCTCGCTCGCGCCCAGTTCCAACATATCCCCCAAGAACGCCACACGCCGCCCCTTGGACACCCGCCCCACGCCATCAGTGACCTGAGCGGCAGCAAGCACCTCGAGGCTTGCGACCATCGAGGTCGGGTTGGCGTTGAACGCATCGTCAAGGAGCACCATCGTCTGGTCGATCTCGACAGGATCAAGCAAAATGATCTCTCGCGCCCCGCGCCCCTCGGGCGGGGCCCAAAGCGCCAGATCGCGGGCCGCCATCGTCACATCGGCGTCCAAAGCCTGCACCACGGCCAAACATCCCACCGCGTTGGTGGCAAAGTGGCGTCCTGCGGTCGACAGGCGGAACAGTTGCACCTCGCCGTCGATCTCCGCCTCGCCCACAGTCACATCATTGGCCAAGCGCACAGAGGTCAAATGCGCATCGTTTTCGGGCAACTCGCCGAAAGTGATCGTCGCCCCACCCCACGCCGCCGTCAAAACAGGCGTCACGCTAAGATCGCCATTGATGACGGCCACGCCACCCGCCTCAAGCCCGTCAAAGATAGCGGCTTTTTCAACGGCAATGCCTTCAAGATTATCAAACGCAGCCATGTGGGCCGCGGCCACCGTCGTGATCATCGCCACATGTGGGCGCGCCAAACGCGCCAAGGGCGCAATCTCACCGGGATGGTTCATGCCAATTTCGATCACCGCAAAGTCGGTATCGGCGGGCATACGGGCGAGCGTGAGCGGCACACCCCAATGGTTGTTATAAGACGCCTCGGCAGCATGGACCTTGCCCTGACCGCGCAAAATCGCGCGCAGCATTTCCTTGGTCGAGGTTTTACCGACCGACCCAGTCACGCCGATCACCTTGCCCGAAACCCGCGCACGCGCCGCAGCGCCCAAACGCTCCAAAGCAGGCAGAACCTCATCCACAATGATCAAGGGCGCATCAGCATCCACGCCCTCGGGCACATGGGTCACAAGGGCCGCCGCGGCACCATTCGCCAAAGCCGCCGCGACAAAGTCATGGCCATCCCGCGCCGCCTTGAGCGCCACGAACAAATCACCCGCGCCGATGGTGCGCGTATCAATCGAGACGCCCGAGATATCGACCTGTGCCGTGGCGCGTCCGCCCGTGGCTGCGGCGATCTCGCCGCTCGTCCACAGCACGTTCATATTGCACCATCCAACGCCGCCACAGCGACGGAGGCCTGTTCCACATCATCAAACGGATAGACCGTGTCGCCCACGATCTGCCCCGTCTCATGCCCCTTGCCACAAATCAAAAGCGCATCTCCAGATTGCAGCGCGTCAACGCCGCGCAATATCGCCTCGGCGCGATCACCCACTTCGATGGCCTCACCCGCGCCGAGCATCACTTCCGCGCGGATCGCTGCCGCATCCTCGGATCGCGGGTTGTCATCGGTGACGATCACCAAATCCGCGTTCTCACGCGCAGCTTGCCCCATCAGGGGACGCTTGGTCTTATCCCGATCCCCGCCTGCACCGATGATGGCAACAACACGCCCCATAACATGAGGGCGCAGCGCCTTGATCGCCGTGGCGACCGCATCGGGGGTGTGCGCGTAATCGACAAAGACTGCCGCGCCGTTTTCGCGTGTCGCCGCATGTTCCATGCGCCCGCGCACGCCTTTGAGTTCCGCCAGACAGGAGAATACCTCGTCAGGGTCCGCGCCACTGGTCATGCACAATCCCGCCGCAGCGATCACGTTGTCGGCCTGAAATCCGCCGATCAGATCAAGACGGATTTGAGAAATGTTACCGACGAAATCCACCCGCACATCCTGACCCGTCGCGTCAAACCGCTGACCGACCACCCGCAAGTCCGCGGCATCCGAGCGCCCGACCCGCATCACGTCGATGCCGCGCTCGGCGCAGATGGCTTCAAGCTCCATTCCCTTCGGATCGTCGATATTGATCACCGCCACGCCGTCATCGGGCAACACGCGAGTAAACAACCCTGCCTTGGCCGCGAAATAGGCCTCGAAGGTCTCGTGGTAATCAAGGTGATCTTGGGTAAAATTCGTGAATGCCGCAGAGGTCAGCCGCACGCCATCAAGACGCCGTTGCGACAACCCGTGGCTTGAGGCTTCCATCGCCCCGTGGGTGACGCCCGCGAGTGCCGCTTGCGAGAGCAATCGGTGCAAGGTGATCGGCTCGGGCGTAGTGTGCGGACTTGGCGCTTGCCAATCGCCCTCGACACCCGTGGTGCCGATATTGATCGCCCGCGCGCCCATGATCTGCCAGATCTGACGGGTGAAATTCGCCACGGATGTTTTGCCATTGGTGCCAGTGACAGCCACCATCGTATCTGGCTGACGCCCAAAGAACAGAGCGGCAGCATAGGACAAGGCCTGACGCGGGTCTTCCACAACGACCAATGCAGGCGCATAGGTTTGGATCGCATCGGCCGCCAGTTTCGCACCTTCAGGATCGGTCAGAATCGCCCGCGCGCCCATGCGCAACGCGTATTCGATGAACTCGCCGCCGTGAACATGCGCCCCCGGCAAAGCGGCAAACAGATGGCCGTCAAGGGTATCGCGGCTATCCACGGACAGGCCCGTGACATGGGCATCCTTGCCCCCCTGCGCGGTTAACCCTAACTCGGAAAGAGATTTCACCATTGCCGCGCCTGCCTTTGTTGATTGTCGCTGTTCGCTATCGTGTTGCGGTCAGTGTTACCCCACCTTGCGCAACAGATTCAATCTCTGGTCTCAACCCCAAAAGCGGCGATGTGCGTCGGATGATTTCGGCAGCCACAGGAACGGCGGTCCACCCCGCGGTGCGCCGTGGCTTCACACCAGTTGTCTCCACCGCTTCATCCAAGGTGACGACCAAGACGTAGCGCGGATCGTCGGCAGGATAGATCGAGGCAAAGGTGGTGATGGTTTTGTCTTCATAATAACCACGGCCATTTTCACGTGGCTTGTCTGCGGTGCCTGTTTTCCCTGCGACACGGTAGCCTGCAACCTCGGCAAAATTTGCTGTCCCTGCGGGCTCATGCACAACCGCACGCAGCATTTCACGCGCCGCTGCGGAAACTTCAGGACGCACAATGCGCGGGCCTTTAGGCGCAAATCCTTCGACCTTAAGCAGGGTTGGCGTAACACGCGTGCCGCCGTTCAACAGCGACGCATAGGCGGTCGCCAAGTGCAGCGGCGAGGCCGACAGACCGTGACCGAAAGAAATGGTCAACGTCGACAATTCCGACCATTTGGGCGGCAACAACGGCTTGGCCCCTTTGGCTTCGATCAACTCAACGGGCGTCGGATCAAAAAAGCCGAGCGATTTGAGGAATTCCTGCTGACGGGTGACACCGATTTGCTGTGCCACGTGAGCAGTCGCCACGTTGGAGGACTTCACGATCATATCGCGCAGGCTCAGAGTCGGGCCGTAGTTGTGGTTTTCGAACTCACGGATTTTATGCTTGCCCCACCGAAACGGCGGCGTTGCAGGGATCTGGGTCGAGGGATTGGCCAAGCCCAATTCCATCGCTTGCGCGGCAGCGAAAATCTTGAACGTCGAGCCAAGCTCATAAACCCCCTGCACCGCGCGGTTGAAACGCGGGTTGTCGGCAGGATTGTTGCCACTGAAATATTCAGGACGCGAGTTAGGATCGAAATCGGGCAGCGACACCATCGAGATAATCTCGCCCGTATGCGCATCCATCATCACCGCCGTCGCCCCTTTGGCGTCGAGCATCCGCATCCCACCATAAAGCACTTCGCGCACCGTCGATTGCACCGTCAAATCAAGCGACAATTGCAAGGGCGCATCGCCGTTGGCCGGATCACGCAAATACTCGTCGCGGAACCGCTCGATGCCAGACTGCCCGACAATCTCGGCGCTCATAACGCCCTCGCGGCCAAACTTCGTCCCGCCAAGGATATGCGCAGCGAGTTTGCCGTTGGGATAAAGGCGCTCTTCGCGCGGGCCGAACAAAAGACCCGGCTCGCCAATATCATGGACGGCCTGTTGTTGTTCGGGCGCAATTTTCTTCTTGATCCACAAGAACTTACGCTTTCCCGTAAAATCCTTGATCAAACGATCCTCGTCGAGATCGGGAAAAATACGGGCCAGTTGACGCGCTGCATTGAGCGGGTCGACCATTTCGTGAGGCTGTGCGTAAAGAGAATGCGTGGTGCGGTTGGTCGCCAAGATACGGCCATTGCGATCTACAATGTCGGCGCGTTGCGCGAGGATCGGCGTGCCGGAAGTAACGGCACGAGGCTCTTCGGGCACCGTTGCAGCCACCTGCCCCATGCGCAGACCAACGACAAGAAACGCAGAGACAAAGCCAAGGCCAAGGAACAGCAAACGCCCCTCGGCGCGCAAACGCGATTTGTCACGCATTTCCTCGTGACGCAAACGCAGGTTCTCACGCTCGATCGTATCGGGATTCTCGCCTTTCTGGCGGGCTTTAAGAATGCGAGCAAGTGGGCGAAGCGGGGTCCGGATCGTCATTACTCAGCATCCTCCACACGGCCCACGACATCGTAGATACCCTCGATTTCGCCCAAAACATCGTTATCTTGGGGGAAGCTGACCTGATCAACGCGGCCGAATTGCTCGGGCATGAACGGCAGCAAACCCAGACGGTCAAAGTTGATCGACGCCAGATCGCGCAGCCGTTCGGGACGATTGAGATAGGCCCATTCTGCTTTAAGAACAGCCAGTTCTTCGCGTTGGTGGCCGATTTGACGTTGAAGGCTCGAGACTTCGCGCAACACCTGTTGGGTGCGGTAGTTTTCGTTATAGGCCCAAAACGCGAGCCCCATCACGACAAGACCCGAAATGACAATATAGAACGCCCGCATCACACATTCCCTCGGTCCAAAAGCGGCTTGGGCAGCCCCAAAACGGCACGATCAGATGGAACGGCGGGCGCATCGGTGCGCCGCCCCACCCGCAAACGGGCAGACCGCGCACGCGGGTTCACGTCCAACTCGTCATCATCAGGGCCGATTGCCTTGGATAACTGCTCAAATCCGGGTGTTTTCACCTCTTGAACAGGAGCATAGCGCGAGCCACCGCCCCCTGTCGAGGCACGTTGTTGGAAGAAGCGCTTCACAACGCGATCTTCAAGCGAGTGAAAGGTCACAACGGCCAACTGCCCACCGGGTTTCAATGCCCGCTCTGCCGCCTCAAGACCCGCGATCAACTCGCCAAACTCGTCATTGATATGGATACGGATTGCCTGAAAGGCGCGGGTCGCGGGATGACTTTGACCCGGCTTTTTGCGCGGCAACAACCGCTCGATCAGGCTGGCAAGCTGCAATGTCGTCTCGAAGGGCGCTTTTTTCTCACGATCCATCACAATGGCACTGGCGATTTTACGCGACTGACGCTCCTCGCCGTAGTGAAACAGCACGTCGGCGATCTCTTCGGTCGAGGCCTCATTGACGAAATCGGCAGCCGTTGGACCGTCTTGGCTCATCCGCATGTCGAGCGGGCCGTCTTTCATAAACGAAAACCCGCGATCCGCGAGGTCGAGCTGCATGGAGGACACGCCGAGATCAAGCACGACACCATCCAGATCGGAGGCATACTCATCAAGGCGCGAGAACGTGCCGAGCGTGAGCGAAATGCGATCATCGTAGTCCTTGATCCATTCGGATGCCAAATCATGCGCCAGTGGGTCGCGATCCACGCCGATGACGTGATCCGCCCCTGCCGCCAACAGCCCCTTGGTATAGCCACCCGCACCGAATGTCCCGTCGAGCCAACGGCCCGAAATCGGCGCACATTCACGCAAAAGCGGACGCAAAAGAACCGGAATATGCGGCGCGTCAGGGGAGGTGGCAGCCTCGGACATGGCCTATGCTCCTAGATCATCAAGTAAGGAGAGCGGATCGAAATCGTCGCCCTGCTCCGCCAACCATCCATCGGTGATTTTGGCGTCTTCAACCTCGAAGGTCTCCGGCTTCCAGATTTCAAAGGTCTCGCCCATGCCCGCGAAATACGCAGTGCCGTCGAGACCGATCTTGTCGCGCAAAGGCTGCGGCAGAACCAAACGACCATCCGCATCCACTTCGGTGGGGCGGGCACGGTTGAGGATCATCCGCTGCATGATTTTACGCTTTTCAGAGCCACGCGGCAGGGCCGCAATATCTGCGGCGAGGGCCTTGTAGCCTTCATAGGTGTGAACGATGAGTTGTTTTTGAGCATCATGGCCGTAGACGATGACCATGCGCGGGCGGCCCGTTTGGCTTGACAGAGGATCGCCCTCTTCGAGTTCACGACGAAAATCGGCAGGGATCGACACGCGCCCCTTACCGTCCACCTTAAAGGTGTGTTCGCCTATGAACATGCCAGCCAAATTATGGCTCCTATCATTACTTTGCGGGCCTCGCGGCCCTACTCATCGGGCGGGTCCGTCGACCCGAAAAATCTGTCGCCCCCAACGGCGTGTCGAAAAACAGGGGCCTGAAATGGGGAACGGCGAACCGAGCTGCTGCCACTGCTCAATCCGCCGCCCTCGTCCCGTTTCCGGGGATGTCCGACTGCGCGCGCCACCTGGGGGGATGTCTGCTCGCTCGCGCGCCGGATCTCGTTGTTCTGGTGAGAGAGGTGCCTGTATGAAGCCTGACTTTTTGTTTTGTTTTATTCGCGGTCTTGTATGCGCCGCTCATTCCCGTCTCACCGGATACAAACAACATGTCACGGGAATTCATGGTAATCAATGGATTTTTTACACACAGGACACCAGATGTGGGATTTCAAGGCACCCGAAACCTAGACATAGTAGCGAGAAGTCACAAAATATTTACCACAATTTGACGAAGTAGGAACAATCAGCACCACATATAGTATCACCAAGTGCATCAGATTTTCCCGCAACTCCGCCCGAAAAAACTTCCAAACCCACCCCCAAATAGGAACTCTCCACGGAGTTATCCACAGGAAAGTGATTCGTTTTTGGGGATAATCCCGCGATTTCCCGCAAATACCATGCATTCCCAGACAGCGAGGAGAGATCGTTCCATGAATTCCCATAGACGCCAGAACAGCAGATCGCGACACTGACGACCCACAACGCGAGATCAACGAAGCCCGCCGCAAACATGAAACCGCCGCGCAGAGCAAAACTCCACGCGGCGGCTTTCGGATAAAACGACATGCGCCGTCATATATATAAGTCGTGGCCCGAGCAGGCGGTGCTTAGGCGATGCCCCCGGCAACGAGCCGTGCGGCCAACTGCATATAGGGCTCACCCAGAGGACTATCGGTCGCCGCAATCGGCACCCCCTCATCCCCCGCCACACGTGTATCAAGCGCCAAAGGCAACTGCGCAAGGAAGGGCGCCCCCATCTTCTCGGCTTCCTCTTTGACGCCGCCATGACCGAAAAGATGCTCCTCATGGCCACACTTGGGACAGACATACGTTGACATGTTCTCAATGAGACCAAGCACAGGCACTTTCAGTTTTTCAAACATCGAAATACCGCGCCGCGCGTCGATCAAGGCCACGTCTTGTGGCGTCGAGACCACCAAGGCACCCGTCAGTTCGGTTTTCTGGCACAGCGTCAGCTGCACATCGCCGGTGCCGGGCGGCATGTCGATCAGCAAGACATCCAATTCGCCCCATGCGACCTGACCGAGCATTTGCTGCATCGCGCCCATCAACATCGGACCGCGCCAGACCACAGCTTCGCCGTCCTGAATCATCAGACCAATGGATATCATCGTAACGCCATGCGCGTGCAGCGGCTCAATGGTTTCGCCATCAGGCGACGCGGGCCGCTTGGTCACACCCATCATGCGCGGCTGACTGGGTCCATATATATCCGCATCCAGCAGACCCACCTTGCGGCCCTGTTTGGCCAAGGCGACAGCGAGGTTTGCGGAAACGGTGGATTTCCCAACGCCCCCCTTCCCTGAGGCAACCGCAATAATGCTCTTAATACCCGAGGGCTTGGATTTGCCCTGCTGCGGCGTGGGGTGTCGCCCGATCTTGAGACTTGGCGGCTCACCGTTCGGGGTCGCGCGCGCAGGTGACGCAGATGGCGCAGCACTGCCCGAGGGGCCATGCGCGGTCATGACAATAGAAACGGACGACACCCCCTCAAGGGCCTCTATCGCGGCTTTCGCCTGTGCTTGGGCCTGCCCCCATGCGCGCGCGGCTGCGGCATCGGGTGCTTCAATCACGAAACTGACCTTACCCCCCTGCTCACTCAACGCGCGGATTCGCCCCCCCGACGCAAGGCTCGTTCCATCCGGAAGCAAGATCCCATCTAAAAGCGTCATGATTCTGTCATGTAATGCGGGCATATTGGTCATCCCCTTTTCCCTATTCGCCCTTGAGATAGGCCTTTCAGGCGGGATTTTCCACCAAATACCCTCGATACAGCCCCGATTATTGTCCATTCGGACAACAATAGGCCAAAGCGCTTTCAAATTAGGTCAGTATTGGTCATGCATTTTCTGCATAGCGGCAATGACGAGACGGTGGATTGTGCATCCGCAGCATTTCCCCCATCTTAAGGACAACAAGACGAACGGGACACAACGTCGAATGACAGACCCGATCATCTACCCGGAACACCGACAGGCAGTTGCCGTCACACACAGTAAGGTAAAAGCACAATGGCTTACGTAAATAACATCCGCGTTATCGCACCCGCTTCTGCTGGTCTCTTCGGTCTCTTCGCAAACATTGCCGAGCGTTATGCACGCTACACAGTGTACCGCGAAACAATGAACGAATTGAGCGACCTGAGCGACCGCGATCTGGCCGATCTGGGCCTCGCCCGCTCCACAATCAAGTCCGTCGCCTACGAGGCAGCTTACGGCAACTAAGAGTTTCGAAATCGGACCCTTCTCCTCCTCCCTGGGGTTCTGATCGAAGCGGTAGCATCTCTCCTCCTCCCTGATGTTACCGCACCTACAACCGGAATTCGGGCTCCTTCCTCCTCCCTTAGGGCCCCGAAGACCAGAGCGGCGATGCTCTCCTCCTCCCTGCATCGCCGCACATAATTCGGAGCTTCGCGCTCCACCACAGATCGATTTCTCTCCTCCTCCCTGAGAGATCGTGTGCTAAAAAGCGGTGATGTCTCTCCTCCTCCCTGACATCACCGCTTTTTTACGTCTGAGGCTTAGGCACCAAGGGAGCAGGCAAACATCAATGCATCGCACACAACGACACATTCGAGACGACAACAGTCTCGATCTGGCTCTATGCGCCACTCATCAGAATTTACAAAGAATGCAGGGAAACAAGCGGCCCTAAAATGGGACGTCGCCCGCTTTGTCCGCAGGGACCACGAAGCTCGCGACCAATTTCTTTTCGCCCGAATGGTCGAAATCAATGGTCAGCTTATCGCCATCGAGTTCCATCACTTGCCCGTAGCCGAACTTTTTATGGAAAACACGGTCGCCCACGGTGAAGACCGCCGACGCCTTGGCGTCAATAGTCATTGACCCGCCACCCATCCGCCCCTTGGAGGCACGCACATTGGTGGCCGCACCGCTGCGCTGACTGCGGCTTTGCAGACGCTTCCATCCCGGAGAATTATATCCATCGGCCTTTGACACGCGATCCTCGAACCCTGTTGACATGCCACTGGCGGCACCGCTGTCAAAACCACCTGACGAGGCCGCGCCATAGCCACCGCCATACAGACCCGGAGGCGTGAGGACATCGACATGTTCAGGCGGCAATTCGTCGATAAACCGAGAGGGCAGCTGACTTTGCCATTGTCCGTAGACACGACGGTTGCCCGCAAAGGAAATCGTGCAAAGCTCCTCGGCCCGCGTGATGCCGACATAAGCCAGACGCCGCTCCTCTTCGAGGCCTTTCTGACCGCTCTCATCCATTGAACGTTGGGACGGGAACAACCCCTCCTCCCAACCAGGCAGGAACACCACGGGGAACTCCAAACCCTTGGCCCCGTGCAGCGTCATGATCGTGACCATTTCGCCCTGCTCTTCGCTGCTGTTGTCCATAATCAGAGACACGTGTTCGAGGAAGCCACCGAGATTATCAAAGGCTTCCAGAGCCTTCACGAGTTCCTTGAGGTTCTCAAGGCGGCCGGGGGAATCGGGATTCTTGTCGTTTTGCCACATCGTGGTGTAGCCGCTCTCGTCGAGAATCATTTCGGCCAGTTCGACGTGAGAAATTTCTGCGGGTTCTTCGTCACGCTCGATCACCGCGTCCTCATCGGCCACGCCATCGACACGAATCTGTTGAACACAGAGCGACGACCACCGATCCAACTGATCAATCAACTGCGCCACGCCTGTCTTGGCCTTGCCTTTGAGCAACCCGTCCTGCACCGCGATCCGCGCGCCCTCTTTGAGCGAGACGCCATTGGTGCGGGCGGTGATTTGAATATCCGCCATCGCCTTGTCACCAACACCGCGCTTGGGCACGTTGATGATCCGCTCGAACGCCAGATCATCCTCGGGTGAAATCACCACGCGGAAATAAGCCATCGCATCGCGGATTTCCAACCGCTCATAGAAACGCGGCCCACCGATCACACGGTAAGGCAATCCGATGGTCAAAAACCGATCCTCAAAGGCCCGCATCTGGTGCGAGGCCCGCACGAGAATGGCTTGTTCATCAAGGGAGAATTTACGCAGGCGCGAGCGCGTGCCGCTGTGCATCGCTTCGATCTCTTCACCGACCCAACGCGCCTCTTCCTCGCCATCCCAATGGCCGATCAGACGCACCAGTTCGCCGTCTTGCTCTGCCGTCCAAAGCTCTTTGCCCAAGCGACCCGCGTTGGCGGAAATCACACTTGAAGCAGCGGCGAGGATATGGGGGGTCGAGCGATAGTTCTGCTCAAGGCGCACCACCTTTGCTCCGGGAAAATCCTTTTCAAACCGTAGGATATTGCCCACTTCGGCCCCGCGCCATCCGTAGATCGACTGGTCATCATCCCCCACGCAACAGATATTGCGGTGCCCTTGCGCCAACAGTCGCAGCCACAGATATTGCGCCACGTTCGTATCCTGATACTCGTCCACGAGGATGTATTTGTACCACCGCTGATATTGCTCCAGCAGGTCGGGGTGATTTTGGAAAATCGTGACCATGTGCAAAAGCAAATCACCGAAATCACAAGCGTTCAGATCCTTGAGGCGCTGTTGATACTGCGCATATAGCGCCTTGCCACGATCATTGAACGTCGCCTCATCGGCAGCCCCCAATTTGGCAGGCGTCAGGGCCTTGTTCTTCCACCCGTCAATCAGTCCCGCAAGTTGCCGTGCAGGCCAGCGTTTCTCGTCCATATCCGCAGCACGGATCAACTGTTTGAGCAGGCGAATTTGATCGTCGGTATCGAGAATCGTGAAATTCGACTTCAGCCCGACCAATTCGGCGTGGCGGCGCAACTGTTTGACACAAATCGCATGGAAGGTGCCGAGCCAGCGCACCCCATCGACGGATTGCCCCATCAGGACCGCAACACGCTCTTTCATCTCGCGGGCGGCCTTATTGGTAAAGGTCACGGCGAGGATTTCATCGGGGCGCGCGCGCCCCGTGTTGAGCAGATGCGCGATGCGACAGGTCAGCGCCTTTGTCTTCCCCGTGCCCGCGCCCGCAAGCATCAACACAGGGCCGTCCAAGGTCTCAACCGCCTCGCGCTGTGCGGGGTTCAGCCCGTCCAGATAGGGCGTTGGCCGCGCCCCCATCGCCATTTGGCTCAAGGAGGGTCGGTTTGCGGGTGGGGCTGCGGCCTCGAAGGCGTCGTCTTCACTGAAACTGCTCATAGGCGCGACGATATAGAAGAGCCGCGCCAAGGAAAAGCACGTTCTTCATATGTTCTCACCATTCCTCATCTTTCCGCTCTGAAACACCGTAGTATTCCAATAACACCCGCACCGCGTCGCTCTGGCCTAGGCTGACCTCACGACATCGACAACACGGGAGGAGAGACGATGGCTAAAATTCTGATGATTACGGGTGATTACACCGAAGACTATGAAACGATGGTGCCGTTCCAGTGCCTTTTGGCCTGTGGACATACGGTAGATGCTGTCTGTCCGGACAAAGCGGCGGGAGAGACTGTGAAAACGGCGATCCATGATTTCGAGGGTGATCAAACCTATTCCGAGAAGCCCGGTCACAACTTTGCCCTGACCGCGACCTATGCGGATGTCACCGCGTCGGATTACGACGCTTTGGTCATCCCGGGCGGGCGCGCGCCGGAGTATTTGCGCCTGAACACATCTGTTCTCGACATGATCCGGCATTTCTTTGAGGCCAACAAACCTGTCGCCGCCATTTGTCACGGCGCACAGCTACTGGCTGCCGCAGGGGTTTTGAAGGATCGGACCTGCTCCGCCTATCCCGCGTGCTCCTTTGAAGTCACCGCTGCGGGCGGAACATTTGCCGACATTGAGGTCACAGCCGCCGTCACAGACGGCAATCTGGTGACCGCCCCCGCGTGGCCTGCCCATCCCGACTGGCTCGCGCAATTCATGAAATTGCTATAACATCAAGATGATCGGCGGGGCACAGCTGTCGCCACCGCCGATCAAACCAACACTTAACGGGTGGGAGGACCTGAGATGTGTGAACTGTTCATTGGCGCGGACCCAACGCTCTGGCAAAGCCGGACGCGCAGCCTGCGTATTGACGGCGTGGCGACCTCTATTCGGATCGAGACGCATTTTTGGGAAACCTTAGAGGAAATCGGCGCACGTGACGGCTTGTCCTTGGCGCAGTTGATCACGCGCCTTTGGCATGAGGCGATGGACGCCGATCATGACCTTGGCAATTTCACCTCATTTCTGCGCGTGTGCTGTGCGCGGTACCATGCACTGATCGCAGCGGGAGAGCTATCGCCAGACCTGAGCCAACCGATTGCAATCAGCCCAGCGCGGCAGATTCTCACCCGCGAGGCGACACGGCGCGCGATGTCTGGAATGGCCACGCGCTCACTGGCACAGCCTGAAAAAATCAACTGAGGTTAGGTCTTTTCTGCCTCTGGAGTGGGGTCTTTCTCTTCTGAGACAACTCGCACAACATCCGACACATAACGCCGCATCAGGCGCGAAAAGACTTCGATTTCATCGGCTTCCCACGCCCCGAAAACATCTGACATGATGTGCCATTTGGAAAGTGTGAATTGACGCAGAAACGCACCCGCTTTGGGGGTGAGCGTCAAAATGGATTTGCGGGCGTCATCCTGTGCGGCGGAGCGCATAATAAACCCGCGCTCAACTAATCCCGCAACGATCCGCGACGCCCGCGACGGGTCCACAGCCATCACATCTGCGACAAGACCGATGGTCGGCTCTTGCGCCGCGTGACGGCCCAAACCAGACCCGATCTGCGCCACGGACAACAAGCCCTGAAGCATCGCGGGATCGAGTTTTTCGTCGAGGTTCTCCAAGACCTTGCCTTTGAATTCACCGCGCTCGGCCATGCGCCGCCACCGAAACAGCGCCATATCAAATTCCAACAATGCACCAATAGCGTCCTCGGAAAACCCCTTACTATCAAGGAATTCGGGAACACCACGATGAACCCGCGGGTCGGCTTTGGCATAGGCTTTGATCTTATCCATAACGGGGAGATGTCATTTTTATGTGCCCCTGTCAACAATGTGCTATTGTCAAATATATGCTATTAGCACATATATAGCCACAACGACGCGGAATCGCGCCAGACCGTCCAGAATGCACACCTCAAACCGCACGAAATGAGCCGCCTATGTCGAACGCCTCCACAAATGCCCCTGCGCCCCAAACCCCCGATGGCGCGCCCGAAACCTCGGTGCGTCTTGTCATCGGATCGGTCGCCGTTTTGATGCTGCTCGCGGCCCTTGATCAAACTATCGTCTCCACCGCTCTGCCCACTATCGTGGCGGATTTGGGCGGGCTTGATCACCTGTCATGGGTCGTCACCGCCTATATTCTCGCCTCCACGGTCGTGGCCCCGCTTTACGGCAAACTTGGTGACACGTTCGGGCGGCGCAATGTGGTGTTTTTCTCGGTCAGCCTGTTCCTGATCGGATCGGCACTGTGCGGCATGGCCACCTCGATGCTCTTTCTCATTCTCGCCCGCGCCCTGCAAGGTTTGGGCGGCGGTGGCCTCTTTGTTCTGGCTCTCTCCATCATCGGTGACGTGATCGCTCCCAAGGATCGCGGCAAGATCCAAGGCGTCTTTGCGGGCGTATTCGGCCTGTCTTCCGTTGCGGGACCGCTGCTTGGCGGCTGGTTCGTGGACGTCTTCACATGGCACTGGATTTTCTACATCAACCTGCCCTTTGGCCTCTTGGCGCTTGCGGGGTTTGCCTACGGGTTCAAACCCACAGGCAAACGCGAACGGGCGAAAATCGACCTGTTCGGCGCTTTGACCCTCTCCATCACCCTCGCCTCTGTGGTTCTGCTGACTTCTCTCGCAGGCACGCAATTCCCATGGAGTGCTCCACAATCGCTTGGCCTCATGGCGCTGTTCGCAACCGCACTCGCCCTGTTCTTGATTGCCGAAACCCGCGCCGCTGACCCGATCCTGCCTCTTGCCCTGTTCAAGATGAACACCTTTTGGGTCACATCTGTGATTTCCTTCATCTCTGGCGCAATGATGTTCGGGGCTCTGACCTTTATCCCTGTGTATTTGCAGCTGGCCAAAGGCGCGAGCGCCACCGCATCGGGGCTGCAACTGATCCCGATGACCTTTGGTATCTTGAGCGCCTCCACAATTTCAGGCCGCTTCATGACCGCTACGGGCAAATACCGCCGCTTGCCGATCATCGGCCTCACTCTGGCCTCGCTTGGCCTTTTGTCACTCACGCGTCTGTCGGCGGACCTGCCCTCATGGCAACTTTGGGCTTCGCTGGTCGCGGTGGGCGCGGGGATGGGAACGATCTTCCCTGTGGTGACAACCGCTGTCCAAAACGCCGCTCCGCGCGAAATGCTAGGCACAGCGACCGCCGCGGGTCTGATGTTTCGCCAAGTGGGCGGCTCCATAGCGGTGGCCCTGTTCGGGGCGCTATTTGCCACACGGTTGGCCGCATCAATGGGAGGGATCGACATCCCGGGTCTGGGAAATGTCGCAGAACTGGGGCCTCAGCGCCTCGCCGCCCTGCCAGCCGAGGCCCAAGCCGTGCTCGCGCAATCCGTGTCCACCGCCCTGCGCCCTGTCTACGCGATTGCCACCGCATTGGCGGTCACGGGACTGTTCTTTGCCTTCTTGCTTGAGGAAATCCCATTGGAGTCGCGCATCACGCCGCACAAACCTGCCCCAGCGTAAGTTTCGACCCACGGACAGATCACTCACCAAAAGGGGCGGCTTTCATAGCTGCCCTTTTCTTTTGATCGCGCTAACAGTATTCATCGGCCCAACTATGTAGATTTAGGGATTTACTGCACCGCAGAAAACCCTAGTCTACCGTAAATTAAACACCTTATGCACGATGGAGACTGCCACCATGCCCGACTTCAAAAAGGTTCTTATCGCCAACCGCGGTGAGATTGCCATTCGCATTATGCGCGCAGCCAACGAACTCGGGAAACGCACCGTGGCAGTTTACGCCGAAGAGGACAAACTGTCCCTGCACCGCTTCAAAGCGGATGAGGCCTACAAGATCGGCGAAGGCATGGGGCCGGTTGCGGCCTATCTGTCCATCGAGGAAATCATCCGTGTGGCCAAGGCCTGCGGCGCCGATGCGATCCACCCCGGTTACGGCCTTCTGTCGGAAAACCCCGACTTTGTGGATGCCTGTACCGATGCAGGCATCACCTTTATCGGGCCCAAGGCCAAAACCATGCGCGAGCTTGGTGACAAGGCCTCGGCCCGCAAAGTGGCGATGGAAGCGGGTGTGCCCGTCATTCCCGCCACCGAAGTGCTCGGCGATGATTTCGACGCGATCCGCAAAGAGGCCGAAAAGGTCGGCTTTCCCCTGATGCTCAAAGCCTCTTGGGGTGGTGGCGGACGCGGGATGCGCCCCGTGTTCAACGCCGAAGAGTTGGAAGAAAAGGTCAAGGAAGGCCGTCGCGAAGCCGAAGCCGCCTTTGGCAATGGCGAGGGCTACCTCGAAAAAATGATCGTGCGGGCCCGTCACGTCGAGGTGCAAATCCTCGGCGACAGCCAAGGCAACATCTACCACCTCTACGAGCGCGACTGTTCGGTGCAGCGCCGCAACCAGAAAGTGGTCGAACGCGCCCCTGCCCCCTATCTGTCAGAAACCCAACGCGAAGAACTGTGCGCCTTGGGCAAGCGTATCTGTGAGCATGTGCATTACGAATGCGCCGGCACGGTCGAGTTCCTCATGGATATGGACAGCGGCAAATTCTACTTCATCGAAGTGAACCCACGCGTCCAAGTGGAACACACCATCACCGAGGAAGTCACGGGCATCGACATTGTGCGCGCCCAGATCCTGATCGCGGAGGGCAAATCACTCACCGCCGCCACAGGCGTTGCCTCGCAATATGATGTGAAACTCGACGGCCACGCGATCCAGTGTCGTGTGACCACCGAAGACCCCACCAACAACTTCATTCCCGACTATGGCCGTATCACCACCTACCGCTCGGCCACAGGCATGGGCATCCGCCTTGATGGCGGCACCGCCTATTCGGGCGCTGTGATTACGCGCTATTACGACAGTTTGCTGACCAAGGTGACGGCATGGGCGCGCACGCCCGAAGCGGCGATTGCCCGTATGGACCGCGCCTTGCGCGAATTCCGTATCCGTGGCGTGTCGACCAACATCGCCTTTGTGGAAAACCTGCTCAAGCACCCGACCTTCCTCAACAATGAATACTCCACCAAGTTCATTGACGAGACGCCCGAGCTGTTTGACTTCAAACCGCGTCGCGACCGCGCCACCAAACTGCTGACCTACCTCGCGGATATCTCCGTGAACGGCCACCCCGAAACCATCGGGCGCAGCCAACCCGCCGCCGAGGCCCGCAAGCCCATTCCACCCAAGGCCCACAACGCCGTGCCCCCCGCAGGCACACGCCAGCTTTTGGAAGCCAAAGGCCCGCAGGCCGTGGCCGACTGGATGCTCGCTCAGAAACAGCTTTTGATCACCGACACCACCATGCGTGACGGCCACCAGTCGCTTCTGGCCACGCGGATGCGCTCGATCGACATGATCAACGCCGCTCCCGCCTATGCCTCCAACCTGTCGCAACTGTTCTCCGTTGAATGTTGGGGCGGGGCGACCTTTGACGTGGCCTATCGCTTCTTGCAGGAATGCCCGTGGCAGCGCCTGCGCGATATCCGCGAGAAAATGCCCAACATCATGACGCAGATGTTGCTGCGCGCCTCCAACGGCGTCGGCTACACCAACTACCCCGACAACGTGGTGCAAAGCTTCGTGGCACAGGCCGCCGAGACGGGTGTCGATGTCTTCCGCGTGTTCGACAGTCTCAACTGGGTCGAAAACATGCGCGTGGCGATGGATGCCGTGATTGAAAGCGGCAAGGTCTGCGAAGGCACCATTTGTTACACAGGCGACCTACTTGACCCCACGCGGCCCAAGTATGACCTGAAGTATTACGTCCAGATGGGTAAAGACCTGAAGGCCGCAGGCGCTCACGTCCTTGGCCTCAAAGACATGGCAGGTCTGCTCAAGCCAACCCAAGCCGCCATGCTGATCAAAGCCCTCAAGGAAGAGGTCGGCTTGCCCATCCACTTCCACACACACGACACGTCGGGCATCGCAGGGGCGACCATCCTCGCCGCCGCAGACGCGGGCGTGGACGCGGTGGATGCAGCCATGGACGCCTTCTCTGGCGGCACGTCACAGCCTTGCCTTGGCTCCATCGTCGAGGCCACACGCTTCTCGAACCGCAACACCGGTCTGGATATCGCCGCGATCCGCGAAATGTCCAACTACTGGGAGGCCGTGCGCCACCAGTATTCCGCGTTTGAATCGGGTCTCGAATCTCCCGCCTCCGAGGTCTATCTCCACGAAATGCCCGGCGGTCAGTTCACCAACCTCAAAGCACAGGCCCGCTCGCTTGGCCTAGAAGAACGCTGGCACGAAGTGGCTCAGGCCTATGCCGATGCCAACCAGGTGTTCGGCGATATCGTCAAAGTGACCCCCTCCTCAAAAGTGGTCGGAGACATGGCATTGATGATGGTAAGCCAAGGGTTGACCCGCAAGGACGTCGAAGACCCCAAGACCGAAGTGGCCTTCCCCGACAGCGTTATTGACATGATGCGCGGCAACCTCGGCCAACCTCCGGGCGGCTTCCCCGAAGCTATCGTCAAAAAGGTGCTGAAAGGCGAGAAACCCAATATCGAACGCCCCGGTAAGCACCTCGCCCCTGTGGACCTTGAGGCCACCCGCGCCGAGCTTTGCGCCAAGTTCGACTGCGACGAGATCGACAACGAGGATCTCAACGGCTACCTGATGTACCCGAAAGTCTACACAGACTACCGCGCACGTCACGAAACCTACGGTCCTGTTCGCGCCCTGCCAACGCAAAACTTCTTCTACGGCATGGAACCCGGCGAAGAGATTTCCGTCTCGATCGACAAGGGTGTAACGCTCGAAATTCGTTGCCAGACCTTGTCGGAACCCAATGAAGAAGGCGAAGTTAAAGTCTTCTTCGAGCTGAACGGTCAACCGCGCACCGTCCGCGTGGCGGACCGCTCCGTCGCCGCAACTAAAGTCGCGCGACCCAAAGCCGAGATCGGCAACGCCACCCATGTTGGTGCTCCCATGCCCGGCGTTGTGGCGACAATCGCGGTTGCCGTGGGCCAAGAGGTAAAAGCGGGCGATGTGCTTTTGACTATTGAGGCGATGAAAATGGAGACCTCGATCACCGCCGAAGCCGATGGCACCGTCAAGGCGCTGCATGTCGGGCCTGGCGATCAGATCGACGCCAAAGACCTTTTGGTCGAGTTCGAATAGGATCTACACCGATCCAATTCCGAAGAGGGCGTCGCAGATCGCGGCGCCCTTTTCTTTGTCAGATGCAAAACACTAAACCGAACCGTTCAGTATTGGATGGACAAGCCCTCCGCGCCCCGCAAAGATGGCGCAACAATAGCGCACACAGGAGAACCACATGTTTCACATCACCGCCCTCTATGCGGGCCTGATCGGCCTGTTTTACACCTACATCTCGCTACACGTGTCTTTAGGACGCAAGGCGCATCAAATCTCGATGGGAGACGGAGGACAGGCTGACCTCAACACCCGCATCCGTGCGCATGGTAATTTTAGCGAATATGCCCCGATCACCCTCATCCTGATTGGCCTATCCGAAGCCCAAGGCGCACCCGCCTTCGTCCTGCATGGGGCGGGGGTCGCGCTTTTGGCAACGAGAGCCGCAAACTTTTTCGGCCTCAAGTTTTCCACGGGATACAAGCTGCGATTTTACGGCGCTCTGATGACTTATCTTTTGCTGCTATTCTTGTCCTTGGCCGTGCTTGGACACGCATTGTTTTAAGGGGAAATAGAAAAAATCTGCATTTGCCCGATTTTCCTCTTGCAGCCAACGGCGTGACGTCCTAAATCCCACCTCACCCAAGGAAGCGGGCGTAGCTCAGGGGTAGAGCATAACCTTGCCAAGGTTAGGGTCGGGCGTTCGAATCGCCTCGCCCGCTCCAATTTTCCCTCCGGTCATCTGATCGGAACCCCAAGGGAAACGTAAGACACCAACGTTACAGGTGACACGCCGAGCGGGCGTAGCTCAGGGGTAGAGCATAACCTTGCCAAGGTTAGGGTCGGGCGTTCGAATCGCCTCGCCCGCTCCAATTTCTCTCAATAGTTTGACAGTAGCGCGACACATCTTCGGATGATGTTCGCGGTTTATTGGGAGCTTACCAGACAGCGCATCAGAGCACCCATCGCTCTTTGCCCTCGTGGCCTCGCGATATGTCTGTGTGAGTTGATTTCGTGCCGATTGACCTGTGCCACCCCCCTACCGTCAGGCAGGGAGCGATGCCCGATTTGGCATTGCCTGTTTACGCCCAGCGTCATCGACGCAGCTTTCCGCAAAGGTCACGAGATCTTCCACAGGCGAACCGCGTCCCAAAACAGCCTTTAGACTCGACAGGCGCGAAAATAGTTCTTGTTGGAACTCGGGGTCGAAATTGGACACCAACATCGTCGCACAATTCGGCTGATGGAACTCAGCCAAAAGCGCCACGCCCAAACCACTGCCATCTCCGACCAGAATATCAAAGATCATCAAATCAAAGGTCTCATTGCGCAGCATCTCCATCGCGTCTTCGGGCAGGTAAGCCGTAAATGTCTCATGCCCCCGCGCCACAAGCGCCTCAGCCCAGCGCGTCGAGGTCTCAGGGTCGCTATTTAAAAGGAGAACGCGCATGTGGAGACCTTCCGTTTACGATTGATCAACTCAGGTTTCCTCCTTTTTAATGAATTTTTTCTTAACGCATTTCCGTGGCGCTTGTGGTGCGCGAAAACATGCCAACGAGTGCGATTTGCGCCCACGCCTACAGCGCCACGCCCGCAAACCCGCGATACAGCCACGTGCCCCGCGCGCCACAACCCTGAGCACAGCGACCTGTCCCACACGACACCCGCTTGGCAAATGCGCCCCGACGCGGCTATAACCGCCCCAAACCAAAGAGGATTAGCCGCATGCGCAAGGCATCAATCACCCGCAAGACCGCAGAAACGGCAATCACGGTCGAGATCAACCTCGACGGTACAGGCCAGTACGACAATGAAACAGGTGTCGGTTTTTTCGACCACATGCTCGATCAACTGTCGCGCCATTCCCTGATCGACATGACAGTGCGCGCTACGGGCGACACCCATATTGATGACCACCACACAGTCGAGGACACAGGCATTGCCCTTGGTCAGGCGCTCGTGGAGGCCTTGGGCGACAAAAAGGGCATCTGCCGCTACGGCCACTTCGCCTTGGCGATGGACGACACACAGATCTCCTCTGCGCTTGACCTCTCCGCACGTCCGTTTCTGGTGTGGAACGTCGACTTCCCATCTGCCAAAATCGGCACCTTTGACACCGAGTTGGTCCGCGAGTTTTTCCAAGCACTCTCGACGCATGGCGGCATCACGCTGCATGTGGACCGCATTCACGGGATCAACAGCCACCACATTGCCGAGGCCGCGTTCAAATCCGTCGCCCGCGCCCTGCGCATGGCCGTAGAGACCGATCCGCGCACGGCGGACGCCCTGCCCTCGACCAAGGGCAAGCTGTAAGCGGCTCGTCCCGTCTACAGCAATAGGAGACGCACATCATGCTGACGGCCCTCGTAGATTACGACAGTGGCAACCTGCACTCGGCGCATAAGGCGTTTGAGAGGATGGCCAATGAGCGCGGTTCGGGCACCATCGTCGTCACCTCCGAGGCGGATGTGGTGGCCAAAGCCGACCGCATTGTATTGCCCGGAGATGGCGCCTTTCCCGCGTGCAAAGCGCATCTGTTTGACCGCTCTGGCCTGTTCGAGGCTATCGAGGAAGCCGTCACAGTCAAGGCGCGGCCCTTTATGGGAATTTGCATCGGGATGCAGATGATGGCGACACGGGGCCACGAATACACAGAGACCTCAGGGTTCGACTGGATCGGTGGCGAAGTGGTGAAAATCACGCCCTCTGACGACACGCTCAAGGTGCCGCACATGGGATGGAACAACCTCGTGGTCGACCATCCCCATGCAGTTTTGGACGGCGTTGAGACGGGCGACCACGCCTATTTCGTCCACTCCTACCATTTCAAAGTGGCCCATGACGCCGAACGCCTCGCCCATGTGGATTACGCAGGCGACATCACCGCCATTGTCGGGCGCGATAATATGATCGGCTGTCAGTTCCACCCCGAAAAGAGCCAGAAGGCAGGCCTGCGCATTATTTCCAACTTCCTCGGTTGGACGCCCTGAGGGGCGCCACGGGAAGAAACTGCGAACACTGACGAGAAAAGGGGCCACAAAGGGCCCCTTTTCAACTCTTTAAACCGACTCGTTACGCAAAACCGGTTTCGCGACGAATTACTTGATCCGTGCCCATGTCTGTGAGGAACACAGCAAGCCCCCCGCAACACAACCCTTGAGCTTTATGCGGTCGCCAGACAGTTCCATCTTACCGATGTAAATCTTGTCGTTGGACGGACGCCAAACCTTGCCCTCATAATTGCCGTTCCCTTTGGGCGCCATATTCCGCACAATCTGTTTGCCCTTGTTCGGTGAATTATATTCACCATCTGTGTTAAAGGTTCGTGAAATTGTGCCACAAAAGTTTGGCCCGCACGGCGCGATGGAGACATAGGCATACGCGCCATCATCCACTTGGGTCTGCCAAATGCCCTCAACAAGGTCGGCGGCAAAGGCGGGTGTCGCAAGGCCAAAAGCCACAACAGCTGTCGCAATAATCTTTTTCATTGATGATCCTCCCTGAATCTCTAGCCCCTACTGTGAGGGAGCGTGACGTTTTGTTGCAACAATTACGTTGGGGAATTTCAAAACCGCATCATGCGCCGACACCGATTGGTGCGGGCAATTCGACCTGCACAGACCTTTGCATTATCGGGCCAATCGTGGCAAAGGACAGGCAACCACATCTACAAGGAAATTCACGATGATCCTCTACCCTGCCATCGACCTCAAAGACGGCCACGCCGTGCGGCTCTTTAAGGGCGAAATGGATCAAGCGACCGTGTTCAACGAGAACCCCGCCGCCCAAGCGCTCGAATTTGTCGAAGCAGGCTGCGAGTGGCTGCACCTTGTCGATCTGAACGGCGCCTTTGCGGGCGAGCCGGTCAATGCCGCCCCCGTCGAGGAAATCCTCAAACAGTGCAAAGTGCCTGCTCAACTGGGTGGTGGCATCCGCGATATGGCGACGATTGAACGCTGGCTTGATCGTGGTCTTGAGCGCGTGATCCTTGGCACTGTTGCGGTGGAAAACCCCGATCTTGTGCGCGAAGCCGCCCGCGCCTTCCCCGGTCATGTGGCCGTGGGCATTGATGCACGCAAGGGCATGGTCGCGACCAAAGGCTGGGCCGAGGAAACCAACGTCACCGCCACCGATCTGGCGCGCTCGTTCGAGGACGCAGGTGTCGCCGCGATCATCTACACCGACATCAACCGCGATGGCGCGATGCAAGGCCCCAATGTCGAGGAAACCGCCGCCCTCGCCCACGCCGTGTCGATCCCCGTGATTGCCTCTGGCGGTGTGTCCTCCATCGCCGACCTCGAAGCGCTCAAATCCTGCGGCGCGCCGCTCAACGGAGCCATTTCTGGCCGCGCGCTCTATGATGGCGCGATTGATTTGGGTGAGGCGTTGGCTGTCCTGAAGGCATGAAGACGCTCTTCTACGCGCTATTTTCTCTCGGCATCCTGATTTGCCTATCTCCCTTGGCTGCCGTTCTTTGGTCGAGTTTTTTCGCGGCGCGACACGGGTGTCGGCTTGATGAAGCCGGAAGCTACCCTTGTATCGTGAACGGTCATGACTGGGGCGGCACACTTGGCTCGGCTTTCATCTCGGGGTGGTATCTGATCGTCACCCTTCCGATGGCGGGGCTTTTCGCAGCCATCATGCTTGGAATGTTTCTTTTCGGTCGTTGGCGCAAGCGACGCCGCTGAACCTCTGCACCGACATTGCATCCGCCCCCTGCGCACAGTAAAGCCTAAGGGAACGCGCATCTGAGGGAGCCGACATGCTCAAAACCCGCATCATCCCCTGTCTCGACGTGGCCGAGGGCCGCACCGTTAAGGGCGTCAATTTCGTGGATCTTATCGACGCGGGCGATCCCGTGGAGCAAGCCCGCGCCTATGACGCGGCGGGGGCGGACGAGTTGTGCTTCCTCGACATTAAGGCGACCCACGAGAACCGTGGCACCATGTATGATCTGGCCACGCGCACGGCGGAGCAATGCTTCATGCCGCTGACCATCGGCGGCGGGGTGCGCACCACCGAGGACGTGCGCAACCTGCTGCTCGCAGGCGCGGACAAAGTTTCCTTCAATTCGGCAGCAGTGGCCGACCCCGATTGCATCGCGCGGGCGGCAGACAAATTCGGCAGCCAGTGCATCGTCTGTGCGATTGATGCCAAAACCATCGCATGGGATGACGAGGGCACCCCGATCAAATGGGGCATCTACACACACGGCGGACGCAAAGCGGCGCTTGACGCGGACGGCCACCCCATCGACGCCGTAGAGTTCGCCAAAATGATCGCAGCCAAAGGCGCAGGGGAAATCCTGCTGACGTCGATGGACCGCGACGGCACGCGGGCGGGGTTCAATCTGCCCATGACCCGCACCATCGCAGATGCCGTGAACGTCCCCGTGATCGCCTCGGGCGGCGTTGGAAACCTCGACCACCTCGTCGAAGGCGTCACCGAAGGCCATGCCAGCGCCGTTCTTGCCGCCTCCATCTTCCACTTCGGGGATTACACCATCCAAGAGGCCAAAGAGTATATGGCCGCCAAAGGCATTCCGGTGCGGCTCACCTGAAGACCCATCGCCCGACAAAGGAACCTGACATGTCCGACATTCTCAAAGACCTAGAGGCCATCATCGTCGCCCGTAAAGAGGCGGACCCTGAAAGCTCGTGGACGGCAAAACTGCTGTCCAAGGGACCGGAGAAATGTGCGGAGAAGTTTGGCGAAGAGGCGATTGAGGCCATCATCGCCGCCGCCAAGAATGACCGCGACAACCTGACCTACGAGGCCGCAGACGTGCTTTACCACCTGCTCGTCATGCTCGCAGCCCGCGATGTGGCACTTGACGATGTGTTGAACGAACTCGCCCGCCGCCAAGGTGTGTCGGGGATCGCCGAAAAAGCCTCACGCGGAACGTAAGCCCCAATAACTATGCCAAGCCCACGCTCTGGAAACAAAATCAGGGCAACGATCAGCACAAAAATTGCCGTAAAAACGGCAAGGTTTCTTTGATGTGAGCCTCAAGCGGCGTATTTATCAAGCAGCACTTAGATTGCATCACAACGCAGGCGGACTGGATCATGGTCCCAAGCGAGACAGTGCTCACAATCAGGATTTCGACCTGAACAGGCTCACCGTCAAAATCATGGTCGGATAGAATCACCATCACGCTCCGCGTTTCCGCATTCGCCGCCCTCGCCACACGCGAAATCCGTCGACCTGAGATTGGTTGACGGATTGCGCGTGTGGGACATCCCCGCCCCGATCTCTCTCGCCTGTTTTGCAGACGCTCAAAGCGATTTTAGGAATTAGTTGCGAATAATTCTCATTTTAAGTTGACAGTTGCGAACAATTCTCATCTACATGTGAAAAATCGAAACCAAGCAGGACTGACACATGCCCCGCCTCTCCGTCACCTCCATCGCGATCACCGCCCTTCTCGCCTCGACAACGATGTGGGCCACTCAGGCCAGCGCTCACGATGCCGACGACCCCTTCAAAGTCGTTGTGACCTTCACCATCCTTCAGGACATGGTGCAAAATGTTGCGGGCGACGCCGCCGAAGTTGTGTCGATCACAAAGCCCGGCGCCGAGATTCACGGCTATCAGCCCACGCCACAGGACATCGTGCGCGCCAGTAAGGGCGATCTCATCCTCTACAACGGTCTGAACCTCGAACGTTGGTTCGAGCAGTTTATCGACAACCTTGATGATATGCCCTCCGCGATCCTGACCGACGGGATTGCGCCCATCTCCATCGCGGAGGGCGAGTACGAAGGCCTGCCCAACCCGCACGGGTGGATGGGCGTCGACAATGCGATGGTCTACGTCGACAACATCCGCGACGCGCTGTCCGAACATGACCCTGACCACGCCGAGACCTATGCGGCCAATGCCGAGCGCTACAAACAGGACATCCGCGACACGGTGGGACCATTGCGCGATCAGATCATGGCCCTGCCCGAAGACTCGCGTTGGCTTGTGTCCTGCGAAGGGGCGTTTAGCTATCTGGCCAAGGATTTCGGCCTGACCGAAGCCTATCTGTGGCCGATCAATGCGGATCAGACGGGCACCCCGCAACAGGTGCGCAGCGTGATCGACGCCGTGCGCGAAAACAATATCCCCGCGGTATTTTGCGAAAGCACCGTCAACCAAGCCCCCGCAAAACAGGTCGCACGGGAAACGGGCGCGGCCTATGGCGGCGTGCTTTATGTCGACTCGCTGACCGAGGCCGATGGCCCTGTGCCGACCTATCTCGATCTTTTGCGGGTCGATGCCCAAACGATTGCCGATGCCTTGGCCCCGAGTGCAAACTGACCCAAGGTCGCAATCCCGCCGCGCACATACATCACGGCGGGACACTGCCGTTCAGACGTCCAAAGAATTGATATAGAGGAACACCAGATGCTCGACCACGCCCCGACCCCATCACGTGAAAGAGATGCTGACGGTCCTGCGGGTGGCATCATGGCCCACGATGTGACCGTGACCTACCGCAATGGCCACACAGCATTGCACAACGCCAGTTTTGAAATTCCACGCGGGACAATCACCGCTCTGGTCGGGGTAAATGGTGCGGGCAAATCCACTCTATTCAAGGCGATCATGGGCTTTGTCCCCGCCGCTCGTGGGGAAATCAGGCTGTTGGGCATGACGGTTAAGGAGGCCTTGGCCGCAAACCTCGTTGCCTATGTGCCCCAATCCGAAGAGGTCGACTGGGCCTTTCCCGTTCTGGTCGAGGACGTGGTGATGATGGGGCGGTATGGCCACATGGGGTTCTTGCGCCGCGCCAAAAAGGCCGACCACGACGCCGTGAACACGGCCCTCGCGCGCGTCGGCATGAGCGATTTTCGCAAGCGTCAGATCGGTGAGTTGTCGGGCGGCCAGCGCAAGCGGGTGTTTCTCGCCCGTAGCCTCGCGCAGGACGGGCAGGTTATTTTGCTCGACGAGCCCTTCACCGGTGTTGACGTCAAAACCGAAGAACAAATCATCAGCCTGCTGCGCGAGTTGCGCGACGAAGGACGGGTGATGCTTGTCTCGACCCACAACCTCGGCAGCGTCCCTGAGTTTTGCGACCGCACCGTGTTGGTCAAAGGCACGGTTCTGGCCTACGGCCCCACCGAGACCACCTTCACCCATGACAATCTCGAAGAGGCCTTTGGCGGCGTGTTGCGTCACTTCACCCTTGGCGGCGGCGATCTGCACGACGATGACGACACGCGCGAAGTGCGGATTATCACCGATGACGAACGCCCCTTTGTGCAATACGGCGAGCGCCGAAAAAGCCCGAAAACGGGCGCCAGGAAGGACGGAGCCAAATGATCGACATCCTTCTCGAACCCTTCTCCTACCAATACATGTTCAACGCCATGTGGGTGTCGTCGCTCACGGGCGGCGTCTGTGCCTTCCTGTCGTGTTATCTCATGCTCAAAGGGTGGTCACTGGTCGGCGATGCGCTGTCCCATTCGGTCGTGCCCGGCGTTGCGGCGGCCTATATCTTCGGCTTTCCCTTTGCTCTCGGCGCCTTCATCGCGGGGGGAATGGCCGCAGGGTCAATGCTGTTTTTATCGGAACGCTCGGGGCTGAAGATCGACGTGATCATCGGCATCATCTTCACCTCCTTCTTCGGTCTTGGCCTGTTCATGGTGTCCCTCTCTCCCATGTCGGTCAGCATCCAGACCATCATCATGGGCAACATTCTGGCCATCACGCCAGAGGACACATTGCAACTGGGGATCATCGGCGTTGTGGCCGCCGTTGTCCTGCTCGCAAAGTGGAAAGACCTGATGGTTGTGTTCTTTGACGAGAACCATGCCCGCACCATCGGATTGCGCCCCGACCTGTTGAAAGGCGTCTATTTCGCCCTGCTCGCGGCAGCCATCGTCGCGGCGATGATCACGGTTGGCGCGTTCTTGGTGATCGCATTGGTCGTCACTCCAGGGGCAACAGCCTATCTGCTGTGCGACCGTTTCCCGCGCTTGATTGTGGTCTCCGTCCTCATCGGCACTCTCACCAGTTTTCTCGGAGCCTACGCCAGCTACTTCCTGGACGGGGCGACAGGTGGCGTGATCGTCGCGCTCCAAACGCTCATATTTCTCATTGCGTTTGTCTTTGCGCCCAAGCACGGCATGCTTGCCGCCCGACGCAAAGCGGCACAGGCACTTGAGCGCGGCCCGACCGATGCCCGACAGGAGGCCCGCCCATGATCGACACGCTCCTCCAACCGTTCTCTTTCACCTTCATGCAAAACGCCTTCTGGATTTGCATCCTGGTCGCGCCCCCGACCGCGCTGCTGTCCTGTTTCTTGGTTCTCAAGGGATGGGCGCTGATGGGCGATGCGGTCAGCCATGCGACTTTGCCCGGAATTGTATTGGCGTGGATACTCGGTCTGCCGTTGATTGTCGGGGCCTTCGCCGCAGGAATGCTCTGCGCCCTCGCCACAGGCTATCTGTCGCACAACAGTCGGGTCAAACAAGATACCGTCATGGGCGTCGTTTTCTCCGGCATGTTCGGTGTGGGCATCATCATGTACACTTCGATCACCACCAACGAGCATCTGGATCACGTCCTGTTCGGCAATATGCTCGGCGTCGGGACGAGCGACCTGTGGACTTCTGGCTTGATCGGACTGGTGGTTTGCGCCGTGTTGATCCTGAAATGGAAAGACCTGCTGCTGCACGCTTTCGATCCTGCACAGGCACAGGCCTCGGGACTGCGGACACGTGTGCTGCACTACGGCTTGCTCTGTGCGCTGTCGCTGACAATCGTCTCGACGCTCTCGTCGGTTGGCCTGATCCTCGCCGTCGCCCTGCTTGTGACACCGGGGGCCATCGCCTTTCTGATGGTGCGCAGTTTCCACCAGATGTTGATAGTCTCGGTCCTTGTCTGCACCGCCTCCATGCTCATCGGCAGCTATGTCAGCTTTTTCATCGACAGCGCCCCTGCCGCGACGATTGTGTTGATCATGACGGGCGTCTTTGTCTTGGCCTTTCTGCGACGTCTGGCCGATACACGCCGCACATCGCGCAGGGCCGCCATTGAGGTTCGACACACGTGATGACGTTCAGTCAACGGCACACTAAGTAACTTGAGGGTGCGGCCAAACGGGGAGCGTAGTCCACACGCGCTCGGCACATTACGGTTGGGCTGGTGCTCGTCTCACGTCTACGACAAGCCGCTCTCGCCAACGGGAGCGAGGCCAAGGCGAGCAATCTCGATTTTCGGGCAACGGTCCATCACCACATCTGCCCCTTGAGCCGTAGCCAAGGCGGCCGCACTGGCATTGATGACGCCGAGCTGCATCCAGACGGTTTTCAGCCCTTTGAGCCGCAACAGCGCCTCTTCGACCACCTCCAACACCGCTTCGGAACGACGGAAGATGTCCACCATGTCCACAGGCTCATCTATCTCGGCAAGCGAGGCCACGCATGTTTGGCCGAACAAGATCTTCCCCGCCTGCCCCGGGTTGACGGGAATCACCTTATAGCCCTGCGCGGCGAGGAAATTCCCCACCTCGTTCGAGGGGCGCGCAGGATTGGCGGATGCGCCGACAAGCGCGATCACGCGGGTCTCTGTGAGGATTTTGGCGATTTGTGCATCGCTTGGCTGATGAAGTATGCTCATATCTCTAAGATAGCGCGTTTTTTAAAAGAAAAAAGCCCGAGCGCGAGGCTCGGGCGTAAGTGTTGGAACGAGGGACAGTGAGAACAACGCGCGGGTTCCAAATGCGCGTCTCGTGAATAGAGGTAGGGGTCATTTCCCTATAGAAAAGGGCAAATCGCGCTTTCGTGATCACAGATGCGCTTTGCGTGATGCGGCTCTAAGCCGCAGGACACCCCTGTCCGAACTGTCGCACGTTCTCCCTACCGCTTTGACGCAGCATAAAGGGCAATGGCCGTCGCGTTGGACACATTGAGCGAGCCAAAGCCACGGGCAAACGGGATTTTCACCAGTTTATCCACGGTCTCTTTGGTTTTCTCCCGCAAACCCGGCCCCTCGGCCCCCATGACAAGCGCCACGGCACGGCCAGAGGCTTCGCTAAGAGCGTCATCCAATTCGACCTCCGCCTCGCCATCAAGGCCAAGAACCACAAACCCCATTTCCTGAAGCTGTAAAATCGTGTCCGACAGGTTGCGCACGCGCAAATAGGGCTGACGCTCCAACGCGCCTGAGGCTGTCTTGGCCAAGGCCCCCGTTTCGGGCGCGGAATTGCGGGCGGTGGCGATCACCGCTTCGGCGCCGAACACTTCGGCCGAGCGCAGCACGGCGCCAACATTATGCGGATCAGTCACACGGTCGAGCAGAACCACGGTTGGCGCGCCCTCGCCCGCGGCAAGGCACACCTCGGTCAGTGAGCCCCATTTGAGCGGTTTGACCTCTAAAGCGGCCCCTTGGTGGACGGACTGCGGATCAATCGGCACGTTGAACTTGCGCGGATCGGTCATTTCGGGCTCGATTCCCGCAAAGGCCACGTCCTCTTCGAGCTTGTTGAAGGCGTTGAGCGTCAGCACAAGCCGCAGTTTCTCGCGGGCAGGATTGCGCAGCGCATCACGCACCGCATGCAAGCCAAACAGCCACACCGTTTCATTGGCGGCCCTACGCTTGCCCTGTTCCTTTTCAACGACCCACTTTGGCTTTTTCATATCTCATCTTTCGCTTTTTGCCCCGACTTGGGCGTCCTGCCCTTCCATGCCGCGCACAATGTCCAAGCACAAGCCATTTTCCTGTTGACGCCCCAAACGCAGAACGGTATCCCCCGCCCACCAACGGATTGAAACATCCGAGTGGGCGACGGGCTGCAAGGTGCGGCAGCGGACTGTAACTCCGCCGGGGAGACCCACGCCTGGTTCGATTCCAGGGTCGCCCACCATTTTTCCCTCTAGGGAAAGTTGGTGGACTTCACAGACAGAAATGACGGCAATCTCCCCTTTGTGCTTGCGCAATGGCGCGGTTACTGGATTTGAACAGCCGCCCGTTCATAATGCACGCTGTCTTCCACGCCATCGTCGTAAATGACCCGCACATCAACCGTCTCGATCGAATTGGGCTCAAAGGCAACCAGCAGGCTTTCGAGCGTATCGCCCTTAAGAGCGTTTGGTGTGGACTCATCCTCGTAGCACGGCTCGGGCATGAACTCCGCCTCGGCCCCGCCATTCACCGTGTAAAAAATCTGCGACACACCGCAGCGCCATGCCAAAAGGTTGGTGAAGTAGAGCAAATCCTTGCCCTCATAATTGCGCACCGCAATCCATTGCGGCTTTGTGACCTCTAAAATGGGGCGCACCTCGGCTGCGGTCGTGAAATTTTCCGCTGCAACAGGGGACGCAAACGGCAGCGCCATAGGCACGGCCAGAAGAAGGGCTGCACCTGTAAATTTAATTTTGCTCATAGTGGTCTCCATCTTTGCATTTGTGATGAAATGATCTGTCGACGCAGCCGCTCTCATTCGTTACCTTGTAAAAAAATCAAATGTTTCCAAGAGCCGCGCAGTGGTCCGTATGTCGAGTAAGCCAGAAAACAAGAATTCGTTCAATGTTGTCGTGATCGGACAAAACGGACGCCTGATGTATGAGGCACTCCTATTCGCCTCCTCCCTGCGCCAAAATGACCCTGATTTCAAAGGCCGCATTTTCGTGGCCGAGCCACAGCCCAACGCCCTTTGGCACAACGACCCACGGATGCGTCAGCCCGAATTGCTCCAAGCGTTCAAACGGCTTGGCGTCGAGATCCTGCCGTTCGAAAGCAAGCATTTCGGCCAGTCCTATCCCTATGGCAACAAGATCGAAGCGCTGCTTGCCCTACCTGAGGGCGAGCCGTTTGTGTTCTTTGATACCGACACCTTGATCACGGGCAAACTGTCCGAAGTGCCGTTCGACTTTGACCGCCCCACCGCCTCGCTCAAGGTGGAGGCTACGTGGCCAAAGCTTGAGATATACGGCCCCGGCTACAGTGAAATCTGGAAATCGCTCTATGACAAGTTCGGATTGGATTTTGAAAGCTCTCTCGATCTGAGCCAACCCGATGAATACTGGCGTCGCTACCTCTATTTCAACGCGGGGTTCTTTTTCTACAAATGCCCACGCGCCTTTGGTCAACGGTTTCTCGACTACGCGTTGGAAATCCGCGACAACGCTCCACGGGCCTGCGAGTTACAGGTGTTCGATCCGTGGCTCGACCAAGTGGCGCTTCCGCTTGTCATCCATTCCTTTGGCGGCGGGCGCAATACGCTGCCTGCCGATACGCTCGACGGCGCGGTCTCCTGCCATTATCGCACCTTCCCGCTGCTGTTCGCGCGTGAGAGCGATCATGTGGTCGACGTGCTAAAGGCCGCAGCCGCGCCGAACTGGATCAAAAAAGTACTCAAAGACTACGAGCCAATGAAGCGGATGGTGTTCCAAAACAAGGGCGCCAAAGTGCGCGCCATGTTCGACCGCAACGACCTTCCGCGCAAGGAGCAAAAAATCCGCAACCAGATCAAGAAGGCAAATCTTTGGATGCGGTAAGAGCCCCCCTATGAGCGAAGTCCTGCGGTCGCGCTATGCGTGATCGTCTTGGCCTTTGCATTGGGGTAAAGACAGGCTAGATTTATCTGGTCAAGACGATTTACGACCTTAAGGAACGGCGGCAAAGCACCGAAATGAAACCGAATTTTGCTCTCAACTTGAGCCATGACGGCATTGTGCTGCTCCATCGCGGTCCCAACGGGTGGTACACGATGGGTGAGGTCGCGCTTGACGATCCCGATATGGGCGGCGCTCTAGACCGTTTGCGCGCCCTTGCCACCGCCATCTCGCCGACGGGATTGACCACAAAACTGGTGATCCCCAACTCTCAAATCCTCTACCGCGCGATCCCCGATCCTGTGGTTCCAAACGGGGCAACCAAGGACGCCGACCGCATTCGTGCCATCCGGACGTCCCTTGACGGTGCCACCCCCTATGCGCTCGACGAATTGGTGTGGGACTGGCGTCTCGTGCAGGGCACACTCCAAATCGCCGTGGTCGCCCGTGATACACTGGCCGAGGCAGAGGCCTTTGCCACCGAATACAGATTCAATCCGATTTCTTTTGTCGCGATCCCCGAGACATCGGCGTTCCAAGGGGAGCCATTTTTCGGACGAGCAACCAGCGCGGACGAGTTGATCGGCGCGACGGTCGATATAGAGCCGGATCTCGACGCAATCGTCATTCGCTCCGCCCCACCGCCGACTGCGCCCAAGCCTGACACGCCTGCGCAGCAAGCTGACCCGACACCAGACGCATCGCCCACGGTGCCGGATGCAGAAAGTGACGCGGCCAAAACGGAGCCGACACCGCCCGAAGATGCCGCGCCAGAGCCCGAGGCAAAAGAAGCGTCTGAGCCGAAGCCCGCCGAGGCTCCTGTTTCCGAAGACCCAGCACCCGAAGCAGTAACCGACGACAAAAGCGCCACGGATATAACCGATGACGCGGCTCCGAAGAGCGAGTCTGAAACGGCGACAGGCGATGACACGGCGGACAGCGAGGCTGAACAACCCACCGCAGACGTCGCTGCCCCCAAGCCGACAGATGAGGCCAAGGCGTCCGATAGCGACGACACCGCGCCGCCGCTGTCCGCCTTCCGCACGCATCGCCCCGCATCAACAGAAGATAGCGGCGACAAGGACAATACTCAGGACCGCATTCGCGAACAGGCCTCCCGCTTGTTTGCTCCTCTCTCGAAGTCATCCAAAACCGATGCGGACCAGACAGCCCCACATGAAGGGACCGCCAAAGGGTTGCGCCCCGAGCAGGAGCAAACCCATGTCGCTGTGACCGACCCGACATTGCCGAAGCTCGACCTCACAGAGCCGTTACAAGCAAAGCCCAAACCCGCGCCGAAGGTCGACCGAAGCGGCCCTCTGCCCGAGCCCAAACCCATGCCCGTCCCATCGCGTGGCGTGACAAAGGTGAGCGCAGCCCCACCCGTTCCAAACGGCCCCACCCCGACCCTATCGGTGGCTTCGGACAAACTGCGCAGCCAACAAGAGGCGCAAACATCCGCCTCGACCGAGACCTCCAAAACGGCGACGGCCAAACCCGCAGTCCCCAATGGCGCGGTTCCGCCTGTTGCGCCCTCGAAAACGCCATCTTCAACGGTGACGTCCGTGCCAAACGGCGCTTTGGCCACGGACGAGCCGTCCATCGCGGATATATCTGATGTTGTGCAGATTGATACGGTAGAGGAACGCGAGACACAGACAGGTCCATCGCGCACGGCGGGCCTCGCATCGGGCGTGACCCGTGGTGCACGCGCCGCAGCCGCCTCCGCCGCGACAGGGGCAGGTGCAGCCTTCGCCGCCCTGCGCAGCCGCCGGAAATCTGCACGAGACGCGCGCAAGGACAAGGCTCTCGAAAAAGCCCGCCTAAAGGATGAGAAAAACGCGCCCCCTCTAACGGCCGCGCCCACCGAAACCATCGCACCAACGCCCGTTGAGGCGACCGAGAGCGAGATAACGGTCACGCCCCCTGCGGCCGCACCGCTGCTTCCCGTCCAAGGGGCCACAACCGATGAAGAGGCGCTCACCGTGTTTGGTGCACGGCGGCGCGACAATGCCAAACGAGGCAAGCCGCGCTTTATGGGATTGATCCTCACCCTGCTGTTGCTTGCCCTTCTCGGCGTTGTCTACATCTGGGCGAGCTTTCTCCCCGATGAGACAGGCGAGGTGCAAACCGGCGCGCTTGAGGAGGCCACATCTCAAACGCAGCCACAGATCGACACTCCGACTACGATCGTCGCGGAGGAAACCCTCGACAGCTCCGCCGCGTCGACATCCACCGACCAAGACGTCGATTTAGCCGATGAAATCGAGAGCGACATCGCGGATGCTGCGGTGCCCGAACTTGCACAGAGCGCCTTGCCCGAAAGTCTCGCAGTGGATGCGCCCCGTCTGAGCCTCAAAGAGGTTCAGGACCACTACGCCACGACAGGCGTTTGGGTCGCTGCCCCACAGGAGGGAACGGCCAAGGATACCGATCAGATCGACGATCTCTACATCGCGTCCATCGACCCCCGTATCCAGTCCCAAGACGCCGTGGCGTTGCCTGATGTGCGCGCCCATACCGCCGAAGACCTGCCGCGACCTATGCTGCCGCCTGTGCCTTTGGGCACCACCTTTGACCTCGACGAGCGCGGCCTTGTGCGGGCAACCCCCGAGGGCGCACTCAGCCCAGAAGGCGTGTTGGTCTTTGCCGGACGCCCCTCTGTTGTCACCGCACCCCGCCCCACACGCGCCGCGACGCCTCCGGCCGTGGTCGATGAGAACTCCCCTGCCCAGCTGGCGCTCAAGGCCTTTGTGCCACAACCGCGCCCGGAAAAGCTGATCGAGAATAACGAGCGGGCCAATCTCGGCGGCATTACCCGTGCGCAACTGGCCGCGTTCCGCCCTGAACCGCGCCCCGCCTCGCCTCAACAAGAGGCGCAGGAGAATGCCGAGGCTCTTGGCGCACCTGCACCAGCTGCAACGGCACCGCGTGTGGCCACTTCGCTGGTCCCCCGCGCCCGCCCTGCGAATTTCGAAAAGCTCGCCGCTGCCGCCCGCGCAGCCGAAGCGGCCGCCGCTCTGGCCGCCGAGAAGAACACCACCACCAATTCCAGCGCCACGCGCGTAACCGCAAAAGTGCCCGCCACCACGGTGCCGCGCAACGCGCCGATCACCGTGGCCAATGCCGCGACAGTCAAAAATCAAATCAACCTGCGCAAGCTCAACCTCATGGGGGTCTACGGGTCTTCATCAGATCGCCGCGCTCTGTTGCGTCTGCCATCAGGACGGTTTGCCAAGGTCAAGGTCGGCGATAAAGTCAGTGGCGGACAGATAAAATCCATCGGCTCCGACACGCTCACTTACGTCAAGAACGGACGCACGACGACCCTCAAGGTGGGCGGCTAAAAACGCCCGTTGAACCGTCTGACTTCTTTGCATGACACTTGTTGTTTACGCAATCTACCATAACATACCGTCTCGGAGCACCGCTCGTGGTCCTGTCAGTCCTGACACGACACGATACGCCCCGACCAACACACATATCACTACGGAGACCCATCCCGAATGAACGGCTTTCTGGTTCAGGCCACAATCTACCTCGCTGCCATCGTCATTGCCGTTCCGATAGCGCGAAGGCTTGGGCTTGGGTCCGTTCTTGGGTATCTGATCGCGGGTATTGTGATTGGGCCGGTCTTTGGGCTTGTCGGCCATTCTGAAAGCGAAGACCTCATGCATGTCGCCGAGTTTGGCGTTGTGATGATGTTATTCCTGATCGGTCTCGAACTGGCCCCCCGTGCCTTGTGGGACATGCGGCATAAATTGATCGGTATGGGCGGCTTGCAGATTGCGCTGACAACAGCCGTTATCACATGGGCCGCGATATGGTTCGGGCAGCCGTGGCAAACGGCCTTGGCCCTCGGCATGATCATGTCGCTGTCCTCAACTGCTGTGGTTCTGCAAACCCTGTCAGAGAAAGACCTGATGCGCACAAGTGGCGGGCGCTCAGCCTTTTCCGTTCTTCTGACGCAGGACATCGCGGTAATCCCGATGCTCGCCGCCTTGCCGCTTCTGGCCGTCGGATCAGGCGTTTCGCTCAATCCTGATGGATCAATCGCGCGGGCCTCTGACGCTCTTGGTCACGCCGAAAATCTCTCCCTGATCGAGGGTCTGCCCGCATGGGGCGTGACCCTTGCCACCTTGGGCGCTGTGGCTGCCATCGTTCTTGTCGGTGTCTTTTTGACCCGACCCGTATTCCGCTTTGTCCATGCCGCCAACATGCGCGAAATCTATACGGCTATCGCGCTGCTGATGGTTTTGGGGATCGCACTGTTGATGAATGCCGTTGGCCTGTCGCCTGCTCTTGGCACCTTCCTTGCGGGCGTGGTTCTGGCCAACTCCGAATTTCGCCATGAGTTGGAAAGCTCCATAGAGCCATTCAAAGGATTGCTCCTCGGGCTGTTTTTTATCGCCGTGGGCGCAGGTATCAACTTTACCGTCCTGTTCCGCGATCCCGTTCTAATCGTCGGCCTGACCATCATCCTGATGATCACCAAGGGGCTACTTCTCTACGGCATCGGACGCCTGTTTTCGCTACGCAAACGCGGGCAATGGCTGTTCGCGCTCTCGCTCGCTCAGGCGGGTGAGTTTGGCATGGTGCTCACCACATTCAGCTTGCAGCAAGGCGTGCTGTCGATCTGGCTCGGCCAACGTGTCATGTTGGTTATCGCCCTCTCGCTCGTGTTCACACCGCTGTTCTTTATCTTGCACGATTACCTGCGCCGCAAACTCACGGAACGTGGCGAGGGCGCGGAGACCACCGACGAAATCGACGATCAACAAGCCATCATCATTGCGGGCATCGGGCGCTTTGGCCAAGTAGTCAACCGGTTGGTGCAGGCCTCAGGCTTTAAAACCGTGGTCCTCGACAACGATCTCAAGACCATTCAGGTGATGCGCAAATTTGGCTACAAGGGGTTCTTTGGAGACCCCACCCGTCCCGAATTGCTTCATGCCGCAGGAATTGATGATGCGAAGGTTCTGGTTGTCGGGCTTGATGATCCCGCCGCCGCCACGCGCCTTGTGACCTATGCCCGCCAACACAACCCCGACATTTTCATCATCGTGCGCGCCCGCGACCGCATTCATGTCTATGAACTGTTCAATGCAGGGGCGGACAAAATTGTGCGTGAAATGTTCGACAGTTCGCTGCGTGCAGGGCGCTATGTCTTGGAGGAAATGGGCTTTAGCGAGTACGACGCCGCAATGACCGAGCAAGCCTATTTCCAACACGACCGCGAGGCGTTGCGCGATCTGGCCGAGCTTTGGGACCCCAACGTGCCACTGACGGAAAACCTCGCCTATGTGGAGCGTTCACGCACCCTCGACAAAGCGCTTGAAGCAAGTCTCATGGCGCAACTCGAAACACGCCATAAAAACGACGAGGCGGCCGAATAGGCCGCCCCGCTTTATCGTCTCATAAATGTTGGGAGGGCTTAGCCCTCTGTAGCGCCTGCCGCGACGCCGGCCTCGGCAAAAGTCGCCATGCCTGACAGGCATTCAACCGCCGCCCGCACGAGCGGAATGACAAGCGCCGCGCCCGATCCCTCGCCCAAGCGCAGACCAAGCGAGACGAGCGGCTCTTTTCCAAGAGCCTCTAACAACCGTGCGTGCGCAGCCTCATCAGATTGATGTCCCGCGATGCAGTGATCCAAGGCCCCCGCTTGGGTTTTCTCCAACGTGGCCGCAGCCGCCGAGCAAATGAACCCGTCGAGAATCACCGGAATACGCAAAGACCGTGCTCGCGCAATCGCCCCCGCCATCGCCGCCACTTCGCGTCCGCCGAGCGCGGCCAGAATGCCGAGCGCATCCTTGCCCGCGTGGAGCGCAACACCCGCCCGCACAACGTCCTCTTTGATCTGAAGGCCTGCGTCGGTCACTCCCGTGCCACGTCCGACCCAATCCGCAGCCGCGCCGCCAAAGAGAGCGTTGCCGATCGCCGCAGCTGATGTGGTGTTGCCGATCCCCATCTCGCCCACGACCAGCAGATCGGCCTGCGGATCGACTGCATCCCATCCCGTTTTAAGGGCAGCAACGCAATCGACTTCATCCATTGCCGCTGTCTCTGTGAAATCTGCTGTCGGGCGGTCCAGATCAATCGCATGGACAGACATCGCCGCACCCGCGTTGCGCGACAACTGGTTGATCGCCGCTCCGCCATGTTCGAAATTGGCAACCATTTGTACGGTCACTTCGGGCGGAAAGGCCGACACGCCTTTGGCGGTGATCCCGTGGTTGCCCGCAAACACAATCACCTGCGGGGCCGCCAGTTTTGGCCGCGCATCACCGCGCCATGCCGCATACCAAATGGCAATCTCCTCAAGCCGCCCCAAAGAGCCCGCAGGCTTGGTCAATTGCGCATTGCGCGCCTCGGCGCCCTCGCGCGCGGCCATATCGGGCTGTGGGGCTTGAGCCAGAAGTGTTGCAAATTCGGATAGGGTGGAAAAAGACACGTGATATGCTCCCTCATTGTCATTCTTTGGCTGCTTGTCTAACTCTAGTCACCATGACTGAACAGGAAAAACCCGCCGCATTTCGCCCGCATGGGCATGATATCGCTACCACGCTGGCGCTGCTGACGCGGCTGCCTGTGAGGGCCAAATTCAACCGTACAGCACAGGCCGTCTGGGCCTTCCCGCTCGCAGGGCTCGCCGTCGCAGTTATCGCAGGGGCCGTGGCTACAATCGCGATCTGGCTATCCCTTGGCGCGTCCCTCACCGCCGCCTTTGCTATCGCTACAGGCGTGATCGTTACAGGCGCGATGCACGAGGACGGGTTGGCCGATAGCGCGGACGGATTGTGGGGCGGATGGGAAAAAGAACGCCGCCTTGAGATCATGCACGACAGCCGTATCGGCACCTATGGCGTCTTGGCTCTGATCCTCGCAATGCTGATCCGATTCTCCGCCTTATCGACCGTGGCCCATGCGGGCGTGATCGTTTCCGCCCTGCTCGCCGCGGCAATGCTGTCACGGGCGGTGATTCCCTTTACCATGACACTCCTGCCCCATGCCCGCACCGACGGGCTATCGGTGCAAACAGGGCGCCCACCGCGCCGTGCGGCTGTTCTCGCCGCGATCATTGCTTTGGTGCTGTCATGGATAGTGGTCGGATTTGTGCCGACAGTTCTGGCCGCCTCCTCCTGTGTCGCGACGGGCACGATTGTCGGTGCTGTGGCAAAGGCCAAGATCGGCGGACAAACGGGCGACATCCTTGGCGCGACGCAACTGCTGTGCGAATTGGCCGCCCTCGTCACCTTTGCTGCGCTGACCACCTAGAAACACAGACCCATAAAGAAACCGCCGCAAGGTCTCCCTCACGGCGGCATCCAAACTGTGATCCGTCAGACCGCTTACGCGGCTGCGGGTGGTGGGGCGCGGCTGATCAACACATCGTTGATCTGCTTTTGCGCATCCATCTCTTCGTCACCGGAAACAGCCGCAACTTCGCGGGTCAACCGGTCAAGAGCCGCTTCATAAAGCTGACGCTCGGAATAGGATTGCTCACGCTGATCGTCCGCACGGTGCAGGTCGCGCACGACCTCTGCGATGGCAATCAGATCACCGGAGTTAATCTTTTGCTCATACTCCTGCGCACGACGCGACCACATCGCGCGTTTGACTTTGGCCTTACCCTTGAGGGTTTTCATGGCTTGGTTCACCACATCAGGCGACGAGAGCGAGCGCATGCCCACTTCGATAGCCTTATTGGTCGGAACGCGCAGAGTCATCTTGTCCTTCTCGAACGAGATGACAAACAGTTCCAGGTTCATACCCGCAATTTCCTGCTCTTCGATCGAAACGACCTTCCCCACACCATGTGAAGGGTACACAACGAAATCGTTCGGGCTAAAATCGAGTTTCTTAGACTTGCTCATTGGCAGCTCTGTCCTTGCATAAGCTAAACGGCCCGCCTCAGTGTCACATCAGCTTTACACACATGTGCCAAACACAACCGCGAAACGATGCGGTCGCCCCTGTCATCCCCTACCCGTTTACACGGGAATTTGGCGCGAAAAACCCAAGCCCCGATCACGCTTCGCGTAAGGGGTTTGGGAATGATATGCCCTAAAGTGGTTGAGACACCATACCACAAAAATGCCCCCGAAAAAAGTGACGCGAGCGCAAATCACGGGGTATCCTAATGAAATATGGTCAAAAATGAACAAAACGCGGCGAAATCACGCCGCGTTCCTTGCCATAGTCGAGCGAGTGATTCGCCCTATTCGTCGCCTTCGCCAGGCGCTTCGGAGAAATACTTCTCCATCTTGCCAGGCTCGCCGTCCTTTTCCTCATACCCGGGCAATGGGTCTTTCTTGGACAGGATCACGGGCCACGCTTCGGAATACTTGCGGTTGAACTCAACCCACTTTTCCATATCCGGCTCGGTATCGGGACGAATGGCATCGGCGGGGCATTCGGGTTCGCATACGCCGCAGTCAATGCACTCGTCCGGATGGATCACCAGCATGTTTTCCCCCTCGTAGAAACAATCCACGGGGCACACCTCGACACAGTCGGTGTATTTACAGGCGATACAGTTTTCGATGACAACGTAGGTCATGGGTCTTTAGTCCCTCATCAATGCATGCGCCCTAGCTACCGCTGCTTTGCCAATCAATCAAGCATATCACGGCGGGAAAGAAGGCCAGTGCGACGATCTTTCTTAGTCGGACGTCCTTTTCCCTCAAATTTGGGCGATGGCGGAACGTAGTCCCGCGGATCTTTGGCCGGAGTGTTGTCGATGTAGAGCGTTTGCGCCTCTGGCGCGGGGCCACGCCGTGTGCCGAGTCCCGCAATCTCGACGACACGAATGGTGTCGCCCTGCAAAAAAGTCAGGACATCGCCCTGCCCGACCAAGGTGCTTTTCTTGAGGGTTTTGACGGTGTTGAGCCGCACATGCCCGCTTGTCACCGCCTTTGTCGCCAAGGCACGGGTTTTGAAAAAGCGGGCGAACCACAGCCACTTGTCGAGACGGATTGTCTCCCGCTTTTCCTGCATTGCGATCTTACGTTTTGTCCTTGAGGCCCATCAGCGCGGCGGCGAACGGGTTGTCGGGATCAATCGGTTTTTCCTTGCGTGGGGGACGCGCAGAGAAGTTCTGCGGCTTGGTGTCGCCCCCTTTGCCTTTCCCGCGTGCGCCCTTGCCATCGCGACGCGGGCCCCCTTTGCCTGCGGGTTTTCCGCCTTGCTTGGCTTGTCCGCGTGCGCCCTGTCCACCCTGACGACGGTTGCCGCCACGGTTTCCACCCCAAGTGAAGGTGTAGAACACCTCCATCTCGGCCTCAGCCACAGCCGCATCAGCGGCCTCACCGACGGGTGTTTCACTTTCAGCGACCTCGGCCACAGGAGCCTCGGCAGGCGTCTCGCTAGGAGCTTCAGCTTCAGGGGCTGTTTCCGCAGGAACTTCCCCGTCAGCGGGTGCCTCAACAGGTGTGGTCGCAGCCTCAGCCGCAACAACACGATCCGCCGCTTTGACCTTTGCCCGCTCGCCTTTTACAGCTTTGTAGCCCAAGCCATCCATGAGGTTGGCGAATTGCTCCAAGGTCATCCCTGTGATCGACAGCATATCGGGATTTGCTTCAAACCCGCCACGGCTATCCTCGGAGCGCAGCAAGTCTGCCAGACGTTCCAACATGTCGATCCGAATCGCGCGCTCGCCCGCCAGACGGTAGCCCGACATATCGTAATAACCCTCTGGCGCATCTTTGAGCGCGGGGATTGTCACCAAACCCGGAGGGGGGCTATCGGGGAATTCGTCGAGTTTCGCATTGAGCGCCCAGAGCAACAGACGCAAACGCGTCGGCGCGGGCTTCAAAATAGCGGGCATAAAGATCGTGAACTGACCAAAGCGCACGCCGTGTTTGCGCAACGCGCCACGGGCCTCTTGGTCCAGTTCCTTGACCTCGGCGGCCACTGCCTGACGTGGAATGACGCCAAGGTTTTCGACCAGTCGAAAAGCAAAACCGCGAGCCAGCCCCGTCAGCGTCTCGTCTTTCGACATCGCCAACAGCGGCTCGAACAGCGTTGCAATCTTGCGATCAATGAAGTGCTGCAAACGGCGTTTGACCTTTTCGGCCACATCCGCGCCTGCGGCATCATCCACGAAGGCCGTAACCTGCGGCTTGAGCGCATCATCGCCCGCCACCAGTTTGCCCACGGCATACTCGCCCCACATCAGACCACCTTGCTCGGTGAAATCCATCTCCGTGTCGGGCGCGTTATAGAAGCGGTCGGAGCGCAAATTAAATTCTGGCGCAAGAGCCGCAGTCGCGGCTTGCGTCAGTGTTTTGGCTTCATCGGGGCTAGACGCCTTATCCTGAATAAAGCGGAACCCTTCGAGACGGCCAATGAGTTCACCCTCAACCGTCACTTCACCTTTGTCGTTTACGTCGGCCACAAGGCCCTCCTTCTGCTTCAACCGCCGAAGGAGCACACTCGTCCGCCGGTCAACAAATCTCTGCGTCAATGCACCGTGTAACGCATCTGACAGTCTGTCTTCTACCGCGCGGGTTTCCTCACGCCAATGAATATTATCATCAACCCAGCCCTCGCGCTGCGCAACATATGTCCATGTGCGGATATATGCCAGTCTTTTAGAGAGGGCATCAATGTCGCCGTCCGTTCGGTTGATCCGTTTGATTTTCTGCGCAAACCAGTCATCAGGCACCCGACCGAATTCATGCAAGAACCCGAAAATCTGCTCAAGAAGCGATGTATGCTCGCCTTTGCCGATTCCGCGAAAATCCGGCACGCGACACACATCCCACATCAGACGCAAATCACGCGCGGTTTTGAGACGCGGGCGCACCGTTTGCAGCGCCGAGATGGTTTTGAACGCCATCAGGTCATCCGCTTGTGGCGCTTTGATCAGGGCCTGATCCTTGGGCGATGCCTCAAGCGAGGCGATAAGCGCCTGCACCGAGCCGAACTCAAGGCGATCATTGCGCCACAACAGCTTTTTGATCGGCGCAAAGCGATGCTCCTCAATCGCCTCGATCATCTCGGCATCAAGCGCCTCGGCCTCCCCCGTCACCCCGAATGTGCCGTCGGTCATATACCGTCCCGCGCGGCCTGCGATCTGTCCCAACTCGGTAGGCGCCAAATGGCGCATCCGCCGCCCGTCGAATTTGACAACCGACGAAAAGGCAACGTGACCCACATCCAGATTCAGCCCCATGCCGATGGCATCCGTGGCCACGAGATAATCAACGTCGCCGTTCTGATAAAGCTCCACCTGCGCGTTGCGTGTGCGCGGGCTCAGCGCGCCCATCACAACCGCCGCTCCCCCCTTTTGGCGGCGCAGCAGTTCGGCCATCGCATAGACATTATCAACAGAAAACCCCACGATTGCCGAACGAGACGGCATTCGACTTACCTTTTTCGAACCTGCGTAAGTCAATTTGGAAAATCGGTCGCGGTGCATGAATTGCGCTTTGGGAATCAGATGCTGGATCACCGACCGCATGGTATCCGCGCCCATAAACAGTGTCTCATGGGTGCCCCGCGCATTCAAAAGCCGGTCGGTAAAGATATGACCGCGCTCGGGGTCGGCGCACAGTTGGATTTCATCGACGGCGAGGAAATCCGCGCCCATCGCTGCGGGCATCGCCTCGACCGTGCAGACCCAATACTGGGCGCGCGGCGGCACGATGCGCTCCTCCCCCGTGATCAGCGCCACAACGGACGGGCCACGCGCGGCCACGATCCGGTCATAGACCTCGCGGGCCAGTAGGCGCAGCGGCAAGCCGATGACACCCGTGCGATAGCCCAACATCCGCTCAATGGCATAGTGGGTCTTACCTGTATTTGTCGGGCCTAAAACAGCGGTAATCTGACCGCCTGTGCCCAAAGCACTGCTCATTGCTCTTCGCCTTTGCGGGGATTGATATTGCGCGATGATCCGCGCCACGCGTTTTACAGGGCTGTGCCCTCAAGTTGCAATTCAAGTCGGGCAATACGATCCGAAAGCCCTTCCATGTGTGGATGTATCGAACGGATTGTATAGAGGACTTCAAGCGCCTTCGGGGCCGCATCCGTTTCTTCCAAAATAAGCGCCAAGCCCGACAGCGCGCCGAAATGACGCGGCTCAAAGGTCAACACCTTGCCGATATCATGCAACGACGGACCATAGAGCCCCGCCATGTAATAGGCCGTGGCACGTCCGTTGTAGCCTTCCGCGAAATCGGGCGCGTGGTCTATAAGCGCGGTGAAATGGTCAATGGCCGCTTTGAAATCCCCCTGAGCAAGTGCCTCTCGGCCGCGCTCCAACAGAAAATCCATTGCATCCGAACCAGAACGCGCCAGTTCCAACGCGATTTCATCTTCGATTTGAAAGGCTTCGCCCCTATTGGCCTCGGACAATCGCTCAAACAACTCATTGAGACGCGCCCCGTCCACCGCCATAGCGGGTGTGGCTGCGCAAAGAGCCGCCGAGACAAGTGCCGACGCAACGGCACGTTTGAGAATTTTGCGAAACCAGATCATAACATTTCTAACTGTAGCTTTCTGACCATCAGGGGCAATGCCTCGTCACACAAATGGTCATCACAATCGGAGGAATTCCCCATGAGCGACGTCATCACCACAGCCGTAGAAGCCCTGAACACCAAAATCGACGGCGGTTTTGCAGCAGGCACCGCGAAATTCGTCATCGAGGGCGAAGGCGCAATCGTCATCGACGGTGACGGCGCCCGCGCCGCAGACGACGACGCGGATGTCACGCTGACCGCCGATGTGGACACGTTCAAAGGAATGCTCGACGGCTCCGTCAACCCCACCGCCGCTTTCATGGGCGGTAGCCTGTCTGTCGACGGCGACATGGGCTTGGCAATGCAGCTTGGTGCCGCTCTGGCCTAAGCGCTTCGCGACGAAAACCATCTCGGCGCGGGTCATATTTTGCGCCGAGACAACATTTTTATTTTATCATCAGGTCTTATGTGCTTGAGTTCATTGTTTAGTTTTTGAAGTGAGATTTCACATGGAAAACGCGCCCTTTTTTGCCGATGTCGCTGACGGCCCCGAAACGGGGAAAGCCTATTGGCTGACAGCCTCCGACGGGGTTCGTATTCGCGCAGGCGTTTGGCCCTTGGCCAGTAGCGATGCAAAAGGCACGGTATTTATCCTTCCGGGACGGACAGAATGCGTTGAAAAATACGGGCGCGGCGCAAGCGACTTTGCCGCCCTTGGCTACGCCTCACTCGCTATCGACTGGCGCGGACAGGGGATCGCGGACCGTCTCCTGCCCAACCGCAACATCGGCCATGTGACGCAGTTTGCCGACTATCAAAAAGACCTCGACGCAGTGATCGCGATGGCAGACGCCTTGGCGCTTCCCAAGCCCTATTTCCTAATGGGACACTCGATGGGCGGCGCGATTGGATTACGCGCCCTCATGGGAGACGCCCATCCGTTCAAAGCGGCCACCTTTTCCGCACCGATGTGGGGCATTGGCCTCAATCTCCTGCAACGCGCTATGATCCGCGTGCTTGGGCCAATGTTCAGTGCGATTGGCAAATCGGGCAGAATCGCGATAGGCACCCGCGAACAACCCTACATGCTGTGGAAATCCTTCGAGGGAAACACACTCACCTCCAACCGCGAGATGTATGACTACATGGCGCGTCAGGTGACGGAATATCCCGATCTGGCCTTGGGCGGCCCCTCAGTGCATTGGGTGCAAGAATCGCTGCGCGAAAACGAAGAGGTCGCAGGGCTGCCCTCCCCCGACGTGCCTGCGCTCTGCTTTCTCGGCACGGATGAAAAGATCGTCCACACCGACGCCGTGCGCCGCCGCGTGACCCAGTGGCCACGTTGCGAATTGGTCGAGGTTGCCGGAGCGCGTCACGAGATTCCCATGGAAACACCAGAAACACGTGCGCAGTTTTATGGAAAATCTGCCGCCTTGTTCGACGCACATCGCGGCTGACCCTTTGCATCCACGCGCGCACTCCTTATGTGTCTTACTGACACGACTTTATGGAGATCGCAGATGCAATTCACCCTTCCCGAACCCGTTTTTGACGCCAACGCCACAGGTGCAAGCGATAAGGAGTTCGGCGACCTTCCCGACTGGGACCTGACCGATCTCTATCCCGCACCCGATGCGCCTGAGGTCAAACGTGATCTCGATTGGGTCGAAGAGGCCTGTGCCTCGTTTGCCGCCGACTATGAGGGCAAACTGGCCGATCTCGACGGCGCAGGCATGTTTGAGTGCATCACCCGCAACGAACGTATTTCCCAAGTGGCAGGCCGTTTGGGCTCTTTTGCAGGGCTGCTCTACTACCAAAACACCACCGATGGCGAGCGGGTCAAATTCTTCTCCGACATTCAGGACAAGCTGACCACATACACCGCGCCCTTGGTGTTTTTCTCCCTCGAAGTGAACCGTATCCCCGACGAGACGCTTGAAGCGATGTTGGCTCATGACGGTCTTGCCCGTTACCGCCCCGTGTTCGAACGGATGCGCAAAATGCGCCCCTATCAGCTCTCCGACGAATTGGAACGCTACGAGCACGACATGTCCATTGTGGGGGCCTCGGCGTGGAACAAACTGTTCGACGAGACCGTGGCCGATCTGACGTTTACAGTGAATGACGAGGACATGGGGCTAGAGGCCGTCTCCACGCTGTTGTCCGAACAAGACCGCGACACACGCGAAGCGGCCGCCCGCGAAATCGCCCGCGTTCTTGGCCTCAATATCAAGATTTTCACACGCGTTCACAACACTTTGGCCAAGATGGGCGAGATCGAGGACAAATGGCGCGGAATGCCCACACCGCAGACGGGTCGCCACCTGTCCAACGATGTGGAGCCTGAAGTGGTCGAGGCGCTGCGCAATGCCGTGGTCGCAGCCTATCCCAAGCTGTCACACCGCTATTACGAATTGAAACGCGGCTGGCTCGGTCTCGACAAGCTCCAAGTCTGGGACCGCAATGCGCCCCTGCCGATGGAAGAAAAACGCACCATCCATTGGGATGACGCCCGCAAGACGGTGATGGAGGCCTATGCAGGCTTTGATCCCAAAATGGCGGACATCGCGGAGCCGTTTTTCGACAAAGGCTGGATCGACGCGGGTGTAAAACCTGGCAAAGCGCCAGGGGCTTTTGCCCACCCAACGGTTACAGATGCCCACCCCTATGTGATGCTCAACTACCTCGGCAAACAGCGCGACGTGATGACCCTCGCCCATGAATTGGGCCACGGCGTCCATCAGGTTCTCGCCGCCGAACAGGGCGAAATGCTCTCCTCCACGCCGCTGACACTGGCCGAAACCGCCTCTGTCTTTGGTGAGATGCTGACATTCCAAAAGCTGCTCGCGGACGCCAAAACTGATGCGGAGCGCAAAATTCTGCTCGCGGGCAAGGTGGAGGACATGATCAATACCGTCGTGCGCCAAATCGCCTTCTACGATTTCGAATGCAAACTGCACGAGGCCCGCAAAGGTGGCGAATTAACCTCCGACGACATCAACGCGCTGTGGATGTCGGTGCAGGGCGAAAGCCTTGGACCTGCGTTCGAGTTCATGGACGGCTATGAGACCTTCTGGGCCTATATCCCCCACTTCGTCCACTCGCCCTTTTACGTCTATGCCTATGCCTTTGGCGATGGTCTCGTGAATGCACTCTACGCCGCTTACCAAGAGTCCCCTGAGGGGTTTCAGGACAAGTATTTCGACATGCTCAAAGCAGGCGGTTCCTTGCATCATTCCGAGCTGTTGAAACCCTTTGGCCTCGACGCCTCCGACCCGAAATTCTGGGACAAGGGCCTGTCGATGATCTCGGGCATGATCGATCAATTGGAAGCGATGGAGTGAGCACCGGTTCCCGTAAGGGATCATCGCTCCAGTGGAGCGATTGAGGTTCGAACGGGCGGAGCCCAAAGCGGTTCCCGCAAGGAATAAACCCGCCACTCAAAACACAAAGCCCCGCGTAACAGCGGGGCTTTTCTATATGCGGTCGTTAGCGAGAATGAATGCCTAGTCCAACTCGGTCCACGGCCACGGCTTTGTTTCGCTGTCGGCGGTGATGTAACGCGTTGATTTGGCGAACCAGATACCAATATCGGTGCCGAAACCCGCGATCCGCTTGTTCGGTTTCTTGCCGGACGTCAGCATCACGATACCCTGCAAAATCGCCAGAAACCCGATGATGGTCGAGGCAAAGCTCATCATAATCCAGATCAAAAACGAGAACAGGATGCGCGCGGCAAGGTTCTCTTCGACTTCGGTCACAGAGTGATCCTGCGGCGCAGCGCCCAGATCGGGCATGACGTGATCAAATTCGTTCGGGTCGGCCATAAGTGATTCCTTTAACGAGTTGGCGCAGTTTACCCGTTTTAGGCCCACACCCCAATCGAAAGGCGCTAAAGGCGAAAGGGCAACCGTCAAACAGGCGGGCGCCCTGACATCTCACAAACGATCCAATGCGTAGGGTTTCCCCTATTACCCCTGATCCGCAGCGAAAACCGCGTCGATCATGACCTGTGTTCCCTTGGCGTTTTCCAGATCCCACGGATAGACCGCCCCCTCGCGCACCGTGCGACAGAAGTTCTCCACCTGAAGCGCATAGTGGTTAATGGCGGGGAAAGTCTCGATCCGCGTGTGATCCGACAAGCGGATTTCCAGTTCTGCCTGTCCTGCGACACGGGCGTTAAACGGGGTTTTCACGACGATCACGCCTTTGCTCCCATGAAACCGCGCCTCTTGGTAAGGGGCCATACGCATGGAAATTATCCCGTGATAGGCAAAGCTCGGGAATTTCGCTGTGATCTCGGTGGTCACATCCACGCCTGCCTCACGCACCACACGGGTCGAGGTAATCGCCTCGGGCTCCTGCCCCGTTACCAAACGCGCACAGCCAAAGGCATAGACGCCAATGTCGCCCGCAGCCCCGCCGCCCGTGTCGGCTCTGTTACGAATATTCCCCGTGTCCGCCGCGTTGTTATAGGAAAATGCCACATCCACATGCACCAAATCACCTATGACGCCCTCGGTCACGAGGGCACGCACGCGGGCCCATTGCGGGTGGTGCGCGATCATATAGGCCTCGGCACAGTGCAGCCCCGTGGCATCACGTTTGGCAATCACCCCGTCGATCTCGCCCGCCGTCATGGCAATCGGTTTTTCAACCAAAACGTGCTTGCCCGCGTCCATGGCCTTATGCGCCCATTCGACATGCAAATGGTTGGGCAGTGGAATGTAAATCGCATCAATACTGTCGCTGGCCAGAAGCGCGTCGTAATCGGTGAAGACCTCCAATTCAGGGCAGAACGCCTGAAACGGAGCGGCCTTCTCTGCGCTCGACGTTGCAAGAGCGACCAATTGTGCGCCCTCTGCCTCATGGATTGCGCGGGCCATAAACTCGCGCGCAAATTTCGCAGCGCCCAAAACGCCCCATTTTACGGGATGTGTCATGTCATTCTCCTTTGCCGTTAATCTACCCTGCCCGAGCCGCAGACATAAAAAAAGGGGTGACACTCGTTTGAACGAGGCCACCCCTTTTGCAAAATTGAATGTCGCGGGCTTAGGTCTCGTCGACCATGCCTTCTTCGACGGCCAGTTCTTTCATCCGCTGTTGCAGCTTTTCAAAGGCGCGGACTTCGATCTGACGGATACGTTCTCGCGAAACGTCATATTTGCCCGACAAATCCTCAAGCGTCACAGGCTTGTCCTGCAATTTACGTTGCACAAGGATGTCTTTTTCGCGCTCGTTGAGCACTTCCATCGCCTGAGCGAGAAGCGCACGGCGGCTTTCCAATTCGTCCTTGGCCTCATAATCGGCGGCGGTGTTGGCGCTTTCGTCTTCCAACCAGTCCTGCCATTGACCAGACCCGTCCTCGTCCCCCACCGTGGCGTTCAACGAGGCATCCCCGCCAGACATGCGGCGGTTCATCGAGATGACTTCATCCTCGGTCACACCGAGATCAGTGGCGATCCGCTTCACGTTATCGGGGTGCATATCGCCGTCTTCCAACGCGCCAATGCGCGACTTGGCTTTACGCAGGTTAAAGAACAGCTTCTTTTGCGCCGATGTGGTGCCGAGTTTCACAAGGCTCCACGACCGCAGAATATATTCCTGAATCGAGGCTCTGATCCACCACATCGCATAGGTCGACAGGCGAAAGCCCTTATCGGGATCAAAACGTTTGACCGCCTGCATCAGGCCAACGTTGGCCTCGGAGACGACCTCCGCCTGTGGCAGGCCGTAACCACGGTAGCCCATCGCGATTTTAGCGGCCAAGCGCAGGTGCGACGTGACCAGCTTGTGCGCGGCAGAGCTGTCCTCGTGGTCAACCCACCGTTTCGCGAGCATGTATTCTTCCTCATGCTCAAGCATCGGAAATTTGCGGATTTCCTGCATGTAGCGATTCAGGCCCTGTTCAGGCGACGGCGCTGGCAGATTTCTGTAATTGCTCATGTATTTTGATTCTCCGCGTTTCATTTTCTATCATGTTACACCAATTAACATGATGTAACAAGTATTAACATATGCGCAGCCATCTCACTCTTTTGAAAGGATTTTTCCTATACAAAAGCAATGGCCGAACGGACCCATGCACTGTAGTGCCTGTCCTAATGCCTCTCGTTAAACGAAGCATGAACGAAGTTCCGTCGCATCGCCACGCTTCAAGAGGGATCTCACAATATTGTGCGGAAGTGCAATAATGCAAGGCGATCCACTCTGCATTTATGCAAAGCTTACTGTGCGCACTCCCCGCGTTGGGAACGGGCGACGAGGACAGTCTCACAAAATGGTCTCACAGCAGAGCGATCAATTCCGCCATATCCGTGGGCAACGGCGCCTCGAAACGCAACTCCTCGGAGGTCACGGGATGCTTGAACCCCAAAACCGCCGCATGAAGCGCCTGACGTGGAAAGTCTGCAATCGCCTCACGCGCGGCCTCGGGCAGCGCCTTATGCGACAACTTACGCCGCCCACCGTAGGTCTGGTCCCCGACAAGGCCGTGCCCCGCGTGCGCCATGTGGACACGAATCTGGTGCGTGCGGCCCGTTTCCAACCAACACTCCACCAAAGCGACCTGTGGCGGCGTGCCGAACAAGTCCAACGGACGCGCCCGCGTAATCGCGTGACGCCCCTCGGAAAAGCTCACCGCCTGTTTTTGACGGTCGTTTTTAGAGCGCCCGAGCATGGTCGAGATGCGCAAAATGTTGGAGCCTTCAAACCCCACCCCTTTCACGCCACGTAAACGCGGGTCCATCACATCGGGGGCACCGTAGACGAGCGCGATGTATTTGCGCTCGACGGTGTGCTTTTCAAACTGCTTGGCCAAACCGTGATGCGCCTTGTCACTCTTGGCCACAACCAACAGCCCGCTTGTGTCCTTGTCGATGCGATGCACGATACCAGGACGCTTTTCGCCGCCGATCCCCGACAGGCTTGCACCACAGTGATACATCAAGGCGTTCACAAGCGTCCCTGAGGGGCTACCGGGGGCGGGATGAACCACCATGCCCACGGGTTTGTTGATCACGATCAGGTGCGCATCCTCGAAGACCACGTCGAGCGGGATATCTTCGGCGACAATCTCGGTCTCAACCGCCTCGTCCACCGTAATCTCCACCGCAGCGCCCTCGGCAATCTTGGCCTTTTGATCACGGGCCACCACACCATCCACGACCACCGCGCCATCTGCGATCAACTTGGCCAGTCGCGACCGCGACAGTTCGGCTTCCGCTGGCACATCGCGGGCAATCGCTTTATCAAGGCGCTTGGGCGGATTTTCCGCGATCTGAAAGGTAATTTTGATGGATGACATGGATAAACCCGTGGGTGAACTGGTGGACATTGATCCCGCTGAAGCCGCGCGCCTGACGTTTCTGCGCAGACTTGTGACCGTACTCACGGCGGTAATGATTGGCGGGCTTTTAGTCCTGATCGTGCTGTTTGTCACCCGTTTCCCCACCGCAGGCCCCAAAGCCGTCTCGTTTGACCTGCCTGACGCGATCACCCTCCCCGAAGGGGCCGCCCCGATCGCTTTCACCCGTGGCTCCGATTGGGTGGCAATCACAACCGAGACCGAAATCCTTATCTACGACGCCGCAACGGGCGATATACGCCAAACCGTCCGCATCGACTAAGGGCGGTGCGACAGGCGCAGCAGCGGACTATCGCAAAACATATCGGTGGGGGGGAAGTGGTACCACCTCCTGGTCTCGAACCAGGGACCTCCTGATCCACAATCAGGCGCTCTAACCAACTGAGCTAAGGCGGCACTGCGGGGGATTTACTTCGCGCAGGAATGGAATGCAAGGGGCAGAAGCGCGAAAAGTTCAGCGATCTGTTTTCCTTGCCTCCCACGGCGCGGCGGCGTATTTCAATGCGGTGATCAAAGGAGCCATTTTCATGGGTATCAATTCCGAACAAGACATCGAAGCCAACCTGCAAATCGGCCCGACAACAGAGGGCATGGTGCGATTGTTTATCGAGGCAAACGGGATAGAAGTTCCGATGGATTTCGATCCCGAAGAGGCCGAAGAAATCGCCGAAGAATTGCGCGCCGCGGCCAGCCAGGCTCGTAAGATCAAGTAAAGCCTACACTTTACGCCCTACCCGATACCGAGAGTGCCCCCGCGCGGGTCGCGCAGCGCGGCCAATCGTTGAGCCGCTGTGCGGGCGAATGTCATGTGCATCTTTTTGCGCCGCGCAGGTGCGAGCGTCTGCGCATCGGGCATCCGCACAATCTCGGCATCGTAGCTGTCGGCAAGGATCAGTCCCGTCCCATCGGGCAAAATCTCAACAGGAAACTCCTGATCCACCGCGAAAAAATACCTGTCACACCACTCCGGATAGCCCTGCCATTTGGTATCTGAGGTAAAATCGGCGCGGCTTGATTTGCACTCGACGATCCAAACCTCCCCCTTGGGGCCAAGTGCCATCACATCGACGCGCAGACCCCGTGTGGGCACCACCTCCTCCACACAGACAAAATCATGACTGCGCAAATGGCGACTGACACCACGCGCCAAAAGCTGTCCCGCTTGCGCGGTGGAGAGAAAGGGATCGGCGGTCTGGGGCATCGGTTCCGTCATGCAATCATTGTGAACAAAACGTAAACAAATGCAAGCCATCACGCCATAGGCACAAATCTCACCCATTTCGACCTGCCCCCTTGCCGCGGGCCCCTGCGCACCCTAAGTGTGGGGAGACGGGATCTGCTCTGTTCGCACATATGGGCGCATGACTCCGGTGGCCTTAAGCACCCGTACGGGAGCTGGCTCTGTCATGACCCTGGTTATGTTACCTGGCACCCACCTGATTTATCAGGCTTCGGGAGCAACGCGTCGCTGCGGCTGCTGCGGTCCCCCGTCACCTTCTCCCCCCTTTGCCATTGCAAAATGCAAAACGGACGCCAAAAGCGCCCGTTGTCATGAGGTCAAATCTGTACGCTGCGCCTATCGGCGCTCGGACACCTTCACGGGAATTGCCACAGGATCAGCAGCCATGACGGGCAGATCGTCCCGCTTGCCTCCCGTGTCATCGCCGTCCTTTCCCGCCATCCCCATCACGGTGATGGCGAATTGAACACCAGCAAACACAATGCCGTTCGAGATCCAGAGAATCGCAACAGCCAGAATGCCCACATCCGAATGCGTCACCAGATGCCACAGATTCGCGACGTTGAAATACAACAGCATCCCGACGAAAGCAGCGGATATCGCAAAGCCGATGACGACTTGGGTGATGTAGAGTCTGATCAGTTTTGGCATAGCTGTGCCTCTCAAGGTGATCCTATACTCTGAATCTAACATTCTTCACGCAAGTTTCCAGACCACCATGTGTCGCAGGCAAACATGCAAAAGCCGCAGACCCTTTCGGCTGCGGCTGTCACGTATCTCTTAATCTGACCTGTCTGGTCGCACTGCGGCCTCAAAAGGCCTCCGGTTGACACTCAAGCCCCCTATTTGGCTCGGTCGCCCGACGGCCTAAAAGGCCTCCGGTTGACACTCGCGGGCCATATGGTCGAGCACCGCATTGACGAATTTGGACTCTTTCCCATCAGGGTAGAACGCCTTGGCCACGTCGACGAACTCCACAATCACCACCTTTGGCGGCGTTTGCTTGGCCATCAATTCGCCACCTGCGGCGCGAAACAAGGCGCGCATGGTGCTGTCGATGCGGCCAATCGGCCATTTTGCCACCAAAGCGCGGTCGGTCATCTGGTCAATCGCCGCCTGCTCGTTGACCGCCGTTTCGGTGATCAGGTGGAAGTGATCCACATCGCCCTCGATGAAAGTGCCCTCTTCCGCCGTTTCCAGGCCAAAGAAATGGTCATAGAATTGGCGGCGGACCTTATCGACCGTCTCGTCGGAGGCTTCCATCTGAAACAAGGCCTGCACCGCATAAAGGCGGGCGGCGGATTTCATATCACGTTTCGAAGGCTTCTTTATATCGCTCATGCCGTAGTCGGTCCTGTAGTCTCGCCCGCAATGCGGATCGCGTCGGAATGAAAGCCGACCCCTTTGCGCGGAGCCGCCCATTTGCGCGAAAGCGCGACAAGATGCAAGGCCGCAGCGGCTGCTCCGCCCCCTTTATTCTGACCTGACGCTTCGGCACGAACTTCCGCTTGGGCCATATTTTCCACTGTAAGAATGCCGTTTCCGATGCACAGACCCTGAAGGCCCATCAAAGTAAGCGCCCGCGAGGAGTCGTTACACACCGTGTCATAATGGGTGGTCTCGCCCCGAATGACACAGCCAAGAGCGACAAACCCATCGAAATTCGATGTGCGATCCGCGATGGATATGGCGGTCGGGACTTCCAATGCCCCCGGCACCTCGATGAGATCCCACGCCGCCCCTGCCGCTTCGATCTCGGCCTTGGCGCCCGCGACCAACTGATCGGTGACATCTTTGTAATAGGGTGCCACCACGATCAGCACCTTTACAGGGGTCGTGAAACGCGGCGTCTCAAGGATGTTATGCTCTTCGCTTGCGGCCATTATACCTCTCCGTCGATTTTGCGCGTGCCCGTAATGGATAGCCCGTAGGCTTCAAGCCCCACGACCTTTGGTTTGGGATTATTGGTCACAAGCTCCAACTGGCTCAGGCCCAAAGCGGCAAGGATTTGCGCACCCAAACCGTATTGACGCAGAGTTTGCGGGCTTGCCGCATCCTCCCCTGCGATCTTCATATCGAGGTCGCGTAACAACACGACGACACCGCGACCCTCGGCGGCGATCAACTCCATCGCCCCCTCAATCTCGCGCGAGGTGCGCCCGATGCCAAGCACATCTTCAAGCGGGTTGAGTGCATGCATCCGTGTCAGAACAGGCGCGTCCGTAGTCAAATCGCCTTTGGACAACACCACATGTTCGGCCCCCTGCAAATCATCTGTAAAGACCTGCATCTCCCAGTCCCCGCCAAACGCAGAGGTCACGCGGCGTTGTGTCGTACACGTTACGAGGTTGTCGTTACGGCGACGGTAAGCAATCAGGTCGGAAATGGTCCCAATCTTGAGGTTGTGCTTTTGCGCGAAGGACACAAGTTCGGGAAGGCGTGCCATCGACCCGTCGTCATTCATAATCTCACAGATCACCGACGAGGGCTGAAGCCCCGCCAAACGCGCGACATCGACGCCCGCCTCGGTGTGCCCTGCACGCACCAACACACCGCCATCCTTCGCACGCAAGGGGAACACATGCCCCGGCGTGGCGATATCGGCGGCGGTCTTGGACGGATCAATCGCCACCGCCACAGTACGGGCGCGATCATGGGCGGAGATGCCCGTGGATACGCCCTCCTTGGCCTCGATAGAGGTGGTAAAGGCCGTCTCGTGGCGGCTCGAATTATTTGTCGCCATCAAGGGCAGACCGAGCGCGTCGATGCGCTCCGAGGTCAGCGTCAAACAGATCAACCCGCGCCCGTGAGTGGCCATAAAGTTAATCGCCTCAGGCGTCGCCATTTGCGCAGGGATCACCAGATCGCCTTCGTTCTCGCGGTCCTCATGATCCACCAAGATGAACATCCGACCATTGCGGGCGTCTTGGATGATTTCCTCAATGGAGGAAATGGCAGCTGAAAAGGTGTCGTTTGCGTCGCTCATAGGATGTCTCTCTACAGGTCCAGATTGATCATACGCATATCTTTGCCCCTGCGATACAGGCTTGCCACCGCTTTGTTAGAGCAACGCCCTTTGCACGGTGCCGCCCCTAGCTGTCGAACTCTTGCAGACGAGCCACGTAACGCGCCAAGGTGTCGATCTCCAGATTGATCACATCGCCCTCTTTGGCCTGACCCCACGTTGTTACCTCTTGGGTGTGCGGAATGATATTGACGCCAAAACGACAGCCATCGACCTCATTAACGGTCAGCGATGTCCCGTTGAGCGCCACCGATCCTTTGGGGGCGATGAACTTGGCCAGATGTGCGGGAGCCTCGAACACGAACCGCGTGCTTTCGCCCTCGTCGCTCATCGACACGATAGTGGCCACGCCGTCGACATGGCCCGACACGATATGCCCGCCCAATTCGTCACCGAGCTTCAACGCCCGCTCCAAATTCAGCGGCGCACCCACGACCCAATCCCCGATGTTGGTCTTGCTCACGCTTTCCGCGCTGATCTGAACGTCGAACCACGCCTGTGGCGCAGAGCCAAGCGCAATCACCGTCAAACAGACCCCGTTACAGGCAATCGACGCACCAATGTCGATCCCGTCGACATCATAGGCACAGCCGATCCGTGCGCGCAGGTCGCCCTTTTGCTCAAGCTCAAGAATGCGTCCGACGTCGGTGATGATGCCTGTAAACATGGTCAATCCTCTCATTTCGCGCTCAAGAGGTATCCTGCGACAGGACGCCCTGCAAGTCCGTTGCTATACCGAAGCGTCTGGATTTATTGACAGCTGCCCCCTAAAGGGAAACTCTGAGCCATAAATTGGCCCGATTGCCCCGCTAGGCCGTTCAAAACCGACGCAAAAGGCGACACCTCCGTATGTCCAACGATGTAAACAGTGATCCCGTTTCCCCGCTCTCTGCCGAGGCGCGTGTCTTTTTGATGCTGCAAGGCCCGCACGGGCCGTTCTTTTGGCAGTTGGGCAAAATGCTACGCTCTGCGGGAGCGACCGTCTGGCGGGTTGGATTTAACGCAGGGGATCGTGCGTTCTGGTTTTCGACCAAAACCTTCCTCCCCTACACGGGAACGCCCGAAGCATGGCCCGACAGCTTTGAGCGTATTGTCGAGGAAAAGGGCGTCACCGACATCGTGCTTTACGGCGACCCGCGCCCCGTACATGCCTTGGCCGTCGCCCGCGCCAAACAACTCGGCCTGCGCATCCATGTCTTTGAGGAGGGCTATATCCGCCCCTTCTGGATCAGCTACGAACGCGATGGCGCCAATGGTCATTCGGAACTGATGAGTCTCACCGTCGAAGATATGCGTATGGCTTTGGCCAATATCGACCACGACAATGTCGAGGCCCCCGACCATTGGGGCGACATGCGCCACCACATCTTTTACGGCGCACTCTACCATTGGTTCGTGATGTTCCGGAACGGCGTGTTCAAGCACTTTCGCGGTCACCGGGAATTGCCCGTCACCTACGAATTCATGCTCTATTTCAAACGCTTGATGATGATGCCCGTGCACCGCCTCTCGCGCAGGATACACACCGCCCGCATTCGCAGATCGGGACACCCGTTCCATATCGCGCTACTGCAACTCGAACATGATGCGAGTTTTCAGGTGCATTCACCCTACTCCACCATGCCCGAGTTTATCTCCGACGTGATCGAAGGTTTTGCCAAAGGGGCACCGCGACACCACCACCTCGTTTTCAAGGCCCATCCACTCGAAAACGGACGGCGCAATCTCACTGCTGAGGTCAAGCGTCTCGCGGAAAAATTCGGCGTAAAGGGACGCGTTCATTTTGTACGTGGTGGCAAGCTCGCCTCACTGCTCAACTATGCGCGCTCCGCCGTCACCGTAAACTCCACAGCGGGCCAACAGGTGCTCGCTCGCGGATTGCCGCTGCGCACCTTTGGAACGGCGGTCTTCGCCAAGCCCGAGTTTGTTTCCCATCAACCGCTTGCCGAATTCTTCGCCGCCCCCGAGCGCCCCGACACCCGCGCCTATAAGGATTATCGACAGTTTCTTTTGGAGACGAGCCAAGTTCCGGGCGGGTTCTATTCCGCACGGGGACGGCGCCAACTGTTGCGCCATGTCGTCGATATGATGCTCGCCGATCACGGACCCTATGCGGCGCTGATCAGCGGAAAAGCACCACCGCGCCAACCCGTGCGGACACCCCGTTAAACCAGCGCGGCCCGCACACTACACCATATTTAGCGCTCATTCCCTGCCCGCCTACACTCACTACCCTGTCCCAAAACTGTCGCGGCGCATGGGCAACACCTGCACCGCCGAAAATACGTGCGCCTCGCTGTACAGTGGATTTTAATCCCGCAATCAGGTATTTATCGGCAAAAGCTTGTAAAGAGCATCGAGAGGTAAGAGCAGTGAACGTATTTAAATCGCGCATGGTCCGTGCCGTGATCGCCGCCGCACTTGTGGCGAGTGTATCCGCCTGTGGCCTGCCCCGATCAGGTCCGAACAAAAAAGAAATCTTTGCAGGCTCCGTCCTGAAAGAAGGGGATGCCTTCATCGTCTCCGTCAACGACCGTGTGAATGCCGCGACAGGCGTGACCCAGTCGCTCGGCTTTACCCAAGCCTTCCTTGATGCAGGGGTGGTAGGCTCCGACACGATCAACCCGGGCGACACCTTGGCCCTGACCATTTGGGAAAACGTCGATGACGGTCTTTTGGCCAATCAAGGCGCCAATGCCACGGTCCTGAGCGAAGTGCAGGTTGACGGCGCAGGCTTCATCTTTGTCCCCTACGCAGGCCGGATCAAAGCGGCAGGCAATAGCCCCGAAGCGATCCGCCGTATCATCACCGAAAAACTCGACACCCAGACCCCTGACCCACAGGTGCTCGTCTCACGGGCCGCAGGTAACGGCTCGACCGTTACCGTGGCGGGCGACATCACTGGCCGCGGCGTTTACCCGATTGAGCGCCCCACCCGCACCCTCTCGGCCATGCTTGCCGCAGCAGGCGGCGTCTCCGTCGATCCGGACATTGCCCGCGTTCGTGTGACCCGTGGCGGCAAAACAGGCACTGTTTGGTACCAAGATATCTTTACCGAGCCAAACTTTGACATCGCGCTACGCAATGGCGACCGTATTCTGGTCGAGGCTGACCCACGTGAATTTATGGCGCTCGGGGCCACTGGCACGCAAACGGTCGTTCCATTCGAAAGCCGCACCCTCTCCGCGCTTGAGGCCATTGCCCGCGTTGGCGGCCTTCAAACAAACGCAGCCGACCCCACAGGTGTTTTTGTCTTCCGCAACGAAGGCGAAGCCATTTCCAAACAGGTCTTGGGACGTGATGACATCACAGGCACACAGCGTCTGGTCTATGTCTTGAACCTGACAGAGCCAAACGGGCTGTTCCTTGCCCGCGACTTTGTGATCCGCGATGGCGATACGGTCTATGTCACCGAAGCTCCGTTTGTTCAGTGGCAGAAAACACTTGGAGCAGTTACTGGCTCTATCTCGGCCGCTGACACGCTGGCGTCGGCTGGCAACTGATCTGCGCTCATGAACCTCTCTAACACCGCCTCGGACACCCGTTCGGGGCGGTGCCTCGTTTCTCCCGATCTCGCGGCCCATCCCGAACGCCTCGCACAGGCCAAGGCCGCCGATGATCCCAACGCCCCGCCCCAATGGATAGGCGCGGCCCCTTTGTGGGCTGACCTTACGCCAATGGGTGTGTGGGCCGACCCCGTATCCTGCCCCTTGGCCGCGGCACCTCGCTCACATCTTGCACACCTTCTGGCCACGGCGCCTCTTGATGACACCGCCCTGCTCAACCGTGCGCGGACGGGGATTGAATGGTGGCGATTGTCGCAAATGTGCAAGTATTCGGCGTATTCGAGCAAAGATCCCGAAATAAAAACGCCATATGTCCTCGTTCTGGATCAGCCCCGCACGGACGAAAGCTTTGCCGAGGGAGCCGATAGCGATGCCCTCATGCGTGAAATGTTGGTGTTTGCGCAGATCGAACTGGTGCGCCCGCATGTGGTGATCCTGACCTGTGAGGATGGCCATTTCACCGCAGATGACGCCTCAGACACCATCACGGTTGTGCCGCATACAGCCAATCCGTGGCCCCTATTCGAGTATGCCACCCGCGTCTACACCCAGAGCGCCGCCCTTGGCTTCGAGGCCATTCTATCGGGCCACCAACCACGGGTCTTTGGCGCGCCGTGGTACGCGGGTTGGGGGCTGACACAGGATGAAAATCCAGACCCACACCGCTCTCGCAAGCTCACCCGCGCACAACTCTTTGCCGCAGCGATGATCCTCTATCCAACGTGGAGCAATCCCCTCGATGGCACCCCGTGCCAGTTCGAAGACGCCATGGCCCACGCCGAAGCCCGCCACCGCGCCGCTCGCGAAGATGCGCAAGGCTACGTTGCCTCAGGCTTGGCGCGGTGGAAACACAAACATATGCGCGCGGCTTTTGGACGGACAAAGATCGACATCACCGATGCCCCCGCAAAAATCACCGCCGCCCGCGCCTCGGGCCTGCGCCATATGGCATGGGGGCGAGACACAGAGGCCGACCTGCGTGTCGAAGATGGTTTTTTACGGTCCAAAGGGCTGGGCGCCGCCCTTGTCCCGCCTGTCTCGCTCATTCTCGACGATCTTGGCGTCTACTTTGACCCCACACGCCCGAGCCGCCTTGAGGCATGGATCGCCAAGCGGGCCGACCTGCCCGATCATGCAGCACAGCGCATTCGCAGATTTCTGGCACTTCTACGCGATGCGCGGCTGACCAAATACAACATCGGTGAGGCCATTCCCAACCTGCCGCAGGGTGAAAAAATCCTCGTTGTCGGACAGGTTGAGGATGATGCCTCAATCCAATGCGGCGCAGGCGACATAGCCACCAACCGCGCCCTTTTGGAGGCCGCACGCGCCGCGCATCCCGACGCCTGTATCGTCTTCAAGCCCCACCCCGATGTCGAAGCGGGCCTGCGCCAAGGCGACATCAAAGCCCTCGACGCTCTGGCGGATGTCACCGCCCGCCATGCCGATCCGCTCGCGCTCATCGACGCCTGTGACCGCGTCTGGACCATGACCTCGCTCATGGGGTTCGAGGCGCTTTTGCGCGGCACGCCCGTGACCTGCACAGGAACACCCTTTTACGCAGGTTGGGGGCTGACAGATGACCGTGGCCCCGTGCCCGCCCGCCGCGCCGCACGCCCCACATTGGAGGGGCTCGCCCATGCTGCCCTCATCGACGCACCGCGTTATTTCGATCCCGCCACAGGGGCACCGATCAGCCCCGAAGCAGCGCTCGACATTCTGATCGCGCAACCCAAAGGCCGCAGCGCACTGGCGCAAACTGCCTTGGCCTTCCTCGTCAAACTGCGGGATCGTTTTTTGAGCTAATTAGCGGCGCACCCAATGGGTAAGCGCATCATCACCGACCTGCTCAACGCTTTGTATTTCAAACCGTTTTGCCGCGCCAAGACGATCCAGACCAAGCGCCCCGATAGAGGGCTTTCCCTCCGCACCAATGGCAAGCCCTGCGGTGAAAAGCGCCACGTGATCGACCAAGTCCGCCGCCAGAAGCGATGCTGCAAGCGCCCCTCCCCCCTCGCAGAACACCCGTGTGAGCCCTACCGCGCCAAGCGCTTCGAGCGTTGCGCGCGGGTCCAACTGGCCGCGCACCACGGGCACCGACAGCAACTTTGCGCCAAGACCCGTCCACGCAGACACAAGATCGGGCGAGGCCTCAGGCCCATGCACGAGCCAAAGGGGAATTTCATGTGCCGTTTGTGCCAGTTTGCCCGTCAGCGGCAGGTCAAGTTGACGCGACACCACCACCCGAACGGGCTGTCGCGTCACGCCAAGGTCGCGCACGGTGAGGCTCGGGTCATCCGCACGAGCCGTGCCGCCGCCCACCAAAACCGCATCATGACTGGCCCGCATCGCATGGACGCGACGGCGGGCAGGCGCACCCGTAATCCACTGGCTCTCGCCCGTGACCGTGGCGATCCGCCCGTCCCAAGAGGTCGCGAGTTTGAGGGTCACCATCGGGCGCCCCTCTTGGACGCGGGTTAGAAATCCGATTTGATCGGCGCGGGCCTGTGCGGCGCAGACATCCGTGATGACCTCAATACCCGCCGCCCGCAAACGCGCGACCCCCTGACCATCAACACGATCATCGGGATCCCCCAAAGCCACCACGACACGGGCTACCCCCGCCGCGATCAAAGCATCGGCACAGGGCGGCGTTTTACCGTGATGGGAACAAGGCTCCAAGGTGACATAGGCAACAGCACCACGCGCCGCATCGCCCGCCTGCGCAAGCGCCATTGCCTCTGCATGAGGCCTCCCGCCCGGCTGTGTCCACCCTCGCCCGACAACGCGCCCGTCACGCACAATAACGCAGCCCACCGCAGGGTTGGGCCACGTCGAGCCAAGGCCCCGACGCCCAAGCGTCAAGGCGTGGCGCATATGGGCGTCGTTGCACATATCAGCGCTTATTCTTCGGGCTGATCAGGGCGCAACTCACTGACAAACTTGTCAAAATCGTCAGCAGCTTGGAAGTTCTTATAGACGGAGGCAAATCGCACATAGGCCACCGTGTCGATCCGCGCGAGGCTTTCCATGACGATTTCCCCAATGGACCCTGACGGGATATCCGTCTCGCCCATGCTTTCCAGACGCCGCACGATCCCCGAGATCATCTGATCCAGACGTTCCGGTTCGATGGGGCGTTTCTGGGTTGCGATCCGAATGGAGCGCTCCAGTTTGTCACGGTCGAAATCTTCGCGACGACCATTGGTTTTCACAACAACCAAATCGCGCAATTGAACCCGCTCATATGTCGTAAAGCGCCCGCCACAGGCCGAACAGAACCGACGACGACGGATCGCAACGTGATCTTCGGCAGGACGGCTGTCCTTGACTTGAGTATCTAAATTTCCGCAAAACGGACAACGCATTGGCGTCCCCTTTTCTCTAACACTGCCTCTTTTGTGTAGGGTCTACGCCCCACTTATCCACAGGCACTATAGGGAGCCAACCATCCCTTGGGTAGATAGAAAATAAACCGCAATATATTGTAGGGCGAGTTTATTGACCGAAGAGCCACAAAAATCAGGTGGGAACCCTCAGCGCAGCAGCGCCATGACGCGACGCAGGTGCGGACGGTCGCGATGTTCGAAAAGGTAAAGTCCTTGCCATGCTCCGAGTGCCATACGCCCCGAAATTACGGGAATTATTAAAGTGATCGGCAGCATCGCCGCCTTGATATGTGCGGGCATATCGTCGGGCCCCTCATAGGTGTGGGTCAGGTAGCCCATGCTCGGGTCCGTGGTGGGCGGCACCAAGCGTGAAAAGTAGGCTTTAAGGTCCGTCCTCACCTCAGGATCGGCATTTTCCTGTATCAACAGTGAGGCGGAAGTGTGTTGCACGATCAAGGTCAACGCGGCCTCCATCGGCCCCTCGCCCGCAACCCACCGTGCAACAGTGTCCGTAAATTCGTAAAGCCCCTGCCCCTGTGTCGGAAGTTCAAAGGTGGTGTGGCTCATTCGCAGGGCCCTTCCCGCAAGGCCTCTGACGTGTCGGAGCGACAGAACCCCGCGTCCTGCATCGCAAAGCTCAAGGTCTCAAGCTCCATAATCGCGCCGCCCTCGCCCGCGTCCTCACAGGTCAAAGTGGCCAAGACCGTCTCGCCACGGGCAACGTCAATCCCGCCCGACACCTCTTGGTCCATTTTATCGTAGGACCACGACAGGCTATAGGAAAAATCGCCGTTGGGTATCGTCACGCGATCCCAGATCGCGCGCCCGATGCCATTCCACGGCTGCATCGTGATCTCGTCAAAGCCGCGAGTCAATTCGATCTCAGGGGCCTGTTCGGGTCCGAACCGATAGGTGACGCGGTTCTCGGTTGGGGTCAGGCACAATTCCACCTGTTTGGCCCCGAAGGAACAGGCGAACACAGTCTCCTGATTGCCCGCGCAGATCGCCCAAACAGGCGACGCGGCAACGCTTAAAACAGCGGCGACGAGTATGTGGGATGGGTAGGACATAGGCACCTCATGCGTTGGCGGGCAGTGTCATTCCGAACGCTATTCAAAAAGAACAGGGAACAGGATCATGCGGCATCATGTTGGCCTTAGCCAAAAATGCCATCCCCCATCTGATCGATAAAAATCTGAGCCTTGTGCAGACTGGCCTGACGGGCGTCATCTTCGCTCGACAGCGTGTCCGCACGCACCAGATTATGCACCTTCGTCTCTCCCGCAATCTCTTTCTCGATCCGCGCAGCAATACGGTAGCCCCCCTCCGAACGCATGGGCTCGGGGTAGATCGTAAACCCCTTATACACCTCTGGCTCGACATCCTTGGACTTTGATTTGGGCGCGGATTTGCTGCCGAACAGTTTTGAAAGAAATGCCATATTGATGTGCCTCATGTCGGTTGGATCGCGATGAGTGTGACGGTCGTCACGGAAAAACTCAAGCCGCAACACAGTCCAAATTGCACAGCACCCACACCCAAAGGATCAACAAAGAATAGGACACGCAAAGGCACTCATGTCAGTGCCACACGGTCCTTGAAAAAAGGCGCTCCGAAGAGCGCCTTTTCTTTACTGATCCAAGAAGCTGCGCAGCTTGCGCGACCGCGAGGGGTGTTTCAGCTTGCGCAGCGCTTTCGCTTCGATCTGACGAATACGTTCGCGGGTCACGGAGAACTGTTGGCCCACTTCTTCCAAAGTGTGGTCGGTGTTCATGCCGATCCCAAAGCGCATCCGCAACACGCGCTCTTCGCGTGGGGTGAGGCTCGCCAAGACGCGTGTGGTCGTCTCTTTGAGGTTCTCCTGAATGGCGCTGTCGAGCGGCAGGATCGCATTCTTGTCCTCGATGAAATCGCCGAGTTGCGAATCTTCCTCGTCGCCAATCGGCGTTTCGAGCGAAATCGGCTCCTTGGCGATTTTCATCACCTTGCGGACTTTTTCGAGCGGCATTTGCAGCTTCTCGGCCAATTCCTCAGGCGTCGGTTCGCGACCGATCTCGTGGAGCATCTGACGCCCTGTCCGCACCAGCTTGTTGATCGTTTCGATCATATGGACTGGAATACGGATCGTGCGGGCTTGGTCCGCGATGGAACGGGTAATCGCCTGACGGATCCACCATGTCGCGTAGGTGGAGAATTTATAGCCGCGGCGGTATTCGAACTTATCGACGGCCTTCATCAGACCGATGTTGCCTTCCTGAATGAGGTCAAGGAATTGCAGGCCACGGTTGGTGTATTTCTTGGCGATGGAAATCACCAGACGCAGGTTGGCCTCGACCATTTCCTTCTTCGCCTGACGCGCTTCCTTTTCGCCCTTCTGAACTTGCTGCACGATGCGGCGGAATTCAGAGATATCAACACCAACATATTGGCCGACTTGCGCCATCTCGCCGCGCAACTCTTCGACTTTGTCGGAGAAGCGGTCAATGAGCATTTGCCAGCCGCGACCGGTCTTGGCATCCATGCGTTCAAGCCACGTCGGATCAAGCTCGGCCCCACGGTATTCGTCGATGAATTCGCGGCGGTTGATCCGCGCTTGGTCGGCGAGTTTCACCATGCCGCTGTCGATGGACATGATACGCTTGTTGATGCCGTACAGCTGGTCGATCAGCGCTTCGATACGGTTGTTGTGCAGGTGAAGCGAGTTCACCAGGACCACAATCTCGGAACGCAGTTTCTGATACTCTTGCTCCTCGACCTCGGAGAAAGACCCGTCCTCGTTGAGCGTGGCGGACATACGTTGGTCCTGCATCTCGGAGAGCCGTGCAAAGTCGGAGGAGATCGTCGCAAGGGTTTCCAAAACGGATGGCTTGAGTGCGGCCTCCATCGCGGCAAGCGACATATTGGCCTGTTCGTCCTCATCGTCGTCGTCATCGTCAACCGCAATCGGGTTGCCGTCCGCGTCGAGCTCCTGAGGCTTTTCTTTTGTAGTCTCACTGGTGGTCGCAGCCGCAGCCACGCCGCCCACAACGCTTTCTTGCTCGTCGTCATCAAGCCCTGTGCCAAAGGTGGCCTCAAGGTCGATCACGTCGCGCAGCAAAATGTCCTCGGACAAAAGCTCGTCGTGCCAGATGGTAATCGCCTGGAAGGTCAGCGGGCTTTCGCACAGCCCCGCAATCATGGTGTTGCGGCCAGCTTCGATACGCTTCGCGATGGCAATCTCGCCCTCGCGCGACAGCAATTCGACCGATCCCATTTCACGCAGATACATCCGCACGGGGTCATCGGTGCGATCGAGCTTCTCGGCGTCGCCACCGGCCAATGTCAGATCACGCGCTTTGGTCTCGACCAATTCGCCGCCCTTGGCTTCTTCTTCCTCGGCCTCTTCCGCCTCGATGATGTTGATGCCCATCTCGGAGAGCATCGACATCACATCTTCGATCTGTTCGGAATTCACCTGATCAGGCGGCAACACTTTGTTGAGTTGATCGTAGGTGATGTAGCCTTTTTCACGCGCCTCGGCGATCATCTTTTTGACGGCCGCTTGGCTCATATCGAGCATTACGTCTCCGTCTTGATCGTCACGTTTGGCGTCGTCGTTGTCTTTGGCAGCCATTCGGCTCTCCTCATCCGAAGTCGTGTTCCCGCAATCCAGCCTCCAAATGGAAACCGAATCAGGTCGTAATTGCGAATCATGTCATGCGATTCGGCGATTCGCCACCCGCATACCGAAGATTACTTACCGTTTCGCGTCTCTGGACGGAGATTACAAGCCAAGCCGTTACCGCGCCGCAACGTTCACCCCGTCAACAAAGGCTAGATATAGGGCGTAATCCGCGTTTGTCAGGGGGCTTTGTCAGCTTTGTTTGTCGGGTCCGATTCGTGACAGCAGGTCGCGAAACACCTCACGCTCGTCGCGCTTTAGTTCCGCGCCATTGTCGGCAATGTCGAATTCGGTGCGATCCTCGGCTTCGGCCCGCGTTGCTTTGTTGCGGGCCTCGGCTGCGGCACCCAAACGCCATGTGACGTTCTCGTCGCCTGCTTCGACCAAATCCACGATCCCGTCATTCACCTCTCGCAAATAGCCACGACGGGCTTTGATTTTGGCCAGTTCTTCGACCAGGCACACCTCCGCCGTTTCCAAATCAGGTTTGCGCACGGGTGGTGCAATCTGCACATGGGGATGCGCCATCAGCCGATCAAGGGGGCCGCGCCCCACCATATCTTCAACCGCCTGCCACAAACCATCGCCCGCATCGCAATGGGTCAGGATCGCATGAAGGATATTGCCATGCTCTGGTGTCGACGGGTGCAGGTTTTCAAGCTGCGACAGAAAGGTCACGGCCAAAGCGGGATTGCGCAGCACTGTGGCCAGAACCACAGCCTCGCGCATCAGATCGCCAAATCCGTCACCGCCAGAGACCAAAAGCGATGACTTGAGACCTTCGGTCGGGATCGCGGGAGCAACACTCCATTTGCCCCCCTGCCCGCTGCGCTTGCCGCCTTTGCGCGGCTGCCACGCCCCGCCGCCCTGTTGGCGCGGCGCGTTGTTTTCGCGTTTGGGGTGGAACAGCTCCCAGCGCATCTCTTTGAGAATATCGCCGTAGTGTGCCTTGATCGACGGATCGGCAATGGGGCGAATGGTGTCACGCAGCACCTTATCCAAGGCCGCACGGCGCTCGGGACTGTCGAATACCTTGCCCTCGGTTTCGCGCCGCCACAACAGCGCCACCATAGGCAAGGCCGCGTCGATCTGCTCCTGCATAGCCTGTGGGCCACGCGCCTTGATCAATTCGTCGGGGTCTTGTCCCTCGGGCATCACAGAGAACCGCAGGCCAGAGCCCGCCTGCAACAGCGGCATAGCGATATCAATCACGCGATAGGCAGCCCGCAGCCCTGCCTTGTCGCCATCAAGCGCGATCACAGGCTCGGAATGCATCCGCCACATCAGTTGCAGCTGCGTCGCGGTCACAGCGGTGCCAAGGGGCGCCACCGCCGCCTCGAACCCCGCCTCAGCCAGAGCAATCACGTCCATATAGCCCTCGGCCACGATCAGGGTTTGCCCCCGTCCGCAGGCCGCACGGGCGTTCTTTTGATTATAGAGCGCGTTGGATTTATCAAAGAGATCCGTCTGCGGACCATTGAGATATTTCGCCCGCGCATTGGGGTCCATTGCCCGCCCGCCAAAGGAAATCACCCGCCCGCGCGCGTCGCGGATCGGGAACATGATGCGGTCACGGTAGAAATCATACATCGAACGGCCATCGTCGGGTTTGCCCGCCAACCCCGCCGCATGAGCCATCTCCTCGGACACACCATTGTCCTTGAGATAGGCCAGAAGCACATTGCCGTTGGGCGCATAACCGATTTCGAATTTCTCGCGGGTCGCCAATTTCATTTCGCGGCGATCCAGATAGGCCCGCGCTTGAGCGCCAACGGACTGGCTCAGGCTCATCTTGAAGAACCGTAGCGCCATTTCGTTCACTTCAACCAACTGCGTGCGCTTGTCCGCTTTCTTTTGCGCCTGCGGGTCACGCTCGGGCATCGGCATCCCCACTTCACGGGCGAGGATTTCAATCGCCTCCATGAAGCTCACATTCTCTGTCTCTTTGACGAACCCGATGGCATCCCCTTTGGCGTGGCAACCAAAGCAGTAATAGAATCCCTGTTTGTCATCGACGTGGAAGGACGCGGTTTTTTCGTGATGGAACGGGCATGGCGCCCACATATCGCCTTTGCCTTGGTTGGATTTTTTGTTGTCCCACATGACTTTGCGGCCGACCACTTGGGCCAGCGACACGCGCGAACGCAACTCATCAAGGAATCCGGGAGGCAATGACATGGGCGCAGTATCCGCCTGAGGGACCACAGTGTCCAGAGGCGGTTAACGTCCGCCCATTGCTCACCCATGTCTTTGCCCGCCACGCGCCCGTATTATGCCCGCACATCCGCGCAGATCAGCACAAAATCCACTCCACGACAGCCAAATTAACTCCATCGTAATCATTTCCCAAAAACCATGGGAGAGTGATTCGGAATCACCCGCCTTTCCACGTCGGCTTTCTATGAAATGTGGCGGAACTGTGCAGAATGTGGCAAGACCATGGCGAAATACGGCCCAAATGCGGCCAGATCGTTCGCTAAACATGGTTAATGCCAAGCCATTGCCATCATTGGTGAAATATCGGCCAGTTCAGCGGGTTTTGATTTACGAACCCCACGTCCTTTTGGTAAATCTAGTGCAACTCTTTTTGTGGGGCGGAATGCGCTTAGACGCAGCCTATACGAAAAGAAACTGGGGACTATTGGGGGCACCACAACGCATAAGCGGATTGGTGCTATGGAAAAGAGTAAGAAAGCGTCCTTCGGGACAACGAACACCTCGGATTTGAGTGTCCGCACCAATGCGAAAAAGAGCATTGGTGAAATTTGGCGCGAGAACATGCGCAATGAAGACGGCTCGCTTGCAATCTTCGGGCTGTTCACTTTCGTGATCATTCTGGTCCTTGGCGGGATCGGAGTCGATATTGTGCGCCACGAGCAATTACGCTCGGAGCTGCAAGGCACGCTTGACCGTGCGGTGCTGGCTGCGGCCAACCTCGACAACTCGTTGGACCCGGAAGAAGTCGTAAATGACTACTTCCGCAAAGCAGGTTTGAAACAATACCTCTCTGACGTGCGTACGGAAATGACCCCCACGGGTCGCCGCATCACGGCAGAAGTCGACGCTGTTGTTCCAACATATTTTATGAAATTCGCATCCATCGACCGTCTCGATCTGAACAGCTATGCGACAGCGGAACAAGGGATGACCGATCTCGAAGTTTCTCTCGTTCTCGACGTGTCCAACTCCATGAACGACATGGGACGTCTTACGAAATTGCATAACGCGGCGTGGGACTTTACCGATATCGTGTTCAAGAACTCCGCCAGCGCGAATGTCTCGATGAACGTAGTCCCCTACGCCACACAAGTGAACGCAGGTGCTACCCTCTTGTCCAAACTCGATATCGACGACGCTCACCATGATGCCCATTGCATCAACTTCGAGGGATCGGATTTCAACAACACGCACTTGCAATTCGCAGGAAATGACGACGGTCGTCGCTATGAGCAGACAATGGTCATTGACCCCTGGTATCAGAACCGCAGCAGTTCTGGCCTCACCTTGCCTGTCTGTAATCCGGACCCCGACAACGAAATCCTTGCCTTTTCGAACAACGAAGCTGCAATCAAATCTATGGTGTCCAGCATTCAGGCTGACGGGAACACATCCATCGACATCGGTGTGAAATGGGGTGCGGCCCTGCTTGACCCTGCCAACTCCAAACTTGGGGGCAACACTGGCTATCCGCTCGAAAAATCCGGCGGCAACCTGAAGGTCATGGTGGTGATGACGGATGGTGTGAACACAGACCAGTTCCACATGCCCGACCCCTACCGTGAGGGTAAATCCGACATCTACATCTACAACGGCAAAACCTCTATGCCCGCCCGTTATCGCACCTGTAACTACTACTCGTGCTACTACACTAACGGCTACTATGTGCCTGAAACCGGCGACTACCGCTCGACCCCATATGGCGGCTCATCGGCCGAGCTGATGGATTGGAAAGACGTCTGGAAGAAGTACACCATCGATGGCCACGCCTATCGCCGCTACAAAGCGTCAGGCAACTCCAGCGACTACTACGATTGGATGGACGCAACCCATACAGCCGTAAACAACTCGACTAAAAACAACCGTATGCTTGCTGTTTGTGATGCCGCTAAGGATGCAGGTGTTCTGATCTTCACGATCGGTTTTGAAGTCGATGGCACCAATGCCGACACAGTCATGCGGGAATGCGCCTCCTCTGACTCCCACTATTACGATGTGGATGGTCTGGAACTGAACGACGCCTTCTCTGCCATTGCGACCAAAGTGACAGAACTGAGGTTGACCCAATGAGCCTCCTGTCAAAGCTCCGCTCAACATCGCGCCGCTTCTGGCGGCGTGATGACGGCAACTCGACCATCGAGTTTGTCGTGATCTTTCCCGCCTTCGCCATGTTGATGATGGGGGGCTACGAGATCGGCTATTACACCGTGTCTCACGCAATGATGGACCGTGGACTTGACCTGGCGATGCGCGATGTGCGCCTCGGGATGCTCACCCCTGTGAACGCCGAGACGCTCAAATCCTCCGTCTGCAAATACGCCAAATACGTGGGCGGCTGCGAGAGCAACCTGCATATCGCGATGGAACCTGTTGATGCCGTGGGCTTCACCCCTCCCCCAATGGCGGCATGTATCGATAAATCGACTCACGCCGTTCCCGACACCACCTTCGAGGATGGTGACGAGAACGAGTTGATGCTGGTTCGTGCATGTATCACCGTGAATCCGATCTTCCCGACCACATGGATTGGGGGCGCGTTGCAACCAACGGGATCTGGCGATCTGGTCATGTCGACCACAGCCGCCTTCGTGAACGAACCCAACACCTAAAGGAAGGTTGCCCACATGGCGCATCTCCACTTCCCTATCCTGAGCAAGGCCAGACGTGCCTTTCGCCAAAATACCGATGGCAGCCTGTCGGTCGAAGCGATTCTTGTGACCCCGTTGCTGCTCACCGCTGTGATGTTGTCCTATGGCTATTTCACGGCCTTTGATGCCAAAATGCGCGCCAATAAAGCGGCCAATACTTTGGCCGATTACGTGACGCGTCAGACCGAGGCCGTGACACCGGAGTTCGTCGCGGGCTTGGCCGAGATGTATAAATTCCTCAATAACGAGGGCGACATTTCGCTGCGCGTCTCTGCCGTACGGTGGTCAACTGCCGACAACGAAGAGGGTGCCTACGAATTGGTGTGGTCCTCGGGGACTGGCGAGCTTGCCTCACTCGAGACCCTCGACGCGATCGAACCTCGCCTCCCCTTGCTGTCAGATGGCAATGAGGTGGTGGTGATCGAAACCGTCCGCCCTTGGTCTGCACCGTTCAAGTTGGGACTGGCTGACGTCAAATTTTCCGACGTCATTACCACGCAACCACGCTTCGCGACCCAAGTCGCCTATGATGACGGCTCCGAGGATGACGGCTCCTCCCTCGCGAACATTGTCGGAGATGTCGTAGGCGAAGTCGGCTCCTTGGGTGGCGGCTAACGCTCTGCGTGGCGACACCTGCCCACAGCCCGACACAGCTTGCCCCACATTCATCATTCCGCGCCGCGTCCAGTCATCCCAACTGGCGCGGCGCGTCACTTTTCGCCAATGTCAATTTTCACAATAGATATAAGCAGCTGTAAATTAATGAAAATATCAATTAACAATTGTGACCACATTTACCTCAATCCGTAATATCCGAACACAAACATACCTCATTCACGCTCAACAATGGTCTCAAACATAAACGACCCTACCTCATGGTTAAAACGGGGAATTCCCGTAATCGAGAGGATGGTGCAATGCTTGTTAAGTGTCAGAAGGTACTCAAAAACAGCCTGAATGCGTTCCGTCGTTCGGATGAAGGCTCTATGTCCGTAGAGGCCATTTTAGTCACACCGCTGTTGTTGACGAGCGTTATGCTCTCCTACGGCTGGTTCACCGCATTCGATGCAAAAGCGCGCGCCAACAAGGCCGCCTATACAATTTCCGACTATGTGACCCGTCAAACCGATGCGATCACACCCGAATTTATCGAGGGCCTCGGCAATATCTACCGGTTTCTGAACAACGAAGGCGACATTGCGCTGCGCGTCTCGTCGGTCCGTTGGTCCACATCAGATGACGAAGACGGCGACTACGAATTGCTTTGGTCTGCCGCAACAGGAACCTACTCGGCCTTGGAGGATGCTGACATCTCCGACATCTCCGAGCGGCTTCCCATTCTCACCGATGGCGGCGAAGTGATCGTGGTCGAAACAGTACGTCCATGGACTGCCCCCTTTAACGTGGGCCTCGGTGAAGTGTTCTTTTCGGATTTCGTGACGACAACTCCACGCTTCTCCACACAAATTGCCTATGACGACGGGTCCGACGAAGGCGGAGCGGGCATGTCCGATGACCCGGATGTCGATGGAGAATGGGATGGCACCTATTGGTCAGGCGGCGGCCGTTGGGGCAGTCATTACTAAACCTCGCCACCACACACGAGCCACAAACATAAAAGACCGCGCATAACAGCGCGGTCTCTCTCGTTTCAGCCCCATCGCCCCAGCAGCCATCGCCGCCCGTAGGGATCACAGATCAGGCAATCGGGGTCTGGGACAACAGGCGCGACGCCAGAATATCGGCCATTGCCTTGGTCTCGCCCGCAGGGGTCACGCCGCCCACGCCAACCCTGCGCCCGAACCGCCACCACAGACCTGGCGCCCATGCGCGGGGCGCTCTCGATTTCAGCACCACAACAAAGCCGTTGGAGGGTTTGAGCGCAAATGCGCCCCGCTCGACCTTTTCGATCTCGTCAACGCGGCACAGAACGCGGCCTTCGGCATCTTCGAGGGCGTCTTGGGTCAGTACCAAATGGGTCGCCGTCGCGTTCCATGACCGCATCGCGGCATAAAGAGACGCAAGACCAAAGACAGACAGCACAAGCCGCCAAAAGACGGGCATCGTCCCCGTGGCCAACGCCACATAGACAAGCAACGCGCCCAAAAACAGCATCATCGCAGCCGAAAAAACACGGCGGATCGGCGACGGATGAAGGATAAAAGTCTCTCGCACGGCAAGGCTCCAAATCTAACGGTTGTCAGTGTCTGCCCTCTCCCCTACCGCGCCTCCCGCCAAAGAGAAAGACGCAAACGCTCCCAAGACCGCCTCGCAACCCCGCTTTTCCCCCGTGAACAGGGCGCAGACGGATTGCCCCTGCCTGAGCGCGGGTCTATGGTGCCGCAACCCCGCTTCGGGCTTCACCCCCGCCGATCCTCGGCCCTGTTCGGACACCTTTGTAGGACTGCCCATGCCCCGCAGCACGCGCCTTTTGATCCCCCTCGTGCTTGTCACCACTGGTCTGAGCGCCTGTGCGGATCGTCCCGATCTTTCGGGATGGACCTCCCCGCTGCCCGTCAGCTCCGACTGGCCCACGCTCCTCCCCTCCGATCAACTGGAGACCATAACCTCTGTGTCGCACGCGGACCCTGCGGCCACCACCGACACGCTCGCCGCCCGTGCCGCCGCATTGCGTGCCCGCGCCGCGCGTCTGGCCGGGCAACCCGTGCTGTCTACCGCCGAACGGGCCCGCCTTGCCGCCGCCGTCAATTAATCCCGCACCCGCCTGCCCCACGCCCGTTGCACAGCGCCGCGAATAGAGCTAACAGAGCGCACAGTTTATCGTCACCGCGCGGAGTTCAACATGGCCAAATCCCCATCCACCAAAGCCCCCCTGCGTCTCGGCATCGCGGGTCTTGGCACCGTTGGCACAGGCGTGATCAAAATTCTTCAGAGCAAAGCCAACCTGCTGGCCGCCCGCACGGGTCGCCCCGTGGTGGTCTCTGCCGTCTCCGCGCGCACCCGCGCCAAGGATCGCGGCGTCGACCTCTCAGGCTACGCATGGGAGGATGATCCCGTCTCCCTCGCCCTGCGCGATGACGTTGATGTGTTTGTCGAATTGATGGGCGGCGCAGATGGCCCCGCCAAAGCTGCCACCGAGGCCGCACTCTCGATGGGCAAAGATGTCGTGACGGCCAACAAAGCGATGTTGGCCCTGCACGGCAACGAATTGGCGGCACAGGCCGAAAAACACGGCGCAGTTTTGCGCTTCGAGGCAGCCGTCGCCGGCGGCATCCCCGTGGTCAAGGCCCTCACCGAAGGTCTCGCAGGCAACACCATCACCCGCATCATCGGCGTGATGAACGGCACCTGTAACTACATTCTGACCCGCATGGAGAACGAAGGCCTGTCTTATGACGAGGTCTTTGCCGCCGCCAATGCGCTCGGCTATCTCGAAGCGGACCCGACCTTGGACGTGGGCGGCATCGACGCGGGCCACAAATTGGCCCTGCTCGCCGCCATCGGCTTTGGCACCCGCGTCAACTTTGGCGACATGGTGCTTGAGGGCATTGAACGCATCACCATCGACGACATCCGCCAAGCTGCCGATATGGGCTATAAAATCAAACTCTTGGGCGTCGCTCAAATGACGGGTCGCGGCCTTGAGCAGCGCATGACGCCTTGCCTTGTTCCCGACACATCGCCACTCGGTCAACTCGACGGAGCCACCAATATGGTGGTGCTTGAAGGCGACGAAGTGGGTCAGATCGTCTTGCGCGGCGCGGGCGCGGGCATGGGACCAACCGCCTCTGCCGTAATGTCCGATGTGCTCGATATCGCTCGCGGCATTCGCCTGACCACCTTCGGCGTGCCTGTGGACATGCTCGACACGGCCAAACCCGCCGTGGCCGCCACACCCGCTTCATTCTACCTGCGCCTGTCGTGCATCGACAAACCCGGCGTTTTGGCCAAAGTCACAACGGCCTTGGGCGATGCAGGCGTCTCCATCGAGCGGATGCACCAATACGGCCAACACGACGACCCCGATGTGGCGCCCGTGTTGATCGTCACCGACCCCACCTCGCGCAGCTCGCTCGACGTGGCCATGGCGGCGATGGAGGGCGCAAACGTTCTCTCCGAGAAGCCCGTCGCGATCCGCATCGAAGCCGTCTAGCCAACCCGCGCATACCGCAGACTCAAACACGCCCGCCGCCCCGCTCTACGCGGGCGGCGGATGGCTTTTGGCGCCCTGACACCCGAAATTATTGGCCTTCCCCAATGCGTTAGCGCAAACAAATGCCGTGTTAGCGCACACATGGCCTCCCCCGTCTTGAAGCTGTGACAGTCTTGTGCGCATGAAGGGCAAATACGTTTGATACCCATGTAATGACAGGACTTGACCCAATGGCCCCTTCCAAAAATCTCTTTTACGATCGCATGCTGTCGCTCGGTCTCGCCCGCGTTGCCGAACAGGCCGCCATCGCATCTGCGGATTTCGTAGGCCACGGTGACGAGAAAGCCGCCGACCAAGCCGCCGTGAACGCCATGCGCGATCAACTCAACCAGCTCGACATCCACGGCACCGTGGTCATCGGCGAGGGCGAGCGCGACGAAGCCCCCATGCTCTATATCGGCGAAGAGGTCGGCACGGGCAACGGTCCCGCCGTGGACATCGCCCTTGATCCGCTCGAAGGCACAACCCTGACCGCCAAGGACATGCCCAACGCACTCACCGTGATCGCTATGGCCCCGCGCGGCACATTGCTGCACGCCCCCGATGTCTACATGGACAAACTCGCCATTGGCCCCGGCTATGAGAAGGATGTCGTCTCCCTAGAGATGACACCGACCGAGCGCGTTCATGCCCTCGCCAAAGCCAAAGGCGTCGCCCCGAACAAGATCACCCTGTGTGTCCTTGAACGTCCACGCCACGAGAAAATCATCGACGAACTGCGCGCCACAGGGGCCGCCATTCGCCTCATCACCGACGGCGACGTTGCGGGCGTCATCCACTGTGCCGAACCCAATGCAGGCATCGACATGTATATGGGCTCCGGCGGCGCACCCGAAGGCGTTCTCGCCGCCTCCGCGCTCAAATGTATGGGCGGTCAAATGTGGGGTCGTCTGACCTTCCGCAACGACGACGAACGCGGCCGCGCCGCCAAAGCAGGCATCACCGATCTCGACCGCATCTATGCCCGCGACGACATGGTGACATCCGATGTGATCTTTGCCGCCACAGGCGTCACCGACGGCTCCATCGTCCCCGGCATCAAACGCGAACCGGGATACCTGACCACGGAAACCATTCTGATGCGCTCCAAAACAGGCTCCGTGCGCCGCATGACCTACCGCAACCCCGTCAAATAACGGCACCTGCACAAGGCAGATCAAATCAGGCGTCCGCAACACTGCGGGCGCCTTTTTCGTGTCGCGTCTCCCGCACCACGCCAACCCCGTTGCGCCCTTGCCCGCCAAAGGGCATTAAGGGGGCATGACCGATTTTCTCAATGTCTCCGCATCACTCACCGCCCGCCGCTGGGTTGGCCCCTCGCCCGAACACCACCGCTTGGCCGAGGCGATGGCGCAGCAAACGGGCCTGCCCCTGCCGCTGTGCCACACGCTAACGAGGCGCGGCGTGGCCGCTGAGGACGCCGAGTCGTTTTTGGCTCCCACGCTCAAAGAATTGCTGCCCGACCCCACTACGTTGCGCGACATGGACAAAGCCTCGACACGCTTCATCGAGGCCGTTAAGGCGGGCCAACGCATCGCCATTTTTGCCGACTATGACGTGGACGGGGCCACCTCGGCAGCGCTGCTTGTGACATGGCTGCGCGATATGGGACAGACCGCCACGCTCTATATCCCCGACCGCATCGACGAGGGCTATGGCCCCAACGAGCCCGCGATGGAGGCGCTTGCCCGTGACCATGACCTGATCGTCTGCGTCGATTGCGGCACGCTCTCGCACGGCCCGATTGCCGCCGCCAAAGGCGCGGATGTGATCGTCCTCGACCACCACCTTGGTGGCGAAACCCTGCCCGACTGTGTGGCCGTGGTGAACCCGAACCGCCAAGACGAAAGCGGCGAACTGGCCCATCTGTGCGCGGCGGGCGTCGTGTTCCTGATGCTCGTAGACGTGACCCGTAAACTACGCGACGCGGGCACGAAAAGCCCCAACCTGATGCGCGCGCTCGACCTTGTGGCCTTAGGCACCGTGGCCGATGTCGCGCCCCTCATTGGCGTCAACCGCGCCCTCGTGCGTCAAGGGCTGCGGGTAATGGCCGACCGCGATCGCATTGGGCTACGCGCCCTTGCCGATATGGCACGGATGGACTCCGCACCGACCTCCTACGCGCTTGGTTTCATGCTTGGCCCGCGGATCAATGCGGGCGGGCGCATTGGCGCGGCTGATCTTGGCGCACGGTTGCTGTCGACCGACGACGAACACGAGGCACAGGCTATTTCCGAGCGCCTCGACGCGCTCAACACCGAGCGCCGCGAGATCGAGAACAACGTCCGCGAAGAGGCCTTGGCACAAGCGGAGGCGCGCGGCTTTGACGCGCCGCTTGTCTGGGCCGCAGGGGACGGGTGGCATCCCGGCGTGGTGGGAATCGTCGCCTCGCGGCTCAAAGAATCCACCAACCGCCCCGCCATTGTCATCGGCTTTGACGAAGACGGCATGGGCAAAGGCTCGGGCCGCTCGGTCACAGGCGTGGACCTTGGCGCGTCGATCCAGAAACTCGCCGCCGAAGGTCTACTCGTCAAAGGCGGTGGGCACAAAATGGCGGCGGGCCTCACCGTCGCGCGCGACAAACTAGAGCCCGCAATGACCCGCCTCTCGGAGCTTTTGGCCAAACAGGGCGCGGGCGAAGGTGGCCCGCGCGATCTCAGACTTGATGCGCTTTTGATGCCGGGGGCGGCGACTGTGGAACTGATCGAACAACTGGAAGCCGCAGGGCCTTATGGCGCCTCGGCCTCGGCCCCGCGCTTTGCCTTTCCCGATTGCCAGATCCACTTCGCCCGCCGCGTTGGCGAAAGCCATCTGAAGGTGACATTCTCAGACGGGTTAGGCCCGCGCCTTGACGCGATTTGCTTTGGGGCGTTCGACGGTCCCATCGGTCCCGCACTTGAAGCGCATGGCGGCAAACGATTCCATCTTGCGGGCCGGTTGGAGATCAACACATGGGGCGGACGGCGCAGCGCGCAACTGCGTCTGGATGATGCTGCCCCCGTCTAAAACAGCCCGCCCAGCGCCCTCAATCGCGCCCGATAAAATTTTTTGTGACATGGGTGCAAATTATCTCTTGCGCAGACAGGCCGCATTACATAAGAACCGCCTCACGCCAAGAGTGGCCCGTTCGTCTATCGGTTAGGACGCCAGGTTTTCAACCTGGAAAGAGGGGTTCGATTCCCCTACGGGCTGCCACTTTCCCCACAGACATTTTAATCCCGCAGCAGCGCCTACCCGCAGGCGTCCTCTGTGGTTTCACTGATGCCTACCGCGCCCCATTCGCGACGCTGCCCCCCTGCAAGCAGACCGCATCAAAAAAGCGAGGCGAAACGTCGGGCCAGAGAGTTCACAACAAGACGCATTTTTCCTGCATCTGCCTCTTGCACATCACGCGCGGCTCTTCTAAACCCCCCTCACGCAAAGAGTGGCCCGTTCGTCTATCGGTTAGGACGCCAGGTTTTCAACCTGGAAAGAGGGGTTCGATTCCCCTACGGGCTGCCACTTTCGCCTCCTCCCAAATGAACGCCTAGACACTCAACGCCCTAGCTGTCTTTCCATTTGATCGAACAGCCCATCGACGGGATTTGCTCGCGCGGGCCTTTGCCCGTTTGCGCTACCTCGCGCATGGCCTCGAACAGATCGCGCTTGAGATCCGCGGGGCCAGCGACCTTGCGCGAGGCATCCAGACGCCCGCGATATTGCAGACCACCCTCGGCATCAAAGCCGAAGAAATCAGGGGTGCAGACCGCGTCGTAAGCCTTCGCCACCGATTGATCAGCGTCATGCAGATAGGGAAATGGCAGCGCCCATTGCGCCGCCATCTTTACCATATTGTCGAAACTGTCGTCGGGATAGGCCTCCGCGTCATTGGCACAGATCGCCGCCACCCCGATCCCGAGGCCCTGAAGCTCACGGGCATCGCGAATGATCCTGTCTATAACCGCAAGCACGTAAGGACAGTGATTGCAGATGAACATCACAAGCGTGCCCTTCTCCCCCGCCACATCGTCAAATGTGTAGGTTTTTCCGTCCGTTGCGGGCAAGGAAAACGCAGGGGCGCGCCAACCGAAATCACAAACAGGGGGGATTGCTGCCATTATTCAAACTCCATCTCCGTATAGACCACGCCCGCATTTTTGGTCGCCAGTTCCTCGAAAGTATCGAGATTGGCATAGGGGCTTTGGTCCACATAATACGCATCATCGAGCGATCCGCCATCCTCCAGATGCGCCGCGATCTTGCCCCGCAGATAGGCGAGATAGTCATAGGTGCCAGCGCGGACGACATCCATCGTGGTCGGGTGCCCGTGCCCGGGAATCACATAGGCCGCGCCGAGCGGCTCAAAGGCGCTCTCCCATGTCTCCATCCAACAGCTTGTGCAGGTGTCCGAGAAGATCGGTGGCATCCGTTCGTGAAAGGCAATATCGCCCGCGATCACAATGCCCTCCTGCGCGATCCACACCGAAATATCCCCCGCGCTATGGGCGGGACCGAGGTGCAAGACCTCAATATGCAAATCGCCCATGTCGATGATGTATTCGTCCTCAAAGGTGATCGTGGGCAGGGCCGCCTCGGTATCGTCGCCGTTTTCACGCGCGTACCGCTTCATACTCTCCAAGGCTTGGAAACTGTTATCCTCGAAGGCCTGCGCCGCATCGACATGGGCCAACACATCAATGCCCTGATCGGTCCAGTATTTGTTGCCGAGCATCGCATGGCCCTGACCGTTTTCGTTGATCACCAGTTTCACGGGCTGATCCGTGATCGTCTTGATCTCCTCATGCAGCGCCCGCGACAGCGCGACATTCGCGCCCGCATTAACGACAATCACCCCGTCGCCCGTCACGATAAAGCTGAGGTTGTTGTTGTGGCCTGCGTTCTCATAGGTCGGCGGCGCGGTCGCCCCAATCGCCGAATACACATGCTGTGTGACCTGAACGGGTTTGTCGTAGAGCACCGATTGCGGATATTTGTCGGCAATGCCCTCGGTCGCTCCGGCCATTGTGGTCAGGCTGGCCAAGACAGGAAGACTGGCCCAAACGGCACGGCGATACAAAGGAATGATAGGCTGTTTCATAATGGTTTCCTCCCAAAGATAGCGAAAGAATAGACACATTTGAATGTGTTTCGCCAGAGAGGAGTCGCGTTATTCGAGAGCCTCGCGATAGGCCGCTGTGGCGCTATCGGTGTGGATCGTCGGGTCAAACACAATCGCCGTCGCGCGCCCCGCATGTTTGGAGGCATAGAGCGCCAGATCGGCATCGTGGATCATCTGATCCGCCTCTGGATGTTTGTAAAAATCGCTCGTGGTGATCCCGACCGAGCCCGAAATCTGACAGGTGATATCACCATGTTCAATCGGTTCCTCAAGACGTGAGATAATACGGTACGCCGTACGCAAGAGCCGTTCGTGATCCACCATATTGCTGAAGATCAGGATAAACTCATCGCCGCCGACCCGCGCCACCATGTCGTCTTCGCGGGTGACTTCGCGCAAGATCTCGGCAACACGCGTCAGCACCGCATCCCCTGCGGCGTGGCCATAGGTGTCATTGACGGTTTTGAAGTAATCCAGATCGAGGTGCATGAGCGCAAACGGGACATGCCCGCGCATCAGCCGCGCCAACACAAGGTCCATTGCACGGCGGTTACGCAGCCCCGTCAACACATCCGTCAACGCCTGTTCCTCCGCTTGGGACTTGGCCCCTTGCAGGCGGGCGTTCAGCTGTTTGATCTCTTCAAGGATCGCTGATTTGGCCTCGACCAGATACAGCATTTCGATCACCATATCGGTATGTGCGAAATCCGCATCGCTCAACCCGTAGGCGCCCACCGCCTCGACCACCGACATTCCGAACGACAGGTTCAACAGGTAATAGCCTACCTCGGGCACCTCGACCGCAAGCCCCTTCAGGCTCGTCGCCGGACTGGATTTGAAGGTGAGATAGAGCTTGGTATAGAGCGGCACAGGCCCGTCACACTGGCCGCGCCCGTTGTCGCGGATGTCGAACAGATCACTGACCTTTTGCCCGACCATCTCCATGCCGGGGCGCAGTTTTCGCAGCGTCGGCCCCACATGGAGAATGGTGCCCTCGGCGTCAAAGGCCAAATTCATCGGCATCAGGATATCGACAGTCTGTAACTGGCGCATCCGACCGCTGTCTATGGCGACATGTTTCACTCGACAGCCTCGTCCGCAGCGACCAATTCGAAACTGCGCCCCTGTGCAAAAGCCGTTTCCAAGAGGTAAACATGGATCACCTCCTCAGCCGTATCTTTCCATCCTTGATGCTCCAAAAAGACCAAAGCGCCATAATCATCCGCCATCGCCCGCAATACGCCCAACATGACATAGCCGAAGCCGGGCACATCATGGGAACAGACCAATAGATATTGCCCCTCCCCGTCTGGCTCGACCGTCAGTTTCGGCACCTCAATATCGGGAAGCGCCATACGCGCGCGCCCCTGCAATTCATTGAGAGAAAACAGAAATTCCGTAAAATCGCCTCCCCCGAACCGCAGCAATCGCCGGATCGGCTCGACATTGGGATGCGACACCATATAGGTGCCCACATCCTCAAGGATACTTTCCACAGGTTTTTTGAAATGACGCGCGGTAGCGCTCATGACATCAATTGTCACACTGTCGGGATACGCCAGCATCGCCTCGAAATTATCGAAGCCCAATTCCGCAGCCTCTGCGATCTCCGCCCATGTCTGAGCCCCGTATGTATCACGCAAAAAGCACTGCAAAGCGCGATTGATCATCCCGTGCATCTTGACCGGCCCTTACCTATTACCTGCGACCTGCTTACCGCCGCAGTCTTAAGAAAGTGCCAATGCCCCTAGGTCAACTTACCCTATCAGCACAGACAATCGTTCAAATTTTCCCAAAAATGTCGCGGACTTAAAGGGCGCGCAGCACCGCCTCACGCCTCGTCTTGCGCCATCAGCCACGCGGGGAGATCGGCAACCGAGGTCAGAACCACATCCGCATGTGGCGCCAGATCCGCATGTGGCGCCAGATCCGCCTGCGTGGCCACCCCTGTGAGCACCGCAACCGTGCGCATTCCCGCCGCACGCCCCGCTCTCAGGTCATGCAGGCTATCGCCCACCATCACAGTGGCCTGTGGCGTCACCCCAAGCGCCCTTGCCGCCGCCAGACAGCCATCGGGCGCGGGCTTCCCGCCATGCCCGCTGTCATAGCCGATCACCACGTCGAACACCCCGCTCAGGCCCAAATCCTCGATCTGGCGCAGCGTCTCGCTCTCGAAATCATTGGTCACAACCCCCTGCACGATCCCCGCGTCGCGCAGGGTCGCGTGCATCGCCGCCAGCCCCTCCACAGGCCACAATTGAAAGTCCCCCTCCGCGGGCGTGATCCGCATTAGAATTTCGCGCGACGACAAGGTGGGCATATAGGGCCGCAACAACTCCACCAGATCGTCGGGGGTGCCAGCAATCACAGGGCTGTCGGGATGAAACATCTGTGTGGCCAGATCAATTTGCAGCGTCTGCGCAATCTGTGCCGCCTCGTGGCCCGTCTGCGCCGCTAGATCGCGGATCGCACGCACTGCCCACGGACCCCATGTCTTTTGGAAATCAATCAACGTGCCGTCCTTGTCGAACAACACCGCCCGCACGGGGCAAGGCGACGTGGCGGTCTGTGTCATCTTTGCTCTCACGTCCAATTGATCTGCTCCGCTCCGGGAAGCGCATAACGGGCCTGCATGACATGAGTCGGGTCACTCGTTGTCTCCAACGCCCATCGGTTAACCCATTCGTCATTCATCATTAAGAAATCCAGCACAGCGGCCAAGACCTCGCCCTCGCCCGCCCGCGCCCGCAACTCGGCCCCGTCCATGCCCGTAGAGCCCAGAAAAACAGGCAAAATCTCTTCATCTCCCACGAGCCACGCGAGGACATTGAGGGCCAAAGCCTCGGCGGATTCTTGCTTCATATCTGGTAACTCCTGTTAAGGTGGAAACGTTTTATTAACCAATCTAATGGCATCTTAAACTAGATCTCGGGGCAATCTGACCGCAAGCGCGATTAGTAGGACACCCGCGACGAAGTGAAAGAGGAAAAGTAAGAGCAAATGCCAGGTCGCATACTCATAGCAGATAGTGTTCCCACGAGCCGCATTACCATGAAGGTCATGCTGAACGCTGCCTGTTACGATGTATTTATGACCAGCTCTGCCGATGACGTCCTCCACAACGCCGCCACCAAACGCCCTGATCTGATCATTGTCGATACGGATTTGGGCGACACGGGGGCCGCCGGCGTATGCCACCTCCTCAAAGCCGATCCAACCCTGACCCATATTCCCGTCGCGGTAGTCGGCCCCGACGATAACGAACACCGCCTCGCAGCCCTGCGCGCAGGCGCTGAAGCCTATTTCGCCAAACCCGTCGACAGCATCGAATTGCGCGCCAGAGTGCGGGCCCTGCTGCGGGTCGCGGCCACCGCCGACGAGCTGACCCGCCGCGAACAAACCGCCCGCGAAATGGGCTTCATCGAGACCCAAACACCCTATGAACCACAAGCCCGCGTCATACTCGCCGCCAACAAGGTGGATGATGCAGTCAAGCTGCGCGGCACCCTGCGCGGCTTGATCCACGCCGATATCGAGGTGGTGCGCCGCGATTTGCTCCTGCACGCCATGCGCACAAGCCAAGAGACCGATGTCATTGTCATCTCGAGCGAATTTGACAACCCGAACGAGGATATGCGCCTCTTGTCGGACATTCGCGGCTATTCAGAAACCCGTCACGCCGCCATCGTCGCCCTGCATCCAGACGGCAAGAAACCCGACGCCCTTGTGGCGCTTGATCTGGGCGCGAACGACATCATGGCCCAGTGCCGCGACCCTGAGGAGCTTGCCCTACGGCTGCGATCTCTGATCCGCCGCAAACGCGAGGCCGACCGCCTGCGCGACACCATCGACCGCAGCCTGCGCATGGCCTCGATCGACCCGCTGACGGGCCTCTACAATCGCCGCTATGCGCTACCCTATCTCGAACGGCTGGCCTCCGAAGCCATCGAGACAAAGGCCCCCTTTGCGGTGATGATTGTCGACATCGACAAGTTCAAATCTGTCAATGACCGCTATGGCCATTCGGTTGGCGATGCGGTCCTGGTCGAGGTGGCGCGGCGCTTGCGTGACAAGCTGCGCCCGCAAGATCTCGTCGCGCGGATCGGGGGCGAAGAGTTTCTCATCGCCCTGCCCGCCACAACGCTTGGGAGCGCCCAACGCACCGCCGAACGCATCCGCCGCGAGGTCTGCGCGACCCCTGCGACGCTCTCGGATAAGGGGCAGCCCGTCACGGTGTCGATCTCCATCGGCTTGGCCATGTGTACCGACATGCCGCACTGCGGGGCCTCTGTTTCCACGCTCATCGACATCGCGGATATGGCGCTTTACACCTCGAAAGCCGAAGGGCGCAATCAAGTCACCTTAGGCAAAACAGCTGCCTAACGCGCGACCACCGCGACACCTAAACCCTTTGCTCCACATAAAAAACGCCGCTTTGATGCGGCGTTTTCTTTCGGTCTGATGGAAGCACGGGGCGCGCCCGTATAGGGCAGCACGCCTAGTCCTTTTTCCCGTCCTTGCGCGGACCATCCTTGTGGTCGCTCTTTTTTCCGTCCTTGTGCGGGCCGTCTTTCGGCGGCTCTTGCGGGCCGCGCTTGACCATCTCATCAAGGCGCTTGGCATAGGCCGCCCGCTCGTCATGGGTCATATTCGCCACCTTCTGCGCCAACAGACGTGCGCCGATTTCCTGACGGGCTGCCAAATCCGCCTGTTGCTCCACGATCACCGCCTCAAACGCCGACGGGTCAAACGGCTCGGCGCGCAAAGCAGCCATCACCGCATTAAACTGCGCCTCGACACGCTTACGTGCCTCGACACGTGCGCCCGCTTTTTCCATGAACGCACGGCCAAGCTCGCGTTTGTCCTTGCCCTCGAAGGCCCCCACATAGGGACCAAAGCCAAAGTCGCGGGTCTGCATGACACGCACCCGCTCTCCGTCGCCACGCGCGTCATCATCGCGGCGCAATGCGGCCCCTGCAACCATGCCGACAACGGCAAGGTTGAGCGCCAAAGACACCACCAAAACCACACGACTCCAATGGAATGTGCCCTTTTGAGGCGGAGTTTGTTCGAGTTCACTCATGGCTTATCCTTCCGTCCCGAGATCGTAGAAGCTCGGCACAAGATCGTCGAGGGCGTAGGAACTGACCTCCGCCGTCAATTCTGTTGTCGCACTACCAGAGGTGCCCAGCGCGAAATCCGTCACCACCGTGGGCGCTCCAAGGCCGAGAACCAACCCCGTCACCCCTGCAGTCGCCACGCCTGTGAGGCCGCGCCATCCGCCCAGAGCGGCCAGAGCCGCCCGCATCAACGGGTGCTGCGCTTTGACTGGCTGCGGGCGTGTCGGCGCCATTGCTGCAATCTGCGCATCGGCATCTGCCATGATCCGCGCCAACAGATCGGACGAGGGAACGGGGTCGCGATCACGCGCTTGCGCAAACATCGCGTCCAACGCTGCATCCGTCTGTGGATCAAGCGGTGCCTCTAGGGGGGATGGCCCCCAACGGTCTGTTTTACGTTTCGTCATCTTCGAACCCCAATCTTTCCTTTTCGCCCGCCAGTCGTTTGGCGAGCAACCGTTTGCCGCGTGAAATCAGGCTTTCCACCGCCTCCACGCTCACGCCCAAGATTTCGGCAATCGCAGGGTTTGAAAGCCCCTCGATGTGGCGCAGCACCACAGCCTGTCTTTGACGTTCCGGCAATGTGCCCAAGGCCGTCTCCAGCGCGGTGGCCCGCGCCTTCTCCATCAATCGCGCATCCTGGCTTGGACTGCCGTCTTCTGGCTCCGCGATCTCATCCAACCCTGTGCCGCGCTTCTTGCGCAAACGGTCGGTGCATAGATTGGTCACAACACGGTAGAGCCATGTCGTCACCTTCGCCTCGCCTTGCCGCCATTCGGGGGCAATTTTCCAAAGCCGCATCATCGCTTCTTGAGCCACGTCCTCGGCCTCCGCATGATCGCGCAACAACCGTGTCGCATAGCCCAGAACCACAGGCGTCAGCCGCATGGTTAAAGCCTGCGCGGATGCGCGGTCACCGTTACCAAAGGCAACAAGCAACGCCTCGTTAGAGACATCACCAAGAGCGTCAAAAGGCATGTTCATCACCCGCCATGCGTATCCCAAGTCCTGTCTGGCGTCTATTGGCGGGCGCACATTAAAGCGCGCCCACCGGTATTTTAGAGCTTAGCGCTTGTCGCGACCGCCATCTTTACCGCCGTGGTGGCCTTTGCCACCATGACCGCGTTCGCCACGATCACCGCGCTCGGCCATTTTGGCTTTGGCTGCGTCAAACTCGGCTTGGCTGATTGCGCCGTCGCCATCGGTGTCAATGCGATCAAACATCGAGACTTGCGGACGCGAGGTCAGTTCTTCAAGGCTCAACACACCATCGCCATCGGTGTCGCGTGCGGCGATCATCTTGTCGGTTCTGTCTTTCATCCGCTCGGCCTTTTTGGCCTCATGGTTCGCCATCAGCTCTTCTGCGCTGACCGTGCCGTTGCCATCGGTGTCGATTGCGTCGAACTGGGCTTGTTTTTGCGCGTCAAGTTCAGCCTGTGTCACAGTGCCGTCGCCATCAGCGTCGAGCGTTGCGAAATCAACTGGCGCACCCATCTGTGGCCCCATACGGCCCATACCGTCGGCTTTGCCGTGGCCGCCCATTCCGGCAGCAGAGGCGAGGCCTGCGGTGCCCAAAACAGCGACGAGTGCGATAGCGGAGATGATTGTGTTACGTTTCATAGTAGGTCTTCCTTTATGATCTTACCCTCGCGCGGCCGTTTCACCCCTCGTGATCTCCGCGCGTTCTAAACATCAAACGCAGGGCGCGGCACTTTCCGTCGCTTTTGGCCAAACTATTTTGTCGCCCCCGTTTCCGCCCCTGCTATTCACCCCGCAAAACAGCGCGACAACCGGACGCGGCGACAAAGGAGGCTATACTCTTTTATAAGGCTTGGCTTAGGGTATGGCCCAAACGCACAATTCAGGCCGACACCCGACGACCCAAACGCATCGAACGACGACAAAGGCGACCTGCTCATGACTGACCAATCCTTTTCCGGCTCTGCCACGCAAATCGGCGATGGTGAACGCGAATTGCGCCCCGCCATGCTGCGCGGGTGGCGTCGCCGCTGCCCGTCGTGCGGAGGTGGCCCCATGCTCAAAGGCTATCTCAAAGTCCGTGACGAATGCCCCGTATGCGGCGAAGACCTGCACCATCACCGCGCCGATGACGGCCCTGCCTATCTGACGATCCTGATCGTCGGCCACTTGATGGGCCCGATCCTCGGCTGGGCTTTCATCGAATTTCGCCCCGACCCGCTTACGCTCGTCGCGATCTTCGCCTCTGGCACGGTCCTGCTGTCGCTCTACCTCCTCCCCCGCTTCAAAGGCGCCATCGTCGGCCTGCAATGGGCCAAACGCATGCACGGGTTCGGCAACAACGGCTAAGCCCCCAACACCCCCCATCCAAAAAGGGCGCCCTTATACAGGGCGGCCTTTTGCATTTGGACGGATGGATGAACGCGTCAACGGAGCGCACCGCAGTGTCGGGTTTGAGGACGGTTTGATTGATGCTGTAAGCTGTGCAGACGGAAGCGACAAGGGCGGAGAGCGGTCGTTCGCTGCACACTGTATCAAGGTCAGCTATGCGCAGATAGCAGGCTTTGCAAAGTTGTAACCATTTCCCGTAAGTAGACATAATTATGGCATGTATTGCGAAAATTGAAGTAACCTATTTCGATATGCTTGAAAGAATGCGGTACCCTTGATGGAGTTTGATGCTTGAAGAAAGTTCATTTCGATACGAACCCGACTGAAGAGTCGGCGCACTATGCAGAACTGGCAAACTTACTACTCGTTTTACTCAATAGAGTAAGTGTTGAACTCACCGTAGAATCGCAGCTGAATAAGGTTCTCAATGAAGATCAATTTCGAGTTTCTGGCAGCCTAATCCACTCTGTGTGCGCTGTCGGAACGCTCCTTCCTGAGCTTATCGAGGAAAAGTCAATTCGCCTCCCTTATGCGTTCCCGATAGCAAGAATGTGTTATGAGCGGTTGCTGTCAGCAGCATACGTGCTGTCGGACAACGGAGAGGCCGCTAATCGCTCGATTCTATATTCCGTATATAGTGCCTTCAAAAACCAAAAGAGACACTACTCAGCCGGGAATTATCGCGAGGTGATTCCAGCAGGGTATCGAATTTCACGCAAGTCTAATATAGTGGCTGAAGCCATTGATTTCTTTGAAAAACAAAAAAACGCAAGACTCGAGTGTGAGCTCGATAGGCATGCCAGATGTAAGATAATTGGAACAAGAAGTAGTAAAGCGGGCATGCTTTTTGAATCGGTTGAGCAAGCAGGTCATGCGACTTCATCAGAGATCGTGCACGGCAGTTATCATTCGACCCTCCTATTTTCGGACAGCGCGGCAGCGGGCTCTCTTGCAAGGAATCTGGATGAAGCGACAACTATGATAATGATGATTTTTGTCCTATCATCTGAGGCCATGGGGCACTTGCTTGCAGAGATATTCCCTGACCTTCCAAGCCCACCTCTATTGATCGAAGCTGGCAAGACATTCGCGAAGTTTGAACTGCCGGAGCACACAGACCTCGTCAACCGCGCATATGGAGAGAACTAATTTGTGAAGAATCCGTTTTAGGGGCTTGGAGCGGCCCTTAGGCGGATCTAATGCAAACGGCGGCTTTAGGCCGTGAGAAGGCTTTAAGGTTAGGATGCTGAAAGCGCGTCCATCCCCCCCCAACCCAAAAGACCGCCCCAAACAAAGGCGGCCTTTTGGTGTTTGCTGATCACATCGCCCGTTCAAGCGTTCTTACCGCGGCGTGTTTCGGGGTGGAGCGCGGTGCCGAGGATGTGGTCGGATTTATGCACCACATGTGAGGCATGGCCGACGATGAGCGGATCGGGGCGCCCGACGATGTCGTGGTCCTTATCGGGATAATCCACCGTCGAGAGGAAGTGACGCATACAGTTGATCCGCGCGCGTTTCTTGTCGTTGGATTTGATGATGGTCCACGGCGCATCCGCCGTATCGGTGTAAAAGAACATCGCCTCTTTGGCCTCGGTGTAATCATCCCACAGACCCAAAGACGCCTTGTCGATGGGCGACAGTTTCCACTGTTTGAGCGGGTCGGTTTCACGCGATTTGAACCGGCGCTGTTGTTCGTCCCGCGTCACCGAGAACCAGTATTTATACAGACGGATGCCAGAGCGCGTGAGCATCTGCTCGAACACAGGGGTCTGGCGCATGAACTCGAGATATTCGGTAGGCGTACAAAAGCCCATCACCCGCTCGACGCCCGCACGGTTGTACCATGAGCGGTCATAAAGCACGAATTCGCCATTCGTGGGCAGGTGTTCGACATAGCGTTGGAAAAACCACTGGCCGCGTTCGACATCGGTGGGCTTGTTGAGCGCCACGACACGGGCCGCCCGCGGATTGAGATGTTCGGTAAAGCGCTTGATCGTGCCGCCCTTACCCGCGGCATCGCGCCCCTCAAACAGCAGGACGAACTTCTCGCCCGTCTCCTGCGCCCAAAGCTGCGCCTTGAGCAATTCGGCCTGAAGTGCAACCTTCTGCGCCTCATAGTCCCTGCGCGACATCTTATCCTCGTACGGGTAGACCCCCGCCTCGAACGCCCGCGCGACCTTGTCGCCCGTCACCGTCGGAAACTCCGTTGGCCCCGCGGTCTCGGTCTCGGGTGTCGGGGCGGTTGCGGCGTCTGTCGGTGCGGTCATGCGTTTTCTCCTAATCGTCTGTGTGGGTTGAGGGCTTATACCACATCGCGCCCGAAGATACCTTGATCTGGGCCAAGGTTTCACGGTCCGCGTTCCACGGCTCCCCTTGCGTCCGTCCCGCGTGGATGGTCTACTCGCGCCCCAAAGAGCCACAATGACGACACCCCAAGAATCGAGCAAAAGCCCCATGTCCGACGACCTTCTCTCAGGCCAATCAAACACGTCCCAACCGTCCACCGATTACGACGCCTCCTCCATTGAGGTGCTCGAGGGACTGGAACCCGTGCGCAAACGCCCGGGCATGTATATCGGCGGCACGGACGAGCGGGCGCTGCACCACCTTGTGGCCGAGATCCTCGACAACTCGATGGACGAGGCCGTCGCAGGCCACGCCAACCGCATCGAGTTGACGCTGCACGCCGATTACTCCGTCACCGTCACCGATAACGGGCGCGGCATCCCCATCGACCCGCATCCCAAGTTTCCCGACAAATCCGCACTCGAAGTGATCCTCTGCACACTCCACGCGGGCGGGAAATTCTCGGGCGACGCCTACGCCACATCGGGCGGCTTGCACGGGGTGGGCTCGTCGGTGGTCAACGCGCTCTCCGACAGCCTCATCGTCCAAGTGGCCAAGAACAAGGAACTCTACGAGCAGCGCTTTGCCCGTGGCATCCCCCTCGGCCCCGTCGAGAAAATCGGCGCAGCTCCCAACAAGCGCGGCACATTCGTGACCTTCCACGCCGACGAGGAAATCTTCGGCAAGCACCGCTTCAAGCCCAAGCGCCTCTTCACGCTGGCGCGCTCCAAAGCCTACCTCTTCTCTGGTGTCGAACTGCGGTGGAAATCGGAAATCGACGACGGCGAAACGCCGATGGAGGCGACCTTCCACTTCCCCGGCGGTCTGGCCGATTACCTCAGCGAGACATTGGGCAAATCCACCACCTACGCCGAGCGCCCCTTCGCGGGCACCGTCGAGTTCGGCCCCCGCTTCGGCGTGCCGGGCAAGGTCGAATGGGCCATCAACTGGACCCCTGCCCGCGACGGCTTCATCCAGTCCTACTGTAACACCGTGCCCACCCCCGAGGGCGGCACCCACGAAAGCGGCTTCTGGGCCGCCATCCTCAAAGGCGTCAAGGCCTACGGCGAGTTGGTCGGCAACCGCAAGGCCAAGGACATCACCCGCGAAGACCTGCTCACGGGCGGCTGTGCGCTTGTCTCCTGCTTCATCCGCGAGCCTGAATTCGTCGGCCAAACCAAGGACCGCCTCGCCACCTCCGAGGCCGCCCGCCTCGTCGAGAACTCCGTGCGCGACCACTTCGACAACTGGCTCGCCGCCGACACCAAATCGGCAGGCTCCATCCTCGACTTCCTCGTGCTGCGCGCCGAAGAACGCCTGCGCCGCCGCCAAGAGAAAGAAACCCAACGCAAATCCGCGACCAAAAAGCTCCGCCTGCCGGGCAAGCTGACCGATTGCACCTCCAAAGACCGCTCGGGCACCGAGCTGTTCATCGTGGAGGGCGACTCTGCGGGTGGCTCGGCCAAGGGCGCACGCAAACGCGAGACCCAAGCGCTCCTGCCGCTCAAAGGCAAAATCCTCAACGTGCTTGGCGCGGCCTCAGGCAAACTCAACTCGAATCAGGAAATCTCCGACCTGTGCGAAGCCCTCGGCGTCCAGATGGGCACCCGCTTCAACATCGAGGATCTGCGCTACGACAAGATCATCATCATGACCGATGCGGACGTCGATGGCGCCCATATCGCCGCGCTCCTGATGACCTTCTTCTACACCCAGATGCGCCCGCTGATTGACCAAGGCCACCTCTACCTCGCCTGCCCGCCGCTCTACCGCCTCACCCAAGGGCCAAAGCACCTCTACGTGACCGACGATGCGGAAAAAGACCTCTGGATGGAAAAGGGTCTGGGCGGCAAAGGCAAGATCGACGTGCAGCGTTTCAAAGGGCTTGGCGAAATGGATGCCAAAGACCTCAAAGAGACCACGATGGACCCCAAAACCCGCAAGTTGATCAGGGTCACAATCGACGAGGACATCCCAGGAGAAACGGCAGATCTGGTCGAGCGTCTCATGGGCAAAAAACCCGAACTGCGCTTCCAGTATATTCAAGCGAATGCGCAGTTTGTTGAGGAGTTGGATGTTTAGGGGTTAAGGTGCCATTAATGTTAATAACACTGTGGGTACAATAATGTCGGATCCGATACACTACACTCCCACTTTAGAAGAGTTAGAAGAACAAGAGCAGGCTCGCGCAAGAGTCCCACACTACGTGGAACAAATAAGTGAAAATATCGAAAGTCTGAAATATGAATCATCCGACAATGGAGAAAAACTCGACCAAATCATAGCCCTATTAGAACGGCAGAATGACCTTCTGGTTAGCATTGACCATGCTCACTACAATAAACGTAGTGATGAAAGCATCTTACTCTCTAGAATTATCGTCCTGCTCACGATTATGGGGGCATTATTTTTTGCTCTAAGTTGGTGGAACTGACAAATCATATTTCCGCATTCGCAAATGCGTTGCATTCTGTCTTGCGCCTGACCCGAAGGTGGGTGCGAAAGCGCCCGCCCGTCTCACCAAAGGTGAGCCAGTAACATGTGGGCGGGTCGGGCGCTCGTGATTTGCTCTGCAAATCATCACTCTGGACACCACCACGGCACAGCCAAAACCAAACCGCCCTGCCCTGAGGCATGAGCGCGAACTGTGCGGCCCGTCACTCAGGACAGCCCCACCCGCCATTGCCTCGACGCCCCTGCGCTTTTAAGCTGCCCCTGCCCCAACAAAAGAGCCGCCCATGCGCATTCTGTTTTTTCTCTGCCTGATCGCCTTCCTCGCCGCATTGCTGTGGTATGTCGGTCTGCAAGGCTATGCCTGCGGCTTTTCCCCCACGGGCAGCGCCAACTGCCCGCTGCGGATGCCGTGGGAATTGAGCGATGAGGATTTCGGCGTGATCGCCACGCCTCTCATCGTCGCGGGTCTCGCCCTGATCGCGAGCGGCTACGCCGCCTTTTTCCGCAAGGAGCCGCCCGCCGAGGACTGATCCGCCGAGGCCCCGCCCGCCAAAAACCGACCCGCGATCACGCCCCTGTCACCCGCGATCACATCGCCGCGCGTTGCCTTGTGACGGCGCGGCGGCGTGCCTTTATCGAGGGCAGTCGCAACAAGACAGACAGAGACGGGAGACAGCCCATGCAGAAATTCTTCAAATCCCTTGCCCTCACCCTCGCCGCGCTGATGGCCTCGCCCGCCTTGGCGGAGTCGGATGATCCGTTGCACGCGCCACAGGTGCGCATCGCGCAAGAGACGATCACGGCAATCGCTGAGGCTGCGGAGAAGCAGCCCGACTGATGAGGGGGCGCGGGCGTTGAGGCTGCGGGAATTTCGGCATGGGGCGCGGTGAGGCTGCGTCCTGTTCCCGCCGCGGGATGCCCGACAGGGGTCCGACACATGTCCGACAGCTATCCGACACCGTTTAAACGGCCACAATCCGCCCTTGGTCCAACCGCACGACGCGGTCCATTTTGGCGGCCAGTTCCATGTTGTGCGTGGCGATGAGCGCCGACAATCCCTCGTCGCGCACCACGTCCATAAGCGCCGCAAACACGCGGTCCGAGGTCTCTGGATCGAGGTTCCCCGTTGGCTCATCTGCCAATAATAACAATGGCTTATTGGCAAGCGCACGGCAGAACGCCACCCGTTGCTGCTCGCCCCCCGACAGCGCCGCAGGACGGTGATCGGCGCGGGCCCTCACTCCGACTTTATCAAGCAATTTCAAGGCTCTAGCCTCTGCATCACGGGCAGGCACCCCGTTGGCCAGTTGCGGCAAAACCACGTTTTCAAGGGCGGTAAATTCAGGTAGAAGGTGGTGAAATTGGTAAATGAATCCAATGCCTTGGCGGCGCAGCGCCGTGCGTTTGCGGTCGCTTAATCCGCCCACATCCTGCCCGCCGATCCGCACCGTTCCCCCGCTCGCCACATCCAACATGCCCGCGATATGCAGCAGTGTCGATTTCCCCGCCCCCGAAGGCGCGATCAGACCGACAACTTCGCCCTTGGCCACGTCGAGATCGACCCCACGCAAGACATTGACTTCGTTATGCTTTTGCGCGTTGTAGACCTTGGTGACGCCCTCTAAATGCAACATATTACTCATAGCGCAGCGCCTCCACAGGGTTCATCCGCGCCGCCCGTCGCGCAGGGAAAATCGTCACGATGAACGACAGCCCCAAAGACAGGCTAACCGCTTTAAATACATCAACAAATCGCAACTCCGCAGGCAGCGCATAGATGCCCCGAATGCTCGGGTCCCACGCCCCGCCGCCGTTGAGATAGTTGACGAAGGCCATAATGCTATCAATGTTGAGCGCGAACAGCGATCCGATCAAAACCCCGAAGGCCGTCCCAAGCACGCCAGTGACCGCGCCACAGATAAAAAACACCCTTAAAACAGAGCCTTCCGTCAATCCGATGGTCCGCAGGATGCCGATATCACGGCCCTTGTTCTTGACCAACATGATGAGGCCGGAGACGATATTCATCGCCGCGATCAGCACCAAAACCGACAGGATCACGAACATCACGTTGTCTTCCATATCAAGCGCACTGAGGAAGGCCCCAGCCGACTGTTTCCACGTCCAGACAAGCCCGTTGTCCCCCACCGCCTGCATCAACTCGAAGCTGATCTCATCCACCGCATCGGGGTGGGCCAGCATGACCTCGATCTCGTCAGCTGCGCCTTCGGAATTGAAGTAGCGCTGCGCCTCGGCGAAAGGCAGGTAAGCCCTTGTTTTATCAATATCATATCTCCCTGCGGTAAAGATATAGACAACCTCGAATGCCGACACGCGCGGGCTTGTCCCGAAGGCGGTTTTGGCCCCGTCAGGCGAGATGAGTTTGATGGTATCTCCGACCACCACACCCAATTCACGCGCCACGCCAGAGCCGATCGCGATGCCCTCCTCGAACCGCGCCACATCGCCCCAGCTTTCATCAGGATGCTCAGCCACGCGCGGGATGGTCATCAGGTCGTCTTTGGCGATGCCGTAAACCTCGATCCCCGCATTTGACCCGCTGCGCGACGCCATCACCTGCCCACGAACCAAGGGGGCAGCACGGATCACTTCGGGAAGCGCCAAGAGCTTGTCGGCCCACTCGTCATAATTGGAAATGGAGCGCGCCGTTTGGCCATTTTCATCAACATAAACAGAGGAATAGACCGTGGCGTGTGCATTGGCTCCGAGGATCGTATCCACGAATTCGGTGCGAAACCCCGTGCGCACGGACAGGGTGATGATCAGCGCCGCCACGGCCAAGGTGATACCGATGAGGGAAATCCATGTCATCACAGACACGCCCCCCTCCTCGCGCCGCGCACGCAGATAGCGCCACGCGATCATCCATTCGAAACGGGAAAACGGCTTGGTGGACTGGCCTTCGGTCATCGGGCGAAACGGGCTCCAAAATAGGTTGCCCGACACTCCCTTGCGACGACCAAAAGGTCAAGGCTCAGCCACTCACGCGCAGATCAGTAATTGTTGAGATCCGAGGCATAATCCGCGTGTTTCTCGCCCGCATCCTGTGCGGCTTTGCGCCCTTGTGCGGCCCACAACAGACCGCGACGGACCATCTCACGCGCTGGACCGTGGTCGATCACATCGGCATGGTGGCCGAGCGCATTGTAGTAGACCCGCCCCAAGCCCCACCGTTTGGTCCATGCCACAGGCATATCCACCGCGCCATTGGGCGTGTGATACCATGTCACGGTCGGAAAGCGCGTGGTGGCAAGGACTTCGTTGGCGGGGTCGGTGTGCAAGTAGTATTGCTCGCTCTCCACCTCGAAATCCTTGATCCCTGCTGTCAAAGGAGATGAGGAATTACAGATATTTACGGTGTATTTTACGCCATCACCGCCGGGGTGGGAGACCCAATTGGCCCCTGTCATAAACTGCCATAGAACTTGGTCACGAAACGCATCACACATGCCGCCGTGGACACCCGCAAGGCCTGTGCCACGCGCCACAGCTTCGGAGACGTTCACCACATAGTCCTTCTCGATCTGGCTCATGGTCCAGATCGGCACGATCAGATCGACCGCCTCAAGTGCGGCTTGGTCCGCAAAGCAGTCCAGATGATCGACGACTTCAACGTCAAAGCCCTCACCCGTCAGAATATCACGGCACAGCGCAGCCACCTTGTCAGGCTCATGTCCGTCCCAGCCGCCCCATGTAATCAATGCGTTTGCCATATCTCTCTCCCTTGTTAGCGCCAACATTGCGCAAGTCATCCGAGCGGTCAACGCATGATTATGCAAAGCCCTCGCGCAAATTGCCTCAGGAGGTAAAGGTCAGACCGCCGTTCTTTTTGCGGCGCTTTCGGAAGGGCCACGCGAGCAGACGCAACAGGCCCGCGATGGTAAGATACCCGCCCAGAAATCCGACAAATCCCGCGATCAGCCCCTCAATAGATAACGGTAAGGCGGGGACGAAATCATCCCAAGTGGCGCGGGCCAATTGCGTGTCGGCAACACGGTGCGGCATGGTGAGACGCTGCAATGGCGTCGCAGTCCGCAGAGCAATCTGGTCCTCACTAAGAGCGGCATGGCGCTCAATCGTGCGGCGCATGTCGCGACGTCGGTTTTCCATAAACACACTTCCGCCCATAGAGGCCAAAGCCTCGTCACGGGTCATATCGGCCCGCTGCGCAGAATGATCGAAATCCGCAATCACAACACCGAGCGCTTCGACCTGCCCGCCGAGCCTTTGGGTGTATTGTTGTGTGAACTCTGGAAACTGCGATGCGCAAGCCGCACCGAACAGGCCTCCGACCAATGTCAGCACTCTAAATATCATGCTCTACCTTCCGCCCGTTGTTGGGTCTAATTGCGATCAACATTGGGGGATTCGCAAAGGCAGGACAAACGCCCTGCCTTTCACTGTCGGTCATACGGCGGCAATCCGCCAGAAATGCTTAGAGATTGGCGTAGATTTGCGCAATTTTTTCGACGGCCAATTCGGGCGTCATCTCTTCGCTTTCACCTGTCCGGCGGCAGGTCACTTCGACCACGCCGTTTTTCAAACCGCGCGGGCCAACTGTAATGCGCCATGGCAGGCCAATCAGGTCCATCGTCGCGAATTTACCGCCAGCGCGTTCTTTACGGTCGTCATAGAGCGGCTCAAGGCCAAGGGCAGTGAAGCTCTTGTAGAGTGCCTCGCACGCGCCATCAGCCTCGTCATCGCCCTGCTTGAGGTTGACGATGCCCACGTGGAACGGCGTGACGCCCTCGGGCCAGATGATGCCGTTCTCGTCGTGGCTCGCCTCGATGATTGCGCCTAACAGGCGTGACACGCCGATGCCGTGCGACCCCATGTGAACGGGAACGGGTTTGCCATCGGGGCCTTGAACCTTGGCGCCCATTGGTTCGGAATACTTGGTGCCAAAGTAGAAAATTTGTCCCACTTCGATGCCGCGCGCGGTGCGTTGACGCTCGGCAGGCACTTTAGCGAACTCCGCCTCGTCATGGGTCTCGTCGGTGCGTGCGTAGAGTGTGGTGAACTCTTCCATCACAGCGCGACAATCCTCAACGCTATCGTAATCAATATCCCGCTCGCCCAGTTTGATGTTGGTTACATTGGCATCGTAGAACACCTCGGACTCGCCCGTGTCGGCCAGAACAAGGAACTCGTGGGTGTCGTCGCCGCCAATCGGACCACTGTCAGCCCGCATCGGGATCGCCTGAAGCCCCATGCGCTCATAGGTGCGGATGTAGGACACGAGATGACGGTTATAGGCGTGCAGCGCGTCCTCTTTGGTCAAATCAAAGTTGTAACCATCCTTCATCAGGAATTCACGGCCCCGCATCACCCCGAAGCGCGGACGCACCTCATCGCGGAATTTCCACTGGATATGATAAAGAGTGAGCGGCAGATCTTTGTAAGAGCCGACGTGGGCACGGAAGATATCCGTGATCATTTCCTCGTTGGTCGGACCGTAAAGCATGTCGCGCCCGTGGCGGTCCGTGATGCGCAGCATCTCGTCGCCGTAGTCATCGTAACGGCCACTCTCGCGCCAGAGGTCCGCCGATTGCAACGTTGGCATCAACAGAGGGATGTGACCCGCGCGTTGTTGTTCTTCATCGACGATCCGCTCGACATTCTTGAGCACCTTCAGCCCCAACGGCAACCACGAATAAATACCCGCCGCTTGCTGACGGATCATCCCCGCACGCAGCATCAATCGGTGCGACGCGATTTGGGCATCAGAGGGGGTTTCTTTAAGAACGGGCAGAAAATAGCGCGAAAGACGCATGGGCAAGGCCTCGTGAAAATTGCGGTTTTCATTCGTCTAAGCGATTGAGCCAAGCCGCACAAGACGCACAACGCCTGTTGGGCTCAACACCCGTTGGGTTGTCGACCGCATCGCCTGTCGACCGAACTTAAGGAATTCGCAATTTCTCTGCCTTAAGGATGTGACTTGAGAACAACCTTGAGGGGCAAATACGTGACATTTCTTGAACGCTTTATGGTGGGGATGACCCTCCTATTCAGCCTCGCGATTGCGCCGTTAAGCGTAATGTCGATGCCATATACCCAGTCGGGGCCCGCTCTCGCGATCATTCCGCCGTGGGCAGATCGAAAGGCCACGCTCGCACAGGCGGGACTGACAGAGATTTCGCCAGGACGCGCGCCCTTTGGCGTCCTTGTTCAACCTGCCCCGTCAATTGACCTTGCAACCTTGCGCGAAAACGGCGTCTGGGCGTTGCTCGACGGCACCCTGATCGCCGCTATCTGTGGAGTGAAAAATGCCTGATCAAACCCAAACCTTTGAGTCGACACAAGTCGACGCCGTCAAACTGCTTGGGCGCACCACCGTTGGGATATCGATCTTTATGGTCGCCTTTATCGCGCTACAGGGCGGGAACCTAAACATCGCGGCCATCGGAGCGGTGTTTTTTAGCGCTTTGGCCCTATTGGCAGGGCGCATGACACCGCGAGTTTCACGCGCGCTCACCGCGCAGGCTCTGGTCGGCACCGCGATCACCTTCAACGCGGCGCTGATCGGCCATCCGCTTCAGATCGACAGCCATATGCTCTACTTCGCCGTTCTGGCTATGATTGTATTGATGAGTGGCCCTCGTGCGCTGTTGTTGGCTGCGGGTACCATCGCGGTTCATCACCTTGTATTGACCTTTGCCATGCCTGCGCTGGTCTACCCGACCTCCGAGTTGGGCTTTAACATCATGCGTACCGCTTTCCATGCACTAATCGTGGTGATGGAAACGGCCACCCTCGGTTACATGATTGTCAAACGGGTCGCGCTGAACCGCATTATCGAAGAGGGTCAGGCGCAAACCCTTGCCGCAGCCGAGGAGGTGCGCATCGCCCTTGAAAGCGCCGAACAGGAGAAATCCCGCGCAGAAGCCGCGCTCAAAGAGGCCCAAGAGGCCACAGAGCAAGCGGCCGCCTCAAGCCGAGTGGCACAAGAGGCCCTGCGCGCCCACGAAGAAGCCCAACACGAACATGACCTCACGCGTCAGGAAGAGGAACAAGCGCGCGCCAAGCGGGATGCTGCCCTCGCTGACCTGCTTGACGTCTTTGAAAAACACCTCGACCAACTGTCCTCAGGGGATTTGAGCACACGCATCGACGAAGATTTGCACCAAGACTACGAAGGGCTACGTGCCGCCTTCAATGAAACGGTTGCCCGACTTGGCTTTGCCATGCAGGAAGTGCGCCAGCAATCAAGCTCCATGCAGATTCAATCCGGCGAAATTGCCGCCTCCGCGAATGATCTGTCCACACGCACAGAACGTCAGGCCGCCGCACTGGCCAATATCGCCCGCTCGGTCCAAGACCTCAACGAATCCCTCAACTCCGTCGCCGCAGATTCCTCAGACGCGCGCAAACTCGCAGAGGCCACATCAGGTGACGCGGCCGAGGGTTCCGCCATCATGGAGCAGGCCGTGAACGCAATGCGTGGCATTGAAGAAAGCTCAAACGAGATCAACAAGATTACGGGCGTGATTGACGACATCGCCTTTCAAACCAACCTGCTCGCGCTCAACGCAGGGGTGGAAGCCGCCCGCGCAGGTGAAGCGGGCCGTGGCTTTGCCGTGGTCGCCTCAGAGGTACGCGCACTTGCACAACGCTCCTCAGATGCGGCTCGTGAGATCAACCAATTGATCGAGCGCTCAAGCCAACAGGTCTCAAGCGGAGCCGAGCTGGTTGATAGAACGGGACAGGCGCTTGGCGGGATCAAGGAGTCGGTCGACAAAATCACCTGCCGCCTCCAATCATCTGCTGAAGCCATGATCGTCCAGTCGCGGCAATTATCGGACGTCAACACCTCGATCTCGGAACTCGAAGGCGTCACACAGCAAAACTCCGCCATGTTCGAACAAACAACTGCCGCCAACACCCTTTTGTCGAACAGTGCGCAAGCCCTCTCCGATATGGTCGCGGTTTTTGTCACCGACCCCGCGGAGGCCACGCCCCCCTCAACGCAAAGCGACGACCTAGCACAGGCCTCATAAACCACGCGCCCCCTTGAAACACTGGTGCCTATCCGCGATATGTGGGGCAACCAAAGGGGGTCGCATGGCGCTGCCAGTAAAAGAACAGGCAAAATATTGGGGCATCGCTGCGGTGGTGTTCTTTGCCTTGCTCTATCTCTTAGGCAACGTGATCTTGCCTTTTGTATTGGGCATGGCCGTGGCCTATATGCTCGACCCCGTCGCGGATCGCCTCGAAAAATGGGGCCTGTCACGCATTGCCGCAACCATTTTAATCACAGCGGTTGCAGTCGTTCTCTTTGTCATCGTGTCCCTGATGGTGCTGCCTGCATTAGTCAAACAGGCCACGGGTCTGGTCGAAACCGCGCCGCAACTACTTGATGACTTACAAGCTTTCCTCACCGCGCACTTCCCCGGAATTCTTGATGAAGACAGCCAGTTGCACCAAACCTTGCTGCAAATCGGCGACACCATCCAGTCTAAAGGTGGCGAGTTCCTGCAAACCGCCTTGGCCTCCGCGATGAGCGTACTCAACGTGGCTATGATCCTCGTTCTCGTCCCGGTCATTACCTTTTACCTCTTGATGGATTGGGACCGCATGGTGGCGCAAATCGACAAGATCCTGCCCCGTGATCACGCGCCCACCATTCGACGCCTCGCCAGCCAAATCGACGAAACCCTCGCCGCATTCATCCGTGGGCAAGGCATGGTCTGTCTCATTTTAGGCACGTTCTACGCCGTCGCTCTCATGCTTGTCGGCCTGAATTTCGGTCTCGTTGCAGGAGCCATTGCAGGGGCACTGACCTTTATCCCCTATGTTGGCGCCCTGTTTGGCGGCGCTCTCTCCATCGGGCTGGCCCTGTTTCAGTTTTGGGGGGAATGGCAATGGATCGCCGCCGTCATCGCCATTTTTGCCATTGGCCAGTTCTTTGAAGGCAACATCCTCACACCGAACCTTGTTGGCTCCTCCATCGGGCTGCACCCTGTTTGGTTGATCTTTTCGCTGACCGCATTCGGGACACTGTTCGGGTTTGTCGGCATGTTGATCGCCGTCCCCGTTGCCGCCGCCATTGGAGTTCTGGCACGGTTCGGGATCGACGAATACAAGGGGAGCCGCCTCTATATGGGTCTTGAAGCAGACACTGAACGTGGTGCGTCCTCGGACCCCGACGACACAGCCTCTTAAACGATGTCACAGCAACTCACCTTTGACCTGCCGACCCGCGAAGCCTTGGGTCGCGACGCGTTTTTCGTCGCGCCATCCAACCGCTTGGCCGTGGCAACGCTCGAAAACGCTGCGATGTGGCCCTCTGGAAAGCTCGCTCTCATCGGCCCCAAAGGCTCGGGAAAAACCCATCTGGCGCATGTCTGGGCCAATGATAACAACGCCGCCATCATCGCCGCGACGCAGCTTGCCACCCTTGATGTGCCCGCCATTGCTGCACGACGCAACGTGGTCGTGGAGGACGCCGACACCCTCCCCGCCCTACCCGATGCCCCTGCGGCACAAGAGGCCTTGTTCCACCTACACAACCTCACACTCGCCGAGGGCGGCCGATTGCTCATCACCGCCACACAGGCCCCGAACCACTGGGCATTGACCCTCCCCGATTTGGCCTCGCGCATGGAGGGCACTGCCGTGGCACGGATCGAAGAGCCTGACGATGCGCTGCTGTCCGCGATGTTGGTGAAGCATTTCGAAGACCACCAAATCGCCATTCCGCATACATTGGTCCCCTATCTGATCAAGAGGATCGAGCGGTCTGCCGCCGCCGTGCGTGATATCGTTGATGCCCTAGATGCCGCCAGTTTGAGAGCGCGAAAACCAGTGTCACAAAAACTTGCCGCACAGGTGCTAGACAAGTCGGGAATTTGAGAGAAAGATGGGCCGCAAGGTTCTGATCCATAATCGAAAGGTCCGACCGCAGCATGACGCTCCCCACCGATTTCCTGAACGCCGATTTTGCAACACCCATTCAATTGCCCCCGAGCAAGACCGAAGGGACCGAACGGTTTTTCAACCGCGAATTGTCATGGCTGGCGTTCAACTGGCGTGTTCTTGAGGAAGCCCGCAACCCGCGTGTGCCGCTGTTGGAACGGCTGCGCTTCGTCTCTATTTCAGCGACCAACCTCGATGAATTTTACACCGTGCGCGTGGCGGGCCTGCGCGAATTGGCCAAGGCGGGCAACACCACCCCCGCCGCTGATGGTCGTTCCCCTGCGGAACAGTTGGAACTTATTGCCGACGATGCACGCCGCCTTATGGCCGCGCAAAACGATGCGTCGATCAAAATTCGCAGTGAAATGGAGAACGAGGGCATTTCGATCCTGACACGCTCCAAACTGACCAAGGCCGATCTGGAGCATTTGCAAAATGTGTTCCTGGAGCGGATCTTCCCCGTTTTGTCGCCCCTCGCCATTGATCCCGCACACCCGTTCCCCTTTGTGCCAAACCTCGGCTTGGTGTTGGCGTTGCAGTTGGAGCGCACGAAAGACAGCAAGCCGCTTCAGGCCTTGGTGCCAATCCCCGCGCCACTTGAACGCTTTGTACGCCTGCCCGCGACGGACAAAACGCCTGATCGGTTTTTGCCGCTCGAAGATGTGGTCCTGATCCATATCGACCGCCTGTTTCCAAGCTATAGCGCCATCGGCTCTTGTGTGTTCCGCGTGTTGAGGGATAGCGATCTGGAGGTTGAGGAAGAAGCCGAAGACCTCGTGCGAGAGTTCGAGACCGCGCTCAAACGCCGCCGCCGTGGCGAAGTGGTCCGATTGAAAATCTCAACTGGGGCACCCGATGCCCTCGCCAATGTCATCAAGGAAGAGTTGGGCATCACCGAAGATGAGGTGATCGAAGTGCGTGGCATGATCGGCCTGTCGGATTTGAGCGAACTCATCCTCAAAAACCGTCGCGATTTGCAATGGCCCAACTACACCCCGCGCGTCCCCGAGCGTGTTCAGGATCACGACGGAGATATGTTCGCCGCGATCCAACAAAAAGATATCCTGCTACATCACCCCTACGAGACTTTCGACCTCGTCATCCGTTTTTTAACACAAGCAGCGAACGATCCCGATGTGGTGGCGATCAAACAGACGCTGTATCGCACATCACACGACAGCCCGATCGTCTCCGCCCTCTGCGCCGCCGCAGAAAACGGCAAGATGGTCACGGCCTTGGTCGAATTAAAAGCCCGCTTTGACGAAGCCGCCAATATCCGCCAGTCTCGGCGTCTTGAGCGTTCTGGCGTCCATGTGGTTTACGGGTTCACGAACTACAAAACCCACGCAAAAATCTCCACCGTGGTGCGCCGCGAGGGCGAGCAACTCACCACCTATACCCACTATGGCACGGGCAACTACCACCCGATCACGGCCAAGATTTATACCGACCTGAGCTTTTTCACCTGTGACGCCGCCCTCGGGCGCGACGCCACAAAGGTGTTCAATTATATCGGGGGCTACGCCGAACCCGAAGGATTGGAAAACCTCGCCATTTCACCGACAAGCCTCAAAGCGCGCTTGCTCGAAGGGATCGCCAACGAGGCGCGACTTGCCCGCGAAGGGAAGCCCGGGGAAATCTGGGCCAAAATGAATGCCCTGATCGACCCCGAGGTAATTGACGCCCTGTATGATGCCTCCAAAGCAGGGGTAAAAATCTCCCTCGTTATTCGCGGCATTTGCGGATTGCGCCCAGGGGTCAAGGGACTGTCGGAGACCATCCGTGTCAAATCCATCGTCGGACGGTTCTTGGAGCATTCGCGCATCGTTTGCTTTGGCAATGGCAAGGGGCTACCCTCGAAAAAAGCACGGGTCTATATCTCGTCTGCCGACTGGATGGGCCGAAACCTGAACCGCCGCGTGGAGACGCTCGTGGAAATTCTCAACCCCACGGTGAAAGCCCAAATCGTACGCCAAATCATGGCGGCCAACATGGCAGACACTGCACAAAGTTGGATTTTATCCCCCACAGGATCGTGGGAGCGCCCTGACCTTAGCGGAGAGGAAAAACCCTTTTCCTGCCATCAATTCTTTATGCAACACCCGTCACTTTCGGGGCGTGGATCAGCAGGCGTCAAAGACGTGCCCGAGCTGACCCACGACGACGAACTTGCAACGGGGTAGCAGCGCCACCATAGGGTTTGCGCTCGAAAAGCCCTTTATTCTTTCGTGACACGCAACCGATTGGGACGAAACGTGACAGAAACCGATAGCACGATACCAACGACGAATGGATCAACCGATTGGGGCATCTTCGGTCGTCCCCTCTTTGACGATGCCCGTGCCCGTGCGCTGTCACGCGTTGGCGTGGTCGACATCGGGTCCAACTCCGTGCGCTTGGTCGTGTTTGACGGCGCGGCCCGCAGTCCGGCCTATTTCTACAACGAGAAAATCCTCTGTGGCTTGGGCGCCGGTTTGCGCGAAACGGGCCGCATGAACCCGGAAGGCAAAGTGCGCGCCCTCGCCGCGCTCAAACGGTTCACCAAACTGGCGAATGGCATGGGGATTTCACCGCTCACCGCCGTCGCCACCGCTGCCATGCGCGAATCCGAGGATGGCCCCGCCTTTCGGGCACAGATCGAAGCCGAGACAGGGCTCAAAATCACGGTGATCGACGGCGAAGAAGAGGCACGGCTCTCTGCTCAAGGTGTGCTGCTCGGTTGGCCCGAGGCTGATGGCTTGGTCTGTGACATTGGCGGTTCGTCGATGGAGTTAGCCGAAGTTCACAAGGGCAAAATCGGCAAGCGCGTGACCTCCCCTCTCGGCGCTCTTACACTTCAAGGCCTCAAAGGTGGTCGCAAAGGCGTCAAGGAACACATCAAACCGATTATGGCGGCCCTCTGGGAAAAGATGGGGGCTAAATCCTACAAGCGCATCTATCTGGTCGGCGGCTCATGGCGTGCTATTGCACGGATCGACATGCACCGTCGCGATTACCCCCTGCACGTGCTACATGAATACCGCATGACCACCCGCGCCGTCACCGATACGATTGAGTTCATCCGGTCCAACGACATGGTGGCGGTCCGCAACCAAATTGGCACCTCGGCTGCGCGTATGGCGCTTGTCCCCCATGCCGCCGAAGTGCTGCGCCAACTGACGCGCACCTTTCGTCCCAAAGACATTTGCGTGTCGTCCTACGGGATTCGCGAGGGGCTTTTGTATGAGCAGATGCCTCAAAGCATTCGTGAACGCGATCCACTCATCGAGGCCTGTCGCTTTGCCGAACGCAAAGACGCCCGCCTGCCCGGGTTTGGTAAGCGATTGCATTATTTCATCGCGCCAATGTTTCGCGCACGAAAATACGAACAAATGCGCCTCGTACGTGCCGCGTGCCTGTTGCATGATGTGACGTGGCGCGCCCATCCCGACTATCGCGCCGAGGTCTGTTTCGACAATGCAACCCGCGCCAACCTCGGGGGCTTGTCGCACAAAGAGCGCATTTTCCTCGGGTTGGCGCTTTTGCATCGCTACAAGAATTCGCGCCAAGGCACACCGTTCGAGCCACTCATCGCGCTCTTGAGCGAGCAAGAGATTCAGAACGCAGAAGTGCTTGGCAAGGCCATGCGGTTCGGCGCCATGTTCGCACTCGACACGCCAGACACGATGGCCGCACTCGACTACCGTCCAAAGAAAAAGCTGCTCACCCTCACGATCGAACCAGAGGCCGTTGACCTGTTTAGCGAAGTGGCGCTTGCCCGGTTCAATTCGCTCGCAGCCAGTTTGGGCGCCGAGCCAATCATCAAATATGGGAAGAAAAAATCGGGTTAGATATCCAACGAACCGTCGTCGTTTGGCGTAATTGTTCCCTCTGGCGGTGTCGCACGGGGCGGAGGTGTTTTGCGCCGCAGAAGGATATCACCATTGGGCAGAAATTCGGGCGCGTGATAGCTGTCGAGGTTATCGACCACCGCCCCCAACCCCGCACCAAGGTCCTCAAGCGCAGGCTCCATCTCCTTGAAAAGATGCTCCAAAAGGCGCTGCGCTCCCGTGCCAAGGAGGTCTAACCCCTCCTCGATCTCATTTTGTCCCGCAACAGGCGGCGTGGCGGGTTCCTCGGCCTGAACAGGGCCGAAAAGCAGCGTCACGACGAGCGAAAGAGATTTGGCGAGCGGTTTCATAGAGCTAATATAGCCTCGACCCGCGCAATTTTCACCCCTCAGATTTTGTAGGGAACTCCAGATCAATCGAGACGGGGAAATGGTCGGAAGCGGTCAGCAAAGCCTCGCGCAATTCGGGCGTGTGATAACACGCAGGATCATCGAACGGATGCCAGATGCGCCATGTGGCCGCTTTGGCCAAATCGGGCGACACCATCACATAGTCCAACAGGGCACATAGGTATCGTTTTTCAGGCTCGATATAAAACCGCGCAGAGGTCGGAGCTGCTGCCAGTTTGCGCAAAAGCGCTTGGCGGGCATGAGGATCATAGAGATGCAAATCGGGGGATATACCCTCTTCGCCCTCCCCCAAAACGATTTCGACGCCCGAGCGGCCAAAGAGCTTTTCATATTCGTCCAAACCTGGACCGTCATTAAAATCGCCCAAAACGATGATCGGCTCGCCGTCGCGTAGATGTCCCTCAACCCGCTCGCGCAACCAGATGCACTGCGCCAGTTGTTTGCGCCTGTTCTCAATGGAGATACGTGTCACATCGCGGTCGTTACGTGCGCCATGGGGCGCTTTGGATTTGATATGCACCCCAATCATCCGAAAAGCAAAATCCGTCTCGCGCACCTCCATCGCCAACTCCAAAGGCGGTTTGGAAAAATGCACAGGGTCGCGATCCCGATCGGTATCAAGGTCCAGACGATAAACGGAATTAAACGCGGGCGGCTCGGTGCCATCCCCCATGCCAAGTGGAAGCCCCTTGGGATCATGGCGCGCCCGCAGCACGAGCGGGTCATACATCACCGCAATCTCTTGCTGTGTCTCGTTCACAAAGCCCATCTCAACGGCCCGCGCCCGCAGACCCGCCCAATCGGCAAACTGCTCCAAAGCCCGCACCGTATCGCGGCGGCGGTTGGTGTCAGGGGCCTCGATGACCATAATCGCATCGGCATCCAACGCATTGAACACAATACCCAATGCTTCCAACTGGTCGCGCCGCGTCACGTTATAGCGCGCCGACCATTCGCCATCGAGCAAGGGACGTCCCTTACGGTCAAACAGACTGTCGAACCATTCGACATTGTAGGTTGCGATCCGCATATCAGGCTGCACGTTCCGCTTGGATTTCTTCCCATGCCGCATTGATCTCCACCATGCGGTCGGTGGCCAGTCTGACGGCCTCTTCGGGCACGCCACGTGCAATCATGCGATCAGGGTGGGTTTCACGCACGAGGTCACGGTAGGCGGACTTGATCTCTGCCGTTTCAGAGTGCGGATCAACGCCAAGGACATCATAGGGGTCAGGCGTCGCATCGGGCACATAGCGCGCGCGCATGGCGCGAAACTTGCGGTCGCTTATCTCGAAGATTTCGGCGACACGGGCGAGAAACGCATCTTCACCCGGGTGGTAGGTCCCATCCGCCATCGCGATGTGAAACAGCCCGTCCATCAAATCGCACAACGGTTGGCAGTCATCGCCATACATCGCTTTCACGCGTTTGGCGTAATCCTCGAACCCTGCCACGTCTTGGCGAGCGAGATTGAACACCCGCGCGGCGGCGGCTTCGTCCTCGGGGGCGATTTGAAACACTTCACGAAAGGCCGTCACTTCGTCGCGGGTTACTTGCCCGTCGGCCTTGGCCATCTTTGCGCCAAGCCCGATCACCGCAATCGCAAATCCCACACGCCGTTCGGGCGCAGAACGCAGACGCGCGAAGACATCCGCAAGGCTCTCACCCGCAGCCAGTGCCGAAATGGCATCCAATATGCGTGTCCAGATTGACATAGACGCACCATAACCGCGGCTTGCGGCACTGTCAGGTCACAAAACGCGTTACAGGAATTTCTGCATGAACAAGGCGTCGAGGAACCTGTCGAATTTGTAGCCGGATTGCGGAATACGCCCTGCTTCCTTGTAGCCAAGAGCGGCATGAAACGCGATCGAATCCTTATTGTCGCCGTCGACCACAGCAATCATGGAATGCAGCCCCGCTTCGCGCGCGTGTTCCTCGATCGCGATCATCAAAATACGCCCCCAGCCTTTGCCCTGCGCTTTGTCGCTGAGGTAAACCGAATGCTCCATCGTAAAGCGGTAGCCGTAATTCTCAGGACGGAACTGGTCGTAGGTGGCGTATCCGATCACCTCGCCGTCCACCTCCGCGACATAAAAGGCGCGCCCACGCGCGATACGGGATTCGATCAGAGTTTCCCAATCGGCCACGCTGCGTTCAACAGACGAGAAGGTTGCGGTCGTATTGGCGATGACGGGGGCCATGATCGCCTTGAGCGCTGCGGCATCGGCTTTGGTGGCATTGCGTAGGCTCATGTGATCCAAATCTCTCCTGATGGGGTTCCAATTTCCGCGTGCAATGACGGAACACTGGCGTTCACAATCCGGACATTGTCCATCGCCTCTGCAAAAGGTTCAAGGGCTGTCTTGAGGGCATCGCTTTGCGGATGTGACAGCTTGAGCCGGCGCAGTGCCAATCCGTGATAGTCAAGCGCAGGTGCGGGATGCTCCGATTGCCACTCGATCAGCGCGGGAAAGCAGCCATCAAAGGGCAGTTTCCCCGTATCCGGCACAGCCATTTTCCAACTGTAGGGACCGCGCTCGAATTGGACGACACGCCCTATGCCTTCTGGAGCTACGCTCATAGCGGCATCGAGATCATCAACGTTCAACACCCAATTGCTCAAACGCGGCGAGCCGCGGAAGTTATCCAAATCGAACCAGCGCGGATGGGCGGGCGCCGCAGCTTCAGGGTCGACGGCAATCACTTCGAGATAGGCCCCACGATCTAGAGCTGTGAGGTGGTTATGAGTACCCATTTGGGCATGGACCCCACGGGTACCAAACGGGATATCGAGCAGGTTTTGCGCCCAAAGACGCCCTGTTTCGAGGTCCGGGGCCGAAATAACGAGGTGATCGAGAGCGCAATGCATAAACCTGACCTTTTTTCTATTGAAATAGGAGCACGAAGCCCCATTTCAATCCAGAGATATAAACCAATAGAATAGGAAAAGAAAAAGCAATGCTTCTAAGGCGCTTAGAGAAGTTTTTTGACGGCGACGCATCGGGCGGGATCGTATTAATGGTGGCGGCATTTGCCGCCATGCTCATCGCGAACTCATCGCTCTTTCCGTTTTATGACGGAGTTTTGGGGTCGTATGTCGCCGTTACATTAAGCGGATCAGGCGTCGAGAAGCCTTTGATCCTCTGGATCAACGACGGCATGATGGCCGTGTTTTTCTTGCTCGTCGGACTGGAACTCAAGCGTGAGTTGCTTGAAGGCAAGCTGAAAAATCCTTCCGATATTGTCCTGCCTGGAATGGCGGCGGTGGGCGGAATGGTTGTACCTGCGCTGATCTACCTCGCGTTCAACCTGTCAACGCCTGAAACTGTCGGCGGCTGGGCGATCCCTGCGGCGACAGACATTGCGTTTGCCCTCGGGGTCTTGGCGCTCGTGGGCGACCGCGTGCCCTCCTCGCTGAAAGTGTTCTTGTTGACCCTCGCGATCCTTGACGATCTCGGGGCCATTTTGATCATCGCGTTTTTCTATACGGCGAACCTGCATCTCGATTACTTGTTCCTCGCCGCGATTCCGCTGTTCTTGATGTTCATGCTCAATCGCGCAGGGGTTCACCGCATCGCACCGATCATCCTGTTAGGTGTTGTGCTTTGGGTGCTCGTTTTGAAATCTGGGGTCCACGCAACGCTTGCAGGTGTGATCACCGCCTTCTTCATCCCGATGAAAGACAAATGGGGCAAATCACCGCTTCACGCCTTGGAACATGCCTTGTCCCCCTATGTGTTCTTCCTCATCGTTCCGATCTTTGCCTTTGCGAACGCCGGTGTTGTTCTAACGGGTGTCTCAGCCTCTGATTTCCTCAACCCACTACCCATCGGCATCGCGGGCGGCCTGTTCGCAGGGAAAATCATCGGCGTATTTGGCATGACCTATCTATTGGTCAAAATGGGCATTGCCAAAATGCCGTACGGGGCCTCGTGGGTGCATATCTTTGGCGTCGCAGCACTTGCAGGGATCGGGTTTACCATGTCGCTGTTTATTGGCGGACTCTCGTTTGAGGATGCCTATCACATGAACGAAGTGCGCATCGGTGTGCTCTCTGGCTCGATCCTCTCTGCGCTTGTGGGCTTTACTGTCCTGAAATTCGCCCCATCAGTTGAGACTGCAAAACCCGCCGTCAAAGATGTCGGCGTCACCAAGCCTGTTGTGCAAGAGCCAGCGGACTAACACGCCCCCATCAGACATCAAAAAGGGCCAGACGCATCACGCATCTGGCCCTTTCCATGTTGGATACTCGTGCGTTTAATCAGATCAATTCAAGGATCTGACGCGCCGCCGCGGGGATATTTGTCCCTGGCCCAAAGATCGCTTTAACACCTGCGTTATACAGGAATTCGTAGTCCTGCTGTGGAATGACGCCGCCGCAGATCACGATAATATCGTCCGCACCCTCAGCCTTGAGCGCCTCGATCAATTTGGGCGCGAGGGTCTTGTGCCCTGCGGCCTGTGACGAGATGCCAATGATATGCACATCGTTATCGATGGCGTCTTGTGCGGCTTCCTCTGGCGTCTGGAACAGAGGGCCTACATCCACGTCAAAACCGATATCGGCAAAGGCAGTGGCGATCACTTTCGCGCCACGATCATGGCCGTCTTGGCCCATTTTCACCACGAGCATACGCGGGCGGCGGCCGTTTTTCTCTGCAAAGGTTTCGACGTCCTTCTGGATTTGGGCAAAGCCCTCGTCCCCTTCGTAGGCTGCGCCATAGACCCCTGCGAGAGTTTTAACCTCAGCACGGTGACGCCCGAATGCTTTCTCCATAGCCATCGAAATCTCCCCAACAGTGGCCCGCGCACGCGCGGCTTCCACGGCCAATTCAAGTAGGTTTCCATCACCCGACATGGCCGCCCGTTCAAGCGCTCCGAGGGCCGCCTCAACCGCGTTTGCATCGCGGCTCGCCTTGATCTGTTCCAAGCGTGCCACTTGGCTTTCGCGCACGGCCACGTTGTCCACATCGAGAATATCAATCGGGTCTTCTTTGTCTTTGCGGTACTTGTTCACGCCGACAATGACCTCTTCGCCACGGTCGATCATGGCCTGACGTTTCGCCGCTGACTCCTCGATGCGCAGTTTTGGCATCCCCGAGTTGACGGCCTTAGTCATACCCCCAAGTTCCTCGACCTCCTCCATCAATGCCCATGCCTTTTCGGCCAACTCATTGGTCAGGCTCTCAACGTAATAGGAACCCGCGAGCGGATCGACGGTGCGGGTGATCTGTGTCTCTTCTTGCAAGATGAGCTGCGTGTTGCGGGCGATGCGGGCGGAGAACTCGGTCGGAAGCGCAATCGCCTCGTCCAGCGCGTTGGTATGCAGCGACTGCGTGCCACCAAGGGCCGCCGACATGGCCTCATAGGCGGTGCGGATCACGTTGTTATAGGGGTCTTGCTCCTGCAACGACACGCCCGAGGTCTGGCAGTGGGTGCGCAGCATTTTGGACTTGGCGAGCTTCGGCTCGAATTCCTCCATCACACGGCTCCACAACAGACGCGCGGCCCGCAGCTTGGCAATTTCCATGAAGAAATCCATGCCGATGGCAAAGAAGAACGACAAGCGACCCGCGAATTTATCCACGTCCATCCCCGCCTTGATCGCCGTGCGCACATATTCGCGCCCGTCGGCAAGGGTGAAGGCAAGCTCTTGGACGAGGTTCGCACCCGCTTCCTGCATGTGGTAGCCCGAGATCGAAATCGAGTTGAATTTCGGCATCTCGTTGGCGGTGTATTCGATGATATCGGCGATGATTTTCATCGAAGGTTCAGGGGGATAGATGTAGGTGTTGCGGACCATGAACTCTTTGAGAATGTCGTTCTGGATGGTCCCCGCAAGCACGGATTTGTCGTGGCCCTGCTCCTCGCCCGTGACAATGAAACTGGCCAAGATCGGGATCACCGCGCCGTTCATGGTCATCGACACGGACACCTTGTCGAGCGGAATGCCGTCGAAGAGGATTTTCATGTCCTCAACCGAGTCAATCGCCACACCGGCCTTACCGACATCGCCCACCACGCGCGGGTGGTCGCTGTCATAGCCACGGTGCGTGGCCAGATCGAAGGCCACGGAGACCCCCTGTTGGCCCGCGTCCAACGCTTTGCGATAAAACGCGTTGGATTCTTCGGCGGTCGAGAAGCCCGCATATTGACGGATTGTCCACGGACGGCCCGTATACATGGTCGCACGCGGGCCACGGGTGAAAGGATCAACACCCGGCGTATTGCCCAAATGTGACAGCCCTTCGAGGTCGTCCTCGGCGTAGAGCGGTTTGATGGTGATGCCTTCGAGAGTCTCACGGTTCAAACTGTCCAACGGCTTGCCACGCAATTCTTTTGCAGCGAGCTCTTCCCAGAGTTTTCTGTCGGTCATGTGCGGCTCCTATCTGTTGCATCTGATCCCGTTCATGGCCAATTCACGGGGATGATCCTTGGTTTACGCCTCAATCGGCCCTATATGGAAAGGAACGGGAGGCGTGATGAAAAAAGCATTTATATCCGCAGTTTGTGCACTGTGCCTATGCGCACCTTTGGCAAGCATGGCACAAGAAACACCTACACCTATGGAGCTATCCATAGCGCCCGCAGGTGAGGCAGTTCTGGATGACTTCAAATGGGTCAATCGGGTGTTGGTGGTCTTTGCCGACAACCCGCGCGATCCTGCGTTCCAACAGCAATTGGAATTGCTCGCGGACCGTCCCGAGATTCTGGCAGAGCGCGATGTCGTCGTGCTGACAGATGCCGACCCAAGCGCGAAATCCGCCATACGCACAAAGCTGCGCCCACGGGGATTTTCCCTTGTTATCGTCGACAAAGACAGCCGCGTGATGCTGCGCAAGCCTGACCCGTGGGACGTGCGCGAAATATCACGGGCCATCGACAAGACCCCACTGCGCCAACAAGAGGTGCGTGAGGCCAAGGAAGCAGCCCGAGACGAAGGGTAGCCACGCCACGAGGGTGTCCCCCCGTGCGCCCCCGTCATCGCCCCGACAGTGAGTGGCACTTTATGACGAGTTGAGAACATTACTCGATTTTCGCTAAAAGGGTCCGAAGAGCGTCGCGACCTTCTTTGCCCAATTGAATAGACTGGCTCACCTTCATTTCAGCTCTATTGGGCGAACCATATGTATCAATTTGCAAATAAGTCTCGCCGTCCTTTTCGAAAATGACAAAAGTTGCTTCGACTTCTCCGTGGATGTTTGCTCTTTTGTGCTCTTCTTTTTCTTGAATTTGACGAATAAGTGCCATCACTCGAACTCCATAATGATCTCGTCCACGGCGAGGCTATCCCCTGCGCCCGCGTTGATTTTCGTGACCACGCCTTTGCGTTCTGCGCGTAGGATGTTTTCCATTTTCATGGCTTCAATCGTGCATAGGGACTGGCCCTCCTGCACTTCGTCACCGACCTCAATATCCACTTTGACGACCAAACCGGGCATCGGACACAGCAACAGCTTCGAGGTATCCGGTGGCAGTTTTTCGATCATGTGTTTGGACAATTCAGCAGCACGTGGTGAACGCACGAACACCTTCATCTCCGCGCCACGGTTACGGATTTTGAAGCCGCCTGGAAGTTTGCCGACCTTGAGCGTGAGCGGGCCGCCTTCCATGTCGATCACGGCCAGACTATCCCCCGGGGTCCAATTGCTTTCACAACGCAGCGTCTTGCCGTTCAGCAACACGTTAGAGCCCGTTTTATCGGCATTGATATGTACAGGGAAATCACGTCCGTCGATTTGCACAACCCAATCGTCAGGCACCACACGTTCGTGGTTATCCATCCGACCCGACACACGGGCACGACGAATTTCGGCCACACGGTACATGGCGGCCGCGGCCGCCGCGATGCGTTCCAGTTGCGCGTCAGGCAGGGTCACGCCTTCAAAACCGTCGGGGTATTCCTCCTCGATAAAGGCCGTGGTGATATCCCCCGAATTGAACCGCGGATGATCCATCACCGCCGACAGAAACGGCAGATTGTGACCGATCCCCTCCACCTCAAAGGCATCGAGCGCATTGCGCATGCTCTCAATCGCCGCCGAACGGGTTTTGCCCCATGTGCACAGCTTGGCAATCATCGGGTCGTAATACATCGAGATTTCGCCACCCTCATAAACACCCGTATCATTGCGCACGATGTCGTCGTCTGTCGCGATCTCTGCGGGCGGACGGTATTTCTCAAGCCGACCGATGGAGGGCAGGAACCCGCGATAAGGATCTTCGGCGTAAAGACGGCTCTCAATGGCCCACCCGTTGATGCCAATGTCGTCTTGCGTGAGAGACAGTTTCTCGCCGTAAGCCACACGGATCATGTGCTCGACAAGGTCGATGCCCGTAATCAGCTCGGTCACAGGGTGCTCCACCTGAAGGCGGGTGTTCATTTCAAGAAAGTAGAAATTACGGTCGCCATCGACGATGAATTCCACGGTCCCTGCGGAGGAATAGTTCACCGCTTTGGCCAAGGCCAACGCCTCTTCACCCATCGCTTTGCGCGTTGCAGCGTCAAGGAAGGGGCTTGGCGCCTCCTCAATGACCTTTTGGTTGCGGCGCTGAATGGAGCATTCACGCTCATTCACCCACACACCATTGCCGTGGTTGTCGCACAGCACCTGAATTTCAATGTGACGCGGTTGCGTAACGAACTTTTCGATAAAGATGCGGTCATCACCAAAGGAACTTGCGGCTTCGTTTTTGGAGGCTTGGAAGCCTTCACGCGCTTCGGTGTCATTCCAAGCGATGCGCATCCCCTTACCGCCGCCACCAGCGGACGCTTTGATCATCACGGGATAGCCGATCTCATTGGAGATTTTCACCGCTTCATCAGCATCTTCGATCAGCCCCATGTATCCCGGCACGGTAGAGACATTGGCCTCCTGCGCGAGTTTCTTTGAGGTGATTTTGTCGCCCATCGCCTCAATCGCACCCGTAGGTGGCCCGATAAAGGCGACGCCTTCGGCAGCAAGCGCCTCGGCAAACTTGGAGTTCTCGGAGAGGAACCCGTAGCCGGGGTGGACAGCTTGCGCGCCGGTTTGACGGACGGCGTCCATGATCTTGTCGATCACGATGTAGGATTGGTTCGAGGGGGGCGGACCGATATGAACCGCCTCGTCAGCCATCTTCACATGCAGCGCATGTTTGTCGGCGTCCGAGTAAACTGCGACCGTTTTGATCCCCATTTTCTGCGCCGTTTTGATGACACGGCAAGCAATCTCGCCACGGTTCGCAATCAAAATCTTGTCGAACATGTCCCGTCCCTCTCTCTTTACAGTGGTCTCGATAGCGCGGGCAGACCCTGCGCATTCGAAAGCGTCGCGATTGGCGACGCGCCAATAGAAAAAGGCTCCCGAGCGAGCCAGCTCGGGAACCTTTGGTGATGTGATGTAAGCGTGCCGTGCGCGAAGCGCGGCGTCGCGGAATTACATGTCGTTGAGCAACGCGCCGCCAGCTGCGCCAATGGCAGCTCCCGTGACGCATTTGCCGTTTTGAATGATTTCACCTGCGACACAGCCAAGGCCAGCGCCGACAACGGCACGTTGAACATCTTGGTTTTCCATGCAGCCTGCGAGGGCTGTTGCGGACAGGAGAGAGAAAGCGAGAATTGTTTTACGCATTTTTTTGCTCTTTGTTGGGTAAATGTCCCTCCAAAGATGCGCCCAAATACGTGCTGTGCCAAGCGTTTTTTAAACGCCAGCGGGAAATAGGCAAAGAACGGCACACCATTCCCGTCCCACCCGACTGGAGAAAGTTGGCGAGGACCACACAAAGGGCGCATGGACCTCGCCAGAGGGGAAGGGTAACGGTTTTCAACATGTGCCGTCATGGTGCTGGGCATGTCCGACACAAGACCAACATGGGGGCGCACTCCGAAACGCACAAGACTGCGGCCATCACGCTGCGGTAAACAGGCGGTGATCAGCGCAAGTGGCGAATATGCGAGCGGAGTTTTGCGCATCAGGTGTCCCAGATCTCGTCTTCTTTGAACCCGTCGGGCCCTTGGCCGCCTTCAAGCTCCATCACTTCGGCAAAGGTCACTTTGGCAACCTTGGTGTTGATCATCAGCATCGCCTCATAAGAGGCAGGGTCAAAATTCTCGGGATCTGCGGGGACCACTTCACGGCCAAACAGCCATGACAAACGGCCCGCATCGAGGTTGCCACGTTCAAAAGGCTCTTCACCAAAGTAAATCCACAAACTTTCCATGAACGCGCTATCCGCGCGGCGGTCCACAGCCTTGCGATCTTTGAAGCGTTCAAGCGCTTTGAGTGGCGTCACCCCTTTGGGATTTGCGCGGCGAATGGTGAATTGGAAATCGGACCCTGGAAGACGTCCAGGGAAACCACGGTGTTTGTGCATATAGTCGCGAGCCATCAAAGAGCCTCCTGATCGGGACGGCGAGCGACACAGTCGATTTCGACCAAGGCACCCACCGCCAAAGCGGTAACGCCCACTGTCGTCCGTGCGGGCAAACGGTCCGCGGGGAAATAACTCTTATACGTGTCATTGAACACAGCGTAATCGCGCTCGAACTCCGTTAGAAAACAGCGGCACTGCACCACATGGCTCAGATCAAGACCCAATTCACCCAAGATCAACGCGAGATTGTCCATCACACGGGCGGTCTGCGCCGCAATGCCAACAGGCAACGGTGCGTCCGGCGCGTCAGGATCGGTTGGCATTTGCCCCGTCAGGATCACCCAACTGTCATCTTCAACCGCATGGGAAAACGGCGCGACGGGGCGCGGGCCATTGCCAAAGAGATGGAATTTAGGGGCCATTAGAACGCCTCCCATGCGCAGGTGCCACTCTCGGGGCGATACATTTCGAACACTTCGGGCACATCCGGATTGGGCGTGCCAAATTCGGACGGGGCAGAGGCCAAAGAAATCACAATCATCGACGGCTCGGGATCACCGAGGCGCGGTAGGGCATAGGTCTCGCACAGATATGCCAGATCGGCCTCCAAATCTTCGTAGCTCATCGCCTGCAATCGCGCGGGAAGCTCTGGCGCCAGAAAACGAAACCGTGCAGTCAGCCCCATTGCGGGACGGTCCGACAGGCTTTCGTAAAACTCTACGGGTTGCCCCGAAGGCACCGCGATAGAAGGATCGGACGCAACGGACAGCTCCGCCTGCGCAGCGGCAGACGAGGCCAGTATCGACAATGCAATAACTGTCTTACGCATGGCGCTCCCCCTCCCGCGTCGCAAAAGTTACCCAGCGATTGCGCCGCACGGGATCGGACAGCACTTCCGCCACGATCGCTTCGCAATGCGCTTTAGGAAAGGCGCCAGCAACCGCGCCCCCTGCCGTCACCTCAAGGTCGGACCCCACGATGCGGACCGCCACAGCGGGTTGGAACCCGCGCAGAGATTGCAGCGCGCGCCACATATCCTGACGCACCTGACGGGCAATCCGTCCACGGCGCAGCCCTGCCCCTCCCTCAATCACGGACGAGGCCGCGAAATCAAAGCGGGCAGGCAGACGACGCGACAAGGTCAGCGTGTCGCCCTCTGTCCGGATATGCCAAGTGCTGCGTGTCATGCGCCCCTCAAAACCACCCTTAAAGCGGGATGTTGTCGTGTTTCTTCCACGGGTTCTCGAGCTTTTTATTGCGCAAGCTCGCAAAGGCACGCGCCACCCGTTTACGTGTCGAACGCGGTTGGATCACCTCGTCGATGAAGCCCCGTTCAGCAGCCACAAACGGATTGGCGAAACGGTCCTCATAATCGGCCGTGTGCTGCGCAATCTTCTCCGCATCGCCAAGGTCCGCACGGTGGATAATTTCCGTCGCGCCCTTGGCCCCCATCACCGCAATTTGCGCCGTAGGCCATGCGTAGTTGAAGTCGCCGCGCAGGTGTTTGGACGACATCACGTCATAGGCCCCGCCATAGGCTTTGCGCGTGATTACCGTCACCTTCGGCACCGTTGCCTCACCATAAGCAAAGAGCAATTTCGCGCCGTGTTTGATCACACCGCCATACTCTTGGCTCGTGCCAGGCAGGAACCCCGGCACGTCAACAAGGGTCAAAACGGGAATGTTGAACGCGTCAGAAAAGCGCACAAAACGGGCGGCTTTCTTGGAACTGTCAATGTCGAGACAGCCGGCCAGAACCATCGGCTGGTTCGCCACAACGCCCACGGTCTGCCCCTCAAGGCGGATAAAGCCCGTGATGATGTTCTTGGCGTGATCCTCCTGAATCTCGTAGAAATCACCCTCGTCCGCGATCTTATGGATCACTTCTTTCATATCGTAAGGCGTGTTCGGATTGTCGGGAATAAGCGTATCAAGGCTCTCCTCAATCCGCGCAGGATCGTCGAAGAACGGCCGTGTCGGCACGGTGTCGCGGTTATTGAGCGGCAGGAAGTCAACCAAACGGCGCACTTCGCTGAGCGCTTCAATATCGTTCTCAAACGCGCCATCAGCGACGGACGATTTCTTTGTGTGCGTCGAGGCACCACCAAGCTCCTCGGCGGTCACAACCTCATTGGTCACAGTCTTCACCACGTCAGGGCCAGTGACGAACATGTAGGACGTGTCTTTGACCATAAAGATGAAGTCGGTCATGGCGGGCGAATACACAGCACCACCCGCGCATGGCCCCATAATGACGGAGATTTGCGGCACAACGCCGGAGGCCATAATGTTGCGCTGGAACACTTCGGCGTAGCCTGCGAGACTGTCCACGCCCTCTTGGATACGTGCCCCACCAGAGTCGTTGAGCCCAATCACAGGCGCGCCATTCTGCATCGCCATATCCATGATCTTGCAGATTTTCTGCGCATGGGTCTCCGACAGGGAGCCGCCAAACACGGTGAAGTCTTGGGAAAACACATAGACCATCCGGCCGTTGATGGTGCCCCATCCTGTGACCACACCATCGCCTGCAGGCTTGCTCTGCTCCATGCCGAACTCGACACAGCGGTGCGTTTTGAACATGTCGAACTCTTCGAACGAGCCCTCATCAAGCAGCAACTCGATCCGTTCACGCGCAGTCAGCTTGCCTTTGGCATGTTGCGCATCGATACGGCGCTGCCCCCCACCCATACGGGCATCGTCGCGGCGGTCATGTAGTTCTTTGATAATGTCTTTCACGGGTGGCCTCCTCGTCAATTCCCATGCACCTTATCTGTGGAATGCGCCGCCTCAAAGAAGAGTCTGGCAGATTTGCAAAGGATGCAACTAGACCCCATCGCGAAATGCAAAACTGCAAACTTCGGTAGATCACCCGCACAAGCACCGCAATTTTCCATGCACGCCCACATGTGCGGTTTTGCGCACGAATTGGCATGGACAGACAGCGCCACCCGCCTATTCTCAGCCAATGACAAAAACACGCGCACGCTTCCTCGATCGAGCCACCCCACCTCATATCCTGACCTTGATGATGATGGCAGGATTGCAGGCCATGACCATGAACATGTACCTGCCCGCCCTGCCGCGCATGGCAGAGCATTTCGGCACAACCTATGGTCTCATTCAGCTTTCCGTTGCGGTCTTTCTCGCTGCCAATGCGGTGCTTCAAGTGGTGATTGGCCCGATCTCGGACCGATACGGACGACGCCCCGTGATCCTTGTTGGCATTGGATTGTTTTTGATCGCAACATTAGGCGTCATCTACGCGCCCAGTTTAGAGGTTTTCCTCCTGATGCGCGCAGGCCAATCTGCCATTGTCACTGCAATGGTCTTGTCGCGCGCCATTGTGCGCGACATCTCACCGCCCGATGAAGCGGGCTCCATGATCGCATACGTGACGATGGGCACCGCCCTCGTCCCCCTCGTCGCTCCCACCATTGGCGGCTTCCTGACCAATCTCTACGGATGGGAATCGTCTTTCTGGGTGCTGTTCGGTTCAGGTGTCCTGCTATTGCTCGTCATCTGGTTTGACCTCAAAGAAACCGCGCCGAAATCCGAATTCTCCCTATTGAGCCAATGGCGCAACTTCCCGGAGCTGCTCACATCAAAGCGCTTCGTCGGTTACGCCCTGAGCGTCACCTTCGCCTCTGGTGCCTTTTTCGCCTATATCGGCGGCTCGGCCTATGTCGGGAAAACCCAGTTCGGCCTGTCCGAAGCCACGCTCGGCCTCTATATGGGCACGCCCGCGCTCGGCTATTTCTTTGGCAACTTCTTTTCGGGTCGCTATTCGCGTCGATTTGGCATCAACCGCATGATCCTCGCAGGCGGCATTGTCGCAACGATAGGCATCACAGGAGCGCTTTTGCTCTCTGCATTTGGCCATAGCTCGGTCAACATTTTCTTTGGGGCGATGGTGTTCTTGGGCTTCGGCAACGGCTTGCAACTCCCTAACGCCATTGCCGGCACCCTGTTGGTACGCCCGCAACTGGCGGGCACCGCTGCGGGGCTTGGCGGCTCTATTATGCTCGCAGGCGGCGCGTCGATCTCCGCCTATGCAGGCACCTTGCTAGATGGCCCCTCAGGCGAAGTGCCCCTGTTGCTCTTAATGACCGTGATGTCGCTCGGTGCAATCGTGGCAATTCTCACCGTCATGCTACGCGAGAAACGCCTCGGCCTTGCGTGACAGCGACGGCCGCTGTAATTTGCAAACCGAACACCACTGTTGAGCAAACCTGCAAAGGGTTGACGGCGGTTAATCCTCGGGAGGGCGGGTTATGGCACAGCAAAAACTCTATGCGGGCGCGAAACTGCGTGAGACACGTACACGGCTCGGACTGACGCAGCGGGCCTTTGCCGAAAAGCTTGGCGTCTCCCTGCCCTATCTCAACCAGATGGAAAACAACAATCGCCCCGTCTCTACGGGGGTGGTTCTGGCCCTTGCCCAAGAGTTCGGATTTGACGTCACCGAACTGTCGACAGGCGATGCAGAACGCCTTGTGACCGATATGCGCGAAGCCTTCGTTGATCCGGTCTTTGCCGATGGCGCACCACCCTTGGCCGATTTGCGCCTCGCGGCCTCGAACGCCCCCGCTTTGGCGCGCTCCTTTTTGGAGTTGCACCGCGCTTACCGCCAAACCAACGAACGCCTCGCCTCAATGGACGAAGCCTTTGACCGCGAAGACCGCCCCACCCGCGCCTCGCCATGGGAAGAGGTGCGCGACTTCTTCCACTACTGCGACAACTATATCGACTCAGTCGACCGTGCCGCCGAGAACTTTGCCCGCGCGAATGGCGACACCCGCGACGTCGCCGCACTGGCAACCGAGGCCTTGGCCAAACACGCGATCACCGTGCGATATGCAGCCGATGACCTACGCCGCTACGACCCCGACACTGGTCGCTTGACGATTTCATCGCGCGCCTCACGCTCCACACAGACGTTTCAATTGCTGCACCAACTGGCCTTGGTCACACAGTCGCAACTGCTCGACGCAACCCTTGATCTGGCGCGGTTCCATTCCGAGGAAAGCCGTCAAATCGCCCGCATCGGCTTGGCCAACTATTTCGCAGGCGCGGCCCTCATGCCCTACACCGACTTTCTCGAAGCCGCGAAAGAAACACGCCACGACCTCGAAATGCTCAGCGAGCAATTTGGCGCGTCGATTGAACAGGTGGCCCATCGTCTCTCTACCCTGCAACGCCCCGGCGCCAAGGGGATTCCCTTTTTCTTTGTCCGCGTCGATCAAGCTGGCACAATCACCAAACGCCACTCCTCCACACGGCTCCAGTTCGCCCGCTACGGCGGCGCTTGCCCGTTGTGGAACGTCCACCAAGCCTTCGAGCGCCCAGGACACTTCCTACGCCAATTGGCGGAGACCCCAGACGGGGTGCGTTACCTATCGATTGCCCGCGATGTGGCCAAATCCGGAGGCAGTTTTCACGCCCCAGTGCGCCGCTACGCCATTGGCTTGGGATGTGAGGTCACTCACGCCTCGGAAATGGTCTATGCCGACGATCTCGACGTGACCAAACCCGCAGCCTTTGAGCCTATCGGTATCTCGTGTCGCATCTGTGAGCGGCGCAACTGCCACCAACGCTCAGTGCCGCCCTTGGAGCGCCGTCTGACCATTGATCCAGACAAGCGGGGCACCCTGCCCTACCAAATCGAATAGACGCGGCCTGTTCGCCCCTTCAAAGCCCTGAAACGCGAAAAGCCGCCCTGAAAGGAGCGGCTTTTTCGTCGAACATCTGGGCCACATTTCTGTGAGATGTAAGTGGCGCGGTTGACGGGACTCGAACCCGCGACCCCCGGCGTGACAGGCCGGTACTCTAACCAACTGAGCTACAACCGCGCATTTGTCTTACGACGTACCTTTTCAGGCTATTTCGGGCAGCGATGGCGCGGTTGACGGGACTCGAACCCGCGACCCCCGGCGTGACAGGCCGGTACTCTAACCAACTGAGCTACAACCGCTCGCTACCCGTCCAGAACACTGTCCTGAACGTGAGGGGCGTTCTATGTCTGGTACGCGGGCGCGTCAAGCAGACAATGAGCGATTGAGAGAAAAAAAACGAAAGAAGCCAAAGACACCCCTACCCGACGCACTTACCGCCCCGTATTGCGAAACAGCGCGGGCACATAGAACAAATACGCTACGGCCACTTTATCTACGAACAGCGCTATTTCACTCGCATAGATCACGAGGACTTCAAAAGGAGCCCCATTCGGAGCGACAATCATTTGGTATTGATTTGGGGGAGGGAAATGGTGGGTCGTGAGAGGCTCGAACTCCCGACATCTTCGGTGTAAACGAAGCGCTCTACCAACTGAGCTAACGACCCGTTGGAGGGGCGTTTAGCCCAAGCTGAGAGACCTTGCAAGCCTCTCTCGCAAGTTTGTTGCTTGAAACCTCATTTCTTCCGCTTCACAGTCAAATAAATTCGAAAAAGGACACCAAAATGGACCTCTCTGGCACCAGAATTCTTATGGCTGATCGCGCAACAGTTTGGATGCACCTCAACGATGCCGACACGCTCGCCTCAGCGATTCCCGGCTGCGAATCTCTCACGGGGTCGCCCGAAGAGGGATTCGAGGCAGTGGTCAAACAAAAGGTCGGCCCCGTGAAGGCCAAATTCAAAGGCAAAGTCACCCTCTCGGATATCGTAGCCCCCGAAAGCTACACCATCACTGGCGAGGGCACAGGCGGCGTTGCAGGCTTTGCCAAGGGGGCTGCGCAGGTGCGCCTCGCAGAAGTCGAAGGCGGCACGGAATTGAGCTATGAGGTCGACGCCAAGGTGGGCGGGAAACTCGCGCAACTCGGCGGGCGGATCATCGACAGCTTTGCCCGTAAAATGGCGGATCAGTTTTTTGATAATTTCCAAGCACAGATCGACGGCCCAACCGATCCCGACACGCCACCGTCTTAACCGCGGCGCGGACCACGATCTCAGAACAAGGGCGCATCACCCACAGGATAATGCGCCCGAACCTAGAGTATTTTTCCGGCCCTTAGGCCTGTGCCGTCAGCAACGCGTAAAGCTCGTCTTTCAGGGCCATACGCTGCTTGCGCAGGTCGGCTTGGGCCAGATCATCCATTGGCTCAACATCGGTTTCCACCAAATGCACCTTATCGTTCAGCGCGTTGTAGTCGTCCAACAGCCGCGCGAAATGCGGGTCCGACTCTTTGAGTTCCGAAATGCGGTCAGCCAATTCGGGAAAGTCCTTCGACAGTCGGTGCGGTGTATGTGACATGCGTGTGTCTCCTGTGTTTTGCGTCGCCTACAGGGTGACATCCACAGCCACTTCGCGCATTGACGCGGATCAATACAAACAAGCGTTAGCGCAATCTTTTTCGTTGAATTTCAGAGCCCTATAGCCGCCGTTTGCGACGGGCCTCGCGCCACGTGATAAACGTCACCGCACCAATAATCATCGCCCCGCCGATAAGCACAAAGACATCGATTCCCTCGCCAAAGAGGAAATAACCCACGGTCGTGGCCCAAACGAGCTGCACAAAGGTGACGGGCTGCAACACGGCTTGGGGTGCACAGGAAAACGCCCGCGTCATGCAGTAATGCGCGGCGGTGGCAAAAAACGCGGTGAAAAACAGCAGGCCAATGTCATGCCATGACGGCGCCACCCAATCAGCCAGTGCAAAGGGCAGCAACACGAATGGCACGATTGCCGACATCAAAAACACAACAACTGCAGCAGGCAGGTCTTTGGACAGGGCATTGGCAAGAAGATAGCTCCCCGAAAAGAAGAGCGCGGAGAAAATCATTGCCAGATGCCCGGGATCAAGTTCGCGCAATCCAGGCCGCAAGATGACCACGCCACCAAGAAACGCTACGCAAAGCGCCATGATCCGTGGCAGCGCAATTTTCTCGCCAAAGAGCAACACCGCCCCGAGCGTGACATAGACGGGGTTCATAAAGTTCATTGCGGTCACTTCAGCCATCGGGATTCGGGTCATCGCATAGAACCACGCAACCATTGCAAAGGCATGGAAGGTCGCGCGTGCCACCGACAGTTTGACGATGCGGCGCGTGAACGTTGTCTGGCGCACTTGAGCAATGAAAGGGATCAGGAACACAAGCCCAAGCGCAAACCGTAAGAACGCGCTTTCAAAGATGGGCAGGCTGTCACCAACATATTTGACGAGCACGTTGACCATCACGAAATTGATCGTGGTGGCCGCCATCCACGCAATACCCGCTACGGGGCGGTTGAGAGAAGGCGAGGAGGCGCTCATATGCCCGATGCCAGTTTGAAGGCGATGGACCACATCACAAGGGCGATCAATCCATCAAGGACGCGCCAAGACACTTCGCGGGCAAACACAGGCGCCAAGAGCCGCGCGCCGTAGGCCAACGTAAAGAAAAACACAAAAGACGCCGTCACCGCCCCAATGGCGAAATCTCCGCGATCGGGACCGAAATCCGCAGAAATCGCGCCGATCAACACCACCGTATCGAGATACACATGCGGGTTAAGCCATGTCAGCGCGAGGCACGTGATGACCGCCGCAGCAAGGCTTTGCGCCTTCCCGTCCGCAGGATCGAGATGTCCACCGCCACGATAGGCTGACAACGCAGCCCGTGCGCCGTAGACTATGAGAAACGCAACCCCACCCCACCGCATGAGTGGCAAGGCAAGCGGAAAGGCGGCGGAGACTTTTGCAGAAGCAAAGACGCCCACAGAGATCAGGATAGCATCGGACAGCGCACAGGTCAGCGCCACGGCAAACACATGTGAGCGTTTAAGCCCTTGGCGCAGGACAAAGGCGTTTTGCGCCCCAATGGCCAAGATCAGGGACAGCCCTGTGAAAAAACCTGCGAGAATTGCCTGCATTGCGTCCCCTCAATGGAAAAAGCCCCGCCATTCCAGACGGGGCTCTCAAAACCATGACCCAGTTTTTAAAGCTGCGCCATCACCTCATCGGAGGCTTCGAAATTGGCGGTAACGGTCTGCACGTCATCGTCGTCTTCGAGCGCTTCGATCAGGTTCATCAGTTTTTGCATACCTTCCAGATCCAACTCGGTGGTTGTGGTCGGCTGCCAGATCAGTTTGGTGCTTTCGGATTCCCCCAAAACGGCTTCAAGGGCGTTAGACACCTCGTTCAAATCCGTATCGGCGCAGATGATTTCGTGACCGTCTTCGGTGGTTTCGCAGTTCTCTGCGCCCGCCTCAATGGCCGCCATCATCACGGTGTCTTCATCGCCAGCACTCGCGGGGTAGATCACCTGACCCTTACGGTCGAACATAAAACCAACGGAGCCAGTTTCGCCCAAGTTGCCGCCGTTCTTGGAAAAGATCGAACGGACACTTGATGCGGTACGGTTACGGTTGTCGGTCATCGCCTCAACGATCACGGCGACACCGCCCGGACCGTAGCCCTCATAGCGGATTTCATCGTAGTTTTCCGCATCGCCGCCCTGCGATTTCTTAATCGCGCGGTCAATCACATCCTTTGGAACGGATTGCGATTTGGCCTCTTTGACGGCCAGACGCAAACGCGGGTTCTTATCGGGATCAGGATCGCCCATTTTCGCTGCCACGGTGATTTCCTTGGCGAGCTTGGAAAAGAGCTTGGAGCGCAATTTATCCTGACGACCTTTACGGTGCTGGATATTTGCCCATTTTGAGTGGCCTGCCATGAGGTCCTCCGTCAATCAAATTTTTGGCTTTGGGCCTCTATAGGCGATGGAACGCAGGGGCCGCAAGGGTTGGCGCGGTTATAGAGGCCACAACCACGGAATAACCGCAGAGGTCAACAACCCCACGGAGAGGTTCAAAGGGATGCCAATTTTCATGTAATCGGTGAATTTATACCCACCGGGGCCATAGACCATCGTGTTGGTTTGATAGCCGATCGGCGTTGCAAAGGCCGCAGAGGCCGCGACCATCACAGCGACCACAAGACCGCGCGGATCAAGCCCCATAGAGTGGCCAAGACCGATGGCAATCGGTGTCACGACAACAGCAACCGCATTGTTGGAAACAAGCTCCGTGAGAAAGGAGGTCAACAAATAGATGGACCACACCACAAAGAAGACGGGCATTCCTTCGAGAAAAGGAGCCGCCGCCGAGACGATCATTTGCACTGCGCCCGAGGCTTCCAATGAGGCCCCGATGGCAAGCATGGAAAAGATCAACGCGAGCAAGCGTCCGTCAATAGACGCAAAGGCTTCCTCCGCATCAATGCAGCGCGTGACAAGCACAATGACCACAGCCAGAACGGCCAAGACCAAAATCGGCGCCACGCCCAATGCGGCCAGCGTCACAATCGACATCATGGCAATGAGTGCAATGGGCGCGTGCGAGCGATGATAAGCCCGTTCGGTCGGCTTGGTCACATCCCCGATGTCCATATCGCTGGCTAAGCGTTGAATGTCGGCGGGGGCCCCTTCGAGCAGAAGCGTGTCGCCAACGCGCACCACAAGGTCGTTGATCTGTTGGCCGAGGTTCTGGTTTTTACGGTGCACAGCGAGCGGATAGACCCCGTAGCGACGACGCAACCGCATGGAGCCAAGAGCGCGGCCCACCATTTTACAACCGGGCGTGATCAAGACTTCAACGGTCGTGGTTTCCACCGCCGACACCTGATCCACACGTTTGAGCGATTTATTGCGCTGAAGGCTCAAAAGCTCGGCGATCTGCGAGCGCAACACAACGCGGTCGCCCACCTCAAGAACCACAGAGTTCAAATTGTGGCGCAAGGACTGATCCCCGCGCACCACGTCAATAAGGCGCACACCATCGCGTTTGAACAATTGAACACCAGACACTTCGCGCCCGATCAGGTTGCTGTCGGGAGGGATCACGGCCTCGGTGAAAAACTTCATCTTCGAGCGCCCCGAGGACAGCATCGCCGACAGGCTATCGCGTTCGGGCAAAAGATGACGCCCGATGAAATAGAGATAGATAAAGCCCCAAATCGTGATGATCACACCGAGGATCGAGACCTCGAAAATCGTGAAAGGCTCAAGGCCTTGGGCGCGGGCCACACCATCCACAAGCAGGTTGGTCGAGGTGCCGATCAAGGTGATCGTCCCGCCCATAATGGCTGAATAACTCAAGGGGATCAAAAGCTTGGAAGCAGGAACTTTCAACTTCGTGGACAGTTGAATGAACACGGGGATCATGACGACGACGACGGGCGTGTTGGCCACGAACGCAGACAAGATGACCACGACAAACAGCAAGGCGCCAATAGCGATGGACGGATGGCTTTCGGCGTAGTGCCCCGCCTTTGAGGTGAACCATTCCAACCCGCCAGTGCGCACCAAGGCCCCCATGACCACAAACATCATCGCAATGGTCCACGGCGCAGGGTTCGACAAAACAGCCAGACCTGCATCGTAGGGCAAAATACCCAAAACGAGCATAATCGCGGCCCCTGCCATAGCGACAACTTCAGTAGGATAGATTTCACGCACAAAGAGGACGAACATGAACCCGACCACGAGAAGCGAGATCACCGCTTCTGTCGTTTGGTCGAAATTGAACAGTTCCATATGGCCTCGCCCGCTAGTTCACGCTGCGCACAATATGGCCCCTAACGTTCTTGTGAAACAAGCAAGAAAACGCAGTGCGCCCCAAAGACGCATGGCTCAAACTGCTCAAAAACAGGGCAACAATTCAGATTGAGCGGGCAAAAACCGCGTTACGGGATACTTTGCTCAAGCCGCCCGCCCTCGCGGATTTGCTTGACCCGTGTGGCAAGGCCGGTCTTGTCGTCGGTTTCCACATAGACCCCCGAAAGCGTCACTTCGCCCTGTGCCGGCGAGAACCGTCCCTTCGCCATACCCGTCACAAAACGGCGCATAGGTTCGGCCTTATCCATGCCGATCACCGAATTATAATCGCCGCACATGCCCGCATCGGTCAAATAGGCCGTCCCTGCGGGCAGGATTTGCGCGTCGCCTGTACAGACATGGGTATGGGTGCCAACCACGACCGAGGCCTTCCCGTCGCAGAAATGACCAAAGGCCATTTTCTCCGACGTTGCCTCGCAATGCACATCAATCAAGGCCGCTTGGATATGACCGCCGATTTTGTGGTTCATAAACACCTGATCCAATGCGGAAAACGGATCATCATAGGCGCGTTTCATGAACACTTGGCCCAGCACCTGCGCAACGAGAATACGCCGACCACGGGCATCCTCAAAAATGCGGACCCCACGTCCGGGAGCGGTTTTGGCAAAGTTGATCGGGCGGATGATCCGCGTCTCTTTTTCGCAAAACTGCATCATGTCACGCTGATCGAAAGAGTGATCGCCAAGGGTCAGACAATCGACCCCTGCCTCCAACAATTCCTTGGCGTGATCGCCCGACAACCCCATGCCGTTGGTGGCATTCTCGCCATTCACAACGATGAAATCGAGGCCCCAATCCGTCCGCAGGCGTGGCACACGATCAAGCACAGCCTTACGACCCGCGCTTCCGACAATATCTCCGAGGAACAGTATTTTCATGGCGGTTCCTTAGGCGTCACAAAGGCGTTTGGCAAGGTATGGGCAAAGGTTGCGTGCGGTCAAAAGGTCAAAATCTCCGCCTCGGTCACAATCACATCGAGGGGCGCATCCAAGGATGAAACGGGAAAATCACGCATTTCCTGACCTGCGTAGGCCAAGCCAACGGCCATCACCTCGCCGCCTTCAGCCCTCAACTGCGCTAATGTGCGATCATAAAATCCACCGCCATAGCCCAATCGATGCCCTTCACGGTTGAACGCCAACAGAGGCACAATCACGATCTGCGGCGTCACGGGCGTGGAGCGGGCTGGCACCTCGGCTCCGAACGCGCCCTCAACCATCTCGGTCTCTGGCGTCCAACGATCAAACCGCAACGGGGCCGCGTCACGCTCGACCACTGGCACACAGACAGGACCATGGTCCGCAAGCGCCGCCATCAACGGCAAGGGATCAATCTCGGTATGGATCGGCATGTAGCCAGCGATAGTTTTGCCAAAATACGGGGTCAAAAACCCCATAAGAATCTGACGAGCCTGACGCGCCGTTTGCGCCCGCCCCGCGTGGGCCTCGGCACGGCGTTCGCGAGCGACATTGCGCGCCAGCGCTTTGAGATCGACTGTATCACTCAAAAGAGCACCATTGCTGCTAACCCCAAGAATGCGAAGAATCCGACAATATCCGTCACAGTGGTCACGAACGCCCCAGATGCAAGCGCGGGGTCGACGCCGATTTTTTCAAGCACGACAGGCACACCAACACCCGCAAGCCCCGCAATCACGAGGTTGATAATCATCGCTGCGGCTATAACCAACCCGAGCGCGGGCGAGCCGAACCAAACCACACCCACAACACCCATAATCACGGCAAAGATGATTCCGTTGGCCAAGCCAACATAAATCTCACGACGGATCACCCGCCACACGTTTGCCCCCGTAAGGTCGCGTGTGGCAATGGCCCGCACCGCCACCGTGAGGCTTTGTGTTCCTGCGTTACCCCCCATTGAGGCCACAATCGGCATCAAGACGGCAAGGGCAACAAACTGTGCAATCGTCGCCTCGAATTGCGCAATCACGAGCGAAGCAAGAATGGCGGTAACAAGGTTCACGGCGAGCCACGGCAAACGGGCGCGTACGGTTTCAATGACCTTATCGGCCAGAGACCCCTCACCCACACCTGCGAGTCGCATGATGTCCTCTTCGTGTTCCTCATCGAGGACATTCATAGCGTCATCAATGGTGATCACGCCGACCACGCGCTCGTGTTCATCAATCACCGGAGCGGAGATCATGTGATACTGGTTAAAGGCATAGGCCACATCGGATTCGCTCTCGTCCACCTTGAAGGTCCGAAACCCAGGCTCCAGCAAATCGGTCAGTAATTTTTCGCGTGGCGCGCCAAGGATTTTTCCCAACGTCACATGACCCACAGCCCGCATTTTGGCGTCCACCAGAACCATATGGTAGAAATCGTCAGGCAATTCCTCGGTTTTGCGCATGTAGTCAATGGCCTCACCGACAGTCCAATGCTCCGGCCCCATAACCACATTGCTCTGCATGAGACGGCCCGCAGAAAACTCGGGATAGGCCAGCGACTTTTCAACGGCGACACGGTCAGCATCCTCAAGGGTCGACAAGATGGCCTCTTGCGCGTCCTCTTCGAGGTCTTCAACAAGGTCGACCACATCATCGGATTCAAGGTCGCGCACAGCATCGGCCAAGACGTTCGGATGCAAGACGCTGATGACCTCTTCGCGCAGGCCTTCATCAAGTTCGGAGAGGATATCACCGTCGAAATCCTCGCCATACAGCGCAATCAGGCGATGACGGTCATCAGGGCTGATCTGTTCGAGCATGTCCGCGATGTCAGCCGCGTGCAGCGGCTCCATCTCCGCCATCATCTCGTCGCGGTCATTGCGATCAAGCGCATAGAGAATTGCGGACAAGCGCCGCGCACTGAGCGAATACACGTCCTCAGCCTTCTCAATCTCTGGATGCAATTCGCTGTCTTCGTCGATCATGATGTGCCCGTTTCTTGATAGGTGGCGAGTTTAGGGCAGCTTGCCATAGAGAAACAGAGCCAACTGCGATTTACCTTCGCAAAATCCGCGCCTAGTCTGTGGGGAGCAATTGGAAAAGGCTCGCCGCGCATGGAAACCTTGATTTCAGGTACTGTTGTCACTTTTACAGGCAACCCGTTCGACATCCCCGCCCCCGAAGCCGTGCAGGCACATCGGGGCGGCGCAATTCTCGTCCGAGACGGAAAAATCGCCTCCATCGGGAACAGCGACACCCTTCGCCGCAGCCATCCCGATGCGCAGCATCTTGACCACGGAGATGCCTTGATCGCTCCGGGATTCGTCGACGCCCATGCTCACTATCCGCAAACAGGAATCATCGCCTCATGGGGCAAACGGCTGATTGACTGGCTCAACACCTATACCTTCCCTGAAGAGGCCAAATTCTCCGATCCCGCCTACGCGGATCAAATCGCCGCAACCTATCTCGACCTGTTGCTCGCCAATGGCACCACAACCGTCACCAGTTTTTGCACCATTCACCCCGCGTCCGTAAATGCACTCTTCACCGCCGCCGAGGCCCGTGGAATGCGGATCGTGGCGGGCAAGACCTGCATGGATCGCGACACGGCCCCCAACTATCTGCGCGACACGGCGCAAAGTGCCTATGACGACAGCAAGGCCCTGATTGAACGGTGGCACGGCACGGGCCGCGCGACCTATGCCATCACCCCGCGCTTTTCGCCCACCTCGACCCCCGAACAGCTCGACGCCTTGGGCAAACTGTGGGCCGAGCATCCAAGCTGCCTGATGCAAACCCATCTCTCAGAGCAGACCGACGAGATCGAATGGGTGAAGGGTCTTTACCCCTCGGCCCGCGATTACCTCGACACCTATGAGCAATTCGGATTGGTGCGCGAGGGCGCTCTGTTTGGCCATGCGATCCATCTCGAACCGCGCGAAATCGACCATTTGCAGGCGATGGACTGCTCGTTGATCCATTGCCCGACCTCCAACACCTTTATCGGGTCGGGCCTGTTCGATATGGGCGCACGCACTGCGGAGAGCCTTCGCGTTGGTCTGGCCACGGATACGGGCGGGGGATCATCCTTTTCCATGTTGCGCACGATGGCAGCGGCCTATGAGATCGGACAGCTCACCCATACGGCGCTACACCCCGCACAGTTGTTGTGGCTTGCCACCTACGGGTCGGCCAATGCGTTGCATATGCAAGACAAAATCGGCTCTATCGCCGTGGGCATGGAGGCAGATCTCACGGTGATCGACCTCGCGTCTACCCCTGCGATTGCGCAACGTAGCACACGAGCCGATAACATTTGGGAAGCGGTGTTCCCCACCATAATGATGGGCGACGACCGCGCAATTGCGGCGACTTACGTGATGGGCAAACAGGTCACACCCGCATAACGGGGTCTGTTAGGCCATCAGTCGCTCGACGAGGGCGGATTGCTGGCGCAACACTTCGGGCAAATGCACGGTGGTGAGCCACCCGTCGGCCACCACATGACGCCCCTCAACGAATAGATCCTTAACCTGTGTCGGCCCCGCGAGCAGCAATGCGGCGGGATCCCATGACCCTGCGCTTTCGATGTCGGACACGTCCCACACCGCAATATCAGCGCGTTTGCCCGCAGCCAGTTGGCCAAGGTCGTCTCGCCCCAGAACTTCAGCCCCGCCGCGTGTTGCCAGCTCCAAGGCCTCACGCGCGCTCATCTTGTCTGCGCCGAAGGCCACACGCTGCAACAACATGGACTGACGCGCCTCAAGGACCAGATTGCTCCCGTCATTGGACGCAGACCCATCGACGCCAAGCCCCACATGCACACCCGCATCCCGCATCGCACGCACAGGGGCGATGCCAGAGCCAAGACGACAATTCGAACAAGGGCAATGCGCCACGCCTGTCCTGGTTTTCGCAAACAGGTCAATCTCTTGGGCATCCAGTTTGACGCAGTGCGCGTGCCATACATCGGGCCCCGTCCACCCGAGGCTTTCGGCATATTGCCCCGGACGACAGCCAAATTTCTCAAGGCTATAGGCGATATCTTCGTCGTTTTCGGCCAGATGGGTGTGCATCATCACCCCCTTGTCACGGGCCAGAAGGGCCGCGTCGCGCATCAGTTCGCGACTGACGGAAAAGGGCGAACAGGGAGCCACAGCCACGCGCACCATCGCGCCCTCGGAGGCATCATGGAATTTATCAATCACGCGGATGCAATCGTTGAGAATATCCGCCTCGCGCTCCACCAGACTGTCAGGCGGCAGGCCTCCGTCGCTCTCGCCAATCGACATCGCCCCGCGCGTCGCGTGCAGACGAATCCCGATCATGCGGGCTGCATCAATGGTATCGTCGAGCCGCGCCCCGTTGGGGTAGAGATACAGGTGGTCGGAGGACATCGAACACCCCGACAGTGCCAGTTCTGCAAGGCCGACCATCGCCGAAACACGCATGTGTTCCGGTCCGAATTTGGCCCAAATCGGATAGAGCGTTTGCAGCCACCCGAACAGCAGCGCGTTTTGCGCAGCGGGCACAGCACGGGTCAACGTTTGATACAAATGGTGGTGCGTGTTTACCAATCCGGGCGTCACAATGGTGCCGCGCCCGTCGACGATCTGCGCATCATCGTCATAAAGCCCCTTGCCCACGGCCTCGATCACGCCATTACGCACGAGGATATCACCACCTTTAAGTTCGGTGCGCCCGTCGTCCATCGTCAAAATGGTGTCGGCATTCCGGATCAAAAAACAATGGTGCATCCTTAGGGCTCGCTTTAATATTCAGACAGTATTTCCAAGGCCTTTGCGTGGATTTCAGCATTGGCCGCAGCGATCACCCGCCCGCCGTCCATCGCAGAACCACCTTGCCAATCCGTTACGATTCCACCAGCGGCCTCGATCACGGCCAATGGGCCAAGAATGTCATAGCTTTGCAATCCCGCCTCAACGACAAGATCGATCTGTCCCGCCGCAAGCAGCGCATAGGCGTAGCAGTCCATACCGTAGCGGGTGAGCTTGCATTGCGCCGCGAGGGCTTGGAACCCTTTGGCGTCGGCCTTCGTGCCCACTTCGGGAAAGGTGCTAAAGATAAGCGCCTCGCCCAAATCCGCGTTCGTTTTGGTGCCAAGATCGCGCGTCCCCTGCGGCCCTGTCAACGTCGCCGTGCCGAATCCGCCCGCGAATCTCTCACCGACATAGGGCTGATCAACGATGCCATAGAGGGCGCTATTCTCGTCGCGCAGGGCAATCAGCACCCCCCATGTGGGCGTACCAGAGATGAAGCCACGCGTTCCGTCGATGGGGTCAAGCACCCACGTCAGGCCAGATGTGCCATCCGTTGTACCGTGTTCTTCGCCCAGAATAGCGTCATCTGGGCGGCGGGCTGTGATGATCTCGCGCATCACGCGTTCGGCCTCGCGGTCGGCAATCGTGACAGGGTCAAAATCGGCCCGTTTGGAGGAGGTGCCTAATTCAGAGCCGCGAAAATAGCGCAACGTCACCTCACGTGCGGCATCCGCCGCAGCCTGTGCCGTTTCGATAACCTCAGCGATCTGCGCGTCGTTTAGTTGCACCATGCCCGTAATCCCTCTACCGCTTTCGTCCCCTTCGCGGTAGTGCCTGACGCAAGGCGGGTCAAGACGCAGACAAAACAAAACCCACGATGCACAGGGCAACGTGGGCTTTGTTAGATCAATTGGTATGTCGACTAGGCGACGTCAGAAAGGACACGCGCCAACTCGAACAAGCGGCGTCGCTGGTTCTCTGGTATCGCGTAATAAGATCGCACCAATTCGAGTGCTTCCTTGTCCGCCAGAATATCCGCGGGAACGTTCTCGTTCTGTGCGGGCAGCTTTTCATTCGAAGCGTCATCAGCCCCTTCAAAGAAAAACGACACCGGCACACCGAGTGCTTCTGCGATATCCCAAAGACGGGACGCAGACACACGATTCATGCCCGTTTCATACTTCTGGATTTGCTGGAACTTGATTCCAACTTTCTCAGCCAATTGCTGTTGTGTCATACCAACCATCCAACGACGATGGCGGACACGCTTCCCCACATGGACATCCACAGGATGCTTCATTTTAACCGCTCCTTCGAACTCACTCTGCCTCGATACTTGAGATCTCACTGGACCTACGCTTCGACCGAGACTCGCTGTACCTAGCACAACCTTTGCGGGCGAACCTATCCATAACAGGCAATTCTGCAAAATTTCGTAACGTCACTATTTACTCAACCATTAATAATAATTAAAATTTGCAACTTAACATGACGCTAGGTCAATCAAAACCTAAAGAAACAGACTGCCTGTGACCTACTCCTTCATAGCCTATGACAAATCGGCTCATTTCCCTACCGCGAGCATGTCATAAATTTGCACACTGTTCGTTACTATACGCACAACCAGAGGTTTTCAATCCCAATACATATTCCAAATATAGCATATTTTGTGTAACTCCACCACATATTTGGACACAGTGAAAAAGGCTAGGGCATGACCTCCACCACATTGGCATTTCGCACGATCGATTTCGCAAGCCCGCCACAACTGGTCACTTGCCCCCTTACCGCGCCCGCCGCGAAAGAGGTACGTATCCGTGTGCGGGCCTGCGGGTTGAACTTTGCCGATTTGCTGATGAGCACAGGCCATTACCAGGACACGCCGACGCTGCCCTTCACCCTCGGGCTGGAACTCACCGGCGAGGTCGAAGCCCTTGGCACGGAGGTTTCACATTTCAAAATCGGGGATCGCGTGGCCGCGTTTTCGGGTCAGGGCGGGTTGGCAACCCATGCGAATGCCGCAGCAGAGCGCTGCATCCCCCTGCCCGCGTCCGTTGATTTCGACACCGCCGCCGCACTGCAAATCGCTTATGGCACATCGCATATGGCATTGAGCTATAAGGCTCGCCTACAAAAGGGCGAACGCCTCGTGGTGACGGGAGCGGCTGGCGGCGTTGGCCTGACGGCGGTTGAGATCGGCAAGCGCATGGGAGCCGAGGTGATCGCCATTGCACGCGGCGCCGACAAACTGGCCATCGCCAAGAGCAAAGGGGCTGACCACCTAATCGACGCAAGCGACGGCGATATCCGTGATCAGATCAAAGCGCTCGGCGGCGCGGATGTCGTCTACGACGCGGTCGGCGGCGATCTCTTTGAGGCCTGTTTCCGCGCCACCAATCCCGATGGGCGCATCTTGCTCATTGGCTTTGCGAGCGGCGACCTTCCCACGCTCAAACCCAACCATATGTTGGTGAAAAACATCACCGCGATCGGGTTCTACTGGGGCGCCTATCTCGGGTTCAATCCTGCGCCTTTAAAAGCCTCATTGGCGCAGCTGTTTGACTGGGCGGCCTCGGGGCACATTTCCCCGCATATCTCACATCGCCTGCCTTTAACGCAAGCGACCGAAGGCTTGGCACTCCTCAAAGAGCGCAAAGCAACAGGCAAGGTTATCATTAACCCGTAAAGGCCTACTGCGCCGCGAGACGCATGGCGCTACGCTGTGCATAGGCTTGACGAATAAGATCACGCAGCCTGTCTGCTGCCTCCCCCTTCATCAGGTCGGAGGAATAGAAGGTCACCTTTTTGGTGGGCAAATCAGGCAGCGCACCGCCGTGACGGACAGGCTCGCACAGGGGCGGCGTCGCCCCCTCCAACATCGCATGAACCCCGAGGTCTGCCGAAACGGACGCCTCAATGGTGCGCGACTGGGCACTTTCAATGGCCATCTCCCACGAAATGCCCGCGCCATCCAAGGCCTCTTGGACGCTTTTGCGAAACACACAGCGATGCTCGAACGCCAAACGCAACGGGCGCTGACGCCATGCAGTGCCATCAATCGCACCGACCCAGACGAGTGGCAGCTCGATCAACACCTCCCCGCCCGCGTCCACGTCATCCTCCGTGCCGAGAATCATGTCGCACTCACCGCGCGCGAAGTCCTCTTTGAGTTGTTTGGTGAACGAGGACATCAAGGTCACGCGCATCCGTGGAAAGGCGGCGTGAAATTGCTGCAAGACCTGCGGAATAGATGGATAGACAATATCATGGGGCACACCGAGGACAATCTCTCCCTCGAATTCCTGCGCGGTCAAACGCCCGTAGGCCTCATCATTGAGATCCAACATACGCCGCGCATAGGACAGCATCTGTTCACCCTGCGCCGTGAGCGCGATGGTGCGCGCGGAGCGGTCAAGCAATTTGCAATCGAGACTCTCCTCAAGGCGCTTGAGCTGCATCGAGACCGCGGACTGCGTGAGGTTGAGATAGCTCGCCGCACGCGTGACGCCGCCACTGTCCGCAACAGCAACAAACGACCGCAATGCCGTCATATCCAAATTCCTAACCATCCATCAATCTCCGTGATACACATCAGCAAAATCATTCGTTTTGAGAATTTAAACCATTGCGGCATAAACATCAAAGGAAATGATTCTTCGACCCCAATACATCACAAATATGAAAGTCCGCCCATGTCGTCACTGTCCCTCTCCCGCACCTTCGGTTCGCGCCGCGCACCGTCCTTGCTGTCGCGCATTGTGGCGGCCCGCTCTGTCACCCGCCAACGCAAATCCCTTGCCGCGCTTGATGACGCCATGCTGCGCGACATCGGCCTGACCCGCGAAGAAGCCATCTCCGAGGCCGCACGCCCCGCATGGGACGTGCCCGCGCATTGGATCTCCTAAGCGCGCCCTTTCAATTCTAACGTCCCCAAGATCAGGTCCCCCCGACCTGTCCCTAACCGCGGTGCCTTTGGCATCGCGGTCTTTTTCACACTTTGCAGGACAATGAACCGCGCAACACTCTGTTTCGCGCGAAATTCCCGCCTCTTTGCCTTGAATTCCTCCCCCGACATGCCAATATCAAACCAGAACCGACCAATTTAAGGTCGACAACCAGTTTGCCTTAGGGAGAACAGTCAATGGCTGACTATCGCACCGTCCACCAGAGCACCCAAGCGACGGGAGTCTCTGCACAGATCGATGCAGGGCTTCGCGCTCATATGAACAAAGTCTACGGCACAATGTCCGTCGGCCTTTTGATTACGGCATTGGCCGCTTGGGCTCTGTCCAACCTCGCCGTTTCCGCAACACCGTCCGAATATATGATGGGTGAAGGGAAATACCTCACCAGTCTCGGCGTTGCGATCTATGCCTCGCCCCTTAAATGGGTCGTCATGTTCGCGCCGCTCGCCATGGTCTTTGCCTTTGGCGCTGCGATCAATCGCTTGTCGGCTGCGGGCGCACAGACGTTCTTTTACGCCTACGCCGCCTTGATGGGTGTTTCGCTCTCGTCGATCTTCCTCGTCTTTACGGGCATGTCGATCACGCAGACCTTCCTCGTGACCGCGATTTCCTTCGCGGGCCTGTCGCTCTATGGCTACACCACGAAGAAAGACCTCTCCGCAATGGGCGCGTTCCTGATGATGGGTCTGATCGGCCTGATCGTCGCCTCGATCGTGAACATCTTCCTCGGCTCTTCGGCGCTGCATTTCGCGATCTCCGTTATCGGCGTTCTGATCTTTGCGGGCCTCACAGCATGGGATACCCAGAAGATCAAAACCGACTACATCGCGCACGCACATGCGATGGATGGTGAATGGCTTGCAAAGTCCGCGATCATGGGTGCACTGAACCTGTATCTCGACTTCATCAACCTGTTCATGTTCCTGCTGCAATTCTTGGGCAACCGCGAGTAACACGCACCCCATCCCGACATGAAAAGGCCGCCCCACGGGGCGGCCTTTTTTATGAGCTACGATGCAAGACCGGTAAGGTTGCCGTTACAGTTCACGCACCAACTGCACAGCTGGAAAGCTCAAACCTGGCCCCAAGGTCAACGCGACCTCGCCACGGCTGACAAATCCCATCGCCTCATAAAACCCCGCCGCCGTGATTGTTGATGTGCAGATCATCCGCCGCACACCCTGCGCACGGGCCGAAGCAAAGATGTAGTCGAGCAACACACGCCCGACACCGCGCCGCATGTGATCAAGGCTCACCACAACGTGGCGCATATGCGCGGTGTCGCGCGGGGCGACCCCACCCACAGGACCATGCCAACTCCAGCCTCCACTGGCCACCAGATGGTCCTCACCGCTATCGGCAACAAAGTATGTACCAGAGCGGATCAGGCTGTCTTTGGGCTGCGAGATAATCGGGAGCGCTGCGGCCAGCACATTCGGGTGATAGTCCGCCTTCAGGCCCTCAGTATAACACGTTCGCAAGAGCGCGCCGATGGCGGTGGCGTCCATTGCCTTCGCAGTGCGAACAACAAAGGGCGGCACGGCCATATGCGCGCTCTTTGCAAGCCGCGGCTCCAAGATCGGTAACGATGACGGGGGAAGCCCGCTATTGGGTTCAATTAGATTACACTCACTCATTGGTCTGTCCTCTCTCGGGTTGGGGTGGTGAGAGGCAGGCGGCGCGGTGGGTGTTTTACAAAGAAAAACCGCGCGACCTGCCGGAGGTCACGCGGTTTAGCATTTTTCGTCTGAAAAGATGGCTTACTTGATTTTGCCTTCTTTGTACTCGACGTGCTTACGCGCGACCGGGTCGTATTTCTTTACGACCATCTTTTCGGTCATGGTGCGGGCGTTCTTTTTGGTCACGTAGAAGTGGCCCGTGTCCGCTGTCGAGTTCAGGCGGATTTTGATCGTGGTTGGCTTCGCCATTTTTAAAACTCCAGTTGGTCTGTGCAACGGGTGGTCGGGCCATCCCGTGGAATACTTGAAGTCCGCCTTTTAAAGGCTTCACCCTCCGAGTCAATGGGGTAGCCGTAAAAATCGGCCAAGAGAATGATCTTTCCTCGCAGCACCCGTGTTCTCCCCCTGCCCGCTTGCACGTCAGCACACCACCGCCTACATAGATTGAGCGGCCAGTTGGGCCGTGTAACCTCTCAGGGCGGGGTGAAATTCCCCACCGGCGGTAAGCAAAAGGCCAGACGCCTTTCGTAAGCCCGCGAGCGCCTGTGCCTCTCTTACGAGGGATGCAGGGTCAGCAGATCCGGTGCAACTCCGGAGCCGACGGTCATAGTCCGGATGAAAGAGAGAAGGATCAAGCGCCAAGGCCAGTGGCCCGCGCCTCAGTCCCTCATGCCTTGAGTTATGTGCAAGAGATGAAAGGACTTGATACATGACTCTTCCCACCCGCCTGACCGGTCTGATTGCGACCATGGGCCCCGCGCGTTCCGGTGCGTTGTTGATGGTGATCGCCGGCACCTTATTCGCGCTGATCAACCTTATGACTCAATATGCCACGATGATGCTGGCCGTGCCTTCGGCACGCATGGCGTTCTGGCAGTATTTCATTGCCTTGCTGTTTTCCCTGCCCTGGGTGATCCGCGAAGGGGTGCGGGCGATGAAAACCAATAGCCTGATGCTCCACCTCATCCGCGTCGGCGCCGCTGTGATCGGGGTGCAGCTTTGGGTTGCGGGGCTGGCCCATGTGCCGATTTGGCAGGCCATTGCGCTCATCATGCTCTCGCCCTTTTTCGTCACCCTCGGCGCCAACCTGTTTCTCGACGAGGCAGCAACGCTTGAACGATGGCTGGCTGTGTCTGCGGGCTTCGCTGGCGGCATGATCATCCTTGCCCCGTGGTCGGAGAGCTTCTCGCTCTATGTGCTCTACCCTGTGGGGGCTGCGGCCTTCTGGGCGCTCACCTCGCTCCTGACGAAGCGCATGACCCGCACAGAGAGCCCTGAGAGCCTCACCGTCTATCTGCTGCTCCTGCTGACCCCGTTAAACTTCGGCCTCGCGCTCGAAGGCGGCATCGCCCCGGGTGGCGGGGTGACGGCCCTGATTTTGATCGTAGCGGGGCTACTGACCGCGCTGTCGCAATATGCCATCGCCAAGGCCTATGCCATCGCGGACGCGGCCTATTTGCAGCCGTTCGACCACCTCAAGCTGCCACTGAATGTCGGGTTCGGCGTCCTTGCCTTTGGCTTTGTACCCCCCGGCTCCATGTGGATCGGATCGCTTATGATCCTCGGCGCGTCTTTCTATCTCTTGCGACAGGAAAGCCGCGCGGCGCAGCCCGCATAAGGCCCCGTAGAACGCAAAGGGCGGCCCGATGAGCCGCCCTTACTTAGTTCTCTATGGTTTAGAGCCTTAGAAAACAGGCTTACCCATTGAGGTATGAATCTCCGCCACTTTCACGCTGTCGAGGTCGAGCCCCTGCGCCAATGTCGCGAGGAAAGTCTTTTCGGCATCCGTATCGACGGAGATCGCCATAAGCGCAGCCGTATACACCTGAACCTTGGCGTTTTCACCCGCCGAACGGGCCAAAGCCAGCGCATCAACGGGCGCGTCGAGCTGCTCTTGGACAAAGGCAATTTCTTCATCGGAGGCATCGGTCAGGTGATCGAGAATCTTGGTGCGCTCTTCGGCGTCGATCTCGCCATCAGATTTAGCGGCCATGATCATCGCGCTGATCATCAGTTTAGCGTTCTCTTCGGCCACTTCACCCACAGGCGTGTCTTTGGTCACAGCCGAGAACATTTCGGACAGACCGCCCGCCCCCGCCGTTGCCGCCGCACCCATTGCGGACATGAGCGAGCCAAGACCCGCTTCGGTCGCCTCGGACATATCCGCGGCCTGATTCCCGAACTTGCCCATCATGTTGCGCACGACATCAGCCCCGCCGGGAACGCCGAACTGTTCCGCCATCTTGCCCATTTGGTCAGCCATGCCGCCCTCAGACCCGGATTTGCGCAACGCGTCACGCACGCCGTCCATGCCGCCCATCGCCTTTACTTTGCTAACGCCCTTTGCGGCCGCAAAGCCGACAGCCAAAGTGGCCAGTGTTTTCACGAAACTCATACGGATTTCCCTCTGTGGAATAACTATTGAGATCAATATGGGGACGTTGAGAGCAAATTCCAAGCGCTTGCACCCTTGGAAGCTGCGCTTTGGGCGGCATGCCACCACCCAGCCTCTACAGCGGCTGTCAGCGACGCAAACGCAGCTCTACTCGGCTTCCAACGGCTGGCTCCATTCCGGCAGGGGGAATATCTTGTCATAGGCCCAATTATAGCCAAGGGCATAAACGATGTAGAAACCCGCCAAGGACACATCCATCAAAAAGGCCTGCCAAAGTGGGATGGCGAGATACCACGCGATGAACGGAATCAAGACGATCAACAAACCAAGCTCAAAGAGAACAGCGTGCAAAATACGTGCGCGTCCAGCCTTCAGCGTGGTGCCTGTAAGGTGCCGCAGCACCAGATCGAATACGTAATTATAGATCCCGTTCCAAAGCATCGCGAGCGTAGCGCTAACAACACCGACAACTCCGAAATCGTGAATCGGCAGTCCAAAGACGACGGCGCCGATCGGAACAACCAATACAAGAGCGAGGATTTCAAAGAAGATAGCGTGACGAAGACGATCAAGCGGAGAGCGCATAGCAACCTCAATTGTGGCTCTGGGTCGTCCCAGAAATTTGTCCATTTGGGGAGGTCGTCCTCACAGGCCACATATACGAAGACATGGGCGGCATTCAAGAGGGGCAGCACCCTCACGCCGATGTGACCGCGATGATCTGATCTCTGTCGCCTCGAAGGTGTCACATCAAAGGTCTGATCATAATTTGCACGGATGGCCTATAAGCCGGATTTTGTCTGGGGTTGCCCCCTCGATGACCATTCCTCTAGGCGCATTGTTACCAATACGCTCAAGCTGCCAACCCGGGTCTCTCGGGCTTGAACCTCCCTGTGAGCGGTATGCGCGAACGCACAACAGACCTCACACGAGACCCCTATTTGGCATTGCTCCCAGTGGGGCTTGCCGTGCCGCTTGCGTTGCCGCTCGCGCGGTGGGCTCTTACCCCACCGTTTCACCCTTACCTCCGTATAGAAGGCGGTCTGTTCTCTGTGGCGCTGTCCCTAGGGTTGCCCCCGCCGGGCGTTACCCGGCACTGTTGTTCAATGGAGTCCGGACTTTCCTCGCGTCCCAGTAAGCTTGCGCTCCCAAAACCCGCGGTCATCCAGCCATCCGTGCGGGTTGGGACTTAGGCGGTGGAAGGGCTGCGGTCAACGGGAAAGCGCCGCGCGAGGTCTTGGGCCATCGCGAGATCAACGCCATCAAGCGGGCCAGTGTGGCGCGGGCGAAAGCGGTCGCGAAACGCATTGAGGCGCGCTACGGGGACGTCACATGGCGCGTAGCCAAAGGCGTCGAGCGCCGCATCAAAGGCCGCTTGTGAGACTTTTTGCGCAGGTGTGCGCGCGACGTCGGGCCAAACCGACAAGCCACGACGCGCCAAGCGCCGCCAATCGAATCGTGGTCCCGGGTCGATTTTGCGTGTGGGGGCCATGTCGGAATGACCAATGACGCGTTCAGACGGAATGGAATGCCGCGCAAGTATCCCCGCGAGCAGCGCCTCAAGCGCGTCCATTTGCAGCGCTGAAAACGGCGTGGAGCCCGTGTTGGAAAGCTCAATACCGATAGAGCGGGAGTTGACGTCGCACACATCGCCCCATTGCCCTGCGCCCGCGTGCCATGCTCGCATCGCCTCATCCACAAGACGCTGCACACGGCCTTGCTCGTCGATCAGATAATGTACGGAGACCTCGACCTCATTGGAACACAACCGCTCACAGGCCTCGGCGGCGGAGGCCATCGCGGTGTAGTGGATCACGACCATATCGGGACGCACACCACCACGCCGTTCGCCAAAGTTTGGCGACGGATGATCAATGATCGTCAGATCAGACATGGATCAGTTGTTGCGAGCAGATGCGGCCAGACGGAACGGTGCCGGATCCCACGAACAGGCAAACCCGTCGCCGTCGGCATCAAGCCCCTTGGCATTGCGCTCGGGTCCACCACTTTTGAGGAAATCCTCTTGCGCCAGATCAGGCGAAGGGTATTTCGCACAATTGCGTGCCTGACGGGCCGCAGCACCGGGAATCAAACGTTTGTAGATCGGTTGGCCCACATTGTTCTGTGTCGACAAGGCGAAAGTCACAAGCGAGGTGGTCGAACCACTCGGACGACTTGGGAGCGCAGTGGGTTCGACGACCTGATATTGCGAACGGTTGGCTGCCACACGGGCCGCGTCTTCCTCAATGGAGCGCTCGCCTGCAACGGCGTCGAAATCATTCTCCGCCGAAATACCAACGGAATTCTCTACTGTCGCAGGGACTGCCGTATTCGGAATCGCCGCAGCCGCATCCGCGATCAATTGATCGGTAGAACTGTCAGTCGAAGCACGCGGAGGCAGCACAGAAACGGAACTGCCTTCGCCGCCCGCAATCAACTCCTGCTCGCGCTGTGCTTGATAGGCCGTATATGACCCGAAACCCACGCCTGCCCCGCTATCAGGGACAGTGGGTTGATCACAGGCGCTCAGCGCGGCGAAAGACACAAGCAAAAGAGAGGCGCGACCGATCATCGGGAACACTCCAGAAAAATGAACAGATGTTTTCACCTACCACCATTTAGAAGGCTTGGAAACAAACCCTGCGGCATCCTCAAGAGAATGTGCGATATTCAGCAGATCGCCCTCTTCCCACGGCTTGCCGATCAGTTGCAGACCAAGGGGCAGACCCTCCGCCGACAGCCCAGCAGGCACGGAAATCCCGGGAAGACCTGCGAGGTTCACCGTCACGGTAAACACATCGTTGAGGTACATCTGGATCGGATCGGTCTCGGACATCTCGCCCAAACCGAAGGCCGCAGACGGGGTGGCAGGGGTCAAAATCGCATCGACGCCCTGCGCGAACACGTTTTCAAAGTCCTGCTTGATCAGGGTGCGAACACGACGCGCGCGGTTGTAATAGGCGTCGTAGAAGCCCGCGGACAGCACATAGGTGCCGACCATCACGCGGCGCTGCACCTCGTGGCCGAAGCCCTCGGCGCGGGTTTTCTCGTACATGTCGTCAATGCCTTCACCCGCCGCCAAAGTGGCGCGGTGGCCGTAGCGGACACCATCATAGCGCGCGAGGTTGGAGGAGGCTTCCGCAGGCGCAATCACGTAGTAGGCGGGCAGCGCATATTGGGTGTGCGGCAAGGAAATATCAACGATCTCGGCCCCTGCGTCGCGCAGCATTTTCACACCATCGTCCCAAAGTTTGGCGATCTCGTCGGAAATGCCCTCGATGCGGTATTCTTTCGGGATACCGATTTTCTTGCCTTTGATGTCGCCTGTCAGCATCGCCTCAAAGTTCGGCACAGGAATATCGGCCGAGGTGCTGTCCATCGCGTCGTGACCACACATGGTCTCAAGCATCATTGCGGCATCACGCACGGATTTGGTCATGGGACCCGCCTGATCGAGCGAGGAGGCAAAGGCCACAACGCCCCAACGCGAGCAACGCCCGTAGGTCGGTTTGATCCCGACGATCCCCGTAAAGGCGGCGGGCTGGCGGATCGAGCCACCCGTGTCGGTGCCGGTTGCAGCCAGACACAGGTCAGCGGCCACTGCCGAAGCCGACCCACCCGACGAACCTCCAGGGGTCAGGTTGCGATCATCGACTTTCCACGGGTTCACCGCATCGCCGTAGACAGAGGTCTCGTTTGACGAGCCCATCGCGAACTCGTCCATATTGAGCTTGCCGAGCATCACCGCGCCTGCGTCAAACAGCTTGGTGGTGATGGTGCTTTCATACTCGGGCTTGAAACCATCGAGAATGCGCGAGGCGGCTTGGGTCGCGACACCCTTGGTGCAAAACAGGTCTTTGATCCCGATGGGCAGACCACACATCGCAGGCGCATCGCCCTCCGCAAGACGCGCATCGGCGGCGGCGGCCTGTGCGCGGGCAACCTCGGGCGTGTTGTGGACAAAGGCGTTGAGCGCGCCCGCCCCCTCAATCTCGGAAAGACAGGCCTCGGTCAATTCCACAGATGTGAACTCTTTCGCACGCAGGCCGTCACGGGCCGCAGACAGGGTGAGTTTGTTCAGATCGGTCATTGGCTCACTCCACCACTTTGGGTACGGCAAAAAATCCTTCGCGCGCATCGGGCGCATTGGCGAGGATTTTCTCTTGTTGGTTGCCATCGGTGACATCATCACCACGGCGCTTGAGCCGCTGCGGCGTCACGGAGGTCATCGGCTCGACGCCTTCGACATCGACTTCTTGCAGTTGCTCGATAAAGCCGAGCACGGCGTTGAACTCTTGGGCGAGCGCGGGAAGCGCGTCTTCCTCGACGCGGATGCGGGCCAGTTTGGCCACGCGGCGTGCAGTATCAATGTCGATGGACATGGGGAGGCTCCGTCAATTTAGTTGGATCAGGCTTTAGCGCGTCATACCGCCCGCTTCAAGCATGTGGCGGCTATAAACGCGGATCATATGGGCGAGCATGAGCGCATTGAGGATATGCCATGCAAAATGAGTGCCAAGCGGGAGGCGACCACAGAGCGGCGCATCGGCCACGCGCAGCGCGATAGAGATGCACAGAATCACCGCCCCCACCGCCATGCCCCGCGCCGTTTCGGGCGCACGGGCCTTGAGCAGATAGGCATAGATAAAGATCAACAGCGGCACAGGCGCGTAAGCCGCCGACGACCCCAGACCAAGTTGGGCAAACAGCGGCGCTGTGGCGGCCGCAAAGGGAAAGAACAGCAATGTCACCAAAACGGCCCGACCCGTAGACAGTCCGAAATAATCACGATTGGCCGCGAAGATGTAGGTGAGGATGAAGGCAACGATGGGCAGGACATCCGCCAAAGACGCCCACCCCGTTGCAAAGGTGTGAAAGGCAAACGAGCCAAGCCCGATCACAAACAGGATGACCGCAAGAGCGCGCCCCATCGGGGTCGCCTTGGCGCGCGGCCACACATAAAGAGCGGCGATCAAAAACGCGGCGTTGGTCAACGCATTGACGGGCTCGGACCAAAAGGTGAAATCCACCCGCTCACAATAACTGTCGATCTGCGTGGACCATGCCATGATTTAGGCTCCCAAATAGAAATACCGCGCGATGCCATAGGCATAAAAGCCCGCGAAGAGAATGTTGATCCACTTTAACTGGCGCTCGGTGTGAAGCCACCCCATGCCCATCCAGATCATACAAAAGGGCAAGGAGAGGAACATATTCAACGGGTACCAGTTTTGAACAATCGCCACGGTCGACAAGATCCCAAGGATCAAAGCCGCATTTTTCAAAGCGCGCTCATAGCGCATCAGGGTCATCTCAAACATCTCGACTCTCGTGCAAATGCCCATAGCGCGGCAGGCCCACACCAAAAGATGCGCAGGTCTCTGGCCCCACAAACGGGCGTCATTTCAATGATTTAGGAATATGCGCACCCAAATTGGCCGCGCCGATGATCTCTACCCCAACAGGGGCGTTACTGCAAGTGTGACGGTACAGACCACCACGCCTTAGCGGCGAACCGCAAAAAACGCGCGCAACATCTCCTCGGCCTCGCCCGCGCCGATCCCGTCATAAACTTCGGGCGTGTGGTGACATTGAGGATGGGCGTAAACCTTGGCTCCATGCGCAACGCCGCCCGATTTGGGATCGCCCGCCCCGTAATAGAGCCGCGCAATCCGCGCGTTTGAAATGGCCGCAGCACACATCGGACAGGGTTCCAACGTTACGTAAAGATCACAGCCCGTAAGGCGCTCCACCCCCAAAGCCGCACAGGCCGCGCGAATTGCCACGATCTCGGCATGGGCGGTCGGGTCATAGCCCGCGCGGGTCTCGTTGCCGCCACGCCCGATGACGTCTCCGCTCGGAGAAATCACAACAGCGCCCACGGGCACCTCACCGCGCTCCTGGGCTAAACGGGCCTCTTCAAAGGCCAAATCCATATAAGATCGAAATGTCATGCCCTTTCGTGACGCGGAAATGCGCACAACGCAAGTCGTGCCCCCTTCCCAAGTGCATCAAAGCGCACTATGGCAGGCGTATGACACGCCCCACAGATAAAAAACCCGCTCGTCCATCGTCCAAAGGCCCCGCTTCCAAAGGCGGTAAGACCTTCAAACGGGGATTCCGCCCACAAGATGCCAAGCGCGATCAGAAGATCAAAGAGGGTGAAACACGTCCCGGTGATCGGATTGCCAAAGTTCTGGCCCGCGCGGGCATCGCCTCGCGCCGCGACGCCGAAGTGATGATCGAAGAAGGCCGCGTAACGGTCAACGGCCGCACAGTTGTCTCCCCTGCCCTCAACGTCCTGCCCAAGGATCGCATCACGGTGGATGGCAAAGAGGTGGGCGACGCCGAGCCGCCGCGCATGTGGCTCTATCACAAGCCCACTGGCTTGGTGACAACCGAGAAAGACGAAAAGGGCCGCGACACCGTGTTTGCGAACCTGCCCAAAAATCTGCCCCGCGTCATGTCGGTGGGTCGTCTCGACATCACCTCCGAGGGCTTGTTGCTGCTCACCAATGATGGCGAACTCAAACGCCTGTTGGAGCTGCCCGACACGGGTTGGATGCGCAAGTACCGCGTCCGCGTGAAAGGCAACGCGACAGAGGCCACCCTTGAACCACTGCGCAAAGGCATCACAATTGACGGCGAGAATTTCCAACCGATGGAAGTGGTGTTTGACCGCCAACAGGGCGCGAACGCATGGCTGACCGTGGGCATCCGCGAGGGCAAGAACCGCGAGATTCGCCGTGCTATGGAACACGTCGGATTGACCGTGAACCGCCTGATCCGCATCTCCTACGGCCCCTTCCGCCTTGGATTTATCAAGCCAGGCGAGGTCGAAGAAGTGAAACCCCGTATATTGCGAGACCAACTTGGCATCGACATCGAAGATGGCAGCCAACCCAAGCGCCAAGTCTCCCGTGACGGGCGCGACAGTGACGCAGGCCGCGAGTTCAAACCTCGTAACGGGGACCGCGATGGCGGGTTCAAAAAGCGTGACGGGGATCGTGACTTCAAAAAACGCGATGGCGATCGTGACGGTGGCTTCAAACCGCGTGAAGGCGGCGGGTTTAAAGGTAAAGGCGGGCCGCGCCGCGATGATCGTGATGGCGCAGGCCGTGGCGGAGATCGCGATGGCAAGGCTGGCGGGTTCAAATCCAAAGGCTTCAAATCCCACGGCGGTGGCAAAGATGGCAAACCCCGTTCAGCAGGGTTCAAGTCTCATGGCGGCGGATCTGACGGCAAACCCCGCTCGGGCGGCTTCAAATCCCACGGCAAGCCTTCAGGCAAACCCAGATCGCGCGATTAAACGCACAAGAGCGAAAAACTTAACGTAAAAGGGCGGCAACAAACCGCCCTTGACGCCTTAACCCTTTCAAGAGGCCTCATTCCTTCCTATATCTGGAGGAATAACGATCGCGTGAGGGAAAGAGACGCACGGATGAGTGACAGTAAGTTTTCAAAACTGGCCTACTACCTTTTGGTGGCGCTAACCTTTTACGCAACGATCAAAGCGCAGGGAATGTGAGCATGGCCAAACGCTACGGCTCTACCTTTTCACCCGAGGACAACGCCACCACGACGACGCCCTCCTCGGCCCCCACCGACAAACGCCCGTTTGACGGCAAGCGCCCCACGCATGTCGGAGCACGCTCGAACCTGTTGTTCTTCGCCGCGATCCCTTTGGCATGGAAAGCCTTTCAGGCCGACCCTGAGACGATGGCGGGCTATCTCGCCGCATTGGGCTGTCTTGTCGGAGCAGGATTCCTGACCCGCGAAGGATTAAAAGCCCAAGAGGCCTATGAAGCCCGCAAAGTCTCCCGCCGCCCTGCGTTTCCGCGCAAAATTTTCGGCTCACTCCTCACTGGCCTCGGTCTTGGCCTTGTCGGGTGGTTCGGTTGGGGTGTGGCCGAAACGGTGATTTTTGCCGTTCTCGGAACGATTTTGCACAGTCTCGCCTTTGGCCTTGATCCGCTCAAAAACAAAGGCATGGACGGGATCGACACCTTTCAACAAGACCGCGTGGCGCGCGTTGTGGATGAGGCCGAGGGACATCTCGAAATCATGCACCAAGCGATGCTGCGCACCCGCGACCGCGAAGCACAGCGTCGTCTGGATCAATTCATCACCACCGCCCGCACCATGTGCCGCACCGTAGAGGAAGACCCCCGCGATCTCACCGCCGCCCGCAAATATTTGGGCGTCTACTTATTGGGCGCACGGGATGCGACCACCAAATTCGTGGACCTGTGGGAGCGCTCGCGCAATGCCGAGGCGCGAAGCTCATGGTTTGCACTCTTGGACGATCTGGAGGCGAACTTTGCAGCCCGCACAGACAAGCTCCTCATTGATAACAAAACCGATCTCGACATTGAGATCGACGTGCTTCGCGAACGATTGTCTCGCGAAGGCATCCGCTAAACACAAGCCACGGCGCGCACTGCATGACACGCCGGGCCAAAAGAATTAAACATTACACATCCATATCGGACGAAGGGTAAACACATGTCGGACACCGTGCGCCAGAAGGCAGAAGCAACACTCAAAGACGTCGAAGAAATCACCGCGGTGGTTCTTCCTGAACCTAAAGGCGAATTGGTACCTGTGCGCGGCAAAGATGCGCCCGCCGCCGAAGACGTCAAACGTGCGATGGCCGAAATCGACATGACCGACACGGGCTCCATCGTTCGCTTTGGCTCGGGCGCTCAGGCCGAATTGCAAGAAATCTCCCAATCCATGCTCGCTGAAGTCCGTAACAAGGACGTTGGCCCCGCAGGTGACAGCCTGCGCAGCATCGTCTCCACCATTCGCGGCTTCTCCGTCTCCGAACTAGACGTGCGCCGCGAACGGTCATGGTGGGAAAAACTGTTGGGACGCGCCGCCCCCATGGCGAAATTCATCGCTCGTTTCGAGACTGTTCAGGAACAGATCGACAAGATCACCGACAATCTCCTGAGCCACGAGCACAAGCTGCTCAAAGACGTCAAATCGCTCGACATTCTCTACGCGAAAACACTGGCCTTCTACGACGAACTGGCCGTCTACATCCGCGCGGGCGAGAAAAAGCTTCAAGAACTCGACACCAAAACCATCCCTGCCAAGGAGATGAAGGTCAACGCCGCCGCCGAGGAAAAGCAGGTGATGCTGGCGCAGGAATTGCGCGATCTGCGTTCGGCACGTGACGACCTCGAACGTCGCGTTCACGACCTCAAACTGACACGCCAAGTCACCATGCAATCCCTGCCCTCGATCCGCTTGGTGCAGGAAAATGACAAATCGTTGATCACGAAAATCAATTCCACACTTGTGAACACCGTTCCGCTTTGGGAAACGCAACTGGCCCAAGCCGTAACCATACAGCGGTCAGCCGAAGCCGCCAATGCGGTGCGAGAGGCCAATGATCTAACCAACGAGTTGTTGACCTCAAACGCCAAGAACCTGCGCCAAGCGAACAAGGTTGTGCGCGAGGAAATGGAGCGCGGCGTGTTCGACATCGAAGCCGTCAAAACGGCCAATGCCGAGTTGATCGCCACCATTGAGGAAAGCCTCCAAATCGCCGACGAGGGCAAGCGCAAACGCGCCTCCGCTGAAGAAGAGCTTAAGAAAATGGAAGGCGAGCTGCGTGATGCTCTGGCCTCTGCCAAATCCAAGAGCACGGGCACAGGCGACAACGCAGCCACGTCCGTTCCGTCCTGATATGGGCGGCAGCGGGATCATGAAAACGGTGGGTGCGGGCGCGGTGGCGCTCGCCCTAAGCGCCTGCGTGGCGTCTGTCCCTCCGCAATCGGCTCCAACGCCGCGCCCTGCAGGCGTGCCTTCATCTACACCCGCCCCGTCAACCCCAGCCACCCGCTCGGCGGCAAGCCTTGAAATGTCGCGCTATTACGCCAAGGTCCAAGCAGACCTGTTGCGCAACGAATTGATGCGCACCGATGGCGGCGGGCCAGACACGCCCTTTGGCGCGCGACAGTTGGCCACCAATTTCGAGGCCATTGCGCTTAACGACGAATATACAGATGTGGGCGGACACTATGTGGCCCGCACCCAGAGCTCGTCCTTACACAAATGGAATATCCCAGTGCGGCTCGGGCTTGAATTCGGGGCCTCTGTCCCCGAAGCCCAACGCGCCAAGGACCGAGCCACATTGAGTGCATTGAGCGCACAATTGGGACGCGCCACGGGTCACCCCATTTCCGTCTCGGACCGCCCGAATTTCCATGTGCTTGTCCTCAACGAAGACGAGCGCCGCGCCGCTGCTCCCCGCCTCACGCAACTGATCCCCGGTCTGCCAAAGGCAGCGATCCGTTCGGTCGTTAACATGCCCTCCTCGGCCTACTGCCTCGTGATTGCTTCCGATCCTGACGATGACGGCGCCTACACCACCGCCGTAGCGGTTATTCGCGGCGAACACCCCGACCTTATGCGCAAATCCTGCTTCCACGAGGAAATCGCACAGGGGCTTGGCCTGGCCAATGACAGCCCCCGCGCGCGCCCGTCCATCTTCAACGATGACGAGGAATTCGCGCTGCTCACGCGTCACGACGAATTGCTTTTGCGCATCCTATACGACGACCGGCTAAAAGCCGGCATGCCACCCGACACTGCCCGCGTCATTGCGACCCAAATCGCACGCGAATTGATGGGCGAATCTTCATAAGACAGGAGTCCGACATGGGAATTTTCGATTTTCTTTCCGGCGAATTTATCGACGTCATTCACTGGGTCGACGACAGCCGTGACACGATGGTCTGGCGCTTTGAGCGCGAAGCCCATGAGATCAAATACGGGGCCAAACTGACCGTGCGCGAGGGCCAAGCAGCCGTATTCGTACATGAAGGACAGTTGGCGGACGTGTTTACCCCCGGTCTCTATATGCTTGAGACCAACAACATGCCGATCCTGACGACACTCAACCATTGGGATCACGGGTTCAAATCACCGTTCAAATCGGAAATTTATTACGTCAACACCACCCGTTTCGGCAATCTCAAATGGGGTACCAAAAACCCGATCATGTGCCGCGACCCCGAGTTTGGCCCCGTGCGCATCCGCGCCTATGGCACCTACGCGGTCAAAGTGTCGGACCCTGCGCGGTTCCTCACCGAAATCGTCGGCACGGACGGCGAATTCACGATGGACGAGATCAGCTACCAGATCCGCAACATCATCGTTCAGGCCTTTTCGCGCATCATCGCAAGCAGCGGTATTCCCGTGCTTGATATGGCGGCCAATACCGCCGATCTGGGCAAATTGGTCGCCACAGAAATCTCCGCGATCGTGGCAGAATACGGGCTGACAATCCCTGAGTTTTACATCGAAAACATCTCGCTGCCCGATGCCGTTGAGGCAGCGTTGGACAAGCGCACCTCGATGGGCATTGTCGGCAATCTCGACAACTACATGAAGTTCTCCGCCGCCGATGCCATGAGTGCAGGCGACAGCGCAATGGCCTCCGGCATGGGCGCGGGTCTTGGTGCGGGGATGGGCATGGCGATGGCCACGCAATCGGCACAAAACGCGGGCGTTCAGTCTGGCGGACTTGCTGGCCCTTGGGGCCCACGTCCCACCACAGCTGCTCAGACACCGCCCCCGCCCCCTGTTGAGCATGTCTGGCACATTGCTGAAAACGGCACCACGACAGGACCGTTCTCCAAGGCCGAGATGGGTCAGAAGGTCGCCAGTGGCGCACTCACACGCGACAGCCATGTCTGGACCCCAGGTCAGGACGGCTGGCTCAAGGCCGACGAGGTAACGGAGTTGGCGCAACTGTTCACCATCGCACCACCGCCCCCACCACCTCCAGGCGCGTAAGCACACGCTCCTGCGCGGCCTAAACCATCCCAGCACGCACACGCGGCCCCTAAAGGTCGCGTGTCGATACTATTCGTCACCACAAGACTGAACGGTCTGACCGAAGAGGCCCCTCCATGCAAACCCAAGTGCGCCGCTCCGCAAAGGCCGCCATCGCCCCCGAGAGCGAAGCCGTCGAGCAGATCGCACTGGCTCTGATGGGCGTTGGCACCCTGCCCGAGGCGCGGTTGGCGGTGACAGCGACATGGGATCGCTCGGATGCGCCCTGTGCCGTGGGGCGTGATGTTATTGTGGCAGCCCTCGCCGACAACGAAGCCCCTGTCTCTATCACCATCGACCAAGTGGTCACACATGGCAAAGCGGGCACAGTCTCAGGCCGTCTCACCCGCGACGGATCAGGCACGCATCTGTTTTGCCACATCATCCGATTTACCACCGCCCAATGCCATGACATTGCGCAACTGGTGAGCTTTGAACAACGTGAACGTTAAACGCCGCAACCCCATTGCGACCCGCCGCAACTGTGCTGACTTGCAGCCGCACTCGGACGCGGGCATCTTACAGCGGTATTCGAGTAGACGGATTGACACATGACCCGTGATCTAACCCCAGATGAGCCAACGCCTGTTGTTGAGGACCACCGCTTTCCCTGCGGCACATGTGGCGCAGACATGCGCTTTGCGCCTGAAAGCGGCGATCTGGCCTGTGATCACTGCGGGGCCCACGAGGCCCTTGATCGGGACGCGGCGCTGCCACTGCGCGAGCTTGATTACCGCACGGCCCTATCGGCAGAGCTTCCCGCTCAGGACATCGTAGAATCCCGCATGTCCGAATGCCCCAACTGTGGGGCGCGGGTCGAATTTAGCGACACGGTCCACGCGGCCCAGTGCCCCTATTGCGCCACCCCCGTCGTTACAGACACGGGGATGCACCGCCAGATCAAACCCCGCGGCCTATTGCCCTTTGCCTTAACCGAGCCACAGGCCCATGACGCCATGTCCGATTGGCTCGGACGACTATGGTTTGCGCCCAATGGCCTGAGAAAATACGCACGCAAAGGTCGGAAACTCGACGGGATCTACGTCCCCTACTGGACCTTTGATGCCGACACGTCATCACAATATAGCGGCCAACGTGGCGACGATTATTACGTCACCCGCACTGTCAGACGAAATGGCGAGACCAAGACGATCCGCCAACGCAAAACGCGCTGGAGCAACAGGTCGGGCCATGTCGCACGGTTTTTTGACGACATCTTGGTGCTCGCCTCCCACGCCTTGCCGCGCAAATACACACAAGGGTTGGAACCGTGGGATCTCTCGGAAATGGAGCCCTATGTGCCTGATTACCTCGCGGGGTTTCGCTCGGAAGCCTATTCGGTGACGATCGACGAGGGCTTTGCCGCCGCTCGCGAGCATATGGACCGTGTGATTTTACGCGATGTGAAATTTGACATCGGTGGCGACCGCCAGCGGGTTCACAACATCCAGACCCAAGTCCGCGCTGTCACGTTCAAGCATATCCTGCTGCCCGTCTGGATGGCCGCATACAAGTATCGTGGCAAGACATACCGTTTTGTCGTTAACGGCCGCACGGGGCGGGTTCAGGGCGAGCGCCCCTATTCGGCATGGAAAATCGCCTTTGCGGCCTTAGGCGTCGCGCTGCTTGCGGGTGCTGTCGGCTATCTGATCGCAATCAACCAACCTCCGCAATAAATCTACACGACAGCACGGCAAGTGAGCAATTGCTCGCCACCAACGTTATTGCTCAAGAACTGCTTGCGTTGATAGCGGTAACAGAATTAGAACGAAGTCCAAATTCAACGAGGAGAACAACATGATCCTTTGTGCAGGCGAAGCTCTGATCGACATGCTGCCGCGTCAGTCCACGCAGGGCGAAGATGCCTATGCCCCCTATGCAGGCGGCGCGGTATTCAATACCGCCATCGCCTTGGGGCGCCTCGGCGCACAAACGGGGTTCTTTTCGGGGTTCTCAAACGACTTCTTTGGCGAGTTGTTGAAATCCAAACTGGCCGAAAGCGAGGTTGATGCCTCCCTATCCGTGACGGCAGATCGCCCCTGTACGGTGGCCTTTGTCAAACTCGTAAACGGGCATGCAACATACGCATTTTACGACGAAAACACCGCAGGGCGGATGCTATCGCAAGATGATCTGCCTGCCCTGCCTGACACGGTTAACGCGCTGTTCTGTGGCGGGATTTCCTTGCCTGTTGAACCCTGCGGCGCAGCCTATGAAGCCCTGTTCGCACAGGCGGCCCCCACATGCGTCACCATGATAGATCCGAACATTAGACCTGGATTTATTAGCGACGAGCCGCGTTTTCGTGCACGTATCGAACATTTGCTATCGCTTGCCGATATCGTCAAAGTCTCCGACGAAGACCTGATCTGGCTGATGGGAGACGGCGATATCGAGGCCCATATCCAGACCCTTTTGACCCAAGGACCGAAACTTGTTTGCCTCACCGAGGGCAGCGAGGGCGTGCGCGGGTTCACATCCACGGGCAAGGTCGTTCAGGTCAAGGCCAACAAGGTTGAGGTCGTCGATACGGTCGGCGCGGGCGACACCTTCAACGCGGGACTTCTGGCCTCTTTGGACGCGGCAGGAAAACTGACCAAAGACGCCGTGGCCGATCTTGATGAGGACAGCATCCGCGCGGCCTTATCGCTGGGCTCTCAAGCCGCCGCGATCACTGTATCGCGGGCGGGTGCCAATCCGCCGTGGAAATCTGAACTTTGAGAGCGCTCGTCCAACGGGTCAGCGAGGCCAGTGTCCGTGTCGACGGGGCCGTCGTCGGCCAATGCGGTGCGGGTCTATTGGTACTGGTCTGCGCGATGCGTGGCGACACCACAGCGCAGGCAGACAAGCTCGCCACAAAAATCTCCAAGCTGCGGATATTCCAAGACGATGCGGGAAAAATGAACCTTAGCCTACGTGACGTCGGCGGCAGCGCCCTTGTCGTGAGCCAGTTCACATTGGCCGCAGACACCAAAGGCAACCGCCCTGGATTTTCCACAGCCTCCCCGCCCGATGAGGGCAAGGCGCTTTATGAACACTTCACCGCGTCGCTTCGGGCTGCGGGCGTTCCAAGCGAAACAGGTGTCTTCGGCGCGGACATGAAAGTATCTCTGATCAACGATGGGCCTGTGACAATCTGGTTAGATACCGAGACGTAATTTACGCCTCCTCCTCAGTTTTCTCATCGCCCTCAAAATCCTTGAGCGGGAAAATAATACGCATCACATATTCATCCGCGCCATCCTCGACCTCTAGCGTCCCTTCAAGCTGCGCGGTGAAGGCCGCGATCAGTTGAGTGCCAAGCCCTGTGCCTTCCGGCACACTACACGCCAAGGTCACATCGCCTTTGGTGTTGCGGATTTCGAGCATCCCTGTCGCCTCGTCCACCTTGCGCAGCGTCACCTCCAAGGCAATCGCATCTGCACTTGACGCTCCGGCATATTTCATTGCGTTTCCAAGCGCTTCTGAGGTTACGAGCGACAAGGGAACGGCCTGGTCCGGGTAAACGATCACGGGTTCAAACGTCTCTTTGACCGAAAACGATCTCTCCTCCATGCGGCCCGCGGCGATCACACTTTGCGCGATGGTTTTGATCAATTCATCACCACGCACACGGCCCTGCATCGAAGTCTCGTAGAGGTTGCGGTGAACCGTTGCGATACCCAAAACGCGACCTTGGATATTGCGCAAAGCCTCGCGGACCTCTTCGGATGGGGCCTTGCGGATCTTCATGTTCAAAATCGACGAGACCAGTTGCAGGTTGTTTTTGACGCGGTGATGCACCTCGCGCAACAGCACGGTCTTGTCGTGAATAGCATCTTCGAGTTCGGCCTCATCATGCAGAATGCTCGTGGCCAACCGGTTCCATGTCTCTTCGATTTCGCGGAATTCAGCGGCAGGCATGATATCCATTGATGTCGGCTCCAAGCGACGGGAGCGCATAAACAACAGCATCCGCGCGCGCAGGTTGCGCGTAGGCTGGATGACCTGACTGCGGATCGCCACATAGGCGACAACGAGGCTAGCCACCCACATCAATACGGGAAACAAAAGCTGCACACTTGCGGCCAAGCGATTCCAAGTGAACCCCAATTCAGCCGCATCCCAACTGCCCAATCCATAGACCAGCCCCGGGACAATGGGCACAAATGCAAAGACGCGCCGTTGGCCGTCCGCCGTCATTGCCGTAAACGCATGTTGGCGACCACCGACAAAAGACTGAAGCGAACGACCAACAGGAATATGACTTTCCACATCGGTCAAGCCGTTTTCTGAAGACAGCAATTCACCGTTACGGTTGAACGTGATGAGATCAATCGGGCGGTCCTTGGTCATTTTTTTCAACCGCCGGTATAGGTTGTAGTGCGGCAAGGAGACCACGGTATACCCCTGATAGGTGCCATCACTTGCCCAAACAGGGTGAGCCACAACAATCACAGAGGTTTCGGAGAAGGGCGCGTTCAGGTTCACGGTGGTGTGCGGAACGGGATTTTTGGCCATGTTTTGCGCCAAATCGACCATAGTTGTCTGCGCGCGCGTGCCGTTCGAGCTGCACACGAATGCACCATCATTGCTCACATACCCAGCAAAGGAAAACTGGTTGGATGACGTCACAAAAGCATTCAGGAAGGAATCGCACACCTCCCCTTCCTTCTCGCTGTCTTCCCCGAGCAATTTGGGAACCAATGCCGCAATGGTTTCAGCCACGCCAAGCCCCGAACGCATCAACCCCTCTTCGGCCGACGCCGCTTCGGAGGTGAGCGCCAACAGATTGCTTTCCGACTGGGACCGGTTTTCACGCAACAGCCCTGCCGTCTGGGCAAAGGCGATCACGCCAACGGGTAGCAAAACGACCGCAAGGATCGCAGAAACGCGAACGGCCAAACTGTCCGCACGGCGCCGCAGACGGGTGATCATGAGCTATACCGTGACGAAATCATCTGGTCCGAAACCACTGCAAGTGTCGATTTATCCGTCATGTCCATTGTTTCGTTTTCCGAGAGGTTCAACAATTCAGCCAAACGCAAACGACCACGGTTCACGCGGCTTTTTATCGTGCCCACAGCGACGCCACAGGTCTCGGCGGCCTCGTCATAGGTAAACCCGCCGCCGCCCACGAGGATCAGAGCCTCGCGTTGTTCATCGGGCAATTGCGAAAAGGCAGCTTGGAAATCGCGCATGGCAAGTTTGCCATCGTGAGAGGGTTTGACCGACAGTGTCGCAGCCATTGCACCATCGACATCCGCCACTTCGCGTTTGGATTTGCGACGACCGGAATAAAACGTATTGCGCAAAATGGTAAACAACCATGCCCGCATATTGGTGCCATCTTCAAACTTTTCGATGTTGGTCCATGCTTTCACGATCGTATCCTGAACCAAATCATCCGCCGCAGCGCCGTTGCGGGTCAATGAGAGCGCAAAGGCCCGCATTGGCCCCAAATGTTGGGTGATTTCGTCACGTGGGTCTTTAGAGGAAGCGGAAGCTTTGTCGGGGGCAACTTTGCCAGTGTCACGCCCGCTCATTGCTCTGCGCCATCATCAGGCGTATCATCACCCGTAGACTGTTCGGCATCCTGTGCCTTGAGTTGCGCCAGGAGTTGCGCAAAGCGATCCGGAACATCTTCTTCTACGGTTGCTTCGTAGACCTTGCGAAGATTTTCCTCAATCTGATCATTCAGATTGGATTTCATATTTCTTTGCGTCATTCGGGTGTCCTAGAAAACTTTTTTCAACGGCTTAGGAACTAAACTCGAAGCTAAGGCGTTTAGTTCCCGAGAAAAGCAAAAAAATTAGGTGAGATAATGACCAACACCACAGCGAACGCAGGAGCCTCCGCAAGCTTCGCCGACGTAATTGCGCAAAACCTGCCGTACCTACGCCGCTACGCGCGTGCGCTCACGGGCAGTCAGAACAGCGGCGATGCATATGCTGCGGCGACGTTGGAGGCGCTCATCTCCGACCGCTCCACGGCTGAGGGGACGTCGAACACCAAAGTCGCCCTGTTTCGCGCCTTTCACCTGATCTGGAACAGCGCAGGTGCGCCGGTTGCCGAGGAAAACAGCGACCTTGCCCGTCGCGCCCAGCAACACCTCAAGTCACTGACACCAAACTCGCGTGAAGCCCTTTTGCTCTCCACAATCGAGAGCTTTTCGCATTCAGAGATCGCGGAGATTATGGAAATCGACCAAGCCGAGGTCGAAGCCCTGCTCAACTCTGCGCGCACCGAAATGGAAGATAGCATTGCGGGCCGCATTCTCATTATCGAGGACGAAGCCATCATTGCGCTCGACCTGCAATCCATTGTCTCCGATATGGGCCACGAGATCACGGGTGTGGGCCGGACAGCCTCCGGCGCCGTCACACTGGCGGAGAAAGAAAAGCCCGATCTCATCTTGTCGGACATCCAATTGGCCGATGGCTCCTCTGGCATCGACGCGGTCAACGAAATCCTCAAGAGCGCGGGCGATATTCCTGTGATTTTCATCACCGCATTCCCCGAGCGCCTGTTGACGGGCGACCGCCCCGAACCTGCCTTTGTGATCACCAAGCCCTACTCGGAAGAGCAGGTGCAATCTGCGGTGAGCCAAGCGATGTTCTTTGCCTCGACCGAAACGCTTCACGCCTAGAACGCACGCGTCCGCTTCGACAGCCAACACCCCGCAGACCTATCTGCGGGGTGTTTTCTTTTGCACTGTTTTAAAGCGGTGGCTTGCCACGCACGGCGCGCGCGACCATCGCGATGACGAACAGCAACAAGAAGACAAAGAATATAACTTGCGCGATTCCGACCGAGGCAGAGGCGATCCCCCCAAAGCCAAAAAGACCCGCTATGAGTGCCACAACAAGGAATGTAAGTGCCCAACCAAGCATTGGTATTCTCCTTTTATTCTATTGGGTTACGCTGCACGCTTTGAACGCGCTATCTGGTAACTCAACCCGTGGGAGGCACATCGGGTTCCAAAATATCTTTTTCCGAAAGAGCGGAACATGTGGCTAAGACGCCGCGTTGGATTGGTGAAGCAATCGAAAAGGAGAAGTTCAAATGGCACGCGCTACAGCCTCTACCAAAGACGTCACCACTCAAGATCTTCAAGACCAGATTACCGCCCTCAAAGAGGACATCCATACTCTGACCGAGACCCTGAGTTCAAAGGCACAGGACAATGGACAGGCGCTCAAACAAAGCGCGCAAGTGGCCTTTGACGCAGCCAAAGCCAAGGGCGCGGAGCAGGCCGAAGTCATGCAAAAACACGCACAAGCCACCTATGAACAGGTCGAGGACAAAGTGCGCGACAACCCATCTGCCTCTGTTGGCATTGCTGCCGGTTTGGGCTTTCTCGCGGGTCTTGTCGCGGCGCGTCGCTAAGGACCGCGCGATGTTTGACCACCTCAAATATGCTGCCAAAGACACCGCCCGTCGCGCCGCTATTGGCGCGCTCGGCTCGGTCCTTGTGGCGGTTGGCGTGGTGATGTTGACCGTCTCGGCATGGTTCGCGCTTTTGCTCGTCACAACGCCTGCCATCGCGGCGCTGATCCTTGGCGGCGGCTATACGGGCGTTGGGCTTGTGATCTTGGGCCTGAGTGGCTCGCGGTCGCAACGTCGACCTCACGCGGCACAGACTGCGGCCTCCGCTCCACCTGCCGACCCGATGGACCGCCTCACCTCCGCCTTTTTGCAAGGGATGGAAACAGGCGCACAGATGGGCGCGCGTAAGCACTGATCCATGACAAATCTCACGAAGAACGCCGCCCTGAATGGGGCGGCGTTTTGTATGTCGGCTTTGCGTCGGGCATCTGTCGGGCATCTGTCGGGCAACGTGACAGACGCCACCTCGACAGCAAATCACATCAGATCCGGAAAAACGGTTGAAGCAAGCGCGGGACCAGCGAATTGAATTTGAGCGGCGCATCGGCGGCAGCCAGACAAATGCAGACCTCGCCCGCTTCGGCAATCGGCGTGTGCTCGAGATCGTCATCGGCCACTTCGCAGTCGCCCCGCCCGAACCGTCCCGTCTCATCGCAAAACGCGCCTTGCAACACGAGGGTCATCTCCAACCCGCCGTGTCCATGGTCGGGCATCGCCATCCCCGGATTGATCTGCAACAGGCGCAGCGATCCTTGGTCGTCGTCAGACAGAATGCATTGCTTTGCCCCGGGGCCAAGCGAGCGCCATTTCGGTGCCTTGCCCGCCAAAGCCTCAACCACAGGCGCGGGGAACGGACCTTGCGCGGCGAAATGTGGCTCGGGGGCGACCTCTTCGTCGAGCTGGGCCAACACGCGGTCGCGCAGCGCATCACCCACCTCGATCGGCTCGAAGTCGGCAAGGAGCGCACCGCCGACGGCCTCATGCGCGGCCAGCGAGGCGCGGCACGTCTCGCACAGCGACACATGGGCCGCAACGACCAAGGCAAACGGCTTGGGCAAAGAGCCCGCGACATAGGAGGCCAAAAGCGCCTCAGGGATATGGTGACGGATACCGCTCATCGGCTACCGCGCTCCTTTCAGTTCATGCCGCAGCCGTTCGAGGCCGAGGCGGATACGGGACTTGATCGTGCCAAGCGGCAGTCCCGTCTGTGTTTGAATTTCAGCGTGCGTCAGCTCACCGAGATAGGCTTTCTCGACCAAATCGCGCTGCTCCGGTTTCAGCGTGGCCAAAGCGGCGCGTAACTTGCTCGCCTCTTGTTCCATCGCCACCACCTGTTCGGCGTGTTCGCCCGTGGTCTCTGGCGTGGCCAGTTCCTCGGGCACGGGACGGCGCTCCTTGCGGATGATGTCGATATGGCGGTTGCGGGCGATTTGAAACACCCACCCTGCCACATCGGCACGTTCGGGATTGAAACTGCCCGCTTTGCGCCACACCGATAGCATCGCATCTTGCACGATGTCGTCGGCCTGCGCCGCAGAGCATCCCGACTTCATCATCATCCCGCGCATCCGTGGCGCGAAATAATCAAACAAGGCGCAAAAGGCCGCGCGATCACGTTGATCACGCACGGCAAGCATCCATTGCGTCTGCTCCGAATAGACTGTTGGCTCGGTGTCTTGCACGCGGGCCTCCCCCTGAGGCGCAATCAGCAAACGCGCGCCCTCAAGAATGGCGGGGGACACATCGACTGAAGCTTTATGTTCATGGGTCAGCATATCTCTCTTACGGGGCACGTCGAGAGTTGGATCAGTCTAAGGCCAACTTTTTTGGGTGGCGTGGCGTCAGCGAGGAAATGATTTGACCTATGAGTGATCCGATCTAAGCGACCGTGCGTAACTGTGGTATGTTAAACAAAATTGAGAGTGCCCATGTCCTTTGATGCCGTCCCGTTTCCCCGTCCGCGTATCGCCATCATCGGCTCGGGTATTTCCGGCCTTGCCACCGCCTATCTGCTTGCCGAACCCCATGACGTCACCGTCTATGAATCCGAGGCGCGCTTGGGCGGTCATGCGCGCACCGTCATGGCAGGGCTGCGGGGTGATCAACCTGTGGACACGGGCTTTATCGTGTTCAACTACGCCAACTATCCGCATCTGACCGCGATGTTTGCCGATCTGGGTGTGCCTGTGATCCCCTCGGACATGTCCTTTGGCGCGAGCATTGATAACGGGCGTATTGAATACGGGCTCAACGACCTGAGTGCGCTCTTCGGTCAACGCCGCAACATTGCACGGCCCGCGTTCTTGCGCATGGTCCGTGATATTCTCAAGTTCAACGCCAAGGCCGAATCCCGCGTCGATGATGAGACCACGACCATTGGCGAGCTGATTTCCGAGATGGGCTTGGGCAGGGAATTTCGCGACCATTACCTCATGCCGATTTGCGGCGCGATCTGGTCCACCTCTGTGCAGGACATTTCCGCCTATCCCGCCGCGTCCTTGCTGCGCTTTTTCCGCAATCACGCGCTGCTCTCTGCCACGGGACAGCATCAATGGTGGACCGTCAAAGGCGGCTCGATTGAATATGTGCGCCGCCTTGAGGCGCATCTACGGGCCAAGGGCGTGACGTTCCATCTCAACGCGCCCGTCAAGAGCGTGTCGCGCAATGGCGTCCACGTCACGATCCACGCCAAGGACCGCCCCGCCGACAGCTTTGACCAAGTGGTCTTTGCCTGCCATTCGGATCAAGCCCTCGCGATGTTGGACTTCTGCACGCCGCAAGAAAACCACGCCCTCGGCAATCTGCGCTATCAACCCAACCGCGTGATTTTGCACCGCGACACCGCGCAAATGCCCAAACGCAAAGCCTGTTGGTCAAGCTGGGTCTACAAGGCCGACACCAACACGCAGGCCACCCGATTGGGCGTGACCTATTGGATGAACCGTTTGCAATCCATTCCCGAAAGTGATCCGCTCTTTGTCACGCTCAATCCCGCCCACGAGGTGCCACAAGAGATGATCTATGACGAGGCGACGTTTCATCACCCCGTCTTTGACACCGCCGCCCTCGCCGCCCAACACGAGATTGCCGCGATCCAAGGCGACAACCGCACGTGGTTCGCAGGGGCCTATCTGCGCCACGGGTTTCACGAGGACGGGTTCCATTCCGCCGTTCAGGTCGCCGACGCAATGAAGGCACAGATCAACGTGCCAATGGCGGCCGAATGAGCACACGCCCCGATCATATCGCGGGCCAAACGGTCCATGCGCGGCGCGGAGCCATAGGCAACGCCTTTCGCTATGGCGTCGATTTCGTGTTAATCGACCCCGACAGTGCGCGTGGTCCCGCGCTGTTTTCGCGCAATCGGTTCAACCTGTCTGCGGTGTATGACCGTGACCACGGCGGCCCCGTGGGACAGGGGCGCGGCACCGTCTGGGCGCGTGAGGTTTTCGCCGCCGAAGGCCTATGCGATCTGCGCATTGAGCTTTTGACCCAACCACGGTTCATGGGCTACGGGTTTAATCCCGTGAGCTTTTGGCTCGGGTGGCGAGGGGATGATCTGATCGCGGTCATCGCCGAGGTCTCCACCCCGTTTGGCGACCGCCATTCTTACCTGTGCACCACGCCAGATCATGCGCCCATCACCAAGGATCAGCGCATCACCGCCGCCAAGCACCTGCATGTCTCGCCCTTTCAAACCGTCGAAGGCCTGTATCACTTCAACTTCGACATTCGCCCCGACGGGATCGCCGTGCGCATCCTGCACGAGAATGGTGATGAGGGCGTGATCGCCACATTGAGCGGACCGCGCAACCCCTTGACCAACCGCAGTATTTTACGCGCCTACCTGCGCCGCCCGCTTGGCGCGTTTCGCACCACCGCCCTGATCCATTGGCAGGCGCTGATCCTCAAACTCAAGGGCGCGACCTACCGCCGCCAACCGCCCGCACCCAAGACCGAACTCACCAAATCAGGAGACCTGTAACCATGTCCGATCCGTTCGCAGGCAAAACTTGGTGGCTCATTGGCGCGTCCGAAGGATTGGGCCGCGCTTTGGCCGTGGCCATGGACAAACGCGGGGCGCGTCTCATCCTCTCCGCCCGCTCGAAAGACCCGCTGCGCTCGCTCGCCTCCGGCCTGTCCGATGCAACGGTTCTGCCGCTCGATGTCACCGACAGGGCGTCGGTGAGCGAGGCATGGGAACGCGCCTCTGACGCGGATGGGGTGCTCTATTGTGTAGGCGCCTACGAGCCGATGCCCGCCACCGCATGGGACGCCGATGCGGTGGAGATGATGATCGAGACGAATTTCACAGGCGCCGTGCGCGTGTTGTCCCATGTTGTCCCCAACTATGCCGCACGCGGTCAGGGACGGATCATGTTGATCGGTTCGCTATCGGGCTATCGCGGATTGCCCGACGCCATCGGATATGGGGCCTCAAAAGCCGCGCTGATGCATCTGGCCGAGAACCTGTTGATTGATCTCAAGGGCACGGGCGTCACGGTGCAAATGGCCAATCCCGGCTTTATCGACACCCGCCTGACCAAAAAGAACGCGTTCAAAATGCCGCAACTGATGCAGCCCGACACGGCCGCGGATCACGTCATCCGCGCCATCGACAAGGGGCGGTTCGAGACGGCCTTCCCGCGTCCGTTTTCTCTCCTCTTCACGCTTGGGCGGTTTTTGCCGCGCCGTTTGTTCAATCGCCTGTTCGCATGAGCGCACACCATATGGACCTTAGCCGCGCTTTCGCCTAAAGCCTTGGGCCAGAAATCACCCGTTGGACAAAGCCCGTGACGCGCACCACGACCCTCACAGTAAACGACGAGCAAGGCACAATCGCGCTCGCCACCCGCCTCGCGACGCAATTGCGGGCGGGCGATGCGGTGTTGCTCGACGGGTCTCTGGCGGCGGGAAAGACGTTCTTCATCCGTGCCTTGGTGCGGGCTATGGGCAGTGACGAGGATGTGACGTCGCCAACCTATACCATCGCCAACATCTATGAGACGCCCGCCTGCCCTGTGCTGCATGTCGACGCCTACCGTCTCAAGGGCGCGCAAGAGTTCTATCACCTTGGTCTTGATGACTATTTCGACACGGGCGTAAGCCTGATTGAATGGGGTGAGCGGGTCGAGGGGTTCTTTGACGCGCCCTTGTCCATCCGTATCGGTTTTAGTGACGATGACACGTCGCGCAGCTTTACGCTCACCGCCGACAGCGCCCGATGGAATGATGTCCTGAGCGATCTGGAGGCCATGACATGAGCCTGATGCTGTTGCTGCAAACCTCCAATGGCGTCCCGATGTTGGGCTTTGCCCGAGACGATCAAATCGTCTTTGACACCTCGGCCCTGCCCGAATGGGAGGGATCACGCGATTACCGCGCGATGGTGGACGCGGGGCTGAAGGCACTCGGCGCACAGCTTTCCGACCTGACCGCGATCAGTGTCGACATCGGACCGGGAGGCATGGGCGTCACGCGCACGGGGGCATCTTTTGCCAATGCGCTCGGCTTTGCGCTTGGCCTGCCCGTTTTGGCGATCCCTGCGTTCGAGATGCTCGGCGCACAGGTGGCCAAGGGTGACACGCCCGTGGTTTTGCTGCGAAAAGCAGCGCGGCCTTATGTGCATTTCGGCATCTACCGTGACGGCCAACTTGCACATTACGAACATTTAACGCGGGATGCGGCGCTTAGTCAGATCAAAGAGTTGGATGAATTCAACCTTGTGGGCAATGTCCCGCTTGAGGGCGTTGAGCCGCCGCTGACCAATGCGGCAACACTCCCGACCATGCTCACCGTGGCACGATCCAAACCCGCGCCCGCACCACAAGCCCGCGCCTATCCCATCGTAGAGGTGCTTGAATGACCGCCTCTGTCACCGAGATCGCCCGATGCCTGCGCGACGGCGGTGTTGTGCTATTGCCCACCGATACGGTTTTGGGACTGGCGGTGTCGCCCCTCCATGACGCAGCCGTCGCGCGGCTTTATGCGCTCAAAAACCGCCCGCGCGAGAAAAACCTGCCCGTCATGGTCGCGGACATGGACCAGATCGAAAGCCTCGGTGCGATCCTGACCGATGCGGCGCGGCACCTGTTGGCCTCGCCCTATGTGCCCGGCGCGGTGACGCTTGTTCTGGAACTCGGCCCGCAGCGCCCAGACTGGCTCGCGGGGCGCGACGAGATTGCCCTGCGCATTCCCGATGACGCGCGTCTGCGCGATGTGTTGCGCTCCACCGGCCCGTTGCTTGTGACCTCCGCCAACCGCGCGGGCCATGACACACCCCACACCAGCGACGCGGCAAGCGCGCAACTAACCGCCCTGCCCGATCTGATCGTGGCGGGCACAGGCAAGGCCGCAGCCCCCTCCACCATCGTGAATTGCCGCACATCGCCGCCCGCGATCATCCGCATCGGCGCGGTGCCTGCGGCACAGATCGACGCCCTGTTCGAGGACGCCCCATGAGCAAATTGATCCTTGGAATCGAGACCTCCTGTGACGACACGTCGGTGGCTTTGGTCGCACGGGACGGCACGGTGGCGGCGATCAAAACCGTGTCGCAATATGACATTCACGAGGCCTTTGGCGGGGTCTATCCCGAACTGGCCTCCCGTGCCCACTTGCAGGCGATTTTGCCGACGATTCAATCCGTTATGGAAGAGGCCTCCACCACGCCATCTGACCTTGAGGCCATCGCGGTCACGCGCGGTCCGGGGCTGATCGGCTCGCTCTTGGTCGGGTTGTCCACCGCCGAAGCGCTATCGATGGGATGGGGCGTGCCCGCCTACGGGATCAACCACCTGCGCGGGCACATCCGCTCCGCCGCTCTTGAGGGGGGGATCACCGAATTTCCAGCCGTGATCATGTTGGCCTCGGGCGGGCACACTCTCATCGCCTACCTCGAAAACGAATGGTCCTACCGACTGCTTGGCACCACCCGCGACGACAGTGTGGGGGAATGCTACGACAAGGTGGCCCGCACGCTCGGCCTCGGGATGCCTGGCGGTCCTGCGATTGACCGCGCCGCCGAACGTGGCACGCCCGTGTTGCGCCTGCCCCGCCCGATGAAGAACGAGGCCTACGAGTTTTCCTTTTCGGGGCTGAAATCCTCGGTCGCGCGTCACGTCGAAACCCACCCCGAGGTCAGCGTCGACGACATGTCGGCCTCTTTCGTGGCGGCCTGTATGGACGTGTTGGCGGCCAAGGCGGAACGCGCACTCAGGGAATGCGCACCGAAATCATTGGTGATTGTGGGCGGGGTTGCGGCCTCGGCGCAGTTGCGCGACACGATGGGCGCGCTTGCGGATCGCTACGGTGTCACCTTGAGCCTACCGCCCGTGAAATGGGCCACGGACAATGCCGCGATGATCGCGATGGCGGCGTGGGACTATGTCGAGCGCGGCGTGCAACCCGACCTTATGCCAAAGCCAAACCTGAGCCTCGAGACGCCGTAATCCGCTTAACCGTCGCGCTTGCCGATTTGCTTTTCAAGCGCGTTAAGGCGGTGGCGCAGGCGTTGGATTTCCTCGGCCTGTTCGCGCGAAATCACCGCCAGATAGGTCAGCGCATCCTCGATACGGTTGTCATAGTGTTGTGGCTTCGCAACAGGACGGTCGTGGAATAGCGTCTCACGGCCCAAGGCCTTGGCCAGTTTGGCGTTGGTCTCCTGCTGCGCGGCCAGAACCGCCTCGCGCACGTCAAGGGGCATTGCCGCTGTATCAGGCGGCGACATTTCAGGCAGGTTATAGATCCGCATCACGCGGCGCATGTCGTAGTCGCGCACCTTATCGGCGTGACCACGGTTATAAAGGGCAACGAAATTGGCCTGTGACGGGCCGAGCGAGCCGTGGACCGACTTGTACTCATCGAACCTATCAGGGTGGCGCAGCCCCCAATAGCGGCAGAAATATTGCACAATTCCATCAACGTTCCGAATATCGTCATAGGAATGCACGGTCGTGGGCGCCGCCCCCGACCACAGGTCATAAATCGCCGCGTAATCGAGGTGATGGGCGCTCTCATCGACAAATTCCTGCGGTGTTTTGGTCGAATGCCCGACATGCAATTTGTGTTTCAGGCCCCATTGGCGATAGGCGCTTTCGATCCATTCATCTTGGCGGCGGAAGACCAAGAGGATTTCCACCTCGTCAAACACCGCACTTTCCTTGGCATAGGCGCCGATCACGGCACTGGTATCGGGCGCGTTGCGGGCTTGGGCCAGAACTTCGTTCGACCAGATAAAATGAGTTGCCTCGCTTTTGGCGGCAAAGGTTTCCAACTCGGCCAGACCGACAGCGAGGGCGGCGGGCGTATTCACTTCGCCAGGCCCGATCAGCCCGTCAAAATCGTCAATGTGTTCGAGAAAACGGCCCAGATAGTGGATGCCCGAGCGTTTCAAAAATCCCGTTTCTTTCAACAGAAATTTCTGGAGCGCCGAGGTGCCCGTTTTCCCCATGCCCACATGGATCGTCAGTTTTTTACCCATAACATGTATGCCTTTAAGACCGCTTGCATCAGGTCTAAATCACTCACGCCCCTGACACAACTGCGGCGCGATCCTTTGCCTGTGGTGGCCCGTTCGAGCCAAACGGATGCCCTGCGGCGTGACCGCACAGACTTCCATTGTATACATCGGGATACATTGACTTTGCGCCCCCGCTAAGCTAGGCGCTCTTTCAAACGTATGTCGCCCGATGGCGGCTGCGCCTTAACCCGCAAATGTGGAGACCCAAATGGCCCAAGAGACCCCCGACATCATCTACACCATTGTTGACGAAGCCCCCGAGTTGGCCCGTGGCTCGCTCTTGCCAATCATCACCTCCTTTTCCAAAGCGGCCGATATCAACGTCGGCACCCGCGACATTTCTTTGGCGGCTCGCATTCTGGCGCTCTTCCCCGATGAATTGAGCGACGAGCAACGCGTCTCCGACGACCTTGCGGCCCTTGGTCAATTGGTGAAAACCCCTGAGGCCAACGTCATCAAACTGCCCAACGTTTCGGCTTCCGTGCCGCAGCTTGAAGCCGCGATCAAGGAACTGCAATCGCAGGGCTATCCGATCCCTGACTACCCTGCCGATCCGCAAACCGATGCCGAAAAGGCCGTTCGCGCCAAATACGACACCGTCAAAGGCTCCGCTGTGAACCCCGTTCTGCGCGAAGGCAACTCGGATCGTCGCTCGGCCAAGGCCGTAAAAGAATACGCGAAAGCCAACCCGCACCGTATGGGCGAGTGGGAATCCACGTCGAAAACCACCGTCGCCGCCATGCCCGGCAACGATTTCTACGCCAACGAGAAATCCGCAACTATCACCGCGGCACAAGCCGGTGGTGCGAAAATCCTGTTCAAGGGCAAAGATGGCTCCGAGACAGTTCTCAAAGACGGGCTGAGCTACCTCGAAGGCGAGATCGTCGATGCGACATTCCTCTCCGCCAAGGCCCTGCGCGCCTATATCAAGAAAGAGATCGAAAGCATGGAGGATGGCGTTCTCTTCTCCGTCCACCTCAAAGCCACGATGATGAAGGTCTCCGACCCGATCATCTTCGGTCACTTCGTCTCGGTCTACATCGAGGACTTCCTCGCCAAGCACGGCGACAAGCTCGACTTCAACCCGAACTCCGGTCTGGGCGCACTCGAAGCGCTGATCGCGGGCAACGCCGAAATGGAAGCCGACCTCAAGGCCGCATTGGCCGCGAAACCGCCGCTCTACATGGTTGATTCCGACAAGGGCATCACCAACCTGCACGTCCCCTCCGACGTGATCATCGACGCCTCCATGCCCGCCGTGATCAAAGCCGGTGGCATCGGTTGGGGTCCGGACGGCAAAGCCGCCGACACCAAATGCTGCATCCCTGACAATGCTTATGCCTGCGTCTATGACGAAACGGTTGAGTATTTCAAAGAGACAGGCACACTCGACGTCACCTCCTGTGGCGCGGTGTCCAACGTCGGCCTGATGGCGCAAAAAGCCGAAGAATACGGCTCCCACCCCACCACGTTCCAAGCCCCCGCAGACGGGACGATTTCCATCGTTCTCGACAGTGGCGAGGTGCTTTTGTCCAACGAGGTGGAAGCAGGCGACATCTGGCGCTCCTGCACGGCGAAGAAAGCACCGATCCTCGACTGGATCAAAACGGGTATCGAGCGTTACGACGTCATCGGCACAGGAGCCTTCTGGCTCGACAAAAACCGCGCCCATGACGCCGAACTGATCAAATACGTCGAGCCCGCGCTCAAAGCCGCTGGCAAGGACATTCCGATCATGGCCCCACGCGAAGCCACCCGCTTCTCTTGGGAAGAAATGCGCAAAGGCAAAGATGTCGTGACCATCACGGGCAACGTGCTGCGCGACTATCTCACCGATCTGTTCCCGATCCTCGAACTTGGCACCTCCGCCAAGATGCTCTCCATCGTGAAACTGATGAACGGTGGCGGGTTGTTCGAGACGGGCGCTGGCGGCTCCGCGCCGAAGCACGTCCAACAGTTGGTTGAGGAAAACCACCTGCGTTGGGACAGCCTCGGCGAGTTCTGTGCGTTGGGTGAAAGCTACAACTTCCTCGCCTCCTCCAAAGGCAAAGCCAAAGCAGGTGTCCTTGGCGCTGCTGTCGAGGCGGCAACGCAGAAGCTGCTGCTCGAAAACAAATCGCCTGAGCGCAAGGTCGGCCAGAACGACAACCGTTCCTCGCACTACTGGTTCGCCCGCTACTGGGCCGAGGCCTTGGCGGCTCAAGATGACGATGCCGAGCTGAAAGCCCACTTCGCCCCGATTGCCAAAGAACTGGCCGAGAAAGAAGCGGTCATTCTTGAAGAGCTGAAAGCGGATGAAGGCAAGCCTGCGGATATGGGCGGCTACTACCACGCCGACCCTGCCAAGATCGCCGCGATCATGCGTCCGTCGGCAACGTTGAACGCCATCATCGGCTAAGGCTATGGCCATACAGACATGAGAAAGGGGCGCCCACGGGTGCCCCTTTTTTTAATTCTGAACGATGTGTCTTATCCGCCGTAATCGGGCCACGGCGCACAGGCGAAGACACCGCCATCAACGTAAAGCGTCTGACCCGTCACGAAGCCTGCTGCCTCGGAGGCCAAAAACACCACGGGGCCCGCAATATCCGCCGCCTGCCCCACACGGCGCAGCGGCGTCAGCGCGGCCCATTTGTCGGCGTAGCCCTCGGCTTCCTCGGCTGTGCGCTCGTTGGCAATCGCCCCCGGAGCCACGCAATTGACGCGAATGCCAAGCGGGCCAAGCTCGGAAGCGGCGGTTTTGGTGAACTGCTCGATCCCGCCCTTTGATGCGGCGTAATCCACGAGGTTCGGGAAGGCCACTTTGTTGCAGCCCGACCCGATGTTGATGATCGCGCCGCCTTTGCCCGCGGCCTTCATTGCGCGGGCGGCCTCTTGGGTGTTGAGGAACGCGCCGCGCAGATTGGTGCGGATCACCTTGTCGAAATCCTCCACCTTGAGATCCAACAGCGAGGCCCATGTCTGAATACCCGCATTATTGACGAGCAGATCAGGTGCGCCCCCGAAATGGTCGGCGACAGCGGCGTGGAAGGCGGGCACCTGCACCTCATCACCCGCATCGCATTTCACCGCAAAGGCCGCGCCATCGTAGAGCGACTCAACCGCACGTGCGGGAGCCTCGGAGCTGTTGTAAGAAAAGCCGACACGGTAGCCCGCCGCGATCAATGCGCCGACAAGATGGGCGCCGATGCCCGTGCTTCCCCCTGTGAGAATGGCAATTTTCGTCATGTGTTTGTCCTACTTTCCTGCATCTTCCGGCGCGATGGAGACGGTTTTGACCACCGCGTGACAGCGCCCGCCCACGGCAAGTCCCATCGCATCCGCCGAGCGCCGCGTGACCCGTGCGAGGATCACCCCTGCGTCCGTTTTGAGCGACACAATCGCGCCCGGCCCATTGCCGCGTTTCACGTCCGTGATCTCGCCCGCCAAGATGTTGAGCGCGGACAGGCCTGTGGGCTTATCGCGCGACAGGATCACATCCTGCGCCGCGATCCGCACCCGCATCACCGCGCCGATGGTGCGTGGCACATGGGGCAAAAACAGCGGCACACCGCCCGCGTCCAATTCGCTCAACCCGTCGTCGTGGTGTGCAATCACCCGCGCCTCGATCACGGCCCCTGCGCCGCGCACCCCCGTGGGCAACACGCTTGGGTCCGACAGCACATCCAAAGCATCGCCCTGTCGTGCGACCTTGCCACCCTCAAGCGCCACAACCGTGGTCGCCAGTCGCGCCACTTCTGTCGGCGCGTGGCTCACATAGAGGATCGGCACGTCCACCTCGTCGCGCAACCGCTCGAAATACGGCAGGATGTCCGCTTTACGTGCTTCGTCAAGGGCCGCCAAAGGCTCGTCGGCTAAAAGCAAGCGCGGGCCTGACAGCAAAGCCCGCCCGATCGCCACCCGTTGACGCTCGCCCCCCGAAAGCCCTGCGGGGCGACGCTCCAACAAATCACCGATCCCCAGTAGCTCCACCACCCGCGCGACCTCTGCGGCACTGCCCCCTTTGCCGGCGAACCTGCGCCCGTAGTCGAGATTGCCGCGCACGGTGAAATGCGGGAACAGCCGTGCGTCCTGAAAGATGTAGCCCACGCGACGCTTGTGCGCGGGCACGTTTATGCCCGATTGCGTATCAAGCAGCACGTCCCCATCCAGAACGATCCGCCCCGCGTCAGGCCTTTGCAGCCCCGCAACCGCGTTGACGATGGTGGATTTTCCCGCGCCAGAGCGGCCAAACAGCACGGTAATCCCCTTGGGCGCTGTGAAATCCACATCGAGGGCAAAACCGTCAAAGGCGTGTTTGAGACAGACCGACAGGCTCATTGTCCGCCCACCCGTTTCGCGGCGCGTTTGGCCAAAACCTCGGACAGAATGAGCGCGCTCATGGCGATCACGATCGACACCATCACAAGGCGCAGCGCCGCGCTCTCGCCATTGGGCACCTGTAAAAAGACATAGACCGCCGAGGGTAGCGTCTGGGTCTGACCCGGAATATTGGAGACAAAGGTGATCGTGGCGCCAAATTCGCCCATCGCCTTGGCAAAGGCCAGAATCGCCCCTGTGATGATCCCCGGCACGGCGAGCGGCAGGGTGATCGTGGCAAAGACCCAAAGGCGCGATGCGCCCAAAGTGGCGGCCGCCTGTTCCAGTTTCGGATCAGCGGCGTCCATCGACAGGCGAATGGCACGGACCATGAGCGGAAAGGCCATCACCGCCGCCGCAAGCGCCGCCCCTGTCCACCGAAACGCGAAGGTGATGCCGATTTCGGCCAACGCCCCGCCAATCGGTCCGCGCGCGCCAAAGGTCAGAAGGAGCAAATAGCCCGTCACCACGGGCGGCAGGATCAGCGGCAAGTGGATCAATCCGTTGACGATTTGTTTGCCCGCGAAGTCCCAACGCGACAGGGCATAGGCGGCAAAGATACCGAAGGGCAAGCTAAGCGCAGTGGCCCAGAAGGCAACCTTGAGCGACAGGGCAACGGCCTGCCATTCATCGGGGCCGAGCCAAGTCATGGGGTTGTGTCCAAAACAGTGAACCCATGCGTCACAAACACGTCACGCGCGGACTCACTTGTCAGGAAATCACGAAACGCCTGTGTCGCCTCGCCGCCGTGTCCCGCGATCTCGGCCATCGGGTAGATGATTGGCGGGTGGCTGTCCTCGGGGAATGTCGCCACGACATGCACATGCTCGGACGACTGCGCGTCCGTAGCATAGACCACACCCAAGGGCGCTTCTCCCGTTGCCACGAGCGCGAGGGCCGAACGGACATTATCGCTTTGCGCCACTTGTCCTTGCACGCTGTCCCATAGGCCAAGGCTTTGCAGAGCAGCTTTGCCATAAAGACCCGCAGGCACCGCATCGACCAAGGCCATCGCGAGGTAATCACCGCCCAATCGCGCGGGCAAATCGGTCGGGTCGGACAGGTCCACGGGGGTTCCCGTCCCGAACGCCACCAAGACCAGATCATTGCCAAGCAGATCAACACGCGATCCCGAAACCAACAGTCCGTCCTCTTGCAAGACATCCATCCAGTCCACATTGGCGGAGACAAAGAGATCAGCGGGCGCACCATATTGGATCTGCCGCGCCAGCGCCGAGGAGCCCGCATAGGACAGCGCCACATCCATCCCCGTCTGCGCCTCGAACTCCCGTGCCGCTTCATCAAGTGCGGTTTTGAGGCTTGCTGCGGCAAAGACGGTGACATCCGCAGCGCTCGCCGCGCGCGCGCCCCATAGGCCGCTCGCGCAAATCAGCAAGAATAGGAGAAAGCGAAAAGGCATGGTCGTGCGTCATCCTGAATGGGCGTGTGGGCCCTCGCATAATGGGCAGTGTGACCAAAAGCGCAAGGCACCACGGCACCGCAAGTCACCGCAACTCCACGCAGTTTTTGTCCAAGCGACCACAGTGGAACGACCAACACCTGTGACCCTACGTCATTTCAGATGACCCAATTTCGCCCTGTTTCGGTCCAAAAATTGGTTAACGAATCCTTAATAACGGTCCTCAGACACTAAAGGAGCGGGCAGAAGTCCGAGACATACATGTTTGTAAACGCCAATACATTTGCGAAACCTGCGACCCATTTGGCCGCAGTTCAAACATACGCAGGCCTCCCCCCCAAAAAGCCTGTGCGCCTTTATGCAGACGGGCTCAAACGCGTGTTTGATCTCGTTTTTGCTCTCATGATCGCCCCTATTGCCGTCCCCCTCATCGCGCTTTTGTGGGCCTTGGTGCGAATCGAAGGCAAGCCCGCCATTTACGCCCACAGCCGTGTTGGCAAAGATGGCAAACTGTTCAATTGCTACAAACTGCGCACGATGAAGCTCGACGCCGATGCCATTCTGGCGAAGCTCTGCGCCGAGAACCCCGAGATCGCGGCAGAGTGGCATACCTATCAAAAGCTCGAAAACGATCCGCGTATCACCCGCATCGGACGTTTTTTGCGTGCCACGAGCCTTGATGAGTTGCCGCAACTTTGGAATGTCATCAAGGGCGACATGAGCTTTGTCGGCCCCCGTCCTTATACGGCTGATCAAGAGGCCATGTATGAAAACGCGGGCGGTCATGCCTACCGCTCCATGCGCCCCGGAATCACTGGAATTTGGCAGGTTGAAGGTCGCTCGACGACCACCTTCATCGACCGCGCACGCTACGATAATGACTACGGCGCGCGCCAGTCTTTGGCTCTGGATTTGTCGCTCATCGCCCGCACATTTGGCGTGGTTCTGGCCAAAACCGGCCGTTAACCCACCATCAAACGATTACAAATGAAACGCCCCGCCTGCATCAGCAAGCGGGGCGTTCCTCATCGGAATTAAGATGAATTTGTTAGGTAATCCGTTTAATCGACGCCATAATTTCATCACGCTCAAAGACCGACTTCCAGTCGTCGCGCATCAAGGCAGGAATGCCAAACTCGATGGCCTTGTTACAGGCATCCGAGAACTGGCCTTGTTGAATGCCGAAGATCACAGCGCCCAGAATGTTCATGTGGCCAAGGAGGAAATCGCGCGCGCATTCTTCGGTCACACCCGTTTTGACCACTTCGTCCATTGCCTGTTTCATCACCACCAGAAGCGATGCACAGACCGTTTCGGACAGACCTGGCTCGAGGTAAGCCATTTGTTCGACCGTCACGCGGTAGGTTTGGCGCACAGGGGCGTAGATGGCTTTGGCGATGGAATCACCGAGGGCATAATGCTCCTCTGGGCCCTGCATCAGCGCGTTCACCACACCTTGTGGGTGGGCAACACCGCCAAAACGGTCGAGACGTGCGGCTTCGGTGTCTTCGTTGTGGTAGATCATCGGATGGCACGGGTGGGACACGAAATATGTGATGTCTTCACGCTCGGGCAAGTGCCCCGCATAGGGAGCCGCCGCGTCGAGAATCACAACCATCGTGCCAGAATCAAGCTTGTCGATGATCCCGCTCGCGACCTTGCCAATCGCCGTATCAGGCACGGCCATCACCACGACATCCGCGCCAGAAAGCGCCGCGTACATCTCAACGCAGTCAACACCAACGGCCTCTTTGAGGCGCGCGCGTCCTGCATCGCTTACTTCTACGTGTCGAACATCAAAATCGGTTTGGGCCAGATTTTGGGACAGGCGAACGCCCATTTTCCCACCAGCGCCCAAGAGGGCTACAGTCGTCATATCGTTATTTCTCCTTAGTTTGCCTATCTCGGGCTTGCGTAGCTGGTATGATGAGATAATATCTTGCGGAGATTGTCAAAGCGTTTCGCAAAAAAACATGCCACACAGAGTCTCGAAAGACGGAAACCGACCCTTGGATGTCGAGGCCATTTCGATCACGCGATGCGGCACGAACTTTGCGCTACCGTGCTGATACGACACGACAAATGACCTGTGTTCATGGGTATAACAGAATGCGACCAAAAGGACCGACAAGATGACCGCACACACAGCCCCACTGATCACATGGTTCGGGGATGACTTTACGGGATCGGCCGCTGTCATGGAGGTTCTCGCCTTTGCGGGAGTCGAAACGGTCCTGTTTTCCGACATCCCGAGCCCCGCCCTCATGGAGAGATTCAAAGGCGCCCGTGCGATTGGAATCGCCTCGACCGCACGCACACACGCCCCCAAATGGATGGAGGACAACCTACCTGCGCCACTGCAATTCCTGCACGGTCTCGGCGCGCCGCTTTTGCACTATAAAGTCTGCTCGACCTTTGACAGCTCCCCTGTCTCGGGCAGCATCGGCAAGGCCATCGAAATCGGTCTCGACGTGACGAAAGCAAGAGCTGCCCCCGTGCTCACCGCCGCGCCGCAAATGCGCCGCTACCAATCCTTTGGCCATTTGTTCGCGGGCACATTCGACGGGGTCTACCGCCTTGATCGCCACCCCGTCATGGCGCACCACCCTGTGACACCGATGGACGAGTCTGACCTCTTGGTGCATCTGTCACACCAAACGGATCTCCCCTCCACGCTCATTGATTTGGAAGCCTTATGGACGGACCCGCAGCCCGCCTTGGACACTGCGATATTGCGGGGCAAACGCATCGTATCCATCGACAGTATGGAGCCTGTCAGCGAGCAAGCGGCTGGCAAACTAATCTGGGACAACCGCGCCGATTTGAGTTTTGTCGCAGGCTCACAGGGCGTCGAATACGCGCTTGTGCGCCATTGGCAAAACATCGGCCTGACCCCCGAAGCCCCCGCGCTCACCTCCGCAGGACAGGTCGCACAGATCGCGGCGGTCTCTGGATCGGTCTCCCCCTCCACGGCGCAACAGATTGATTGGGCACAGGAAAACGGCTTTGCCATTATCCGCTTTGACGCGGCCCGTGCCTTGGTCTCCCCTGAGGCGCTCGCGAGTGAAATCGAAAACGCCATCGCCCACGGTGTAAGCGCGGCAAACGACGGGCACTCCCCGCTTGTATGCTCCGCCACAGGTCCGAGCGATCCAGCCGTTGCTGCGTTTCGCGCGGCATTGGCCAGCTCGGGCAAGACGGTGGAGAGCGCCAACGACATGATCGGCCAAGCCCTCGGCGCGATCCTTGACGGCATTCTGACGCAAACCGACATTCGCCGCGCTGTCATTTCAGGCGGTGACACGTCAGGGCACGGGATGCGGGCGCTCAAACTGGACGCGCTCCAAGCCCTCGCCCCCACCATTCCGGGAGCCGCGCTTTGCATCGGCTACGGCGACAGCCCGCATGACGGGTTGGAAATTGCCCTCAAGGGCGGTCAAATGGGGTCGAAGGACTTCTTTGGATGGATCCGCGACGGCGGCGGTCCGCGGTAAACACATACACTCAACGAAAGGCCCTCCCCATGTCGGCATCCAAAATCAACGTGACCTATCGGTTGGAAACCCGCGGCGACATGGGCGCTCTCGCGGCCAAGATTGCGTCGGACCAATCCACGGGCACCTTCACCGAATTGCCGAATGAGACCGCCGATGTGCGGGCCCGCTGTGCGGCGCAGGTGGTGTCGATCACGCCGCTGCCCGATGCGCAGATACCGTCGCTTCCCGACGCGGAGGGCACTGGCCCCGTCAAACGTGCCGATGTGGTGATCTCTTTCCCGCTCGACGCCGTTGGCACGGATATCGCGGCCCTGATGACCATCACCGTTGGCGGCGTCTATGCGGTCAAAGGGCTGTCGGGTGTGCGGGTCATGGATATTGACCTGCCATCCGAGTGGGCCTGTCATCCCGGGCCGCAATATGGCGTGCAAGGATCGCGCGATCTGATGGGGGTCTCTCGCGGGCCGATGATTGCCTCGATCATCAAACCTTCGCTTGGCCTGTTGCCCGATGCCACAGCCGAGGTGGTGGCGCAATTATGCGCGGCGGGTGTCGATTTCATCAAGGACGACGAAAAGCTGATGAGCCCCGCCTATTCGTCATTAGAGGATCGCGTCAAAGCGATCATGCCCGTCATCCGCGCCCATGAGGACAAGACGGGAAAGCGGGTCATGTATGCCTTTGGCATCTCATCCGCCGATCCCGATACGATGATGCGCAACCATGACACTGTCGTTGCGGCGGGTGGCAATGCTGCCGTCATCAATATCAATTCGGTTGGCTATGGCGGCATGTCGTTCCTGCGCAAACGGTCGGCGCTTTGCCTGCACGCGCACCGCAACGGATGGGACATTCTGACCAGACATCCGGGTCTGGGTATGGAGTTTCGGGCGTATCAGAAAGTCTGGCGTCTTTTGGGCGTCGATCAGTTCCAGATCAACGGCATTCGTGCCAAATACTGGGAACCTGACGACAGCTTTGTGCAATCGTTCAAAGACGTGACCACGCCGATCTTTTCCCCTGACGACTGCCCTCTTCCCGTGGTCTGTTCGGGGCAATGGGGCGGTCAGGCGGTGGATACCTACACGCGCACGGGTGGCAACCTTGACCTGATGTATCTGGGCGGTGGTGGCGTCCACGGACACCCTATGGGGATGGGCGCAGGTGTGCGGGCAATCCGTCAGGCATGGGAGGCCGCCGAGGCGGGCGTAACACTCGCGGCCTATGCCAAAGAGCACCCGGAACTTGCGGCAGCATTGGCGAAATGGGGAGGCGAATAAGCGCACAGAGGCAATTTTTGGTGATTTTTAGTTAAAAATCCCCTAACGTAAACTGAGTGTTTACCAGTCTTAAAATATGGTTTTCGCATATGCCGCGTTTTCAGAAAGCCAATATGCCAAAGCGTACACTCAGGTTGATCCACCTCATAAAACGGGCTCAACCCAATCTCGCCTACGCGGGGATGGTGTTTGCGCTTCTCGGAGGCGTGGTCAATTTCGCCGGCATCAAAGCGGGTCTCATGGGGTTCGAGGCCACGTCACTCACCCACCCCCTGACACTCGTTTGCTTACTCGCCATCGGCTTCAATCTCGTCTTTGTCCAACGCCCCCGTCACGCGCCCGCTTGGCTGCGTCTCTATACATTGGTGGCCATCACAATATGCGTGGTGGTGATTGTGGTCCATTTAAGCGGGGCGGCATCACGCGAGCTGGGCGCAACGCGTGTCTGGATTGATCGTGACTTCGGTATGATGGGGTTGGATACAGCCATCATCGCCCTACTACTGCTCGTCTCACTGCTACTTCGGGTCCACCATTTACGCCTTATGTTTGTTGCGAGTGCGATGTCTATCGAACTGCTCGCGCTGACCACCTTCGCGAAGCTCTATGATCTCCCGATGTTTGGCCAAGACATGTCGCTGTTCACCTTCCTGAGCCTTGTCGCGTTCCAACTATCGGTGGTGGCAACCGTGTCCCACAAACAACCTTTTGCGGTCATTCTGCTGCCATCGACCACGGGACAAACCACACGCAGAATCCTCGCTGGACTGCTTGTAATTTCCACCGTCTGTGGCGTCAGCGTGGTCTTTTTCATGCGCAGCTTTCGCGAGGAATTCAATCAGTTGACAGGTGTTGCCATTGTCATCGCTCTGACCACCACGATTGTGCTTTCGGCCATACAGGTGATTTTACTGGCGCAAACCACACACACGGAAGCGGTCCAAAGACGCATCGCAAAGCGCCGCCTCGAACGTATGGCGAAAACCGACATGCTTACGGGCGTTCTCAATCGGCACGCGGGATGGGATGCCCTATCGGCCTATTTCGATGATTTTAGAACGGATGACACCCCAACCAGCATTGCCATGATCGACATTGATCATTTCAAAACCGTCAATGACACCCACGGGCACGACATAGGCGATATGGTTCTCAAATCCTTTGCGGCCACATTGCATGATCACGTTGGCGATAATGGCATCGTGTGTCGTTGGGGAGGAGACGAATTCATTGTGATCTTGCCTGACAGGTTAGAGGATCACGCGAAAGACGCCATCAAAGAAATCCGACAAATCCTATCGGAGACCACAAACATTCAAGTGGACGACAGATCCATTTTGAACGTCACCGCATCCATCGGCGCCTCCGAGTTCTTTGCCGACGATAGCGATCCCGATGCAGCCCTGCGCCGTGCGGATAATGCACTCTATGAGGCAAAAGATGCGGGGCGTAATGCCCTGTGTTGGACGGACAGCTTCGGGGTCACAGTCTTGCAACAAAACACCGCCTAGGTGGGTCACATGGCCGAAAACGGTGCGTGGGGGCATCTCCCCCGCACCCAAGGCATTCGCTCACTCAATCGACGTTGCAACAGCCATGAAGCGGCCCTGTCCAGTTGCTTGACGGTTTGGTCAGCATGATCGACATCGTATAGGCAATATCCGACATCCCGTCCGAGCAGGCCTGCGCGTTGATCGATCCCGCATATGGCGACGCGGCAAAGTCGAACGGGTAGCCTCCGCCCAGTGAGGGCGTCGTCTGCGTCAGCGAGGCAATCGGCTCGGGCCCGTCGATGAGGGAGGTAAATTCCACCGTGCGATCATCCGCGATGGTGAAGGTCCAGAAGGGTTCGGTGCCGCGGCAGGTGATGCCAAGCGGGAACCCGTTGACCGTGGAGCCGCCACCGCTTTCGGTCGCGCGGGTCAGGTACGTGGCATTCACATAGCCGATCTGGCCATTGAGCGTGATCTGCACCCAGTTTCCCGAGGCGTGGCCCGTGACATTCACCACCGCGCCGGGGACCAGTCCACCGATACGCGCCCCCGCAGCCTGTGGCGCGTCACGCACCCAAAGTTTATCGCCCGCTGCCACGCCCGTAACGGTAAACACCGCAGGAAGCGGCCCGCCGTCCGGCGCCGTTTGCGGGTCCGCCGTAGGCATTGGCATGGGGGTCGCCATCATCGCCACAAGATAGCGGGTAGAAACCCACCCCACGCCATCGGCCAAGGCGATCATGCCCCATTTACCGTCGGCGGACATCTGGATGATGTGGACAGCCGTATCATTACGCAACACACCGAGTGCTGCAAAATCCGTCCCTGCCCCATCGCGGACAACCAAGCCGCCATCAGGATCATCGGACGGAATGCCCGAAACGACATGTGGCCCTGTGGACACCGCCGCACGATCACTGTCCTGCGTGTCGGTCAGATAGCGCGACGCGACCCACGCCTTTTGACCGCGATAGTCGATTTGAGACCAAGTACCTGCAAAGTTCTTGCCAAGCACATTGACGACCTCACCCTCTTGCAAATCACCGATATCGGCGCTCTGCCCGTTCGGGCCTGACCGCACATTGAGGCTATCGCCATCAGGCACGCCCGTGACTTGCATCATCTCGGCAAATGCGCTCGCGGCCCAAAGGCTCATGGCTCCAGCGGCGATTACGGTGGCGGTTGCGGTCAGTTTCGAGCGGGACATATCGGGCCTCGTTGTGGTGTTTTGTAAAGGAGTATTCGGCACTCACGCAGGCGCGAAAGTGCCGTAGAGAAGAATACGACATCAGCCGCATGCTACCCAATAGCACGCGGCTAAGTCATTATTTTTTAAGGCAAACACCATTGAACATGATTTTGCACTTCTCGGTGCCCGCTGCATCATCCACAGGTCCTGAATCTCCCCCTGTTCCGATGCTTGGCTTGATCACCACAGGGAGGCACCGCCCACCGATCATCGGGAGACCATTTGAGCAACGGCACTGGGTATCGGACACCTTCTTGGCGTTCTTTTGATCAAGACAAACACATTGATCACCGCTCAAACGGGTCGACGCAGGATCACAGCTCAACGGCGTCACGTCAGGCGCGGGTTTCGGTGCGGGCACTGGCTCGGGGACAGGCACGGCCTCAACCACACAGCCTTTGCCTGTAACCAATCGCATCCCGCCGCCACATTGGCACGATGTCGCGTTGCGGCGTTCCATATCGTCATAACGGCAGGCACAGCTTTCGCCCTGTTTCACCGTCGTGGCGCGATCACATTGCAGCGGCGGCGCAGGCATAACGGGCAACTGCGCCGAAACACAGCTTTCCCCGTCAGGCGTTTGCAGCGGCAATCCGAGCGCTTGGAACAAGGCGTCATCAAACTCGCGGCTCACAGGCAGGCCAAGGGAGGCTTGGAGCTTCGCCAAAGCGGCGTAGGTCTTTTGACCCGGTTTTCCGTCCACAGGTCCGGCATTGAGACCACGGGCGTTCATCACCTGCTGGATCGCGGCGACACGTTGCGTGCGATTGTCAGGGATGCCAACGGCGGCACAGTTTTCAAAACTTCCGCCTTTGCGCAAACCTTTGATGCCCATCGTGAGATCAAGATGCGTGGTGGCGCCCGCCGCGAGGTTCAACAGCGACGTATCGCAAGTCACCGCCCCGCCAACAGGGCCCGCACAGGACCATCCGTTGCCAGACCGTAACGTGGCCGAAGTCGCACCGGGATTGCCGATCGTATCGGTGACAACCAATGGACCGACAAAGGGGCCAGTGCCGGTGTTTGTCACCGACAAGCGGAACCCGCAGTCATAGGTCTGAGTTCCGCGATTGGCGAGACAAGCCGACGTTTGCGACTTTTTGATCGTCAACATCGGGCGCGGCAGCGGCAGAACTGGCGTCGGCGTGAGCACCTGAAGGTCAGCCACAGCATCTGATGCACTCAACGGCGCAGGCGATGTCGGACAATAGGTCGCCGCAATCTTGGCGAAGGCTTCTGGCGCATCTTGCGCGTTCGGGATCATAATCACGTCATTCACAAGAGGATTGACCGCGCCCCCTGCTGCGAAATTGGTGACGGTCCCGCCCAGTGCCGCCGTCAGATGCGCGGCGCTGATGTCTGTCCCGATGCCGATACCGATCACACGGCTCCCTGAGGCACGCAGCGCCGCAATACTTGGCACTGTCGCCGCAATCGCATCCGCCACAGGCACCTGATGATAGGTGTAGGTGTTGGGGATGATGCTATAGCTCGGCGGGCCTGCGGTGATGAACACAACCAACGGCGGGGTCGCATTTTGCTGCATGTTTCCAAATGCCATTTGCCAACTGGATTGTCCGCCCGCTTGGATCGTGGGCAGGGTATTGGAGACGATGGATGAGTAGAAGGCGTCAATGTCGCGATACGTGCCATGCACGCCGCTCGCCGTGTTGCCCGCATTAAAAGCCACAGCCGATCCGTTGCCACGCAACCCGTCGAGGGCCCGAACGATGGCGGTTTTAGTGATGTCCAGACGGTTACCATGCGCGGCGTCCATCCAGTAGGAATTGTCGATGACAAACATGGTATTCAGGCTGCAACTGGCGCTGTCACCTGCGAGTGGTGTCATCGGAATGCTGGGATTAGCAGCTTCGGTGAAGATACTGTCCGTGGCCGTCAGTGGCCCCTCATCATCATCAATCACCGGGCCTGGATTTGACCCGCCTGTCCCTGGTGTCGGTCTTCCGGGATCAGCGATACTGCCAACATCGGGGCCGACAACGGCAGTCAGCGGGAACTCAATGGGCACACAAATTCGCTCGGTACCAAGTGGGCCTTCGGGAACGCGCAGGTTCAGGGCAGGAGAAGATGCGGACACGCAATTCATCACGTTTTGCCCGTTCACAGGACGCCCTCCCGGACCCGCGAAGGTCGCGGTGTAATCCAAGGTGACGCTGCCCCCACGGTCGGCCAATTTGCGCGGGTTAATACGCGCGTTGTTGAAGCCTGCGGGTGTTCCCGTGAATGGCCCCCAACAGCAACCGTAGTCAGGAGTTTGCAAGGGCATCAGGCTTGTCAGCGGAGTTTGCACACCGTTTGGAACCAACTCGTCCACGAGATCAATATAGGGCGCGTTGCCCGCACTTGGGTCATACACATAGTCATTCAGCGTCAAGGTCACTTCGCACTGCGCCGTCCAGATTCCATCCGCGCCAAGCACAGCGGGCGAACAGCTTTTAGCAAGATCAATCGACGGCTCTGTCGGGGCACTCACAGGTGCCGGTGCGATTTCAAAGCAATCCTCGGCAACGGGCGCAGGCAAACCATTGGCATCGGGCTCTCCCACGCTCAACGATACGCAGTTTTCCGCGCCGAATAAGTCCATCGAGGCGTTCATCAGCAGATCAACAGTGATCGTAGAGCTACCCGATGCGGGGAACTGGCTGCCCTGAATGCCACAGTAGGGTGCGTTGCCGCCCTGCCCTGCTGCGGTATAGGGCGGATTGCTGCAGTCCCACGGATCAGCAGATGTCATGGTCAGGATCTGAGATGCGCCCGGGTTTTGTCCGAAATGCAAATCCTCGGAGACCCAAAGCGGCCCCGTAAAGGGCGCGCCTGCTGTCGTTACCGTCAAGGTGCATTGGTAGGGTTGCACCCAGAAGGCCTCGCTAAAGATCATCCGGTCGCCCGAAGGTTTACAGGACTTATCAACGTCAAATGTCGTCTCGGTTTCCACGGCGATATCAACGCAATCCGCCGTGCCGACAACCTGATCACCGATGCGCACTTGGGCGCAGTTGGTGAAGCCCTCTTTGGCCAAGACGGCTGTCGGGATCACAATCTGGGCGTCAATGCGGTGGCCTGTATTGCTGTTAAAGTCTGCGGCCGAAATGGTGCAGGATGCGCCGTTGGGAAAGGCGGGCTGTTGGCAGGTCCATCCATTTGATGCAGCGGGCGTGCCAATCAGCGATTGGATATATTGCGTGGCAGAGGCACCAGACGTGGTGGTGAACAACTCGTCCAAGGTCAAAGGCCCCGTAAGGGTGCCGCTGGAGGGCGGGCTCACATAGACCGAACACAGATAGTAAGCGGTGCCATTGTCTTCGCCCATTGCGCGACACCCCTTTTTCAACGCGATAACGGGCGGTTCTTTGGGATCGACAACGATCTCGGGTTTGATCGTGCGGCCCATGCACATGGGAATGGCGGGGAAGGTTCCTGCCGCTGTGTCCGCATGTCCATCCAGACAGTTTTCCCATTCGATCACCTCGTTGGGGTCTGTCAGTTCGGTAAACAATTGATAATCCACGACATGCGGCGCGGTCATCGTCGCGCCATCCATCTCGCAACTAATATGGTCCAACCCGAGCGGCGAGCAGTTCGGCTCCGAAATAGACACGAATTGCGCCGCACCAATCGAGATATTGGAGGCATCGTCCTCAAGCGTGTAGGTGCCCGCAAACGGGGTCGGCGTCACGGTGATTTCGGCTTGGCAATCCCACGTGTATCCGAGCACGCCATTGACGGTGGCCTGAACGGGTTGCTCACAAACCTTGCTTGACTTGATGTGTTCGATTTTGGGCGTCAGGTTCGGCGTGGTGGGCGGCTCGTCACAGGCCACCTCGACAGAGGCATTGTCCATATTCACGCTATGACCAAGCTCGGCCATGAAGGCATAGAGCTGCCCCGCGGTCACAGGGGCCTGTACCGTCATCGGGGTCCACGGATAGGTCCGCGTGGTACCAGCAGCCAAAAGGAACGGCATTTTCTCGGCGTCAAATTGCGTTTTGAGATCAATCACAAGCTGCGCCGTTGACGCAGGTGCGACCGCAAACCCCACGGGAAACGCGGGGATCTGGTTTTGAACCTGCAAAAGCGCCAAGCCGCCTTGCGTACTGCCGAATGTAAACGGAGCAGGCTGCGCGGGAACATCCGCGCCTGTGAGCGTCGGCCCAGTCACGCCGTGTCCTTCTCGGTTGGTCACCATCACACGCGCCGTCGCCGTGCCGCTGCAACTCGGTGTGAAATACTGCCACCCATAGAGTGGGATATTGCCGCTATCGATGTAATACTGCGTTTCGCCCGCAGGCGCGCCCGATGCGTCGGACTCTGGCCCGAGGTCGAGATAATCATGTCCGCCCGGCCCGTCGACCACCACGAGATTTTGCGTGTTCAAAATGACATTCGTCGGCGCGACCGTCGCAAACATCCACGGTGGGAGATCCTCGTCAAACCGATCGCCAAACTGCGTTTGCGGTGCCCCGTCAAAACCACCGTCTACGAGTAAATTCTGTGCAAAAGCTGCTGAACCAAGCACAGAGGCGAAGAGCGAAGCGGCGAAAAAACCCACGGACACGCGGTATGACATTGTTGGCTCCAATCGAGACATTTAGAGGATTTGATTAATTTGTGATCACACAACAGGTCGACGGCCCCAATTCAGAGGCCCCAAGGCAACATTGGTAAAGGGAAGTGAAATTAACTGAACTACCGTTTGGGTATGGGGGTGCAATCTTCGTAAAAGTTTTGTTCAATGGGTCAAAATATGGAAATCCTGACACGCAATTGAGTTTCCATCGACTAAGATACTGACAAAACGTCGGTATCTATGCGACAGGAGAGTCCATGACCGACATTTTTCAGCCTCTAAAAGACACCCTTGAACGCGCCACCAAGGATGCGAAATATTGGGACGAGGCCTGTGCAAACGTCGTTGACTTATTCGGAGCGACAGGGGCGCTTCTCCCCCCAAGCAACCCGCAATATCGCGGATTGTGGATGTCGGGGACCAAGGAAATGAAGCAAGCCTTGGGCGAGTATCTATCCGACAAATGGAACCTGAAAGACCCGCGCGAAGGGGTGCTGACGCGCATGTTCGAGCGCGGCTATGCCTCCGATGACGAGGTCTTTCCCGACCGCGCGGCCAAAGCGGAAATGCCGTTTTATCGCGACTTTCTCCGCCCCAAGAATTTCGGGAATGTCTGCACCATCCGCATTATGACGCCCAACGGGTACTGGCCGATGACCCTACACTTCGGCAATGACCACCCACCGATCACCGCCGACGATGTGGCGCGGATCAAAGCGATCCAACCCCTATTTGAACGCGCCACAAGACAGGCTGCGGACATTGCGCACGAACGCATCTACGAATTCGCGCAGTTTTTCAGAGGCACACAATCCGACGTGTTCCTTTTCGACGCCGATGGCAATCAGTGTTTCAACATCGACACGGCGGGGCGCATCACATCCACCAACAGGTTAGAGACGCTCCTGCCCGAAGAAATCAGCGACAGCCTCAATACCGAGCTGCGCGACACATTGACCAGCGACCCGAGCTTGTCGCTCAGCAACGCCTATCAATTCAACACAGGCGGCCACACGGTCAATGTTTTGGTCATCCAGATCCCCCCACGGTTGCGACACTTTTTCATGCCGCTCAAAGCCTGCGCCATCCGGACCCAATGCAGCGATTCAAGTGCCATGAAACAGCGCCGTTTGCGTGAACAGTTCAGTCTCACAGAGACCGAGATCACCACTGTCGATCTGTTGGCTTCGGGCAAAACCCCCGCGATGATTGCGGAGATCATGAGCCTGAAACCCAACAGCATCCGTCAACGGCTCAAACTCATTTACCATAAGGTCAATGTCGGCAGCCAAGTCGAATTGGTCGGACTCTACGGTCAGCTTTAAGTGCCGCCCTGCACTACGCCATGCGCTCTTTCTCGCGCTGAACCATGCCAAACAGGTCGCGCGGATCGTCGGGGTCGGCGATCATATCCAACTGTGTAAACCGCGTTGAGCCGATCAGGGCACTGCGCAGCCACCGCAGGGCCGAAAAATCCTCAATCGCAAAGCCCACGCCATCGAACAGCGTAATCGCGCGGTCATCTTTGCGCCCTTCCACTGCGCCCGTAATGACCTGCCACAATTCTTTGACGGGGTAGTCATCGTCGAGTTGCTGAATGTCGCCTTCGATGCGGGTTTGTTCGGGGTATTCCACAAAGATGTCAGAGCGTAGCAGAATGTCACGGTGGATTTCCGTCTTCCCCGGACAGTCGCCGCCAATGCCGTTGATGTGCAGCCCTGCGCCCACCATGTTGTCGGTCAGGATCGTCGCATATTGCTTGTCTGCGGTGCAGGTCGTGACCACATCCGCGCCCTGTATCGCCTCCTCGGGCGAGCGGCACGACACAACCGTGAGGCCCGATCCCGCAAGGTTTTCGACACATTTTCGGGTGGCCGCAGGATCAATATCGTAAAGCCGCACGGTGTCGATGCCACAAATCCGCTTCAGCCCAAGTGCCTGAAACTCCGACTGAGCGCCGTTGCCGATCAGGGCCAAGGTGCGGGCGTCTTTGCGGGCGAGGTATTTCGTCGCCACAGCCGAGGTCGCCGCCGTGCGCAGCGCGGTCAGGATGGTCATCTCGGACAGCAACACGGGGTAGCCCGTATCGACAGAGGCCAACAGGCCAAAGGCCGTCACGGTTTGCAGCCCCTCTTTCATATTTTTGGGGTGCCCGTTGACGTATTTGAACCCGTAATCGATCCCGTCGGATGTGGGCATCAATTCGATCACGCCCTCACGGCTATGGGAGGCCACACGCGGTGTTTTGTCAAACTGGGGCCAACGGCGAAAATCGTCTTCGATACACTCCGCGATCTGCGCGATGCAGGTCTCGATCCCGATATCGAGCACCAGACGCATCATGTTTTCGACACTCACAAAGGGGACGGTATTCAGGTCTTTTTGCATGATCTTCCTCGATTTGGGAAAAGTTATTGGGCGCTGCGCGTCATACGATCCAGAACGCGCCGCCCGAACAGGCTCGCAGTCAGATTGACCAAGAGCTTCGCCGTGCGGCCGCGCTCGTCCAGAAACGGATTGAGTTCCACCAGATCGAGCGAATGCACCAACCCCGCCTCCTCGACCATTTCCATGATCAAATGCGCCTCGCGGAACGTCGCCCCGCCCGGCACCGTGGTGCCAACAGCGGGCGCAATCGCAGGGTCGAGAAAATCCACGTCGAGACTGATGTGAAGCCAGCCATTGGCGGCCTCGACCTTGGCCAGAAACTCCCGCAACGGGGCCACAATGCCGAACTCGTCAATCGCACGCATATCGTTCAATTCGATACCCGCCGCCTGTATCGCCGTCGCCTCATGGCGATCCACCGAGCGCAGACCCATCATGCAAATGTTTTCAGGCGCAACTGGATGGCTCACCTCGGGAAAATGCGGCGTAAAGCCTGATTGGCCCGTATAATAGGCCACGGGTGTTCCGTGCAGATTGCCGCTTTCGGTGGTGTCGAGTGAATGGAAATCAGGGTGGGCATCAAGCCAAAGCACGAACATCGGGCGACCTTGTTCTGCCGCCGCACGCGCCACGCCCGTCACGGTGCCCGCCGCCAGACTATGATCCCCGCCAAGGAAGATCGGCGTGCCATCACGCGCCCCATGGTAAGCTGCATCGCTCAAGGCACGAGTCCATGCGACCACCTCGTCCATATGGTGAATGGCAGAATTTTCGTGTGGCGGGCACGGTTGTACATCGGGCGTCACGTCACCGCGATCCTCAACCGTGCAGTCCAAGGCGGTCAGCGCCTCCACCAATCCTGCGGTGCGCAGGGCCTCTGGCCCCATGCGGCACCCGCGTTGGCTTGCGCCCTCCTGAACGGGGGCTCCGATAAGTATGCAATGTGTCACGCGCAACTCCGATGATTGTCAGGCGTTCATTTTCATCGCAAAAATCGGCAGATTTAAGTGCAATAAGTGATCATTTCGGCATATGATTTGCGCAAAACGAAAGGCATAGGTGTCACAATGGACGATATCGATAAGCGCCTCATCGCACTCTTGCGGCGCAACAGCCGCGACCCCATCGCGAATCTCGCCACCAGTCTCGGCGTATCACGTGCCACCGTGCGCACACGCTTGGACAAATTGGTCAATGCGGGCGTGATCACGGGCTTCACCCTGCGCCTGCGCGAAGACGACCTTGCCCAACCCGTGCGCGGCATCACTCTTATCAAGATCGCAGGCCACAGAACCGCGCGGATCATTGCGCAGCTGCACAAGATCACGGCCATTCAGGCCATTCATTCCACCAATGGAAAATGGGATCTGATCGCAGAGCTTGCCAGTGAAGACCTCGCCACCTTCGATGCTGCCCTTGGCGCGATGCGCGAGATCGACGGGATTTCGGAATCAGAGACCAACCTGCTTTTGGCGACCCATCATCATGGGGCAACCGCCCGACAGGTCTAAGGCAAAGACATCTCCACGGGTCTCAAGCAAACAAATAGACGCCTCTTACTTTCGAGATCATCGAAAGGACGCCACGTGGCTGCTCAGACAAGCCGCACACTCACTTTTTGTCGCGAGCGGCTTTCTCTTCTTTCGTCAGCTTGTTGTTCCAAACATTTTTGCTCAGACCAAGTTCGCTCGGAAGAGGTTTGGTTTCACCAACACTGACTTTACCCCCTTTGTTCAAGTATTCCTGAATAAGGGCGTCATCGGTGTTTTTCTTGGGAACATATTTCATGACGCATAGGTAGCGGGTGTCGGACCCGTTTGTCACGCGCCTTCTTTCCCGTTTTGCATCACAGCCCGTGACCTAAAGCCGCGTCAGACACTCATCGTGGCCTGCACCGCTTTTTTCCACCCTGTATATTTCGCATCCCGTTCGGCATCGCTCAGGTTGGGCAAGAACTGCTTATCCAAGGCCCAACTGTCTGCAAATGTTGCCTGATCGGGATAAATGCCTGCGTGCATCCCCGCGAGCCACGCCACGCCAAGTGCGGTCGTTTCCTGAATTTTGGGGCGGTCCACTGGGGCGGCAATGATGTCGGAGAGAAACTGCATCGCCCAATCGCTTGCAGACATGCCGCCATCCACGCGCAGGGTCGGCTGCACTCCCTCGGCTTTCCAGTCGGCAGACATCGCCTCAAGCAAATCGCGGGTCTGGAAGCCGACGCTTTCAAGCGCGGCCTTGGCCAGTTCAGCGGCCCCTGAGCCGCGCGTGAGGCCAAACATCGCGCCACGGCACTCCGCATTCCAATAGGGCGCACCAAGACCGACAAAGGCGGGCACCATGATGACGTTCTGGTGAGGGTCGGCCTGTTCGGCGAGGCTTTGCGTCTCGGAGGCGGATTTGATGATTTGCAACTCGTCACGCAGCCATTGCACCACCGCCCCCGCGATGAAGATCGATCCTTCGAGCGCATAGGTCGGCTTACCATCAAGCTGATAGGCAATGGTGGTCAGCAGGTTGTTGTTGGAGGTCACGGGCGTGTCGCCTGTGTTCAACAGCGCAAAACAGCCCGTGCCATAGGTGGATTTCAACATCCCCGGCTTGAAGCACGCCTGACCGACGGTCGCGGCCTGTTGATCGCCCGCGACGCCACAAATCGGGATCTCTTTGCCAAACAGGTCCGCGCGGCTCATGCCGAAATCGGCGGCGCAATCCTTGACCTCGGGGAGCATCGCCATCGGGATGTCCAACAGATCGCAAATGGTCTGGCTCCAACGGCCCTTGCGAATATCGTAAAGCATTGTCCGCGCGGCGTTCGTTGCATCCGTGGCATGGACCGCGCCGTTGGTGAGCTTCCAGATCAGGAAGCTATCGACGGTGCCAAACAGCAATTCGCCGTTTCGTGCGCGGTCACGCGCCCCCTCAACATTGTCGAGCACCCATTTAAGTTTGGTGCCTGAGAAATAGGGGTCGAGCAAAAGACCAGTCCGGTCGTTGATCATCTGCCCATGCCCAGCCTCACGCAGGCTATGACAATAGTCAGCCGTGCGGCGGTCCTGCCAGACGATCGCGTTGTGAATGGGTTTACCCGTAGCTTTCTCCCAAACCACAACGGTTTCGCGCTGATTGGTGATGCCAATGGCCGCAATCTGTGACGAGGAAATACCTGCACGTTCAATCGCTTCGCGGCACGTGCCTGCGGTTGTCACCCATAGATCGTTGGGATCATGCTCGACCCATCCCGATTGAGGAAAGTGTTGCGCGAACTCTTCTTGCGCTTGGGCGACGGGTTCCATCGCCGCATTGAACAAAATAGCGCGGGACGATGTTGTCCCTTGGTCAATCGCAAGAACATAAGTCATAAGGCAACCTCGTTTAATTGAGCGCGTGGAACGGCTCGTGCCGTGAGCGATGAAGGTGGCCACCAGCCATGGCAGCCGAGCAAGTTTCAGCGTAGCCTAGAGGCCAAACACACAGGGTTTCAAGCGACATGTCTCTCCCCCTCTTTGCAACTTAAGCTGCGCCTTGTTGCTCCGAATTTTTGAGCACTTTGGACATCCAGTCATCCAAGGCCGCTATTTCCTCTTGCGTCAGGCGAAGGCCCAACTTCGAACGACGCCAAACAACATCCTCCGCCGTCCGTGCAAATTCTTTATCCATGAGCCACTTGATTTCGCGCTCTGTCAATGTAGCCCCGAAATCGCGCCCGAGATCGCTGGCTTCGGTCGCCTCCCCCACCACATCAAACGCCTCTGTCCCGTAAGCCTTGATCAAACGCTTCGCCCATTTCGGCGTCAAAAACGGATAGGCTGCCTGCAAACGAGACGTCAGATCCGCAACACCATCGACGGGGAAATCCCCGCCCGGAAGTGCGACACCTGCTGTCCACGGCTTGCGATCCCCGTCAAAGAATGGCGTGATTTTCTCAAGCGCGGATTCGGCCAGTTTACGATAGGTTGTGATCTTGCCGCCAAAGACGTTCAGCAGAGGCGCGCCCGTGGTTTCATCCACCTTCAACACGTAATCGCGCGTAGCCGCTGTCGCAGAACTCGCACCATCATTGTAGAGCGGGCGCACCCCTGAATAGCTCCAGACCACATCCTCTTTGGTCACGGGCGTTTTGAGGTAATTAGAGGCAAACTCCATCAGATAGGCTGCCTCCTCCTCGGTGCAGACGGGCTTCTCGTTTGCATCGGCGTGATCCTTGTCGGTGGTGCCGATCAGGGTGAAATCGCCCTCATAAGGAATCGTAAAGATGATGCGCCCGTCTTCGCCTTGGAAGAAGTAGCATTTATCATGATCATAGAGCTTGCGCGTCACGATGTGGCTACCGCGTACGAGGCGCACCCCATCTGCGGATTTGATATGCACAGCGTTACGGATGATGTCCTCAACCCAAGGGCCGCCCGCGTTCACAAGCATCTTGGCACGAACCTCGCGGGTCTCGCCGCTGTCGCGATCCTGCACGGTCACAACCCACAGCCCATCGCGCTGTGCGGCCGACAGAACTTTGGTGCGCACGTTAATTTTCGCACCACGCGCTTGGGCATCACGAGCGTTGAGAACGACAAGACGACTGTCTTCGATCCAACAATCCGAATACTCGTAGGCCTTTGAAAACCGGTCATTCAACGGCGCGCCCTCGGGAGTGCCCGTCAGGGACACAGAGGTCGTGCCCTTGAGAATTTTGCGCCCGCCGAGATTGTCATACATGAACAGACCAAGACGGATCAGCCACGCGGGGCGACGCCCCTTCATCCACGGCATGACAAAGCTCAGGAGTTTGGAGGTTGGCGTATTGCCCTCGAACCGCATGTCTTTGTGGTAGGGCAACACAAACCGCATCGGCCACGAGATATGCGGCATGGCCCGTAGCAAGGTTTCGCGTTCGATCAACGCTTCGCGAACCAAACGGACTTCCCAATATTCAAGATAGCGCAGACCGCCATGAAACAGCTTCGTCGAGGCCGAAGATGTAGCAGAGGCGAGATCATTCATCTCGGCCAGTTCGACACTCAAGCCGCGCCCGACCGCATCACGCGCAATACCGCATCCATTGATGCCACCACCGATGACGAACAGATCAATCACGTCCTGTTGTTCTAACTGGCCCAAAGTCGCCTCCACGTATTCTGGTTGAGTTGCCATCGCGATACAGCAACACCATGAACACAATACGACGGCGAGACTAAAATCAATAACGAATGTTCGTTTTCTTTCGCTATTCCATAAATAGATGATTAGTCTGGATATTGACCATCAAATTTCCCCTCGAATTTTCTCTTTTGTGCGCAATTCTCCATCCCATCCGATTCGAACACTTGACGTCAGCGGCTTTGTGTAGGTTCTTTGAGGCAAAGGGCGACCAGTTCCGTAACCCGCAGAGCTGGTGCAAGGGAGAGAATACGGATGGTTTCAAATTTCAGGCAGAAAGAGATTTTGGAACGCGCCCGCAAAGAGGGCAAAGTGATGGTCGAGGATCTGGCCGCCCACTATGGCGTCACCGTGCAAACTATCCGACGCGACCTGTCCGACCTTGCACAAGAGGGGCGATTGGAACGGGTGCATGGCGGCGCTGTCCCGCCCTCCGGCGTGATCAATATTGTCTACGAGGAACGCAGACGCCTGAACGAAGCAGGCAAGAAATCCATCGGCAAGGCCTGTGCGGCACAGATCCCCAACGGGGCCTCGGTGTTTATGAACATCGGCACAACGACCGAAGCCGTCGCCCGCGCGCTTCTGGACCACGAAAACCTGTTGGTCGTCACCAACAACATCAATATCGCCAACATCCTCGCAGCCAACAAAAGCTGTGAGATCATCGTCGCGGGGGGCGTGTTGCGCCGCACCGATGGCGGCATCGTCGGCGGGCTCACCGTTGAAATGGTCAAGCAGTTCAAGTTTGATTACTCGGTTCTGGGCTGCTCCGCGATTGATTCAGATGGCGATTTGCTAGACTTCGACGGGCAGGAAATCATCGTCAGCAACACCGCAATCAAACGCTCCCGCGATGTGATGGTTGTGGCCTGTCATCTCAAATTCCAGCGCAAGGCACCGCTTACCATCTGCTCCCTCGCGGATGTCGATGCGCTTTATACGGACGCAGCAATTGCGCCCGATCTAAAGGAAAAATGCGACACATGGGGGACGCGCGTGATTGAGGCGAACGCACGTCGTGACGATATGCGGTGAAACCGAACAGGCGTCTGCGGCATCACCGCCCCCTAATCGTTGGCAAATTTTAGGGCTGCACCTGACGGCTCAAACGCAGTAGAAACTGCGCATTATTCACGTTCCAACGCAACCAAACGACAAGGCAACGCAGCGAATATGGCGCAGACAGTTGGGGAATTACGGGTTGACTTTGTCAGCGGCGCAGTCGCGCATCGCCTGAAATTCGGTGGTGGACGGGGGCAGGATCTCCCGAAAGCAATGGGACTGCGTGCGGGCAAGACCCCGACGATTATCGACGCTACAGCGGGCTTGGGGCGTGATTCATTCCTGTTGGCCTCTCTTGGCGCACAGGTCACGATGATCGAGCGATCGGACAAGATGCACGCTTTACTGGCGGACGGCATGGCCCGTGCCCATGACGAGGGCGGTGTATTTCGTGAAATAATCGAGCGCATGACGCTGCTCAAGGGGGATGCAAAAGAGCTGCTACCAACGCTCTCAGGCGAGGCGATCCTGATCGACCCGATGCACCCGCCGCGCAAGAACTCGGCACTGGTCAAACGCGAGTTGCGGCAAGTGCGCGAGATCGTGGGCACGGACGAGGATGCTGCGGATTTGCTGCGCGTGGCGCTCGAAACTGCGGAGAAACGTGTGGTGTTAAAATGGCCCGCGAAGGCCGACCCGATTGCGGGTATCAAGCCCTGCTCCCATCAAATCGTGGGAAAATCCACACGCTATGATGTGTTCATGATCGCATAAAAAACGCCCGCGCCGAAACGCGGACGTTTTGTAAGATTTACTTCTGTCAGACGTGCCTAGCGAACGACGTAGACCGAGCATTTCGCATGGCGCACGATACGCGCAGCGTTCGGCCCCAACAGATAATCGGCCAGATCGGCTTTGTGTGCACCAACGACGATCAGCGACGCAGAGGATTTCTCGGCAAGGCTCAACACCTCATCATAGACACGCCCCGTTGCGATCACGTGACGGACCTTCGCGTTTTGATCCGCCCCCAATGCCTTTGTCACCAATTCATTGAGGTGGCTCTTTGCCTGAGCGACCATTTTGGCGTGATGCCCCTCATTGAAGAAGGCGCTAACCTGACTCATCCCGAAATCGGGAAGAACGGCAATCACATCAAGTTGCGCCTCATCCAATTCGGCAAGACGGGCCGCCGCTTGGATCACTCGGATATCGTCGTCGTCATTGCTGACATCGACCGCACATAGAACAGAATTTGTCATGCTGGAACTCCTTCACGAGACATACGGGCGCGTTGCATAAGAGCAATGAGCAAGAGAAAGATCAGCGCCGGAACAAAGACGATTTCCTTGGCCATTTGATGAACAGGTGCTTGCACTTCTGTGATTTGCACCGGCTCGTCGCCATAGAAATCAAAGTTAGCCAAAGAGGACGAGAACGGTGAGCCAAAGGCAGGTTCATCCATTTTCGCAAGACCGTCTTCGATCATCAGAAGCAACCCCGTGTCCGTAAGCCGCTCTTCGCCAGAACCCGCGCCAACAGGAAGAACCAAGGTGGTTTCTTTGATCTCGCCCGTATCGTAGTCAGGGCCCGAGACAGTCAGGCGCAACTCGTCACCCTCGGATGCTTCGCCAAGCACCGTGACAACATCCGCAGGGGCGGCCTGTGTGAACGGCGGTTGGATACGATCCATGACAAAGTCGGGACGGAAGAGGACGAAAGCGACCAAAATCAAAGCAATGCTTTCATACAGACGGCTCTTGGTCAGGAACCACCCCATCGTGCCCGCCGTAAAGACGAGGATGGCAATCGAGGCTGTGATAAAGACCAATACACCTTGGGTCCACGTCACATCAATCAACAACAAGTCGGTGTTGAAGATGAACACAAACGGCAAGGCCACGGTGCGCAGGCTGTAGAAGAACGCCACGAAGCCCGTCTTGATCGCGTCGCCCCCCGATACGGCGGCAGCAGCGAAACTCGCAAGCCCCACGGGTGGCGTCACATCGGCCATGATCCCGAAGTAGAACACAAACAAGTGGACCGCGATCAGCGGCACAATCAGACCCGACTGCGCCCCAAGCTCGACCACAACGCCCGCCATCAGGGATGACACAACGATATAGTTCGCGGTGGTGGGCAAGCCCATACCGAGGACAAGAGACAACAGCCCGACCATAACAAGCATCAAGATCAGATTACCGCCCGACAGCAACTCAACCAAGTCGGCCATCACCTGACCAACGCCTGTGAGTGTGACGGTACCAACAATGACCCCCGCCGTTGCGGTCGCAAGGCCGATACCGATCATGTTGCGCGCGCCATCAATAAGACCGTGGGTCAGATCGACGACACCTGCCTTACAGGCATTGAACAGATCGCTCTCGCCACGGAACATGGCTTTCAACGGGCGCTGCGTCAGCAAGATCACGAAGAGAAGCGAGGTCGCCCAGAAGGCCGAGAGGCCGGGTGACTTTTGCTCGATCATCAAGAAGTAGACCAAGACGACAATCGGCAGCAAGAAGTAGAGACCCGATTTGTAGATCTCGCCCACAACAGGAAGCTCGACCTCTTCGGCATTCGGATCGTCTGGTTCCAGATCAGGAACACTCGACGCAAGCCAGAGCAGAGCGACATAGGCAATGAAAATCAGCAAAGACATAACAAGCCCTGCCCCTTCAGGAAGCGCCGAGACGACCCAACCCACAGGATATTGAACGCCGTAGCACAGAGCCGCGAAGCCAAAGAAAAATGCAGCCATGCCCCCAATCGTCTTGCCCATCGACACGACGCGGTTGCCCAAGGTCGGCATGTTGTTTTTCACCGCTTCGAGGTGAACGATATAGACGAGCGCGATATAGGAAATCGTCGCAGGCAAGAAGGCATGTGTGATCACTTCGACATATGAGATGCCCACATATTCAACCATCAAAAACGCCGCTGCGCCCATGACAGGCGGCATGATTTGTCCGTTCACCGAGGAGGCCACTTCGACCGCGCCCGCTTTTTCAGACGAGAACCCGACACGCTTCATCAGGGGAATGGTGAATGTGCCCGTGGTCACAACGTTTGCGATGGAAGAACCAGAGATCAGGCCCGTCGCAGCAGAGCCGACAACGGCGGCTTTTGCAGGCCCGCCCTTGAGGTGGCCCAGTGCGCCGAACGCCATTTTGATAAAGTAGTTCCCTGCCCCCGCTTTATCGAGCAAAGCCCCGAAGAGAACGAACAAGAAGACAAACTTGGTGGACACACCAAGGGCGATACCAAAGACCCCTTCGGAGGTGATCCACATGTGGCTCATCGCTTTCTTCAACGACGCGCCTTTCCACCGGATCACATCTGTGACCCATTCGGATGACCCGAAGAAGACATAGGCCAGAAAGATCGTGGCAATGAGCGCCATTGCAGGTCCAAGTGCGCGACGGGCGCCCTCGAACAGGATCAGCAGACCGAGGAAGGCAAACCATTTGTCAACGTCATCGGCAAGACCACCCGCGTCGACAACTTTCTGATAGAAGATCAGGCCATAAAGGGCCGTAAACACACCCAAGAGCGCAAAGATCCAATCCTGAATAGGGATGTAGTGGCGAGGGCTCGATTTGAGTGCGGGATAGGCCATAAAGGCCAGAAAAATTGCAAAAGCCAAATGGATTTGGCGGGAATTGTTGATCAGATCCCCAGGCAACACGTAGTTCGCCAAGGGCGACGCCAGAAGAATTTGGAACAAAGACCAAACGACAGCAACAGTGGCCAACAATAAGCCCACCATCCCCGCCGGATTGCGCGCGCCGGCATCAGAGGAGGCAACAAGATCCTGTAGCTCCTCTTCGCTTAGTGCGCGGTTTTTGACGTCGTTTTCGACCATTATCTTTTCCCCCTGATATGCAGTTTTGGAACTGCCTTTATTGTTCTTAATCGCAATGGAGGGGCGCAGTGCGCCCCTCCAAAAAACATAGCCTTAGTCGATCAGACCTGCTTCTTTGTAGTATTTCTCAGCACCGGGGTGCAGAGGAGCGGACAGACCTGCCGTTGCCATTTCCTTGGGCTCAAGGATGGCGAATGCAGGGTGCAGTTTTCGGAAATCGTCAATGTTTTCCATCACGGATTTCACAACCGCATACACCGCTTCTTCGGACACATCAGCCGAAGTCACGAATGTCGCGCCCACACCAAAGGTTGTGGTGTCTTCATCATTGCCACGGTACATGCCGCCGGGAATGGTTGCTGTCCGGTAGAAGGAGTTTTCTTCGATCAGCTTTTCAACTTCGGCACCATCGACGGTTACCAAAACGGAATCACAGGCTGTTGTTGCCTCTTGGATCGAACCGGATGGGTGACCAACGGTGTAGACCATCGCATCAATCTGGTTGTCGCAAAGAGCGGCGGACTGTTCAGCAGCTTTCAGCTCGGTTGCCAGAGCGAAATCGTCTGTTGTCCAACCTTTGGCATCAAGCAGAACTTCCATTGTGCCGCGCTGACCGGAACCGGGGTTGCCGATGTTGACGCGTTTGCCCTTCAGATCGTCAAAGGTTTTGATGCCCGCATCTGCGCGAGCCACAACGGTAAAGGGCTCGGGGTGGACGGAGAACACAGCGCGAAGGCCTTCGAATGGGCCTGCTTCTTCGAATTTGGAGGTACCGTTATAGGCGTGGTACTGCCAATCGGATTGCGCCACACCGAACTCCAACTCGCCTTCGCGAATGGTGTTGATGTTATAAACGGACCCACCTGTGGATTCCACGGAGCAACGGATACCGTGCTCTTTGCGGCCCTGGTTCACAAGACGGCAGATCGCGCCACCTGTGGGATAGTAGACGCCCGTGACGCCACCTGTCCCGATTGTGATGAACTCTTCTGCATATGCCGCAGGAGCCATCATGGCGCCAACAGCAAGGGCAGCGAAGGATAGTTTCAGGTTCTTAGACATCAGTATCTCCCTTAGATTGATGTTTTTGATATCAGTCATCGACCCAGACTTCACTGAGACGACGATTTCGCAATTCCACATCGGCAATACGCGCCCGTGCGGGCGCTCCTGCGCGACTGGCAAGCATACCAACCATCACCTCACACAGTACAAGTGTCGCTGCATAAGACGAGAAAAAATGTTGGCTTTGCGTGGGAATAATAAAATACGCAGATGCGTGAATCAGCGCGGGGCAGGTATGGGTGTCGGTGATGACAATCACAAACGCCCCCGCCTCGCGCGCCTCTCGCGCCGCGTTGATAGCGTTACGGGCAAAGGGGGGCTTGGTCATGATGATCAGCACATCCTGCTCATCCAGCCCCACCAGACCACTGGCCAATGACGCCCCCATCCGATTCGCCATCGACCAGTTATCAGCGATAAAATTGGCCATATAGGTCAGATACTCAGCAACCCCCGTGGAGCCGAGCGCCCCGAGTACCAAAACCCGCCGCGCCTCATGCAACCGTTCGACGCATGTTTCAAGCGTTGCAGGATTTATCGCGGCCTCAAGGCTTTGCACATTCGTGGCGCAGTCCAAAAGGTGTTGACCGAGAAACCCTTGATCGCCCTCATTGTGGCGATCCTGTAGAGCGCCAATGCGATGCGAAAAGGTATTGCTGCGTTGATCAATCGCCTGACGCAACACATCGCGCAGGTCTTCGTAACTGTCATAACCGACAGCCGTAGACATCCGTGAAAATGTCGCGGGCGACAGATTGGCATCTTTGGAGATCGTGCGCAGACTGCGTGTCGCCACATCAACGGGATGCGAAACAACAAAGTCAGCCGCCTCTTTCAGCTTTGCGCTGAGCGAGGCATATTTTCCCGACAACTGTTGTTCAAACGACAAATGCAAACGAAGTGACCCCTCCAAAGTGACCTGAAATGTTTCACTTGTTTCACATATTGTCAACGGCAGAATTATATGTTTCACCAATGAAAGCACCACATCGGAAAGGGTCTCGCCGTGTCACATGTGTTCCCAAGGCATACGAAATCATCTCTGCCCACTGTTGCGCGGGGATCAGGCGTTTATCTCTATGATAACGAGGGAAAGCAATATCTCGATGGCTCTGGCGGTGCGGCTGTGTCGTGCTTGGGGCACGGCGATACGGATGTGATCAATGCGATCAAAGCACAGCTCGATCAGATCGCCTATGCCCATACAAGTTTCTTCACCTCGGATCCTGCGGAACGTTTGGCCGATGCCCTGATTCGCCACGCGCCTGAAGGCATTGACCGAGTTTATCTCGTGTCGGGCGGCTCCGAGGCGATGGAATCGGCCTTGAAACTGGCGCGTCAGTATTTCGTCGAGATCGGCCAACCCCAACGCCGCCATGTGATTGCCCGCAAGCAAAGCTACCACGGCAACACGCTTGGCGCTTTGGCCACAGGGGGCAATGAATGGCGACGCGCGCCATTTGCGCCGATGTTGGTCGAGACCACACATATTTCCGCCTGCTTTGAATACCGCGGCAAACGCGACGACGAATCGACTTACGACTACGGCCAACGGGTCGCCAATGAGCTTGAGACGGAAGTCCTGCGCCTTGGCGAGGATGCCGTCATGGCCTTTGTCGCCGAACCCGTGGTCGGCGCCACCGCCGGTGCCGTCCCGCCCGTAGAAGGCTATTTCAAACGCGTGCGCGAGATTTGCGACACATACGGCGTGCTCCTGATACTCGACGAGGTCATGTGCGGCATGGGGCGCACGGGGACGCTTTTCGCCTGCGAACAGGACGGGGTGCGCCCCGATATTGTCTGCGTCGCCAAGGGATTGGGGGCGGGCTACCAACCCATCGGCGCGATGCTATGTTCCGCCCAAATCTACGCCGCTATTGAGGCCGGATCAGGATTTTTCCAACACGGACACACCTATGTCGGGCATCCCACAGCCTGCGCCGCCGCGCTCGCCGTTTTGACGAAACTCACCGATGGCGGGCTTGTTCAGCGCAGCGCGGTGATGGGTGAAAAACTACAAAACGCGCTCGAAGAGGCCTTTGAACAACATCCCAACATTGGCGATATTCGCGGGCGCGGATTGTTCCGTGGCCTTGAGATCGTAGAGGACCGCGACAGCAAACGCCCCTTTGATCCCTCCCGCGCCATTCACAAAGCGCTCAAGAAACAAGCCTTTGCAGCAGGGCTTGCCTGTTACCCGATGGGTGGAACCATTGATGGTCAAAACGGCGATCACATCTTGCTCGCACCGCCCTTTATCCTTGAGGATCAGCACATCGACGAGATCGTAACCAAACTCGGCATTGCGATTGGGAAAGTCCTGTGATCCCGCTGCCCAAACTGATGGTCGCCCCCAACGGGGCGCGAAAGACAAAAGCGGACCACCCTGCCCTGCCGATCACGATAGAGGAGATCGTGGCGGAGGCCGTGGCGTGTCATGCAGCGGGCGCAGACGGCTTGCACCTTCATGTGCGTGACGCGCAGGGCCGACACACTCTTGATGCGGGTCTTTACACCGAAACCCTGACCGAGCTACGCCGCGCCGTGCCCGACATGACGCTACAGATCACCACCGAGGCCGTGGGGCAATATACCCCCGCTGAACAGCGCGCGGTTGTCGATCAGGTCAAGCCTGAAGCCGTATCGGTCTCCTTGGCCGAAATGTGCGCCGATGGCGATATCGAGGCGGCGGTCGCATTTTATGCCCGTTGCGCCGAGGCCGACATCGCCGTGCAACACATCCTCTATGGGCCGACGGATTTGGCGCTGATGTCGGACCTCTTACGCGACGGACGGATCAAACACACGGACCTTCAACTTCTGTTCGTTTTGGGCCGCTACAGCGAAAACCAACAAAGCACCCCCGAAGATATCGCGCCTTTTGCCACGTGGAGGACTGCGACCTGCCCAGAGTCTCAATGGGCCGTGTGCGCCTTTGGCAGGCGCGAAACCGACTGCCTTGTGGCGACCCATCGCCAGGGCGGACACGTGCGCGTCGGGTTTGAAAACTCGGTCTGGAATGCGGACGGCACAGTCGCGGCCTCCAATGCGGAGCGCGTCGCGGAACTGCGCAAGGCTTTTTCGACCGATAGCACCGCCGCGTCCTAATCTAGGCACCGCACGCTCCACCGCAGCACATCTGTGACCTACGGCATGAATAGCCATGCGTTGCGGCCTCGCGCCAAACGGGGCGGCAATGGAAACCGCTCCTGATCCGTCAGATTCGGAACGAATCCTTTGGTTTTTGGTGCGGAAATTTTGAACACACGCGCCCAAAACGACCAACGCAGCAGCGGCCAGAAAGAAAAATTTACAAAAATATTAGTGCCGAGGCGCATGGACTTCGATTTTTGAAGCGGACAGCCAGCTTCTGCAAAAATCATCCATTTCCTATTGTTTACCCTCAACATTTAGCTCGCTGCATCGCAGAGTCTTCCCTTAGGTCAACCATGGCTCCCACTCGGAAAAGCACGCTCAAACCAAACTCATTATCTCAACATACCAGTTGACAAGATGATGAGGTTCCATGAGCGTGAAGTCATGGAAAATCGGATCTTGTGGAGGGGTGAAGATTGGACGTTTTGGAGGAGAGAAACTATGAAACTGAATACCCTAATTTTGAGTTCCGCGGCGAGCCTTGCGCTTTTGGCTGGTGGCGCTACGGCTGAAGACCTGACGGTCTGGACACTCAGCTATTCGTCAGAAAAACAATCGCTCGCATTCAAACTGGCCGAAGAAGCCTTTGAAGCACGAAATCCTGACGACAACGTGGAAGTCATCCACCGTGGGACGGACGAACATAAAACCGCACTCCGCGTGGCCGCAGGTTCCGACACTGGGCCTGACGTCTACACAATGTGGGCGGGTCTTGGCCTTGGCGGCGAATATGTAAACGCCGGTCTCAGCCTTGATTTGACCAAATACTACGAGAAATACGGTTGGGCCGATCGCGTCTCCGTCCCATCGCAAGCCTTTGTGGAAGCCTATGCCGATGGCAAACACGGTGCGCCATATCGCTTTAGCGGCGAGGCCGTCTACTACGACCAGACCATCTTTGACGAAGTTGGCATCGACAAAGAGCCGGAGACCTACGAAGAGCTCAAAGCCGCAGCGGTCAAACTCAAGGAAAACGGCTATGCCGCGTTCACCTTTGGCGGTGCCGTTAACTGGCACGTGATGCGCCTGATGGATGTGCTCTTGGAAACGACGTGTGGCGCAGAGAAACATGACGCGCTGACAAGCATGGAACTGGACTGGGCCACCGAGCCCTGTGCAGAAGCCGCATTCGCAGAGATGAAATGGTGGGCCGATGACTACATCCTCGCACCATTCATGGGGATTGATGAGAAACAAGCCTCGACACTGTGGTACGCAAAACGCGCCGCTATGATGCTCGAAGGCGACTGGATGGTGAATGCCATCGACGAGAACGCCGACGTCTCGGAATACGGAATTTTCCCATTCCCGACAGGCACAAACCGCCTCTATGGCTTTGCCGAATATCTCTATGTCTCGTCTAAATCCAAGAATCCTGATCTGGCGGCTGAATTCGTCGACATGTTCATCTCGACACCGTTCCAATCCAAGATCAACGGATCCTTTGGCGCTCTGTCCGTCAACAAAGATGTCAAACTGGGCGACGATGCGATGGATCTTCACAAGGAATGGATCGAGATTTTCGATGCCGCAGGCGGCACCTTCGTGAACGGCGACCAAGCCTTCCCACTGGCGGTGACTACGGAATACTTCCGTATCATCAACGAAGTGGCCTCAGGTGAAATGGAGCCCAAGCCCGCAGCGGAAGCCATGGCAACCTTTATCGGCAACCTCTAACGGCGCGCCTTGAGTTACCTCCCTTGCAGCGGCGCGATGATCGCGTCGCTGCAAGCCTGAGCTTGCGCAGCCTTCGCCACGCCTAAGCCAAAACCTCCCACTTTCAACAAGAGTCAGACACATGACCAAGCACAAGAGATTTCAATCGACACAGTCTCAGGCGATGGTCCTTCTTGTCCCCGCCGTCGGCGTTTACGCCATTTTTGCAATCTGGCCGATGATCGACGTCTTCATTCTCAGCTTTCAACGCTGGAACGGACTGGACCCACATCGCGCCTTTGCCGGGTTGGACAATTACAGGCACGTCTTCACCAAAGACCCCGTCTTCTGGGTCGCGTTTAAAAATACGATCATCTGGACCGTTCTTTCCATCCTGTTCCCGCCAGCCATTGGCTTGCTCTTGGCCTTGGGATTGAACCAGAAGATTTTCGCGCGCAGCAGCCTACGCGCAATTTACTATCTGCCCGTCATCATTGCGCCCATCGCGGTCGCGACCATGTGGCGGTGGATGTATGATCCGTTCTTTGGGCTGTTCACTCAAATCCTCACCGACATCGGACTTCGGACATGGATTCTGGACTGGCTCGGAGACCGCGATATCGCGCTCTATTCCATGTTCGTCGCCTATATCTGGCAACACGTCGGATTCTCGATGGTGTTGTTCCTCGCAGGCCTTCAAGGCGTCGACCGCTCACTGGTAGAAGCCGCCCGGATTGATGGCACGTCGCGGTGGCAGATGTTCCGTTATGTGACCCTACCCGCGTTGCAAGTCACCATGACCATTGTGGTGGTGCTGTCGACGATCTCGTCCCTGCGGGCCTTTGATATTGTCTACGGCATGACCGGCGGTGGCCCCGCTCAATCGACACAAATGCTCGCGATGTGGGCCTTTACCCAGTCGATGCAAATCTTTGACTTCGGCCGCGGCTCCGCGATCTCCGTGATCTTGCTGATCCTCACACTGAGCGTCGTTGTCCCCTACATGATTTGGTCGCAAAAACGCGAGGAGCAGGCGCAATGACACTGACATCCACCGACCCCGCTATGATCACGGTTCATAAGAAACGCCGCGATCCTGTCTTGATCATCCTGTGGCTCGCCCTTGTGGTTCTGGCCATGATCTGGATCGCGCCGTTCATCTTTATCCTGTTCACCTCGCTGAAGAACAACGCCGACGTTATGACGACAAGTGCCTTTGCGCCGCCGACACATTTCGAGACGGAGAACTTCACCAAAGCATGGGTGACGGGAAACTTCTCGGAACTCATGGTGAACAGTGTCATCATCACCTTTATCAAAGTGCCTGTTGGGCTCTTGATTTCTGCAATGGGGGCCTATGCCTTGGCACGCATTCAGATGCGGTGGGGCAAGGCAATCTTGTTGTTCTTGCTGCTCGGCGCGATGATCCCGTTTCAGGTCATGTTGGCCCCCTTGTTCACCTTGGTAAACTCGCTCGGGCTGATTGACACCTATGTTGGCGTTATCTTGCCCTATCTGGCCTTTGGTATCCCCTATCAGGTGTTCATCCTGCACGGCTTTTTCAAAGCGGTTCCAAAAGAGTTGAGCGAAGCCGCCCTCATTGATGGCGCGTCTCATTTCACCACGTTCCGCCGTGTCTTCCTGCCGATTTCATTGCCAGTTCTCGCCGCCCTGTTGATCTTGGATTTCGTCTCCACATGGAACGAATTTGCGATGGCCCTAGTGCTGCTGCAAGACAAACACATGTGGACGCTGCCCTTGGGACTGATGTCGTTCCAAGGCCAATTCTCAAACGACTATGGCCAGCTCAACGCCGCCATCGTCATGACTGTCCTCCCGGCGGTCCTCGTCTACCTCATTTTCCAGCGCTACTTCGTCAGCGGGCTTACCTCTGGCGCTGTAAAGGGCTGAATAGAAACAAAATTAGGAGCACTAAAAATGACTACCCAAACACCAGTCTGGGACATTTTCGAATTCACCGCGACAGGCCCATCTGATGGCAACCCGTTTTTGGACGTAACCTTTGATGGCGTCTTTTCCTTGGGCAATCGCACCGTCAAAGTTCCAGGTTTCTACGATGGCGACGGCACTTACAAACTGCGGTTCTGCCCTGACACCGAAGGCGACTGGGAACTCACGACGACATCGAATGCGTCTGCGCTCGACGGCCTGACCGACAGCTTCGTCGCCACAGCCCCGCGCGACGGTGTGCATGGTCCTGTACGGGTCCGCAACACCTTCCACTTCGCCTACGCTGACGGCACACCATACAAGCCGTTCGGGACAACCTGCTACGCGTGGACACACCAGCCGATCGAGATGCAAAACGAAACCTTGAAAACTCTGGAAACAGCAGGGTTTAACAAGGTGCGTATGGGCGTCTTCCCCAAAAGCTACCCCTACAACGCCAACCCCGCGCTGCATAACGTCTACGAGCAGATCGGTGAGGGTGAGGGGGATATGGACTTTGACCGTCCCAACCCCGAAGCCTTCCGCCACTTTGAAACACAGATCGGCAAACTGGCCGACATGGGCATCGAAGCGGACATCATTCTGTTCCACCCCTACGACCGTTGGGGCTATGCCGATATGACACCCGAACAGGATTGCAACTTCCTGAAATACCTCGCAGCGCGCATTTCGGCCTACCGCAACGTGTGGTGGTCCTTGGCCAACGAGTATGACTTCATGCTCAACACCAAGCCAATGGAGCTCTGGCACAAGTTCTGTAACACCTTGGAACAATACGACCATTTGCATCACCTGATGTCGAACCATAACGGCGACCCCGCCAAGAACTACGATCACCGTCTGCCTTGGATCACCCACGTCTGCATCCAGCACTGGGACGTCAAACAGACCCCACTGTGGCGCAACACCTACGGCAAACCCGTCATCAATGACGAGCCGGAATACGAGGGCGATCTGTATCAAAGCTGGGGCAACATCACGGCCGAGGAACTCACACACCGCTTCTGGACCACGACCCTGCGTGGTGGCTACGCAGGTCATGGCGAAACCTATAATGACCCCGACGATCTGATCTGGTGGGCCAAAGGTGGCAAGCTGCACGGGCAAGCGTGGAAACGGATCAAGTGGCTGCGCGAAATGTTGGAGCAAGATGTCGAACACGGGCTTGAACCCATCGGCTCATACTACGGATTTCCGTGGAGCCGCATCTCTGGCGCACGTGATGGCAAGGACGGGACGACCTTTATCTACTTCGGGGAACACCAACCCGCAGTCTGGTCAACGGGCCTGCCCACGGATGGCGGCGACTATGATGTTGATGTGATCGACACATGGAACATGACGATTGAGCCTGCCAAAATCATCGAGGCCCACGTGGTCCCCGTTACACGGCACGGCACGCTCATTCGTGGCGGCAAGCCTGATGCTGATTTTGCGGTATCCCTACCCTCGAAGCCGCGCTTGGCGCTGCGCGTTCGTCGACGCAAAGCATAAGGGGGCAAGAGTATGGCAACTGTCGAAATTAACGGCCTGAACAAATCCTATGGCGGCGTTGAGGTGATCCACAGCGTCGACTTGGAAATCGAAAATGGCGAGTTCGTTATTCTCGTAGGGCCTTCCGGCTGCGGCAAATCCACAATCCTGCGTATGATCGCAGGGTTGGAGGATATTTCCGGCGGCACCGTATCTATTGGGGACAGGGTCGTGAACACCCTCTCCCCGAAAGAGCGCAATATCGCGATGGTGTTCCAAAACTATGCGCTTTATCCGCAAATGACCGTGGCTCAGAACCTTGGGTTCTCGCTCGAAATTTCGCGCGTGCCCAAGGACGAGATCAAACGCAAGGTCGATAACGCTGCGGAAATCCTCAGCCTTACCCCCCTGTTGTCGCGCAAACCATCGCAACTGTCAGGCGGTCAGAGACAACGCGTCGCGATGGGACGCGCCATTGTGCGCGATCCTGATGTGTTTTTGTTCGACGAACCTTTGTCAAACCTCGACGCCAAACTGCGCGGCGAAATGCGAGCCGAAATCAAGTCACTTCACCAACGGCTCGGCTCGACGATTGTCTACGTGACCCACGACCAAATCGAAGCCATGACTATGGCTGACAGGATCGTGGTCTTGCGGGCAGGACGGATTGAACAGGTCGGCACACCGCTTGAGCTATACGAGCAGCCAAACAATATGTTCGTTGCGGGCTTCATTGGATCGCCCTCAATGAACTTTCTCAAAGGGACGCTGTCGAATGAGGGTGGGCCCTCGCTCATCCTTGCGGATCAAAGCAAAGTGGCTCTCTCCCACGCCGCAGGTCACGAGGGCGATGTGATTTTGGGCATCCGCCCCCAAGACATCACCATTGACCCGAAACACGGCACACCGGCCACGGTCACACTGATCGAACCCACGGGTGCAGACACCCATGTCTCCGTTGAACTGGCAGGCCAAACTGTGTCTTGCGTCTTGCCACCTCGCTTTGAATACGAGCTTGGAAGCGAAATTCATCTGTCGTTCAAAAGCGAGCATGTGCACTACTTCGATCCAGAAACAGAACAGCGACTTGCATAAGCCCAAGGTCTTTCAAGATCAAAAAATCTCCCTGGGCTGCGTTCATACCGCAGCCCTTTTTTATCTCACGGAGGCACACAATGACCCTTACCATTCCCAAAGTCCAAATGCACAAAAGCGGTCCGCCCTGTTCGGGTCTTGTCTGGGGCACCATGCGATCACAGTCCCAGTTTTCCAATGCACATGCGTTAGCCGATCACCTACGCTGGCTCTTGGATCACGGCATTACGACGCTGGATACCGCAAGCGTCTACGGCCACCCCGACCCGTTCACGGTGGAGGAATTCTTGGGCGAGGCCCTCGCCCAGGTCGGCGCGGACAAGTTCGAGATCGTCACAAAATGCGGCATCCAACGGCTCTCCAAACACCGCCCTGAAAACAAAGTGCGCCACTTTGATTTCAGCGAAAAAGAGATCCGGAAATCAACGGATCTGTCCTTGCAAAAACTGGGGGTCGATTGTCTCGATGTGATGCTTTTGCACCGTCCCGATTACCTCATGGACCCCGATGAAACCGCAGGCACGCTTGACGACTTGGTGGCTCAGGGCAAAATCAAACACGTCGGCGTGTCCAACCTCTCTGTCTCTCGCACCGAACTGGTGGCCTCTCGTCTCAAGGCCCCAATTGTGACCAACCAAATCGAGTTCTCTCCCCTGCATCTGAACCCCATCTCGGACGGCACTTTCGATCACGCCATTAGAACGGGATACAAACCGATGATCTGGTCGCCCATTGGCGGCGGACGGCTTTTGACCTCTGAGGATGAACACGTGGTCAAGCTGCGCGGTTTGCTTGGAACCATTGCAAAAACCTATGGCTTGGATGGCCCTGCGGATGCGGCTATTGCCTTTGTCAACAAGCACCCCGTTGGCGGCATTCCCGTTGTCGGATCGGGCAACCGCGACCGTATTTTGGGCGCGATCAAAGCGATCAACACCGACATGGATCGCCAAGATTGGTATTCCATCATCGCCGCAACGAACCCGTCACTGTTCCTCTAAGACCACGGGACAAGACGACCACGACACGCACTCTACCACAGATAACTTGACGTCAGATATTCCACCGATTAGAGGGAGGACAGGCTGTAGACGCCTGCCTCCCGCTGACATTTGTCTTGGTAAAGTTCTATGATCTGACATCTCGAAATCACTCCTTTCGCTTATCGCGCGGACGGCAATGCGGGCCCCACCTCACTGTGCGCGATCTGGAATGAGGAATTTGGGATATGTCGACCACCCCGACCAATTCGTTTACCACTGGGCCGCTTGGCCTCACCTACGTGAAAACCGCCCTACCGATCATTTTCGTGATGGGAATGAGCGGGCTTTTGTCCGTCGCTGATGCGCTGTTTCTAGGCCACTACGTTGGTCCCGATGCCTTGGCCGCCGTGACGTTGATGTTCCCGATTTACATGCTGATCGTGGCGCTCTCTACGCTTGTCGCTAACGGCATGTCGAGCCTGTTGGCACGTGCCCTCGGCGCGGGAGATATAGAGAAAGCTCACGCCGTTTTCGCAGGCGCGCACGGCTTGGCCCTCGTCATCGGCGCCCTCCTCATCGGCGCATTTTTTATCCTCGGCCAGACCGTCACCTTACTGCTGTCGGGCGGATCGGACACCTTGGCGCAGATGGGCTTGGTCTACCTGCGGATCACCGTGTTTTTCTCACCGCTGCTGTTTGTGCTTTCCGTCAATTCGGACGCCCTGCGCAACGAAGGGCGTGTGGGTTTCATGGCCGCGATGAGCCTTTTGGTCTCACTCGCCAACATCGGCTTCAACTATCTTCTCATCGCCGTGTTCGAGATGGGCGTCGCAGGCTCCGCATACGGCACGGCGGCGGCTCAAGCCCTCGCCCTCGCCATCATCGTGGCGTTTCGTGTGTTTGGCACCACCTCGTTGCGCCCCTCTGTTCTGCGGCACAATTCAATATGCCGCGGATGGGGGCGTATTCTCGCTTTGGGCGCGCCGCAAAGCCTGAACTTCATCGGCATCGCCCTCGGCTCGACTGCCATCATCACCGCATTGCAATGGGTCGGACGCCCCGGATACCCCGACACCATCACAGCCTACGGCATCATAACACGTGTCCTCACCTTTACCTTCTTGCCGCTGCTTGGGCTGTCCTTTGCCATGCAAACCATAACGGGCAACAATTTCGGTGCAGCGCTTTGGTATCGCTCAGACGTAAGCTTGCGCATCGCGGTTTGCACCGCCTTTGTCTATTGCGCCGTGGTGCAGACCGCCCTGATGAGCATGCCGCGCCAAATCGCCAGTGCCTTTGTCAATGACGCGGCAGTCATTGAACAGGTCGTGCGCATTTTGCCAATCATGAGCTGCGCATTCTTTCTGGCGGGACCGTTGATGATGATCTCTGCCTATTTCCAAGCCATCGGCTCCGCTGCGAAAGCCGCCATATTGGGCCTTAGCAAAGCGTACATCTTTGCGATCCCATTGACCTTCTTGCTGCCTCTTTGGCAAGGTGAAACGGGTATCTGGTTTGCGGGTCCAATGGCCGAAGTGCTGCTGCTCTGTCTCACGCTCACCGTGCTTTGGAAAACGGCACGCGACACGCGCCTCAAGTGGGGCATCTTTCATGCCGACAAAGGAACCGAGTTATGAATGCGCCCCTACCAACGGCCCGCCAAGCAAAAGAACTGGCCAAGCGATTGCGCATGAAATTGGCCGATGACGGAACCGAAATCGGACATGGCGCGTCACTTGAAATGATCGCCCATCAACACGGGTTTCGCGATTGGAACACAATGTCCGCAGCCCTCGCAGGCGGCCCGTCCCATGACTGGCCCATCGGCGCAAAAGTCAGCGGCACCTATTTGTCCCACCCCTTCACCGCAACGGTGATGTCACGCACGACGGTGAGGGCGGACTGGGTGCGCCTTGAACTGCATTTGGATGAGGCCATCGACGTGGTGACCTCATCGCGGTTCTCGAATTTTCGCAAGCACATCTTCGGTGTTGTTGGCCCCAAAGGCCATTCTGAAGAACGGACAAGCGACGGACAGCCACAGTTGCAGCTTAACCTTTTGCCCTAGCGATTTGCGGCACGCGCCCCGCGATTACGCCGCAAGTCCTTTCCCCAAAACAGCCTCTATTCCAGAAAACTCTAAGACAATGCGAATGAGTTTTACGGGGACACCCAACGCCCAACCAACCGCTTCTTAATCTTTCTGCTCTTTCATAGCGCCGTGGCGAGGTGGGCTTGCCAAGCTGGTGTCATGCCAGCTCAGTGAAAGAGTGGGTGAAATCATGAAAATGTTCCGAAGATTCGGTGCGGGCAAGAGGCGTGCGCTCTTCTCCGCAATGGGACGACGCCAAGGCGCACGAAAAGGACTGGGGGCAAAAGCCCTGCTTTTGGGTGCTGCCCTCACCGCCATACAGCTCCCGCAAACCACGCAGGCCGCACAGTCGCAATCCGCCATCACCATCCGCAACGATTCTGGCGGATCGCTGCAACTACGGATCAACGAGATCAACCGCCTCCGTCAAAGTGGTACGCAGGTTCGTATCGTGGGAGATTACTGCAACTCGGCCTGCACCATGTATCTTGGTCTGCCCAACACATGCGTATCCCGATCGGTTACCTTCGGCTTCCATGGCCCCATGAGCCAATTCTACGGCGTGGCCCTTGCTCCAGATGAGTTCGAATACTGGTCTGGCATCATGGCCTCCTATTACCCGCAGGCGGTTCGGTCATGGTATATGCACGATGCGCGCTATACGCTTGTTGGCCTGCGGTCAGTTTCGGGGAGTGAATTGATCCGTCTCGGGGTCCCCGAATGCCGCTAGGGACGCCCATCCACACCTGATGCTATGGATCAGGTCGGCGAGGCAGGCAGGCCTGTTGTGTCGAGCGTCACCTCGGGCGCAGACAAACCAAACGCTGTTGGTTGTGTCGACGCGGCTGCCCCACTCGCAACGACACTCGCAGCTTGCAGAACGCCACTGGCAGCCGCAGGGTTGGACATGCTCGACGCCGCAGAACTGAGCGCCGACGCGAGGGCGCTCACAACCACAGGAGACGGGGTGATCTGAGCCACACGATACACAGAGGCCGCAATTTGTGCGATTGCCGTATCGAGGGTCTCCCCTGACAGTCCCGCCGCTTTCAAGGCCGCAATTTGAGCCAGAACAAGTGCAGCGCATCCCTCGGGAGCCGCCGAACAAGATTCCGCAATATCAACCTCTTGAGCCGCGACGGGAACCGCTGAAAAGCTCAGCGCCGCCGTTGCTGCTACGATCGCGAAATTCAGTCGTTTTTTGATCATGAAAGCATCCACTCAGGGTTGTAAATTGTGCAACCAGTGAACGCAATGTACCATATACACCCTTATTCACAAATAGATAAATCCGCGCCCTATCATCCTATAGTTGCAAAAGGCCTTGCCAAAGCGGCCACCATGACGCCAGTATTCTACGCAGACATACGGGCCGCGAGCTGCATCCTAATACGAACAAGCCGCGCATTTTCGTACAAACGCGCCATGCGACGCCGACAGCAAAGGGACTGATGAGACCGTTCATTTCGATATATGCAGGCATCGTTTTCGCCGCCCTCGCATCAGGGGGCCTCGCCGCAAAGGTTCTGTGGGATGAATACCGCAGCTTTCGCCAGATCGAAACAACAGGCAACGACGCCTTTCTGAAATTGCACGGCGACAGGGATTTGTCCTTTTCCCCTTGGGCCATCCGCACACAGACGGCTGTACTCGAAATGTGCAACGAGGCTCTCATCGCCCCGATTTCATCCGTCGTACCCACCGAGGACTACGCCGAAATTGCCACACGTTGCCGCGTCATTGCGCAACAGATCAGCGAAAAGGCCCCCGCATGGGGACTGGCCCGCTTCAGCGAAGCCCGCGCCGCAGCTGCATTGGGCGACACTAAATCCGCGCAAAACGCACTAATCCTGTCCGCCCGAGCAGCCGCAAACGAAGGATGGATCGCGCAAAAACGTGTGTTATTGGCGCTTGATCTGCCAACTTCGCCCGCGACCGGCGTCATCCTGACCCACGACCTGACACTGTTGGTCTCGACGCCAACCACACGCGCATGGCTCGCACAGGTCTACACTCTACGCCCCGCCGCCCAAGAGCGTATTATCTCCGTAGTGGAGACCACCTCAAACGCCACGCAAAACGATTTCGTAGCCCAAGTGCGCCGCCTGAATACAGCGGGAGGCTGAGGCCATGGACTTCGACAAGGTCAAACCTGTGCCCCTCGACGCACAGCGCTCCCCAAGCGGAAGACAAGACGTTGGCCCGAAAACGACAGGCGAGAGTTTACGCCCCTCGACCACAGAACCGTTGCAGTTCGACGTGACCTACATCCCCGAGCCCCGCGACCGAGCCGAACGACAAAATCGTCTCAACTCTCTCTATATCCGGCTCATCGGGCTGCTCGTATTGATCGTTCCGATCCCCTTGGCCTCTCATCGACCCGTGCCGTGGGCGCTTTGGTCGGTTGTCGTTGCCTGTCTTGTTTTGGGATTTATGCTCCGCTTGATTGTGCGCGAACCGGACCGCAAGCTGCGCAGCCTCGCCCATGCCGACCTGATCCTTTTGGCCCTCGCTATGCCCGCCTTCGCGCTGCTCCAACTGCTGCCTTTGGGGCATTTGGTGCCTTGGGCCTTTGCCCCCGACCTCGCCCCCACCGCCATCACCCTAAACACCTCCGCGACCCTGTTCGCCGTCTTGCGGCTGATGAGCTACGCAGGGGTTTTCTTGATGACCATGGAGGTCTGCTCGCGCCCCCAACGCACGCACCAATTGGCTCGCTACATTTTCTACGGCCTCACCGCCCATGCCATTCTGGCGATGATCTCTTTGAATATCTTGGGCGACCGATTTCTCTGGGGTGACAAGACCTCTTATCTTGGTTGGGCCACAGGCACATTCGTGAACCGCAACTCCTTTGCAAGCTTCATGGGGCTGGGCATCCTCACAGGGATCGCCCTCGTAACGGCACAGCCCCCAAACACGCCACAGCCACGCCGCAAATCGCACAGAAACGTCTTGTCTCCGCAGATGATCGAGACGGGTATCTATTGGGTGTGCATCGCCCTCATGGGCACCGCGCTCGTCGCCTCTGGCTCTCGCATGGGCCTCGCCGCCACGGGCATCGGGACAATTGTCACCCTCATCGCCATGTCAGGCCACACCAAACCCGAAAGCGCCACAACCTCAACGCGTCCGCGCAAAGTCATCCTGTTCGTATTGGTCATCGGCCTCACCGCGATTGCGATCCTATCCCAAAGCGTCGGGGAACGGCTGATCTTTAGCGGCGTCGCCTTCGATACCCGCCTCGCGCTTTACCAAAATGTCTGGGACTTGATTCTGACACGTCCGTGGACAGGGTACGGATTGGACAGCTTTGAGTTGGCCTACCCCCTAGTCCATGACGACCGTGTTTCGCCCGCCTTCATTTGGGACTTGGCACACAACACCTATCTGACACTCTGGGCAGAACTGGGTCTGATCGCGGGCAGCGCATCGCTACTCGCCCTTGCCGCAGCCGCCTTGCGCCTGACTCGCGCCCTGCGCAGGTCTGCCGCTCCTTCACTGGCCATAGCGCTCTCCTTGGGTGCGCTCAGCCTCGCCGCCACCCACTCCCTTCTGGACTTCAGCTTCGAGATCGAAGCCAACGCCATGCTTTTGATCGTTCTGATCGCAATGGGCCTGAGCCAGACGCCGCGACGACCAAGAGGGGGACGCCCATGAACATGTGGAAACGATTACGCCCCCGCTCCACGGCCAAGAGCGCATTACGGCAAAACACGCAGCGTATGCTGCGCAAATTCACTCTGCACACCACCCCCGCCGTGACCTATGCTGTGGGTGACATTCACGGCCATTTTGATCTTTACCGAAAGCTCGAAGCCCAAATCATTGCGGACGCTGCGGCCTTTCACGGGCCAGCCTTGATCATCCTGCTCGGGGACATGATGGATCGCGGCCCCAACTCCGCGCAGTTGCTCGATCACCTCATAACCCCGCCCCCTGACGGCATCACCCGCGTCTGCCTGCGCGGCAACCATGAAGATATGTTCCTGCATGCCCTCGACACCCCCTCTGGCGCAAAAGACTGGATCACTTGGGGCGGGGCACAAACGCTCGCCTCCTACGGTATCCACCCCGATCCCGAAACGGGATATGAGTTTGACCCGACACGGTGGCGTCAAACCCTTGCCGCCGCCATCCCGCAAAGTCATCGCAGCTTTTTGCGCGACATGCCGCTCTGCGTCAGCCTGCCCCACTGGTTCTTTTCGCACGCGGGAATCAATCCCGAACGCGCCATCGACGATCAAACAAAAGACGACCTTATCTGGGGGAATCCATCTGCATTAGCGGGGCGCAGTTTTGCCAAGCGCATTGTCCACGGGCACGTGCCTGTTGATGAGGTTCGTTTTGCTAAAGGCGCAATAAACGTAGACACAGGGGCATTTGTTACTGGTGTGCTAAGTGCCGTCAGGCTTGTAAAAGATCACGACGTCAGGCCGATGAATGTTACTCTCCACACGCCTGATCCCTTACCATAACCCGCGACGTCCGTGTCCTTTCGCAACGACGCAATCGCTCATCAAAGCAGTGTGGCGAGGTAGGCCCCGTAGTCCGTCTTGCCAAAGGTCTCGGCGTGTTCGGCCAGTTTGTCGCGGTCGATCCAGCCAGAGGTAAAGGCAATTTCCTCGGGGCAGCCCGATTGCATCCCTTGACGTTTGGACAGGGTGCGCACGAAATTTCCCGCATCCAGAAGCGATTCATGCGTGCCTGTGTCAAGCCACGCATAGCCGCGCCCCATCCGCTCGACGGTCAAGGCACCCTCGGCCAAATAGCTTTCGAGCAAGGTGACGATTTCAACCTCGCCACGCGCGGACGGTTTGATCATTTTGGCACGGCGCGGCGCATCTCCATCAAGGAAATAGAGCCCTGTCACCGCATAGTTTGACGGTGCTTTCTCGGGTTTTTCGATGATTTGTTCGACCGTGCCCTCCGCGTCGAATTTCACCACGCCGTAGCGTTCCGGATCGGCAACATGGTAGCCAAACACCGTTCCACCCGTCTCCTTGGCATTCGCCGCCGTCAGCATTTCGGGTAGGCCGTGACCAAAGAAAATATTGTCGCCCAACACCATTGCAGAAGGAGCACCGTCCAGGAAGTCTTCGGCAAGAATATAGGCCTGTGCCAAACCATCTGGCGATGGTTGTTCGATATAGGTAAAGGACACGCCCCACTGGCTGCCATCGCCCAAAAGCCGCCTGAATTGCGACTGATCTTGCGGTGTTGTGATCACCGCGATCTCGCGGATACCTGCAAGCATCAGCACCGAAATCGGATAGTAGATCATCGGCTTGTCATATATCGGCATGAGCTGTTTGGAGATTGCCATCGTCAGCGGGAAAAGCCGTGAACCCGATCCACCTGCGAGGATAATGCCTTTGCGCTGTGTCATGCGAGGGTGTCCAATTCTGTCAAAACGTCTGAAAGGTCCGCCCGCCAGTCGGGGCGTTCAAGGCCGAATACTTCCGCCGTCGAGCGGCAGTCCAACCGCGAGTTGGCGGGACGTTTGGCGGGCGTAGGATAGTCCGAGGTCGCAATATCCTTGACCCTGACCTGACGCCCTGAGGCCGCAAAAATGGCGCGAGCGAATTGCGCCCAACTCACATCGGGCGCACCCGCGAAATGATAGGTGCCGCTTTTGGTCGCGTCTATTTGCAACGCGCGGACAATCTGGACGCAGCCCGCCGCAATTGATCGCGCCGAGGTCGGCCCGCCCACCTGATCGGCCACGACCGAAAGCTCATCACGGCTCTGCGACAAGCGCAGCATGGTTTTAACGAAGTTCGCCCCATGCGCCGAAAATACCCAAGAGGTGCGCAAAATGGCATAGGCTCCGCCCGCCGCACGAACGCCCTGTTCGCCCGCCAGCTTTGTGCGACCGTAAGCACCGAGTGGCGCGGTTGGATCATCGGGCGCAAACGGCACCTTCCCCGCACCGTCAAACACGTAATCCGTCGAGATATGCACAAACGGAATGCCCAATTCGGCGCAGGCCTGCGCCATCGCGGTTGGGGCCGCGCCATTGACGCGCAGGGCTGCCGCCTCATCCGTTTCAGCCTTATCCACCGCCGTGTAGGCCGCCGCGTTAATGACGGCTTCGGGACGTGCCGCGCGGATCACCACGCCACAGCTCACCGCGTCGGTCAAATCCGCGTCGACGCGAGACAGGAAACGGGCGTCCGGTAAGAGCGCCTTTAGCTCTATCGCCACCTGACCCGAAGAACCGAAGACAAGGATCATGCCCGCACTCCCAACCGTGCGCCCACACCCGCTCGATCTTGCAAAGCGCGCCACCACGGCTCGTTGTCCAGATACCATTGAACGGTTTTCTCAAGCCCCTCCTCGACCGTCACCGAAGGACGCCACCCCAACTCATCGCGCAACCGCGACGGATCAATGGCGTAGCGGGCATCATGGCCGGGGCGGTCGGGCACAAAGGTGATTTGATCCGCATAGCGCCCATTTGGCTTGGGACGCTTTCGATCCAGAATGGCACAGAGCGCCTGCACCAGTTCCAGATTGGTGCGCTCGTTTTCTCCGCCCACATTATAAGAACGGCCAATCACGCCTTTCTCCAAGACAAGCAACAAGGCATCGGCGTGATCCTCGACGTAGAGCCAATCGCGGATGTTCGAGCCGTCGCCATAAATCGGCAGTTCTTTCCCCGCCAAAGCATTCAGGATCACCACGGGGATCAGCTTTTCGGGGAAATGGAATGGGCCGTAGTTGTTGGAACAATTGGTCAGGACCACAGGCAGGCCGTAAGTCTCATGCCAAGCCCGCACCAAATGGTCCGACGCCGCTTTGGACGCCGAATAGGGACTGCGCGGGTCATAGGGGCTCTCTTCGGTGAAGAGCGCATCGGGATCGTCGGGCAATGAGCCAAAGACTTCGTCGGTGGAAATGTGGTGGAACCGAAACGTGTCGGGCTCACCCGCACAGGTCCAATAGGCGCGCGCCGCCTCAAGCAGGTGAAAGGTGCCTGTAATGTTGGTTTCGACAAAATCCGAGGGTCCGTCGATAGAGCGGTCCACATGGCTTTCCGCCGCCAAGTGCATCACCGCGTCGGGAGCATGTTTGGCAAACACCGCATCTAGAGCCGCCCGATCACGAATATCGACGTGCTCAAAGGCGTAAAGCGAGCTATTCGCGACGCTCGCCACATTGTCCAAACAGGCCGCATAGGTCAGAGCATCAAGATTGACCACATGATGCCCGCGCGCGACCGCAAGGCGCACCACCGCCGAGCCGATAAACCCAGCGCCGCCCGTCACAAGTATCTTCATCCCTTAGCCCTCAAATTCGAATGGCGTCTCGAACGCGCTCAATGGTTGTGCCGCCGCGTCTTTGTCGGAAATCACCGGCGTCACGGTATCAATCGGCCACGCGACACCGCAACTGTCCCATTTCACCGCGCCATCGCATTCGGGCGCATAGTGGTCAGTGCATTTATAAATGATCTCACTATCGGCCTGTAACGTCATAAACCCGTGCAAAAATCCCGCAGGCACCCAAAGCTGTTTGCCATTTTCATACGACAACTCAAGACCAAAGGACTGCCCGTACGTCGGAGAGCCTTTGCGCACATCCACGGCCACATCAAAAATCGCCCCACGGCCACAGCGCACCAATTTGCCCTGCGCATGAGGCGGGCGTTGATAGTGCAATCCACGCACCGTGCCGATTTCGCGCGACAGTGAATGATTGTCCTGAACAAATACGGGCAAGTGCACGCCCGCAGCCTCAAGCGCCGCGACATTCCAACTCTCGCAAAAAAAGCCGCGATGGTCCCCGAAGCGGGGCGGCGTGATTATCAAAACATCCAAAAGAGACGTTGTCTCTATCTGCATAGGGCAGTCCCTTTTTGATCTACGCATACGAACCTTGGCACCCCGAGCGGGGCATTCGTTAACAAAGCTATCACTGCCGCGCCTGTCAAACCACTCCCAATGCACGCATAATCCGACACCACGTCACGACCCGATGACTGCACGGTTAAGGATAAGTTAAGGCTCTATGACTATTTGCACCACAGCAACACCTTGCCCACATTCATCAGTTTCAACTTGTAGACACCCGAAAAATTGGCAAAGCTTCGACGCATTATGACCTATCGCCAGTCCCATACCCTCTCGCTCGTGATTTCTGCACGCGACGTCCATCTATTCATGACGCTCTCCGCGCCCGAAAGCGTGCCCGCACGATCCATGCCACGAAACGGCGAGGACACGGATATGGCACAGGGCATATCGGCACGGGAACGCGACGTGATCATGCGGATGCTCGACAGTTGCCAACACTACGGCGAACGACAGGAATTGAAACTGGCCGACACCGTTGAGCGCATCGGGATGACCATGACACAGGCCTACCTCAACCGCAGCAAAGACGATTAGCGTCCCAAACCACCCTGCGCCTGACGGCACAAGAGAGGCCGCCGGCAAGGGCATAAATCGCGCGCAACATAAAATCCGTTGCACCCCTGCCAAATTACGCAAATACAGGCACAGTCTGCGGTATCAGACTTGCCAAACCTCCCCTCGCCCGCGTATTCCGCGGCAAGTCCATCCGCGCATCGGAAGGTTGTTTTGTTCGTATATCGGTTTCTATTGACACTTCTGTCACCGCTCTTGTTCGCCCTGCTCATCCTACAGGTGATGCGGGGGCGCACAACTCTTTCTGGGCTGCGGATACGCTTCGCCAGAGGGCTGACCTTCTCCATCCCCACAGAAGCACCACGTATCTGGATTCACGCCACATCTCATGGCGCAGTGGTCTCCGCGAGAAGTCTGATCGAAGAAGCCTTGGCGCGCGATCCATCAATCCATGTGATCCTCAGCACCGATAGCGACACCTCTTGCGCCCTTGTGCGTACATGGGATTTGCAGCGTTTCCATCCCTGCCTTGCCCCTGTCGACCTGCGCGGCGCGGTGACACGGTTTATGGACGCAACCCGCCCCTCGGCCTTCATTGCCATTGAACGCGCTCTATGGCCAAACCGTTTTGATCTGTGTGCCCGCCGTGGCATCCCTGTGATCGTTGCTGGCGCACGCATGTCCGAACGTGCATCGCGGCGCTACACCGCCATGTCGACATTTTTAGGTGGCGCCATTCGCACAACATTAAATGCCATCACCGCCTTCGCCGCCCTCGACGTTGAATCCGAACAGCGTTTTTTGCAGCTGGGCATCTCTCCCCAACGCCTCCTGCCACGCATGAACCTTGTGAGCAGCGTCTCCTTGGGCACGGTTCCCGCCGACACTCTCGCACAGTTTTCGGCTGCATTTGATCGCGACAAAACCCTGCTTGCCGCATCCCTGCACGAAGGCGAAGAAAAGACAGTGATTACGGCGTTTCGCGACATCCACCGCAAACATCCCGACACACGCCTGATTATTGCTCCACGCCACCCCGCGCGCCGCGCGGACATTTGCGCACGTCTCGATCGAGCGGGATTGCGCCATGCCTCCCGTTCACGGGGCGACGCGCCGAACGGCTCTCCTGTCTATATTGCGGATGTTTTGGGCGAGATGGCGCTTTGGTATCAACTCGCGGGGTGTTGCTTCATGGGCAACTCCTTGGTCGACCGTGGGGGACATACCCCGTTTGAACCTGAACAGTTCGAGACGGCGATCATCCACGGCCCTCACGTAGATAACCACACTCTCGCCTATCGCGCATTGAACGCCGCCCACGGGGCTGTCACGGTAACCGATGCGGCATCGCTGTGCACAGCTTGGGACAGCATGTTGGCACACCCCGACCAAACGCGTGATCTCGCACAGGCCGCACATCGTGCCCTTGATCCGTTGCGCATTTCCGGTGCGGGTTATGACGCCTTCTGGTTGGCACTTTCAAAGGCCATGCAGCGCCCCTGCCTGTCACCTCCCCGCACGGAACATCACCAATAAGGGACGAAAATGCTTTCGTCTGTTTGCCCGTTAGGGTTAACCTGTAAAAAAGCACTCCGAGCAGACAATGACCCATATGTCGCCAATCAAAACCAAACAACGTCGCCTGAAACTGGGCAACACGCCCAAAACGGGTGTGCGCACACAATTCGGCGCCCTGTGTTGGCGTGTAAAAGACGACAAACTACAGGTGCTGTTGATCAAGTCGCGCAATCGCAAACGGTGGATCATTCCAAAGGGATGGCCAATGCATAAAGCCACCCCCGCCGAAGCCGCCGCCACCGAAGCATGGGAAGAGGCCGGCGTCAAAGGCTCCCCATCCGAAGTCTGCCTCGGAATCTACTCCTACAAAAAACTGCGCTCTCCCGACACGACGCCAATACCCTGTGTCGTTGCCGTATTCCCGCTGCAAGTGGCCGAAATGCTCGACGACTTCCCGGAAAAGGGGCAACGCAAACGCAAATGGATGTCGCCCCAAAAGGCCGCCTCACGCGTACCATTTCCCGAGTTGGCACAGATCATCCGCAAATTTGATCCGCGCGGCCTATAACTCACAGACCTGTTCACACCCTTTTGCACCGCACACATGCGCCCTATATATGGATATAGGGCGCATCTCCCCAAGCCGACGACAACAACCTTCACCGCGAGTTCCCATGATCCGCTACACGCTCAAATGCTCGAACGATCACAGCTTTGACAGTTGGTTTAAATCCGCTGACAGCTTTGACATGTTGAAAGCTGCGGGTCAGATGAGCTGTCCCGTTTGTGGTAGCGAGACGGTGAGCAAGGCTCTCATGGCCCCGCCTGTCTCTACCGCGCGCAAGAGCGCCGCGCCTGATGCTGAAACTCATGTGCAGCAAGAGCCGTCGGACATCACGCCAGACACCACGCCCGACGCCATTCCGACACCGCTCTCGGCTCCCGCCAATGACACGGAACGCGCCATTGAGGCGATGCGCAAACATGTGGAAAGCACCTCCGACTACGTGGGGCTTGAATTTACCAAACAGGCCCGCGCCATGCACGACGGTGACGCCCCCGCGCGATCTATCTATGGCGAGGCCAATCTGGCCGATGCAAAAGCCTTGCTTGAGGATGGCATCTCGGTCATGCCCTTGCCCTTTACGCCCAAGCGCAACACCAACTGACGCACACATTGCGCCATTTGGAGGACTGACCGCAACGCGCAGTGCAAAAAAGTCGCGCGTTCCCCCGCATGGCCTTGCCCTTTCCCCCTAGCACTCTTAAAGAACCCCAGATCATTCAGACGGGGGAGATGAGGCCCAGATGCCAGTTCTCGTGATGAAATTCGGCGGCACATCTGTCGCTACGCTCGACAAAATCAAACGCGCTGCAAAGCGCGTGGGACGCGAAGTGGCCAATGGCTACGACGTTATCGTCGTGGTCTCCGCCATGTCGGGCGAAACCAACAAACTTGTCGGCTATGTCAACGACACCTCCCCGATGTACGATGCGCGTGAATATGACGCCATTGTCTCCTCGGGCGAGAACGTGACGGCGGGTCTCATGGCCTTGACGCTTCAGGAAATGGACGTGCCTGCGCGGTCCTGGCAGGGCTGGCAAGTGCCGCTCAAGACCACCTCCGCGCATGGTGCCGCCCGGATCGAAGAGATCCCGACCGACAACATCACCGCCAAATTCGACGAAGGCATGAAAGTGGCCGTGGTCGCAGGCTTCCAAGGCATTTCGCCCGAAGGCCGCATCACCACACTTGGCCGTGGCGGCTCGGACACCACGGCAGTGGCCTTTGCCGCTGCTTTCGGCGCAGAGCGCTGCGATATCTACACCGACGTTGACGGCGTTTACACCACCGACCCGCGCATTGAGAACAAAGCGCGCAAGATGGAAAAAATCGCCTTCGAAGAGATGCTTGAGCTGGCCTCATTGGGCGCGAAGGTGCTGCAAACACGCTCCGTCGAGCTTGCCATGCGCTATGGCGTCAAGCTGCGCGTTTTGTCGTCGTTCGAGGAATATGACCCCAATGCTGGCACGTTGATCTGTGCCGAGGAGGAAATCGTGGAAAACCAACCTGTCTCCGGCATCGCCGCATCGCGCGAAGAAGCGAAAATGACCCTCGTTGCGGTGGCCGACCGTCCCGGTATCGCCGCCGCCATCTTTGGCCCCTTGGCCGAAGCGGGCATTAACGTCGATATGATCGTGCAAAACATCTCCGACAATGGCGAGACCGATATGACGTTCTCGTGCCCCACCGATCAGGTGGCACGCGCCAAGGCCGCACTTGACGCCGCCAAGGTAAGTGGCGGGATCAACTTCTCCGAATTGCTCTGCGATCCGGACGTCGCCAAAATCTCGCTCGTTGGCATCGGTATGCGCTCCCAATCGGGTGTCGCCGCCAAGATGTTCGAGGTTCTGTCCAAAGAGGGCATCAACCTCAAAGTCATCGCCACCTCGGAGATCAAAATCTCCGTTCTGGTTGATCGCAAGTACACGGAGCTGGCCGTGCAAGCGCTGCACGATGCGTTCAATCTCGACCAAGTTTAACGGTCGACATACTCCCTTAAACAGCTTGCCCCCGCCCTTCCCGTGAGGCGCGGGGGTTTCTTTTGTCCCAATGGGATGCCCCCCGACCCTCATCTAACTCAGGCCAAAAAAGCACCTTCTCCACAGGTTTTTGGGGCACAAATCGACCTCGCAGATGCAGCATATCTTTGCAGTTGCAGCATTAACTGTCGGAAAACTATGCGATTTTACGCTCAAAGCGCCTTGATGTGCGTCTTGGGGTTGATTTGCACTGGCACCCGCCCCCATTTGTGCTCTAAACGAACCTATCACCTCTTTAAGGGGGCAAAAACAGGCAGGGACGATCAGAACGGATGCAAGACGGAAGCGAAAGTGACAGTCGAAAGCTTCTCGGTCGCCTGCGTGATACGCTGGCTGAAGATACGGGAAGCCAAGAACGCCTCGATCATATTACCCACCTGATTGCGGATAGCATGGGCACCGAAGTGTGCTCCATTTACCTGTTTCGTGATAGCGATACCTTGGAGCTTTGCGCCACTGAAGGCCTCAAAGCGGAAGCCGTCCACCAGACCCGTATGCGCGTAGGCGAAGGGCTCGTCGGCCGCGTGGCCCGCTCCAAACGTACCATCAACACCGCAGATGCCCCCTCTGAGCGCGGCTTTCGCTATATGCCTGAAACAGGTGAGGAAATTTACTCTTCCTTCCTCGGATTGCCGATCCAACGCCTCGGCGAAACACTTGGCGTCTTGGTGGTCCAATCCAAACAGGCCCGCCAGTTTTCCGGCGACGAGGTTTACGCCCTCGAAGTGGTCGCAATGGTCTTGGCCGAAATGAATGAACTCGGCGCGTTTGTCGGTGAAGATTCCGCCTTTAGCGTGCATACTCAACCCGTCATGTTCCGAGGCACAACAGGCCAAGAGGGCGTGGCGGAAGGCAATGTCTATCTCCACGAACCGCGAGTCGTCGTCACCAATCCCGTGGCAGATGATCCCGAAGTCGAAACCAAACGCCTCACGGAAGCTGTAGATACGCTGCGCATTTCCGTGGATGAAATGCTCTCGCATCTGGGGCCAAAGGACAAAGACCAACGCGAAGTCTTGGAAACCTACCGCATGTTTGCCAACTCGCGCGGATGGATGCGCCGTATGGAGGCTGACATCACCCGTGGCCTCTCTGCCGAAGCCGCCGTCGAGAAAGAGCAATCGGTGGCGCGCACGCGTCTGTCCTCCTCGTCCGACCCCTATATGCGCGAACGGCTGCATGACCTTGACGACCTGTCCAACCGCCTGTTGCGGATTTTGACGGGACAAGGCCACGAGACAGGTGCCGAGATGCCCGAAAACGCGGTTCTCATTGCGCGCAATATCGGACCTGGGGAGCTGCTGGACTACGGCAAGAACCTACGCGGCATTGTGTTGGAGCATGGCTCCGTGGGCAGTCACGCCGCTGTAGTGGCCCGTGCATGGGCAATCCCGCTTGTGATCCACGCCGACCGCATCACCACTCAGGCGCTCAATGGCGATCATATCCTCATCGACGGCGATCAAGGGATCGTGCATCTGCGCCCCGAAGACAACGTTGCCCGCGCCTTTCGCGAGAAAATCGCGATGCAGGCACAGGCCGTGGAACGCTATGTCGGCCTCGTCGATCTGCCCGCCACCACCACCTGTGGAAAGCGCATCGGGCTGCACATGAACGCCGGATTGATGGCCGACCTGCCCTCACTGACCTCCTCAGGTGCCGAGGGTGTGGGACTGTTTCGCACCGAGCTTCAATTCCTGATCCGCAACAAAGTACCGCGTCGGGGTGAACTGGCCTCCATTTACGGGCGCGTCATGGATGCCGCCCGCGGCAAACGTGTCGCCTTTCGCACCCTTGATATCGGCTCGGACAAAGTGCTGCCGTATATGAAGCCGCAAGACGAGCCGAACCCCGCAATGGGGTGGCGTGCAATTCGTGTGGGCCTCGACAAACGCGGCGTGATGCGGATGCAGTTGCAAGCCCTCATTCGCGCCTGTGCAGGACGTCCCTTGTCCATCATGTTCCCGTTTGTGGCACAGTTCGAAGAGTTCCGCGCCGCCAAGGCCATGTTGGACGCCGAGCTGGCGAACGAAAAACGCTTGGGCCATGTGCTGCCCTCAGACGTTGAAGTGGGCGCGATGTTGGAAACCCCGTCGCTCGCCTTCGCGCCCGATCAGTTCTTCAAAGAAACCGATTTCATCTCCATCGGCGGCAATGATCTCAAACAGTTCTTCTTTGCCGCAGACCGTGAAAACGAACGGGTGCGCCGCCGGTATGATACCCTGAACGTGTCGTTCTTGACCTTTATCCGTCAAATCGTTGAGCGCTGTAACACCCACGGCACACCCGTATCTTTTTGTGGTGAGGATGCAGGCCGGCCCGTCGAGGCCGTGGCCTTTGCCGCAATGGGGGTGCGCACCTTGTCGATGCGCCCCGCCTCTATCGGTCCAGTCAAATCCGTGCTGCGCAAGGTCAATCTCGATGAGGTGGTCGCCCTTGTAGACGCCGCCGCAGAGCGAGGCGATCAATCCGTCCGCTCGGCAATTGTGGGCTATCTGTCGGACAATGGCATCGCGGTCTAAGCCGCGCTACAGCGCCTTATAGGCCACGGCCAATCGTTGCTTGAGCACCTCATAGGGCTCGGCGGAATCTTCGGCCATACGCATCATGCCAAAGGTCACATGCGCCATGTCCTGATAATAGGCTGTATAGGCGTAGTTTGTTGCAGCCCCCGCAACGGCCCCTAGAACAGGCACGGTTTGCGTGGCAAGTTTTTGCCCCAAAACAATTGAGAACCGCGGCGCGACTTTGGCGATAATCCCGTTCAATGTGGCTCCGGTCAGCGTGGTTCGCGCTGCCAGAAATCCCAGATCAGCACCATCATCATCGGCCAGTGGCCCCGCTGCGGCAAAGGTCTGGATACAGGCTTTGCGCACATCATCGCGCGCGGGATCAAACCCGTATTCTTCCGCGACACCTTGGATGGTGTGCAACAGCACGGTTGTGGTCACTGGCAATTCAGCCAAAGCCGTGGGCAATCCCCCTGCCCCACCAACGGCACCCAAGGCCGATGACATTGCACGGCTCAGCCATCCGCCACCGGTATAGCCATTGGCCCGCGTGCGCGACGCGCCGTCAAAGGCCAACTCCAGCGCCGAGAGCGTGGCGCTTTCCAACCCACCGCGCACGGGTTTGGGCAGCTTGCCAAACAACCCGTCTGCTGTACCGCCCACGAGATTTAGGACCTGCATTCCTGGGTTATTGGCCCGTTTGAGTTTGCGCGCCAGATCGGCAATCGCCGCCTCTGTCGGAGCGTGCAAAACGATATTGTCGCCATCGGTGAGTGCGGGTGCTTTGTGTGTCATAGCATCAATGTGGGGATGCACGGTGCATTTGCCAAGGCAAACAGGTCTAAATCGCCTTTTCGACCTCACCCGTCACACCGTCCCAAGCCCCCTCAATCAAGGAATACCCCAAGACACGGTCGGGGTTGGTTGGCGGAGGCATCACAACTCCGTCGAGCCGCTCGAAACCAAAGCGTGAATAATAGGGCGCATCGCCCACCAAAAGCACGCGTTCCCATCCAAGATTGGCCGCCCGTTCAAGACTGTCGGTCATCAATAGCCCGCCTAGGCCCTCGCCCTGCCGCGTCGGGTGGACCGCAATCGGCCCGAGCAAAAGTGCCCTCGCGCCCTGAGCGCCGATACGGACAGGCCAGTAGCGGATCGCTGCGGCAAGAACCTCGCCCTCGTCTCGCGCAACAATGCACAAATCGGTCACACGTTGGACCCCGTGGCGCAAACGATAAGAGGACAGCAGCTCACGCCCTGGTGCGAAACAGGTGTCGTAAAGGTATTCCACCTCCCAATAATCATCCGCCGTTTCGACGTCGACCCGATACACCGCGTGCTCCCTGCCTCTGCCCGCAGTGCGTCCCTTATGTCGCAGCGAGTCCAGTTTGTTCTCGAAATTTTGCTAACATGGGACTAAGGGAGGGGCAACGCACCTTTATGACTGACGCCCGCCCTCCGAGAAAGACGCAAGATGTTTTACCGCCCCGCAGACGGCCACGGCCTGCCCCACAATCCGTTCAATGCGATTGTATCGCCGCGCCCTATCGGGTGGATTTCAACGCGCTCAGCTGATGGCCACGACAATCTCGCGCCCTATTCGTTCTTTAACGCCGTGGCTTATGAGCCACCCCAAGTCATGTTCGCCTCGACTTCTCGCAAGGATACGCTGACCAATATCGAACAAACGGGCGTCTTTTGCGTCAATATCGTCGGTGCCGAGGCTGCACATGTGATGAACCTGTCCTCCGCCGCTCTCGCGCACCACGAGGACGAATTTGCCCATTCAGGGGCCGTGCGCGCGGACTGCGGCGAGATCGCCTGTGCGCGTGTAGCCAACGCCCCTGCGTCGCTTGAATGCAAACTCACACAGGTGGTGCGCCTGGCGGGGGCGGATAATTACGCGATATTCGGCGAAGTGGTCGGTATCCACATGCGCGACGACTGTGTGGTGGACGGCCGCTTTGATGTCGTCAAAGCACGGATGCTGTCACGCTTGGGCTACCGCGATTACGCCGAGGTCAAAGAGGTGTTCGAACTCGTGCGCCCGAACGACTGACGGGACAGGACCGTAACGCATAAGAAAAGGCCCCTCCGAACGGAAGGGCCTTTCTCATATCACTTATCGCAGCGCTCTAGTGACCCGCGCCCAAGATACCGGTGCGGACCTGGTAATCCGTGGCGATTTCGTAATCGGGATCATCGTCGCTATCGACCATCAGGTGGCCCGCTTTATTGAGCAATCTGTGGCAGTCGTGGCTGAGGTGACGCAGTTGGATCGTTTTGCCTGCGGCCTCGTATTTGAGGGCCACAGCCTCGATCGCCGTCAGCGCCGATTGGTCAGCCACACGGCTGTCTGCGAAATCAATAATGACCACGGACGGATCAGAGGCAGGGTCAAACAACTCTTGGAACCCTTCGGCAGAGCCAAAGAACAATGGGCCTTGGATCTGGTAGACTTTCGCGCCTTCTGGGGTCTCGTAGCGTTTCGCATGAATGCGTGAGGCGTTTTGCCATGCGTAGGCCAAGGCCGAGACGATCACCCCTACGACCACCGCGATAGCAAGGTCTTCGAGCACGGTAACAACGGTCACGAGAACGATCACGAATGCATCGGTGCGGGGAACCTTGCGCATCACGTTAAACGAGTTCCATGCGAATGTGCCGATCACCACCATGAACATCACACCAACCAAAGCGGCGAGCGGGATTTGTTCAATTAGCGGCGAGGCCACCATGATGAAGGCCAACAGGAACAGGGCCGCCGCGATACCGGAGATACGCGTGCGCCCGCCCGATTTCACGTTGATCATCGACTGACCGATCATCGCACAACCGCCCATGCCACCAAAGAAGCCTGTGGCCACGTTAGCAGCCCCTTGAGCGATACACTCTTGGGACACGCCACCGCGCTCGCCCTTGATTTCGCCCACGAGGTTCAGGGTCAAAAGGCTCTCAATGAGGCCAATCGCAGCAAGGATCAACGCGTAGGGGAAGATGATTTCCATCACGTGTTGGAACTGTGCAAAGCTGTCAAACATTGGAACGGCGGGAATGTGGAACTGTGGCAAGCCACCTTTAATCGCGGCCATATCGCCTACGCGCGGCACGGGCAGATCAAAGGCGATCACAACAATCGCTGTGACCAAAATCCCCGCAAGCGGCGCGGGAATGATGTTGGTCACTTTGGGCAGGAAATGCACAACCGCCATCGTCAGACCGACCAAAACGAGCATGATCATCAATGGGCCGCCCGTCATAAATGTGTCCGAGCCCGGCTGTTTGAACTGCGTCATCTGGGCGAGGAAGATCACAATCGCCAGACCGTTCACAAAGCCGAGCATCACGGGATGCGGCACCAATCGGATGAATTTACCCAGACGAAACACGCCCGCAAGGATTTGCAGAATGCCCATCAGCACGACGGTGGCAAAGAGGTATTCAACCCCATGCTCGGCCACGAGCGCCACCATGACAACGGCCAAAGCCCCCGTCGCGCCCGAGATCATTCCGGGACGCCCGCCAAAAATGGCGGTGATCAAACCGACCATAAAGGCCGCGTAAAGGCCCACCAGCGGGTGAACCCCCGCGACAAAGGCAAAGGCCACAGCTTCAGGGACAAGAGCCAAGGCCACAGTCAGGCCTGACAAAACTTCGGTTTTTAATTGTGTCGGTGTCAATTTGGTGCTGCCACCAGAAATGGACATGTTCTTCGCAAAAGATGCGAGTGCCGATTGAATCACGGGAGTTCCCCAATTTTTTGGATATGTGCGTTTGGGCGCGTTCTATACAGTGTTAGCGCCAAAAGCAAAGGGGAGCGCACAACAAAATGGCATAAGGGGGCATGCAACAATGATAACATCACTTGGTGCGCAGGTCAGGCTGCACCACGGCGTTTACCCTTGCGCACCGCGCCACAGCGCCGCACAATTGGCACACATTCCACAAGAACGAGGCACAGATGGAACGAATGATTGGCGTGATGGGCGGCTCGGGCGTCTATGAAATCGACGGGCTTGAAGACGGCAAATGGGTGCATGTTGAAACACCGTGGGGTGATCCCTCCGACGCGATCTTTACCGGCACCTTGGATGGCGTCAAAATGGCGTTTCTACCACGTCACGGGCGCGGGCATATCCACACCCCGACCTCTGTGCCCTACCGCGCCAACATCGACGCGCTCAAGCGCCTTGGCGTGACGGATCTGTTGTCCGTCTCCGCCGTGGGATCATTTCGCGACGAACTTGCCCCCGGTGATTTTGTCATCGTCGACCAATTCATCGACCGCACCGTGAATCGCGACAAAACTTTCTTCGACACGGGCCTCGTCGCCCATGTCTCGCTCGCGCACCCCACCTGTGCCCGCCTGTCGGGTCTGGCCTATGAGGCTGCGCGTCAAACCGGTGTGACGGTTCACATGGGGGGGACATATCTGGCGATGGAAGGCCCGCAATTCTCGTCCATTGCAGAAAGCCGCATGTACCGCGAAGGTTGGGGCGCGGATGTGATTGGCATGACCAATATGCCCGAGGCCAAACTCGCCCGCGAAGCCGAAATGTGCTACGCCTCTGTGGCGATGGTGACGGATTACGACAGTTGGCACCCTGAACACGGTGAGGTCGATATCAACGCGATCATCGCCACGCTCGTCGCTAACACGGCTCATGCAAAAAGCCTCGTCGCCGCCCTGCCCGCGCTATTGACCTCCGCCTACGCACCGTGTGCCCACGGATGTGACCGCGCTTTGGAATATGCGATCATGACCGCCCCCGAAAAACGCGATCCCGCCATTGTTGCCAAACTCGACGCCGTCGCCGGACGGATGCTTGCGTTGTGAACGCACAGACCACGAATTCTAAGGACCCTCAGATGAAAACCGTCAAAGACTACATTCGCACAATTGTTGATTTTCCCCACGAAGGGATCATGTTTCGCGATGTGACAACCTTGTTTGCCGATCCTCGCGGCATGCGTTTGGCAATTGACCAGATGCTTGACCCGTTTGTGGGCAAACAGATCGATAAGGTCGTAGGCCTTGAGGCCCGCGGGTTCATCCTTGGTGGCGCGATTGCCCACCAACTGTCCGTGGGCTTCGTTCCCGTGCGCAAAAAGGGCAAGCTGCCGGGCAAGGTGATCTCCGAGGCCTATACCCTCGAATATGGGGAAGCCGTTGTGGAAATCCACGACGACGCCATCAAAGCGGGCGAGAAAATCCTCATCGTGGATGACCTTCTGGCCACGGGTGGCACCGCCAAAGCTGGGATCAAATTGATCGAACGTCTGGGCGGCGAGATTGTGGGAACAACCTTCATCGTTGACCTGCCCGAGCTTGGCGGGCGCAAGGTTCTGGAAGATTTAGGTTATTCCGTTCACGCTCTTTGCGATTTCGAAGGCACGTGAACACTTTGGTAAAGATTTACCTCGTAAGCATGAGCCGTTCCTTGGGGGCAAGGAACGTTGCTTGCACCCGATGTGAAAACATCAATTTCTAAATTGCGCCCTGATCGCCCCCCCCCGATCAGGGCGTAAACTTTTTCGGGGTGTGCCACACCATCGGAGCGCGTCGCGTCAATCACGCACCCGCAACACCGCACCGGGGTTCATGATGCCATTGGGGTCCAACACATCCTTGATCGCACGCATCGCGGCCAGTTTTACGGGATCTTGATAACGCTCCAGATCCTCGACCTTGAGCCGCCCGACACCGTGTTCGGCGCTCACCGATCCGTCATACTCGTAGACCAAATCATGGACCGTCTTTTTGACCTGCGCCCGAATGCTCTCATAGGCCTCCCGCGTCTGCCCTTTGGCAGGGAAGACGTTGTAATGCAGGTTGCCATCTCCCAAGTGGCCAAAGCAATTCACGCGGATATCGCCCAACGCTTTCAGCCGCGCGATCCCGTCTGGGATGAACGCAGGGATGCGCGACAATGGCACGGAAATATCGTGGCTCGAAATCGACCCGATCCGCTTGTTTCCCTCAGGGATACGCTCGCGCACCGCCCAAAATTCGGCTCGCTGCGCCGCACTCGACGAAATCACACCATCGCTGACCAGGCCCGCGTCATACGCAGCCTCGAACAGCGCCCCAAGCGCCTCTTGCGGCTCCCCCTGCCCCGACAGACCAAGGTCGATCAACACGCACCACTCGGGGCGCTCCGCAAAGGGTTGGCGCACTTCGGGCAAAGTCTCGGTCAGAAAATCCAGTCCAACACCCGAGATGAGCTCAAAGGCAGAAATGCCCTCTCCGATCATATCCCGCGCTAAGGACAGTAGGTCCAACGCCGCTTGCGGGTCCGTCACCGCCATAAAGGCCGCGGCCTCCTGTTTGGGACGCGGATACAGGCGCAATGCGGCGGCAGTGATGATGCCAAGCGTCCCTTCAGAGCCGATCATCAGGTTCTTGAGATCATAGCCCGTGTTGTCTTTGCGCAGCCGTTTCAGCCCATGCCAAATCTCGCCTGAGGGCATCACCACCTCAAGGCCCAAACATAAGTCCCGCGCATTGCCATAGCGCAGCACATTCAGCCCGCCCGCATTGGTGCCCAGATTGCCGCCGATCCGACACGCCCCTTCGGCAGCAAGCGACAAGGGAAAGAGACGGTCCTCGGCCTCGGCAGCCGCCTGCACATTGGCCAAAATCGCGCCTGCCTCGACCACAATCACATTCTCGGTCGGATACACACCCCGCACGGCGCTCATGCGCTCCAGCGAAATGGCTATCGGCTCAGGTCCGTCATAGGCCACTTGACCTAGAACCAACCCCGTCCCGCCCCCAAGCGGGACAACACCGACTCCCTCTGCGTTACACATACGCACGATTGTGGCGACCTGCTCCACCGTGCGCGGCCGCGCGACCAAGGCCGCGCGCCCCTCATGACGCCCACGCGGATCGTCCAATTCACCCGCCTGACGCGGACGAAACGTCCCCTCGGGCAAAGCCGCAGTCAGTTGAGCCAAAAAGTCTGGAGTTGGGGCATGGGTCATCGGGTGGGGTCTTTCATTCAAAAAGGCAGGCACTATGCCATCGACAATTTGCACTGTTCACACGCAAAAAGACAATCCAACGCTACACGATCATACCTCCTGTCGAGATTAGGCCAGACCAACCTCGGTGCGTCCGCGACGATCGCTACGCAGGGCCGAGTAAAGCACATGATTGCGCCAGCGGTTGTTGATTTGCAAATAGGCCTGCGCGACGCCTTCATATTTGAAGCCCGCCTTCTCAAGCACCCCGCGCGAGGCGACGTTTTCGGGCAGACATGCGGCCTCGATGCGGCTGAGGTCCAATTTGGCAAAGGCGTAATGCGTCACCGCCTCAATAGCCTCACGCATATAGCCCTCACGGGCATAAGGCGCACCGACCCAATAGCCGATGGTTCCAGATTGCGCAGGGCCGCGGCGGATGTTGTCGAGCGTAATCGCACCGAGCAAGGCGTTGTCGGCGCGGCGGATCAGGAACACAGGCAATCCAGTATCCGATTTCACCGCGCGTTCCGCCCAATAGACACGATTGGAAAAGGCCTTGCGCGACAGATGGTCATCGGCCCATTTCGGCTCCCACGGCTGCAAGAATTCGCGGCTCATATCGCGCAACTGTGCCCAATTCCGAAAGTCGCTATGTTGTGGCAACCGAAGCGTCATACGCTCCGTTTCTATGCGGACTTTGGGCTTTCGCGTGAGCATCAAGCAGCAAACCTGTCTTGCAGCGCCTCCAAGGAGGGCGTTTGATCAATCGGACCGTAAAGCGCCATGGCCGCTCGTCCCTGCCCCATAGAGGCGAGGAAATTGCGAGCCTTCTCCACACTCACATCATCAATGCGAGCAACGGTTTCGGACAGTTCGGGCACACGGTTCCATATGCCGATCATGCGCGCGTTGCGCTCGGCGCGGCTTGAGGGGCTTTCCAAGCCCATCAACAGACCAGCCTTGATCTGAGCGCGGGCGCGGTCTACCTCGTCGGCTCTCATCTCATTGGCGGCACGTTTGATCTCGTCGATGGTCAGCTCGGCCAGATCTTTGATCTCGTCGCCCGATGTTCCTGCGTAGATCGTGGTCAGGCCGGTATCAAAGTAGGCGCCCGACTGGGCGTAGATTGTATAGCACAGGCCGCGCTGTTCGCGGATGGTTTGAAACAGGCGCGACGACATTCCACCGCCCAAGGCCGTTGCGGCTGTCTGGGCGACATAAATGTCCTCATCGCGGTAGCCCGGACCTTCAAACGCGAGTGTAAAATGCGCTTGTTCGAGGTCTTTGGACCGGCGTACTTCGCCGCCACGGAAGACAGCATTGTCGGCCAAATCGTTCCCGCGTTTAGGCAGCCCGCCAAAAATCGCCTCGGCTTCGCGCACGAGCGTGTCATGATCCACCGCTCCCGCTGCCGACAGAACCATGCGCTCGGGGCAATAATGCTCGGCAACAAATCCTGCGAGGTCTTCGCGCGAAAACGCATTCACCCGCTCGGTGGGGCCCAAAATGGTGCGCCCGAGCGGCTGCGCCGGATAGGCCGCCTCTTGTAGCCAATCAAAAATCACATCGTCAGGTGTATCAAGAGACTGACCGATCTCTTGCAAAATCACACCGCGTTCCACCTCCAACTCGCGTGGATCGAACACGGGGTTCATCAAGATGTCTCCAATCACGTCGAGCGCCAAAGACACGTCGTCTTTCAGCACGCGGGCATAATAGGCGGTAGCCTCGCGCGAGGTATAGGCGTTCAGATAGCCCCCGACATTTTCAAGCACCTCTGCGATCTCCAGAGGCGAGCGCCGCTTGGTCCCTTTAAAGGCCATATGTTCGAGAAAATGCGCAATGCCGTTCTGCTCGATCCGTTCATGGCGGCCGCCAGCCAAAACCCACACGCCGATTGAGGCGCTTTCCATCCCGGGCATATGTTCAGTGGCGATCCGAAAACCGTTGGACAGAGTGTGGATTTGGACGGTCAAGCGATACGCTCCTTCACCAACGCTTTGAGCGCGGCTAAATCATTAGGGACAACGGTGAAGCGTTCGTCTTTGCCAAACAAATCCCCCATCCGTTCGGGCAAATCGGGGTGGATGCCACAGGCGTCCTCAACAGCGGAGGGGAACTTTGCGGGATGCGCCGTAGAGAGAGAAATCATTGGCACATCAGACAGATGTGCCTCGGCCACCTTCACCGCGACAGCGGTGTGTGGGCAGAGCACCTCACCCGTGCGGGTGTGGAATGCCTTGATCGTGGCGGAGGTTTCTTCCTCGGAGACCCGACCAGAGCCGAACAGATCGCGCAAACGGTCCATCGCCCCTTGGGAGATTTTAAACTCACCCGATTTAAATTCATCCATCAACTGCGCAATGGCAGCGCCTTCGCGATCATAGACATCAAACAAAGCCCGCTCGAAGTTGGAGCTAACTTGGATATCCATCGACGGGGAAATTGACGGAGTGACGCCTTGCTTGGTGCAGGCCCCTGTTTCCATCGTGCGGTGAAGAATGTCGTTCTGGTTGGTCGCGATCACCAGTTTGTCAATGGGAAGCCCCATACGCTTGGCGATATAGCCCGCGAAGATATCCCCAAAATTGCCCGTTGGCACGGTAAAGGACACAGAGCGATGCGGCGCGCCGAGCGACACGGCAGAGGTAAAATAGTATACCACCTGCGCCAGAACCCGCGCCCAGTTGATCGAATTGACAGCGGCAAGTTTCACGCCGTCGCGGAACTCATGGTCGGCAAACATCTCTTTGAGCGCCGCCTGACAGTCATCGAAGTCACCCTCGACAGCGAGCGCATGGACGTTGTCCTCGGTCGGCGTGGTCATCTGACGGCGTTGCACATCAGAGACGCGACCATGCGGGAATAGGATAAAAACATCGACGTTGTGCAGCCCCTTGAAGGCCTCAATCGCCGCCGAGCCCGTATCACCCGAGGTCGCGCCGACAATGGTCACGCGTTCCCCGCGACGCTCAAGCGCGGCTTGGAACAGCTGACCGATGAGTTGCATTGCGAAATCCTTGAACGCCAAGGTCGGACCATGAAACAGCTCAAGCAGGAAATGGTTCGGGCCGAGTTGAACAAGCGGCGCACGGGCGTCGTGTCCAAATGTGGCGTAGGCTTTGGCGATGATCTCTTTGAACTCGGAATCGGTGAAGGTCTCACCGATAAAGGGCTTCATCACGCGAAACGCGATCTCTTCGTAGGATTGCCCCGCAAAGGCCGCGATCTCATCCGCCGACAGTGTCGGGATGGTCGCAGGCACATAGAGCCCGCCATCAGAGGCCAGCCCCGTGAGCATGGCATCTTCAAACGACAGTTCGGGCGCTTGGCCGCGTGTGGAGATATATTTCATCGCTCGTCTTTCCCTTGTTAGGGCCGTTTCACCGCGCAGAGTTATCCGCGTTTGGTCCTCATACGCCACAGCAGCAGGCTTGTCATCCCGAACCAAACAGCAGCGAACAAAAACCATTGCACCATGTAGCTAAAGTGATTGTTGGGAATGGAGGCGACACTGGCGGGCATCGGCAAAATTCCCACCCCTGTCGTCTCCCGCGCTACGATCAGGATCGGCTCAGTTCCAAGAGCCTCGGCCATTTTCACCACGTCACGCGCGTACCAATAGTTCGCCTCAAGATCATCCTCGGGGATAAAACGATCCCGCTCATCGGGCCATTGCAGATTGCCGATCACCTCCACCGTGCCTTTGGGGCGCGTGGCTGATTTGGCAGCGGTCGGAACATAACCGCGATCCACCATCACGGTGCGGCCGGTGTCGGTCGTCAGTGGCGCGATAATGCGAAACCCCGCGCCATAGTCACGCGAGGAAACCAACACATGAAGCTCGGCATCGCCGAATGTGCCGCGCACGGTCACGGGAAGGTAGGCATCACGCAACGGATCGGGCTGCTCGGGCAGCGCAACAGGCGCGTCGTGGATCATCGCTTCGATCTGGGCAATCACCGCCGCTTTTTGCGGGATACGTCTCATCTGCCAAATGCCAAGTGAGATCAGGATACTCAGGCCAATCAGCCCGAAGACCAGTGTTGTGACAAAGCCGCGGCGCATGGGACTCTCCAAAAGCAAAGGGCGCAGGGATAACCTCCCCGCGCCCTTCTAATCCGTATTGATTACAGGCGAAACCTCTCAGAGCTTATTGGCCCCAGATGTAGACCGCAACGAAGAGGAAGAGCCAGACAACGTCCACGAAGTGCCAGTACCAAGCAGCAGCCTCGAAACCGATGTGATCTTCGGGTGTGAAGTGGCCGCGTTGCGCACGGAACAGGCAGATCAACAAGAAGATGGTGCCGATGATCACGTGAGCACCGTGGAAGCCCGTCGCCATGAAAAAGGAGCCGTAGAAGAACTCGCCGCCAAAGGACCAGCCTTCATGCACAAGAAGTTCGTAATATTCGTAGGCTTGGAACAGGGTGAACACAGCACCGAACAGAACGCCACCTGCGAGACCGGCAACGATGTCCTTGCGGATATTGCCGTGAACAAGCGCGTGGTGCGCCCATGTGACCATTGCGCCGGAACACAACAAAAGCAGCGTGTTAATCAGCGGCAAGTGGAAGGCGTCGACAGGAATGATCTCTGGCTTGACGTATTCTGTGCCTGCGTATTCGTACATCGGATACAAAGCGTTTTTGAAAAACGCCCAGAACCAAGCAGCAAAGAACATCACTTCGGACATGATAAACATGATGAAGCCGTAGCGCAGACCGATACGAACCACTGGGGTGTGATCGCCCGCTTGGTTTTCCAGAATGGTATCACGCCACCAGCTCCACATCACGTAGAGCACACCAACAAAGCCGATCAAAAAGATGAACGGATTGTCGTTGGCCATCCACTGAACAGCGCCGAACAGCATGACAAATGCTGCAACTGCGCCAAGCAGTGGCCACGGCGACGGCGGCAAAATGTGATAGTCGTGGTTCTTTTCGTGCGCCATTGGTGCGTCCCTCTCCCTTGAGATGGTCCCTGATCGGGTTAGTTGAGACCTGTCGATTCGACCTTGTCACTCTCAAGAGCGGCGTAGTCTTCCGGCAGATCTGTTTCGTAGAATGTATAGGACAGCGTAATACGATGCACGAATTTTGCATCTCTGTCCGTGGTGATTTCGGGGTCGACATAGAAAGTCACAGGCATCAGCACGCGCTCTCCGGGTTGCAAAATTTGCTCGGTAAAGCAAAAGCAGTCGATTTTGGTGAAAAATCCGCCCGCCTCAAAGGGGGCGACATTGTATGTAGCAGTCCCTGCAACCGGACGGTCGGAGGTGTTTATGGCCTCGTAAAACGCCAAGCCCGTCTCGCCGATGCGTAGCTCCATCTCGCGTTCGACGGGGCGGAACTCCCACGGGAAACCGCGATCAATAGACGCGTCGAAACGGATTTTGATGGTCTCGTCGAGAATCACATCAGAACCGGCATCGGCCACCGCAGTTTCGCCGCCAAAGCCCGTGACCTTGCAGAACCACGAATAGAACGGAACGGATGCCCATGCGAGCCCGCCCATCATGACGACAACACCAACAAGGATGAGAGCCGTCTTTTTCGGATTTGCGGCAGACATTACTGGTTCACCCCTTGTTGCGCAGGCCCGACGCCAGGCATCAAGGCCTCGTTTTGGGCGGTCAGTTTAACAACGGTCAACCCCATCACCAAAACGACGAACAGACCAAGCACGATCCCGAGCCCGACATTGCGAGACTTGCGGTTCTCGTGAACTTTATGAAGGTGAGCAATGGCCATTAGAATGGGCCTCCAATACCGAAACCGAGGAGCGCTTTGTCCACCATCAGGGCTGTAAAATGTAAGAACAGATAGGCGAGAGACAGTTTAAAGACGAACTTCTCGACTTTATAGTTGTCGGCCTCGGCCTGCACCTCGTCACGGCGGTAGATGTCCCATGCGCCCTTGAGGAATGCAGCGTTCATCACCACGGCAACCACCAGATAGGTCCATCCAGCAAGTGGCGTAAGGAACAAGGCAAAAGCCGTCATCACCAGTGCAACGGTGTAGACAAGGATATGGGCACGGGTCGCGCGTCTACCGTGTGTCACGGTGAGCATCGGCACCTTGGCCTTGTCATAATCCGAATTCATAAATAGCGCCAAAGCCCAGAAATGCGGTGGCGTCCACATGAAGGTCAGCATGAACATCAGCGTTGAGGCAAGGGTGATGTCCCCTGTGACCGCCGCCCAACCGATCATCGGAGGGAAGGCCCCTGCGGCACCGCCGATGACGATGTTCTGTGGTGTCGAGCGTTTAAGCCACATGGTGTAAACCACGGCGTAAAAGAAGATGGTGAAAGCCAAAAGACCCGCCGCGACCCAATTGGACGCAAGGCCCAACATCACAACGGAAAACCCCGATAGCGTCAAACCAATGGCGAGCGCCTCACCGGGCTGAACCTTGCCTGCGGGAATGGGACGTTTGGATGTGCGTTTCATCACGCGGTCGATGTCGGCATCGTACCACATGTTCAACGCGCCCGATGCGCCGCCACCAATAGCGATGCACAGGATCGAGAAGAAAGCGACAAAGGGATGGATATGACCGGGGGCCACGTACAGGCCCGCAAGCGCTGTAAACACGACCAACGACATAACACGCGGCTTGAGCAAGGCGAAGAAATCGCCAAAGCCCGCCTCGCGGTCGTCGTCAAAATTGATGGTCGCGTCAGTCATCGCGCTCTTTCTATCCTTCGTGCTGCCACCCCGTCGTGGGCTGAGCCTCTGGTCAGGGGCAGCAATATGTGCGTGGGCTAGTTTGTGCGAGAGGGGCGACCACGCCGCCCGCTCTCAAATATCGTCGCGTTACTTAGTCGGCGGACGCGAGACGGATCGTCTGTGGACCCGTGTCCAGCGCCGCATATTCGTCTTTCGCACCCGCAAGCCATGCTTCGTAATCCTCTTCGGACACGACTTTCACAGTGATTGGCATATAGGCGTGGTCCTTGCCGCACAGCTCGGAACACTGGCCAAAGAAGGTGCCTGTTTTCTCGGCCTTGAACCAAAGCTCGGCCACACGGCCCGGAACGGCATCCTGTTTCACGCCGAAGGCTGGGATGGTCCACGAGTGGATCACGTCAGATCCGGTTACGCCCATAACGATGGTCTTGCCAACGGGCACAACAACCTGAGTATCGGTGGCCAAGAGGAACTGGTCAGCGGTGTAGCCGGCATCAACCAGTGCTTGCTCGATCTCAGGGGTGCGTGTGTAATCACCGCCCGTTGCGGGCTGACCAATCATGTAGCTGTCGAAACCGAAGCCTTCGTCCACATACTCGTAGGTCCAGTACCACTGGTTGCCAGTCACCTTGATATAGATGTCGCCATCGGGAATTTCTTGTTGCTTGAACAGAACGGGCAGCGAATAGGCACCGATCACAACCAACACCAGGATAGGAACGATCGTCCATGCCACCTCAATCGGTGTGTTGTGTGTGAATGTGGAAGGCGTCGGGTTGGTGCGGCGGTTAAAGCGCACAATGACGACCGCAATCAACAAAACAACGAACAGAACAATCACGCCGATGATCCAGTTCAACATGCCGTCGAGCCATTGCAGATCGCGCGCAAGTTCGGTTGCAGGTTCTTGGAAACCGATGCCCCCACTATGCGGAGCGCCGAGAAGCTCGCCTGCGTCTTGAGCAACAGCCGAAACGGCTCCTGTCACGGCAAAAAAGGCGGCCATAAGACCAGAAGTGAGGGATTTAGTGCGCATGTTCTCTTCCCATTTGTGCATTCAGGACTACGTGTCCTGTGTCGCCGCGCCCGTTGGTCGAACGCATTTTCATTTGTGTCTTTGGCACCGAAGGTCATACTAGTCCTTCAACACCCAGCTTTGGGTTCCCGTTTGACCGCTTTTTTTGATCTAGATCAAGCCCTGAGGACCATAATTTTATGTCAGCGAGACGTTTTGCCCCATTCAACGACGCTCTGGACCGCGATGCGGCCCTCAAAACACTGCGCGAAGCAGTAAACGGAGCCGATGACGGCGAGCTTTTCCTTGAAAGACGCACATCGGAAGGCTTGGTTTTCGATGACGGACGGATTCGCAACGCCTCTTATGATGCGAGCGAAGGATTCGGCTTGCGGGCGGTGCGCGGCGAAACGGCGGGCTATGCCCATTCCACCGAAATCTCCGAGTCTGCGATCAAGCGAGCCGCCGAAACGGCACGTCTCGCCGTAGGCCACGGTGGCGGCACTTTGGCCGATGAGCCGCGAGCCACCAACACCAAACTCTATACCGACGACAACCCGTTGGAAGGCACCGCGTTTGATGCCAAGATCGACACACTCGCAGAAATTGACGCCTATTTACGCGACCTTGACCCGCGCGTTGTCCAAGTCACGGCCTCGCTCGCCGCCTCCTACCAAGAGGTCTTTATCCTGCGTCCGGAGGGAGGACTTGTCTCTGACATTCGCCCGATGACGCGCCTGAATGTCTCTGTGATTGTCGAACAGGGTGGACGACGCGAAAGCGGATCGTCGGGCGGTGGCGGACGCACGGGCATCACGGGATTGATGGCTCCCGATCATTGGAAGCCCGTCGCCCGCGAGGCGCTGCGCGTGGCCTGCGTGAATCTGGAAGCGGTTCCCGCACCCGCAGGCGTCATGGATGTGGTTCTTGGACCGGGATGGCCGGGAATCTTGTTGCACGAAGCCGTGGGGCACGGACTTGAGGGCGATTTTAATCGCAAAAAGACCTCGGCCTTCGCGGGCCTGATGGGACAACAAGTCGCAGCCAAAGGCGTGACCGTTTTGGACGATGGCACGATTCCCGACCGTCGCGGGTCGATCACCGTCGATGACGAAGGCACCCCGAGCGGCAAAAACACCCTCATCGAGGACGGCGTGCTTGTCGGTTACATGCAAGACCGCCAGAACGCCCGTCTCATGGGCGTGGCCCCTACAGGCAACGGTCGCCGCGAAAGCTATGCGCATACCCCGATGCCACGCATGACCAACACCTATATGCTTGGCGGCGACACCCCACCCGAAGAGATCGTATCCGACCTCAAGGACGGTATTTACGCCGTGGGCTTTGGCGGCGGTCAGGTCGACATCACCAACGGCAAATTCGTCTTTTCCTGCACCGAAGCCTACCGCGTCGAGAACGGCATTGTCGGTGCGCCCGTCAAAGGCGCAACGCTGATTGGTGACGGGGCCACGGCCCTCAAACAGATTCGCCATATCGGCAATGACATGGCGCTTGATCCGGGCATGGGCAATTGCGGCAAGGCGGGCCAATGGGTGCCTGTGGGCGTGGGGCAGCCGACCCTGATGATCGGCGGTCTCACTGTTGGCGGATCGGCCAAGTAGATCGCTCTATAGCAGTCCGACATAGCTGCTGCGGCTTCCGAACTGGCACCAAGGCGGTTATAGGCACCGCCTTGGCTGCTTCAGCGAAATATATAGCGCCCCGTTTTTCGGTGGGCAGCCAGAGCCGATGGGAACAAAGGACACCCAAAGACAATGCTCCGCACGCTCTCGAAATTCATGCTTTCCAAAACGATTAAGAAATCCCCGTAATTTCAATAAAATGCGAATTTCTTTGTCCGCGGTAACCGCTCATTAACTAATTTGCACGATATTAGGGGGGCAAGAGACGGAGCGAACGGTTTAATTGGATTTCATCCCTTCCCATCACCCCCTCACCCCACCCCACTCTGTGGAAGATTTGACCCCACGTCTCCGCCTCTTGCGATCACGTCGCGTTGGCCCGACGACTTTCCATAAATTGATCAACGAACACGGCTCTGCGACCGCTGCCCTTGAGGCGCTCCCGCATGTCGCCCGTGCCGCAGGTGTATCTGATTACCAGATATGCCCTGAACGTGTGGTCGAGGCCGAGTTGGCCGCAGGGCACAAGTTCGGCGCCACATTGGTGGCCTATGACGATCCCGCCTACCCTGCCTTGCTTACTGATTTGGACGACGCGCCGCCGCTACTGTGGATGAAAGGCGATCTGTCACTGGCCGAACGTCCGATGCTCTCTATCGTCGGGGCCCGTAATGCCTCGTCCTTGGGCCTACGATTTGCCCGCACGCTTGCCGCCGATTTGGGCGAGGAAGGGTTTGGCATTGTGTCGGGTCTGGCTCGTGGCATCGACGCCGCTGCCCATGAGGGCGCATTGGAAAGTGGCACAGTTGCCGTTCTCGCAGGCGGAATCGACAATATCTATCCCAAAGAAAACACCGAGATTTATCATCGGATCGCGGAGACAGGCATTCTGATTTCCGAACAACCGCTCGGCATGAAGCCCTTCGCCCGCCATTTCCCCATGCGCAATCGCATCGTCTCTGGTCTGTCACGCGCCACGATTGTGATCGAGGCAGCCGCCAAATCCGGATCGCTGCTCACCGCCGGCAACGCCCTTGACCAAGGCCGCGAGGTTATGGCCGTGCCGGGGCATCCCTTTGATGGCCGCGCCTCGGGGTGTAATGTGTTGATACGCGACGGGGCAACGTTGATCCGAGGCGCGCGCGATGTGCTCGACGCCTTAGCATCATCCGCGCCCGAGATCACCGCCCACCCCGCGCAACAAATGCAAATGCCGCTATCGCCCCCTAAACCGACGGTTCGTGACCGAAGCGAAACCCGAACTGCGCCACGCGTGACGATCCCGCCATCACCTCCACAAACCCGCAGCCTGTCCGAACATGCAGCCCTTCATGCGGAGATATTGTCGCGCCTGAGCACCACCGCCCTGCCCGAAGATGCTCTCATCCGCGACCTCGATGCGCCCAAGGATCTGGTCAGCGCCGAACTTCTCACCCTTGAGCTATCCGGTCGCATTTCTCGCAAATCGGGAGGCTTGTTGGCCCTTTCCTGACCCGTCCGAAAGAACGGAAAATTATTCTGCCCTAAAGGGCAGGGATGATTTGAGCGTTTTCACCCAATTGACAATCGCCAGTTGCGCAACACATTTTGCGCCTCCATAAGGCGCGAAACGTTATGTAAGAGGACAGAGCATGCCTGTTGTTGTGGTTGAATCTCCGGCAAAAGCCAAAACGATCAATAAATATCTCGGCAAGGACTACACCGTGCTTGCCTCCTACGGACACGTTCGCGACCTGCCCGCCAAGAACGGATCGGTCGACACCGATGCCGATTTCGAGATGACGTGGGAGATCGGCGCAGACAGTCGCAAACACGTCAAAGCCATCGCAGACGCGCTCAAAACCGATGACACTCTCATTCTCGCGACCGACCCCGATCGCGAAGGGGAAGCAATTTCGTGGCACCTTCAAGAGGCGCTGACCAAACGCAGGGCAATCAAGAAATCCACCGCCGTATCCCGCGTCACCTTCAACGCCATCACCGAAAAAGCCGTGACCGAGGCGATGAAAAACCCACGCCAAGTCGACGCGCCACTGGTTGAGGCTTACCTCGCCCGCCGTGCGCTCGACTATCTCGTGGGCTTCAACCTCTCTCCTGTGTTGTGGCGCAAATTGCCAGGCGCACGCTCTGCGGGCCGTGTGCAATCGGTTTGCCTGCGCCTCATCGTCGAGCGTGAGGAAGAGATCGAGGCGTTCAATCCGCAAGAATACTGGACCGTCAAAGCACTGCTTGAAACGCCACGTGGTCAGGCTTTTGAGGCGCGACTGACACATCTTTCGGGCAAGAAGCTCGACAAGTTCGACCTGAAGGACAAACTCGGCGCGGAAATGGCTGTGTCCGCCGTGTCGTCACGAGCGCTGCACGTCGATACGGTAGAAGCCAAACCGGCGACGCGTAACCCCTCCGCGCCCTTTATGACTTCCACCCTGCAACAGGAGGCAAGCCGCAAATTCGGCTTCGGCGCCCGCCAGACCATGAACGCGGCACAGCGACTCTATGAGGCGGGTCTCATCACCTACATGCGAACCGACGGCATCGACATGGCGCCCGAAGCCGTCGCTCAAGCCCGTGACGCGATCAAAAGCCGCTATGGCGAGCAATACGTCCCCAAGTCTCCGCGCATCTACAAAAACAAAGCCAAGAACGCCCAAGAGGCCCACGAATGTGTGCGCCCCACGGATATGTTCGCAGCCCCCGACAAGGTCAATCTGAGCGACGCCGACCAACGCAAGCTCTACGATCTGATCTGGAAACGCACGATTGCGGCCCAGATGGAAAGCGCGAAGATGGAGCGCACAACCGTAGACATCACCTCCGACGACCGCGAAGTGGTGCTGCGCGCCACGGGACAGGTCGTGGTGTTCGACGGTTTCATGGCTGTCTACACCGAAGGCCGCGATGATGTGGACGAGGACGACGAAGGCCGCCTTCCCCAGATCACCCAAGCCGATACGCTCAAACGCATTTCGGGCGGCTTGACCGCACAAGCAGCCGAGAAAACGGTTGTCATGGGGGACAACGACGCGGTGATGGGTCTGCAACACTTTACCAACCCGCCTCCACGCTACACCGAGGCCACATTGGTCAAACGGATGGAAGAGTTGGGCATTGGACGCCCGTCGACCTACGCCTCTGTTCTGTCCACCATTGTGGATCGCGAATACGTCAAAAAAGAAAACAACCGCCTGATTCCAGAGGACAAAGGGCGGATCGTGACGATCTTCCTGATGAACTTCTTCCGCAAATATGTGGGCTATGAGTTCACCGCCGACCTTGAGGCGGAACTCGATGAGGTTTCCGCAGGCGAGCGCGACTATAAAGACGTGTTAGGCCGCTTCTGGCGTGATTTTTCCGCTGCGATTAGCGAGACTTCCGATTTGCGCATCTCCGAAGTGCTCGACAAACTCGACGATGCCCTCGCCCCGCAGCTTTACCCCCCCCGCGAAGATGGCACAGATCCCCGTATCTGTCCCAAATGCGGCCAAGGGAGCCTGCACCTCAAAACCTCTCGCTCAGGGGGCTTTGTCGGCTGTTCCAACTACCCCGAATGCCGCTACACCCGCCCGATCAGTGGCGAAGGCGCGGAAAGCTACGAAAAGGTTCTCGGACAGGACAACGGCGACGACATTTCGCTGCGCTCGGGCCGCTTTGGCCCCTATGTCCAACGCGGTGAAGTCACCGAGGAGAACAAAAAACCGAAACGGGCCTCCCTGCCAAAAGGATGGGCCCCCGAGAGCATCGACCTTGAGAAAGCGCTGACGCTGCTCAACTTGCCACGCGAAATCGGCGAACATCCCGAAGGCGGCGTGATTTCCGCCAACCTTGGCCGCTTTGGCCCGTACGTGATGCACCAACTGCCCGACGAGGAAAAACCCGTCTATGCCAACCTCGCAAGCCCTGATGAGGTATTCGAGATCGGCATGAACCACGCGATGGAATTGATCACGCACAAGCGCGAAAACCCGGGCCGTGGACGCCGCACCGCCAAGGCGCTCAAGGAGTTGGGCGATCACCCCGATGGCGGCGCAATCAATGTCATGGACGGCAAATTCGGCCCCTATGTGAAATGGGAAAAGGTCAATGTGACCTTGCCAAAGGACATCAAGCCCGAAGACATCACTGTCGAACAGGCGCTTGAGCTGATTGCGACCAAGAAGCCCGCGAAGAAGAAAGCCGCGCCAAAGAAAAAGGCGGCGGCAAAGAAACCCGCAGCCAAGAAGAAAGCGCCCGCCAAAAAGCCAGCGGCGGCAAAAGACGCCTAAGCGGACAGGTCAGAACAGAGATCGTATCAAGGGCGCCCAGTGTGGCGCCCTTTTGTCTGACCGCAACCGCGCAGCGCCCATCCTTTCGCAGGTGCAGAATATTGACAGGGCGCATTGCCTTCGCCACTGTTAGCCAACACCATTTGAGAGGAACCCCAAGATGAACAAAGTATATGGCTCCGCCACCGAGGCGCTCGACGGCTTGCTCACCGATGGCATGTTGATCGCGGCGGGCGGATTTGGCCTATGCGGCATCCCCGAGTTGCTCATCGACGCCATTGTTGAAAGCGGCGTCAAGGATCTCACCGTCGCCTCCAACAACGCAGGCGTTGACAGTTTTGGCTTGGGCAAATTGCTCGACACCCGCCAGATCAAAAAGATGATGTCCTCCTACGTAGGCGAGAACGCCGAGTTCATGCGCCAGTACCTGTCTGGTGAGTTGGAATTGGAGTTCAACCCGCAAGGCACATTGGCCGAACGTATGCGCGCAGGTGGCCACGGCATTCCGGGCTTCTACACCAAAACGGGCGTCGGCACGGTCATTGCAGAAGGCAAAGAACACAAGGATTTCAACGGCGAGACCTATATTCTGGAAGAGGGCATTTTTGCCGATATTTCCATTGTGAAGGCGTGGAAAGCCGACGAGACGGGCAACGCGGTTTTCCGCAAAACAGCCCGCAATTTCAACCCGCCTGCGGCCATGTGCGGCAAGGTCTGCATCATGGAGGTTGAGGAAATCGTGCCAACAGGCTCGCTTGATCCCGATTGCATTCATCTGCCCGGCATCTATGTGCATCGCTTGATCCAAGGCGACCACGAAAAGCGCATTGAGCAACGCACAACCCGCCCCGCAGCGTAACGACGGTTCGGCCCGTGGCGTCCCCGTATGATACTCTTGAAGATCGAGCCTTTTGGCGCACGGGCGTTGTGGCGTGCGATCCACATGCGGTGGCGGATCTCTACCGCCCGAAGTTCCCGATCACCAAAGATACGGGAATTATGACGGCTGGATCGTGCTTTGCCCAACATGTCCATCGCACTCTGAAAGACCGCAACTGGAGCGTGATCGACACGGAATCTCCAACAGGCATGTTCAGCCGCGCGGCCCTCAACCGTTTCGGCTACGCAATGTATTCGGCACGCTACGGCAACATCTACACGGTGCGCCAACTGCTGCAACTGCTGCGCGAGGCCTACGGCGATGTTACGCCCGCAAATCCTGTGTGGACCCGTGACGGGCGCTTTTTTGATGCCCAGCGCCCCAATGTCGAACCCGACGGTCTGGACAGCGCCGAGCTTGTGCTAGAGGCTCGTTCCAGTCACCTCAAAGCCATCTGTGCGGCCCTGACCAAGGCCGATGTTTTCGTCTTCACGCTTGGCCTCACAGAGGTGTGGATGCACCGCGACAGCGGCACGGTCTACCCCACCGCACCGGGGACAATCGCAGGCGACTTTGACGCCTCAATCTATACGTTCCACAACTTTACAACCTCCGAAATTCTGGCCGATCTGGCTGCGGTGCGCGAGATATTGCAGGTCATAAACCCGCAGATGAAGATGCTGCTGACAGTCTCTCCTGTGCCTTTGACAGCCACAGCGGCAGGCGGGCATGTGCTTGCGGCATCGACCTATTCCAAGGCCGTGCTACGCGCCGCAGCGGGAGAGTTCAGCGCCACCCATGAGGATGTGGACTATTTCCCGTCTTTTGAAGTCATCACCAATCCCGCCGCGCGCTCATCGTTTTTCAAAGACAACCTGCGCTCTATTGAGGAGGTTGGAGTGGCCTCAGCCATGCGCATGTTCTTTGCCGCCCATGACCCCGATGGGGACACAGATGCACCGCCATCCGCGCCGCCACGCGACGATGACGGCGACGACGATGTGATCTGTGAGGAGGCGCTCATTCGCGCGCGCGTGCCATGAAGGTGCTCATCCTCGGCACGTCCCACACCGTGTGCTTTCGCGAGGCCCTGCCCGACTTGCGAACGGACTTTCCCGACCTTGATCTACGCGTTTTTGGACTACCGGGTGGGAAATTCGCCGCAACGTCCCTTGAAGGCACGGTATTTCGAGCCACAGACGACGCCCATGACGTGGCGATGGAATGGAACGGCGTGACCGAAGTCGACATGGCCCCGTTCGATCATATCCTGATGGTCGGCGAGCGGTTTTCGTTCCAATCCGTGACGCGCATGTTGGCGCTTCATAATGTGTTGGAAGAGCCCTTTCGTGACGACCAGCCGCTCATCAGCACCGCCGCCGCCGAGGCCCTGATAGATGACGCGGTTGCCGCACAGGTCGACGGCATTGCGGCGCGATTTGGCGCGGATGGCCGCATCACACACCTGCCCGCCCCCTACCCGCTCGCCCGCAGTTGGAAACAGGGCGCAGGCCACGAACGCTTCGTCACCTTACTGAGCAATCGCAGCAGCACAGCACGGTGGATGGCTCGGTTTGAGGCGAGTATTGACGTGCATCTTGCCGAAGCGGGCTACGGTTTCATGCCGCAACCCGAAACCACTCGCCACGATGCCTTTCGGTCGCGCAACGCCTTTGCGTGGCCCAACAGCGGACAGGGTGCCGCAGGCAAGCGCGTCGATAACCGCCATCTGAACACCGATTACGCACGCATTGCCTTTGCGGCATACGCGAATGACTTCTTGAACATGCGCCCCCGTGCGGCGCACAATACATAAAGACGCGGAAACGCGAAAAGGAGAACGACATGCCTTGGGATCGCAATCAAATGGCGGCACGCGCCGCACTCGAACTGCAAGACGGCACCTATGTGAACCTCGGAATCGGCATCCCGACGCTTGTGCCAAACTTCATTCCCGAGGGCGTGACGGTGACGTTGCAATCCGAAAACGGGATGCTCGGGATGGGACCGTTTCCCATCGAAGGAGAAGAGGACGCCGATCTGATCAACGCGGGCAAACAGACCATCACGGAACTGCCACAGACCTCCTATTTCGATAGTGCCACCTCCTTTGGCATGATCCGAGGCGGCAAGATCGCGATGGCGATCCTCGGTGCGATGGAAGTTGACGAAAAAGGCGATCTGGCGAACTGGATGATTCCCGGAAAGCTGGTCAAAGGCATGGGCGGCGCGATGGACCTTGTTGCGGGTGTGGGCCGTGTGGTGGTGGTCATGGATCACACCAACAAACATGGCGATAGCAAATTGCTCAAAACCTGCACCCTGCCACTCACAGGCAAGGGCGTGGTGGACCGCGTCATCACCAACCTCGGTGTACTTGATGTAGTCGAAGGCGGGTTGAAAATCGTCGAATGCGCCGATGGCGTCACCGAAGCCGAACTGCGGGCGGCAACGGAAGCTACAATCATCGACTGACACCTCGGTTTTCACACTCCTCACATACTCGGCCCCTGCTCATGCGGGGGCCGCTTTGCATAGCACATGATTGTTCATAAAATCGAAACAGCATCATATTCCTGCCCTATTTTGTCTCTAGAAATGCGAGCAATCGAACGACCCTATCGTGGAACGACACCGCCTCATGCCCGCTTCAAACGCTCAACCATCCACCCTTAAGCCCACCTCAGCATGGCGCGACCGCGCTATCATGCTTGGTCTTTTGGCCTTGGTCGTGGTCGGTCTGATCGGGGCGGCTGCGGCGACGGGATGGGATGAAACACTGGCGCAGATTCGCAAACTGTCCCTGTGGCAGGTCGCAGCACTGTTGGGCTTATCCTTGGCCAATTACCTCCTTCGTGGCGTGAGATGGCACCTTTTTGCCCGCCATTTGGGGTTAAACTTGTCCTTTTTCGACAATCTGCGCCATTTCCTTGGCGGCTTTGCCATGACTGTCACTCCGGGACGTTTGGGTGAGCTGGTGCGGATGCGCTGGATCAAACGCGAGACGGGTTGGGCGATGGATCGCACCGCCCCGCTTGTGCTTGTGGACCGTGCCTCTGATCTGGCCGCGATGGCGATCCTGATGGGGGCTGCCTTGCTGTCCTCGGGCACGGCCATTACGGGCGGGCCTGTCGTGACCCTCATGGCCCTTACCGCCGCATTTATCGTCACCCGTCCGCGCCTGTTGGCCACGATCGCCAAGTGGGGCCACCGCGCCACGGGCAAAGCACCTCGTGCCTTTGCACGCGTCCGCCGCGCCGCCCGCTCACTTGATCCCTTTTCGCGGGGCGGCGTGATGTTTGTAGGCTCGGTCTTTGCCCTCTTTGGATGGCTCGCCGAGGGCATCGCCTTTTATCTCTTGCTCGACTGGATGGGCGCAGATGTCTCTGTCGCTACAGCCATCGCCATTTTCCTATTCTCCACACTCGCGGGCGGCCTCACTGGGGCCCCCGGAGGTGTGGGCGGCGCAGAGGCGGCGATGATCGCCCTTCTCGCCATTGAGGGCGTACCGCTCGCCATGTCGGTGCCCGCCACAGCTATTATTCGTTTGACCACACTCTGGTTCGCAATTGCGATTGGTGTCGTGGTCTTTCCCCTCGCAGAACGCAAATCTTTGAAGGTCTCCGATGACTTGGAAAACGCTTGATTACACCGGATGGGGCCGCGCCCGCACCGCCACAGGTGAGGTTGCCCGCCCCGAACGCCAATCCGCGCTCAAACGCATGGTGGCCGAGGTTACCGCCCCCGCCTTTGGGATGCGCCGCTCTTATGGCGACGCCGCTCTCAATGATGAGGGACGTGCCTATGATATGACGCGTCTTGATCGTGTCATCGCCTTTGACGCGGACACGGGTGTGGTCGAGGTCGAGGCGGGTATGCCCATCGGTGACCTTGGGCGCACCTTCGCGGGCAAGGGATGGATTCCCCCCGTCATGCCAGGCACCGGTTTTGCCACCATCGGCGGCTGTATCGCCAATGATGTTCACGGCAAGAACCACCACACGGCGGGCACCTTTGGCCAACACGTCACCGAAATCACGCTGATCCAAGGGGACAAGTCGCGCAAAATCACCGCCAAATCCGCCCCAGATCTATGGCGTGCCACCGTCGGCGGCCTCGGCCAAACTGGTGTCATCGCCTCCGCTAAACTGCAACTCATGCCCTGCAAAGGCGACATGATGGTGCTGACCGAACGCCGCATAGACAGCTTCGACGAATTCCTCGTGGCCTTTGACGACAGCAAAACCGACTACACCGTGGGCTGGATCGACGCGACCGCCAAAGGCGATGCCCTTGGCCGAGGCATTCTCGAAGAGGGCGAAATCACCTCTGGGGTCCATGCCAAGAAAGACAAAACCCGCGCCGTGCCCTTCGACGCACCAAGCTGGGCGCTCTCCGCCCCTATTGTGCGGCTGTTCAACGAGCTGTATTTCCGCCGCGTTCCCGCCAAGGGACGCACGAGCGTGAAGCCGATTTCCGAGCCTTTCTTTCCCCTCGACGCGATTCACAACTGGAACCGCCTCTATGGCAAAAAAGGCTTCAACCAATTTCAATGCGTGGTGCCACTGGATAAAACTGGTTGTCTGCGCATCATGTTGGAACGCATCGCCAACTCCGGCCTCGCCTCTCCGCTCGCTGTGCTCAAAAAGATGGGCGCGGGACGTGGTGGCTATATGTCCTTCCCGATGGAAGGTTATACGCTTGCCGTCGACTTCCCCAACCGCCAAGGATCAGAATTCCTCATTCAGGAACTGACCGATCTGGCCCGTGACGCGGGCGGAAGGATTTATTTCGCCAAGGATGGAGTCGCGACAGCAGAACAAATCGCAGGCATGTATCCCGATCACGCCAAATGGGCAAAGGCCGTGAACAAGGCTGATCCCGACCGCGACCTCGAGACAGACATCGTGCGCCGCCTGAGCCTGCGCGACCCACAGGAGACAGCGCAATGAACACCACTTGGATCATACTAGGTGCCACCTCGTCGATGGCACGCGCACTCAGCCGCAAACTCGCCGCACAGGGTGCGACCGTATTGCTCTGCGGTCGCGACATGGACGACCTCACCGCCAGTGCCGCCGATTGTGTCGCCCGTGGGGCCACCGCCGCCGAAGCCTTGGCCTTTGATGCGCGCAAAACCGAGACCTTTGCGCCGATCATTGAACGGGCCGCATCCGAGGAAGGCGAAATCAACTGTGCTGTCTTCGTCGGCTCCATGCCCGCCCAAGAGGCCATTGATGCCGACCCGTCCCTGATTGAAGGCGTCATCCAAGACAGCCACACAGGCCCCGCCACCTTCTTGCAAATGCTTGCCCCCGAACTCGAAGAGCGCGGGCAAGGCACGGTTGTGGGCGTGGGATCGGTTGCGGGCGACCGTGGTCGCATCGGCAACTATGTCTACGGCTCTGCGAAAGCGGGCTTTGCCATCTACCTGTCGGGTCTGCGCAATCGCCTGACCCGCGCGGGTGGCCATGTTGTCACCGTCAAGCCAGGGTTCGTGGACACCGCCATGACATGGGATGTCGATGGCATGTTCCTCGTCGCTCCCCCCGAAAAGGTGGCCGATGACATTCTCAAAGCGGTGAAGAAGAAAAAGAACGTGATCTACACGCCGTTTTTCTGGCGCTACATCATGCTGATCATTCGTCACATCCCCGAAGCGATCTTTAAAAAGATGAGCATCTAACGCCGCGAAATCGACGATACCTTATACGAGAGACAGAAGGGGCGCCCGATGTGGCGCCCTTTTGCTATTCGCTCCTGATGGCGTTGGTGGCAAACACGCAGCCATCCGAATACAGATCGGGCGGCGTCACGCACAGCCTGCGCGCCACCTGCCATGCCGCAAGCACCTTAGGTACATAAGCTCGTGTTTCGGCAAAGGGCGGCGGTCCCTTATATTTGCTGACCGCATTCTCACCGGCATTATAGCCCGCAAGAGCAATCGCCAAATCCCCGTTAAAATGCGTGAGCAGCCAATCGAGGTAGGCAATGCCCCCTTTGATGTTCTGTGATGGATCAAGAGCGTCCGTGACCCCAAATCGCTCCGCCGTTGCGGGAATCAACTGCATCAAGCCCTGCGCCCCTGCCCCGCTTTGCGCATCCGCTTTGCCCGCGCTTTCCACCGCCATGACGGCCAGAGCCAAGGCAGGGCTGACCTTGGTGCCAATAGAGTGAATGAGCAAATCGGTGCCATAGGAATTGGCGATATCCGTAATGTTCTGGAAAGACGGTTTGGACAGGCCCACAGCTTCAGGGGCTTCGAGCGCCTTAAGAGCGAGGGCAAACCGCTCGGGGGCAGCGCCGCCCACATCGTGGGGCACCGCGTTCCAGAACCAGTCCTGGAGATCGGCAGGTTCCTCGGGATCGGCATTCACCTGCACGGTATTGGAGGTAGCCTCCGTCCTGACGCCTTTCTGACGTGCAATATCCTCAGGGCGGATTTGAACCGTGATCCGCTTGGAGGTGCCACTCGTGGGCACACCAATTCGCTTTGGCGTCACCTTGCCCCATGCAGGCGTGGTCGTCACAGTCTTGCTGCCAAGTTTTTTGGGTACAATCGGCCCCCCGGTCTCTTGACCGTAAGCGGGAGCGAACAGGATGGCGCAACTGCAAAGGCAGACGACATGGGCGATACGCGAAGAGATGCGAGGAAATGACAAGAATCTGAACCTAACTGCTCGATGGGGCCACGTTTGATCGGGCCTGTTTGTTGCAGAATTGCAAAAAACGCGCCTTCAGGCCAGTGATTAGAAGCTTTTTGCGATCAATAGAATTTTGATATTAACCCAACTTTTACCGCTAAAGTAAAATTTTTAAAAATGGTTAAGATTTTTTATTGAAATATTTCAATAACTTAACCAAATTATCCGCGAAAAACTTAACTGATCCAAAAACGTACCATTGCTGCCCAACTCTCGCCCCAGTTCGGGGGCCATATAGCCACATCGAAACGCAGACAGCGACACATCGGCAAGGGAAACGCCGACGCTGAAGCGCCAAGACGTGGAAATGAAATCAAACGACCCTAGGAGGGAATACTATGAAATTCTTCAAACTCGCAAACCGCTTTAACCGTGACGAAGATGGCGCCGTAACCGTGGACTGGGTCGTTCTGACCGCCGCAGTTGTTGGCCTCGGCGTTGCAGTTCTTTCGACCGTTGCAGGCGGCACGAAATCGCTCGGATCCAAAATCTCCACCGACCTTCAGTCGCGTACTGTTCAGTCCTACGTCGACTAATTCACACACACTTCTTATCTAAGGATCAAAAACATGAAATTCTTCAAGCTCTCAAACCGCTTTAACCGTGACGAAGATGGCGCTGTAACTGTTGACTGGGTCGTTCTGACTGCCGCAGTTGTTGGCCTCGGCGTTGCTGTTCTTTCTACCGTTTCGAAAGGCACGAAATCGCTCGGTTCCAAAATCTCTACCGACCTGCAATCTCGTACGGTTCAGTCCTACGTCGACTAAAGCGTTGGTTAAGGCATTCGCCTTACCATCTCGAGCCGCAAGGTTCGGACTCAAGACACCAAAGCCGTGCCCCAAGGGGCGCGGCTTTTACCCTTTTCATAGTCCCATGGTCCTAAATTGCCGAAGCGCACCAATGAGTGGTTTTGATCTCGATTGTCCAAAAATCCTTATCGGTGCCGCGACATGACCACTGACTTGCCACATTTCAAATGAATATTGGCCCGGAACGCTCGTGGCTTTCAAACGAAGCCCTAAGCAAGAGGAAACACACATGCGTCTTATATTTGGTCTTGTTTTTGTTATCGGCATGGCTCTCGCTGGCTTTGCTGTCCATATGACCCGCGGATATATGTCGACCTATCAGGCAGAACTTGCCGCCGAACGGGCAAACCGCGCCCAGATCGTTGAGACTGAGGACATATATGTCCTAACCGACAGTGTCAGCTATGGCGATGCGGTCACCATCGACAACGTAAAGACAGTTCGTTGGCCAAAAGAAAGTCTGCCTAAAGGCGTGTTCCGCACCGAGGAAGAGCTGTTTCCACAAGGGACAGATACCCCTCGCATTGCTTTACGGGGTATTGAGGCGATGGAGCCGATCTTGGCTGTAAAAGTCACCGAACCCGGTGAAGACGCGGGCGTCGCTGCCCGCCTTGGCCAGGGGATGCGCGCATTCGCAATCTCCGTGAACGTCTCCACAGGGGTGTCGGGCTTCTTGCGCCCAGGTGACCGTGTTGACGTGTACTGGACAGGCCGCGTGCCTGGCTCTCAAAGCGACGTGACAAAACTCATTCAGTCCTCCATCCCTCTCGTCGCTGTCGACCAAACATCTGACGGGGAACGCCAGTCACCAACCATCGCGCGCACAGTGACTGTCGAAGTGACCCCTGCCCAAGTCGCCATCTTGGCACAGGCTCAATCCTCTGGTCGCCTCTCCCTCGCACTGGTCGGGCGCGACGACCAGACAAAGATCGGAGCCGTCCAAGTCGACCAAAACGCTCTATTAGGCATCGAAGAGCAAGTGGTTGTGGAAGCAGAACGCGCTCGCGTCTGTACCGTGCGCACCCGCAAAGGCGCCGAAATTATCGAAATGCCAATTCCATGCAATGATTAAGCACAAGGCAACCGAACTAAACCATAAGGCGGCTCACCTCTCAGGTGCGTCGCCTTTTCAATAGGTTAATGCGCTAATACTTGCACAAATCAAACAGCCTCAATTTGTGATCTGTGCCCAATTCACATCACCAAACACCTCCAACAGATTGATTCTTGCAAAAAATCGCCGTTTGACGCATGTTGTCTTCAATCGGGGCGCTAGACCCCACTTTTTGAGGCGTGGTCACAGAGGCAGGATCACATGAAAATGATGAATATATTTAGAGCAGCTCTCCTTGGCTGTGCTGTAATTGGCGCAACCCCACATGGAGCTTTCGCAGACAAACTTCGTGTCATGACAGGCGCGCCGTCAGGCACGCTCAACGTTCCGATGAACCGGGCAGTCGTGGTCGAAAGCGATGAACCGTTCGCCGAGATCTCGGTGGCGAACGCGGAAATTGCGGACATCTCGACCTTATCGGATCGCTCGATCTACGTCCTTGGTCGTGCACCTGGTCGTACGACCATGACCCTTTTGTCCCCTGATGGCTCGTTGATCACCAACGTGCAAATTCAGGTCACACCCGACATTACAGAATTCAAAGAGCGCTTGCGCCAGATCATGCCCGGTGAGGGGATCGAAGTGCGCACCGCCAATGACGGTATCGTCCTATCCGGTATCATCTCGTCGGTAACGCGGATGGAACGCGCGGTCGAATTGGCTGAACGCTACGCCCCTGGCCGCGTATCCAACCTGCTGAATATCGGCGGCACACAGCAGGTCATGCTGAAAGTGCGCTTTGCCGAAATGGCGCGCTCGGTCTCGAAAAACCTTTCCTCCTCGGTAGGGTTTCTCAACGACATCAACGTCATCGACCCGGCAACGGGTGCAATTGATCCCTCAACCAACTGGAGCGGTGGATCAACCGGAACAATGCTAAGCAATGGCCTCACAGGGCCGCTCAATGCAAAAGAGGACGCGCTCGGCGCAATCAAATTTGGCGGCTCCTTGGGGGGTGTCGAATTGGCCGTGGTTCTCGAAGCCATGGAACAAAAAGGCGTTGTCCGCACCTTGGCAGAGCCCAACCTCACGGCCCTTTCGGGTCAACAGGCCAAGTTCCTTGCAGGTGGCGAATACCCCATCCCCGTTCAAACGGAAGATGGCATTGCTATCGAATACAAGCCCTTCGGTGTCGAACTTGAATTCATTCCCCGTGTGGTGAATGGCGATCAGATCAACCTCGAATTGAAAGCCGCCGTTTCGGGCATCGACAGCACAGTGAACTACTCCTCCAACGGCTTCTCACTCAACTCGTTCAAACGCCGCGAGGCCTCCACAACGGTTGAAATGCGTGATGGTCAGAGCTTTGCTATTGCAGGCTTGTTGCAAGATGACTTCCAAGACCTCAACGGTCAGGTGCCGTGGCTCGGTGATATCCCCGTTCTCGGCGCGCTTTTCCGCTCGATGGATTATCAACGCGCTCAGTCAGAACTGGTGATTATCGTGACCCCACACCTCGTTTCGCCAACATCGGGTGCCGCTCTGGCCCTACCAACGGATCGCGTACGTATCCCGACCGAGGCAGAGATGTTCCTCTTTGGCAAAACATTCGGCGGCAACACCAAACCCCAATCGGGCGGTGCTGGCGAAGTGGCGAAACAGGACTTCCAAGGGTCCTACGGCTACGTGATGGAGTAATCAGATGCGTGTCACGACAAAATCAGCTCTCGCGGCGTCGGCCCTATTGGCGCTTTCCGCCTGCTCCGATTCCAAAGCATTCTCCGGCTTTTACGAAGAGGCAGGTGGCTACCTAAATGCCGGTCAATTCGGCAACGCAACAATGAACAACACGTTGGTTCAAAACGGCGAACTCCAATACGCCGTGAACCTGAACGAGCGTTTCGCCGCTGCGGTGCCAACGACGGTGAACTTCGCGTTCAACTCCGCGGTTCTGGACGCGGAATCGCGCGCTGTGATCCGCCGGCAAGCCCATTTCATCGCTCAATTCCCAGAAGTTCGCTTCCGCGTTTACGGTCACACCGATCTGGTTGGCTCGAACAGCGCGAACAAACGTCTCGGATTGCGCCGAGCTCAAGCGGTCGTCAACGAGTTGGCCCGCAACGGGATTTCCAAATCGCGTCTCGAAGCAATGGTGTCCTACGGAGAGACACAACCCATCGTCGTCACCGAAGCCGCAGAACGCCGCAACCGTCGTACTGTGACAGAAGTGTCGGGATTTGTGCAAAGCAATCCAATTGTGATGGACAGCCGCTATGCCGAGATTATCCACCGCGAATATATCGAAAGTGCCACGGCACCGTCCGATTTGATCGCATTCGGTGAGGAACAAACGGAATAAATTATCAACAATGTTCTGAAATAGCGAATTATTACGCGATTTCGGCCCCATTGTTGCCCACTTTCCCCGTCACCTTCTTCTTATTGGGAGCAGTATGTTCGACAGCCGAGTCGGACTGCGCGCCAAAGGAAAGGGTGGCGGTTTTCATTTGAAAATCAATGCACTCGTCCTTTCGGCGCTCCGAGACAAAGAAGGACGCAGGCAATGACGAGTGAAACTGCATTGCAGACAGATGCACCCCTGGTGGCATGTACCATCAGTCGAGATGTGCAAAACTTCGATCTCCTGATCGAAGACATGGAAGATGCACTGGGCGAAGCCTGGGGTGATCTTTCGTTTGAGGACGCACGCCTATTTTTCCGCCAACCCGACAGCGGTAGTCTCAAATTCGTGGCCGTGGCCATTGATCAAGAAGACGAAGCCGTCTTGGCAATGGTTGCCGATTTGATCAAAGCGGCCAAAGCACAGGGCGTGAAGGTCATTTTGATCGCTGACGAAGTGTCGCCAATGGCGCTGCACCAATTATTGCAGCTGGGCGCTGAGGACTTCATCCCCTACCCGCTCCCCGAAGGAGCGCTTGGCGAAGCGATTGAGCGCCTTGATCGTCCTGAAGTAGCTCCCGCAGTCGAGTTCATAGATACATCCGCCGGTCAGCTTTATGGCAAGTCCAAAAATGACCGAAACGGCGTTGTCCTACCGGTGCAAGCCGTATGCGGTGGCGCAGGTGCGACCACCTTTGCTGTGAACCTCGCATGGGAATTGGCCAATATCGAGAAGAAAGATCCACAGCCCCGCGTTGTGTTGATCGACCTGAACTTGCAATATGGATCGGTCTCAACCTATCTCGATCTGCCGCGCCGCGAAGCCATTTATGAGCTCTTGACCTCAACCGAACTGATGGATGACGACAGTTTCCGTCAGGCCTTGGTCGAGTTCAACGATACCCTTTCTGTGATGACCGCGCCGCCAGATTTGTTGCCGCTGGACTTTATCAACAGCGAAGACATTGAACGCCTTCTTGCGATGGCAAAGTCGCAATTCGACTATGTGATCGTGGATATGCCAACAACTTTGGTCAACTGGACCGAAGCGGTTTTGAACGCGTCCGAGTTCTATTTCGTGCCCTTTGAACTGGATCTTCGCTCTGCGCAAAACATCATGCGCCTGCGCACCGCGCTTCAGGCCGAAGACCTGCCATGGGAAAGACTACGGTTCTTGTTGAACCGTGCGCCCAAAGGCATGGACCTGACTGCAAAATCGCGGATCAAACGGCTCTCCGAGAACCTTGAAATCGCCATCGACGTGCAACTCCCCGACGGAGGAAAGATCGTCCGCGAAGCCTGCGACCAAGGTTTGCCACTCGCATTGGAAGCCGCCAAGTCCCCGCTTCGCAAAGAAATTATGAAGCTTGCAGCCTCGTTGCACGCCCACAAAGCCGAACATCTGGAAGCCGCCGAATAAGGCTGCCCACTGTACCTGAGGATTAACGAGCATGTTTTCGAGATACAAAAAAAGCGACACTGCGAAGGCACAACCCGTGGCCACAAAAGCCACTCCCGTGCCTCCTCCCGCCGCTCCAGGAGCCGCCCCCCAAAAGGTAGCGGTCTCCCGTCGTGACAATTCCCGACCCGCGCAGGTTGTCCCCGCAGACAAGGAATTGAAGCGCAAGGAACGTATCTCCGACATCAAAGTCGAGATGCACAAACGCCTCCTCGAAGACCTCAACCTTGCCGCCCTTGAAAAGGCTCCAGAGAAAGAGTTGCGCGCAGAGATTTCGGCCATCACCGCCGAAGCTCTGACCGATCTTGGCATGGTGCTCAACCGCGAAGAGCGTGCGACACTAAACCAGAACCTCTACGACGAGGTGCGCGGCCTTGGCCCGCTCGAGACACTTTTGAAAGACGACACGGTCAACGATATTCTCGTCAACGGCCCGCAACAGATTTTCGTTGAGCGCGACGGGAAATTGCAACTTACTGATATTACATTCAAAAACGAAAAGCACCTACTCCGCATCATCGACAAAATCGTCTCCGCTGTGGGTCGCCGCGTTGATGAAAGCAACCCCTACGTTGACGCCCGTCTTGCCGATGGTTCGCGTTTCAACGCGATGGTGCCGCCTGTGGCCGTGGATGGCTCGCTCGTCTCCATTCGTAAGTTTAAAAAAGAGAAGCTGTCGATCGACGACCTCGTGCGTTTCGGCGCCTTCACCGAAGAGATGGCGGTCTATCTACAAGCCGCCGTGTCCACCCGCCTCAACGTCATTGTGTCTGGCGGTACAGGCTCCGGTAAAACGACAACGCTCAACGCGCTCTCGTCCTTCATCGACAACGATGAACGTATCCTGACGATCGAAGACACCGCCGAACTTCAACTCCAACAGACCCACGTGGGCCGGATGGAAAGCCGCCCCGCCAACGTTGAGGGCAAAGGCGCCGTTTCACAGCGCGATTGTTTGAAAAACGCCCTGCGTATGCGTCCTGACCGCATCATCGTGGGGGAGACCCGTGGCGAAGAAGTCATCGACATGTTGCAGGCCATGAACACAGGCCACGATGGCTCCATGACCACAATCCACGCCAACTCGGCGCGTGATGGTGTGTCGCGTCTTGAAAACATGATCGCGATGGCCGGGATTGAGATGCCGCTCAAAGCCGTGCGATCACAGATTTCATCGGCTGTGAACCTCATCGTGCAGGCCTCGCGTCTGCAAGATGGTTCACGTCGCATGACCTCGATCACCGAGATCACGGGCATGGAAGGAGACGTTATCTCCATGCAGGAGGTCTTCCGCTACCAGCGCACGGGTCTCACCCCCGACAATAAGATCATCGGCCATTTCACGGCCACCGGTGTGCGCTCCCACTATTCCGAGCGGTTCCGCATGTGGGGCTACGATCTGCCTGCATCGCTGTTTGAACCCACAAAACTCTCTTAAGACACGTAAGGAAACCCCATGGTCCTCTCTATTGAACCAATCATCTACGGGATCGTCTTCGTCGCGGTACTCCTGCTTGTCGAAGGCATCTACCTAACCATTTTCGGCAAGAGTATCTCGCTGAATTCAAAGGTGAACCGCCGTTACGAATTGCTCGAAAAAAACGGTGATCGCGAACAGGTTCTCAACCAGCTCCGCAAGGAAATGGGTCAACACCTGCGCTCACGCCAGATCCCGCTCTATTCCATCCTCGCCGAGAAGGCGCAAAAGGCCAATATCGCCTTTACCCCTTCTCAGCTGTTGATGCTGATGGGGTTTCTGGGTGTGATTGCCTTTGTCGGCCTGACCATCGGCACCGCCACCTCCGTACCGGTACGCGCGTTGGTCTCTGTGGTGATCGGTGTTGGCGCGGTCTTTGTCTGGATCAACGGCAAAGCCAAAAAACGCCTGGCGATGATCGAGGAGCAATTGCCCGATGCCGTGGAATTGATGGTGCGCTCGCTGCGCGTCGGCCACCCTTTTGCGAACGCGCTCAGCATTGTCGCCAAAGAAGTCCCCGACCCTCTTGGCACCGAAATGGGCGTTATCTCTGACGAAAGCGCCTATGGACGTGACGTTGGTGAAGCCCTCAAAGATATGGCCGAACGCCTTGATATGCAGGATTTGCGCTTCCTCGCTGTGGCCGTGTCCATCCAACAGCAATCGGGCGGCAACCTTGCCGAGGTACTCGATGGCTTGGCGAAGGTGATCCGCTCACGCTTCAAACTGTTCCGCCGCGTGAAAGCCATCACGGCCGAGGCCCAATGGTCAGGTAAATTCCTGTCGGGCTTCCCGCTTGGTGCGCTGATCCTGATCTCGGTCGGCAAACCCGACTACTACGACACGGTGAAAGACACAGCCGCCTTTATTCCTGCCGCTTTGATCGTTGCGGGCTTCCTCGTCGCCAACATCTTCGTGATGAAAGCCCTCGTTAACATCAAGGTCTAAGCAGACCCTAATACGGCCTTCACGGCCGACGACCAGACACGGCCGAAACGGCCACACAAGGATAGAACCCATGACGGATCTTTTCACACAACTGCTCGGAGAAGAGCTTGGCCCCTTTGGTCCGCTGATTTTAATCGGCGTGCTTGGAACAGTTATGGTCCTTGGCGCATTGATTATGCTGATGAACAAGCGGCGCGACCCGTTTGATCGTCTCAAGGACTCAAGCCACAGCAAGTCCTTTGACGCCAAAGGCGTCAAACTGCGCGACAACAAGAAGGGCGACAAACTCGAAAAATATGCCGCCTTCCTCGAGCCGCAAAACGAAGAAGAATACTCCGCCGCCCAGTTGACGCTGATCCAAGCGGGCTACCGTGGGAAAAACGCGGTCCGGATGTATCACTTCTCGCAATTTGCTCTGGGCCTGAGCCTGTTGGCGGTTGGTGTGGTCCTCGCGCTCATCAAAAGCTCGACACAGGAGCTCAGCACCCAAGCGATGATCATGCACATCGTCCTTCCCGGCGCTGTGGGCTATTACTTCCCTAAGTATTGGGTGACGCGCCGCGTCGAGACCCGCAAAGAGGAAATCACCAATGGTTTCCCCGACGCACTCGACCTCATGCTCGTCTGCGTTGAGGCAGGTCAATCGCTCGATCAGGCGATCATCCGCGTGGCCAAGGAAATCCGCTCAGGGTTTCCCGCTCTGGCAGACGAGTTTGAAATCGTCAGCTATGAGATCAAAGCGGGTAAGGACAAGGTCAACGTTCTCAAAGATATGGCCGAACGTGCAGGCGTTGCTGACGTGGCCTCCTTTGTGACCGTGTTGATCCAATCGCAGGCCTTCGGGACGTCAATTGCCGATGCCTTGCGTGTGTACGCAGCCGAAATGCGTGATAAACGCGTAATGCGCGCCGAAGAGGCCGCAAACAAGTTGCCTACCAAGATGACCCTTGCCACAATGATGCTCACAGTGCCGCCGCTGTTGATCATTCTAATCGGCCCGTCGGTCTATGACATCTACACGCTGCTCAACACGACATCGTTCTAAAATCGGGTCGTGGCGCGGCAAAACGAGCAAGGACATCTCTACATGCCGCGCCGCCCGACCCGTCTATCTTTCGTTGCCGCTCTTTGCGCCGCAACCCTGTCTTTGGCCGCCTGTAACACGGGCGGCCTTCACCCGCTAAAAGATGGCCCCTACGCCCCCAGTGGAGTTGGGCGCGCGGGCGACACCGTGGACGGGCTTTTGGTCGGGCACCGTTTGATGGAAGCGGGCGAATACGAGCTTGCCCTCAAATCCTATTACCGCGCCGCAGGCGAACAGGGCGTCACCGTGGATACCCTCTCCGCTATTGGCTCCGCCAACCTCAAACTGGGGCGATTGGGTCAGGCTGAAAGCATCCTGCGCCGTGCCACGGATATGGACGAAACCTTTGTCCCCGCGTGGAACAACTTGGGCGTCGTTTTGATGGAGCGCGGCAATTACGGGGAGGCCGAACGGGTCTTTCGCATCGCATTTGCCCTTGATAGTGGCCAATCTGCCGACATTCGCGACAATTTACGCTTGGCGCTCGCCAAAATCGAAAACCCCGCTTATATTGATGAAAACGAGAGTGATTTCGCTTTGGTGCGTCGTGGCACGGGGGACTATCTCCTACTGGCACGCTAGGTGGACCGCGGGGACAACCCCGATCTGTGGCAACAACGACCCGAAAACGGGCAAAGCCATAGCTATAAAACGGCCCCTGAGCAGTTGAGCGGAACGAGCAGACAAAAAGGTGACAGGCACCATGCGTAAAATTGTAATGATTTCGCTGGCTCTTACGGGCGCGATGGCTCTTTCGGGATGCGAAGGCGCAATGTCCGAAGTGAAAAGGGCGAAAACAGGCGTCAACGTGATTGACGAAAGCAACCTCAACGAATTGATGCTCGGCGCGGCAGACCCCAATGAAGCGGTCTCCTACTTCTCGCGCTCCGTTGCCCAAGACCCCACACGCGTTGATCTCAAACGCGGCCTCGCCAAATCCCTGATCCGCGCAGGCCATGCCGATGCCGCTGTCAAAGCATGGGCAGCCGTGATGGAGCATGAGGACGCGACAAGCGACGACCGCGTCGATTACGCCGACGCACTAATCCGCGTGGGCGACTGGAAAGGCGCAGAGAAACAACTCAACTCCGTGCCACCGACCCACGAGACCTACAAACGCTACCGCCTTGAGGCGATGATTGCCGACAGCAACCAAGAGTGGAAAAAGGCCGACAGTTTCTATGAAACTGCCGCAGGCCTGACCACCAAACCCTCCTCGGTTCTCAACAACTGGGGCTATTCCAAATTGACCCGCGGCGAATACAAAGAGGCCGAAGTTCTCTTTGGTCGCGCGATCACCTATGATCCCTCGCTGTTTACGGCCAAGAACAACATGGTTCTGGCCCGCGGCGCGCAGGGCAAATACGATCTGCCCGTCGTCGAGATGACACAGATTGAACGCGCCCAGTTACTCTACACCTTGGGTCTCTCGGCTGTGAAATCAGGCGACACCGTGATCGGCAAAGGTCTGATCAAGGAAGCCATCGAGACGCATCCACAGCACTTCGAGGCCGCCGTGCGCAGCTTGCGCGCCCTTGAGGACAATGTGACGAACTGATGCTGACGCTGACAACAGGTGCGGCGCTGTGGTTCCTCATTGCCACCTCGCCCGTCGCCTTTCTCTCCGCCTTCAATGACCTCAAACGGATGAAGCTGCCCAACGGGTTGGTCTTGACCTTGGCCGCGATCTACGTGGTCACTGCGCCTTTTTTCCTACCGTTTGATCAATACCTATGGGGCTTTGCCCACGGGATCATCATGTATGGCGTAGGTATCTTTTTATTCATGTTCGCAGGTGTCGGCGCGGGTGACGGCAAGTTCGCCGCGGCCATGTCGATGTTCATCCCTGTCGCAGATGTAATGCCCGTCTTGATGATTTTCTGCGCCTTCCTGCTCGGCGCCTTTGCGGCACACCGCTTGCTGCGAGCCACCCCCGCCGTGCGGCGCGCCACTCCCGATTGGGTCTCATGGGGCCACAATAAATTCCCGATGGGCCTCGCCCTCGCTGGGACGCTTGTCACCTATTTCGCGCTTGCGGCCTTTACCGGCTAGTGCCGCAGGCCCCTACTCGTCCTTCACAATCGGATAGATCAGGAACGCATCGTCGCGGATCGCGGGTTTCAACTGCAATCCCGCACTTTCCAACGCCTTGAGCGATGCTTTTCGATAGGCCTCCGACAAGGGGCACAAGGGCACGATAATCGCATCCGCATTTTCAAGGCCCGGTGTGCCCGCATAATACCACGGTGCGCCCTCCTTTAGCGGAGTGAAGCCGCCAATCATCCACACCATCGAAGCCACGTCTGCCACGTAAAACTGCGCCTCGGGCGGATAGTTCAACGGAGGCTTTTTCAACTGTGCCGAAATATAACGGTCCATCGCCGTGTCCCCCGACATCAAGGTACAGCGTGGCAACGTCTCGCCAAGGAATGTGGTAGCATCACGCGCTTTACTCTCCGCCTCATAGGCGGCAAGCGCGGGTTTATCGTCCGCAAGGAATTGCCGCGCCAGCATCACCGCTGAGCGGTCATCATAGACAAAGACATCGTCCGTCTTCGGATGCCCATCAATTTGCAGACTGTATTTTTCGGTGTTCTCCGCGTAATGGCGGAACGGACTGGTTATGATGTTTTGCAGCGACGGCATAATCAACGCAAAGGATACAAGGGCAAGCGCCCCGAGCGCGTCCTTTCCTTCGGCATTGAACAGCACCCGAATGCCACGCACAGGGCGATGCGCGAGCAGGTAGATACAGAGCAGTATCAGCCATTTGGGATCATTGCCGAAGTTCTGATAGGTCACATAAATGAACCCCGGCACCAAGAGCATCAGCAACAGTCCCGCACGGGACTGGCCACTTTGCCGCAACACGATGATTGCCAGGATCGCCACGAGCGTCGCGACAAAGAACCGAGGGCCGTTGACCACTTCGGACAAGGGCACACCAGGTGCGGCACGGGTCTCCGACCCCACCACCGTGAGCAGATCGCTGATATAGGCTTCAAAAATCCCCACGCCGAAAAACAGCGCAATCACACCGGCACAGATCGCCCCCGTCACCAGACCTGCGAGGAGCGAGGCATAGGCACGGCGCAGCACCAGAGCCAACACAATCGGAATGAAAAACGCGACAAAGTACGTGGGTTTGCTCATCGCCATGCCCGTGAGCATCAACCCGATAAAGGCCCCGTCGATCCGTGGATGGGCGAGATCCTTATGCGGCTCGATGACGGCAAGCAAGATCGCGACGAAGGCCATCACCCATGCCCAACGGTTGTAATACATCGACACTGAAATCGACAACGTGTCTTCGCCATGCACAAGTGCGAGAACAAAGGCGATGCTCACCACCCCGAACAGCCACGCGGAAATCCCCGTCAGCCGCGATGTGCCCACACGCCAGATCATCGGCGCGAGGATCAGCGCCATCACAACCTGCCCCGCGATAAAGGCCTGACCAATGCCAAAACCTGCCTTGGCCATCAATGCGACGGGCAACAGGGCCACCAATCCAATCGGTGTTTCGAAATCAATATGTGGCACCGCCCCTGCCCACATCCGCGCGATCATATCGACCATATAGGACGTATCGCCCTCATACCGGTCGACATACAGTCCGCCCTTGGCCAACCCGATCCCGCCCCAAACGACAATCAAAGCAATGAGAACGAGGGCATAACGTAGAGGGGGGATTTTGGTCATGGGGCCGAACCTTCGGTTGGGTGTCATGTCTGTTAATGGTGTTCGCGGGCAAGGTACGGGCAAACATGGCATCACAAAAGAGACAAAGATCCGAAATTGGCCTTATTGGTGCCGAATTTCCCCTCTAACCAAGGATCAAACCACCAAATCGGCTGCGCAATGCGTAGCACGAGCAATTTGAGAGACCCTGCGATGAATATGCAAGTGCAACCGAATGTCTTGGCCCCGACCCAACCCAAAACGTTGGAGGACACGGGCCTTAACATGGTGATGATGCGGGATATTTTGCTCAAAACCATGTTTCGGACCAATCAGGAACACGTCACACAACTCTCAAGAACCATGTGCCTGTCCGCCGCCCTGACACAAGACCTCGTGGATAATGTGCGCGAACAGGGCCTTGTTGAGGCAACAGGGACATTGCATGCGGGATCAGGATCGGAGATGGGCTTCCGCCTGTCTGACACGGGCAAAGCCCGCGCCCTCGACGCCTTGTCGCAATCGGAATACTTTGGCCCGATGCCTGTCCCGCTCGAACGCTACGCCGAGCAGGTCAAAAAGCAATCCGTGCGCAATATGACGATCACACGGCAGGCGCTCGTCTCCGCTATGGGGCACCTCATCTTGCCGCCCGATTTGCTCGATCAGCTTGGACCCGCTGTTGGTGCAGGTCGCTCGATCCTGATGTATGGCCCTCCCGGCAACGGTAAATCTTCAATTTCCAACGGGATTCGCGATGCCTTGGGCGATCTGATCTATGTGCCACGGGCCATCGAATACAACGGCATGGTCATCACCGTCTATGACCCTCTGATGCACGTCAAACGAGAAGAGAACGAAGACAGCGAAACATCCCTGCGCCGCACGGCCAACCGCTTCGACCGCCGCTATGTGCGCTGTGAGCGCCCCACGGTGGTCACAGGGGGTGAATTGTCGCTCGACATGCTCGACCTTGTCTACAACCCAACCGCACGCACCTATCAAGCGCCGCTACAGCTTAAATCCACTGGCGGCATCTTCATCGTGGATGACCTTGGCCGCCAAGAAGATCCACCGCAAAAACTCGTCAACCGTTGGATCGTGCCACTCGAAGAGAACAAGGATATTCTCGCCCTGCAATCGGGTGAAAAATTCGAAGTGCCCTTCGACACGCTGGTGATTTTCTCCACCAACTTCCACCCGAACGAGATTTTCGATAAAGCGGCGCTGCGTCGTATTTTCTACAAGATCAAAATTGACGGCCCCGATCAGGCGGGTTTCCTCAAAATCTTTGCGATGGTGGCGAAGAAAAAAGGTATGCCGCTCGATCAACAGTCGCTTATCCATTTGCTGCAGGAAAAATACAGCACGATCGACAACGTCTACGCGAACTATCAACCTGTGTTCCTGATTGATCAGATCATGGCCATCAACGAGTTTGAGGGCGAGCCCTATCACATGACACCCGAGCTGATTGACCGCGCGTGGGCGAACATGTTCGTCAAAGAAAGCAGCTTCGACCACTAACATCATGCGCGCGGGGGATGATCCTCCCGCGCCTTGAAGCCCTGCTTCACATTTGCATTAGGCCTTCTCACTTTCCAAACCGATCTCACCACGTCATGCTCCCCGAAAAGGGAGGACATCCAATGACGAAAATCGGTGTGGCCGGCGTCGGCCGAATGGGCGGCGGAATGCTCAATAACTTGCGCAAAAACGGGATCGACGCGGTGGGGTTCGACATTCGCGACCCCTCCGAGTTTACCCTGCCCGTCACCAATGATGTCGCGGCCTTTGCCGACGGGTTGACCACCCTCATCACCGTGGTGCGCGACGCGGCACAGACCGATGCGCTGCTGCTTGAAACCCAAAAGATGATTGAAGCAGCTCCCGACCTGCACACGCTCATCATCTCCTCCACCGTCTCGCCGCGCTACCTGTTGGCGCTGCGCGAGAAGCTCCCCGCAGACCTTAACGTTATCGACGCGCCGATGTCAGGGGCCGAAGTCGGCGCCCGCGAGGGCACACTTGCCTTCATGATCGGCGGAACCGAGGCCCAAGTGGCCGACAACATGGTGCTGTTCGAGGGCATGGGAAAACTGTTCAAACACATGGGCGAATTTTCCATGGGCGCTCAGGCCAAAGTGCTCAACAACATGCTCTGCGCCTCGCATGTTATCGTCGGGCGTCTGGCGCTCGATTGGGCCCGTGAGGCAGGACTGGACGAGGATAAATTGCTTGATCTCTTTGACGGCGCGACGGCGCAAAACTGGTTCACCTCACGCTACAAAGATATCGAATTTGCCAAACACGGCTACGAGCCCGACAACACAATCGCCATTTTTGTCAAGGATCTCGGCTGCATGGTCGATGCCGTTCCCGAAGGCGCCTCGACCGCCATTCCCGAGATGCTGATAGAACACATGCGCGGCCTCAAACCCGTTGACTGAGATACGATGGGTCGAGCCTAAAATATGCCCAACCCATCGTCCAAACGCTCAAAATCTGAGGCAGGCCTTCGTATTGCATTGACCTGCGCACCTGTGATGCGTTTTCCTCGATCCAAAACCGAGGAGCGCAACGCATGAGCGTCACAATCAAACATATGACGGGACCGATAGAGGCCCAAACCGTCGACGGTCTCGCCGTCCTCATGTCCGCCTGCGTCGAAGACGGCGCCGCCATTGGAATGGTCCACCCGTTCGGCGTCTCCGACGCCCGCGCCTTTTGGCAAGGCAACGTACTGCCAGAGGTCGAGCGCGGCGACCGTGCGCTCTTTGTGGCGCACGACAACACAGGCCTTTGCGGCACGGTGCAACTGGTCACCTCTATGCCGCCAAACCAACCGCATCGCTGCGAGATCGCCAAAATGATGGTGGCGCCCTCGGCGCGGCGACGCGGCATCGGGCGGGTGCTCATGGCTGCGGCCTTGGATCATGCCCGTGCGCTCGGCAAACGCACAGTCACCTTGGACACACGCAGCGGCGATGTGGCTGAGCCGCTTTATGCGTCAGTGGGGTTTGAAGTGGCGGGAGAAATCCCTGATTTCGCCCTTGATCCTGATGGCGCGACACTGCACGCCACCACCTATATGTATCTGAAATTATAGTCGTTTAGGCCGTCAGACCCTTGGGCTCGGCCAAGCCATGTGTACGGCAGCACGCGGTCAGCGTATTGGCCAACAGGCACGCAATGGTCATCGGGCCAACCCCACCAGGAACAGGGGTGATCGCACCTGCGTTCTGGACGGCTTCCGCGAAATTGACGTCGCCGACGAGACGCGATTTGCCTTCGCCTTTTTCAGGCGCGGGAATGCGGTTGATACCCACATCAATCACGGTCGCGCCCTTCTTGATCCAGTCGCCAGGGACAAACTCGGCGCGTCCCACAGCGGCCACAACGATATCGGCGCGGCGCACCACATCGGCGAGGTCTTTGGTACGCGAATGCGCCACCGTCACGGTGCAGCTATCGCCGAGCAAAAGCTGCGCCATCGGTTTGCCCACAATGTTGGACCGCCCGATCACAACCGCGTCGAGCCCCGACAGAGAGCCGAGGTGATCGCGCAACATCATCAGACAGCCAAGCGGCGTGCAGGGCACCATTGCCTTTTGCCCCGTAGCCAACCGCCCGACGTTGGAAATGTGGAATCCATCCACGTCCTTTTCGGGCGCGATGGCATTGATCACAAGGCTCTCGTCGAGGTGCTTTGGCAAGGGCAACTGCACGAGAATGCCATGCACCTCACTGTCGGCGTTGAGCCGTTCGATCAAAGCCAGAAGATCAGCCTCTGAAGTATCGGCAGGCAATTTATGCTCGAATGACTTCATTCCCACTTCGACGGTCAATTTGCCTTTGGAGCGCACATAGACTTCGGAGGCGGGATCATCACCGACGAGAACCACAGCCAATCCAGGAGTGAGGTTTTGCGCTTCCTTGAGGCGGGCAACGTGGTCGGCCACTTTGGCCCGTACGGTCGCGGCAAAGGCTTTTCCGTCGATGAGTTGAGCTGTCATGTCTTGGCTCCTTGATTGGGCTGTGGGGTGGTGGTCATCGCACGGTCTTCGCGGGCGATCATACTCTCGATCATGAGGCGCCACATCGCGGCGGCTGTCTCGGGCTCGAACCCCTCAACCTCAGCCGCAGCACGTACCTTTGCCACGACATCCTCAACGCGGGACTCGATGCGGGCGGGCAGACCTGCTGCGGGTTTGATCTCCGCCGCGCGATCAATGTGTTTTTGGCGCAGCGCAAGCAGACGGACCAACGCGCGGTCGATCTCGTCAATCTGCATCCGCAGATCAGCCATCGTGTCGAATTCTTGCGGCGATTTAAATGTCATGTCGCGGCCTCCGCGCCCGCTGTAGCACGGGTTTAAATGAGTTTGAAGATCACGCTTTGCACAAGGTGGCGAAAAGTCATCTGAACGCCCCCAACGATACCGCCGGACGCACTGTGACATCACGTGATCAAGACCACAATACGTCGTCCCATCAACGAAAAACCGCACCTCAAAAGGCGCGGTTCTCAAATCGTTTTGTATCTAGCACACGGCACAGATCACGCAGAGGGCTCTGGCTCCATGCCGCCATCCGATTTCGGCTTGGCCCGTGTTTTAGGCACGGCTGTCACCGAAGGCGATCCAGTATCCGAGGAGGACGACCCATCGTCGTCATCACCACGATTCAGCGCCTCACCCGCAATCACCTTCTGGATTTCCGCGCCCGTAAGCGTTTCATATTCCAAAAGACCCTGCGCGAGGTTTTCGAGGTCTTGTGCCTTCTCCGTCAGGATACGACGCGCTGTTTCATAGCCCTCATCAATGATCTCTTTAACCTTATCATCAATGATCTTTTGCGTGTCGGCCGAGTGGTTCGTTGCACCGCCGTAGCTGCCCAAATGGCTCTCTTGCTCATTGGCATAATCGACGTAGCCCAGTTCTTCGGCAAAGCCGAACTGCGTAACCATTGCACGGGCGATGCGGGTCGCCTGTTGGATATCAGAGGACGCACCAGAAGTGATGTTTTCCTTACCGAAGATCAACTCCTCGGCCACACGCCCACCCATCGCCATCGCGATTTTGGAGGTGTATTTGGTGTAACTCACCGACAGTTGGTCGCGCTCGGGCAAAGACAGAACGAGGCCAAGCGCACGGCCGCGCGGGATGATCGTCGCTTTGTGGATCGGATCATGTTGCGGTACGTTCAGCCCGACGATAGCGTGGCCCGCTTCGTGGTAGGCGGTCAGCTTTTTCTCGTCCTCGGTCATGACCATAGAGCGACGTTCCGCGCCCATCATGACCTTGTCCTTGGCATTCTCGAAATCTTCCATCGTCACGAAACGACGACCGATGCGCGCCGCGGTCAATGCGGCCTCATTGACGAGGTTGGCCAGATCGGCACCGGAAAAGCCTGGCGTGCCGCGCGCGATGATGCGCAGGTCGACATTGGGGCCAAGCGGCACCTTGCGAGCGTGAACGCCGAGAATTTTCTCGCGGCCCTTGATGTCTGGGTTTGGCACCTGCACCTGACGGTCGAAGCGGCCCGGACGCAGAAGCGCGGGATCGAGCACGTCGGGGCGGTTGGTGGCCGCGACGATGATGATGCCCTCGTTGGCGTCAAAACCGTCCATCTCGACGAGCAACTGGTTGAGCGTCTGCTCGCGCTCGTCGTTGCCGCCGCCGTAGCCTGCGCCACGTGAGCGGCCCACGGCGTCGATTTCGTCGATGAAGATGATACAAGGCGCGTTCTTTTTACCCTGTTCGAACATATCGCGGACGCGGGAGGCCCCCACACCGACGAACATCTCGACAAAGTCGGACCCCGAAATTGTGAAGAAGGGCACGCCTGCCTCACCCGCAATCGCGCGGGCAAGCAAGGTTTTACCCGTACCGGGAGGACCAACGAGCAGCGCGCCTTTGGGGATTTTCCCACCAAGGGCCGAGAATTTCTGCGGATTGCGGAGGAACTCGACGATTTCCTCAAGCTCTTCCTTGGCCTCGTCGATGCCTGCGACATCGTCAAAAGTCACGCGGCCATGTTTCTCGGTGAGCAGTTTCGCCTTGGATTTACCAAAGCCCATCGCTCCACCTTTGCCGCCACCCTGCATCCGGTTCATGAAATAGATCCAGACACCGATGATCAACACGAAGGGCAAGAAGGTCATCAGGACTGTAACAAATCCGCTCTCTTCTTGCGGGGTGCCTTTCACGGCCACGCCTTTGGCGACAAGTTCGCGCGCGATGGAATCATCACCGGGGTTAATCGCGTAACTGCGGCGATTGTCCTCCCCTGTAAACAATATCCGTTCGCCGTCGATCTCGACCGAGGAAATCTCCCCGGCGTCAACGCGCTTCATTAGGTCGGAATATGCGATCTCATTCGACGCCATGGACGCTTGATTGCCCCCAAGAACGTTAAACAGGGCCACAACGAGCATCAAAAGCACAAGCCAGAAGGCGAGATTACGTGCATTACCCAAGGGAGGTCTCCTCAAAATACGTCGCCCGCGCGAATAGGCGCGGGGCTTTCCTTTAAAATAGGGATCGAGCGCGTAAGTTCAATGCGATAAAAGCGAAGTGTAGAAGTGACCGGTCGGAAAAATCAATTCTGCGCGGCCCTCGCCGTGGTTTGCGACAGGCGCAGACACCAAAATATCGCCGTCAAATAACGCCGGTGAAGATTTCAGGCTTTCGCGTGGCGGGCATTGATCGGAACGCTCACCAAGTTGCGCCAAACCGTCATCGCCCAAGGCGCGGACGATTAACTGTTTATTTTCAGCAGCCTGCACACACCACCGCCCATCCCACACCTGATCAACAGTCCCCACCACCTGCGCCACAGCGCTGTGCTCGCGGGTCAGGCGTAGCGTTTTATCGCCGCCCAAGAGACGCACCCCGTGCAGCGTCGCATCCCGTCCGCGAGAGATCGCCGATAGAAACTCTTGCAGCTTCACACCACGTGGTCCGTAGTCAGCCGAGGCAATCCACCGCAGGGCATGAGCCACCAAACGGCGGTTCACCTCGGGGGAGCCTTCCAAAAAAGCACGTCGATCAAGGATCAAATCCCCGCCCTCAACCGTGATGCAGTCAAGCGCATGGTCATGGGTGGCGAAATCAAGAGCCGAGCGCACCTGCGCCAAATGGTCCATCACGCGCCCCACAACATGCATGTCGAGACCAAGCGGCTCCAAAGCCGCCATCGCCTTGCGGGCCTTCACACGATCATAGGTCTCGTCCTCATTGGACGGATCGTCGATCCACACCTGTTTCAGGCTGCGCAGGTAGTCGCGCAACTCTTCGCGCTCCTGCATGAGCAATGGACGCACCCACGTCACACCATCGGCAGTACGCCGCCGCTGCATCCCTGTCAGCCCGTCGATGCCAGAGGCCCGTGCAAGGCGCATGAAAAAGGTTTCCGCCTGATCATCGGCGGTATGGGCCAAGGCGATGGTATCAATGCCACGTGCCTTCGCCCATTCGGTCATAAGCCCGTAGCGGGCGCGCCGCGCGGCGTCCTGCACATTGCCCTGACCGCACCACCCCGTCCATGTTAGAGTCGTATGTTTGAGTTTAAGCGCCTCGCAGGCCTCCGCCACAAAACGGGCCTCCGCGGCCGCCTCAGGACGCAAACCGTGATCGACAGTCACGGGATGAAGCGTCACCCGCTCCGACGCGGCCCACTCCGCCAAGAGCCGCAAAAGCGCCATGCTGTCGCCGCCGCCAGACACGGCCACACCAAGTTTTTCGGGTTTGTCATAGGCAAAGGCCGACGCGATTTGATGACGCAACATGGTCTGTCCCGTCTCGCTCATGCCTGTCACAACACTCGTCCCACACCTTGCCCCTTACGGACAGCCAATGGTCTGACGCGCCGTTTGTGCTTCTGCATCCTCAGGCGCACCGGGGAAGCGGTTACCCACTTCAGTGAGCATCACACAACCACGGTCTTTTTGGCCCAAAGCCGCCAACGACATGCCTAAACGCAACAAAGCGGTCGGAGCGCGGTCGCCTTCAGGGGAGGTGGAAAAACTGTCGAGATAGGCCCGCGCCGCTTCCGCAGTCTGGCCCAACTGGGTCAGAGCCTCGCCGCGCATGAACTGGCTTTCACCTGTCAACGGTCCACCCGTGTAAGTCATCGCAAAGGTCGCAAAGGCTTCGGCAGCGGCTTCATATTGCGCCTCGTCGTACAGGCTCATCGCGTGATCGAAATCGGATTGCTCCGTCATCGCCATCGACCCGACACCATCCATCGGTGCCTCAGTGCCAGGCCCTGTGGCGACAGTCGGCCCTGTCTCGACCACGCCGCCAATCGGGGCGAGCGGTGGCAGATTGCCGATATCACATCCCGCCTCCAGTTCGCACAGTCGGAAATTGATGTCGTCGAGTTGGTTGGTCCCGTCCTTGACCACTTGGCCGATACGGTATTCCAACTCTTCGATCTTGGCGGTCAGGCGCGACAGAGCCGCCTCCATCAGGTCCACACGTTCCAACGTGCTTTCGCCCGCAAAGGCAGTGTTCGGCGCACCCGTGGTGCTTAACTCACGCGTCAGCTTGGTGATCTCCACCGACAAGACCGCTGCCTCTTGCCGGATATCGGCAAGCGTTTGCGCGTCTTGGGCGACACCGCCCTGTGCAGTTAGAATACAAAGGGCAGATACCGCCCCAAAGATCACCCGTTTCATCGCGTGCGCCTCACTTTGTTTGGTCTTGAACGTTGGTTAGCTCACGCCCGCGCCTGCGGCCAGAACGGTCACAGCACGACGGTTCTGCGCATAGCAGCTCTCGTCGGAACACACGGCCAATGGACGCTCTTTACCGTAGGTGACGGTTTTGAGGCGGGACGGTTGAACCCCTTGCGAGATGAGGAACGCTTGCACAGCGGCAGCGCGGCGCGAGCCGAGTGCAAGGTTGTATTCACGGGTGCCTTGCTCGTCGGCGTGGCCTTCGATGATGGTGGTGTAATCAGGGTTATCCAACAACCATTGCGCCTGTCCACGCAGGGTCGCACGCCCCTCGTCGGTCAGAGTGGACTGGTCTACAAGGAACAGCACACGATCGCCGATGGTCTGATTGAAATAGGCCACCGACGTCGGATCATTCACCGATCCGGGAATAATACCGGAATTGGCCCCTGCGTTTGCATTCATGCCATCCGCACCATTGCCGCCAAAACGACCGGGGTTGGTACAGGCCGACAGGCCCAAAGCGGCCACGAGGAGAACTGTGCGGGTCGCGGGTGTTTTCAAGAATTTAGTCATATCGATCATCCTTTGCGGAAGTGTATCTGCTCGTTACTTGTCTTGACTATAGCACTCTGCTCACGACTTGGGGAGAGTGCCGTTGACGCTCTATTTCAACAATGGCGACCATGCGGGATCAGAGGCTCCTGCATTGGTCGGAAGGCGTTTGAGGTTTCGCCCCGAAATGTCCACGGTATAGAGCGCGGACTCGCCCCCTGCCCCTTGGCCCTCACGGGTAAACATGATGACGCGGCCATTTGGCGACCAGCTTGGACCCTCATCAAGGAAGGACGCAGTAAGCAGCCGCTCCTCGGAGCCGTCCGTGCGCATCACACCAATGTGGAACCGCCCGTTGGCCTGTTTGGTGAAAGCAATAAGATCCCCGCGCGGCGACCAGACAGGCGTGCCATAACGCCCCTGCCCAAAGGAGATGCGTTTTGCCTCTCCGCCATTTGCGGGCATGATGTAAAGCTGCTGCGTCCCCGAGCGGTCACTCTCGAAGACAATCTGCGACCCGTCGGGCGAAAAGCTCGGCGCGGTTTCAATCGCGGGTGTCGAGGTCAGACGCTCGGCTTGCCCGCTGGCAATGTCCATGCGGTAGAGGTCGGTATTGGCCCCCGTCGACACGGAATAGACAACGGATCGTCCATCGGGCGAGAACCGAGGGGCAAAGGACATGCTTTCGGCCTGCACGGGCAGCGTGCGGCGCGTGACCGTGCCGACGTCGAGCATGGTGATCTGCGGAAAGCCGCTCTCATAGGACGTATAAAGCACGCGGTCGCCCGTGGGCGAAAAGCGCGGAGCAAGCACGATGGAGCTGTCGTCGGTGAGGTACTGCAAATTCTCGCCGTCGTAATCCATCACAGCGAGACGTTTCTTGCGGTCGTTCTTTGGTCCTGTCTGACTGACAAACACCACACGGCTGTCGAAATACGGCCCCTCGCCCGTAATGCGCGAATAGACCACATCGGCCACTTTGTGCGCGATACGGCGCCACGAACGGGAGGTGCCACCCAGTTGCAGACCGTCGCCCAAAGGCACATCGGCGTAGACATCAAAGACGCGGAACTTGACGCTCAGGTTGCCTTCGGCATCGGTGGCCACGGCCCCCGTCACCAGACCTTGGGCGTTGATCGCTTTCCAGTCGGCATATTGCACAGGCGCGTTGAACGAAGTCACTTGGCTGATATGTGCGGAGGGCGGGATTTCTCGAAACAGGCCCGTCCCCACAAGATCGGCGGCAATCACATCACTGATCTGACGCGCGAACTCGACGGCATCCGCACTCTCGGCGATGAAATCGGGGATCGCCAGTGGCACGGGCTCGATCACACCTTGGGTGATGTCGATCCTGAGCGGTCCGGGGTCTTGCGCCACGGCGGGCGTCGCCATGCCAAAGGACATCGCCGCGACAAGCGCACAGGGCAGCACACAGGCAAAAGAGATCACTCGTTTCATTTAAACCTCATCTGTTCGGGATCGAACGTCATTTCAATATTTCGCCAATGGTCGTATTTTTCCACCGGCAAATCAAATCCACGGGCACCACAGCGCAAGATTGCGCGACGGGCGACCTCATATGCAGCGTCAGCGGCGGCTTTTGAACCACCCGAGAAACCAAGCAACTTGAGCGACCCGCTATTCGGGGTGCCGTCCTGGTTCATCGACATGCCAACCGTAATGGTCGTACGTAGCGCATCCGAGGATAGCGCCCCCACGTTCCAACATTGTGACACGGCTACACGTAGCCCCTCGCGCTCACCACCTGTCAACGGCGGCCCGACAGGGCGCGCAGGGGCTTGCGGCGTATCATTCGCAGCCTGCGCAATCAGCGCTGAGGCGGCATCTGCGGCCGCGTTGGCAACCGCATCGGCGGCATCGCTATCCGTCTCTTGCGGCGCTGCGGGTGTAGGCGTTTCGGCCTCACGCGCCTCGGCGGCCCTTGCCGCAAGATTGGCAGGACGCGATTTAGGGCGCGGCGAGGTGGACATGCCCGATGGCGTTTCGGCCTCGGTCACGATCTCGGTTGTGGCCTCCTCGGGTGCGGCGTCGGGCTTGTCTTCTTCGACCACCTGCGTCTCCTCGGCATCGGGCGACACCTTGGGCGTTGGGGCCTCCGCAATTTCGGGCTGCGGCTCTGGCGTGGTCACGGCCTCGGGCGCGATGCGCGGCACGGGGCGCGGCGTCGGCTCTTGGTTTGGCACATCCGGCAGACCCGCACCTGGGTCTTCCAAAGACACTTCAGGTTCGGCCTGTTGCGGCGGCTGCTCGTTGACCTCCACCTGCGGCGTCAAGGGCGACGGCGTCTGCGGCGCGGGATCGGGTGTCGTGGCTTCGGGCTCGACTTGTGGCCGCGCTTGCGGGGCAGCATCCGAACTGGGCGCAGCATCAGGGGCCATTTCGCTCTGAGGGGCGGCCTGCTCGGGAGCCTGTTCGACCACAGCGGGAGCAGTGTTCGCGGTCATCGCCGCGAACTCGGCCTCGGAAATCAACGCGACCTCCTGTGTCGTCACAGGTTCACTGTCCTCAGGCGTCAGAAACAGACCGCCAAGGAGCGCATAGGCAATCAGGCCAAGGTGGCCCGCCGCAGAGATATACTGGCCCGTATTCACCTGCGCCTCTAGTTGCTTGAACCGTCGAGCGTGGGGCCGCCCTGCTCGGTCACAAGACCGATGTTGCGAAACCCGCCCGCGTTGAGGGCACCCATGACCTGAACAACATCAGCGTAGGGAATAGACCCATCCGCACGCAAGAACACCTTGTCATCAGTCCGCTCGGCGGCAATGGCCCTGAGCTTGGTGACAAGTTCGTCAACAGGTTCTTCGTTGGACATCAACAAAACCCGCCCGTCCGCGGTCAAGGTGATCGACAACGGCTCTTCTTCCTCTTGCGATAGCGCCGTGGCCGCCGTTTCGGGCAACTCCACGGGCACACCTACCGTCATCATCGGAGCCGCTACCATAAAGATGATCAACAGCACCAACATCACGTCGACAAAGGGCGTGACGTTGATCTCGCTCATCGCGGCAGACTGGCCACGGCGGCGCGATCTGCGCCCGCCTCCGCCCGACTTTTTCACAACACCTGCGCCCATGGCTCAGGCGTCCAATTCGCGCGACAGGATGGTGGAAAATTCGTCAGCAAAGGCTTCATACCCACCCAGAATGCGGTCGCTGTCTGCCGATAGCTTGTTGTAGAACACAACAGCAGGAATAGCGGCCAACAGACCCAATGCGGTGGCGAGAAGCGCCTCGGCAATGCCGGGAGCCACAACCGCAAGGTTTGTCGATTGCGCCATCGCGATGTCTTCAAACGCGGTCTTGATGCCCCAAACCGTCCCGAACAAACCCACAAACGGTGCGGTCGATCCAACGGTGGCAAGAAAGGACAGATTGCTGTTGAGGCTCTCGGCCTCTTTGGCAATCGCCACATCCATCGAGCGATCAATCCGCGCCTGAGCGCCCGCGATCAGACGACCGTCGTCGCGGTGAGAGCGCCGCCATTCGGTCATGCCCGCAAAGAACACGCGCTCGGAAGCCGTGGTCGGGTTGCCCGCCATCTGGTCATACAGCTCATCAAGCGGCTCGCCCGACCAGAACGCACGATCAAAACTATCCGACGCACCACGAGCGGCGCGAAAGGTGAGGTGCTTTTGGATGATGATCGACCATGACCAGAACGAGGCCACGATCAGCATCAGCATCACGATTTTCACAATGAAGGTTGCGCGCATAAACAGCGCGAGCAAGGAGAAGTCGATCTCCGATGCCATAGCAAGGGTGGTTTGTTCCATAACTGCTCTTTTTCCGCCTCTGGCCGCCTTTTGACGGCTCTATAGTTAACCTATCGTTTACTCTACCGGCAGCCCTCTCGCCAACACTAACCTGTGAAGCTCGGCGCAAAAGGGCGAAATTCGCCTCTTAAACAGGGAAATCAGTGCAGATTTCGGCGGATAATTGCCGGAAGCCGCGCCGGATGGCCGCTCTCGGTGATCGCCACAATCGTCACTTGCGCCGCAAAGAGCGTCTCGCCAGCGCGTTTCACCTCTTGGGTGAGGATGATCCGTGCGCCCGTCATCGTATCCACGCGGGTCTCAACGATCAAATCGTCGTCGAATTTGGCGGGGATGAAATAGTCGGCCTCCACACGGCGCACCGCAAAGACGACGCCGTCCTCCTCTTTGAGAATGCCCTGATCCACCCCCATATCACGCACCCATTCGGTCCGTGCCCGCTCTATGAATTTGAGGTAATTGGCATAGTAAACGATCCCCGCGAGATCGGTATCTTCGTAATAGACATGCACGGGAAATGTATGGGTCATAAGGCGCGGCCTCTATAAGATTTGCGTCGAACTTACGGGGCACCCAAGACACAGACAAGAGGCGAGACCCGCCTGCCCGCACCGTATCACCCTCAGGTCGCAATCAGCCGCGCATACAGACGCAAGGCATGGGACGCATCACGCGCCGCGCTCGGCAAGACAGGATCATAAGCCGCCCGCAGCACATTGGCGACATCGGGACGCACAACAGTGCCCTCGGGTGCCACCGCCAGCGGACTGTCTTGGGTGAAGGCCGTGTCAGACCATAGCAGCATCGCCTGCACCGCTTGCGACAGGGCAATCACATCGGCGGGCACTTCCTGCATCGCCTCGCTCATCCGCACGAAGGTGAAACACGCCTTGATCGCGCCCTCATCGTCAAACCGGAAAGCACGGTACTGGTGCGCCTTGCGCTCTTTCAGCGTGGCGACCTTATTCTCCAGATCAGGGATCATATCCCCCAAACGCGGCACGTCGAGCAACTCATCCCACTCGGCGAAAAAGAACACCATGAGGTTAGAGCCCAATTCAGGATCGGTTTCGGCAATCTCATGGCCCGCAATGGCCACACAGGCCTCAATCGCACCTTTGACGATTTCGAGCGTCGCATCCTCGACCCCGAAACACACGGGCGCAATGGGCCTGCCCCAGCGGGCAAACACATAGTCACCACTCGCGCGGGTAAATAGAGATTCAATGGCGTCGGGGCTTGTCTGTGGCTGGTCTTGTGTCATGGGGCAGCGTTTAGCGCGTCACGATCCGACGCGCAAATACTCACTTGTCAAAAAGCACCGCTTGATCGGGAGCCTTGGGCGCGTCCAACCCGAGGTGCGTCCATGTTTTTTGGGTAATCATCCGTCCGCGCGGGGTGCGTTGGATCAAACCCTGCTGCAACAGATACGGCTCAATCACATCCTCAATCGCATCGCGACTTTCCGACAAGGCCGCCGCCATCGTTTCCACGCCAACTGGCCCGCCATTGAAGTTCTCAGCGATCATCAACAGATAACGACGGTCGGCCCCGTCCAGACCCAAAAGGTCTACGCCAAGCCGCGTCAACGCATTGTCCGCGAGCGCCTTGGAGATTTTGCCATTCCCCTCGACCACAGCGAAATCCACCACGCGGCGCAAGAGCCGACCCGCGATCCGTGGCGTGCCACGTGCCCGTTTGGCAATCTCAAGCGCACCTTCGGTCTCGGTCGGCACGCCCAAGAGCCGCGCCCCGCGCGTGACGATCTCGTGCAACTCCTGCGTGGTGTAGAACTGCAACCGTGTCGGGATACCAAAACGGTCGCGCAGCGGTGTGGTCAACAGGCCCAACCGCGTGGTCGCACCGACAAGCGTAAAGGGCTGCAACTCGATCCGCACGGTCCGCGCCGCAGGGCCCTCTCCGATCACGAGGTCCAACTCGAAATCCTCCATTGCGGGGTAAAGAACCTCCTCGACCACGGGGTTCATGCGGTGGATCTCGTCGATGAACAACACGTCTCGGGCTTCCAGATTTGTCAGGATCGCCGCCAAATCGCCCGCTTTGGCCAACACAGGCCCTGAGGTCATCTTGAAATTCACGCCCAATTCGCGGGCCATAATCTGCGCCAAAGTGGTTTTGCCCAAACCGGGAGGACCGTGGAACAACACGTGATCCATCGCCTCTTCGCGCTGCTTGGCGCTCTCAATGAAAATGCGCAGGTTCGCGCGCGCCTCTTCCTGTCCGATAAACTCGCCAAGCACCTGCGGACGCAAGGCGCGGTCGGCATCCTCGGCACGCGGTTCGGGGCGCAGGGTCGGGTCTGGCTGATGATCATCACTCATAGCGGCATCCTACCCTTTCGGCGCGAGCAGTTTAAGGGCGGCCCGAATGAGCGTCGCCGTGTCCGCGTCAGGCGCGTCTTGTGCCGATTGCGCCACGGCTCCCACCGCATCCGACGGCGAATAGCCAAGGTTCTGAAGCGCCGATAGCGCCTCAGCCTCCGCACTGGCGTTGGCTTTAGGCGCAGGTTTCGGCGTAGGTTTTCGAGCGGGCGGGGTCGCAGCCTCGATCACTTCGCCCGAGTCGCCCACGTCATCGGTGTCCAATACAGCGTCTGCCAAAGAGCCACCAAGCGCCATGGCGGCGGGTGCTTTATCCTTCAGCTCCATCGTCACGCGCTGCGCCGTTTTCGGCCCAACACCCGGAGCGGCCTTGATCGCGTTCCAATCGCCCAAGGCAATCGCGCGGCCCGTGGCCTCTGCGCCAAGCGTGCCCAAAATGGCCATCGCCGCCTTCGCGCCGATACCCTGCACGGAGATCAACAAGCGATACCACTCTTTCTCCAACAGCGAGGCAAAGCCGAACAACTGCATCAAATCTTCGCGCACCAAAAGGTCCGTATAGAGCGAGATCGCCTCACCCCGCTGCGGCAAAGCCATGCGCGTGCGCTCGGAAACATGGACGATATAGCCCACGCCGCGCACGTCGATCATCACGTGATCTGCGCCGATATAGTCAACGATGCCAGTGAGTTTACCGATCATATCATCTCCATTAGGCCGTGGCCTTTTTCAGGGCGGCGGTCAAACGGGAGGACGACTGCGCGTGAAAGGAATGTGTGATGGCGATGGCAAGCGCGTCAACCGCATCGGGGCCCGCCAGTTTCGCCCCGGGAAGCTGTAGCTTGATCATATGTTCGACCTGCTGCTTGGCTGCGTGCCCCACCCCCACCACGGTCTTTTTCACCGCGTTCGGGGCATATTCACCGATGGGCAATCCCGCCTGCGCCGGCACCAAAAGCGCCACGGCACGGGCCTGGCCCAATTTGAGCGTGGCCACCGCGTCTTTGTTTACAAAGGTCTGCTCGACAGCCGCGCAATCGGGACTGTAGCTGCGCACCACTTCCGTCAATTGATCGAAAAGCGACAACAGGCGCGTGGCCAGTTCGTCGGAGGCCTGTGAATGGCACACGCCATTGGCCACATGGGAAATACGCGGACCGGCGACATCAATGATGCCCCACCCCATATTGCGCAATCCGGGGTCGATGCCCAACACACGCATATCTTTGCCCTGCTCTGTTTTTATCGTTACACAGGCATTAGCACGAAACGAGAACATTGACCAAGTGCTTTTATGACATTGTCCGTTCCGAGACCGGATTTCTCGCCAAAGATCAGACCCCGAAATGCGAAAGACCGCACCCGAGTGGGGTGCGGTCCTTTACGTGGCATCAGACGGGGCTATGAGGGAAACACGCCGCGCTGCCTGATGTATGAAGCCCTTTTACAGACCAGAGAATAACATTTTACCGTGTTCGGCAATCCAGACCGTTGTCGGATCGGCCGTCATAACCCATGCGCCGATACGTTCGACCAAAGTGCCCTCTTGGAGAGCCTCAACACGGGCGTTGTAGGATACCGCACCAAGAGACGCGAACACGAAGGCTTTGAACAAAAGCGCTCCGAGAAGCGTAAAAAACATAAAGCGTAGTGGGCGACGCGACGTATGGCGACGCGGACGTGCAACAATCAGACCATCTTGATTCACAGAATACACTGCACCACGAGCCAACTTTCGACGTTGAGCTTCGATCCGCGTCAGACGCTTCTCAAGTGACTGAGCCCCAGCATAAGCCATGGCATACCTCTTACATATCGGCCCCCACCGACAGTGACGATATTGCGGCGAAATGTGGCATAAATAGGGCAAAGGGGCCAAAATGGCCGCATTTAGCCCTATTTTTCAGAGGAGCGGACAAGCGTTAGTGACGTCCAGTCGACAATCTCTTCGCGGTGGATAAGATTGAAGCCAGAGCGTGAATAAACCTCAATCACCTCGTCGGCCTGAGCGTGCAGAATCCCCGAGAGAATCGCCACGCCCCCCTCTTTGACCTGTGCAGCCATGTCGGGCGCCAAGCCGATCAGCGGCCCCTTGAGGATATTGGCAAAGACCAGATCATAGGGCGCTTTGGCGATGAGAGTCTCATGAGCGAACCCTGCGGCCTCCAGACACACAACCTGCCCCGTCAACCCGTTGGCATCGACATTGGATTGCGCCACCTCCACGGCGACCTCGTCGATGTCAGAGGCATAAACGGTTCGGTCGGACACTTTCGCCGCCGCCATCCCAAGCACCGCCGTGCCACAGCCGATATCAGCCACGGTGTCAAAGGTGCGTCCTTCGGTGAGCAAGCGATCAAAGGCCCGCAAACAGCCAAGTGTCGTGCCGTGATGCCCCGTGCCAAAGGCCATCGCCGCCTCGATCAGAAGTCCGATTTTATCGTCGGGAAGTTTGTCGGCATCATGGGCGCCATAGACGAAAAAGCGGCCCGCCTCGACGGGGGCCAGATCGCGGCGCACCTTGGCGACCCAATCGGTCTCGGGTAGTTCGGCAATCTCGAAATCCGTCACCCCGTTGGCCTTCGCCAAAAGCGCCAGTTCAATCGCATCAGGTGTCTCGTTAAAATACGCGGTCACTTCCCAAAGGTCCGATCCGTCCTCAACCTCGAACACGCCTACGCCCGTAGGTTCGGGTAGCAACGCCTCGAGACGTTCTCCGACGGCTTCGGCCAATGATTTTCCGGTGATCTGTGTGACGGCTGTAAATGTAGGCATGACGTGGCTCCGCGTTGATGCTGCCTTCGCCATAAAGTGAACCCGCGCTTTACTCAAGCGCGGGTCCCATGTTTCGTCTCATCCCCTGCGGGATTATTGGCACGGAAGCCTAGGCAACACCGACACCCAAATTGATCGGGCAACTCACGCCTGTGCCTTTGAGACCGCAATAGCCATTCGGGTTTTTGGCGAGATATTGTTGATGTTCGGCCTCGGCGTAATAGAACGCACCCGCAGGCAGCAACTCTGTGGTGGTCGCGCCAAATCCCTTTTCCTGAAGCTGGGCATTGAACTGTTGGTTGGTCTGCTCGGCCTCCAACTGTTTGCGCCCGTTGTCATAGAAAATCGCGGAGCGGTACTGTGTGCCAGTGTCATTGCCTTGGCGCATCCCCTGTGTCGGGTCATGGTTCTCCCAAAACACCCGTAACAGCTCGATATAGCTGATCTTTGCGGGATCATAGACGACGCGGACGACCTCCGTGTGGCCCGTTTTGCCCGTGCAGACTTCGGCATAGGTCGGGTTGGGCGTATAGCCCCCCGCATAGCCCGCGGCTGTATTCACAACACCTGGCAATTCCCAAAACAACCGCTCGACGCCCCAAAAGCATCCCATGCCAAAAATCGCCACTTCGTGGTTCTCGGCAACGGGCGCCTTAAGCGGGCATTTGAACACATAGTGTTCCTGCGCCGTTTCAATCGGGTCGGGACGCCCGTCCAATGCCTCATCGGGCGTCGGTAGAGACAGTTTCTTAGTGAGCATACCAATCATGGCGGTCACCTCCTTGTGCGGTTTTATACTTTATTTATATGCGCGTTCGCGAATGAGTTTAGCGCAGAATAGCGACACGCCAAGGTGAATATTCGCACAGTTCCGTTACGCAGCCGGCTCCGCCGCCACGAGACGGAACAGCCGCCATTCATTGCCCTTGCGCGGATTGCGCGGGATCAACAGCGCCAACAAGAGTGAGACAAAGGCCATCGAGGCAGCCAGAATAAACACCCCGCTGGGCGAGACGATCCACAGATAGCCAAGGGCAGCAGGCAAAAAGACCGCCGCGATGTGGTTAATGGTAAAAGCCACCGCCGCTGTGGGCGCAATGTCTTCGGGATCGGCGATCTTCTGAAAATAGGTTTTGAGCGCGAAAGCCAGACCGAACAGCATGTGGTCGATCACATAGAGCGTCGCTGCCAACACCACGCCCCAACCGAGCCAATAAATTCCGCCATACATCAAGAACACGATGATCAGCCCGATATACTCAAGCACAAGCACAAACCGCTCGCCACGCACCGCCACCAGTTTGCCCATCATCGGGGCAACCACGATATTGACCACGAAGTTGATCAGGAACAGCCCCGTCACCTGATGCACCTCGAAGCCGAATTTCTCGACCATCATAAAGGCGGCAAAAACCACGAAAATCTGACGCCGCGCCCCTGCCATGAATTGCAGCGCATAATAAAGGCCGTAGCGGCGTTTCAGCACGATGGAGCGTTTTTGGGGGCTTGGCTCCTCGAACTGCGGATAGGCAAACATCGCAAACAGCGCGACCAAGGCGGTGAACCCGCCCCCCACCATATAGACAAGCGCATAGGACAGCTCGAACGCCTTCCACGTCAGCATCAAGGAGCCATAGGCCAAAAGCGACGCGGCACTGCCCGCGGCCATCAACCGCCCGATCACAATCGGCGCGCGCTCTTTGGACAGCCATTGAAGCTGAAGCGACTGGTTGACCGTCTCATAGTAATGGAACCCGATCGACGAGAGCATCGTCACCACCAAAATCCCGCCAAGCGAGGGAAAAAACGCAGTAACCGCGGTCGCCACGCCTAACAGCAGCAAGGCCACAAGTCCCAACACCTGCTCGCGCATGAACATCAAAAGCGCAATCACCCCGACGGCAAGAAACCCCGGAATTTCGCGCACGGTGTGCAACCATCCGATTTCGACGCCGGTGAACCCCGCCGCTTCGATCACAAAGTTATTGAGCAAAGCCGACCATGTGTTGAAGGCAATCGGCATCGCGAAGGCCATCAGGAACAAGAGGCTTTCGGGACGACGCCAAAGCGGCAGCTCGCGAGCACGCGAAATGGGAAAGAGTGCATTTTTCATGGAAAGACCTTTAGGGCCATTTTATGCGCTTGGATAGCGCCTAGCCGCGCACAGGCCCTACAACACGCCTGCGCGTCCCCGTTTTCACCACTCGCTAAGGACGCTCCGCGCGATGATTTCATATTCGAATAAATGAACGCGTGTGATATAGATCAAGGCAACCTGCCTCACCAGCCACCATAAGCGATGAAATCATTCGCGCGGGGGATCGCACCTATGGATATTCTTGCACTTGTCGAACGCATTGGCGAAGCACCCTCAGCCGCGTTGTTCGGCATGATCACAGGCCTCATTTTCGGCATCTCCGCACAACGCTCCCACTTTTGCCTTCGCGCCGCGACCATCGAATTTGCTCACGGACAGTTGGGCAAAAAGGTCGCTGTGTGGCTGCTCACCTTCTCGACCGCTGTGGTCTGGGTCCAAGGGGCCCAGATGCTTGGGCTGTTTCGCGCTTCCGACGCCCGCATCATGGCCGTTCCCGGATCATGGTCGGGGGCCATCATCGGCGGATTGATGTTCGGCGTTGGCATGATTTTGGCGCGGGGCTGTTCGGGACGTTTGTTGGTCATGGCCTCCTCGGGCAACCTGCGCTCGGTCGTCTCTGGCCTCATCTTTGCCGTCACCGCACAAATGAGCCTCAAAGGCATTCTGTCCCCCTACCGCGACCACCTTGCCGCGCTCTGGGTGACGCCCAACGGCGAGAACGTCCACATGTTGGCCGCGCTGCACCTGCCCTCGCAAACGGGATTGATCCTTGGCCTGTGCATTGCCGCTCTCGCGCTCTACCTCGCGGTCAAGAACCAGATCGGGCCGCGCATCTGGATTTTCGCCTCGGGTGTCGGCTTTTCCGTGGCCGTTGGATGGGTGCTGACATGGTCCTTGGCACAGGTGGCCTTTGACCCCGTGCCCGTGGTCTCCGCCACCTTCTCTGGCCCCTCCGCCAATACGCTGATGTTCTTTCTCGACCGAAACGCGGTGTTGGAATTTGACGTGGGCCTCATCCCCGGCGTTGTGATCGGCGCGTTCCTTGCGTCCATGTGGTCGGGCGAATTCAAATGGCAGAGCTTCGACAGTGTACCCGTGATGCGCCGCTCGATGATTGGCGCAGTTCTGATGGGCTTTGGCGCGATGCTGGCGGGCGGCTGCGCGATTGGCGCCGGCGTCACAGGCGGGTCGGTCTTTGCGGCCACCGCATGGCTCGCCCTGTTTTGCATGTGGGTCGGCGGCATGACGACAACCTACGTCCTTGACCGATTTGTTGGTCCCGAAGCGGCCTGATCCGTGCTAACCTTACCAAAAGGGAGGCGCACAGATGGCCGATAAAATCGACGTTGAAAACATCAACACCCCCGGAAAGACCACCCGCGTGGACGCCGCCAAATATACGGCGATGAAAACCGCGATGTTGGCGGTCGTCCCCAAAGGGACCAAGGGCCTCACCGCGGCACAGATCAAAGCGGGCATTCTGCCGCTGCTGCCCGACGACCTGTTTCCCGCAGGCGCCACCGCAGGATGGTGGCTCAAATGCGTGCAGCTTGATCTCGAAGCCAAGGGCGTGATGATCCGCCACGCCACCAAACCGCTGACCTTCTCGCAGGTTTAGAGGGGGGCGTCCCACGACGTTTTCAAGACGGCGCTCTCACCAAAAGCTCTGCGGGTCTATGTCGATCTGTAGGCGCACGGAACCGGGGAGTTTGACCTGCCCCACCCATGCGCTCACCGCCCGCTGTATCGGCGCGGTTTTCTCGGCCTTGACCAAAAGACGGATACGATGCCGTCCACGCACGCGCGCAATCGGCGCGGGCGCAGGGCCAAAGAGCTGCGCACCGACCTGATGCAGTGGACCTGCGCGACGGGCAAGCGCATTGCCGACGTCCATCACCTGCGCCAGATCAGGCCCCGACAGGATGATCCCCGCCATGCGCCCATAGGGCGGCACGCCTGCCATTTTGCGCTCAGCAGCTTCAGCCCGCCAAAACCCCTCTTCGTCGCCCGCAATAATCGCGCGGATCACGGGGTGTTCGGGCTGATAGGTTTGCAACAAGGCCACGCCCTTTTTCTCCGACCGCCCTGCTCGCCCTGCGACTTGGCGCATCAATTGAAACGTGCGTTCGGCGGCGCGAAGGTCTGAGCCTTGCAAGCCAAGATCCGCGTCGATCACCCCCACCAATGTAAGGTTGGGAAAATTGTGCCCCTTGGCGACCAATTGCGTGCCGATGACAATATCCGTGTCGCCCTCGGCAATGTCGCGGATGGCCTCCTTGAGCGCGCGCGCCGATCCGAACAGGTCCGATGACAGCACCGAGACCTTGGCATCGGGGAAGCGCTCCGTGACCTCCTCGGCCAGACGCTCGACCCCCGGCCCGACAGGAGCCAACCGTCCCTCAACCTGACAGTTGGGACAGGCCGCAGGTATCGGTTTTGTCTCGCCACATTGGTGGCACACGAGGCGTTTGAGAAAACGGTGCTCAACCATCCGCGCATCGCAATGATCACAGGCAATCTGAAACCCGCAGGCCCGACAGATGGTAACGGGCGCATAGCCGCGACGGTTGAGAAACAACAGGCTTTGCTCGCCAAGACCAATGCGTTTGGTCACCGCCCGCGCCAAGGCATCCGACACGAACCGCGTCGCGGGCAGCTTTTCCGAACGCAGATCAAGCGCGTGCATATCGGGCATCACGGCGGGACCAAAGCGGCTTTCAAGATCAAGCCGCCTGTATTTGCCCGCTTCAACATTGGCCCATGATTCGAGGCTCGGTGTGGCCGACGCCAACACCACCGTCGCAGAACAGAAGGTCGCCCGCAGCACCGCCATATCGCGGGCGGAATAAAGCACACCGTCCTCTTGCTTGTAGCTTTGATCATGTTCCTCATCGACCACGATCAACCCGAGGTTCTGGAACGGCAGATAGAGCGCGGACCGTGCCCCGATCACCATCTGCGCGCCACCAGAGCCCACCATCTTCCACACCCGCCGCCGCTCGGTCATGGTCACGCCCGAATGCCACTCGGCGGGCTTTGCGCCAAACCGCTCCTCGACGCGGGTCAAAAACTCCGCCGTCAGCGCAATCTCGGGCAACAGCACAAGCGCCTGACGCCCCTGCGCCAGACATTCCGCGACCGCTTCCAGATAGACTTCGGTCTTACCTGATCCCGTCACACCCTTGAGCAAGGTGGTTGAATAGCTCTGCGCCGCCACCGAGTCGCGCAGCGCCTTGGCCGCCGCCTCCTGCGCCCCGCTCAACTCTTTGCCCGCCTGCGTTGGATCAAGCCGCCCATAGGGCAGGTCGCGCGGTGTATCTTCCTCGAAAACCACACCTTGCGGCACGAGGCCTTTGATCACCGACGGCGTCACCCCCGCCGCCTCCGCCAACTCTTTGAGCGTAAAGGCCAAACCGCCATATTCGTCCAGAACGGCAAGCACCCGCGTGCGGGCCTCGGTCTCGCGCGAAGGCCGCCCCTCGCCGCGCCGATAGACCTTTTGCATCGACGGCGGGTTCATCAACCCGGGCGCACGGGTGGCAAGGCGCAGCATCGCGGCCAGAGGCGTCAGCGTGTAATCGGCCACCTTTTCGAGGAACAATCGCATCTCCTCACGCATCGGGGCCACATCGAGCACATTGGAGATCGAGCGGGCCTTGGACAGATCAAACCCGCCCTTTCCCGCGCCCCAGACACATCCCAACACCTTGCGCGGGCCAAGCGGCACCTCGACAAAGGCCCCAAGCTCGCAACCGCCCGCCGGAGCCTTGTAGTCAAGCAACCGATCAATCGGCTCACAGGTCAGCACGGCAACTAATGTGCCTTCAGGGAAAAAATGTATCGCATTCATGTCTGTTAAATAGGCCTTTTACACGAGCGGGGCCAGAACCCCTTTCTCCTTGCGCGCGTTTGCATTATGTCTTGGCCGAAATCTGGCGACATAAGGGAGCTACCCACATGAAATTTTTTGTTGATACAGCGGACGTCGATGCAATCCGTGAGCTGAACGAACTTGGTTTTGTCGATGGCGTGACCACCAACCCCTCTTTGATCAAGAAGTCGGGCCGCGACATTCTCGAAGTCACAAAAGAAATCTGCGACATGGTTGACGGCCCTGTCTCCGCCGAAGTGACCGCTGTGGATTATGACGGCATGATCGCCGAAGGCCGCAAACTTGCGACCATCGCCGACAACGTTGTCATCAAATTGCCACTGACCCTCGACGGTCTCAAAGCCTGTAAAACGCTGTCGAGCGAAGGCCACAAGATCAACGTGACCCTGTGTTTCTCCGCGAACCAAGCCCTTCTGGCTGCGAAATCCGGCGCGACCTTCATCTCGCCCTTCGTCGGTCGCCTGGACGACATCAACATTGATGGCCTCGACCTGATCGAAGACATCCGCACCATCTACGACAACTACGGCTACACCACCGAAATCCTCGCCGCGTCGATCCGCACCGTCAATCACATCTCTGATTGCGCCAAAATCGGTGCCGACGTGATCACCGCCCCTCCCGGCGTGATCAAATCCATGGCAAACCACGTGTTGACCGACAAGGGCCTCGCCCAATTCGTCGCAGACATCAAAGAAGCGGGTATCAAGATCATCTGATCTTCGACTCCACCGCCAATTTTGAGCCGCCCCTCATGTGTCACCGCATGGGGGGCGGTCTCGTCTCGGGCCTATGCAAACGCGCCACAGGGCCGCATCGGGCAAAAACATTAACCTTTAAATCATTGATCTAAACGTCGCTTCAGGGGCATATTGCCTTAACAGACCGAAAAATCGGCACCAAACGAGAAGAGCAGCATGACCAACCAATTCCCCAAAGCCATCGCGCCCTTGGACGAAGACCTGCGCGAAAAGATCATTTCCGATCCCGATCTGATCCTTGATGATCTCGACGTAATGCGCGCACTCGTCTCCGCCAATGAAAACACCGCGAGCGGCAATGTGGTCGATCTGCGCGGCATTGCGATGGACCGTTTGGAGAACCGCCTTGATCGCCTTGAGGACACCCACCGTGGCGTAATCGCCGCCGCCTACGAAAACCTCGCAGGCACCAACCAGATCCACCGCGCCGTTCTGTGCCTGCTCGAAGCGCGGGATTTCAAAGACTTCCTGACCCGCATTGGCCAAGATGTCGCGGACATCCTGCGCGTTGATGCCGTCAAACTTCTGCTTGAGACCGAAGTGGACGAAGACATCCCCGCGCTACGCAGCCTTGGCGATGTGATCGTCACAGCCGAGCCGGGCTTTGCGAAAGCCTATGTCACCTTGGGCCGCAATGTGCCCGCGCGCACCGTGACCCTGCGCCAAGTCTCCCCCGACACCGATTTGATCTACGGCGACCATGCCAGCGACATCCGCTCGGAAGCCTGCATGATGCTCGATCTTGGTGAGGGCCGCCTGCCCGCGCTTCTGGTGTTCGGCTCCGAAGACCCGCACCTGTTCCGCCCTGCACAGGGCACTGACCTATTGTCATTCTTCTCGGGCTCCTTGGAGCGGCTCATGCGTCGGTGGTTGGAAGGATGACCCTCGCGCCCACAGGCGGGCTTCGTGCTGCTCTGGGCGACTGGCTCGACCATGAACGCGCCCTCAAAGGCGTGGCCGACAACACCATCACCGCCTACTCCACCGACGTATCGGGGTGGATGTCATTCTTGATGGCGCACCACGGCGAGGGCTTTGGCGTGGCCAAGATTGCCACTCTGACCATTTCCGACATGCGCGCATGGATGGCGCATGAACGCGGACGCGGCACGGGACCGCGCTCGCTCGCCCGCGCGCTCTCTGCGGTCAAAGGCTTCACCCGCTGGCTTGCAGAACGCGACGGGTTTGACGCCACCGCGATCCTGTCCACCCGCTCGCCCAAATACCAACGCAAACTGCCGCGCCCCCTGTCGGCGGATGCCGCCCGCGATATGATCGGCACCGTTGCGATGCAACATGACGAACCGTGGATCGCCGCCCGCGACAGCGCTGTGATCACCGTGCTCTATGGCTGCGGGTTGCGGATTTCCGAGGCGCTTTCGCTCACGGGGGCAGATGTGCCCTTGGCCGAGGTGATCCGCATCGTCGGCAAAGGCGGCAAGGAACGCGTCGTGCCGGTCTTGCCCGCGGCCCGCGCCGCCGTAGCCGAATACGTGCGCCTGTGCCCCTATGATCTCGACGCGCACACGCCCCTGTTTCGCGGCAAGCGCGGCGGGGCGCTCAATCCGCGTCAAATCTCCAAAGTGACCGAAGCCGCACGGATGAAGCTTGGCCTTCCCTCCACCGTCACGCCCCATGCCATGCGCCACTCCTTTGCCACGCATCTGCTCAACGCGGGCGGCGATCTACGGGCTATCCAAGAACTGCTTGGCCACGCCTCGCTCTCCACCACACAGGCCTATACCGCCGTGGACGCCACGCGCCTGTTGGAGGTCTACGAGAACGCCCACCCCCGCGCCAAATCCGTCTGATCCCGCGCCACGTCACCTTTCAGTAACGACTTGCACGTTACGCTCGTTGCATTCGAGCAAAGGAGACCCCAATGGACCCAGAGCGCGAAGACGCCTCCATTACCCGCGTCACACAGGTCGACTTTCTGGCGCAACTGGCCGCTCTGATCGACGCCTATGACAGCGATGGAGACGGGTGGCTGACCGAGGAAGATTGGCAACGCATTGAGGACGATATGCAAAAAGCGAGCTGACCGCGTGATCTGAAGGCTTGCAACACAGCCCCGCATCGCTCATCACAGGGAACATGACACACTCTGCGCACAGCCGAAACGCCTACAGCGTCCATGCCCTTACCGCGACAGGGGCAACCCTCGCCATGTTGGCGCTGTTTTCCGCCGCCCAAGAACAGTGGAAAGCCATGTTCCTGTGGCTCCTCGCCTCCATGATCGTGGATGGCATAGATGGCCCCTTGGCGCGGCGCTTTGATGTCAAAACCCACGCAGGCCGCATTGATGGCGTGATCCTCGATCTGGTGATCGACTTTCTCACATGGGTGTTCATTCCGATCTTTGCCCTGTTCCAATCGGGCCTCTTGGCGGGGTGGACCGGATGGCTCGTAGCCCTCATCGTCACCCCCGCCTCCGCGCTCTATTTCGCAGATACACGGATGAAAACCTCGGACGGCTCGTTCGAGGGATTCCCCGGCGCATGGTCGATGGTTGTTCTTGTCTTTCTCGCGCTGGAGCCCGCGCCGTGGGTGATGGTCGCAACGATCGTCTTGCTGACCCCCGCGATGTTCCTGCCGCTGCGGTTTGTCCATCCCGTGCGCACCGCGCGGTGGCGCAAGATCACCCTGCCCGTTGCGATCATCTGGACCGGAGCGGCGGCCATCATTATGGCGGGCACCCACACCACAGGCCTTACAATCGCACTGACCCTCAGCTCCGTTTACCTGCTCGGCGCAGGGATCGCGCAGCAGATTTTTGAACGCAAAGATTGACCATAGCGACGGAAAATCGCCGCAGCGACCAATGCCCATGCGCCCTACAAAACCTGATCATTCCAACCGCGGTTTAGGCAGCATCCCGCGCCTAGCTTAGGTGCGCGGTCAGCGAAGACCAACTAAGACACAAAAAGGGCGCCACGACGGCGCCCTTTGCTTGTTCTCACATAGTCGGCAGGGCGTTAGCTCAACGCCTCGTCGCAACGTCCGCAGACCCCCGCGTGACTGTGTGTGCCGACATCGGGCAGGATTTTCCAACAGCGTTGGCACTTCTCGCCGTCTGCTTTCTCGAACACCACCGCAACGCCTTCGCTCTCAGGCATACGGAAGGCCTCCGCAGGGGCGGGATCGCCCGTCACGCTGATCGCAGAGGTGATGCACAGATCGTCGAAATCCACGGTCGCCAACAGAGCACGCACATCAGCATCGTCCACATGCACCACGGGAGCGGCTTCCAAAGACGCGCCGATCACCTTGTCTTGGCGTTGGATTTCAAGCGCGGCGGTGACCACGCGACGGGTCTTGCGGATCGCCGCCCATTTCGCAGCCAGTGCCTCGTCTTTCCAGTCGCTTGGCGTTTCGACAAAATCCTCCAAGTGGATCGAGGCGTCTTTGCCGTCGAACCGTTCGAGCCAGACCTCTTCCATCGTAAAGGTCAGGATCGGAGCCAACCACCGCGTGAGGCGATGATAGAGGATATCGAGAACCGTCCGCGCCGCACGACGCCGCGCGGTGTCGCCATCGCAATAGAGCGCGTCTTTGCGAATGTCGAAATAGAAGGCCGAGAGATCAACGGTGGCGAAGTTGAACACAGCCGTCCACACACTGTTGAAATCGAAATTGGTATAGCCGTCCCGCACCTGTTCATCCAGTTCGGCCAAACGGTGCAGAACCCAACGTTCAAGCTCGGGCATATCCGCCACATCAACACGATCGGCCTCGGTGAAATCGGCCAGTGAGCCAAGCATGTAGCGCATGGTGTTGCGCAAACGACGGTAGCTGTCAGCAACCCCTTTGAGGATTTCCGGCCCGATGCGCTGGTCGTTCATATAGTCGGACTGCGCCACCCAAAGGCGGGCAATGTCGGCCCCGTATTGCTTGATGATCTGCTCGGGCGCGATGGTGTTGCCGATGGACTTGGACATCTTGAGGCCCTTTTCATCGAGCGTCATCCCGTGGGTGATCACGTTCTTATAGGGCGCACGGCCCTTGGTGCCACAAGCCTGCAACAGCGACGAATGGAACCATCCGCGGTGTTGGTCGGTGCCTTCGAGATACACATCAGCGATGCCATCAGGAGCGCCATCTTCGCGGTCGCGCAGCACAAAGGCGTGGGTCGACCCAGAGTCAAACCACACGTCAAGCACGTCAAAGACCTGCTCATAGTCGGCAGGGTCCACGATCCCGTCGAGAACGCGCTCCTTGAAGCCATCCTCATACCAGACGTCTGCACCCTTTTCCTCGAACTCGGCCTTGATCCGCGCGTTCACGTCGTCGTTTTTCAACAAGAAGCCCTCGTCCGTCGGGATCAGGCCTTTCTTGGTGAAGCAGGTGAGCGGCACACCCCATGCCCGTTGACGCGACAGCACCCAATCAGGGCGGCTCTCGATCATCGAATACAGACGGTTGCGCCCCGACTGCGGATACCATTTGACCAACTCGTCAATGGAACGCAGCGCGCGGGTGCGGATGGTGTCGCCATAGGTGCCCATGCCGTCGTCGATCTTGCGATCTACCGATGCAAACCACTGCGGCGTGTTGCGGAAAATCACCGGCGCTTTGGAACGCCATGAATGCGGATAGGAGTGGGTCACGCGCCCACGGGCAATGATCCCGCCCGCTTCAACGAGCTTGGCAATCACAGCCGTGTTGGCCTTGCCCTCTTTGCCCTTGTGATCAATCACACGCAGATCGGCAAAGAACGGCACATGCGGTAGGAACTCACTGTCCTCGCCCACGTTGTGCGTCATCCGGTCGAGCCAGTTGCGCTTGACGAAGCACTCATAGTCGTCGGCCCCGTGGCTTGGCGCGGTGTGGACAAACCCCGTCCCTGCATCTGCGGTGACGTGGTCGCCGTCGATCATCGGCACATCGTAGTCCCAGAACCCATCCGCGCCCTCAAGACCCGCAAACGGGTGGGACAGCGTCAAACCGCCAAGCTCGTCAGCATTCACATCGCGCACACGGGTAAACTCGGTGACGCGCGATTTGCCCAAGGCATCTTCGGCCAGAGCATCAGCAAAGAGATACAAGTCACCCGGCTTGGTCCAGCTTTCTTCTTCGGTGGCATCCACGCGGTAAAGGCCATAGGCAATCTTCGGGTTGAACGCGACAGCCTTGTTCGACGGGATTGTCCACGGCGTTGTGGTCCAGATCACAACCCGCGCCGACAACAGATCGGTGGTCATGCACACGTCTGTATCGGGGAAGTCGTCCGCGAACTTGACCGCAAAGGGCACCCAGATCGTGTGCGACTTGTGATCGTGGTATTCGATCTCGGCCTCGGCCAGCGCGGTCTTTTCGACGGGCGACCACATCACGGGCTTGGAGCCTTGATAGAGCGTGCCGTTCATCAGGAACTTCATGAACTCGTCGGCAATCACAGCCTCGGCGTGATAATCCATCGTCAGGTAGGGATCGTCCCACTTGCCGGTGATACCCAGACGTTTGAACTCGGCGCGTTGCACGTCAACCCACTCGGCCGCAAAGGCGCGGCACTCTTGGCGGAAATCAATGACGGGAACGTCGTCTTTGTTCTTGCCCTTCTGGCGGTATTTCTCCTCGATCTTCCACTCAATCGGCAGACCGTGACAATCCCAACCGGGAACATAACGGGCATCAAACCCCATCATCTGATGCGAGCGCACGATGATGTCTTTGATCGTTTTGTTGAGCGCGTGACCGATGTGCAAATGACCGTTGGCATAGGGCGGGCCATCGTGCAGCACGAACGGGGTGCGCCCCTCGGCCTTGCCGCTCTCGCGCAGGCGGTCATAAACACCGATCTCTTCCCACCGTTTGAGCCAGTCGGGCTCGCGTTTGGGCAGACCCGCACGCATCGGGAAATCGGTTTTTGGCAGGTTCAAAGTGGCTTTGTAGTCGGGCCCGTTATCGGCGGGAGTGGTCGCATCGGAACACATATCTGATCGGTCCTTGAAAAGGGAGAATGGCTAAGGCTCATAGGGCGGCGCGGGTCAACCCAAGCGCCTTGTCCCGGCGGCTCAAAGGATCACGAGGTCTCAGAGCGCCGGGCTTGTAATTCGTATAATTGCGATAGCCATGAAATTCATGCGCCCGTTATAGGCAGCCAATGGCACAGGGGCAAGACCACTTGCCGCATTGCGCAGCAACGTCTTTCGCGTCACCTTCCGACCGTATAACGAGGAATGACAGATGACCAACGCACGCTCCGCCCTACCGCCAAAATTCGACATCTCGCCCGCCGACATCGATCGTGTCGTGACGCGCTTTTATGCCCGCGTCCGCGCCCATGAGGTGCTTGGCCCCGTGTTCGGGGCGCATGTGGAAAACTGGCCGGAGCATGAGGCAAAGATCGGGCGGTTCTGGCGCAATGCGATCCGCCACGAGCGGGTCTATGACGGCTCGCCGCAACGCGCCCACATGGCCGCAAATGAGGTCAAGGAGGCGCATTTCGCCATCTGGCTCGGGCTGTTTGACGAGGTCTTGACCCGTGAACTCGACGCAGACACCGCGATGAAATGGTCGGCCTTGGCACACCGTATCGGGCGGGCCTTGCGCATGGGCGTGGCCCAGCGCGACCAAGCGCCCGACGCACCACCAAGCCTGTTCTGATGCTACTGCGCCTCGTCGCCTTTGGAAAACAACCCCGTCAAAGCCCGTTTGACAAGGCTTGAAACCGAAGGCTTCGTCTCGCGCAAATAGGGCAAGGGCCGACAGACCTCCATCGCGGCCACGCCAACGCGGGCGGTCAATGCGCCATTGACGACGCCCTCGCCGAACCTGCGCGACACCTTGGCCATCACGCCGCCCCCCGCCATGGTCCCGATGAGATCATCGCCCACCGCCACCGCACCCGTGGCGACCAGATGCGTCAGTACGGTTTTCGTCACCCGCCATGAGCCAAGCGTGCCCGAACGCCCGCCGTAAATTTCCGCAATGCGGCGGATCATCCGCAAGTTGGCCGTGAGCGCGGCAAAGACATCGGCAAGGGCAAGCGGGACCAAGGCCGTAACCGTGGCCACTTGGCGTGCGGCCCCTTCAACCTCGCGACGCGCGGCCGCATCCAGCGGGGCAAGCAATTCGCGCTCGGCCAGATGCAACACGCCATCCGCGTCAAACACCTCTGACTCGCGTTCGGCAAACCGCTCGCGTCCCCACGCCAACTCATCGCGGGCTTTATAAACGTCGAGCAATTTCGCCGTCACCGCCCGCGCTGCGGTCACATCCGAATTGGCAATCGCCGTATCGGCCTCTTTATGCAGCGTATCAATGCGTTTGAGACGGGCAAAGGCCGACAGCTCCTTAATCGCGATGGCAAGCAGCACAGCGATAAACGCCCCCGTCAGGCCAAGCGCGGCATAGCCAAGGACCGGATTGCGGGCGATCAGCCCTGCCACGAAATCATAGGCACTGAGCGTCAGAACAAACACAAACAAAGTGCCCAACAGCCGCCAGAACCACCGTGCCAGTGCACTCGGCTTTTTCGCGGCGATCACCGCCACGCGCTCCATCGCAGACGGGCTGCGCAGGGGCACCAGATCGGGCACGGGATCGGCGCTTGCGGGCGTCATCTCGGGCGCATCCTCAAGCTCGATCAACACGGGACCGCTGCGTTTTTTGTCGCTCATAGCTTATCTCCGATCAGAAAATCCGCCGCGCGATCGAGACGAATGTGGGGCGGCCCCTCATGAGGGCGCAACGTCAACGGAGCAGGCAAGAACGCCATCACCTCATACGATCCGTCAAGCCACGCCTCCTCCCCCTTGCGGGCAGGTGCGAGAATATGCGCGGGGTCTTCGGGCAATTCGCCCACATAGAACGCCGCCTGTTTGCTGCCGCCCTGCCCGTCCGACACACGCCCGCGCACAAGGTCCAAGGTCTGCCCGTCATGTTCGCGGGTTTCCTCGACGGTGGCGCGCAACGCTGCGATGGACATGGCGGATGTCGCAGCACCCGAATAATCCGCACGATCACGCGCCTCGCGCACAAGCGCCTCCATAATCGCCGTCAAACGCGGGTGCTGACTGTGGTGAATGTGGTCGGCCTTGGTCGCCGCAAACAGGATTTTCTCCACCTTCTTTTGCCCCAAGAGCGACAACAACCGCCCCACCCGTCCCGGACGGAAAGCGCCGAGTATCTCCGACATGGTGCGGCGCAAGTCCTCAACGGCTTTCGGCCCCGCATGGATCGCGCCCAGCGCATCGACAAGCACCACTTGGCGGTCGATCTTGGCAAAGTGGTCACGGAAAAACGGCTTTACGACCTCGCGTTTATAGGCCTCGAAACGCCGCTCGAATTCTCGCGTCAGAGACCCGCGCCCGCCCTGCGTCTGTGGCAGGGGCGCGAAGGTCAACACGGGCGATCCCGCCATTTCACCGGGCAGCAAGAACCGCCCTGGCGTGCAATCGGAATACCCTGCCGCGCGGGCTGATTTAAGGTAGGCGGCAAAGGGATCGGCCAAGGCCTTGGCCATTGGTTCATCATGTTTGGCCTGCGCATCCACACCTGCCAAAGCATCCACAAACGCCGCCCCCTCGGGACGGGCCTGTGCGGCAGCCAAGGCTTCCGCCGACCATTCGGCATAGCTTTTGTCCATCATCGACAGATCCAAAAGCCACTCCCCCGGATAGTCGACAATATCTAGATGCACGGTGCGCGGCCCCGAAAAGGAGCCCAATAACCCTGTGGGCTGCACCTTGAACGACAGGCGCAGTTCCGACACCGCCCGCGTGCTTTCGGGCCAATGCGGCTCGGGCGCGGTCAGGGCGGCCAGATGCGCCTCATATTCAAACCGTGGCACCGTATCGTCGGGCTGCGGTTGCAGATAGGCGGCCGTAATCGCCGCCGACCCGCCCAGTTGCGGCATCCGCCCGCGATTGAGCAGGTTGGCCACAAGCGAAGTGATAAACACCGTCTTGCCCGCACGGCTCAATCCCGTAACACCCAAACGGATCACAGGTTCGAACAGAGCCTCATTCACACCGTCCTGCACCGTTTCCACACTGCGCAGGATGCGATCCGCGATATCGTTTATGATCAAGGCCTTGCCCTTCCACCGTTTGTCACCCCTTAACATAGGAGCGCGGAGAGCCCATGCAAAGGGGCCATGCAAAGCGCCGCCACGGTCTAGACCATTCCCGCACAGCGCGTTAAAGCACGCATATGCCCAGATATGCCCTTCTCATCGAATATAACGGCGCGCCCTTTTCAGGGTGGCAACGTCAAAAAGAACACCCTTCGGTGCAGCAAAGCATCGAAGAGGCGCTGCGTGTGCTTGAACCCGATTGCCCGACCATCGGCGCGGCAGGGCGCACCGATACGGGTGTTCATGCCATGGGTCAGGTTGCCCATTGCGATATGGTCAAGGAATGGGACCCGTTCAGCCTTGCTGCGGCGATCAACCAACACCTCAAGCCCAAACCCGTCGCCATCGTCAAGGCCGTGCGTGTCGAGGACGACTGGCATGCCCGTTTCTCCGCCATCGAGCGACGCTACATGTTCCGCATGATTTCGCGCCGTGCCCCCTTGGTCCATGACGCAGGTCTGGCATGGCACGTCAAACACGGCATCGATCCTGAGGCAATGCAACTGGGGGCCGACCGTCTGGTGGGCCATCACGACTTCACCACCTTCCGCTCGACCATGTGCCAAGCTCAAAGCCCCGTAAAGACGCTTGATGAAGCACGGGTCGAGGCCTTTGACTCCCCCTATGGGCAAGAGATCCGCCTCTATTTCCGCGCCCGCAGCTTTCTGCACAACCAAGTGCGCTCCTTCGTCGGCACGCTTGAGCGGGTTGGCGCAGGTCGCTGGACGCCCGACGACGTGACCGCCGCCCTTGAGGCCCGCGACCGCGCGGCCTGTGGTCCCGTTTGCCCACCCTATGGTCTCTACCTGATGGGCGTTGGCTATCCGACCGATCCGCTCGGCGTGAACAAAGGCAACCAAGAGGATGTTGTGCCACCACGGCAGGCCGACAACTCTAAATTGAACGGTTCGCCGTGAACCCGTCCCACGGTTGCCCCATTTGTGCCCAAATTGAACAGCAAAAAGGAATCAACACCAAACGGGAGACACGACATGACCTTCACCACGCTTAGCTTCGATCAAATTGCAATGGCTGCAATGACGGTGGTCGCCCTTCGCGAAGTCATGATTGTCACCCTTCCTGATCGCATCGCCGGACCAGGCGGCTGGCTCGTTGACACAGCCGCGGGGGATCACGCCTAAGAGGCGACACGCCTCAGCGGTTAGGCAATCTGCCTCAAATTTCATCACTTTGACACGCGCCTCGCTGATTGCGGGGCGTTTTGTATGATGTCGCCGTGCTGTGCGTTGTCGCGGGGGGCGTGGTTTGCTTCACTGATGTGAACGCTCCTAACCCCATGTGGCCCGACATATGTCCACCCTACCTGTCCAACTGAGCCGCCGCCTTGAGGCGCTGCTGACCCAAATCTATCCCGACTGCCCCAGCGCCGCGCTGCGCGATGAAATCATCGCCGCCTTCTGGCCCGAGGGAACGCAAATGCGAACCCGCGCCCGCGCGCCAGGGCAATCGCTGTGGTCGGAAAAAGACAGCGTGGTCATCACCTACGGAAATTCGGTGCAGGACGGCAAACACAAACCGCTCGATCTGTTGCACGACTTTTTGCGCCGCTACCTCAAGGACACGATCAACGGGGTGCATATCCTGCCGTTCTTTCCCTTCACCTCCGACGACGGCTTTGCGGTGACGGACTACCGACAGGTCAACAGCGCCTTGGGCGATTGGGAAGATATCGAGCGCATTTCGGGCGAGTTCCGCCTGATGTCCGATCTGGTCCTCAACCACGTGTCCTCCCTGTCGCACTGGTTCACCGACTACCTGCAAGGGCGCGAACCCTTTGACCGTTTCTTCGTCGAAGCCTCCCCCAGCGATGATCTCAGCACCGTGGTGCGTCCGCGCACCGCGCCGCTGCTGCGCGAGGTGGAGACCGCCAACGGGACCAAACATGTCTGGTGCACCTTCAGCCATGATCAGGTCGATGTCGATTTTCACAACCCCGAAGTCTTGCTCGAATTCCTGCGGATCATGCGGCTGCACATAGACCACGGAGTGCAGATCATCCGCCTTGATGCGGTGGCGTTCATCTGGAAAGAGCTTGGCACCTCCTGCGTCCACCTGCCCGAAACCCACGCCATCGTCCGCCTCATGCGGCTGCTGTGTGACTACGCCATCGACCCCGTGGTTCTGATCACCGAGACCAATGTGCCCAATGCCGAGAACCTCAGCTATTTCGGCAACCGCAACGAAGCCCATATGATCTACAACTTCTCGCTGCCGCCGCTCTTGCTGCACGCGCTGTTGTCGGGATCGGCCCGCCACCTCAACCACTGGCTCATGCGAATGCCCCCCGCGCAACACGGCTGCGCCTATCTCAATTTCTCCGCCTCCCATGACGGGATCGGTGTGCGCGGAGCCGAAGGACTGCTCTCGGGCGAGGAGCTTGGCGAAATGATCGGCGCGGTCACGGAGTTCGGCGGGTTGGTTTCCATGCGCGCCCTGCCCGACGGTTCGCAAAAACCCTATGAAATGAACATCACCTTTTTCGACGCTTGCAAAGGCACCATCGCGGGCGGCGAGGATGCGCTTCAGTTCGACCGGTTTATCTGCTCGCAAACCATCGTCATGGCGCTCGAAGGGGTTCCCGCCTTCTACATCCACTCGCTGTTGGGCACGCCAAACGATCACGAGGGAGTCGCCAAAACCGAGGTGAACCGCGCCATCAACCGCCATCGCTGGGACTACCCGCAGCTGCGCGAACTCTTGGAAGATGACACCACCATCCACGCCCGCACACTCAACGCGCTCAAGGAACGCATCGCGATCCGCACCGCGCACAGCCCCTTCAACCCCAACGCCACGCAATTCACCATGCAGCTTGGCGATGACATTTTCGGGGTATGGCGACAATCGCGCGACCGCAGCCAGTCGATCTTTGCCATGCACAACGTCACCGACCGCGCCGTTGACGTGCCGCTCACCTCAATCAATCTCATTGACGGTGAGGCATGGTGGGACATTCTGACAGGACAACGGATCGACGCCGCCGCCCCATCGCTTCACTTTGCGCCCTATCAATGCCGCTGGATTTCAAACCGTCCGTAAATCTATAGCTGCCGCATACAAATCGCGGCGCCACTACCGTATGGTAGTTGGCCACACTGTCTTGGCCGTGCACTCTCACACGCACGCCACCCCACACGTAGACGGTGCGGGGCGTGTTTCTCCCATGGGGACCAAATGACAAAGTGAGTCCAAAGATATGAAAACCAAATTGATCGCCCTACTAACCCTGACCGCAGCTGCATACCTGCCAACAGCAGCGCAGGCTCAGTTGGAAAGCCCCTGCCCACCCGGCGAGACCCTCATCGTGGGCTTTGGTCAATATTTTTGCCAAGACCCGAAACACTTCAAAACGGAAGCGATTGCTTTCGACATCATCATGCTCGGTGATAAGCCCAAGCCCGTCAAAGTCGACGACGAGATCATGGAGCACATCAAGAAAGCGGTCCGCAAATAAAGACCCCATTCGACTATGGTTTTAAAAACCAGAAAAGCCCGCGATCCAACGACGCGGGCTTTTTTTACGTTTTAAATGTGCGCGGCGTTACGCCCCAAGCCGCACCGCGTGCCATTCCAGATGATCGGCCATAAACGACGAGATGAAGTAATAGGAATGGTCATAGCCCTCCTGCATCCGCAGGGTGAGCGGTTGATCCGCCTTGGCACAGGCCTCCACAAGCAACTCCGGTTTGAGCTGACTCTCAAGGAAGGTATCTGCCGTTCCTTGGTCCACCAGAATATCCGCGACCCGCGCCCCGTCCTCGATCAAGGCACAGGCATCATAGGCCCGCCACGCCCCACGATCCGCGCCGATATATCCCGTCAGAGCCTTTTCACCCCACGGGCAATTGAGCGGCGACACGATAGGGGCAAAGGCCGACACGGCCTTGAACCGTTCGGGATTGCGCAGCGCGATGGTCAAAGCCCCATGCCCGCCCATGGAATGCCCCATGATTGACACGCGGCTCATGTCGGCGGGAAATTCAGTCCCGATGAGATCAGGCAATTCGCGCTCGATGTAATCGCGCATCTTGTAGTGCTGATCAAACGGCGCCTCGGTCGCGTTGACATAGAAGCCCGCGCCAAGGCCGAAATCATAGGCCCCCTCCGCGTCATCCGGCACACCCTCGCCACGCGGCGAGGTGTCAGGCGCGACAAAGATCAGGCCAAGTTCGGCACAGGCACGGCGATACTCGCCCTTTTCGGTCACATTGGCTTGCGAACAGGTCAGACCCGACAGGTAGATCACCACGGGCAGTTTTTCCCCGTCCGCGTGATCAGGCACAAAGACGGAAAACTCCATGTCCGTCCCCGTCGCAGAGGAGGCATGGGTGTAGACGCCCTGCGTGCCGCCGTGACTGCGGTTTGTTGATACGGTTTCAATCGGCATGGATCAAAATACCACAACAGAACGGATGCTTTCACCCGCATGCATCAAATCAAAACCCTTATTGATCTCTTCCAAAGACAACACATGGGTGATCATCGGATCAATCTCGATCTTGCCGTTCATGTACCAGTCCACGATCTTCGGCACATCTGTGCGTCCTTTCGCGCCGCCGAATGCCGTGCCCTGCCAGACGCGCCCCGTGACCAGTTGGAACGGACGGGTGGAGATTTCCTTGCCCGCTTCGGCCACGCCGATCACGGTGGACACGCCCCAGCCACGGTGACAGGCTTCCAAGGCCTGACGCATCACGGTGGTGTTGCCCGTGCAATCAAACGTGTAATCCGCACCGCCATCGGTCAGCGCCACGAGGTGTTCTACGATGTCGCCGTCAATCTCGGTGGGGTTGACGAAATGGGTCATGCCGAACCGCTCGCCCCATGCCTTTTTATCGTTATTCAAATCAACACCGATGATCTTGTCCGCGCCAACCATCCGCGCGCCTTGCAGCACGTTGAGGCCGATACCGCCGAGCCCGAACACGATGACATTCGCGCCAGGCTCAACCTTGGCCGTATTGGTGATTGCGCCGACACCCGTGGTCACGCCACAGCCGATGTAGCAGGCCTTATCAAAGGGCGCATCTTCGCGGATCTTGGCCACGGCAATCTCGGGCACCACGATGAAGTTCGAGAATGTGGAACAGCCCATGTAGTGATAAATCGTCTCGCCCTTATAGCTCATGCGCGAGGTGCCATCGGGCATCACGCCCTTGCCCTGCGTCGCACGGATCGCGGTACACAGGTTGGTTTTCCCCGACAGGCACGATTTACACTGGCGGCATTCAGGGGTGTAGAGCGGGATCACGTGGTCGTCGGGTTTGACAGATTTCACGCCCGCGCCCACGGCCCGCACAATGCCCGCGCCCTCATGGCCGAGAACCGACGGAAAAATCCCCTCACTATCCAGACCGTCGAGCGTATAGGCGTCGGTGTGGCAAATGCCAGTGGCCATAACCTCGATCAGAACCTCGCCCTCCTTCGGGCCTTCGAGATCGATCTCGACAATTTCGAGGGGTTTGTTTGCTTCGAATGCGACGGCGGCGCGAGTCTTCATGATGGTTCTCCAAATCATTGCAAGCCAGACAGGGGTCCGACAGAAAGCAGACAAAAGTCCGACACGAAAAACACTACCGTGCCAGCTTTTCTTTTCATTAGGTTTAATCTATCAATTAGGAGGTAATCAATCAGGAAATCTGAACGTGATCGACAAGTTGGAAATGTTCATTGCTGTGGCGCGCGAGGGTCATTTCGGACGCGCGGCGACCTCCCTTGGCATCACGCAGCCAACACTTTCCAGCGGCATCAAACACCTCGAAGAACAGCTTGGCGTCACCTTGATCTTGCGCGGATCACGCTTTGGCGGATTGACGCCCGAGGGCAAACGCGCCCTGCATTGGGCACAACGCATCGCCGCCGATACGCGTCAATTATGCGATGAAATGCACGGCACGGGTGTGGAGCTGACAGGGCAAATCCGCCTCGCCGTCATCCCCTCCGCGCTCACATGGGCCGCCCGTCTGGCCGCGCAGATGCGCAAGCACCACCCCAATGTGCGCTTCACCATTTTGTCGCGAACCTCGGCGGAAATCCTGACGATGATGGACGCGCATGAGATCGACGCGAGCCTAACCTATATTGACACAGAGCCGCTTGGCGACGTTGTCACGCAGGCGCTCTATACCGAAACGCCCGTGGCGCTGACCCGTGCGGACACAGCCCTTGCCACCCGAGCCTCGATGACGTGGGCCGATTTCGAGGGACAGCCGATGTGCCTGCTGACCCCCGACATGCAAAACCGCAGGATCATCAATGGCCACCTGCAAGAGGCAGGCGTTACCCCTGATGTGCGCCTTGACGCAAACTCCACAGTCGTTCTGGCCCGCATGGTTCAAGAGACGGGTTGGGTCACGGTTCTGTCGCGCGATTTGGCCGCGTTTTTAAGCACAGGCAATGACCTGCGGATTATCCCGATTGTACCAGAACACGAAGGAGGCGCGGCGGGCCCAACAGTCGGCCTCACCGCCCCGCACCGCGCCAGCCAAACCCCGACTCTCACTGCCCTTATGGCCGCAGCCGCTCAACTCTCAGGCCCATAGCCCAAATTGAAATACGCAATCACATCGACGACCCTCACCTCATAGAACGCCAGCATAGGCCCGCCATGTCCCACTCCCCATTCTCACAATCCCATTTCGACGACATCATCGCGCGACACCGCGCATGCGCGGGTCCACTCCTGCCGATCCTGCATGACATGATGGAGGCGTTTGGCCATATTCCCGACGATGCGCTCACCCCCTTGGCCGATGCGCTGCACCTGACACGCGCGGAGGTCTATGGTGTTGTCAGTTTTTACCACGACTTCAAAACCCACCCCGACGGACATCATGTGATCAAACTGTGCCGCGCCGAAGCGTGCCAGTCTGTGGGCGCGGCGCAGACGCAAGCTGCCTTGCTCGACAGGCTTGGCCTCAAAGATTTCGGCACAACACGTGACGGCATGGTCACTGTCGAGGCCGTCTACTGTCTCGGGCTTTGCGCCTGCGGCCCTGCGGCATTGGTCAATGAACAACCACGCGGACGGGTCAGCGCCCAAAGCCTTGCTACGGAGGTCTGCGCATGAAAGTCTACGTCCCCCTCGACAGCGCAGCCATTGCCCTTGGAGCGGATGACGTCGCATCGGCAATCGCCGCCTACGCCAAAGCACGCGGCATGGATATCGAGATCGTGCGCAATGGCTCACGCGGCATGGTGTGGCTGGAACCCTTGGTCGAGATTGAAACAAATGGCACCCGTCGTGCCTTTGGCCCTGTCGCGCCCGCCGATGTGCCCGCTCTTATGGAAGGCACATTGGACAGTCTTGGCCCCGTCGAGGATATCCCGTTCTTTGCAAGGCAAACCCGCCTGACCTTTGCCCGCTGCGGCCTTATCGACCCGCATTCGCTTGATGATTACACGGCACATGGCGGCCTTTCGGGCCTCAAGCACGCCCTGACAATGAGCGGGGCGGAGATGGTGGAAACGGTAACCGCCTCCGGCCTACGCGGACGCGGCGGCGCTGGCTTCCCCACGGGGATCAAATGGGAGACCGTGCGCAAAGCTCAGGCCAACCAGAAATACATCGTATGCAACGCCGATGAGGGCGACAGCGGCACCTTTGCCGACCGTATGCTGATGGAAGGCGATCCCTATTCCCTCATCGAAGGCATGGTCATCGCAGGCCTCGCCGTGGGGGCGACACGCGGCTACATCTACATGCGCTCCGAGTATCCCATTGCCATTCGCGTGTTGCGCGACGCCATAGAGATTGCCCGTCGTGAGGGCCTCATTGGCGACGATATTTTGGGGTCAGGCAAGGCCTTTGACCTCGACCTGCGTGTTGGCGCGGGGGCCTATGTCTGTGGCGAGGAAACCGCCCTGTTGAATTCGCTCGAAGGCAAGCGCGGCACCGTGCGGGCCAAACCGCCCCTGCCCGCTCTTGAAGGGTTCATGGGGCAGCCGACCGTGGTCAACAACGTTATCTCCCTCGCAACCATTCCCGTCATCTTTGAAAAAGGCGCCGCGTATTACGCCACACATGGCATCGGACGCAGCAAAGGCACGGTGACGCTGCAACTGGCGGGCAACATCAGATATGGCGGTCTGTTCGAGTCCGGCTTTGGCATGACCGTGGGTGAGGCCATCAATGACATCGGCGGCGGCACGGCAAGCGGTCGCCCTGTGAAAGCAGCACAAATCGGCGGCCCCCTTGGAGCCTATCTACACCCCGACCAATTTGACACCCGCGTATGCTACGAGGAAATGGATCAGGCAGGCGGGCTTATCGGCCACGCAGGGGTCACGGTGTTTGACGACAGCGCCGACATGGGCGCGTTGGCGCAGTTCGCTATGGAGTTCTGCGCCATTGAAAGCTGCGGCAAATGCACCCCGTGCCGCATCGGCGCTGTGCGCGGCGTCGAGACGGTTCAACGCATCCGCACGGGTGACAAAGCGGCAGTCGGCCTGCTTGAAGACCTGTGCGAAACCATGCGCGACGGGTCGCTCTGCGCCCTTGGTGGCTTCACGCCCTATCCCGTCCTCTCCGCCCTGAACGGATGGCCCGAGGACTTTGGTCTAGCCAAACAGGAGGCCGCACTATGAGAGATTTCATTATCCCGTGGGACGACACCGATTACGGCACACCGAAACAAACGGGCGCGCCTGTCACACTCACCATTGACGGCATTGAGATCAGCGTGGCAAGCGGCACATCGGTGATGCGGGCCGCGATGGAGGCAGGGCTCAAAATCCCCAAACTCTGCGCCACCGACAGCGTTGAGGCCTTTGGCTCCTGCCGCTTGTGCGTGGTTGAAATTGAGGGGCGACGCGGCACACCCGCATCCTGCACCACACCTGTGGCCGAGGGGATGGTCGTTCACACTCAAAGCGCGAAGGTGCAAAAACTCCGGCGCGGCGTAATGGAACTTTATATCTCCGATCACCCGCTGGATTGCCTGACCTGCTCGGCCAATGGCGATTGCGAGTTACAGGATATGGCGGGCATGGTTGGCCTGCGTGACGTGCGCTACAAAGAGGGCGAGAACCACTTCGACGAGGCCGCTGACTGGCGTCCCGTAGACGACAGCAATCCGTATTTCACCTACGACCCAAGCAAATGCATTGTCTGCTCGCGTTGTGTGCGCGCCTGCGAAGAGGTTCAGGGCACATTCGCACTGACCATCGAGGGGCGCGGCTTCGACAGTCGCGTGTCGGCGGGCACGTCACTGGACGATTTCCTGTCCTCTGAATGCGTGTCCTGCGGGGCCTGTGTCGCGGCCTGCCCCACCGCCACACTGCAAGAGAAATCCGTGCGCGATCTGGGAACGCCCACGCGCTCTGTTGTGACCACCTGCGCCTATTGCGGTGTCGGCTGTTCGTTCAAGGCGGAACTCAACGGTGACCAAGTGGTGCGCATGGTTCCCCACAAAGAGGGCCGCGCCAACCGCGGGCATTCCTGCGTCAAAGGGCGGTTTGCCTATGGCTACGCCGAACATTCCGACCGCATCACCCGCCCGATGATCCGCGAGGCAGTGAGTGATCCGTGGCGCGAAGTGTCATGGGACGAGGCGCTCGCATTTGCCGCCTCCCGCCTCAAAGGCCTACAGGCCACTCATGGCAAAAGCTCAATCGGCGTCATCACATCGAGCCGCTGCACCAATGAGGAAACCTATCTGGTGCAAAAACTCACCCGCGCGGTGTTTGGCAACAACAACACCGACACCTGTGCGCGGGTCTGTCATTCGCCCACGGGCTACGGTTTGGGACAGGCCTTTGGCACCTCGGCGGGCACGCAAGATTTCGACAGCGTTGAGCATACCGACGTGGCGATTGTCATCGGCGCGAACCCCACAGATGGCCATCCCGTGTTTGCCTCGCGGCTGCGCAAACGGCTGCGCCAAGGGGCAAAACTCATCGTATTGGACCCCCGCCGCATCGACCTGTTGGAGACGCCCCACATCGGGGAGGCACATCACCTGCCACTCAAACCCGGAACCAATGTGGCCGTGGTCACGGCACTGGCCCATGTTATCGTCACCGAAGGGCTCTTCGACGAAGAGTTTATCCGCACCCGTTGTGATTGGGACGAGTTCGAGACCTACCGCGACTTTATCTCCGACCCGCGTCACAGCCCTGAGGCCACGGCCCTTCTGACATCTGTAAACGCAGACGCCCTACGCGCCGCAGCGCGGGCCTTCGCCACAGGCGGCAACGGGGCGATTTACTACGGCTTGGGCGTCACCGAACACAGCCAAGGCTCGACCACGGTTATGGCCATTGCCAACCTCGCAATGCTAACGGGCAACATCGGACGCGAGGGCGTAGGCGTGAACCCGTTGCGCGGACAAAACAACGTGCAAGGCGCCTGTGACATGGGCAGCTTCCCGCACGAATTACCCGGGTACCGCCACGTCAAAAATGCCGACGTGCGGGCCATTTTCGAGAACGCATGGGGCGTGAAGATTGATCCTGAGCCTGGCTTGCGGATCCCCAACATGCTCGACGCCGCCGTTGAGGGGCGGTTCAAAGGGCTCTACATCCAAGGCGAAGACATCCTGCAATCAGACCCAGACACCAAACACGTCGCGGCAGGTTTGGCTGCGATGGACTGCGTCATCGTGCATGACCTGTTCCTCAACGAGACCGCCAACTATGCCCATGTGTTCTTACCCGGATCGACCTTTCTGGAAAAAGACGGCACCTTCACCAATGCCGAGCGCCGCATCAACCGCGTACGCCGCGTTATGGCCCCCAAAGCGGGCTATGCCGATTGGGAGGTCACGCAGCTTCTCGCCAATGCCTGTGGGGCGGACTGGACCTACACCCATCCATCACAAATCATGGATGAAATCGCGGCGACGACGCCATCGTTTTCGGGAGTGACCTACGCGCTTCTGGACGCGAAAAACTCGATCCAATGGCCCTGCAATGAGGACCACCCTGAGGGCACCCCGATCATGCACGTGGACGGATTTGTGCGTGGCAAAGGGCGGTTTATTGTCACCGAATACGTGCCGACCGACGAGAAAACAGGCCCACGCTTTCCGCTGTTGCTCACAACAGGCCGCATCCTGTCGCAATACAATGTCGGGGCGCAAACGCGGCGCACGGCCAACACCGTTTGGCACAATGAGGACTTGTTGGAAATCCACCCCCACGACGCCGAAACGCGCGGCATCACCGAAGGCGACCACGTGCGATTGGCCTCACGAGCGGGGGAGACAACCCTGCGGGCCACGCTCACCGAACGTGTTTCGCCCGGCGTGGTCTACACCACCTTCCACCACCCTGACACTCAGGCCAATGTGGTCACAACGGACAACTCCGATTGGGCGACAAACTGCCCAGAATACAAAGTGACGGCGGTGCAGGTGGCGCTCTCTAACGGCCCGACCACTTGGCAGAATGACTATCGCTATCAGGCCGCGCAGTCGCGCCGTATTCGTGAGGCAGGCGAATGATCGGACAGACAGATACCCTGCCCGACGAAGTCGCGATTGCACTGGTCCTCAACGGCTCGACCGTTGCGATCGTTATGGCCACGCCACAAGACTTGCCCGAACTGCTGTGCGGCTTTGCTGTTGGCGAAGGAATTGTCGCCAGACACGACCACGTCAGCGCCATTGAAGTCGTGCAGCACCCCAACGGGATCGAAGTCCGCGGCCGCATCCCAGAGGATCGCGCTGCCGCCATTGACGCCCGCCGACGTGCCTCGGTCGGCCCCGTGGGCTGCGGGTTGTGTGGGATCGAAAGCCTCGAGATGGCGATGGCCGATCCACCCGATGTGGGCGCCCCCAACCCCGCTCTGGCCTGTCGCGTCCGCGATGCCGTAATTGCGCTCGACACCCGCCAAGTGATGCGCAAACAGTCACGCGCCATGCATGCGGCAGGGTATTTTGATGCGCGCGGATTGGTGACTTTGCGTGAGGACGTTGGCCGCCACAATGCGCTCGACAAACTCATCGGCGCGATGGGAGATACGGATGTGACCTGTGGCGGGGTTTTGATGACGTCACGCCTCTCCATCGACCTCGTGCAGAAATGCGCCCATGCGGGCATCCCCGCGCTCTATTCCGTATCGCGTCCGACCAAGGCCGCCGTGGCGCAGGCCCAACGCTGCGGCATGACCCTATGCACGGTCGCGCCCGATGGATTGATCTATTACGCAGGCACCGACGAGGAGACGACGTTTTGACAGACGATAAATTGGTGCGGATGGCAAACCAGATCGCGACGTTTTTCGCCACACAGCCCGATGCGGACAAAGCCTCAAAAGTGGCCGCGCATCTCACCGACTTTTGGGACCCCGCGATGCGCGCACAGCTCAGCGCCTATGCGGCCCAAGGCGGTACGGGTCTCGACCCCTTGGCGCTCGACGCCGCGAAATTGCTTTAGTTCAGGAAGAACTGCGACAGCAGTGGCGATGCCGCAGCGCCAATCACGCGGGCATTGCCGCCCACACGCGCAGGCTCAATGCGCGGCGCGGAAATCCCTCGCAAATCAAGACGCTCGAATTCGATACGCGTTTGCTCGACCAAGCGCCTGCGAACATCATCGGGAAACGCGCCGTCAATCATCACAGCTTCGAAGTCAATCACACTGACCACCGTACGAGCCGCATGGGCAAGCGCCTTGGCCGATGTGGCAATCCACGTCTCAAGGCAAGAACCGAAGCTGGACCAATCTTGCGGCATAGCCCACATTTTATCCGTATCGCCTCCCGCCTTTGCCACGGCAGCCTCAAGCATGTAGAGCGAAGCGGCATCGATCAAAGCACACTCGTGGCCGTCACCGTTAGGCACCGAAAGCGACCCCAAGGCACCAGCATTGCTTTGACGGCCCACGATAACCTTGGAATCCAGAACGATCCCACCACCAATAAATGACCCGATAAAGAAGTAAGCGTAATCATAAAACTCGCGCCCGCGCCCGAACACATATTCGGCGCGACATGCAGCGGTGCCATCATTTTCGGTAAACAGAGGCAGATCGGAGAACTTTGCAATTTCCTCGGCGAAATCAATATCCCGCCATATCTTGAAATCTTCAGGCGCGCCAAGTGCCTCGGTCCAGCTCCAGATCTCCGATGGGGCGGCAATACCAATTCCACAAATACGAGCACGTTGGGTGGGGCTAAGTCCCTCGGACAACTCCGCCATCCCGTCGCGCAGATAGGTGAAAATCTGATCGGGCATGGGATAGCGGTAGGTCTCAATAGTCTGACCCAGCACATCGCCCTCAAGGTTCATCACCGCCAAATCCGCGCTACGCCGTCCGATTTTAAGGCCGAATGTCAGAGCGCCATCCGGATTGATCTCCATCGGAATCGACGGCTTTCCAACCTTGCCACGCTGCGGGTCCCCTCGCCTCACGCATCCGTCCGCTTCGAGCTTACGCAATATATTCGACACCGTTTGCGGCGACAAATCCGTTCGTTTTGCCAACTCGCTACCCGGCATCCCGCCGTGGCGTTGAATGAGCGACATCACAAGCCGCTCGTTGAGCGCACGCACACCGATCTGATTCACGCCAGATCGCAATTCTTTAACCTTGTCGCTCGTCACCAGCCGTCCTCCCGTTCGGTGACATTGCCTCATGTCATTTAATAAATCAAATGGATTTATTTATTGACGCATCACTGAGAATCGGATCATTTAGCTATGTTCCGTTTGAGAGAACGGGGAATTATCGGGCCAATCGCCACAATGGCGAGGTCTGTACTTTGGGAGGAACGACCATGAAAACACTACTCGCAGGCACCGCAATTGCGCTCGCAACCATGACATCCGGCGCTTTCGCCGCTGACATTTCCGCGTGCCTTATCACCAAAACAGATACCAACCCCTTCTTCGTAAAAATGAAAGAAGGCGCTGAGGCCAAGGCGGCCGAGCTTGGTATCGAATTGAAATCCTTCGCAGGCAAAGTGGATGGCGACCACGAGACACAAGTGGCTGCTGTCGAAACCTGCATCGCAGATGGGGCAAAAGGCATCCTGATCACCGCCTCGGATACCTCGTCCATCACCACGTCCGTCCAACAGGCCCGCAACGCAGGTCTTTTGGTGATCGCGCTCGACACCCCTCTCGACCCTATCGACGCTGCGGATGCGACCTTTGCCACCGACAACTTCCTTGCTGGTGAGTTGATCGGCAAATGGGCCGCCGCCAAATTGGGTGACGACGCAGCAAATGCGAAAATCGCCATGCTCGACCTCGCCGTATCCCAGCCAACCGTTGGCGTTTTGCGCGACCAAGGCTTCCTTCAAGGCTTTGGCATCGACCTTGGCGACCCGAAAAAATGGGGCGACGAGGATGACCCACGGATCGTCGGCAACGATGTGACACAGGGCAACGAAGAGGGCGGTCGCAAAGCGATGGAAAACCTGCTCGCGTCTGATCCGGAAATCAACGTGGTCTACACCATCAACGAACCTGCCGCAGCGGGCGCTTACGAAGCACTCAAATCCATCGGCCGCGAAAACGACGTCCTGATCGTCTCCGTCGATGGCGGCTGCCCTGGCGTTCAAAACATCGCTGATGGCGTTATCGGCGCAACCTCGCAGCAATATCCGCTCCTGATGGCCTCCAAAGGGATCGAAGCGATTGCGGCTTGGGCCAAAGACGGCACGAAACCCCAAAACACCGAAGGCAAAGACTTCTTTGACACAGGTGTAACCCTGATCACCGATCAACCTGTTGACGGTGTCCCATCCAAATCCGTTGCTGAAGGCATGGACCTCTGCTGGGGGTAAGTCGGCCGATCTTCGGATCGACCCACGGATGTAACAGCAGGGGCGGACAGAAATGTCCGCCCCTATGCAAAACGGGGATGACCGCATAGTGTTGGTCATATTGGGAGGCAGTCATGTCTAACGACAATTACGAGGCAGCGATCACGGATCGCGCATCCGATGCAGTTGCCAGTTTCAGCGACGAGTACAAAAGCCCTGTCGCAAGATTTCAACATCAACTCCACACAACACCCGCTCTGGTCCCATTGATCGTTCTGGTCGCGTCCATTGTGGTTTTCGGCCTTTTGTTGGGGTCGAAATTCTTTTCACCATTTGCGCTCACGCTCATCCTTCAGCAGGTGCAAATCGTCGGGATTGTGGCCGCTGCGCAATCTTTGGTCATTCTGACCGCAGGGATCGACCTCTCGGTTGGTGCGATCATGGTTCTGAGTTCGGTTGTGATGGGCACATTCACATTCCGCTATGGTTTACCCGTGGGCGTATCGATCTTTGCCGGTCTCGGTGTCGGGGCAATTTGCGGCTACATCAATGGCTATCTTATCGCCAAAATGAAACTCCCGCCCTTCATCGTCACACTCGGCATGTGGCAAATCGTTCTGGCCACGAACTTCCTCTACTCCGCCAATGAAACCATTCGCGCCCAAGAGATCGCGGCAAACGCACCAATGCTGCAATTCTTTGCGACCAAGTTCAAAATTGGTGGCGCTGTGTTCACCATCGGCGTGTTCTTTATGGTGCTTCTTGTTGCGGTTCTGGCCTATGTGTTGCGCCACACGGCATGGGGCCGCCATGTTTATGCCGTTGGCGACGATCCCGAAGCCGCAGAACTGTCGGGCGTGAACGTCAAGGGCACGTTGATCTCCGTTTATGTCATTTCGGGCATCATCTGTGCCTTTGCAGGTTGGGCCTTAATCGGGCGGATCGGATCGGTCTCTCCGACCTCAGGACAGCTTGCAAACATTGAAAGCATCACGGCCGTGGTGATCGGCGGTATCTCCCTCTTTGGTGGACGCGGATCAATCCTTGGCACCCTCTTTGGCGCACTCATCGTGGGTGTATTTACCCTCGGCCTGCGCCTCATGGGAGCGGATGCACAATGGACCTACCTGCTCATCGGCGCTCTTATCATTGCGGCTGTGGCCGTGGACCAATGGATCAGAAAGGTGGCCGCGTAATGGAACCCATTCTCAAAGCCCGCAACCTCGTCAAACGCTACGGCAAAGTCGTCGCCCTCGACCATTGTGATTTCGACCTCTACCCGGGCGAAATCCTCGCAGTGATCGGCGACAACGGGGCGGGGAAATCAACCCTGATCAAAGCCCTGTCGGGCGCGGTTCAAGCCGACGCAGGCGAGGTGACACTTGATGGCAAAACCGTCCACTTCAGCTCGCCCAATGATGCCCGCAACGCAGGGATAGAAACCGTCTATCAAACCCTCGCAATGTCCCCTGCCCTGTCGATCACCGACAACATGTTCATGGGGCGTGAGTTGCGCAAACCCGGCATCGCGGGATCTCTATTTCGCAAACTCGACCGCCCCGCGATGGAGAAATTCGCCCGCGACAAGCTCTCGGAACTGGGCCTGATGACCATTCAGAACATCAACCAGTCGGTCGAGACTCTGTCAGGGGGACAGCGCCAAGGCGTTGCCGTGGCCCGTGCAGCCGCCTTCGGTTCAAAGGTCGTCATCCTTGACGAGCCCACAGCGGCTCTTGGCGTTAAGGAAAGCCGTCGGGTGTTGGAATTGATCCAAGAGGTACGCTCGCGTGGCATCCCGATCATCCTGATCTCCCACAACATGCCGCACGTCTTTGAAGTCGCTGACCGCATCCACGTACACCGACTGGGCAAACGCCTATGCGTGATCGACCCGAAGGACTACACCATGTCCGATGCGGTGGCCTTTATGACAGGGGCGATGGAAGCCCCCACAGAAGATCAGGCGGCCTGATCTATGACACCTTCGGTTCTCACAACCGAAATCGAAACGATTGCGCAGGGGCGGGAGCGGACGCTCATCGCCCTTGCCGGCCCTCCGGGGGCTGGAAAATCAACCCTCGCAGACCAACTTGCCCGCGCGCTCGGGACGCGCGCACAGGTCGTGCCGATGGACGGGTTCCACCACGACAACACTTGGCTTGATGCGCGTGGGCTTCGCGCGCGAAAGGGCGCTCCCGAAACATTTGACGCGGCAGGGTTTGTACAACTGGTGCGCGGATTGCGCGACGGAACCGTCACCACGTACCCGCTCTTTGATCGCTCTATCGACGGTGTGGTTCAGGACGCAGGCCACTTGCGCGCAGAGGCTGACATCCTCATCGTCGAGGGAAATTATCTCTTGCTCGACGATGTCACATGGCGCGACCTTCACCCGCTTTGGGATATAACGATCATGCTCAGCGTCGACACCGACACATTGCGCGAACGCCTCACTCAGCGTTGGATTGACCACGGCTTCTCCCCACAAGACGCGCTCAAAAAGGCGCAAGAAAACGATCTCAAGAATGCGGAAACCGTGATGAAGAACAGCGTGGCCGCGCCCCATACAATCGCGAACTGACCCACACAAACTGCCCCGCGCGGTGAACGCACGGGGCGAAAAATCAGACCGTCACTGCGCAGCGAGAGTGGAAGGTGCGTCGATCTGCGCATTCAACTTCCAGATTTGAACAGCCGCGTCCGCAGCTTCACGGCCTTTGCCGACGAAATGCTCAAAGTAGAAATTTTCATGCTCTGATTTGGGTTGGAAATGATGCGGCGTCAGCGACACGGACAACATCGGCACGCCCGTCTTCAACTGCGCATCCATCAGGCCAGAGACAACCGCTTGGGCCACGAAATCATGGCGGTAAATGCCTCCGTCCACGACCAAAGCCGCAGCGGCAATCGCGTCATAGCCCCCCGTCTGCGCCAGTTTTTGCGCGACAAGTGGCATCTCGAATGCGCCGGGAACGTCAAAGGTCTCGACAGTCGCATCGACGCCCAATTCGGCAAGACGCGCATTGAACCCGACAAGCGCCTGATCAACGATATCGGCATGCCAACGGGCTTTGATAAAAGCAAATTTTGGGGATTTTGTCATAGCTCTTGATCCTTCTAAGCAGACAGAATCCCAGAGCATAAAGGTCGCCCCGCACCATGCGGGTCGTTCATCCTCTCTCATCCGGACTTTAACCGTCGGCTCTGGAATTCCACCAGTATCTGCTGACCAAGTGATCTCCGAAGAAACACACAAGCGCTCGCGGGCTATAACCGCCGGTGGGGAATTTCACCCCGCCCTGAGAATAGATTCTATGTAGGGGGACGGTTTGAGCCTGTCAATAAAGCGGGTACAAAAACGCCCCCGCATCGGATGTGACGCAGGGGCGTTTGAGCGTTTCAGGTCATGCGTTCGCGTCAGGTTTTAAACACACGGTAGATCGCGGGGATCACCAAAACCGTCAGTAAGGTTGAGGTCAAAAGGCCGAACAACAGTGAAATTGCCAACCCTTGGAAAATCGGATCGGCAAGGATCACCACCGCCCCGATCATCGCGGCAATGGCCGTCAACAGGATCGGTTTAAACCGGATTGCCCCTGCGTCGATGAGGATTTGCACCTTGTCCACGCTCTGATCTGCATTGCGGATGAAGTCCACGAGCAAGATCGAATTGCGCACGATAATGCCCGCAAGCGCGATAAAGCCGATCATCGACGTCGCCGAGAATGGCGCACCAAGCAGCCAGTGACCAAAGATGATCCCGAGGAAGGTCAGCGGAATGGGCGTCAGCACCACGAGCGGCAAACGGAACGATCCGAATTGCGCCACCACGAGGATGTAGATCCCCAAAAGTGCCACGGCAAACGCCGCCCCCATATCGCGGAAGGTAACATAGGTCACTTCCCATTCCCCGTCCCAAAGCAGGGTCGGATGGCTCTCGTCATCAGGCTGGCCGTAGTAGGAGATCACGGGCTTTTCGCCCTCTTCCCACTCCATCGCATCAAGCGCGTCGGAGACAGCAAACATGCCGTAGATCGGTGCCTCGAAATCACCCGCGAGTTCCGCTGTGACCATCTCGGCAAAGCGCCCGTTGTGGCGGAAGATCGGGAAGGACACCAACTCTTCGCGCACCTCCACGACATCGCCAAGCTCGACCACGCCCCGCGCACCAGGCAGCACATTGGCAGGGATCGGAGTGGACAAAAACGCCTCATCCATGACGCGCTCGCCCTTGCCCCGCTCAACAATGATCGGGATCGGATGACGCCCCATGCCACGATGCGAATAGCCGACAGTGGCCCCGCCATTGAGAATGGCCATCGTGTCGAACACGTCTTGTTCTTGGACTTGGAAAAACTCGAGGTTGTCGGTGTTGACGGTCGCCCGCAAACGGCGCGGTTGCTCGCCAAAACTGTCATCGACGTCGACCACAAAGGGCACCGCATCAAAGGCCGCGCGAATTTTGGTCGCAGTGGCCCGACGCGCCTCGGCATTCGGTCCGTAGACCTCTGCCAGAAGCGTGGCCATCACGGGCGGTCCGGGGGGCGGTTCAACCGTCTTGATGTTGGTCCCCGCAGGCACGTCCAATTCGGCAACCATCTCGCGGATAATCAGAGCAAGCTCGTGGCTCGTGCGATCGCGGTCATGCTTGGCCGTCAGGTTGATCTGCACATCCCCCATATTGGCCCGCTCGCGCAGATAGTAGTGACGCACCAAGCCGTTAAAGTTAAACGGGGCGGCGGTGCCAGCATGAGTTTGCGCCGAGACGACCTCGGGCAGATCCACCACCAAACGCGCGATGGATTGTGCCACCGCATCGGTTTGCTCCACCGACGCACCCTCGGGCATGTCGATCACCACCGACAGTTCGGATTTATTGTCGAAGGGCAGCAGTTTAACAGTCACGTCCTTGGTGTAGATCGCGGTGAGCGACCCGAACGACAGAACCGCAGTGATGATCAAAAACAGACCCGAGCGCCCTTTCGAGGCGAGGATCGGCTTAGCCACTTTGGCATAGACGCGACCGAGAGCGCCGCCGTGATCGCCATCGCCTGCGCCATGCCCGTCAGAATGCACAGGCGCTTTGCCCGCAATCTTGAACATCAGCCACGGCGTAATCATCACAGCCACAAAGAAGGAAAAGATCATCGCGGCGGAAGCATTGGCGGGAATGGGCGACATATACGGTCCCATCAGCCCCGACACGAACAGCATCGGCAAAAGCGCCACGACCACCGTTAGCGTTGCAACAATCGTCGGGTTGCCCACCTCGGCCACCGCATCAATAGCGGCAGACTTGCAGTCACGGCCATCTTTCATCCCCCAATGTCGGGCGATGTTTTCGATCACCACAATGGCGTCATCGACCAAAATCCCGATGGAGAAAATCAGCGCAAACAACGACACGCGGTTGAGCGTGTAGCCCATGATCCACGAGGCAAAGAGCGTGAGCAGGATCGTCACAGGGATCACGATCGCAACCACGATTGACTCGCGCCATCCGATCGCGATGAGAACCAAGCCGATGATCGATACCGTGGCCAGACCGAGGTGGAACAAAAGCTCGTTGGCTTTTTCGTCCGCCGTCTCACCGTAATCGCGTGTGATCTCGACGTGGATCGTGTCAGGAATGATCGAGCCTTCGGCCATGTGGACCTTGTGCAAAATTTCTTCGGCTTGGATCACGGCGTTCGAACCTGCGCGTTTGGCCACGGCCAAGGTCACGGCAGGCATACGGTGAACCACTCCGTCCTCTTTGGTGACGGAGGACACGATCTGATCGGAGGTGTTCGAGACAAATTCCACATCCGCCACATCGCTCACATAGACGGGCCGCCCGTCGCGGGTCGTGACCAAAAGGCTGCCAATTTGTGCAGGTGATGTCAGGGTTTCACCCGCAACAAGATCAATCATCTGGCCGCCGTCGCGCAGCGTTCCAGTGTTGAGCGAAGTATTGGCCGACTGCACCTTTCCCGCAAGCTGTTGCAGCGTCACACCGTAAAGCGCGAGACGCTCGGGGTCGGGCATGACACGGATCGCTTCGGGCGCTTCGCCAACGATATAGGACAGCCCCACATCGGAAATTTTCGCAATCTCGCCGCGCAACTCACGCGCAATTCGGGTCAATTCGTTGGCGGTGATCTCATAGTGTCCCGGTTTGGGCGACAGGGTCAGCGAAACAATCGCCACATCGTCAATGCCCCGCCCGACAATCAGCGGCTCGGGGATGCCCACGGGGATGCGGTCGATATTGGCACGCACCTTATCATGGACGCGCAAAATCGCGGCGTCGGCGGAAGTGCCAACGACAAACCGCGCCGTGACCATCGCGTAATCGTCGGAGGTCTGGGAGTAGACATGCTCCACACCGCTGATCCCTTTGACGATGGTTTCCATCGGCTCGGTGACAAGACGCACAGCATCGGGCGCTTTCAATCCCGGTGCTTGGATATGAATGTCCACGAGCGGGACCGAGATCTGCGGCTCTTCTTCACGCGGCAGACTGCTTTGCGCGACAAGTCCCACAGCCAGTGCCACGATGATCAACAGCGGCGTCAATGGCGAGCTGATAAAGGCCCGTGTTAAAGCTCCCGCGATGCCGAGCTTCCATTTCTTCACGTCGGGATTACTCATTACAGCACTCCCCATCGGCGGGCACGATCACGTCACCGGCATTCAGCCCCGTCACGATCTCGACCATGTCGCCATGCACCTCTCCCGGAATCACCGCGCGAAGCACCACGTCATCCCCGTCACGCACAGGAACAAAATCCATGCCCGAACGGGTGATAAGCGATGACGCAGGCACAGTAATCGCGGTGCGGTTTCCTACGGGGATGCGCACCAACACACGGGCGTCGACAAAGGCCGATGACAACCCGTCAACCTCGACATCCGCAATCACACGCCCGTTTTCAATTTGGGGATAGATGCGCGCCAAAGTACCGCTGGCAGGTTGATCCGCACTGTCGATCACAATCGAGGCACCCTCAACCAACGCACTCGCGTGTCGCTCGGGGATCGCAAGGCGCAGGTAGAACCCGCCGCCGCCGATACTGGCCACCGCCTCACCAGGCATCACGACCGCGCCCTTTGTCACGGGCACGTCAAGCACGCGACCCGTTGCAGGGGCGAGAACCGCGCCTTCGGCGGCCTGCTGTTCAATCACGCTGCGCTGTGCCCCTGTTGCGGCGATCTGCCCCTCCAAGACGCCGACCTGTGTTCGCAAGGCGTCCAATCGCTGCGCCGTGGTGACACCCCGCTCCAAAAGGTTCTCGCCCCGCGTCAGCTCCGCCTGAGCATTGTCCAGTTGCGTCTGGAGCGCGCTGATCTGCGCGTCTATGGCGCTGAGTTGAAAATCCAGTTTTTGATCATAGACCTGCGCGAGAACCTGCCCCGCCTCAACGAGGTCGCCCTCGGAAACCGCAAGATCGACAAGCGTCCCACCGATCCGCGCCCGCGCGGGTACCAGATCACGCGCCTCGATCCGTCCATAGACCGCTTTCCATTCGGTCACGGTCGATGGCGCAATCACCGTGTCAGCCATGCTCGTCAGGGGCCACAGGCCAATCATGGCCACAATCATCAAGAGCCTCATGGGTAGAATCCTTTTCCGTTGGGTCGTAGCGCAATCGCATTTCGGACCCGCGCAACACGGGCCGCACACCTCTCTAGCGCCAATGAACAGCGGCGGTCTGTGACGAAGTCACAAGTGGTGCGATGACCAGATGAAAACACGCCGCGCTTGGGGCGAACCAAACGGGCGTGTTGCAATGATGTCAGACGAGAAACGGTCTATGCGCCGCGGATCATGTCCCCGCGATCAGAGCTACGTTGCCGCCCGCAGCGGTGGTATCCACACACAGATGCCGTTCGTGCATGACGTGCCCCCGATCAGGATACGTGGTGATAAGTGGGACAATGGCCCCCTCACGACGCGACAAAGCCCGCGCATAGTCGCGCGCATCGGCGCCCCAATAGACCACCCCCGCAATTCCATCGAGCGTCTCCAAGACCTCTGGCGCAAGGCGACCGTTGGTATGAACGGCAATCCCGCCTAACCGTTCCACGGCCGCGACCTGAGCCTCGGCGCTTGCAAGCGTCGGGCCAAGACACAGGATCGGACCACGGGGCAAGGTTGTGAGCGTATTGGCCTCACCGGTCGGACCCGGCATTTCGACGGCCTGACGTGGCATGTCATCCACACTGGCCGCAGCCTCATGGATCAACTGCTGCAAATCAGCGCTCTCCTCAGCGGCATCCCAATCACCCGCTGCAACGCCGTCTTTGCCTGCAACAAACCGCGTTAAATACAGTGGCCCGCCCGCTTTCGGTCCTGTTCCCGATAGCCCTTCGCCTCCAAAGGGTTGCGAGCCTACGACTGCGCCGATCTGGTTCCGGTTCACATAGACGTTGCCGACATGCACCTTGTCCGCGATCTCCTGAACACGGCTGTCGATACGGGTGTGCAAACCAAAAGTGAGCCCATACCCCCGCGCATTGATGTCGTCGATCACATCATCGAGCTTGTTCGATTTGAACGTCGCAACATGCAGAACAGGGCCAAACACTTCGCGTTCCAGATCGGCGATCCCGTCCACCTTGATCAAGCTCGGCGCGACGAAGGTTCCGTCTTTGGGAGGCAAAGTGCGATAAAGCAACCGCCCGCCTTTGATGGCCTGTTCGATATAGTCGTTAATCTGATCCCGCGCGGTGGCGTCAATAACGGGGCCTACGTCCGTGGCCAAATCCCACGGATCGCCAACGGCCAGTTCATCCATTGCCCCTTTGATCATCGTGATTAACGCAGGCGCAATGTCTTCTTGGACGTAAAGGCAACGCAACGCAGAACACCTTTGCCCCGCCGATTGGAAAGCAGACGCCACGATGTCGCGGGCGGCTTGTTCGGGCAAGGCCGTGCTATCGACGATCATCGCGTTCAGACCACCCGTCTCGGCAATCAACGGCGCGTTTGGCGCGAGGTGTTCAGCCATCGTCGCTCGAATGCGCAGCGCCGTGGCGGTCGAACCTGTAAACACCACGCCATTGACGCGCGGATCGCTCGTCAGCGCAGCACCGACCGTGGCCCCTGCCCCCGTCAAAAGTTGCAAGGCAGTCTGCGGCACGCCTGCTTTGTGCAGCAGGTCCACCGCCAATGTGGCGATGATCGGCGTTTGCTCGGCAGGCTTGGCGAGCACCGCATTGCCAGTCGCAAGCGCCGCCGCAATTTGCCCCGTGAAAATCGCCAGAGGGAAGTTCCACGGCGAGATTGCAGTGACACATCCGAGCGGGGTCACATCCCCCATCTCCTCGGCTCGTGCCGCATAGTAGCGCAGGAAATCCACGGCTTCGCGCAATTCCCCCACCGCATCGGCGAGCGATTTTCCCGCCTCCTGCGCAAGCGCAGCAAAGATCACTCCAAACTCGGCCTCATAGAGATCAGCCGCGCGGCGCAGCACTTCGGCGCGTGCAGCCACGGGAGCCGCCCACGGCTTGGCCGCTTCCAAGGCCCGCGCGACCGACGCGGTATCAGCCTCGATCACGGACCCAATGCGTGTGCCCGTCGCAGGATTGATCACGTCGCGGGATACCCCTGTGGCCTCCCCTACGATACGGGGCGCAGCGTCAGGCAACACGGCGGCGTCACGAGCGGCGTAGATCTCGGCCAGCGTCGCCTCATCAGTCAAATCGAACCCGCGCGAGTTGTCGCGCTCAGATCCAAAGAGCGCGGAAGGGGCGACGAGGCCGTCGTGCGTCTCATGTTCGGCAAGCACCTCAAACGGATCGCGGGCGACCTCTTCGGGTGTCACGTCCTCATCAACGATCTGGTTAACGAAAGAGGAGTTCGCACCGTTTTCAAGCAAGCGGCGCACCAAATAGGCAAGCAAATCGCGGTGTGCGCCAACGGGCGCGTAGATACGGCACCGCGTCTTTTCATCACGCAGCACGATGTCATGCAGACGTTCCCCCATGCCGTGCAGGCGCTGGAATTCATAGGCCTGCCCATCCGCCATTTCCAAAATTGCCGCAACCGTATGGGCGTTGTGCGTGGCGAATTGCGGATACAGACGGTCCGCGTAGCCAAGCAGGGTTTTCGCATTGGTGATGTAGCTCACATCCGTGGCGCATTTGGTTGTGAACAACGGAAAATCTTCATGCCCCTCGACTTGGGCGTGTTTCATTTCCGTATCCCAATAGGCGCCCTTCACAAGACGCACCATAAGTTTGCGATCAAGGGCAATCGCCGTCGCATTGAGCCAGTCAATCACAGCGCTCGCTCGCCGCCCGTAGGCCTGCACCACAACGCCAAACCCGTCCCATCCTGCCAACTCGGGATCGGACAAGACCGCATGGATCACCTTGAGAGAAAGCACCAAACGGTCCTGCTCTTCGGCGTCGATGTTAAAGCCCATATTGGCCGCGCGGGCCTGACGTGCGAGATCACGCACGATCGGGACAAGTTCCGCCATCACGCGGTCTTCCTTCGCCACTTCGTAGCGCGGATGCAGTGCCGAGAGTTTCACCGAAATGCCAGGGTTATCGCGCACCGAGCCTTTGTCACACCGCGTCGCAATTTGCGTCATCGCGGCGCTATAGGCCTTGGCATAGCGCGCTGCATCGGCGGCGGTCATCGCCGCTTCGCCAAGCATGTCATAGCTATAGGTATAGCCCTTGACCTCTTGGCGGGCGGCGCGTTCCAATGCGCCGTCAATGGTTTGGCCAAGCACGAACTGCCGGCCCATTTCCTTCATCGCGCGCGATACGGCAGTGCGAATGACCGGCTCGCCCAGCCGCTTGATCGCCCCGCGTAATGTCCGCGCCAATCCCGGCTTTTCATCATCCAACACGCGCCCTGTCAGCATCAAGGCCCACGTCGAGGCATTGACCATCGGTGAGGAGGCAGAACCGAGGTGTCGGCTCCAGTCGGACGGCGCAATCTTATCCTCGATCAGATCGTCCATTGTTTCACGATCAGGCACCCGCAACATGGCTTCAGCCAGACACATCAACGCAACCCCTTCGCGGGTCGACAGACCGTATTCAGCCAGAAAATGCTCCATCAAAGTCGGAGTGGATTCTTTACGAATACGCGTCACTAACGTAGCGGCGCGACGGGTCGCAGCGGCGCGAACCTCATCTGACAGAGCCGCACGGGCAATCAATTCGTCCAGAACCGCGGCCTCTGGGCGGCACTTACCCGCAACGAGAGATGCAGGCATAGCAAAGGGGATAGTGGCAGCATTCATGGGGGTTCACCAATATTGAAGAAGTGCGATTCACACCAGATTACACCCATATCAACACCCCTTGTGACCTATTGACTTAATTGCAGCAGTCATGTTGACTATTTTTTAGCAAAAAGGCAGTCCAAATGAAAACGACGCTCGATACCTTTGATCGCAAGATTCTCGATCTTTTGACAACTGACGCACGCATGCCCATCACCCAACTGAGCGCACGGGTTGGGCTATCGAAAACCCCCGTCGCGGCACGGATCAAGCGACTGGAGGATGACGGGATCATCACGGGGTATCGCGCCGTCCTGTCCACCACGCAACTTGGGCTCAGCCATATCGCCTTTGTCGAGGTGAAACTGGCCGATACCCGTGAAAAGTCCCTCCGCGACTTTAATGCCGCCGCAAAACTTGTGCCTGAAATTGCAGAATGCCACATGATTGCGGGTGGATACGATTACCTGCTCAAAGTCCGCACCCACGATATAGAAGCCTACCGCGCAGTTATGGGGCAACGCATTTCGGCCCTGCCCCATGTCGTCTCAACCTCGACCTACGTGGCGATGGAAACCGTGGTGGAACAAACCAATCCACCGATCTCGACCATTACCCCCTAATCCGCATCCCTATTGCATCTTACTGCGCTCACGTTCACAGCACAAAAACTGCCGATGAACGCACGGCCGACAATCTAACATACTAGAAGTTCACAATAGCACATGATACGGTGTCGCGAACTCGGCCCCAACCGCTACACCGATTCATCTGGCCGCGGAACAATGGCCACTTTTACGGAGATTTCAAATGCAAGAAAGTTGGCGCTGGTACGGCCCTCTGGACAAAATCACCCTGCCCCAAATCGCCCAAACCGGTGCGACGGGCATCGTCACCTCCTTGCACGAAATCCCTTATGGCGAGGTCTGGTCGCGCGAGGCCATTGCCGCGCGCAAGTCTCTAATCGCCGAGGCCCGTCACGGCCAAACGTGGAACGTTGTCGAAAGCCTGCCAATCCATGAACGGATTAAACGGGGCGATGGTGACTTGTCGGGTCTCTTTGCAAACTATCGTCAAAGCATGGCCAACCTCGCCGCTGAGGGCGTGACAACCATCTGCTACAACTTCATGCCGCTAATCGACTGGACGCGCACCGCTCTGGCCAACCAGTTGCCCAATGGCGGCACAAGCCTGCGCTTCAATCAGGTCCAAATCGCTGCGTTGGAATTGCACATGCTCGAGCGCGACGGTGCCGAAGCCGACTTTAGCGACGAGATTCAGGAACAGGCGAAAGCATGGTTCGATGCCTCGACCGAAGATGATCGCGAGGCTTTGATCAATGCCGTCATGGCGGGTCTTCCGGGTGCCTATGACCGCTACGACGTCCCCGCTCTCAAACAGGCTCTAACCCTATATGACGGTATCGGACGCCGCGAGATCCGTGCAAACTACGCACGCTTCCTGTCGGAAATCATCCCTGCGGCACAAGACCTCGGGATGAAATTCTGCGTCCATCCCGATGACCCGCCACGCGACATATTCGGCCTGCCCCGCGTGGTATCCTGCGCCGATGACATAGCGTGGGTCTTCGACCAACAGGACGCCGTGGAAAACGGACTGACGCTTTGCGCAGGCTCGCTTGGCGCGAACCCAGCCAATGACGTGCCCGCTATTGCCCGCCGCTTCGCCGAGCGCATTCACTTCGCCCACCTGCGCAATGTGCGCAAGGACGCCGACGGCTCTTTCGAGGAGGCCGCCCACCTTGAAGGCGACACGGATATGGTTGCCCTCGTCGCAGCGCTGCTGGACGAGGAAGCACGCCGCAAAAAAGAGGGACGCGCCGATGCCATCCTGCCGTGGCGTCCGGATCACGGCCATGAATTGCTGTCTGATATCGGATCAGGCACGCACCCTGGATACCCTTTGATCGGACGGATGCGTGGCTTGGCGGAAATGCGCGGGGTTATCGCCGCATTAAGCCACTCGCATGTCTCATTTGTTTGAAGCCTGCACGAAGGCGGCGCAGTCCAGTGTAACGATTGGTCCGCGACCTGTCGTCAGTGGCCTTTTTGGCCAAGCACGACAGCAACGGTTTTGAACACCGTTTTCATGTCACCAACAAAAGACAGCGCTGCATAGTATTCTTCGTCGAAGGCAAGACGTTCCGCAAACACGCTATTATTGCGGGCAACCACTTGCCACGGGCCCGTAATGCCCGGACGGAGCTTGTAATATGCCGCAGAGCGATCAGGCGAATAGAGCGCTTCTTGCTCGGCCATAAACGGACGGGGGCCAATCAGACTCATATCACCAACCAAAATATTCCAAAACTGTGGCAGCTCATCAAGCGACGTCGCCCGCAGAAATTTCCCAATGGGCGTAATGCGTGGATCATTTATCAGCTTTTGGTAGGCACGCCATTCAGCCGCAATAGCGGGATCTTCACGACATAGGGTCAGCAGCGCCTCCTCCGCATCAACCGACATTGTTCTAAGCTTGAGACAGGGAAAAATCTTGCCGCCCCGTCCAACGCGCGGCTGAACATAAAACGCCGCACCACCATCCCGACGAATGAGCACAGCGAACAATAAAAGGACAGGAAGAATGATCGGAGCGGCGAGGAGGACAAAGACGATATCAAAGAAACGCTTCCCACCCATACGGTAAACCGAAGGGATTTTTTGACGCGCTGTTTCTACGGTATCGTCTAAATAAGTCATCGTTACATCACCAAAATACGTCTCATTCAAAATTCCTTAAGTGTACCTCAACAACGACCATACAACCAAAACGTGCAAACTCAATACAAAAGTCACACCTCAATAACACCGTGCGAGCCCTCAATTATCCACGGTATTCAACATAGATTTTTTGATTATTCGTCTTTTATTGAAACTCCTTTCTCAGGTTTGCAGAGCGTTTTCGCGCGATGGCGCATGACGTCACATCCATCGGAATGCTATAGAACTGGGGACACATGCCACTCGTGCGCTTTTGCAATCCATAAAATTGCAGACGTGAAATGATAACTTCTAGATTGTGAGACAGACCCATGCCCAGTGACAGCAATCAATCCCGCTTTGAGACCCGCGCCGGGTTACAAGTGAACGCCGATCTGGCGCGCTTTATCGAGACCGAGGCCCTGCCCAACACGGGCGTCGATGCCGATACATTCTGGTCTGGCCTGTCCACACTCGCGCATGAGTTCGGCGAGACCAACCGCGCTTTGCTTGAAAAGCGCGAAGCCATTCAAACGCAAATTGATCAATGGCATATTGAGCGGCGCGGCACAGCGCATGACCAAGACGCCTATAAAACCTTCCTCAGCGAGATCGGTTATCTTTTGCCCGAAGGCGAGGATTTCACGATTGAGACCACAAATGTCGACCCTGAAATCGCGACAATCGCGGGGCCGCAATTGGTCGTCCCGGTCACAAACGCCCGCTTTGTCCTCAATGCCGCCAACGCACGTTGGGGCAGTCTGTACGACGGGTTCTACGGCACCGACGCAATGGGAACACCGCCCGTTGCGGGACCATTTGACAACGGACGCGGCGCCCGCGTTGTGGCCCGCTCTGGGGTTTTCCTTGACGAGGCCTTCCCCATTGTTGGAACGAGCCACGGCAAAGCCACCCAATACGCCGTCGAAGGTGGCGCATTGATGGTTGACGGCTCTCCATTGGTTGATCCCGATAAGTTCGAGGGCTTCACAGGCGATGCGGCTGATCCCTCCTCCGTCTTGCTGTGCAATCACGGCCTGCACGTCGAACTGGTATTCGATCGCAATCACCCTATCGGCAAAACGACGCCTTCTGGCCTGGCCGATGTGCGGCTTGAAGCCGCCGTGTCGGCCATCATCGACTGCGAAGATTCCGTGGCCTGCGTTGACGCCGAAGACAAGATCGTTGCCTACCGCAACTGGCTTGGCCTGATGAAGGGCGACCTGTCCGAGACCTTTGAAAAAGGCGGCAAAACCATCACCCGCGCTCTCAACCCTGATCGCACCTACACAGGTCGCGACGGCGCACCGATGTCGGTCAAAGGGCGCGCGCTTTTGTTGGTGCGCAACGTTGGCCACCTGATGACCAACCCTGCCATTCTGGACCGCGACGGGCGCGAGATTTTTGAGGGCCTCATGGACGCAATGGTCACGACCCTCATCGCAATGCACGACCTCAAGAAAACCGACGGGCTGCGCAATTCGACCCACGGATCAATCTATGTCGTCAAGCCAAAGATGCATGGCCCCGAAGAGGTCGCCTTTGCCGATCAGATTTTCTCGCACGTCGAACGTACGCTCGGCCTGCCCGAATACACCGTCAAACTCGGCATCATGGACGAGGAACGCCGCACCAGTGTGAACCTCAAGGAATGCATCCGCGCCGCCAAATCCCGCGTTGCCTTTATCAACACCGGCTTTCTGGATCGCACTGGCGACGAGATTCACACCTCGATGGAAGCTGGACCGTTCAGCCGCAAGGACTTCATCAAACGCAAAGGCTGGATTTCCGCATACGAAGACCAGAACGTTGATATCGGTTTGGAATGTGGTCTGTCGGGCAAGGCACAAATCGGCAAAGGCATGTGGGCTGTCCCAGACAAAATGGCGGATATGCTCAGCGCCAAGATCGAACATCCGAAAGCAGGTGCCAACTGCGCATGGGTGCCAAGCCCGACAGCGGCCACTTTGCACGCGTTGCATTACCACCAGATTGACGTCTTCGCGGTACAGGAAAAGCTCGCCAAGGGCGGTCGCCGCGCTCATGTGGACGCCGTTCTCGACATTCCAATCGCGCAGTATCGCCGTTGGACAAAAGAGCAAATCACCCGCGAAATCGAAAACAACGCACAGGGCATTCTCGGCTATGTCGTGCGGTGGATTGATCAGGGCGTGGGGTGTTCCAAAGTGCCTGACATCAACGATGTGGGCCTAATGGAAGACCGCGCGACCTGTCGGATTTCGGCACAGCACATCGCCAACTGGCTGCACCACGACATCGCCTCTCACGATGAGGTCATGGAGATCATGAAGAAGATGGCCGAGGTGGTGGATCGTCAAAACGCAGATGATCCGAACTACACGCCGATGGCCCCTGCCTTTGACGGCATTGCCTTTCAGGCAGCGTGTGATCTGGTGTTCAAAGGCCGCGAACAACCCTCAGGCTACACCGAGCCTGTTTTGCATGCGCGGCGCCTTGAGCTCAAAGCACGCTAAGCGATTTGGGCGGGGTGCGCCCCCGCCCGTTTTCACCGTAAGCCTCAGATTTTGAGCGATTAGGAGTCACCATGTCATCCAAATATTACGCCCCAACGGGTGGGCATCCGAGCCAAACCCAACTCCTAACGGATCGCGCCATTTTCACGGATGCCTACGCCGTCATTCCCAAGGGAACGATGCGCGATATCGTGACGAGTTTCCTGCCGTTTTGGGACAAGACACGGCTTTGGGTTTTGTCGCGCCCGTTGAGCGGATTTGCGGAGACCTTTTCGCAATACATCATGGAAGTCTCGCCACAGGGCGGCTCCGAGCGCCCCGAGTTGGACCCCGCCGCACAGGGCGTGTTGTTCGTGGTTGAGGGACAAGCCACGCTAACGGTCGATGGCAAGGAGCATCTGTTGGATGAGGGCGGCTACGCCTATCTGCCGCCCAACACCGACTGGACACTCCACAACAAATCCGACGCCATGTTGCGCTTTCACTGGATCCGCAAGGCCTATGAAGCCGTTGACGGATTGGACACCCCAGATGTCATCATCACCAACGAAAAAGACATCGCCCCCACAGTGATGCCCGACACCGACGGCAAATGGGCGACAACGCGCTTTGTTGATCCAAGCGACCTGCGCCACGACATGCATGTCACAATCGTGACCTTTGAACCGGGCGCGGTCATTCCGTTTTTGGAAACCCATGTGATGGAACATGGCCTCTACGTATTGGAGGGCAAAGCGGTCTATCGCTTGAACAATGACTGGGTTGAGGTCGAAGCGGGCGACTACATGTGGCTGCGCGCATTTTGCCCGCAAGCCTGCTACTCGGGCGGTCCCGGAAAATTCCGCTACCTGCTCTACAAGGACGTCAACCGCCACATGAAATTGCGGCCCTTTTCGCACGCGGGATAAGTCCTGCCACGCCTCGTCATTCACCACAACGCACAAATGAAAAGGCCCAGTCTCACGACCGGGCCTTTCGCTATATGGTGGGTATTCGCGCTTAACTGTCGTCCTTGGACCCAAGCGAACCAGTGCCGCGCCCCGCATGGCCACCCGAGACTTCCTCGGTGGCTTCATCGGACAACTCTTCTGGCAGAACGAGGTTCAATACGATGGCAATAAACGCCGCAGGAAGCAGGCCACTTGTCATCAAAACACGTAGCGCATCAGGCAGGTATTGAACCGCTTTCGGCTCAAGTTGCAGACCCAGACCAATAGACAAGGCAATCGCGAAAATTACCATGTTGCGACGGTTCCACATTACGTCGGAGAGCATCGAAATACCCGATGCGACAACCATGCCAAACATCACGATCACACCGCCGCCAAGAACCTCAATCGGAATCGTGTTGATCACAGCACCGACTTTCGGGATCAAACCACAGACGATCAAGAAGATCGCACCGATGGTCACAACGTGACGGCTCATAACGCCAGTCATCGCAATCAGGCCAACGTTTTGACTAAAGGAGGTATTAGGCAAACCGCCGAACACGCCTGCAACGGCAGTCCCGAAACCATCGGCATAGGTCGCGCCCGCGATTTCCTCTTCGGTTGCTTCACGCCCTGCACCACCTTTAGTGATACCAGAGACATCGCCCACAGTTTCAACAGCCGACACAATGGCCATCAAACAGAACCCGATTACGGCAGCAAAGCTGATCTCAAAACCATATTTGAACGGCGAAGGGAAAGCGACAGGAGCGGCACGGCTCCAGCTTGTGGCAATGCCTTCAAGCGTCACCAATCCCATTGCCATCGAGTAGAAATACCCGACCACAATACCAATCACGACAGCGGACACAGCCAACATGCCTTTAGCGTAGAACTTGAGGCCGAGCGTAACAAGGATGACAACCAGCGCCACCGACCAGTTGAGCAGAGACCCGTATTCGGGTTTCGTCATCGCGGGCACACCGCCGGCGGCATATTGAATGCCGACTTGGACCAAGGCGAGACCGATCATCATCACAACCAGACCTGTCACCAAAGGCGGCAAGGCAAAGCGGATTTTCCCGACAAATGTCCCGATCAACATGTGGAACAAGCCACCGATCAACACACCGCCAAACAGCGCAGGAAGCGCCTCGACGCCCTTACCCGCAACAAGTGGGATCATGATTGGAATAAAGGCAAAGCTCGTCCCTTGAACGATGGGCAACCGCGCGCCCACGGGACCAAATCCGATGGTCTGGAACAGTGTCGCGATGCCCGCGAAGAGCATCGACATCTGGATCATATAGGTCATATCGGGGAAGCCTTGCGCCCCCGCATCAGACCCGAAGCCAAAGCCCGCAGCGCCCGCGACGATAATCGCAGGGGTGACGTTGGAAACGAACATCGCCAGAACGTGCTGAATGCCCAGTGGAATAGCGCGCCGAAGCGCGGGTGTATAATTAGGATCGCGGAGTTGCTCCGGTGTCCCGATGGATTGATTAGCCATGTTGTGTCCCTCTGTTAGGAATTTAAGCCAGCTTGAATGCGGGTCTTATGGTTTTGTTTTGGTTTGTTTTTTGTTTTGGTTAGGTTAGGTCGAAATCGTAAACGGTGTATCGAACCAGTATTCTTCTAGGTTTGCGCCCTCCCCGATCCGGTCAACGACGGCAAATAGTCCGGGGGCATGAAGAGGCGTCAAAACTCCGTGCCATGTCCCACGGTGAAAATTCACGCCCTGACCAGGTGCCGTGAGAAAGGCGCGTGGCTGTCCAGGCTTGCCGCCCTCATCGGGGGCGACAATGACGGCAAAGGCGGTATGGCTCATCGGCAAAAACGCCTGACTGCCTTCGGGATGGCGTTCCATCATATCAAGTGTCAGCGGCAATGAACGGACCTCGGCGTCGAACAGGCTAATGCCCGCCCGACCATCCGAGAAATCAAGCGTTGCCCGATCATGATACCGCCCGCACAGCCCCGCATTGATCATCTTGTCCGGCGCACCCGAGGTGTCCAACACGTCCCCGAAGGGCGCAAAGGCTGCGGCGGTCAAAGGCTCAAGGCGGACAGTTTCAGTCATGACGAAAACTTCTCAATCAGACGCAATTGCGCGATCCGCTCCACTTGTTTGCACGCTTGCGCAAACTCGGTGTCACGGTCGTTTTCGATACGGCTGCGGAAGGCCTCCATGATTGACGCCTTGGTGTTGTCACGCACGGCAATGATAAACGGAAACCCGAATTTCGAGGTGTAGGCGTCATTCAACTGCGTAAAGGTTTCGCGCTCGTCGTCGGTCAATTCATCCAGCCCCACGGAGGCTTGCTCGGCGGAGGATTCCGCCGTCAGACGTTTAGCTGCGGCCAGTTTACCCGCCAGATCGGGGTGCGCCATCAACACGCCAAGACGCTTCTCCTCAGACGCCGAGCGGAACACTCGTGCGAGCGCGTTATGCACCCCCAAAGCCGTGTCATGCGTCGGGCCAAGCTCGCTACCGAATGCAGCTTCAGCAATCCACGGGCTATGCTCGAACACGCCACCAAATTCGGCGACAAACGTATGACGGTCCATTTCGGAGGGACGCGCCATGCGCACAGGCGGATGCTCTTTCGCCCAATGTTCGGCAATCTCGAGGCGCGAGGCAAACCACACGCCCTCATGGGATTTGAAATATTCCAACACACGGGCCAAAGCCGCAGCACGCCCCGGACGGCCGACCAGACGACAATGCAACCCAATCGACAACATCTTTGGCTGGCCGCTTTCGCCCTCGGCGTAGAGCATGTCAAAGCTGTCTTTGAGGTAGGATTCAAACTGATCGCCGTTGGTATAACCCGCCTGAATGGCGAAGCGCATGTCATTGCAATCCATCGTATAGGGCACGATCAACTGGTCCACGTCACCAAACTGCATCCAGTAGGGCAGATCATCGGCATAGCTATCCGCGACATAGGCGAACTGACCTGTTTCAGCCGCCAGACGCACGGTGTTGTTGGAACAGCGCCCTGTGTACCATCCGCGTGGCGGCTCACCAACGACTTCAGTGTGCAGGCGGATCGCCTCGGCAATCTGGGCACGTTCTTCGTCCTCGGGCATATCCTTGTGTTCGACCCACTTCAGGCCGTGACTGGCAATTTCCCAGTCCGCAGCAATCATCGCGGCCACCTGCTCGGGCGCGCGCGCGAGCGCGGTTGCAACGCCATAGACGGTTACAGGCAGATCGCGCAGCAACCGATGCACGCGCCAGAACCCTGCGCGTGAGCCATACTCATAGATGGATTCCATATTCCAGTGGCGTTGCCCTACCCACGGTTGTGCGCCTGTGATCTCGGACAAAAATGCCTCCGAAGCGGCATCACCATGCAGGATGTTGTTTTCTCCGCCCTCTTCGTAGTTGAGGACGATTTGAACGGCGATTTTTGCGCCATTCGGCCAGTTTGCGGCAGGCTGCGTTGCGCCATAGCCAGTCATATCACGAGGGTAACGGTGCACAGATTTTTCCTCTCAAGATTAAGACATCAGTAAACCAAATAATCCGGCCCATTATCAAAAAATTTCATAAGGAGCCTTTTGCTTCGCGTTTTGCGTCACTTGTCATAGAGTCTGCCTATTATTGTGCAGCGTTCAACGCTCAAACTTAAAGGATAGGCAGTCTATGTCCGGATACCTAACGACACATGTGCTTGATACCGCGCGTGGATGCCCTGCGAGCGGGCTTAAAATCGACCTCTACAAAATAGACGGCGAGACCCGCACAAAGGTCATTTCGCTTGTGACCAATGCAGACGGGCGGACAGACCAACAGATTTTGCCTGCCGACCAGTTTGAGGTCGGCACATACGAGTTGGTGTTTCACGCCGGAGACTATCTCGACGCAATTGGCATCCCGCCCGAGGAGCCACGGTTTTTGGACGTCATTCCGTTGCGGTTCGGCATGTCAGAAGCGTCCCACTACCACGTCCCCCTCTTGCTCTCGCCGTTCGGATATTCGACCTACCGAGGCAGTTGAGCTGTCACTGAACTATTACGGACCGTCTTGCTAATCCGCTCGATCACAAACTCCATAAACAGACGCGTTTTGGGGTCTTGGCGTCTGCGATGGGTATAAAGACACGCCATCTGGATCGGTTCAGGTGGCGTTTTTGTTGCCACAGGAATGAGACGCCCCGCCTCTAAATGATCGATGATTTCAAAGATCGGCTTCATCGCGATGCCATTGCCCGCGAGCGCCCAATCGGTCAGCACATCCCCGTCATCGGATTCGTATCGCCCCTCGACCCGAAACCGTTTCGGCCCCTCCTCCGTCATCAGGCGCCACTGGAATTCGGTCGCTCCTGGAAACCGCAAATTCAAACACTCATGCTTATCCGCGATGAGTTCCGCCCCCGAGGCTGGATTGCCACGGGCCTCGATATAGGCGGGCGACGCGCAGAGAATGCGCTCAATATCAGCGATCTTGCGAATGCGCAGATTGCTATCCTCGGGCTGACCAAGGAAAAACGCCAGATCAAGCCCCTCGGTCGTCAGGTCTACCGTCCGATCAGTCAGGCGCAGGCGGATATTAACCTCGGGGTAAGTGTTCAAAAACTCACGGATCAACGGCGCGATGAGACGGCGTCCGACACCAAGCGGTGCCGCAACATAAAGCGGCCCCTTGGGGTTCTCGGTGATATTGATGACCCGCGCCTCTGCGGCCTCGACGGCCTCAAGGACTTCGCAAGCCCCGCCGTAGAACGCCTTACCATGTTCCGTTGGCGTCAGGCTTCGCGTGGTGCGTTGGAACAGGCGCACACTCAAATGCTCCTCAAGCTGCGAGATGCGCGATGAGGTCACAGCCGGCGAGATGCGCAAATCGCGCCCTGCGGCGGACATGCTGCCTAATTCATAGACACGCACAAAGGTGCGAATGTTATCGAGATATGACATTGTTCTGATTTTTTTGATGCTGCTTGATATTTGACAACAATAGCTGAACACTGGGATTTAACCTAGAGTGGTTTTGGAATTTCGCCTGCAGGAGACACCTATGTTCGAATTGGCAATCATCTGGGACTGGATCGCGTTTGCGGTGCGGTGGCTGCATGTCATTACCGCGATGGCCTGGATTGGCGCGTCGTTTTACTTCATTGCCCTCGACCTCGGGTTGCACCCGTCGCGTGACAAGAGCGAGGGAGTCTCGGGCGAGGAATGGCAGGTCCACGGAGGCGGATTCTATTTCGTCCAGAAATACAATGTCGCCCCGCCGCGCATGCCCGATGATGTGACGTGGTTCAAATGGGAAAGCTATACGACGTGGCTTTCGGGCGCTGCCCTTTTGATGATCGTCTACTGGATGGGCGGCGAATTGTTCCTGCTCGACCCGTCCAAAGCCGACCTAACGCTCTGGCAAGGCATTTTGATCTCTGGTGGCTCGCTCACCATCGGGTGGATCATCTATGACTTTTTGTGCAAATCAAAACTGGGCGAAACACCGACGCTGTTGATGTTGCTCCTGTTCGTGATGCTCGTCGTGATGTCATGGGGCTACAACCAGATATTCACAGGCCGTGCAGCGCTTTTACACCTTGGCGCGTTTACGGCAACGATCATGACGGCCAACGTGTTTTTCATCATCATGCCGAACCAACGCATCGTTGTGAAAGACCTCAAAGAGGGCCGCACCCCCGACGCGAAATACGGCAAAATCGCCAAACTGCGCTCGACCCATAACAACTACCTGACGCTGCCTGTGATCTTCCTGATGCTGAGCAATCACTACCCGCTCGCTTTTGGCACCGAGTATTCGTGGATCATCGCCAGCCTCGTGTTTTTGACAGGCGTGACCATCCGCCATTACTTCAACACCTTGCACAAAACGGGCAAAGGGCCGGCGTGGACATGGGCCGTTACCGTTATCTTGTTCATCATCATCGCATGGCTGTCGACCGTACCGACGGGTGAAACCTATGAAGAGGCCGAGGCGCGCGATCTGACGCCCTACGAGCAGAAGTTCGCCTCCGCCGAAGGCTTCGAAGATGCCTATTACACCGTCGTCGGTAACTGCTCGATGTGCCATTCCCGCGAGCCGTCATGGGACGGTTTGCGCGTTGCGCCCAAGGGGGTCTTTCTGGAAACCGAGAGCGACGTCGCGCATCATGCCGAACAGGTCTTTCTCCACGCGGGGCTAAGCCACGCCATGCCGCCCCCCAATGCAATCGAGATGGATGACGAAGCCCGCGACACAATCGTCGCTTGGGTCCGCGCAGCCAAGGCCAACTAAGGCCCGCCGTTCAATTGATCTGCTCAGGCAGACAGGTCGGTTAGACGCCATTCATAGGGGCCAAGATCGTTGATCTGTTGGTCCGTCACGTTCACGACAATCTCGACATTCCCCGCAACAAGACGTGCAATGCCGCCCGATTGCGTAGCCTGTTTCACGGGCTGACCTGCCAAGGCAGCAAGCCGTTTGAGCGCGGCAGTCAACGGCCAAGTCTCCCCCGCATCACCGATCACGCCACGAGGGCCATACAGACCCGCAGGGGTCCAGACCTCAAGGCCAGCAGGCGCAAGGGCCGCAGCCAACCCAACAGCATAGGCCGCGCCAAACTTCGCCCGATGACGCGGATCATCATCCGCCATACAGACCCGACCGTTGTCCGGGTTTGGCAAAGTACGATCGCCATAAGGGTTTTGCCGCATGGCGATGCTTGCAGGTCCAATACGGTAAGATCGCGCGCCTATAATGGCGCGCGCCGAGCGCGTGATATGCGAGATTGTCTCCAGCGTTTCCATCACCGACAGATCATCGGCAGCATGCACGATGGGGCACAGCCCATGACTGACGAAATCGAGCATCTCGACGGGTGGACGCTTGCGGTTCAATTCTGGGAAAAAGCTCACTGTGCCGCCGCCTCGGACCAAGTCGGGAAAGGCGCGTGCCGCGGCTGCATGAACCTGTTCAAGCGGCGGACAAGCGGGCCATTCCGATCCTGGCGGAGTGGACTGACGATCCACAGACGGACACACAAGCACACTTGCAGGCGCAAAGCCCGCTACGGCCATCTGCGCCGAAAGTTCCATCATCTCCGGCTCGGGGTCCGCATCACAGCGGCAAATCAGTTCTAGGTCAAATGTGGTCTCCGGACAGGCCCGTTGCGCCTGCGCAAAGGCGTCGAACTGTCCTGCTGTATCGCCAAGAGTGGCATCGAGATGACACAGCAATCGCTGTGGATTCACCGCCAAGAGATCGGTCGGGCTAGAGGCCAATCGCAACGCATCTTGCGGCGACATGACCAAAGCCATTTGCGCTACGGTCGCGTCAAAATCCTCGGCATCCGCACGACGGACATCTGCACGCTCAGCTGCCGCCCACGTCAATGAAACCGACTGCTCAAGCGCCGCACCGTCGTCGATCAGATAGGGCCACGGCTTGGCCAATGGGCGATTGTACGTCTTATATGACGCGTCACCCCATTGACGCTGATCTTCCATCTCAAAGGTATCGCCATGAAAGGCACAGGTCACCGCACTGTCCCCAACGTGGTGGGTCAGGCCGGTGATATCCATGAAGGGCTGCCAAGGCTCGATCAGATACGGAAAGACCGAAGCCTCCGACGATCCATCGCTGTGATCCACACGCACAGGCTGGCCCGCCACACCGTTGATCGGATGCAGCACTGTGAACCCTGCACGGTTGGTTTCGAAATCGCCAAAGCTACGCCCCTTGGCCGAGACCGTGACACCATCAGCCGCAGTTTGCACCGCGACCTCGACATCCAAACGCGCGCCACCATTCTCATACCGAGCCATAAACGCGATACGCACGGCGTCTTCGGATTGGGTGATAACCTCGTCCAATATGGTCGGATTAACCGTCCCCCAATCACGATCACGCACCAAAAACGCAATCGCGCGGATAGCCTCGACGCCGTCCAAAGTCACATGGCGGAGCGCCCCGTTCTCTAACGCAAACGAAAGCCGCCCCGCCGTAAATTCACGGCGCACAACGGGAGGCTGCTCAGTACCAAACAGATCCTGATTGCGGCTCATAGCGACGACACTTCAATCATGCGTCCTTGTTCCGCCGACTGATACGCCGCTTCGACAAGAGCAAGGGTTTTAAGGTTATCCGCACCCGAGGTTTCGGGCTGCTTGCCCGCCTTCAAGCAATCAACAAAATGCTGCTGGATGGCAAAAACGCTTTCTTGGATATTGTGCCACGGTTTTTCGGCCCACGGCAACACAGGCGGCGAGACATCCGTCACCGTCTCGCTCTCGTTCTGCACGGTCAGCACATAGCCCGCATCGAGCCGCACAGTGCCCTTTGGCCCGTCGATTTCGAGCAAGGATTGCGGGAAAGTTTCGGGACGGCGCTGCGTCGCGTAGGAACAGTCCACCACGCTGGTGGCCCCACCCTCATGACGCAACAACATGGTCGCGACATCCTCGCCCTTGATCGCGGGATTTATGCGCCGCGTGGTGGCTGACATCTGAACGACATCACCCACAAAGGCGCGGGCAATATCGAGGATATGAATGCCGAGATCCTCAATGATGAAGCGCTTGCCCTCAGCCAGATAGGGCTGTCCCGAAAACACGTCATATCCGGATCGAAAGCTGACACGGCAAAAGAACGGCTCGCCAATCGCGCCAGATTTTACAACCTTCAAGGCAGCTTGGATCGCGGATTGCCATCTGAAGTTCTCATGCACCATAAGCGTCTTCCCAGCTGCATCGGCAGCGGCAACCATCGCGCGGGCATCATCCATCGTCTCCGCGAACGGCTTTTGACAGATGATATGAACTCCCGCTTGGGCAGCCATTTCAACCAACGGGCGGTGCGACGACACGGTCGTGGCGATGTCGACAAAGTCAAAGCCGCCATCGGCATACATTTGCGCCGTATCAGTATAGGTCCGCTCGATGCCAAAGGCCTTGGCGCTTGCGTTTAGCCGTTCTTCGTCGCGATCACACAGTGCGACGATCTCGACGCCCTCAATGTCGCGCCATGCGTGAAGTTGGTTCTGTGCGAAAAATCCGCAGCCAATCAATGCACCTTTCATGTCGCCTCCTATTTGCCCAAGGCCGCTTGCGCCTGAAGGGCAACGCGCGCCTGTAGTCTTTGCTGCGCCTGGTCGATGACCACAGCGGCGATAATCACAAGACCTTTGATAACGGTCTGCCAGAACGACGACACGCCCATCATCACAAGCCCGTCGGAGAGAACGCCGATCACACAGGCCCCAATGATAGTCCCGCCGATCCGACCGCGCCCGCCCGACATCGATGTGCCACCCAACACGGCGGCAGCAATCGCGTTCAATTCGAATGTGTCACCTGTTGCTGGGTGTGCGGCAACGAGTTGCGAGGCGATGATCAGCCCGACCAAAGCGGCACAAAATCCAGAGAACAGATACACGAAATACTTGGTCTGATTGACCTTGATCCCAGACAGGCCAGCAGCGCGTTCATTGCCGCCCACAGCGTAGATGTGCCTCCCAAGCGGTGTGCGTGTCGCAATATAAGCGGCGAGCAGGCCAACCGTGATCAAGATGCAGATCGAGACCGGAATACCAAAAATCTCACCCGCACCGATCCATCGAAACGTGTCCGACCCATATTCGGGATTACCGTTCAAGTTGGGGAAGGTGCGCCCGTCAGAGCTTAGCATCGCGGCCCCACGCGCAACGTAGAGCGTACCAAGGGTCGCAATGAACGGTGCCACATTCAACTTTGTGATCAAGAACCCGTTGATCGCCCCGACCGCAACCCCGACAAGGATCACCAATAGGCAGATTTCCAAGGTATTGAACTGGATGGACCACCCGAACCCGAGATCGACGCCGTAGAGTATGAGGTAGCCCGCCACCATTCCGCACAGCCCCACTATGGAGCCGACCGACAAATCGATCCCGCCTGAAACGATGACAAAGGTCATGCCTATGGCGAGGATCGCGTTGAGGGCGACGTGTTTGGACATGATGACCATATTGGCGGTCGACATAAAGTTCGGTGCATTGGCCGCGAAGAACACAAAGACCAAAATCAAGGCGATAAATGTCCGCGCCTTGAGCAATACGAGCAATGCGTCGGGGCTAGATGGGGTGCGCGTGGCAACAGATTGGTTAGCCATCATGCAGGCTCCTTATGGCGTGAGAGAGGGGAGTGACCAACGGCAGACGCCTCAACGAGGGCGCTGTTGGTTGCTGTTTCACGAGAAAACTCGCCAGTGATATGCCCATTGGACATCACCAATATTCGGTCGGATAGCGACATGACTTCATCAAGGTCGGAGGTCACGAAAATGATCCCTAGCCCGTCCGCCGCCAGCTTGCGCATGACGCGGAACACTTCGGCCTTGGCGCCGATGTCGATCCCGCGCGACGGCTCGTCCATGAGGAGAACCTTGGGGTCAGTCATCAGGGCTTTCGAGATCACGACCTTTTGCTGGTTGCCGCCCGACAGAGACGACACGGCATGTTCTGGCGAGGCAATCTTGACGGTCATACGTTTGACGAAATCGGTCACAGTTGCCTTTTCCTGCATGAGGCTCATGTGAATGCCGCGCGTAAACTGGGCAAGGCTCGAGAGCGTCATGTTCTCGCGGATGGACAGCATTTGCACCAAACCGTCGTTTTTGCGGTCCTCGGGGATAAGCGCGATGCCGCGCTTAATCCGGCCGGCCACTGTCTTTTCCTTGAGCGGCTGCCCCTCAATGAACATTTGGCCCGACGCATAAGGGTGGCGCCCAATGACGCACTCCAAAAACTCGGAACGCCCTGCGCCCATGAGGCCGTAAACCCCTAGGATTTCACCCTTGCGCAACGACATGGACACATCGTCAACCAACATGCCGCCACTGCCATTTCCAAGCGACACATGTTCAGCCCGAAAGACCTCATCCCCAAAGGGATGCTCAATTTCCTTGGAAAAATCTTTGCCGCTTTCCCCGATCATATTGTGCACGATCCAATCGACATCGACGCCGTCCATAGACCGCGCGCCCGTGACGACGCCATCGCGCAAAACCGTGATGTAGTCACCGATCTGGATCAACTCTTCGAGTCGGTGAGAGATATAAACGATCCCCACACCGTCACGTTTGAGGTCCGCAATCACGCGGAACAAAATGTCGACTTCCGCCGCCGAGAGCGCCGAGGTCGGCTCGTCCAAAATCAAAATACGCGCATCTTGGGCCAGTGATTTGGCGATCTCGACAATTTGCTGTTGCCCAACGCGCAAATCCCCGACCAGATCATCCGGAGCGATGTCCTGCTCAAGGCGCTTCATCAAGGCGCGGGTCGCCTCCCTCTGCGCGGCTTTGTCGATATCAATACCGCCACGTGTCTTTTCCCGAGCAATAAAAATGTTTTCCGCTACGGTCAAATTGGGAAACAGGTTCAATTCCTGAAACACGATGCCGATACCGCGGCGGGCGGCCTCATCCGAGTTGCGCAGAACAACCTCTTCGTCGCCGATAAAAATCTGACCTTCGGTGAGTTGCTCAACACCCGCGATGACTTTCATCATCGTGGATTTGCCTGCTCCGTTTTCTCCTACCAACACATTGACCGCGCCCATGCGCAGATCAAAATTCGCAGCACTTAGCGCGACCGTCCCAGGATAGACCTTGGTTCCGCCGCGAATAGAAAGACCAATCGGATGTTCCATCATGAATCGCCAAACGTAAGAGCAGTGGGCACGATTTCCGGCCTTGTGGTGGCGTTCTTATAGGTGAACACCCCTTCAAATGTGACGGTCTGCCCGACGACGTCCCCCTCGGGAATTGTGATCCCCTCATGGGCCATCGCGTTCAGCCCCGCCGCAAGTTTCGCAAACTCAATCTGGTCGCGGAAATCGGTAAAGGACAGGAACGGCATGGCATCGCGAATGGCCGTTCCACGAATAACAGGGCCAAGTTGAACCGTAACATCGGCTTCACCATCCGCATCCGTATCGACCTGTAGTTTAGCGGCGCGGCTTTGCGTCTTCGCCTCGACGATCACGCCTGAACCACTCACCGCAAAATTCCACGGGTTTGCTTCGCCTTCGGGGCGCATACCATGCGCTTGCCCTGCCGCGTCGGCGTCCTGCTCCATCTGTGCGCGCAGCTCGGTGATCGGGACAAGTTTTTGTGCAACGGCTGGTAAAACCTGTGCCTCCCAGATTTCACGCGCATAATTCGCCATGCGGACCTCATCGCTCTGGGCCGCCTCGGTTTCGCTCGCAGAATTGGGATCTGGATTCTCAACAATTTTGCACCCGGCAGCGGAGATTAACAATCCGCATGCCATCGTCGAAACTAAGATCGTGTGACGCATATTCTTCCCACCCCATTGATGAGGGACCCGACATGCTTGCCGGGCCCCGTTTCGTTCAAAAGAACCGTTTAGGCACCGAGTGCGAAGGTTTCGAGATCAGCCGCATTGTCGGCATTGATCAAGACACAATCCATCAGTTGCTTTTCATCAAGACCAGTGGAACCAGTTCTGATGTATTGGTCAGCTTGCTCTACAGCGAGTTGAGCCTGACGGTATGCAGGTTGAAGCACCGTTGCTTTGATCCCGCCTGCAAGGATGCTGTCACGCACATCGTTAGAGCCATCGAAGCCAACAACGATAACATCGTCACGGCCTGCGGCTTCCAATGCGGCCCATGCGCCCATTGCCATCGTATCGTTGCCACAGATCACACCCTTGATGTCAGGGTTCGCCTGCAAGATAGACTCCATCTTTTCGAAGGCTTCGGTCTGCGACCAGTTTGCAGATTGCTGCGCAACCATGACCATGTCTGGATACTGGTCGATGATGTCGTGGTAGCCAGAGGAGCGGATACCTGCGTTGGTGTCGGCTTCACGGCCAACAAGCTCCACATAGTTGCCTTCCTCACCCATGATCGACACGAACTCTTCAGCGCCCAATTGTGCGCCTTGGTAGTTGTTGGACACGATCTGGCTAACTGCGATGCCTGCTTCCTTGATTTCGCGGTCAATCAAGAACGAGGGGATGCCCGCGTCTTTTGCACGTTGAACCGCAGCAACAGTTGCATCAGCACCTGCGTTATCAAGGATAATGGCACTCGCGCCACGAGCGATGGCCGTATCAAACAGTTCCGACTGTTTGTTCGGGTCATCATCATGCACCAGAACGATAGTTTCATACCCGAGCTCTTTTGCACGAGCTTCAGCACCAACGGCTTCAGCCTTAAAGAACGGGTTGTCATGGCTTGGCGTAATAATTGCGATCAAGCCCTTGCCTTGAGCAAAGCTTACAGATGTTCCCGCAAGGGTCACAACGCTCGCAAGGCCTGACAAGAATATACGACGATTGGTTTTCATTTTAGTCCTCCCTAGATCTCAGCCCTGCAAAAAGCCCGACTGATTAGGACACATGTTGTCGGAATTCTCGCCCCAATGTCAACAGGTATGATGAGTATATGAGATTCCTTTGCCAGAGTAGGGTTTCACGGGCCCTTTTCCCACGCCCGCATAGTCTAAACCGACTCCGTTTGATGGCTTCGTTGAGATTCGCATCGGGAAAGATTCGGCTAAATTTGATCCCAACTGCCGCACAGACACTCTAAACATTTTTCCTCCCGATTTAGTTGGTGTGCGCCTTCCTACCCTCTCTGGTCTCACTCAACGTGGACACGGAGATTTATGTTTCTGCTGCGCTCAGCGCCGTCAGGTTGGCAAAAGATTACAACGTCAGGTTGATTAGTGTTTCCATCAACACGCTCAATACGTTACCCTAACTTTCGGCACCCTCACGACTTTGACCTCAAGGAGACGCGCCATGATACAGACAGACACCGTTGATCTGAGCGGCCTTATCTCCATGCTGCGTCGTCAGGGCCGGCTCATTGTTCTCAGTGTTGCCATCCTCGTCGGGCTGGCTCTGCTCTATCTGTTCAACGCTACGCCGATCTACACCTCTTCCGCCCTGATCTATGTCGATCCGTCCAAAAAGGATCTGCTCGCCGACGCGCCTTTTTCGTCCATGTCCGGTGCCGCCGAGAACGCCAAAATCGAAAGCGAAGTGGAAATTCTGCGCTCCAACCGCGTCCTGTTTGCGACCATGGACAGGTTGAATCTCATCCAAAGCCCCGAGTTCGGCCCGAGCCTCAGCCGCCTTGATCAGATCAAGATCGCCCTCGGGATCGACGTGCCCTCCCCTCATGATCCGAGCGTCCTCGTCGCCACCACATCTCAGCGCCTGAGCGAGGCCGTGCAAATCCGCCGCAAGGGGCTAACCTATCTGATCTCCGTCTCCGCGCAGTCCGCCGACCCGCAAACCGCCGCCGACATCGCCAATACCATGGTCGAGGTCTACATCGCCCAACAGGTCGCCTCCAAAACCGAGGCCGCCCTCGCCTCTCGCGATGTCTTGCAAGCCCAGATCGACACCGCCAAGGCTCAACTGTCCCAAAGCGAGGCCAATTTCGATACGTTCATCATCGACAACCTTACCCGCCTGAGTTCCGAAGTGGGCACCGAGCGCTTCGCCACGCTTCAGCAACAGTTCAAACAGGCCCGCGACGGCACCTTGCAAACCCAAGCGCAACTCCAGACCGCCCAAGCCGCCCTCGACGGCGGCGAGTGGGACCAGCTCACCACCACCCTCTCTGATGCGGCGCTCTACGCTCTTGACCGTCAACGCCGCCAAATAGAACAACGTCTCAACGCCACTCAACGCGGCTCTGACGCCGAGATCGACTTGCGTGCCAGTCTCGCCCAAATCCAGATCCAGATGGAGGAACAAGCCGGACAGGTGGTCACTGCCCTTCAACGCAACCTGAGTACCAAACAGGAGACGCTCAACGAACTGCAAGGGGCGCTGCGCAGCGAGGTCATGCAGGGCGATCTATCACCAGAAACCCTCGCCACAATCTTTGAGTTGCAACAGGAATCCGACATCGCCCAACGCCAGTATTCCACCCTGCTGTCGCGGCTGCGCGATATCGAGGCGCAGGCCCTCGTGCAGGTCGCAGACAGCCGTGTCGTCTCCGAGGCTATTGCCCCAATCTATCCTAGTGCGCCGCATAAAAAGCTGATCCTCGGCATGGCCTTCACCCTCGCCGTGGGCATAGGTCTCGGCATGGCTGTGCTCAACGAATATGTCATCGGCGGCGTCACGGCGCTGAGCCAGTTGCGCAACATCGTGCCGGGCCCTGCGGTGGGCACCCTGCCCAAAGTCACCCTGATGGATGATCAACTCAGTGTCGCCGACCTGATCGTCGACGAGCCGATGTCGCTGTTCAGCGAGGCCCTGCGCCGCACCCGCGCCCATGTCGATCAAGGCCTCAGAAGCGCCCCGTCCTCCTGCATAGTCATGATGGTGACGTCCGCCAATCTCGGGGAAGGGAAATCCTCCCTCGCGTTGGCGCTTGCCCGCACCTATGCCGCCGCCGGAAAGCGCGTTCTGCTCATCGACGCCGATCTGCGCAAACCCGCGCTGCACAAGCACATCGGTTTCAAACCCGACGAAGGGTTTCTCGAATACCTCAAAGACCCGACCGAGAAAGTCGGTGTCGAACGCACCTTTTATGTCGCGGACCCCAGATCCCAAACGGGCATCATTTTGGGACGCGAACAGGCCGAACTTCCGACGGATCAATTACTCCAAACCGAGGCCTTCTCAAACCTGCTCGCCAGTGCCCGCCAGAGCATGGATGTCGTCATCATCGACACGCCACCACTTCTGCCCGTCGTCGACGCCCGCTATATCGCACCTCTCGTCGACGCCATTCTGCTCACCGTCAGATACGGCGAAACATCACAAAGCGACGTCCGCGACGCCTACGCACAAATCAATGATGCCAAAGCCCCTGACACACCCGTGTTCACAATCCTGAATGCCGACGAAACCAAAACCGCATATAAAGGTTATTACGGAGCGGACACCGCGCCATAACGGTCTTTAGCTTACCTCCCAATACGTCTGATGCTCCCCGTTCTGAACCACGTAACAAAAAGCCGTTACGGGGTATGCAGAATTAAAAACCGCCCGCGCATTGCCCGATAGGGCCTCTCCAGATAGGCTCATTCACATTCACAACGAAAGGTTGATCCTGTGCCAACACCCAAACCCATTGCTGGCGATATCCTCGCCCCCATCACCCTCCCCAAACTGGGTGGCGGCGAGATCGTGCTCGGCGGAGCCCGTGAGAACTGGTCGCTCATCGTCGTCTATCGCGGCAAGCATTGCAGCCGCTGCAAGAAGTACCTGAACATCCTGAACGACATGCGCCAAAAGTGGCATGATGCGGGCTTCGACATCGCTGTTGTCTCGGCGGATACCCAGGAAAAAGCGCAAGCAGATCGCGATGAATTGGGCTGGGGATTTGACATCGGCTACAACTTGACCGAGGAGCACATGGCTCGCCTCGGCGTCTATGTCTCAGACCCTTTGACCCCAACAGAAACCGATCGTCGCTTTGCCGAACCAGGGGTCTTTGTTCTGCGCCCCGACGGTAGCATCCTGTTAATCTCGATCTCCAATGGCCCGTCTGCGCGCCCTGATCTGGAAGAGCTATTGGACGGTATGATTTTCACTGTAGAAAACAACCGCCCTCCTCGCGGTACAGCCTGATAGAACGCGAGACCCTTGACGCGGCGCACCTGTGCGCCGCGTCCGATATGCAAACCACAAGCGTAAACACCAGACCTCCGCGCCTGATGGATCGACACCAAAAACAACAGGTATCTCAACGATAAGATGTCTTTGAAATGAGGGGATATTCGCGTAAGAGTAGATTGAGCAAGGGGACCAAACGACAGGATATTTTCTCATCATGACGTTAGCACGTATCACACCCGTCATCTTATGCGGCGGTTCTGGAACTCGACTTTGGCCGCTATCGCGGAAATCCTACCCCAAGCAGTTTGTCCCGCTCGTTGGCGAAGAAACGCTCTTCCAAGCCTCCGCCAAGCGATTGAGCGGCTCAACTGGTCGCCTGTCATTCACCGCGCCCTCCATCCTGACGGCCTCGGACTTTCGCTTTATTGTCACCGAGCAGCTCACCGCGATTGGCATTGACCCCGGCGCGATCCTCATCGAACCAGAGGGACGCAATACCGCCCCGGCAATCCTAGCGGCGGCTCTGCATTTGAGCACCTCGGACCCCGACGCCGTCATGCTTGTCGCACCTTCTGATCACGTTGTGCCCGATACACAGGCCTTTCACGATGCCATTGAAAAAGGCTTGGCGGCGGTCGCCGCCGGCAAGCTCGTCACCTTTGGCATCACACCAACCCATGCAGAAACCGCCTATGGCTACCTCGAATTGAGCGCCGAGCCTGACGCCAATGGTACCGCCGTTGATCTCAAACAGTTCGTCGAAAAGCCAGACGCCGACCGTGCTGCCGAAATGCTCGCGGAGGGAACATTCTTGTGGAACGCGGGGATATTCCTGTTCAAAGCCAAAGACATGATTGCGGCTTTCAAAACACATGCCCCCGAATTAATGGCCTCAGTTGCCACGGCAGTGGCAAAGGCGAAAACCGACCTTGGATTCTTACGTCTTGATCCTGAAGCATGGGCAGAAGCCGACGACATCTCCATTGACTACGCCGTGATGGAACGCGCCACCAATCTGGCTGTTGTTCCCTTTAATGGCGGTTGGTCCGATTTGGGGGGATGGGATGCTGTCTGGCGCGAATTGGGACCTGACGCCGATGGCGTTGTGACCTCGGGCGAGGCCACAGCAATCGAGTGCGAAAACAGCCTTTTGCGCTCCGATAACTCACATCTTGAAGTCGTGGGCATCGGCTTGAAAAACATTATGGCCATCGCCATGAAAGACGCCGTTCTGGTCGCTGATATGTCCCGCGCCCAAGACGTCAAAAGGGCAGTCACAGCTCTCAAGGCCAAAGGCGCGAACCAAGCAACAATGTTCCCCAAAGACCACCGGCCATGGGGCTGGTTCGAGAGCCTTGTCATTGGCGGCCGTTTCCAAGTGAAGCGCATCTATGTGCATCCCGGCGCGGCGCTAAGCCTGCAAAGCCACTTCCACCGTTCCGAGCATTGGATCGTGGTAGAGGGGACCGCCCGCGTCACCGTTGATGACGAGGTACGCATCGTGTCTGAAAACCAATCCGTCTACGTCCCTCTCGGCACCAAGCACCGCTTGGAAAACCCGGGCAAAGTTCCGGTGGTCCTGATCGAAGTCCAAACCGGCTCCTACGTTGGCGAAGACGACATCATCCGCTTCGAGGATATCTACGCACGCGGACAAGGTGCAAAAGGGTAAGGGTATGATCGTCACACGTGCGAGGTTGGCTGATGTCTAGTCGCCTCCTCCTCATGGCGAAGCGCCGCTTGGGACTGCTTGGAGCCTTTGCCTATTCGGGGGCAAATTTTGCCTTGGCCTTTACACTTCAGGCCTCTGTCACCGCGATCGAATTCGGTCTCTATGCCTTTGCTTTGGTGTGCATCCAGTTTGGCACATCGCTCTCCAATGCCCTATTCGCCTCACCAATGGTGGTGTCTCTGGCAGATGACGATGCGCCCAAAGACCGCCTCATCGGGAGCTACTTTCGCGCAAATATCATATTCTGCGCGCTTGGCGCTCTGCTCATCTGCGGCGCTCTCTCATTGATGGGGATGCCTCCCCTACAGGTCTGGCTCGTTGGCCTCCAAGCCGTATTCCTATGGATGCGGTGGTTCTTTCGGGCTTTTGAATTGGCCTCACATAACTTCACCATGCCTGCCCTTGCGGACATTGTGTACGGCGTAGCGACGTTAACGTGTGGCACGGTTCTATTTGCGCTAAATGGCCTAGACGTCACCTCGGCCTTGATCTCGATGTCCTTTGGCACTGTTTTGTCTTTGTTCGTCATCGGCAAAGGAACGGTGAGAACAGTACGTCGCCGCGCCTCAGGATCATTGCAGACCTATGTGGGCGTGTTCAGACAGCATGGGCGGTGGGCATTGCTGGGCGTCATCACAACCGAGGCGATGGCCAACCTGCATTCCTACGTCATCACCATATTTCTCGGCCCCGCTGCCTTTGCGCCTGTCGCCACACTGGCGTTGTTCTTTCGCCCCATCCCGATCTTGATGCAGGCGATCACCCAATACGAACGGCCCGTCCTCGCACGGTCTTTTCGAGCCAGAGACTTTGGCGGCATGAAACGGGATGTGCGGAAAATCCATGTCATTCTCACCGCAGTCGTCCTGTTCAATACGCTTGGCGTCTTGGGCGTGATCGCGTTCTTTCCATCACTGATCGGGAACGGGCAATATGCAACGGCCATTCTGTTGCCCCTCGCTATCTTACTCGCAGCGGGCCAACTCGTTCGGAGTTTGCGCACCGGAAGCAGCGCGGCATTGCAAGGCGCAGGCGCCTACAAACCCTTGGCCCTTGTGACCGTGATTGCCGCCCCCATCACAATTTTGGGCACCCTTGTGGCCATCTGGATTGGGCAACACACCGTGGCTCTCATCCTAACCGCCGTTTTGCTCGGCGAAGTCGTGACCGCCGTGTTGATCACGCGCCATTTCAACGCATGCGTGCACCCCAAGGGAGCGCCCGCATGAGCATTGTAATGGCACCCGCGAAAACGAGAAAGAACGACAATCCCTACCTGTCGATCCTGACGAAATCTCTGACCGAACAAGGGGTGACAGTGAAAGGCCTGCCTATCGTTCCCGCATGGTCCAAGACCTCGGCATTGCATGTTCACTGGCTTGAATTTCCGCAATGGGGGCGCTTGGCCTCTCGGGTTCCGTTTTGGGCAACATGGCGCATGAACCGCGTCATTGCCTTGGCGCGCAGAAACAACAAACTCGGTCGTCCTGTTCTTTGGACCGTTCACAACCTGCGTCCGCATGATTTCAAAAACGAGGCGCATAAAGCCATTTACGACACCATGTGCCGCGAATTTCTCCCGCTCGTCACGGATGTGATTTGTATGAGCGAGACCGTTAGGGATGCGGCACACGATGCCTTTCCCGAACTGCGCAATGCTCGCTTCCACATCATTCGTCACCCGCACTACAAAGATCACTTCGCCCGCCTGACGCCACGCACTCCTCCTGAACTCGAAGCGACCAACCTCATGTCCGGGCCGACGTTAGGAACCTTTGGTATGCTGCGGGCGTATAAGGCTATCCCAGACACCATACGCGCGATGAAAGGCCTATCCCGCCCGTTCACATTCGTGATCGCGGGTTCTGGAGCTATGGCCGAGATTTCAGCCATCCAAGAGGCCATTGGAGACGATGCCCGCTTTGTCTTTATCCCGCGCCGTGTATCCGACGAGGAAATCCTTGGCATGACGCAGGCCTGTGACCTTATTGTGTTCGGGTTCAAATCCATTCTGAACTCAGGGAGCGTTTTGGCTGCTCTCTCCATGAACCGTCCCGTTCTGGCCCCCGACCTCGGGGCACTGCACGACCTTCAAATCGACTTGGGGACAGACTGGGTCAATCTCTATGAGGGTGAGCTGACGACAGAGGTTATCGAGAATGTGCTGCGGGGTTTGCCACCGAAAACGCCACTTGATCTGTCGCCTTATGATCCCAGTCGCATTTCCTCTCAGCACGCGGTTTTGATGCAGCGGGGAGGCGATCAAACATGACAACAACGGCTCCTCCACAGACACCGACAAGTTTTCTGACCGATTTGGCCTTATGGATCTCGTTCGGCGTTCTGCTCACGAGCGTGAATAGTTTTTGGCAACCCCGTATCGCAATCGAAAGCCTGAGCGATACAGGATCGGGGACCGCATTTCGGCAAATCATCTACATTGCCATCATGGTCTGGGGCGTCCTGCTTTGCGTGTTTAATAAACGACTGACGATGCTCTCAAACCTCACATCGGTATCGCTTGGCTTGCTGTTGATCTGGGCAGGTCTGTCGCTCTTTTGGTCGATAGCGCCTGCCATCGGGTTTCGCCGCTATGTGCTGACGGTTGTGACTGTCGTCACCGTTTTTGCGCTCTCGACACTCGCCTCACCGCTCCAGTTCCTCACTCGGTTCAGGCAGACGATTGTCTTTTTGAGCATCGCCAGTTTGGCCACCGCCCTCCTCGTCCCCGAGCTTGGCATACACCAACCGGGCGATCCGGAGTCCTCCGTTATCGGCGATTGGCGGGGCGTGTTTTATCATAAGAACATCTTGGGATCAGTATTGGCTCCGGGGATTATCATCGTCTCGTTTGAACTTCTGTCGGGGACCAAGATCAAAAAGACGGCTTTGTATCTCTCCCTCATTGTCATGGCGTTCTTGTTGGTGAAATCAGGCTCTAAGACGTCAATATCCATCACATTTCTCAGCGTTCTGTTCTTGTGGTTTTCGCTGACAACTGATCGCCGAAAAGGCGGTCTGGGCCTGTTGCTCGGAACGATCTACGCCCTCTCTCTCATCGCCATATTCGGCATATTTTACTGGATAAACGAACGGTTAGGCACAGCGCTTATCGAATCTGACGCTTTTACCGGACGCGGTCTGATCTGGACCAGTATGATTGAAATGGCCCACGACAAACTGTTGTTTGGGATGGGGTTCCAATCCATCTTTCAAACGGGGCTTAATAGTCCTCTGCGGCATGTCTTTGGCGGCAGCCAATTTCTTATGACGCTACCACATGCACATAATGCCTATGTCGAAATGCTGATTTCTATTGGCGTGATCGGCTTGGGGCTCTTTCTCTTCGCACTTGTCATTGCGCCCTTTTTCCACACATTTAGATCCAGCCGCGACTATTCAAATTTACGGTTTGCCTGCCTCGCAATCTTCGCATTCGTTTGGCTCCATTCATTCCTCGAAGTGGGACTGTTGGACCGCGACCGTATCGATTGGATCGTGTTTCTCGTCGCCTATAGCGCCCTTAGACACATTCCAAAGCAAGGTGCATCGCGATGACACCCGAAATTTCCGTCATTATCCCGAGCTTCAACCGCGCGGCGACTATCCTGCCCACGCTGATGTCCGTAAAGGATCAAACCTTTGAAAACTTTGAATGTATCGTTGTGGATGATGGATCGGACGATGCAGGCGAGCTTGAAGAAGTTGTCGCGTCGCTAAACGATCCGAGGTTCCGCGTGATCCACCGCGAAAACGGGGGCGGCGGCGCTGCGCGCAATACAGGGATTGAGGCTGCCACGGCCCCTTGGATCGCATTTCTCGACAGCGATGATTTGTTCTTGCCTGAGAAGCTGGCCGTTTATCGTGAACGCTTTGCCGATGCCGAGGAAACGACTGTGTTCTATTCTCAAAATCTGGTGGACCGCGGCGTTGAGAAACGGTGGGTGCGCCCACACCGCGCGATTGGCCCCGATGAAGATGTCGGCGAGTATATGTTTGTCAAAAACTGCTTCATACAAACCTCCACAATCGCGGTGAGAACCAGCTTCATTCGACGCGTGATGTTCGATCCGACATTGAGGAAGGGGCAAGACCTCGACCTGTGTCTGCGCCTCTCTCACGCAGGAGCGCATTTTGTGATGCTAGCACATCCGCAATCCATCTGGGTTGACCAATCAGAAGAGGGTCGCACGTCGCGGCACCGTGGGTATGAAGCCCCTCTTGCATGGTTGGACAAATCCGCCCCGATCATGACGCCGAAGGCAATACGTGGATATAGGGCCACAACCCTAGCCTATTACATGGCCCCCGAAAAACCGTTCAAAGCCCTGTCCTATATTCTCGCAGGTTGGATATTGGCGGGTGTCCCGTTGTCGATCACGATACGCCAAATCCTGCGCTCATTTGTGCCCTCGGAAACATATCGAAAACTTGTAAATATCGTCGTAAGCCGCGCAGGCGTCTGACGCAACGCTCGCTGCCCTTAGGCATTGGAAACCTCCCTCCCTTAGATAGGACTTCATCAATCCTATCACGAGGTACATCATGTCTAATCCTTTCCAAACGGGCCGCGCGCTTCCCCTGTCCGGCCCTGCGTATGATATCGCGCCTGTCACACCGGACGACAGCCTGTCTTTGCCTGTCACCGCCATTGGCCTGTATTGTGAAACGGCGGGAACCATCGTGTGTGAAACGGCAAAGGGCGAAATCCGTACCGTCGCAGTCGGCGCATTGAGCATTCTGCCCGTTGGGGTCACACGCGTCTTGGAAACAGGCACCACAGCGTCGGGAATCCATGCATTGGTGCTCGCATGACGATCACTCAAAACTGTTCGGTCATCGCGCATCGACCGCAAGTATTCGCTGCGGTTGAACGGGATGCGATCACGGCGTCAAATGGGGTTGCTCCCGTTTTGGCGCTCGATTTCACGACACGCGACTGGCGAGTTGCAGGGCGCGACGTCAGCGCCCCGCTCCTTGGCGCACGGCTAGATCAAAGCCTCTTTCTCGGCGCGACGAAGGGACTGGTGCTCGAACCCGAACGGATCAATCTGGTGTACCCGTCCGCTGTTGCCTCCTCGGGTTGGGGAACGAACGGAAGCACCACAATCCAACCGGCAAGTGGCATGACATTTGCGGGACTGGATGGATGTGTCATCACAAGTGGTGGCGTCTCGTGGGGACGCGCCTTTAGCAATATGTTCACCTTGACCGCAGGGGCAGATTTCACCGTCAGCACATGGATCGCGGCGGGCACATCGGGCCGCGCACGCCTCGAACTTTATGGCGCGGGCGTTGATTTGATTGTGGAAGGGACCATCGGCGCCTTAGCCGCCACCTACCAATCAGGCGGGACTATTTCGAACCTCTCGCAAGAACAAATCGGTGGTCTGTGGAGGGTAAGTTTTCAGGTCACTGCCACATCGACCGTTTCGAATGTCACCTTCGGCGTCGGGCCAAGCAGCACCACAGCGGGACAAACCGTTATTGCCTATGCCGCGCAAGTCGAGAACGGACAAAATGCGACGGATTACATCCAGACGACAACGGCACAGCACACCCGTCCGGCTGACACACCACATCTTCCCTTAGGAATGTGGTTCGCACCAGACAAGGGAGGCTGCATTCTTGAGCTTGCCACGCTGCACGGTGAGGACAGTGACATTCTTGCCTTCAAAGATGGCAGCGGGACGGTTGTGGCACAACTGTCGCGTGATGGATCGGGGAGCCTATCTCTCAACACCTCGACACACCCCGCCACAGTCTCGTTCAATGCGCCTCACCAACTCGCCCTGTCGTGGCAGACGGGCACGATGTCGCTTGCACTTGACGGGGGGATGCCGTCCGACACAACCATCGACTTGAGCGATGCGGCCACGCTTCACTTCGGACCCGCTCACGCGCGAGTGTCAGCACTTTACCTCTACGATCGGGCACTTTCCCTGTGAGGCAAAAAAGGCTCAACACCACATCATACCAATAAAGGCCCCAAACGAATTGCATCGTTTGGGGCTGAGAAAAAAACCGGAGGTCCGTTACTTCAACGCACCACGTCCGACAATCCAAAGCGCATGTGGCGTCGTCACAAGGTAGCGCCAAAACAACTTCTGGGGATTGGTCAGCATACGATGCAACCATTCAAGATTATTGTTTTGCATCCATTGTGGCGCACGGGGATAGGCACCGGTAATGTAATTGTAACAACCGCCACAGGTTATGATCCAAGTCGCGTTGATCTGATCCCTTAACCGCAAACTGACAGATTGTTCCTTTGGCTTTCCAAGACCGACCCAAACCACATCCGGTTTGACCGCATTGATCTGTGCGATGACATCCTGTTCCTCTTCCTCAGAGAAGAACCCGTGATGCCGTCCGACGATTTTCAAATTCGGGTAGAGCAATTGAAGCTTCTTGGCGCAGTCCCGGTTTGTCTCCTCATCCGCACCTAACAGGAAAAAACTATGTCCTGACTTTTCAAAGGCTGCGGCAAAGTCATGGATCATATCCGTTGTCGCGGACCGCTCGGGGATCACATTGCCTTTGACCTTCTGGGACATGGTCACGAGAAACCCGCCATCGGCATGAATGAGATCCGCCTGCGCGATGGAATTCCGAAACACAGACGAGGTTTGAGCAAGGGATAAGGCATGCCCGTTTGCATCCATGACCACCTGAGCCCGCTCTACACCCTCACTGTGCGCAGCGAAGAATGTATCGACCAATTGCGAACGGGACAGACATGCAATGTCAAAGTGACCGAATCTTCGAACTGGAATCATCACTCAATCCTTTCAGATTGAATGATGGCACCTTAATGCACGCTAGGGTAGATTAAAAATACACGCCAAAGTAGATTAATGCCGTCCGGCGACCCAAACACCCTTGTTTCACTTAACGTGACGCCTAATGGCGGTGGCGCGTCAATCGTGACAAAACCACCGCCAAAACCGTATAGCCCACTGTCAATCCGAGCTGCGTCTTAATCGCGGCCGCAACGTCAAGTGCAGAGGCCCCCATCTGGTCCACGGCGACGAATGCGGAAATCGCTGTTGAAGATGGCACAAGTAACGACAGTATCCGCAAGTGTTCGGGGATCATTTCCACGGGCCACGAAATGCCTGACAGGAAAAACAGTGGCATCCCCATGACGACGAGGAAGAACACCACCCCTTCACGCCACGGAATGGCCAGAGAAATCGCAAACCCCATCGCGATCGAGGCGCAAAGAAATGGCACCGCGATCATCAATAGCGTGCCAAGATCACCCGTTCGCGGAATGGCGTAGAAGTAGGGCAAGGTCATCTGCGTAAACACGATCCAGATCATATAGAGCGAAAAGTAGGCCACTATCGTCGCCGCCAAACGCCGCCCCGTAGGAAGCCTGCGCCCCGCATGAAGAAGCCCGATCCCCATCAACAAGGTTTGCTGCAAGATCAGGACAAAGGCCGCAGGCACCACATAACTGGCATAGCCCCCTTGCGGGTTGAACACGGATACATTTGTCACCGCTATGGGCGACAGGGCCGTGCGGGCCACACCATCATCCACACCCATTGCTGTCAGGCGGGCGTAGTTGACTTGAGCGCCCATGGTTCCCGCAACCGTTGCCACCGCCTTCATCACATTTGAATAGATTAACAAATAGCTGCCATCACTGTAGGCGGCCACGGGCGCAGGGCGACTGGCGAGGATATCGGCCTCAAACCCCGCAGGGATAACGACAATGCCGTAGACATCCCGCCGGAAAAAGGCGTCTTGTGCGCTTTCCATATCAGGTGCGGATTGGACTACATCGACCAAATCCGTCACATCAATGTTGCGCACAAAACTGCGGCTGGCGCTTGAGTTGTCTTGGTCGATGACGACCACAGGAACATCGCGCAGCACCTCGCCCACATAGGGTTGCGGGTAAAGTACGCTATAGATCAAAATGCCCACAATCATCGTGGATCGGGCACTATCATCCGCCAGAATTGTGCGGATAGCGGCAAAAACATCAGAGAGGAAACGGCGCAACATGTTCATGCCTTCCCGTCTTTAGAAGTGGCGGATGCGACGTCGGGCTCCGCTGTCTCCTGCGCCATTGTCTTGCGCGTCATGATCCACAACAGGGTCGCGAACACCACAAGCTGCGCGAAGAGCCACGCCATCGTTGGCAGCGAATATTCCAAAGGCGCTCCGCGCAATGTCTGGTCGGTGCGCAGTTGGAGATAGGGAGTCAGCGGAATGATCGCGCCCCAGATTTGTGAGAAGGCCGTCATCCCGAAACGTGGAAAACTGACCCCCGCGAACCCGAAAGAAGGTGCGACGATCAACCCCATCATGCCGAGCGCCCCTGTCGTATCTTTGGCAAGCAAGGCGATGAACGCCCCCATCGCCTGACAGGCCAGAATGAACATGAACCCGTTGAGGAAGAACACGATCACATTGCCGCGGAAACTGGCGTCGAAAAAGCTGAACAACAACACGTCCCCAAGCAACAATACGAAGGTGCCGACAAAGGTATATGGAAGCAGCTTTCCCAGAATGGCACGCGCAGGCGTTTTCGACAGACGCAACAAACGCGCCATACCATTGGGCGAGTGATGCTCACGCGAGAACGACAGAACCGCCGTGGCGCAGATAAAGATTTGCAGAACGGTCGGCATCACCGTGGAGAGAAGAAACTGGATGTAATCAAGCGACGGGTTAAATAGCGGACTTTGCTGCACAGGGATGGGCGTAATCAGGTCCATCGCGCGATCCGTCCCGATTCCCTTAGCCTCAAGCAACCGCAATGACACACCCGCCGACACCGTAGAGACCGCCGTACTCACACTGCGTCCGACAATGCCGCCCGCAGTCAGGAACTGGCTGTTGGAAAACACCACAACCTCGGGCCGTTGCCCGAGCAACAGATCATGCTCCATCTCGGCGGGGATCATCAAAATCGCATAGGCCCGCTGCGCGACAAGCGCCTGCCGCGCCTCTGAGAGTGTCGTGACTTGTTCGACCACCTCGACATCCGAGGTCGCATCAACCATGCGCACGATCTGCCGTGACGTGGTTGATCCATCCAGATCGACAACGGCCACAGGCAAATCACGCGGCAAACCCGGAGCGAACACCACGGCCAATGCGAGGAACAGGATTAACGGCAAGGGCACGAGCATAAAGGCAAGCGCAGGCCGCGTTGCGATCTGGCGCAACTCACGCCGCCAGATGCGACGAAAACCGGGAGGAAGGTGGGAGGAGGTCACTGGATTACTTTCCGCTACGGTTTGTGGCAGGCCAATCCACCAAAACGCTCATGCCCGGACGCAATCCCGCAACAGGCGCAACGGGGTCGGCACGAACGGAGAAGGTGCGCAGATCGAAATCGCCTGTAGCCTTAGTCGCGCGCCAATTGGCGTAACTCCCCTGCACGTTGATCGAGGAAATCACCGCATCAATCAGATCTGCATCCTCGCCAAGAGCAGGCACGCGAACTTTCAACGGCTGACCAACCTCAAGCCCCTCAAGAAAATCCTCACGCAGGTTAAAGGTGAACCACGCGTGATCCACATCCACGATCGAGATTAAGGGTGCCCCTGCACTAAACAGTTTGCCTTTTTCCGAGGTGCGTGTCGTTACCTCACCGTCGATAGGCGACACAACGGTCAACTCATCCACACTCGCCGAGGTCTGTGCGACGGAGGCTTCGGCTTGCTTGACCTGCGCATCGGCCACAGCTTTTTGCTCTGGGCTCGCACCATTGCGGGCTTGGTCAAGGCTGGCCTGCGCAGCGGCTTGTGCCTGTATCGCGGCGGTCAGTTGGTTGGCAGCCTGATCCAAACCCGCCTGCGACACGACAGATTCGCTGCGCAACTGTGTGATCCGGTCATAGTTACTTTGCGCCAAGGATACGTTTGAACGCGCCGATTCCAACTGCGCCTCAGCTGCTGCAATTGTTTCTGGTCGCGTGGAGTATGTGAGATCGCGATTGGCACGCGCGACCTCCAGTGCGGCGAGTGCGGCGGCATGTTGCGCCTCCAGTATCGCGCTTTCCATCTCCACCAAAACATCCCCTGCCGCGACGCGATCACCGACATCCACAGGGGTTTCGGAGACACGCGCCGAAATCATCGCGGACAAGTCAATGCGTGTCGCCTCGACTTCGCCCTGCACAAGATAGGTCGCGGGTTGGCTCACGGTCCAAGCCAGATAACCCGCTGCAGCGGCGACGGCGATCACTGCGATAACTGCGGTTTTGTTCGGTTTCATCGGTAGTCCTCGATGTTTCATTTGTTTTGGAAAATTGTGGTTTTCTAAAATCATTTTGACAAGTGAGTCAATGACAAACTACGCGCCACAAGCATTCGTGACACCCCAAAAAGTCGCACAAAGCAACAGACACTTGATTTATGAAAATTTATATTTTTATAAAGCGACGTGAGGAGCCGACATGACACAGCCCAAAGCGACCAAGACAAAACGCCCCCGTGGGCGCCCCTCTGTGCGCACAGAACAAGAGACGCGCGCACTACTCATCAAAGTCGCAGGCGAAGTCTTTCTCAGCGAAGGTTACGCAGGCACGAGCATCGAGGCCGTAGCTCGCAAAGCAGGCATGTCCACCCGCACAATTTACAAAACCGTATCGAACAAGGCGAACCTGTTCAGACTGGTTGCTGACGACGCGATTGAAACAAGCATCGCCCATCTCGACACCCCAGCCGATGTGACGTCTCGCGACGGTGCGATATTGGCCCTGTCCCGCGCCTACTCAGACCTTGTTCTCAGCAACGAAGGCGTCCGAAAAGCCCGCGCGGTTTTTGCCGAACAAGCCCAATTCCCCGAGTTTCGCGACAACTACCTCTCGTCCATCCACAAAGTGGCCCAAGCCTTCGACCAACGTTTCGTCACACTGTGCTCCGGCCTCTCCTCCTTGGACGAGGACAAGATCCGCGAAAGAGCTGGCCTCCTGCGCAGCATGATCAACGGCGCCCAACGCGAAGCGGTCCTAGACCCAAACTACGACGGGAAACCATCAGAAATACAGGCTTGGTCCGATACCTGTACGCACTTTGTTTTGGCATCGATGGAGTGACCCATAGGCCCGATCTACACACAGGGGACGAAGTCAGAACGCGCACCCTAAATGGGCCAAAGCGGCTTTCGACCACGTAACACAGTTGGGATAATTTGGCGCAAACTTGGGGCAATGCGGTGCGCCTGACATTTCACCTCAAGGCCTACCACACCGCGCAATTCGGTTACTTAAATCGGGTATCCCGTTAGACGGCTGGCCGTGAATTTGTCCGTAATCAAGTCACAGTCAAACTATGAAGGTTCCAGATCATGTGGGAGGCTGGTTGTCAAAGGTGATGCAAGACAGCCAAGCGGCTGAGCATCGAACCACCGCGTCCAACACTAAAACCGAAGAATCTTGCGGACAAAATAAGTCCAAGCCTCGTCTTGGTCCGACAGCACCCTTAATGAGGGCATTTTCCAACCCATCTTCAGCCCCATCTTCAGCCAATTTTAAAATACACAACAAAACATGATAAACACCATGCGCATGGTGCTTAATGAATGAAATAAATATCTTACAATAGGCAATGGCGGAGGGGATGTTCCTACAGTCAAACTTTCTCCATGGCAGTCCAAATCCGAATTCGACCACGACATCTCATCAATGTCTGCACCAACCTAAGCGCAGCATGGGTACTGTGGTTCACATGCACCAAACTTTTTCCGGCAATAACATTGGGAAAGCAGTGCCCTTCAAACAAGATGGGCGCGGTTTATGGCGGACCGCCTTTTTGATTTCTGCCGTACATTTTCCTCGCCAAATGCGGAGCTGCATAAAAAGCCGCTTTAACCAGAGGGTCATTAATCGCTTTTACAAAAAGAAACCGAACGAACCACAAACACCTTCATGAAAGAATTTTGAAGATAGTTCAGCCTTTCACACCGGCTACCGCACACCCGATTTCGGGAACGGCTGGCCGAGTGATTTCGGTGCCCCACTTTTAGCCGCAAACCCCGCGAGCACCACCAGTGTCAGCGCATAGGGCAGAACGATGAGCGCCTGTAGCGGCACACCCGTTGGCATCAGTTGCGCGCGCAGTTGCAGGGCTTCGGCTGCCCCGAACACCAGCGATGCAGCAACGATTCCGAAGGGATGCCTGCGTCCAAGGATCAGGATCGCCAGCGCGATATACCCCCGCCCCGCCGTCATATTGTCGAGAAACAGCCCCGTAGCACTCATCGACAGGAACGCCCCGCCGAGCCCCGCCAGAACACCGCTGACGATCACGGCGAGGTAGCGCGTGCGGATGGCATAGAGGCCGAGCGTGGTGGCCGCCACAGGGTTTTCGCCAACCGCCGACACCGCAAGTCCGATGGTCGAACGGCACAGCACCACCCATGACACCACCACGAGGCCAAGCGCCGCATAGGTAAGGATGTCATGGCTGAATAGCATCGGCCCCAATACGGGGATCGTCGCCAGCGGGCCGAAATCGAGCGCGGCGAAAGGCGTGATCCGTGGTGTCTCGGCCCCAGCACGAAAGGCCAGTCGGAAGAGGAAAGCCGTGGCTCCCGCGACAAGCAGGTTGATTGCGATCCCGACCACCACCTGATTGGCCCGAAGGCTAATCGCGAACACGCCGAGCAACAGCCCCACACCCCCTCCAACGATCATCGCAGCGAGCAGCCCGAGGATCAGAAGATCAGTTTGGAAGGTGATCATGAAACCCGCGAAACAACCCGCCAGCATCATCCCTTCTAGCCCCACGTTGAGCACGCCAGAACGTTCTGCAAAGACACCGCCAAGCGCGGCCAGAAGGATCGGAATACTGAGCCGCACACTGGCAGACAGAAAGCCCGCAAACACTGGGTCAGACAGAAAGGCCATCATGGTTGCGGCTCCTTAGTCATACGTCGGCGCAACAGGCGGGTAATCGGCGCGAGGAGCGCCCCTTGCCCGATCAGGAACAGCACAACCAATGCCTGTATCATCGCAATCAACGCCCCTGGAACACCAAGTGCGCTTTCCATTGTGGACGACCCGATCTGAAGCGCGGCAAACAACGCGGCGGCCATCAATACGCCAAGCGGACTGGTGCGCCCCAGAAGAGCCACAATAATCGCGGTATAGCCGAACCCTGGCGAGAGGTTTTCGATCATGCGCCGATGCACGCCAGCCACTTCAGAAAATCCCGCTAGTCCCGACAGCGCCCCGCAGAGCACAAAGGCTAAGACAGTGACCCTCGTCACATTGATCCCCGCCGCGCCAGCCGTCCGCGGGTTATGGCCGACCGCGCGGAGTTTGAAACCGCCCACCGACATCCACAGCCAGACCTGCGCCGCGATGGTCACGAGAACCACCAGCACGATCCCCGCGTGAAGTCGCGTCGTCGACACAAGGATCGGCAGGCGAAACTCCCGCGCCAGCCGCTCGGTCTGCGCCAGTGGCGAGGCAGGTGCCTGCAACGGCCCGTGCAACAGGTAGCTGACAAAGTGGATGGCCACATAGTTGAGCATGATCGTGGTGATGAGTTCATCCGCGCCGAAACGCAGCTTGAGCACCCCTGCGATCAAGGACCACAAAGCCCCCGCTGCCAGTGCCGCAAGCATCATCGCGGGCATCACGATGGCGGGCGGAGCCCCCGCAAGCTGGACACCGACAAAGGCCGTTGCGACCCCGCCAATAAATATCTGCCCTTCTGCGCCCACATTGAACACACCTGCGCGGAACGACAGCGCAATCCCGATCCCCGCAAGCGCCAGAGGCACGGTGCGGATCGCGGTTTCGGCCAGACCGTTCAGGCTACCGAGCGAGGCTTGAAACAACACCGCATAGGCCTGTATCGGATTTACGCCCATCGACAGGATCAATACAGCGCCCACGCCGAAAGCCAGCGTCAAAGCGACGACACCCGAGAGCGCGTTTTGCGCGACCAGCCGGTCCTTGAGAAAAGCAAGCGCCTGTGCACCTGCGGTTGTTTCGCCGCTCATGTCGCGCGTCCCGCCATCATCAATCCGAGTTTGGCCACGTCGTAATCCGGCCCTGTTTGTTCACCGATGATCGAGCCGCGATACATCACGACGATACGATCGCAATAGGCGACCAGCTCGTCCATTTCCGCAGAGATCAACATCACCGCCGCGCCCCTTGCCCGACTGTCGAGCAAACGCCCCTGAACAAAGGCGGTTGCTCCGAAGTCCAGCCCGCGCGAGGGTTGCACGGCGACGATCAGCTTGGGATCGCGCGTCAGCGCCCGCCCCATCACAAGTTTCTGCTGGTTGCCGCCAGAGAGCGCACCGATGGGTTGGGTGATATCCCCTGGCCGCACATCGTAATCCTTCACAAGATCCCGCGCGAAAGCGGCGATGCGCCCGCGCCTAAGCAGCCCCATCCGCGCAAACCTGCGCCAGCCCGCCATCTCGATAACCGCATTGTCAGCCACCGACATTTCCGACACCAGCGCGGTGCGGTGCCTGTCCTCGGGCACATGGGCAAGGCCGCGATTGATCCGTGTTGCTGTGGAGGCATGTGTGACATCCTTGCCGTCGAACTCAATGTGCCCTTCGGTCAACCTGCGCAATCCAACCACGACCTCCGCAAGCTCCGATTTCCCGTTCCCGTCGACGCCAGCCACGCCAAGGATTTCGGAGGCTTCGATATCAAGGTTGACCCCGTCAAGAAGGCGCAAACCCCGCCCGTCCGTCAAACCTGCATTGCGCAGGCGCAAGACGGTGCCTGTTTTTACGCGCGGTGCAGAGGTGCGCGACGGCTGGACGGTTTGCGCTCCGACCATTAGGCGCGCGATTTCGTCCTCGGTGGTCTTCGCGGTTTCGAGGCACCCCGCCACTTTCCCGCGCCGCAGAACCGTGATCCTGTCCGTCACCGCCATGACTTCGTGCAGCTTGTGACTGATGAAAATGATCGCCGTTCCCTGTGCCGCAAGTGAGCGCAGGACTGCGAACAACCGCTGGCTTTCCTGCGGCGAAAGCACCGCTGTCGGCTCGTCAAGGATAAGCACCTTCGCGCCGCGGTAGAGTGCCTTGAGAATTTCGACCCGCTGCTGGCCCGCGACCGTCAGACTGTCCACGCGCGCCGTGGGGTTGACCTGAAGATCATGCTGGCGACCAAGCGCGTCGATCTGTTGCGCAACCTGGTCGAGATCGGGAAAGAACACCCGCCGCCCTGCACGCGCTCGCGGCAGGCCAAGCGAGATATTTTCCGCCACGGTCATGGTGTCGATCAGCATGAAATGCTGGTGCACCATCCCGATGCCGAGTTCCTGTGCGCGTTGCGGATCACGGATGACAACGGGTTTGCCGTCGAGGCTTATGGTGCCCGCGTCAGGTTGGAGCAGCCCGCACAGCGCACGCATGAGGGTCGTCTTGCCCGCGCCGTTTTCGCCCAAGAGCGCGTGGATCTCGCCGTGTCGGACGTCGAGATCCACGCTTTGATTGGCCACCACCTTGTCGAACGCGATGGTCACGCCGGACATGCTGACCGATGTGGCCGCCTGCGCGAAAGAGGATTTTGGCAAGGTGGTGGTCATGAGCGGATCAATCGACGGGGCTGGTGTCGAGTGGAACCTCGAAGCTGCCATCCTTGATCGCCGCAATCTTGGCCTCAACAGCCTCCATCACAACAGTATCCACATTGGTGTCGAGACCGTGGAACGGCGCAAGACCAACGGAATCGGAGGCGACACCGTAAGACCAGTTCTGACTGGCCCAACTCCCATCCAAGACCGCTTCACCAACAGCAGTAATAAGTGGCCCCAAGTCCCATGTCACACTGGTGAGAACCGTTTCTTCTCCGAGGAAGTTCTGGTCCGTCATGGCACCGAGCGCGAGCACGCCCTTCTCCGCCGCACCGTCGATCACACCGACACCCTGGGCACTCACCACATCCGCGCCCTGTTCGATCTGGGCAATCGTTGCTTCCTTGGCCTTGGGCGGATCGAACCAGCTACCGATAAAGGTATGCAGCACGTTGACCTCCGCATTCACTTCCATAGCGCCCGCTTTATAGGCGTGAAGGTTGGCGAGCATGTTCGGTGCAGGCATCCCGCCAACCCAGCCAACAGTGCCCGTTTCAGTCGCACCCGCAGCCAGCATCCCGGCAAGGTAGGCGCCTTGATAGTCGGGGTTGGAATAGGTCCCGAGGTTGTCACTCGGTTCCGAGGCAGTCCCGGCCATAAAAATGGTTTTTGGGAAGCTTTCCGCCGCATTTAGCGCAGCATCACCAAAAGAAAAGCTGTGTGCGAACACGAGATCATAGCCCCGCGAAGCGAAATCACGCAGCAGGCGTTCGGCATCAGCGTCGGTGACATTCTCGGCATAGGCCACTTCGGCACCGAGCGCTTCACCCGCTGCTTGAAGACCGTTATAGCCCACGGAATTCCAATCATTGTCAGTGATCGGCCCCGGCATAATCATAGCGATCTTGAGCGCCGTATCAGATGTTTGGGCGTAGGAAACTGCTGGCAGCAGCATTGGCGCTGCGAGCAGTGCCGCGCGCAAAATTGCGCGTCGGGTCTGGCGTGTGGTCATTGGGTCTCTCCTGTTGCGTGTTTCTTGTTTTGTTAGTCGGTTGTTTCACCAGACGACCGGATGCGTCTCGCCCGTGCTGACGTTGACGAACCCCGTGGGGTTCTCGTCGCTCGGTGCCACCAACACCCAACGCCACGGCGCACAGGTCAGGGTCGCAAAGGCCAGTCTTTCGGGGAAGCCTGCGTGCCAACGGGGCGAAGACGTGGGTTCCCACATCCACTCCACCTTCTCGGCTTCAGCATAAAGCGTCTCCATCTCGCGGGCGAGGTCTTCCGCAGGGCGGCAGGTCATCAACCCGCCGATCTCGTAACGCACGGTGGCAACGAGTTTCCCCTCGCGCACAAGCGCCCATCCGCCCTGCATCTCACGCAGGGTATTGACCGCAAGCGCCATTGCCGCGTCGCAAGACCCCGCCGACCAGATGTTGTGCTGATCATGCGCCATCGAGCAGGCCAGCGCCGTTCCCGCTGTCGCAGGGCCCGTGCCGCGCCAGAACATCCGCGCCACGCGGCCCGTGCCAAGATGTCGGTCAATCACCGCGAATTTTGTCACTGTCTGCGCCGTGTCGCGCTGCACCAACCCGTCTTTTACAGGCAAAGTCACGGTGAGGAAGTCATCCTCCCAATGGAACGGACGCAGCACCGCCGCCGTCACCTCGTCACGCCCCTCAGGCGCGGCAATGGCGAAATCCTCCGCCGTGAGATCACGCGGCAAACGGACCGAGTTTCGCGCCCGCTCGGGGCGCTCGATCTTTGGCACGTCGAGCAGATAGTCCTGACCGCGCGAAACCTGCTGGCCGTCGGCCCAGACCTCGGCGATTGACAGCGTGTCCACGTCGTCGAGCAGTACCAAATCCGCGTAGCGCCCCGGCGCGATGGCCCCCACCCAAGGGGTAAGCCGCATATGCCGCGCGGGGTTGAGCGTGACCATCTGGATGGCAGTCTCGACAGGCAACCCCGCCTCCATTGCCAACCGCACATTGTGGTCGGTAGCGCCAATTTTCATCGTGTCCTGTGCCGCGCGATCATCAGTGCACAGCGCAAGATGGCTCCAGTTCTTCAGTCCCATCTCTAGCAAGTCGGAAATCGCAGCAGGCAAAGAATGCGGGCGCAGCTCCACGAAGAGGCCGTGGTTGAGCTTGTCCATCACCTCCTGTGCAGTCCATGCTTCGTGATCCGAGGCCATCCCCGCCGCGGCAAAGGCCGAAATCTCCGAGATGTCGCGCATCCCTGCGGCATGGCCTTCGACCACACCACGGGCGGCGAATGTCGCGCCAATCATGCCCCAGAGGCGGTCGTGGCTCGGGTTTCTCGCGTCCCAGACCGCAGGCCAGTCCATCACCTCATCGAGACCCGCAACCTGTGGCGTGGCGAGAAACTGGGCCTGTTCTTTCGCACCGAAGTAGCCCCCCCCGCCCTCGTAGGCGGTTGGCGGCACAGCCGATCCAGGCAATGGGAAAATCTTTGCGGGCATCCCCGCACGGCGGTGCGCCAGCCAGAACTCAAGGTTCCCCGGCCCATCGACATTGGAATATTCGTGGCTCGCCTCGCAAGTCCATGTGCACCCATGTGGCATAACCAGAGCCGCTTCCCATTCGGGCGTGAGATGCGAGGACTCGATGTGTTTGTGCACCTCGCCAAAGCCTGGCACGGCGGCGAGATCAAGGCGTTCCTCGATCCGCGCGGCGGTTCCCGACCATGTGCCCGATGGCCCCGTCCACGCAATGCGCCGACCGCTGATGACAATATCGCAGTCGTTCATCCAGAGCCCCGAATGCACGTCGAGCATCCGCCCCACCCGCACGATGAGGTCAGCAGGTTTCTTGCCGAGCGCGACAAGGGTCAGCGCCTGTCGCAGCCGCACCTCGTCACCCGCATCAGGTAAAAGATCGTCGGGAAGAGGCCCCGTGCCCGTCATCTCACTCATGATCTTCTCCCTGAGCGCTGTCCTGTGCGCTTAATTCGTGACGAGACAGAAACGCATCGACCAACGGGATCGCAGCATCGACAATCTCTTCGATCAACTGCTCCCCCTTCTCCGCCGTCGACACGCGTGGATCACCGAACACGCCGGTTTTGGAAATGTCGCGCAACTGGAACTGCTCGTAGCCGAAAGTCTGCGGGAACGCGGGATACTCCGCTTCTGCCCGCGTTAGATCGACTGCCTCGGGACGCAGGGCCATCATCATCGAGGTCTCGACCTCATCGGCGTGGAAAAAACTGGGGCCCGCGGGTTTGCTGGTGCAAATCCGCCCCGCGATCTTTTCAAGGTCGGGATAGTCAAGATGAAGAACGGGAAGACCTTCGGCCTGAAGCGTGCGTGCGGCCAATCCGATGGGGCCGCTGTTCCCGAAATGCCCATTGAGGGTAATCAGCGCGGGCACGCCCATGCGGATCAGGCCGCGCCCGATGTCCAAGATCATTGCTCGCAGGGTTTCGGGGCTAATCGAGAGCGTGCCCGCAAAGGCCTCGCTCGACCATGTTTCGCCATAGGTGCACACAGGCAACAGCAGCGCTCCCGTCCGTGCGGCCAACGCCCGCGCAACCCCCTCCGCCAAATCGGCATCAACCGTCAAGGGAAGGTGCGCACCATGCTGCTCCACCGCGCCCAAGGGCAAAATCGCGGGCAGGTTCAACTTGAGCGCCTCTTCCACATCGGGCCAGCTCATTTGTCGGAAATCACGGATCATCGGATCATTACCTTTCGGGGAGTGACATCATTGTCGGCTAGGGCACCGCCTGCGCACCCACCACTGTTGCCTACCTCAATCGCAGCGCCACTCATGTCTTGTTCGCGATCTGGCGGGCGCGGACGGAAAACAGCACAAGCGCGATGATCGTGACGAGGAAGGGGATCGTCTGGATCAACTCCGAGGGAATCCACGAAAACAAACTTGGCATCACGATGGACAGCGCCTCGAACAGGCCGAACAGTAGCGCCGCGATCAACGCCCCAACAGGATGGCGCGCCCCGAGCAACACAGCCCCAAGCGCGATAAACCCTCGCCCAGAGGTCATATCGCGGGTAAAGCCCACGTAGTTGAACATGGCAAGCTGCGCACCGCCCATGCCCGCGAAGGCACCCGAGGCCACGAGCGCCCAGAACCGCACTTTCAAAACGTTGATCCCTGCGGCTTCGGGCGCGGCAGGATATTCACCTACCCCGCGCAGCCACAGGCCCCAAGGGGTGCGATAGAGAAAATACCACAGCAGGAACACCGACAGACCGCCGATCCATGTCAAAGCCGAATGCCCAGACAGCAGATTCAGGACGGGGATGCCATCAAAAAACGGCAGGTCGATCGTCGGGATCGACTTCGACGGTAGGTTGATCGAGGTGCCCTTGTCCCCGCCTGTCGCGATGGACAGGGCAAAAACCGTTCCGCCCGAGGCAAGGATATTGACCCCGAAACCGACGAGGATCACGTCTGCTTTCAACTTGAGGTGAAAGAACGCCATAACGCAGCCCAGAAGCGCCCCCGCACCGACGCCCGCCACGACGGCGACATACCACGGAGCGTAGACCGATGTGACCACCGCCGTCAGTGCGGCAATGAGCATCATCCCCTCAAGCGCCACGTTGAGCGCCCCCGACAGGTCCGAGATCAAGCCCCCCAGCGTCGCGAACAAAAGCGGCGTGGTGGCCCGCAGGACAGTGACAAAGAAGGTTACAGAAAAGACTGCGGCCAGCAGGTCCCACATGATCAGTTCTCCTTTTTCTGGCCGAACAGTCGGGCCAATGTATCATGCCCCGGCAGGGTGAATTTCGATGCGACGAGCAGGATGATGAGAGCCTGAACCACGGCGATCATTTCTGTCGGCACATCCGTGCGCAGCCCCATCAGCTGCGCCCCTTGGCGCAGGTAGCCGTATCCGAGCGCGACGAAGGGCACGGCAAGCGGCTTGTCGCGGGCGACAATGGCGATCAGGATGCCTTCGAAAGCGAGGTTACTATCAAAGTCTATGGCGATGCGCTTGAAGGCTTGGCCTTGCACGAAGACGGAGCCAAGAAGCCCGCCAATGGCGCCCGATACGGTCATGGCTGAAATCATCACCGCCGAAGAATGAATCCCCGCATATTCCGCGAACCGGGCGTTTTCACCGACGAGCCGCAGCTTTAACCCCCAACGGGTGCGGTAGATCAGGAACCAGACCACGCCGACCGCTATCAGGGCAAAGAGGATGCCGAGGTCGAACCGCGTTTTGGGAATGAAGGGCGGATAGGTTGCTGTCACGGGGAATTTGGGGCTCATCAGCTGACCTGTGCCTTCGGGTGCGAGATGCGCCCGCACTACCCAATTGACCACCCGAATGGCGATGTAGTTCAGCATCAGGGACGACACGATCTCAGAGGCCTGGAATCGCGCCTTGGCGTAGCCAGGGATAAACCCGTAGGCAGCCCCCGTAATCATCGCCGCCAGCATCCCCAAAGGAATGCCCGCCCACGTCTGACCGATGGGAGACAGGGCCACAAAGGCCGCTGCCAACCCGCCGAAATAGACCTGTCCCTGAACGCCAAGCGAGAACTGTTTGGCCTGAAAAACCAGCACGAAGGCAAGCCCCGTCAGTGTGAGCTTGGCCACATCGTCAATCCACAGCCCCCGTGTCCGCGCCGAGCCCAACGGCCCAGTAAGGAAGGTGTCGAAGGCCTTGGCCGGATCGTCGGACATAAGCAGGATGATCGCAAAAGCCGCAAGCAGAGCGACGGCCAGCGCGATCAATGCACGCGAACTATCGGCAAGGACGGAAGAAAGGCGGGAGGGGCGAAGGTCGCTCATTGCAAGGCAGCTTTCATTTCGGCACCGTCCTGCGTGCTGATGCCGAGCATATATGCGCCCAGCATCTCGGCAGTGACGGTTTCATCATTCGCAAAAGCCGCAACGATGCGGCCATGATAGAACACTACCAACCGGTCGGAGAGCGCCAGCAATTCCGAAAGGTCGGCGGAAGATAGAAGGACGGCAGCACCACCGTCTCGAGCATCGGTGATCGATTTCCAGATGAATTGCGTAGCAGCAAGGTCGACCCCCCGTGTCGGCTGGTTTACCAAAAGCACCTCGGGCTGCTCCGCCAGCTCGCGCGCGACAACCACCTTCTGCATGTTGCCCCCCGACAGGGTTCCCACCGGAAACTCGGGACCACCGACGCGGATCGAAAAACGGTCGATCAGGACGCGGGCATTTTCGGTTATGGCTTTCATATCGAGCAGGCCTCGGCGCACAAAACGCGGATTGTCGAGGCGTGTCGCCACCAGATTTTCGGCCGTGGTCGCGCCGATTGCGAGTCCTTCGGCAATCCGGTCTTCGGGGATCGAGGCCACTCCCTTTTCGCGCCGCGCAAGCACCGAAAGATCGGTAACTTCCAAATCCTCTAACACGATCCGTCCGCCCGCCGCAGGCCTAAGTCCGCCGATGGTTTCAAGCAGTTCCGCTTGACCATTCCCCTCGACCCCAACCAGCCCGACAATCTCGCCGCCGTTCACATTCAGACTGAGATCTTCTGCGAGCACTCGACCCGCGCCATTTCGGATGACAAGGTTTTCAACACTGAGTTTGCGTTGTCCTTCGTATGCCGAACGGTCGACGCGCAGCACCACTTCGTGACCGACCATCATCGCCGCCAACTCGTTTTCGGTGACAGAAGATGTCTCGACAGATCCGACGGTTTTTCCCGCCCGCATCACCGTGATACGGTCGGAAATATCCAGCACCTCTGGGAGTTTGTGTGCGATGAAGATCACCGTGCGCCCCTCGGCGACAAGTGCGCGGATGGCGACGAAAAGCTCCTCGACTTCCTGCGGCGCAAGCACGGCGGTCGGCTCGTCGAGAATGAGAATGCGCGCATCGCGATAAAGCGCTTTGAGAATTTCGACACGCTGTTGTTGTCCCACGGGCAGGCTCGACACCCGCGCCTCTGGGTCGACGTTCAAACGAAATTTCTCGGAAAGCGCCTGAACCTTCTCGATTGCGGCTGCGCGGTCAAAACGGATTCCACGGCGCGGCTCCGAGCCGAGCACAACAACCTCATAAACCTTAAAGGACGGCACCAGTGAAAAATGCTGAAACACCATGCCGATACCGTGGTCGATGGCATCACGCGGCCCGTCAAACGCGGTTTGCTTGCCATTTACCAGCAAGGTACCCGCGTCGGGTTTTTCCAACCCGAAAAGCACCTTCATCAAGGTCGACTTCCCAGCGCCGTTTTCACCCACCACGGCATGCACTTCGCCAGGGCGCACCCGAAGGGTCACCCCTTGGTTCGCGACGGTCCCACCCGGATATATTCTTGTTATGTTTACGGCTTCGATTGCGGTCTTCATGCATCGCCTCGTTCAGAAATTGCCCGCCCCGATACGTGGGGCGGGCAATGGTGCTTGCGCGTTATTGCATTACGGTTTCGACGTCGATTTCGCCCGCGATGATCTGCGCTTCCACGGCTTCGATCTCGGCACGCACGTCCTCAGGCACCAACGCCTCGTAGTAGCTATTTTTCGAGATTCCGACGGCACCGTCAGAAAGACCAAGCAGCACGGCGGAGCCATAAGGCGCGGTCCCGGCGATGGTCTGCTCCAAAATAGAGACAAGAGAGTCGCCCACCTTCTTCTCAACTGACGTCAGAATGACTGCGGATTGTGCGGGGTCCGTTTCCGCAAAGATCGCCGCCTGATCGCTATCGACGCCAACGCCCATCAATCCTTCATCACGGGCCGCCTGAAGCGCACCGATACCTGTGCCGCCCGCAATCGGGAACACCACATCTACGCCTTGCGCGAATTGCGCCAGCGCCAGTTCCTTGCCCTTGGCAGGGTCGGTGAAGGTGCCAGCAACCGCACGCACGACCTCCACATCGGGGTTGGCGGCCTTCGCGCCCTGTTCGAAGCCAACAGAAAATTCCAGAATGGTTGTGCCTTCGACACCGAGGATTTCCCCGATCTTGCCGGTCTTAGACACTTTCGCCGCAGCATAACCTGCGAGATAGGCCGCAGTCGACGTTTTATAGGTAATTCCGAGAATGTTCGAGAAGTCACCCGCCGAGAAATCGGGCGCATCGTCGAACAGGATAAATTTCGTATCAGGGTATTCTGGCGCCAGCTCCTGCATGAAGCCATTCATTTCCCAAGTGCCGCAGATAATGACATCAAAGCCCTGATCGCAAGCGTCGGCCAGAGCGGGCTGCCAGCGCGAACGGTCGTTGCTGGCCTCGATGATCGTCACTTCGACGCCCAATTCCTTTTCGGCGCGGGCCATGCCTGCTGCCGCGGAGTCGAGGAAAGATTTGTCGCCGAGTGTGCCATGCAGAACTAGTGCAACTTTAAGCTTGTCCTGAGCAAGAAGCGCAGAAGGCGCGGCAGCCGCCGCAAGAGTTGAAGCCAGCAGCATCTGCGCGGCCTGACGACGTGTCATATTGATGGGCATTGTTGGTCTCCTGTTGGGGTCTGTTTTTGGTCTTCAAGGTCTCCACCGCACTGCGGCGGTTTGGATTTCGGTTAGTCGGGCGATATCGCCCGTCTCGATAAAGGTCACAGGTGGCGTTTCTAGCCGCCCCGACGGATCGACAAGGGTCATCCCGCGGGTGAGACCTGGCGCGAGCACCACCGCAGAGGAGGCCTCGACCGTTGTTTGGATCAAGCTGTCGTCGAGAACGACTGCCGCCGCGAAGGGATCGACAAAGCGGAATTCGTCGCATCCGCCGAAACGAAGAGACACAGCGCGGGTCTGATCGGCGATGGCTTTGTTGAAGGCACCCAGAGCATCGTCAGTGTAGCCCGCATAGATCGCGTCCATCTCCTCGCCAGAAATGGTGTGAGTTGTGCAAGGCTCCCAAGGGACGATCCGCGTCGGAATATCAGCGCGCAGCACGATGTCGGCGGCTTCGGGATCGGCGTAGATGTTGAACTCGGCGGCAGGGGTCGTGTTGCCGCGACCGTAAATCGTGCCGCCCATAATCGTGAGCATTCCGATCCCCGCTTCAATCCCGGGCTTAAGCCGCAGGGCGAGAGCAAGATTGGTAAGCGGCCCGATCATCAACAGATCAACCTTCGTGCCCGCCTCAACCGCATCCGCGAGCGTATCGGCAATGAACTGCACTCCATGGCGCGGGTCGAGCGGCGGCAGATCATCAGGGATCGGCGCACCCGCCAGTCCATCTTCGCCATGCACATGGGTGGCATGAATGATCGGCTGCGCAAGTGGACGGTCGGCGCCCGCGATCACAGGAATATCTGTTGCCTCGCACAGGGCGAGCACTGCCCGCATGTTGCGACTGGCATTGGCAAGGGTGACATTGCCGAACACAGTGGTCACCGCCATCGGACGCAACCCGTGAGCAAGAAGCATCACCAAAGCCTGCGCGTCATCAATGCCGCCGTCAGTGTCGAAAATGAGTGGATTTGTCATTGGGATGCCTTCTCTTTTTCAGCGCGCACGGCTTTGTCCAGCGCAACGCGATCCCAGAACGTCTTGTAGGTTGCGGAGTATTCGGAGCGGATTTCCTCGTAGGGGCGGCGTGTCAAGGTTCTGTCCCGCACGATCTGTTCGCCATCGACCCACAGGTGCCGCAAGTCGCGCCCAGACCCCGAATAGACCAACGTCACCGCTGAATCTGGTGTCTCAGACCACCCTGTCCCTCGCATATCAAACGCGGCGATATCGGCTGCCTTGCCAACTTCGAGCGACCCTGTTCTGTCCTCGATGCCGAGCGCCTTCGCGCCTTCGATTGTCGCCATTCGTACGAGGTCACGCGCAGAAATCGGTTGCGCCTCGCCCTGACGGTAGGTGGCGACCAGTCCCGCCATCCGCATCTCCGCCACCATGTCGTAGGAATTATTCGCCGCCACATTATCGGTGCCGAGCGCCACGGTGACACCCGCCTCCCTGAGCGGAACGACGGGGCAGATGGACGGACGACCCGAGCGCATAGCAGCAGAAGCACAATGAGCGACAGACGCAGCTGGCGCACGGGCAAACACCTTGATGTCGTCGTCAGAGAGATCAAGGCAATGCGCCGCATGAACCCTGCCCTCGAAAAATCCTGTCTTTTCGAGAGCAACCGTCGCCGTCGTGCCGTAAAGCTCTTGGGTGATCTCGTTGTCCTCTGGACCTGCCGCCATATGCAAATGCATCCCGCAGCCCAACTCGTTGGCCAGCGCCACTTCCTCGCGCAGCAAGGCTTCGGAATTGTCAACATAGGGTGCGTGGGGCCCGAACCACGGGATAATGCGACCATCAGCGCTGCGCTGGCGACGGGCAAAATCCCCCGCAGCTGCCAATTCTTGCGCCCCGCGTTCCTCGTCACCCAGTTGCACGATGCCGTAGGCGATGACCGCCTTCAGCCCCGCACATCCAACCGCTTCAGCTATCTCGTCCGCAAAGAAATACTGTTCGCAAAATGTCGTAGTCCCCGACAGGGCCATCTCGGCACAGGACAACGCCACAGCGGGCGGAATATCCTCGGCAACCAGCGACAACTCAGGCTCGCGAATGGCGTTATACCACCCCTCCATCGTGAGCAGGGATTGCCCCTCCGCATGACCGCGAAACAGGATCATGGGCGTGTGGGTATGGGCATTGATAATTCCGGGCATCACAAGATGCCCCGTCAGGTCGTGAACAAGATCGAACCCCTCGCGCGGCGGGCAGGACTCTTGCGACCCCACCCCTGTGATCTGCGGTCCGTCGAAGGAAATCCAACCGCCCTCAAAGCTGTTGTCGTCGATGTCTGCAGTCAGGATCGCTGCGTTGAAAAGTAATGTTGACGTCATATGACCCGCTGTTGTCTCAGTGTTGACCGGCCTCTGGTAAACCGCTTTACTAACCGTAACCTGATTCCTTTCGAACTTGTCAATTCATTTGGCAAACGTATTGACCAAGAGCGCCCGTCAGGCTGGGTAATGCACAAAACACGTGCATTTCTAAATCTTTAAGAACATCAAAGGGGCATCAACATGCTTGGAGAAAATTGTTTCACCCCGACACCGAGTATCCCCGCACGGCTGCAGCTACGCAAGGGTGACGCGATATGCAAGGCGGCAAAAAACTTGCTTTCGGACGGGGCTGTGATCATGCCCGAAAATGTTGAAACGCTCGTTGCGCGTTTCGATCTCGATGACGCCGAGGAGTTGATGCTTCATCTGCTGCCTCTGGCGACGTCCATCGCCCAACCGCCGATCTCGGACTTCTACGTTGGCGCAACAGGTCTTTCGACCACGGGTGCAATCGTGCTTGGCGGCAATCTCGAATGGCCTGGCGCGCATTTGGGCATGACCCTGCACGGCGAGGGGTTCGTCGCCATTCGCGCCTTCCAGCTTGGGCTTTCGCTCACACATGTCGCCGTTTCCCAAGCGCGGCCTTGTGGTCACTGCAGGCAATGTCTTGCTGAATTCGCAACCGCGAGCGACCTGCTGGTGATCGACCCGCTCGGCCATCGGCTGAAACTGTCCGAACTCTTCCCTTGGGCCTTCACACCACAAGACCTAGAGAAGAAGGGCGCCGACCCCACTGCGCAAAGCGAAATAACGCTCCTTGAGGCGCCCGACACGGTTTCGGCCCCACTCACCCGCGCGATCAGTCGCTCGCACGCCCCATATTCTGGTGTAAAAGCGGCCGTGGCCTTTGAAGCTGGAGGGCAGATCGTCACGGGCGGGGTAATTGAAAGCGTCGCTTTCAACCCGACCATCCAACCGGTCATGTCCGCTCTGGTCGAACTGGTAGCGCGTGGCATCGCCCCTGCACAGATAAAAAGGGCATGGCTCGCCCAGATGTCCGGCCCTGTCGATTACGCCTCCTCAACCGAAGCCCTGCTTTCGACTTTCGGGGGTGCCCCGCTTTGCGTCTTCAAAGCAACATAGTATCGAGGTAGCGTAGTAGTGTTTAAGTTGCCCGTATCGAGCCACCTCGACGAGACCATCCACGAAGCACGTCACCACTCACTCATCGGATTCGCGGCTGAACGCGCAAAGGAGACGACATGGCGACCATAAAAGACGTGGCAAAGGCGGCGGGTCTCTCGCCTGCTGCCGTCTCGCGCCATTTGAATGGCCGCATATCCCTCCCGCCCGAGACGCGCGCGCGGATCGACAAGGCGATCAAGGATCTGGACTATCGGCCGAACCTCATGGCGAAACGCCTGTCCACCGGACGCACCGAAGCCCTGAGTCTCGTAACCCCGCATATCAACAACCCCTTCTTCACCGAGTTCGCCGCCTCGGTGGAAGAGGACGCAGCACAGGCGGGATACTCCGTTTACTTCTCGTCAACACAGGGAGACCCCGAACGCGAGATCGCGGCCATACAGCGGCTGCGCGACCGCCACGTGGACGGGATGATCTTTCTCCCCAGCCAACCGGACGACGGTACATTGCTCAAGGCGCTCGAAGGGCTGGGTAATATCGTGATCGTTGATGAAGACATCGACGGCGCGGCCCAACCCCGTATTTTCGTCGAAAACGAAGCGGGCACGCGTCTTGCGGTGAACCATCTCGTCGCACTCGGCCACAGGAAGATCGCCATGGTCGGCGGCGGTCCCGAGGGCGTGCTCTCAGCGGTCGAACGCGAGCGCGGCTGGCGCAATGCGCTTGCCGCTCACGGGTTGGCCCCGTTTGCCTATTTCGGCGGCGACTATTCTCGCGAACACGGCCGCGCCGCAGCCGCACGATTGCTGGAAGGCGAATTGCCAACGGCTCTGGTTGTGGGGGGCGACGAAATCGCCATCGGCCTGATCGAGGCCTTCCGCCCCGCAGGCATCCGCGTCCCGCAAGACATCTCTATCGTCGGCTTCGATGACGCACGATACTCGGCCCTCATCGGCCCTGCCCTGACAACCGTGCGCCAACCCGCGCCGGAATTGGGCAGGCTTGCCTTCAACCACCTGCTTAGAGCGATGGCGGGTGAAACCGTGGCGCATGAGACCCGCGTGCCTGTGGAATTGATCGTGCGCGAGTCCTCCGCGCCCCCCCGCACCTAAGGGCCAAAACGCCCGATTTTCCGCGCTCAGCTTACCGCGCCGCAGCCCCCCGTCCCCAAAGCCCTACCGAAACCTCTCGCACCGCCACTTTCTTGGGCAGTCGACACGCTTGGGCCGACAAATCGAGGTTTCGCAAAAGATTTTTCTTGAAGCACGGCATGGCGTGGCGGACAACTGACCCACTACTAAACCGATTTACTAAGTGAGAATCGGGCATTCAGGCCCACACGGGAGATGAAACATGGGACACAAAGTGCTGCTGGTCGGCGAAAGCTGGATAACGTCAGAAACCCATTACAAGGGGTTCGACCAATTCGGATCGGTGCACTACCATCTCGGCGCGGAGCCCTTGGTCAAGGCTCTCGATGGCTCTGAATTCGAGCTTGACTACATGCCCGCTCACGAGGCCTCGGAAAAGTTCCCCTTCACCCGCGAGGGGCTTGATCCCTATGACGTGGTGATCCTGTCGGACATCGGGTCCAACACCTTTTTGCTACCACCAGATGTCTGGCTCCGTTCCAAGACAGTTCCCAACCGACTCCGCCTGTTAAAAGACTGGGTGGCCGACGGGGGCAACCTGATGATGATCGGCGGCTATTTCTCTTTCCAAGGCATCGACGGCAAGGCTCGTTGGCGTGCCACGCCCGTCGAGGACACCCTGCCCGTCACCTGCCACCCGTGGGATGATCGAGTCGAAATCCCCGAGGGCGCACAGGCCACACTGCTCGACGAAAACCACGCGATTTTTGCAGGCATCGAAGGTGATTGGCCGCCAATCCTTGGCGTCAACGAAGTGGTCCCGCGCCAAGATGCCAAGGTGCTTGCACGGCTTCCTGAGGAGCAGGGCGGGCATCCGCTTCTTGTACTCGGCGCGCATCAAATGGGGCGCACCGCAGCATGGACATCCGATATTGGCCCACATTGGCTATCACCCGAATTTTGCGAATGGCACGGCTATGCACAGCTTTGGAAAAATCTGCTGGGCTGGCTTATCGCCCGCGACTGAACAATCAATTTCCACAAGGAGCAAAACATGGTTCTCGAAGTATTGGGAAACAAAAAGAAGGCGGTCATCGCCATGGCACATATCGGCGCTTTGCCTGGCGCACCGCTGTATAACGCCGACCGAGGCGTTGATGGGCTAATCGAAGACGTACTTGCGGATGTCGAAAAGCTACAGGCGGGCGGGGTCGATGCGATCATGTTCGGCAACGAAAATGATCGCCCCTATGTGTTCAAATCTACCCCCGAAAGTGTCGCCGCGATGACCCGCGTGGTCACGGAAATCAAGATGCATCTGAAGGTGCCCTTCGGCGTCAACTACCTGTGGGATCCGACGGCTACAGTCGCAATCGGGGCGACCACTGGCGCGAGTTTCGTGCGCGAAATCTTCACAGGTGTCTTCGCCTCCGACATGGGTGTCTGGGCCCCTGACTGCGGCGAAGCAAGCCGCTTGCGCACGACCCTCGGGCGCAATGACATGAAAATGCTGTTCAACATCAACGCGGAATTTGCCCATTCACTCGACCAGCGCCCCATCGAGTTGCGTGCCAAAAGTGCAGTCTTTTCCTCGCTGGCCGACGCGATCCTCGTCTCTGGGCCGATCACGGGACAACCCGCCGAGGCCTCGGACCTGCGCAAGGTCGCGGAAGCCGTGACCGAAGTGCCGATATTCGCCAACACGGGCGTGAATATCGACAATGTCGCGGATGTCTTCCAACACGCGTCGGGCTGCGTGATCGGCACGCATTTCAAGGTCGACGGTGACACATGGAACAAGGTCGACGCCGATCGCGTCACGCGTTTCATGGACAAGGTCGAGACCCTGCGCTGAATGTCCCTCGTCCTCGGCATCGACATCGGCACGACCTCCACCCTCGGGCTACTTCTGGAGGTCGGCTCGGATATGCGACCGGAGGTGCGGGCCGTATCCTCGCGCCCCATGCGCCTGTCCTCCCCTCGTCCCGGGTGGGCCGAACAAGACCCGCAGGACTGGTGGCGCAATCTCTGCGCCCTCGTCCCTAACCTTCTGGCAAAGGCAGGAGCCGAGGCGAGTGACATCGCGGCGGTCTGCGTGGCGGGGATGCTCCCCGCCGTGGTGCTTCTCGACAGCGGGGGCAGGATTTTGCGCCCTTCGATCCAGCAAAGCGATGCACGGTGCGGAGCCGAGGTCGACGAGATGCGCACCGAGATCGAAGAAACCGCCTTCCTTTCCCGCGCAGGTAACGGCCTCAATCAACAACTTGTCGGCGCAAAACTGCGCTGGCTGGCCAAACACGAACCTGCGATACATGCCCGCATTGCGACCGTGTTCGGCTCTTACGACTACATCAACTGGTGCCTGACGGACGTCAGAACCGTGGAGCAGAACTGGGCACTGGAGGCGGGTGTGACCGACATCGCGACCGGCACATTATCGCGCGATCTTGCGCAGATGACAGGTGTGCCGTGGGAAGCCTTGCCCCCGCGCATCGGCTCCGCCGAGGTGCAGGGCCATGTGACCGCCGAAGCCGCTCGCGTCACAGGGCTTGCCAAAGGCACGCCCGTCATGGGTGGCGCAGCCGATTTCATCGCCTCCGCCCTTGGCGCGGGAATTACGGCGGCAGGCGATGTACTGCTGAAATTCGGCGGCTCGGTCGACATTCTGACCTCTGTGGCCGAAGCCCGCCCCGACCCGCGTCTTTATCTCGACTACCACCTTGTGCCGGAGCTGTTCATGCCCAACGGCTGCATGTCGACGGGCGGCTCGGTGTTGAACTGGGCGGTCGAGACATTCGGAGGAGATCAAAGGTTTGGGCCCGAGCCGCACGCAGAGCTGGACAAGCTCGCCGAAGCCACGCCAGCGGGGGCCGAGGGACTGTGCTTTCTGCCCTACTTCCTTGGCGAAAAGACCCCGATCCACGACACACGGGTGCGAGGCGCTCTTGAGGGCCTGACCCTCTCGCACGGCATCGGTCACATCTGGCGGGCCATCCTAGAGAGTTACGGTTATGCCCTGCGCCATCATATCAACGTATTGCGCGACGCGGGCTACGCTCCCACCCGATTTGTCGCATCTGACGGCGGCGCAGCCAGCCGCATCTGGATGCAGATTGTTGCCGACATTCTGGGCGAAGAGGTGCAACTGCTCAAACAGCACCCCGGTTCCTGCCTCGGCGCGGCATGGGTCGCCGCCGTTGGCGCAGGGCTAGCGGATTGGGAGGGCGCTACGGGGTTGGTGGAAACAGGGCTAAAACTCCGCCCCGGCACAAACACCGCCCCGCTTTACAACAGTGGCTATGCACGCTTTCGCGAATTGTACCAAAGATTGCACGGTTTCCACACCTGACGCCGCTTCGACGCCGTGCAGGCACGATTTAGCCCCCTGCCTAGCCCCGGATATAACGGAAAAATCCGCCCACAGCCGGATCAGAAAAACGCTTTCTCCGAAGTTATGGCGGAGACGAAGGGATTCGAACCCTCGAGACCCTTCCGGGCCTACTCCCTTAGCAGGGGAGCGCCTTCGACCACTCGGCCACGTCTCCGTCGACCCGTTTAATGTCCTCACCTGTGGGTGACAAGTTGAAAAACCACAAGGAGGGCGTTTTACTTGTGAATTGCGCGTCGCATGTCGTCGGGAACGCTGCGTCAGGGGCGCGCACGGCGGAATTGCCGCTTCCCAAAGCGGGCGCACTGCGGTTTTGTGGAACCGACCAAGCAGTGAGGCGATATGACTGATCCGACATCCGCATTCGAGCTTATGAAATCGACCCACGCAGCCGCACCGATTGCGGATGCGCAATCCCGCATGGCACAGCTCGACGCGCTCGAGGCGGCGCTTTTGGAATATGAGGACGCTTTGGTGACGGCCATGAGCGCGGATTTCTCCCATCGCTCGCCCCATGAGTGCCGTATCCTCGACATCACCACATCGCTGTCGGACATTCGCACCAATCGCAAACACCTCAAACGGTGGATGCGGGTGCAGCGGGTCAAGACACCGTTGCAATTCAAGCCCGCGAAAAGCGAGATACACCCGCAGCCCTTGGGCGTGGTGGGGGTCATCTCGCCGTGGAACTTCCCCGTTTACCTCGCATTGGCACCGATGGCGGCGGCATTGGCGGCAGGCAATCGCGTGATGATCAAACCCTCCGAACTCTCGCCACGCACCTCGGATGTCTTGGCGGAAATGATCAGCGCCACCTTTCCTGCGGATGTGGCCACGGTCATTACAGGCGGCGCGGATGTGGCCGCGGCCTTTTCCGCCCTGCCCTTTGACCATCTGCTGTTCACAGGATCGACCGCCGTGGGACGCAAAGTGGCACAGGCCGCCGCCCGCAACCTGACCCCTGTCACTCTTGAACTGGGCGGGAAATCTCCCGTCATCCTGATGCCCTCCGCCGATCTGGACCGCGCCGCGCGGCGTATCGCTTGGGGCAAGACGACAAACGCGGGTCAGGTCTGTGTCGGGCCTGACTATGTGCTTGTTCCGCGTAAGAAAATGGAGATGACCGCTGACGCCATCCTCGGGGCGATGATGCGCCTCTACCCCAAAGGCACGGCGAGCGACGATTACTCTGCGATCATCTCGGAGCGACATCTGGCGCGACTGCACGCGATGCGCGACGAGGCCAAAGACCGCGGGGCGCAAATCCTGTCAAACGAGCCGACCGCGCCCGTGGCGGGATCGCGCAAGTTCGCACCGATTGTGGTGTTAGATCCGCCGCCTGATACCGCGATGATGCGCGAGGAAATCTTCGGGCCGATCCTGCCTCTCATCCCCTATGACACCCCCGAGCAAGCATTGGCCTTTGTCGCCGCCCGCGATCATCCCTTGGCGCTCTATGTGTTTGCCGAGGACAAGGACGAACAGGACCTTTGGCTCGACCGGTCGATCTCAGGCGGGGTGACGGTCAATGATACGGTGATCCACGTCAGCGTCGACACCCTGCCCTTTGGCGGGGTCGGTGCATCGGGGATGGGCGCCTATCACGGACAAGCAGGGTTCGAGACATTTTCCCACATGAAACCAGTCCTGCGGCAAGCGCGGTGGAACGGTATGTTCGTCACCGAACCGCCCTTCAAGGGATGGAAAGCCCGCGCCCTGAACGCCCTGCGCAAAGTCTTGTAACGCAGTCTTGGAACGTAAAAGGCCGCCCCTTTGGAGCGGCCTTTCTCAAAACTGTGCGGCTAAGGATCAGGTGTTGAAGAGGAAGTGCATGACATCGCCATCCTGCACGATGTAGCTCTTGCCCTCTGCCCGCATCTTGCCCGCTTCCTTTGCGCCCGCTTCGCCTTTGTAGGCGATGAAGTCGTCATAGGCGATGGTTTCGGCGCGGATGAACCCTTTCTCGAAATCACCGTGGATGACCCCTGCGGCGGCTGGCGCAGCCGTGCCTTTCGAGATCGTCCATGCGCGGGCCTCTTTGGGGCCAACCGTGAAATAGGTCTCAAGGTGCAAAAGCTCGTAGCCCGCACGGATCAAACGGTCGAGGCCAGCCTCTTCCAATCCCATTTCGCCCAGGAACATTTCGGCTTCCTCGGCGTCGAGTTGGGAGATTTCCTCTTCGATCTTGGCGGAGATCACAACGGCCCCTGCCCCTTGCTCAGCGGCCATTTTGACCACGGCATCGGAATGGGCATTGCCTGTGGCGGCTTTGTCCTCTTCGACGTTGCACACGTAGAGGATCGGCTTTTGCGTCAACAGTTGCAGCATTTTCCACTGCTTCATGTCCTCTTCGTCCACCGACACGGTGCGCGCGGGTTGATCGTTCTCAAGGGCGGCTTGGGCGGCAGCCAAAAGACGGTCTTGGACAGCGGCCTCTTTGTCGTTGCCTTTGAGTTTACGCACGAGGTTGGCGCGGCGTTTCTCGATGCTTTCCAGATCGGCCAGCATCAATTCCATCTCGATGACCTGCGCATCGTCCACGGGGTTAACGCGGCCCTCGACGTGAACCACATCGCCGTCCTCGAAACAGCGCACCACATGGGCGATCGCGTCACATTCACGGATGTTGGCGAGGAACTGGTTGCCCAAGCCTTCACCCTTGGACGCGCCTTTGACCAGACCTGCGATATCCACAAAGGTCATGCGCGTTGGCAGGATCTGTTTGGACCCTGCGATCTCGGCCAGTTGATCAAGCCGAGGATCAGGCACAGCGACCTCGCCGACGTTCGGCTCGATTGTGCAGAACGGAAAGTTCGCGGCCTGTGCGGCAGCGGTCTTTGTCAGTGCGTTGAAAAGCGTGGACTTACCGACGTTCGGCAGGCCAACGATACCCATTTTGAAGCCCATATCGGCCTCCTTTGTCTACAAATTCCACGCGTGTCTAAGCCGCAATGGGGTCTCGCGCAAGCCTAGCCCATTGCACTTACGCGCAAGATCGGCGAAACCCGACAGGAAGTTTTCCAAGGGAGCGCCCAATGACCCGTATTGATGACAAATTCGCCCAACTCAAAGCCGAAGGTAAGAAAGCCTTTGTCGCCTATGTCATGGCGGGTGATCCCGACGAGGAAAAATCACTTGAAATCGTCAAGGCGCTGCCTGCGGCGGGTGTCGATATCATCGAATTGGGCCTGCCCTTTACCGACCCGATGGCGGACGGCCCCACGATCCAACTGGCGGGCCAACGTGCGCTTGATCACGGGATGACCCTGACCAAAACGCTGGCCGTTGCAAAGGCGTTTCGCGAGACCGACACCACCACCCCACTGGTGCTGATGGGCTATTACAACCCGATCTATTCCCGCGGCGTGGACAAGTTTCTGGTCGATGCGGCCGAGGCAGGCATCGACGGGCTGATCATCGTTGACCTGCCCCCTGAGGAAGACGACGAGTTGTGCATCCCTGCGCAGGCGGCGGGCCTAAATTTCATCCGCTTGGCCACCCCCACCACCGACGATCAACGCCTGCCCAAGGTGTTGGAGAACACCTCCGGCTTTGTCTACTACGTCTCCGTGACGGGCGTGACGGGTGCTGCAGAGGCCGCAGGTGCCGACGTGGGCCCCGAAGTGGCGCGGATCAAATCGCAAACCGATCTGCCCGTCATTGTCGGCTTTGGCGTCAACACCCCCGAAAAGGCGCAAGAGATCGCCTCCATCGCCGATGGCACCGTGGTTGGCTCCGCTATCGTCAAGCAGATCGCAGAGGGTAAATCCGTGGCCGAGGTCGCCGCCTTTGTCAAAACGCTCTCCGACGGTGCCCATCGCGCCTAAATCACGCGCACACCGAAGACACCAAAGGGAGCCGCATTGGCTCCCTTTGTCGTTTCTACGTCGTTTTCCGCCCCCGCTTTTAGCGTTTCTTGGGCCGCTTGAGAAAATGCGCCGCCCGCTCAATGGAGCGCAAGGACGGTGAATAGAACTGACCGAAATGGTTGAAGCCGTGATTGACGTCCTCAAACAGGTCATAGCTGTGATCAATCCCTGCGGCGGTATAAAGCCCCGCAAGCCAACGGGTGTCGGCGGCCAGACAATCCAGTTCCGCCTCACACATCCACGCAGGCGGCAGGCCTGTCACATCAAGCGCGCTTAAATCGCCGTAAGGCGCCGCAACCGCGTCCTGCCCGTCGAGATACCAATCCCAACAGCGCCGCATCGCCTCTGTCGTCAGGCCGTAATCTCCGCCCCCGAACGCCGCGTGTGACCATGTCTCAAACGTGGCGCGATAACAGCCATACCACAGCAAGAGCGCCGACACCGCCCCACCCTTGCCCATGTCGCGCAATCTGGCCGCAACCGCCAAGCTCAGATTCGCCCCCGCACTGTCCCCCGCCAGGACAAGGTTCACATTGGACCGCGCGGCGCGGGTCTGCTCCACAAGGGCAACCACATGATCGAGCCCTGCGGGATAGGGGGCCTCGGGGGCAAGCGGATACTCGGGGCCAAGCACTTCATGCCCTGTGAGATACGCCAGATCGGTCATGATTGCGCCGTGGGTGATCGTGTCGCAATTCACCCAGCCGCCACCATGCACGTAGATAATAACCGTTGAGCGGTCGAGATCAAACTTGGGCGTGAACCGCCGTAAATCCCCCAAATCCGCCACATCGACATCGGCGGCGTGTCGCCCGACCAAACCGCGCCGCGCCTGTGTGACGGCCTCGCGAATGGCGGGCATCTCCGCCTTGCTCTCCACGATAAAACTCGGCGTTGAAAACCGTGCAGCAATATCCACCAATGTCGGATCAATGCGTTTGGTCATTGCGACCTCCTCTTTTGCACCGACTTTCCACGGCAACCGCCCCCGACGCAAGAGGCAACACCCACCCGCGCAACGACACCAAGAGAACAGCTTTTTCTTGCGCGAATGACGCAATCGCCCTAGGTCCACTCTTCAACGCAACTTTTCTCGGGACGCAACGGGCATGATCCAGACACCCTATTACCTGATCGACAAAGAGCGGCTCTTGCCGAACTTGGAGAAAATCGCCCGTTTGCGGGACCGCTCGGGGGCCAAAGCCCTCTTGGCGCTCAAATGCTTTTCTACATGGCCCGTGTTCGATTTCATGCGCGACTACATGGACGGCACCACCTCGTCCTCGCTCTATGAATTGCGCCTCGGTGCGGAGAAATTCGGCGGCGAGACCCACGGCTATTCGGTCGGTTGGGCCGATGACGAGATCGACGACGCCGTGTCCCACGCGGACAAGATCATCTTTAACTCGCTCGGCCAACTCGACCGCTTTGCGACCCAATCCGAGGGCATCGCCCGTGGCTTGCGCCTCAATCCGCGCTTTTCCACATCCGACTTTGATCTGGCCGATCCCGCCCGCCCCTTTTCGCGTCTGGGCGAATGGGACATGGCGCGTCTGGAACAGGCCGCGGGACGCATCAACGGCGTGATGATCCACTACAATTGCGAGAACAGCGATTTTGACCTGTTCTCCGCCCAACTCACACGGATCGAAACCGAATTCGGCACCTTTCTCAAACGTCTCGACTGGGTCTCCCTTGGCGGCGGCATTCATTTCACCGGCGAGGGCTACCCCCTCGACAAGTTGGCCGACCGGCTCAAGGCCTTCTCGGACGCCATGGGCGTGCAGGTCTATTTGGAACCCGGCGAGGCGGCGATCACCCGCTCGACCACGCTGGAAACCTCGGTCCTCGACATCATCGACAACGGCAAGAAAATCGCCATCGTCGACAGCTCGATCGAGGCCCATATGCTCGATCTGCTGATTTACCGCGAAACCGCAAAGCTGCCCGCACAGGGCAAGCACAGCTACCAAATCGCGGGAAAAACCTGTTTGGCAGGCGATATTTTTGGCGAAGGACAGTTCAGCGCACCGCTCCAAATCGGGGATCGCGTCACGATTGAGGACGCCGCAGGCTACACCATGGTCAAAAAGAACTGGTTCAACGGCCTCAAAATGCCAAGCATCGCCATACGTGAACTCGACGGAACGGTTCGACTTGTCCGCGAATTCGGGTATGAAGACTTCGTCGCGGCTCTCGGCTGAGCCGCATTTTTCATGTCCCAACCACAGGGGGTCCTAGACAGTTGAAACGGAATGTTCTCATCATCGGCGCTGGTGGCGTCGCTCAGGTCGTGGCGCATAAATGTGCGCAGAACAATGACGTGCTCGGCGACATCCATATCGCAAGCCGCACCTCATCCAAATGCGACGACATTATCGCATCGGTCCATGACAAAGGGGCGATGAAGGTCAACGGCGTTCTGCGTGCCCATGCGGTTGACGCAACCAAGCCCGATCAAGTGGCCGCCCTCATCCGTGAGACAGGTGCGCAAATCGTCATCAATGTGGGCACCGCTTTTGTGAACATGCATGTGCTTGAGGCCTGTATCGAGACGGGTGCGGCCTACATCGACACCGCCATTCACGAAGAGCCCAACAAAATCTGTGAGACACCTCCGTGGTACGGCAACTACGAATGGAAACGCCGTGACCGCTGCGCCGATAATGGCATCACCGCCATTTTGGGCGCGGGCTTTGATCCCGGTGTTGTGAATGCCTTTGCGCGATTTGCCATCGACGAATTCATGGACGAGGTCAGCTCCATCGACATCGTCGACATCAACGCAGGTTCCCACGGCAAATATTTCGCCACCAACTTTGACCCCGAAATCAACTTCCGTGAATTCACGGGCGTTGTCTATTCGTGGCAAAACGGTGCGTGGCAAACCAACAAGATGTTCGAGGTTGGTCGTGAATGGGACATGCCCGTTGTCGGCCCGAGCAAGGCCTATATGTCAGGCCACGACGAGGTGCATTCGCTCTCGGCCAACTACCCACAGGCCGACGTGCGGTTCTGGATGGGATTTGGCGACCACTACATCAATGTGTTCACCGTGCTGCAAAACCTCGGCCTCTTGTCCGAGCAGCCCGTGACCACCGCCGAAGGTCAGGAAGTCGTCCCGCTCAAAGTGGTCAAAGCCTGCCTGCCCGACCCCGCCTCCCTCGCACCCGAATACACGGGGAAAACCTGTATCGGTGATTTGGTCAAAGGCACCAAGGATGGCCAAGAGGTCGAAGTCTTTGTCTATAACACCGCCGACCACAAAGACGCCTATGAGGAAGTCGGCAGCCAAGGGATCAGCTATACCGCAGGTGTACCGCCCGTGGCAGCCGCCATGCTCATCGCCACGGGCGAATGGGACGCAAAGACGATGGTCAATGTCGAGGAACTGGACCCCAAACCCTTCTTCACCCTTCTTGACCGCATGGGTCTGCCCACCCGCGTTCAGATCGGTGGACTTGGCGGCGAGGACAAGGCCTGGTTCGAAGCCTGACCTCGCACCCTTCGGGTTAACGCAACGCCCGAAGGGTCCGACAGATGTCCGACAGATAGCAGACAGCTATCCGATAGCAAAAAAGGCCCGCCAAATCGGCGGGCCTTTGATCTCTTGGCTGGGCAGATTCACGCGGCTCCAACGCACATGCCGCGGCATCGTTCTCCGCACCTCACCCCAAAGTCACGTCAAGGAACATCATCATGATCAGCCCCACCAACAGCCCCGTGGTGGCGTAGTTTTGGTAGCCCTTGCGGTGGGTCTCGGGGATGATTTCATGGCTGATGATATAGAGCATCGCCCCTGCGGCAAAGGTCAGCCCCCACGGCAAAACGTGCTGTGACACATGGATCAATGCCACGCCCAAAGCCCCGCCGATAGGCTCCACCAACCCCGTCAAAAGCGCGAGCGTAAAGGATCTGATCTTGGAATAGCCCTGCCCCCGCAGCGCCACGGCAACCGCAAGCCCCTCAGGGGCGTTTTGCAGTCCGATCCCTGTGGCAAGGCTCATGCCGTTGGCGACATTTCCGCCGCCAAAACCGATACCTACGGCCATCCCCTCGGGGAAATTGTGGATCGTAATGGCGATGATAAAGAGCCAGATTTTGGACAAGGCACCTGGGTCCGCGCCTTCAGGACCGACGATAAAATGCTCGTGCGGCAAGGTCTCATTGAGAACGGCAACAAGGATCGCGCCAAGGGCAATTCCGCCCGCTGCGATTGCAGCCGAAATCCAGACAACCCCATAAAGATCATCCGCCGCCTCAAGACCAGGAACGATGAGAGAGAAATACGAGGCGGAAATCATGACGCCCGCAGCAAACCCCAACAAGGTGTCGTTGGTCCGCTGTGACATGGTTTTCCCGAACAGAACCGGAATGGCCCCGACGCCCGTCATTAGACCCGCACCAAGAGACGCCAAAATTCCGAGCCAGATAACACTCATTCAATCGCTCTCACTTCGTTTGTTAGGCCTTACCTGCCAACTGTTAGTCTTTTTGAGAATAGCCTGCAATTGGCTTCTTTACCCTTGGATTTTGCGCTCAAAAGTGCAAATTGGTCGAGAAACCAAACCAATTCGAGGGATAGGGGACGATATGCCCGTCATTACCAACATCGACGATCTCAAACGGCTGCACAAAAAACGCACGCCAAAAATGTTCTACGACTATTGCGAAAGTGGCGCATGGACGGAGCAGACCTTCCGCGAAAACGTCTCCGACTTCGACAAAATCCGCTTGCGCCAACGTGTGGCTGTGGACATGGAGGGGCGCTCGACAGCGACCAAGATGATCGGTCAGGATGTTGCCATGCCCGTCGCCCTCGCCCCCGTCGGCCTAACGGGGATGCAGCGCGCCGACGGTGAGATCAAAGCCGCGAAAGCAGCCGAAAAATTCGGCGTGCCATTCACACTTTCAACAATGTCGATCTGCTCGATCGAGGAAGTGGCCAAGCACACGACCAAACCCTTCTGGTTCCAACTCTACGTGATGCGCGATCAGCAGTTTCTGGAAAACATCATCGAGCGCGCGAAGAAGGCGAAATGCTCCGCACTCGTCCTCACCCTCGACCTGCAAATCCTCGGACAACGCCATAAGGATCTGAAAAACGGTCTGGTCGTCCCGATCAAGCCCAAGCTCGGCAACCTGCTGAACCTCTCGACCAAATGGCAATGGGGTCTGGAGATGCTGGGGACGAAGAACAAGAGCTTCGGCAACATCGTCGGCCACGCGAAGGGAGTGAACAACCTCGGCTCTCTGTTCTCATGGACCGCAGAGCAGTTCGATCCGCGTCTCGATTGGGACAAGATCAAGCGTATCAAGGAAATGTGGGGCGGCCCGCTCATCCTCAAAGGCGTACTCGACGAAGAAGATGCCCGCCGCGCGGCGGACGTTGGGGCGGATGCGATTATCGTGTCGAACCACGGCGGACGCCAACTGGATGGCGCCTTGTCCTCCATCCGCATGTTGGAACCGATTGTCAAAGCAGTGGGCGACCAAACAGAGGTCCATATCGACAGCGGCATCCGCTCGGGTCAGGATGTGTTGAAAGCCATGGCTATGGGCGCGAAAGGCGCCTACATCGGTCGCGCGTATATCTACGGCTTGGGCGCAATGGGCGAAGCTGGCGTGACCAAGGCGCTTGAGGTCATCCACAAAGAAATGGATATCACCATGGCGCTATGTGGCCGCAAACATATCGAAGACGTGGACCGCGATGTGGTGCTCGTCCCCGAAGATTTCGAAGGCCGTTGGGCCAAATAGGTTCCGCACCCAAACAGCAAAACGGCGCCTCACGGGGCGCCGTTTTCATTTGAGTATCTGCGCCTCTATTTGGCTGTCGCGACACGCGCCGGCACTTGCGACAAACGCGCGCGCAATATCAGGACGGCAGGGACAATCAGCGAAATCAGGACGGCAACAAAACCGAACGCGATCCGCAAGTTAAACGCCTCCGACACGAAGCCGATCAGCGATGGCCCGACGAAGAACCCTGTAAACCCGAACATCCACGCCCGAGAAATGGCGAGGCCACGCAGCGAAGGACGCACGAATTTCGCAAGGATTGAATTGGCCGTGGGCACGATCACCGCCATGCCCAATGCAATCGCCGCGATGGACACAACGGCCATGCTCCAAGTCTGCGCCGTCGCAAGCCCCAAAGCGCCCAAGGCACCAAGCACGCCAGACCACAGAACAAGCCGTTCTTCTCCCGCTTTCTCCGCGATGAGCTGACCGCCCAAACGGCCAACGCCCATAACAATCCCGAGCGTAAAGGGACCAAAGCTCCCCTCTCCAGGCGCACCGCCCATGACCCGCTCAAGGAAGAGCGCCGACCATGCCTCGACCGAATTTTCGCCAATGAACGTGGCGAAAAGGATCAGCCCCGTCAGCCCGATTGCAAGCCACGGCAAGCCACTCGCAGCAGCGTGATGGCCATCGTCATCCTCGACCTCTGCCGACCAATCGCGCCCCTCAATTGTCAAAAGCATCAGGATCACCGCCAGCCCCACATTGACATGCACGATATCGCCGTAGTCCCACCCTGCCTGCTTCAACGACCCCGCAATCACCGCAGCAGCGGCAAAGGCAAATGAAAACATAGCGTGGTTGACGTTCATCAGATGCAATCTGTGTCGTCCTTCGAGCAGGGAGATACGGATATTGGCACTCATATCGAGAAGCGCCACGGAAAACCCCATCAGGATCAGCGCAGGAAAAATGAAGACCACATTGGTAACCAGAGGCGGCAGGAGCATCCCCGTAATCGCAATGAGCGCAAAAACGGGCATCGCATACTTGCCAACCTTCGCCACCAGTTTCGGCGCGAGATACATTGAAAGCATCCCGCCAACAGCCGAGGAAATGAGCGCGAAGCCCAACAGTCCGTCACTGACACCGATTTGAGCCTTCATCGTGGGGACCATTGCGGCAAAGGTGCCCCAAACCGTGCCGACAGTGGCCAAGGCCGCAATCGGAGACCGTGAGACCTTTATGGCTTTAACAATCGACATTTATTCCTCCTTAGCGCTATGAGAGTCCACTCACCTCAAGCAACTCAAAGCGCTTTGGTCGAGATGCTAGAGAGCAAACATCGCGCAAGCAACGATCATTTTTGCAAGCCCCGCTACGGGATGTAAATCAGGGCTTCCAATTTGAGGGATTCTCGCCTATACGCGCGACTTCACGCGGGTCTACAGCCTTGGAGGAGACCCGCCCTAAAATATTGGAGATTTATTATGGCTGGTGAGATTCCTGATCTTGTTGCCACGGAACGTACGGGGACAGGCAAGGGCGCCGCTCGTCAAGCACGTCGCGACGGCTTGGTTCCAGGTATTGTTTACGGTGGCGACAACGATCCGCTTCCGATCAACATTCCGTTCAACGTTTTGATTAAGCGCCTTAAAGCAGGCCGCTTTTTGTCCACGCTCTTCAACCTAAAGGTCGAAGGCCACGAGGACGTGCGCGTTATCTGCCGCAACGTTCAGCGCGATGTTGTCAAAGACTTGCCAACACACGTCGACTTCATGCGCCTCAAGCGCACCTCGCGCGTCAACCTGTTCATCCACGTTCAGATTGAAGGCGAAGACCAAGCACCCGGCATCAAGAAAGGTGGCGTAATCACGCACATCCGTCCTGAAGTCGAATTGATGGTGACCGCGGCGGATATCCCCGATCACATCACGCTTGACGTTTCCAAAGGCGAAATCGGCGATGTTTACCACATCTCCGACATCAAACTGCCTGAGGGCGCGCGCTCTGTTATTGACCGTGATTTCGTGATTGCGAACATCGCAGCTCCTGCCGGTCTCGGCGGCGGTTCCGACGACGAAGACGAAGCAGAAGTCGAAACAGAAGAAGCAGCCGCAGAGGAATAATCCTCCGCCGCAGGGCTTTGAACGATTTGAAACGCGGGGGCGAAAGCTCTCGCGTTTTTCTTTATCATGGCTCTTGCCCGACCACCTTGTAGAAAACACCCCGCAACGAGTTGACGCCGCGCGCGTTTCGATTTCAACTCACGCCGCAATCGGCACCTACATACTGAGCAAAGGACCCCTCTCATGCGCTTGTTCGTCGGCCTCGGAAACCCCGGTGGGAAATACGCGGGAAACCGTCACAACATCGGCTTTATGGCCGTAGAGCGCATTGCCGAAGATCACGGTTTTGCCCCGTGGCGCAGCAAGTTTCAGGGCAAAGTCTCCGAAGGCGTTCTTGGCGGCGAAAAGGTGATCCTGCTCAAGCCCGAAACCTTTATGAACCTCAGCGGGCAATCCGTGGGCGAAGCGATGCGGTTTTACAAACTTGAGCCCGCCGATGTGGTGGTCTTCCACGACGAGTTGGATCTTGCCCCAGGAAAGGTGCGGGTCAAATCAGGCGGAGGCCACGCGGGCCACAACGGGCTGCGCTCCATCCATCAGCATATCGGCGCGGAGTATGACCGCGTGCGCATGGGGATCGGGCATCCGGGCCATAAGGATCGCGTGGCGGGTTATGTCCTGTCCGATTTCGCCAAGGCCGATCAAAACTGGCTTGATGATGTAATCCGTGGCTGCTCTGACGGGGCGCCTGAGTTGGCGCGGCGCGATGGTGGTAAGTTTTCCAATGCTGTCGCCCTTCGTGTGGCTCCGCCACGTCCATCGACTGGCAAAAAGGCCCCAACAAAACCCAAAGCGCCGCCCGCTCCTGAGAAGACGACGGACACCCGCAGCCCGTTTGAGCGTCTACGCGATAAGTTCAAATCCTGAACGCAAAAAGCCCCGCACATGCGGGGCTTTTTTACGGACACAAAGGGGTGCGTCTCTGGCGTTAGTCCGCGTCGCGGCCTTCTTCTCCGGCGAGGTCAGCACCAAGGTGACGCGCCACGGTGAAGATGTCCTTGTCGCCACGCCCCGACAGGTTGATGACAATGATATGATCCTTGGGCAAATCGCCCGCAATTTTCATCACATGGGCCACTGCATGGCTCGATTCGAGCGCGGGAATGATGCCTTCGGTGCGACAACAGAACTGGAACGCCTCCAGCGCCTCTTTGTCAGTGATGGAGACATATTCCGCGCGCTTCGTATCATGCAGCCAGCTATGCTCAGGCCCGATACCCGGATAATCGAGACCGGCAGAGATCGAATGCCCTTCCAGAATCTGCCCGTCATCATCCTGCAACAGATAGGTCCGGTTGCCATGCAGCACCCCCGGACGCCCGCCCGTCAAAGAGGCGCAATGCTCCATCCGGTCGTCCACGCCATGCCCGCCAGCCTCGACGCCGATGATGCGCACGCTCTCGTCATCAAGAAACGGGTGGAACAGCCCCATCGCGTTGGAGCCACCGCCCACAGCCGCCACAAGCGTATCAGGCAAACGGCCTTCGCCCTCCTGCTCTTCAAGCTGCCAGCGCGTCTCCTGCCCGATGATGGCCTGATAATCCCGCACCATCGCCGGATAGGGATGCGGTCCCGCCACCGTGCCGATGCAGTAGAACGTGTCGCGCACATTGGTCACCCAATCGCGCAGCGCATCGTTCATCGCATCCTTGAGCGTGCCACGACCGGAGGAGACCGGAACAACCTTGGCCCCCAAAAGCTCCATGCGGAACACATTCGGCTTTTGACGCTCCACATCGGTCGCGCCCATGTAGACGATGCACTCCAGCCCGAACTTGGCACAGACCGTCGCCGTGGCCACCCCGTGCTGCCCCGCACCGGTCTCCGCAATGATCCGCGTCTTGCCCATGCGGCGCGCCAGCAAAATCTGCCCCAGCACATTGTTGATCTTGTGCGCGCCGGTGTGATTGAGCTCCTCGCGCTTGAGATAGATCTTAGCGCCGCCCAGCTCATTGGTCATCTTTTCTGCAAAATACAGCGGCGACGGACGACCCACATAATTCTTCCAGAGATCGCGCATCTCATCCCAGAATGTCGGATCAGTCTTGGCCTTGTTGTATTCCTCTTCAAGCGAGAGGATCAGCGGCATCAATGTCTCAGAGACAAAGCGCCCGCCGTAATTGCCAAAGCGGCCTTTTTCATCAGGGCCGTTCATGAAGGAGTTGAAAAGATCGTTCATTGCGATGCTCCAATCTGGGGTCCATTGGGATGTAGCTCACGGGGGTCATGCGGTAAAGCGCATGACGTCTATTTAGGGCTGAAACTCAGATGGAGTAGGTCACGCGGCGCGAATGGCGTCGATAAAGGCGCGAATTCTGGCGGGGTCTTTGACACCAGGCGCGCTTTCCACGCCCGATGAGACGTCCACCTGCTTTGAGCCCGTCATTTGACACGCCAAAACTACGGTCTCAGGCGTCAAACCGCCCGCGAGCATCCAAGGCGCATTCCATCCGCGTTTTGAAATCAAACGCCAATCAAACGCCAAACCGTTCCCGCCGGGCAGGTCCGCCCCTTTGGGAGCCTTTGCGTCAACAAGAAGCTGATCCGCGACCATCCCATAGGCGTTGAGCGCTTGTAGATCGGAGGGGCCAGAGACACCCACGGCCTTCATCACAGGCAAGCCAAAGCGCTCACGCACCTCGGCCACACGCTCAAGGCTCTCTTTGCCGTGCAGTTGAATCATATCAACAGGCACCTCGCCTGTGATCCGCTCAAGCTCTTCATCGCTGGGGTCCACAACCAAAGCGACCTTAGCCACGCCCACAGGCACATCAAGCGCCAACGCACGAGCGGTGGAGACATCGACATGACGTGGGCTTTTCGGGAAGAACACAAAGCCAAGGTATTGCGCTCCCGCCTCGACAGCCGCAGAGACAGCCTCAGGCGTTTTCAGCCCGCAAATCTTAACGCGTGTGTCCATGTGTCTGGTTTAGCCTTCGAGCAAGGCGAGCACTTCGTCACCCTCGTCTTTGGCTTTTGCGGTCTTCAGTTTGGAGACTTCCCGCGCAAGGCGTTCTTTCGCCAGACGGTTGTTCCGTGCTTCGGCGCGGTGTTTGCTTTCGCGCATCCACTCCCAAAAGAACCCGATCAAAAGTCCTGCGACAACAGCCGCAAAAATCACGGAGAACAGTGGCACGGTGATGGCGTAGCCAATCCCAACCAACTGCGCCAATTCGGATGGAAGCAGGTTCAGTGTGACCATACTGCGGTTGGCCAAAGCCAAAGTGATCAGGACCACGGCAATCACCGCAAGAAAAGCGTAGCGGATGTAGCGCATTGTGCGCTCCTTATTTTTCTTCGTTCAGGCGGTCGCGTAGCAGCTTGCCCGTTTTGAAAAACGGCACGTGTTTCTCCTCGACGGGAACACTTTCACCTGTACGCGGGTTACGGCCCATCCTGGCATCTCTCTGCTTCACGGAGAAGGCGCCAAATCCGCGCAGTTCCACACGATCGCCATTCGCCATCGCCTCGATGATTTCTTCGAAGATCGTATTCACGATCCGCTCGACATCTCTCTGATAAAGATGCGGGTTTTCATCCGCGATCTTCTGGATCAATTCTGACCGGATCATTTCATCTCCCCTTCGTCGTGTTAGCGCCGATAGTATCAGCATGCGAGCATGGTTCGACTATAGGATGGGGATTTCAATCGGGGAATAGTCTCCCTCACCAGAAATCCGATTTTTTCGACCTAATCCCCTGACAAATGGTCAAAATTTCACACAATTGGGCCCAGAGCCAACCATTGACCGCCCACAAGGGCCGCGCTGCGGCGCGGCAAGCCCCATGCGATTCGGCGGGCGACATACGAAAACGGCCCCGCTTAAGCGAGGCCGTTTCCAATCAGTATAACGCTTAAGCGTAGAGCTTACTCGTCGCCGCCTTTGAGCGCGCCGCCGAGAATATCGCCGAGTGTCGCACCCGAGTCAGACGACCCGAACTGTTCGACGGCTTCTTTCTCTTCCGCGATTTCACGTGCCTTGATGGACAGCCCCAAACGACGGGTTTTCTGATCCACGTTGGTCACGCGCACATCGAGCTTATCACCGACCTGGAAGCGCTCAGGGCGCTGCTCAGCACGATCACGGGACAGATCGGAGCGACGGATGAAGGATTTAGCACCTTCATACTCAACTTCGATGCCGCCTTCTTCGATGGCAGTCACAGTCACGGTCACGATGGAGCCGCGCTTAACGCCTTCAACTGCGCCGGAGAAGCTGTCATCCAAAGCTTTGATCGAGAGGGAGATACGCTCTTTCTCGACATCAACTTCGGTGACAACGGCCTTAACAACATCGCCTTTGGCGTAGTTCTGGATCGCGTCTTCGCCACGGTCTTCCCATGACAAGTCGGAGAGGTGAACCATGCCGTCGATCTCGCCTTCGAGGCCAACAAACAGACCGAATTCGGTGATGTTCTTGACTTCGCCTTCGACCTGCGTGCCCTCGGGGTGAGTTTCCGCGAAAACTTCCCATGGGTTGCGCATAGTCTGCTTGAGACCGAGCGATACGCGGCGTTTCGCGCTGTCGATTTCGAGGACCATGACTTCGACTTCTTGCGAAGTGGACACGATTTTGCCGGGGTGAACGTTCTTTTTGGTCCAAGACATTTCGGACACGTGAACGAGACCTTCGACACCTGGCTCGAGCTCAACAAATGCACCGTAGTCGGTGATGTTGGTCACGCGACCAGTGTGAACGGTTTCAAGCGCGTATTTCGCTTCAACAGCATCCCATGGATCGTCCTGCAGCTGTTTCATGCCGAGGGAGATACGGTGGGTCTCTTTGTTGATTTTGATCACCTGAACGTTGATCGTCTCACCGATTGTGAGGATCTCGGATGGGTGGTTCACGCGACGCCATGCCATGTCTGTGACGTGGAGAAGGCCGTCTACGCCGCCAAGGTCAACAAACGCACCGTATTCGGTGATGTTTTTGACGACGCCTTCAACAGCCTGACCTTCGGTGAGGTTGCCGATGACTTCAGCGCGCTGTTCTGCACGGGACTCTTCGAGGATCGCACGACGCGATACAACGATGTTGCCACGGCGACGGTCCATCTTGAGGATCTGGAACGGCTGCTTGAGACCCATGAGTGGGCCAGCGTCACGAACGGGGCGCACGTCAACTTGGGAGCCTGGCAAGAACGCAACAGCGCCGCCGAGGTCCACTGTAAAGCCGCCTTTAACACGACCGAAGATTGCACCTTCAACGCGCTCTTCAGCGGCGTAGGCTTTCTCCAGACGGTCCCAAGCTTCTTCACGACGGGCTTTGTCACGCGAGATGACAGCTTCGCCACGGGCGTTCTCGACACGGTCGAGGAACACTTCAACTTCGTCGCCAACAGCAACGGAAGGAGCTTCACCAGGGTTTGCGAATTCTTTGAGGTCGACGCGACCTTCCATTTTGTAGCCTACGTCGATGATGGCTTGGCCTGCTTCAATAGCGAGGACTTTGCCGCGGACAACTGAACCCTCTTCGGGTGTGTCAATTTCGAAGCTTTCTGCGAGAAGAGCTTCAAAGTCTTCCATAGATACGTTCTGAGCCATGTGGTCTCAATTTCCTTTTCAAACGTTATTCGGGCCGCGCGGTTGTCTCCACGGGTCTTAGTTTCATTGCGTCTGTGGCCGCTTTCAAAGCGTCGAAGGACTGGGTGCAAACACAAACAAGAAGGGCCGGAGATTTCCAAATCGGAAACCCTCAGGCCCAGCTCACCCATGCCCGCGACTCTTAACGGTCGTCAGACAAACGCGCGTATAGGCCGTTTCACCCAATGACGCAAGGCTCTGCGGCGTCAAAACCTGCTCCCTGTGCGGAACGCCCCTCAACACGACCGCCATCAGACATGCAAACGGGCGCGAAAATATCGCGCCCGCTCTTAAAGTCAGTGGGCGACAGCCCAAGACCGATTTCTTAGTCGATCCACTCGAACAGAACGTCAAAGGGCTTGCGCACCTTTTTCATGCCTTGGAGCCAATCGCCCTCTTCGGCGCGAGTGCCCAATGGCAAAAGCGTCAGCGATGTGAGCCCCTGCTCTTTCAGGCCAAGGATCTCGTCCACAGCCGCAGGGTCAAACCCTTCCATCGGCGTGCTATCCACACCCAATTCAGCCGCAGCCGCCAAGGCAAAGCCAAGCGCGATATAGGCCTGACGGGCCGCGTGTTCTGCGTTGGCTTTTGCGTCACGCGGCAGGTATTTTGCCTTGAGGTTATCGTAATAGGTGTCGAGAGCCTCACGTGTTCCGGGGCGTTCCGCTGCGTGCTGATCGACAACGGCCTCAACGCGCTCTTCGGTATAGTTGTCCCACGCCGTAAAGACCAAGAGGTGCGATCCATCCGTGATCTGCGCCTGATCCCACGCCACGGGGCGAATTTTCGCGCGAATGTCAGGATTGGTAATCACGAACACCTTGAACGGCTGCAACCCTGAGGAGGTCGGAGCCATCTGGATTGCTTTGAGAATTTTAGTGACTTTGTCTTCGGAAACGGGCTTGCTCGCATCCATTTTTTTCACGGCATAACGCCAGTCAAGTTTGTCCATAAACATGGGAATGTCCTTTGTTGTTCTGACACTCCATATGGACCCAATACGCGCGGATGCAAGCCGCGCCAAAACAAGAGAAAGCGAGGCAACTTTCTACAAAATATAACTTTTTCAATCAGTTACGGATCTTCATATCATCGCTGCACAAGGGTGGCGCATTTTTGCACCAAAATATCGACTAAATATCACTGACCCAAATTTTCGCACAAACCTATTGTGCCTGTTGCGCAGCCTCAATCAAGGCAATGACCTTGGCCACAGCCTCGTCGATAGACATCTCGGAGGTATCTATCACCGTGGCATCCTCGGCGGGTTTAAGCGGCGCCGTGGCGCGGGCGCTATCACGCTCGTCGCGTTCGCGCAAATCGGCCAGCACCTCCTCCTCTGTCACGTTTTCGCCTTTCGCCACCAATTCGGCATAGCGGCGCTGCGCACGCACTTCATCAGAGGCGGTGATATAGAGCTTCACTTCGGCGTCGGGACAAATCACCGTGCCGATATCGCGCCCGTCCAGAACCGCACCGCCCTCGCGTCGGGCAAAGGCCTGTTGAAAATCAACCAAGGCGCTGCGCACCTCGGGCAGAGCCGCAACGCGACTCGCCGCCTGCCCCGCATCACCCGAACGCAAATCGTCGCGTTCCAAATCGGCCGTAGTCAGGCTTTCCGCCGCTTCCAATGGGGTAAGCCCCTCAAAGGTCTTCGCCCCCGTTGCGCGATACAACAACCCCGTATCGAGGTAGGGAAACCCGAAATGCTTGGAGACAGCTTTGGACACAGTGCCTTTGCCTGCGGCGGCGGGTCCATCAATTGCGACGCAAAAACTCATGCTTTTTTCCTTACTTGGAGGACAAACATGACCAAGAGACAGATCAAGAGCAAGCCCCACTTTGCAAGTGTGGTCGTGAAAATTTACGGCACCGCTGCCTAGTGGCGCCGTAAAATCGTCATCTGTTCGCGCGCGTAACCTGTGCACCCAGTCCCGACATCAGCTTTTCAAAGACTGGGAAAGACGTCGCAATTGGCGATCCATCGTCAATGGAGACGGGCTTTTGACTGGCCATACCGCACACAAGAAACGCCATAGCGATACGGTGGTCGATGTGCGTGGCGCAGGTGGCTCCACCCGTCACACCATTCGGTCCGCGCCCGTGAACGATAAAGGTATCTTCGTCCTCTTCAATCTCGACGCCACAAGCCTCAAGGCCTCGCGCCATCGCGTCGATGCGGTCGCTTTCCTTGACCCGCAGTTCCTTGACCCCGCGCATGGTCGTGGTCCCTTCAGCGTAAGCGGCAACCACGGACAACACGGGATATTCGTCGATCATCGACGCAGCCCGTTCGGGCGGCACCTCGACACCTTTGAGTTTGGAATACTTCACGCGCAGGTCAGCAACAGGTTCCCCGCCCTCGGTGCGCGGGTTCTCGAACGTGATGTCCGCGCCCATTTCCACAAGCGTGGTGTAGATGCCGTTACGCGTGGTGTTCTGGCTCACCCCGGGAACGAGAATGTTTGAGCCTTCGACGATCAGCGCAGCACAGACAGGAAACGCCGCCGAAGACGGATCGCGCGGCACGGCGACCTCTTGGGGCTGAAGCTCTGGCTGACCTTTCAGAGTGATTTTGTTGTAGCCCTCTGGCGTGGTCTCGGTGGTGATGTCCGCACCAAATCCCTTGAGCATCCGCTCTGTGTGGTCGCGGGTGGCTTCTTTCTCGATTACCACGGTTTCACCGGGTGTATTCAACCCTGCAAACAAGACGGCGGTTTTGACCTGCGCGGATGGCATCGGCGTCTCATAAGTCACGGGAACGGGATTTGCGGTGCCGACAATAGTCAGCGGCAAACGCCCGCCAGAACGACCATAGGACTTCGCCCCAAACAGCGCCAAAGGATCGGTGATCCGCGCCATTGGGCGTTTGCGCAAGGAGCCGTCACCCGTAAAGGTCGTAGCAAAATCATAGGTACTCACAAGCCCCATGATGAGACGCACACCCGTGCCGGAATTGCCGCAGTCGATCACTTGTTCAGGCTCGGAGAACCCGCCAACACCAACGCCATGCACCGACCATGAGCCCTCACCGTGGCGGATCACTTGCGCACCCAAGGCTTGCATGGCTTTGCCCGTGTCCAACACGTCCTCTCCCTCCAAAAGCCCCGTGATCTTTGTCTCACCAACGGCCATCGCGCCAAAAATCAGCGCACGATGCGAGATGGATTTGTCACCGGGAACCGCAGCGGTGCCAGACAGCGGACCGCATTTGCGGGAGGTCATCGGGATGGGATTGCCGTGAGCGGACATGGGAACTCCTCGTTTTGTCGCCAAACTGATAGCGCAACCGCTCAAGGGGGTCCATGCGTGACTTTAGCGGGCGCGCATTTCTCAAGCAGCCCGCAAAAGCGGTGCCCCTTAGATACGCCGAAAGCTCATGTAATGCGGTGTGCGACCTTCGCGCAGCGCCTTTTGTTCATAGCGCGTTGAGAGCCAATCATGCGGCGGCGTATCCCAATCCTCGGGATGCGCACCAAGCCATTCAAACCCCGCCTTTGGCACCTCTTCCATTGTTTGGCGCACATAGTCGGGAATGTCAGTCGCAACGCGGAACTCGGAGCCCGCCTTCAACACGCGATGCAGCGGGCCGAGGTGTTCTGGCGTCACAAAGCGGCGACGATGGTGACGGGCTTTGGGCCACGGATCGGGGTAGTTGAGAAACGCCTTTTCAATCGACGCATCGGGCAGTACGTCAAACAAATCGCGCACATCGCCTGCATGGATCGCGATATTGTCGACGCCACCCTCGCGGCGCATCCGGCTCAAGCACATCGCCACACCATTCACGTAGGGCTCGCAACCGATAATCTCGACGTCGGGGTAAAGCTGCGCCATATGCACAAGATGCTCGCCGCCACCGAAACCGACTTCAAGCCAGACAGGCTTGCCATGAAACCTCTTTTCCATGTCGAGTTTGGTGCGCTCGGGGTTTTCCTCCCACGATACAGGACCAGGAGACACGCGCGGCAGGTCTTCAGCAAGATAGACCTTTTGCGCTTTGTTGAGCGTCTTGCCATGAATACGCCCATAGAAATTGCGCCACGGAGATCCGGATTTATGTTTGGTTTCGTCAGACATCAAAAGCCCCGCTCAAGCGTTTCGACATGACGGGACAACGAGCGCATTTGCGCAACCCCGACACATCACATCATGGAGCGCGCCCCACGCTGCGTTGAGGATCAACACCGCAGTGAGGCGCGTTTAATTAGCGGGGCTTTTCGCAAATCCACGTCCAATGGGCAAGGCCCCGTTAGACGGCCTTTGTCAGCGCGTCGACCAGATCGGTGCGCTCCCATGAGAAGCCGCCATCCGCCTCGGGTGCTCGTCCGAAGTGACCGTAAGCCGCCGTGCGTTGGTAGATCGGCTTGTTGAGATCAAGATGGGTTCGAATGCCACGTGGCGTGAGGTCCATCACTTTGGGAATCGCCGCTTCGATCAGTGCGGGTTTAATGTCGCCCGTGCCATGCAGATCGGCATAGATCGACAGTGGCGCCGAGACACCAATCGCATAGCTCAACTGGATCGTACATTTATCGGCCAGACCTGCGGCCACCACGTTTTTGGCCAGATAGCGTGCGGCATAGGCTGCCGAGCGATCCACTTTGGTCGGGTCTTTGCCCGAGAATGCACCGCCGCCATGCGGGGCCGCGCCACCATAGGTGTCCACGATGATCTTGCGCCCCGTGAGGCCTGCGTCACCATCGGGGCCGCCGATGACGAATTTCCCCGTTGGGTTAACGTGCCACACGGTCTCGTCTGTGAGCCATCCGTCTGGAAGCACCTCGGTGATATAGGGCGCGACCAAGTCGCGGACATCCGCGCTTGTCATGCTTTCATCAAGGTGCTGCGTGGACAGCACCAAGGACGAAATCCCCACAGGCTTCCCATCCACATATTTCACGGAAAGCTGGGATTTCGCATCGGGGCCAAGACGTGGCTCGGTGCCATTTTTGCGCACCTCCGCCAAGCGACGCAGAATCGCATGCGCGTACTGGAGCGGCGCAGGCATCAGTGCTTCGGTCTCATTGGTGGCATAACCAAACATGATCCCTTGGTCGCCCGCCCCTTCGTCTTTTTCACCGCTGGCGTCGACACCCTGCGCGATATGCGCGGATTGTTCGTGCAACAGGTTGGTGACTTTGAGGGTCTTCCAGTGGAATTTATCCTGCTCATAGCCGATGTCACGGACGCAATCGCGCACGATGGCGTCGATACTGCCCATATATTCGGTCAATTTACCCTTGTCGCTCAGCCCCACTTCACCGCCGATAACGACGCTATTGGTGGTGGCAAAGGTTTCGGCAGCCACACGGGCCTCGGGTTCCTCAGCGAGGAACGCGTCGAGAACGGCGTCGGAAATGCGGTCACATACTTTATCGGGATGGCCCTCGGAAACGGATTCCGAAGTGAAAACGTAGTCTTTGCGAGACATAGGGGACGTGCTCCATTGTTTGTCGCTCTCACGTCAGGAAGCCGTTGTGAGAGCCAATAATTAAAAGGCGATATAGCTACGCCGACACCGCGTCAATCGGTTTCCCGACCCTTACGCCGCCAACAGTTTGTTGCAGCTAGTAGAAACAACATCACAATCAAGAGTAGAAATGGCAACTCTTTGGTGCGCGCATAGACCGTTGGTGGCGAGGCCACCGGTAGCGCTGCGGTAAAGGCTCCTGCCTGTCCAAGAGGGATAGAACCGCGGATTTCGCCGTGCGCGTCGATCACCGCGGAGATCCCCGTGTTGGCAGCGCGCACCATCGGCAGACCCGTCTCTATGGCGCGAAACCGCGACTGGGCGAGGCTTTGTTGCGGGCCAGAAAATGTCCCGAACCACGCATCATTGGTCAGGTGCAGAAGCCAATCGGGCCGCGCAGTGCCGCGTAGATCGCGCGGGAAAATTGCCTCATAGCAGATCAGCGGAAGCGCCATGCCAAGCGGGCCGAAGTCCATCAAGGCAGGCCCCTCCCCCGCAGAAAAGCCATAGCCCTCCTCCGACGTAAAGGTGGAAAATCCGAGCGCCGAAAGAAGGCGCGGAAATGGGATGTATTCGCCAAACGGCACGAGATGATGCTTATCATAAACCTGACCGACCTCACCCTGCGGATTAATCACCACCGCCGAGTTATAGGCGCGATAGCCGTCGATGCGCCGCACACCTGCAACCGTTTGAGCAGGTGCAACACGGTCATTGATAGCACGCAACTCTGCTTGCGCCCCGTCAAGGATCGGAGCAATCGCGGTCTCAGGCCAAATGACCAAATCGGCCCCCTCAGGGTCGGACATCTCCAAAGCACGATCAAAGAAGATCGGAATGTAACGCGGGTCCCATTTAAGCGCTTGTGGGGCGTTGGGCTGAACAACTCGCACCATCGCCGCGCTGTCGGCAGCCATTGGACGGGCTGCGATCCATGCGCCAGTTCCGAACAGAACCGCCAGAACCGCAACCGCCGACAATCGCGCCACAAGTGTGCGCAACACGGCAGCGCGAGCCAAAAGAGCCGAAACTAAAAGCGTGAGCGTCGTAAGCCCATATGGACCGACCCATGCGGCCAGATGCGCGGGCGGCGTATCGAGCCAGATATAAGCCGGAAGCGCCCACGGGAACCCCGTGAACAGATACCCGCGCCCGAACTCGACCAAGGCCCACAGCGCCACAAATCCCATAGACCCCAGCCCGAACCGCTTGGATGCAAAGAAGGCAAGTGCCCACAACAGCGCCAATCCACCACACATGAAAAACAGCGCAAAGGGGATCATCCATGCCGTTTTGAGCGGCTCTACCATAAACGGATTCACCAACCACGACAGGGCAACGACGAAATAGCCAAACCCGAACGCCCACCCGCGCACCGCAGCGCCGCGCGGTGTGGGGCTGTCTTTCCATATCCAGACAGCAACGGCGAAGGCCAATAGAGAAAGAGGCCAAAGCCCGAATGGCGCCAGCCCCAACGCCGCCACACCTCCCGCACAAACGGCGAACAACGGATGTGACAAAAAACGGGTCAGGCGCGGCATGACAGGCCTAAGCGCTGCCAGTTTGCGCGGCTTGAGGCAAACGCACGCGCACACGCTTGATGCGGCGCGGATCGGCATCAACAATCTCGAACTCTGCCCCCGATGGGTGCGGGATCATTTCCCCCCGCGCAGGAACCCGCCCCGACAACAAGAACACCAAGCCACCAATGGTATCGATTTCTTCATCATCGACATCATCGGTAAAGCTCATGCCCGCCGCTTGCTCGAACTCGTCGAGCGGGGCCTTGGCCTGCGCGATAAATGCACCCGGTCCCGTCTGGGTCCAGAATACATCTTCTTCAATGTCATGTTCGTCCTCAATCTCGCCAATGACCTGCTCCACCAGATCCTCAAGCGTCACCAAGCCGTCCACGCCTCCGTATTCGTCGATGACCAAAGCCATATGACGACGGTCATTTTGCATCTTTTGCAACAACACGCCGATGGGCATGGATGGCGGCGCAAATAACAGCGGGCGGATCATTTTGGACAGGTTGAACCGTCCGCCATTGCCGTTAAAGCCGTGAATGAGTGCGAAGTCTTTGAGGTGGATAAGACCGATAGGGGTATCAAGCGTGCCCTTATAGACAGGTAACCGCGTGTTGCCGCTTTCGCGGAACTTGGCCACCAGATCGTCTTTCTTGATATCTGAAGGGACCGCCACGATATCGGCCTTTGGCACCATGACGTCATCCACCCGCATGTGACGCAGGTTGAGCATGCCCAACCGCGCACGCTCCACCTGTGCAGGGGCCGTGTTTGACACCGTTGGCTCTGTCTCTTGAGACGGGGTGGACGAAAAGCCCGAAAAAATGCGGGTTAAAAATCCCGACGTTTTTTGCGGCTCAGTTAAATTCTGTGATGGTTCCGTTGGCGCGCTCTGCGCTGCCGTAGAAGACCCAGGCTCTGTGTCGCCCATATTCCCTTTCCAACATTTCTTGCCCAATTACGCGGGCTGGCCCCTAATATGGGTCCGCAACCCCCAAAGATTCAAGTATCTCTGTCTCTGTGGACTCCATTATATCCGCATCTGCGTCCGTGATGTGATCATATCCCAACACATGTAACAGTCCATGAACGATGAGATGGGTTACGTGATCCGCAAATGGCGTGCCCGTCTCCTCTGCTTCGCGGGCGCAAGTGTCAAAGGAAATCGCGATATCACCAAGCTCCACCGCGCCATCAAAGTCGGGTTCGGGCAATGGCGGGCGCGCATTTGGGGTCGCACGCTCGGCTGCGGGCCAAGACAGCACATTCGTCGCCTTGTCCTTTTCGCGAAACTGCGTGTTCAACTCTTTGATCTTTGCGTCATCACAGGCCAGAACCGATCCTTCGCAAACCTCGGGATCCAGACCAAGATACGTGAGGGTTGCACGCTCGGCGGCGAGGGCCAAGGCCTCAATGTCCACCGTCTTCCAACGGGCATCTTCTATCAATACGTCAACTGTCACGCTGTGGTGTCGCTCTCATAATACGCTGCTCACGTTGCTTTATACATGATCACGCCGCGTGCCTAGTCCGCCCTCGTCGCGGCTCTACCCCTCGTCGGCGGCCTCATAGGCCTCAATGATCGCAGCCACGAGCGGGTGGCGTACCACGTCTTTGGCGGTGAAGTAATTGAACGAGATTTTCTTGACCCCTGCGAGAATACGCTCGGCATCACGCAGCCCCGAGGTTTGCCCGCGTGGGAGGTCAACCTGCGAACGGTCGCCTGTGATCACCATACGCGACCCCTCGCCCATACGGGTCAGGAACATCTTCATCTGCATGGTCGTCGCGTTCTGCGCCTCATCAAGCACCACAAAGGCGCGGCTCAATGTTCGCCCGCGCATAAAGGCCAACGGCGCGATCTCGATGGTCTTGTCTTCGCGCATGCGAGCGAGCTGTTTGGGCGGGATGAAATCATTGAGCGCGTCATAAAGCGGCTGCATATAAGGATCGACCTTTTCGCCCATATCACCGGGCAAGAAGCCAAGCCGTTCACCTGCCTCGACCGCAGGGCGAGACAGGATGATTTTATCGACCTTGCCATTGATGAGCATATTCACACCCACCGCCACAGCGAGATAGGTTTTACCCGTCCCCGCAGGTCCGATGCCAAAGGCCATCTCATTGTCGAACAGGCTTTGCACATAAGCCTTTTGTCCCGCCGTGCGGGGTTCGACCATTTTCTTGCGGGTTTTGATCTCGACCGGTCCACCTTTGAACATCTCGATCTGGTTGCCCGATTGATCAGTGTCAGAGCCGCCCTCCCCCATACGGATCATACCGTCGATGCCACCCGCGTCGATTTCGCGACCCACTTCAAGTTTGGCGTAAAGCTCTTGCAACGTTGATGTGGCCTGCTCCCGTGCGGGCACGGCCCCCATCACGACCAAGACATTGCCCCGTCGGACAATCTGGACTTCTAACTGTTGTTCAATTTGGGCGAGGTTGCGATCAAATGCGCCACACAAATCAATCAGCAGACGATTATCGTTAAACTCCAACAGCGTCTCGTGGGCGCCGACTTGTGTGTTCGGGGGGGTCAATGCGCTCGTGCCCAAATGGTTCTCCGTGTCCGAAAGGGATATTACGTCGATGGTGCCAAGGGATGAGAGGCAACGCAAGGGCCGACACGCCAACTTTGCAAAAACGTCATATGATCTGCTCACAAACGCGCCATCGCCGCGCAAAGAAAAGGCCCCCGCCTAATGCGGAGGCCTCTATTTAACTGAGGTATGGACTTAACTGCGATCTTAAATCGAGTCAGCGAAGGTCGAGCCGTCCTTATACGGTCCAACAGCCGTATTTGGTGGTGCAATACCGGAGCAAACAGGCTTGCCGTATTTGTCCACGCGTGGGGACAGGTAACCCTCGACACCATCATCGATGATCCAATGGTCACACCCGATTGGATCAACCCAAATCCCCGCAACCAACTGGCTCAGGTGCTTGTTGTCAAATCCACGGTCGACAGTTTTGTCTTGCTTGCTACCGACGCCAATGCCGCCGCCTTCACAAGCTGAAAGGGAACCAATAACGGCGAGAAGCGCCATGCCTTTGAGTAGTTTCATCGGAGCTCTCCTCACTTGATACAGATAATTTCGACACGGCGGTTTTCGCGCATGCCTGCTGCGGTGCCATTGGACGCTTTTGGCATCCGCTCCCCGTAGCCACGAACGTCCGCGATACGCGCGCCCGTTTGCTTGGCAACCTTGGCAACCGCATTTGCACGGTTATAGCTCAGGCGCATGTTATACTCGTCAGAGGCACGGCTATCGGTGTGACCAATGATGATGTAGGCGCGTGCATTTGCCTTCGAGAAAAATTCCGCGAGACGCTGACGCCCAGCCGCGGAAATGGTGTATTTGTCCGTCGCAAACAACTGATCAGAGTTCATCACTGCGCAAGACTGAACCGGGTGACAGGTCGGAAGACCTTGGCGGTTCACTTTGAGGTCCATATAGCCCTCAACACCATCGTCCATAACCCAGTGCTCGCATCCATCGGGATCAATCCAGATCGTCGGCGCATAACGCTCGCCGTTGACGGTCCCCGAAATCATTTGAGCCGAAGCTGCTGTCGCTGAGAAGGTCATGCCTGCAATTGCTGCTATGGCGATGCCTTTTTTAATATACTGGTTCAACACGGCTGGCTGCCCCCCACAAATTCATTGTTGCTGTCATCTTTTTGACCCGCGAACCCACGCGACAAAAAAATGATCACCCATTACTGGCGAAGGATAGCAAATTCCGTGGGCTTGTGAAGAAACTTTTACTATATATTGTGTTTAGTGTGGAAACTTTCGCCATGGAATGGGGTAATTGTTGCCATTAAGGGCGTGTTGGGTGGCATTGCCTCCTGACTTTAGGTCAAGAAACCAGAACGCCGCCCAGAGAATTTGTTCCACTCTCCACGATTCTCACCCGTTTGATCTCGCCAATCTCCACGTCATCGGTGACATGTACCGCGTGAAGATATTCGGACTTTCCAACCATTTGGCCCGCTTCACGTCCTTTGCGTTCAAACAACACAGAGACCTCACGACCGACCATTTCGTTTTGAAACGCTTTTTGCTGTTCTGTGATGAGGCCCTGCAGGCGGTAAAGCCGCTCGGTTGCCACATCCTCATCCACCATTTTGTCGCCCTTCTCGGCGGCGGGGGTTCCTGGACGGGGGGAATATTTAAACGAATAAGCGGAGGCGTAACCGACCTCACGAACAAGGCTCATCGTGTCCTCGAAATCCTGATCCGTTTCGCCCGGAAATCCGACAATAAAATCACCTGACAAGGCGATATCGGGTCGCGCCTCGCGGATGCGTTCCATGAGACGCAGATAATCTTGCGCCGTATGTTTACGGTTCATCGCCTTTAGGATGCGATCCGATCCCGACTGCACGGGCAAGTGCAGGTAAGGCATCAATTTGTCACAATCACCATGCGCAGCGATCAGGTCGTCTTCCATATCGTTGGGGTGAGACGTGGTAAAGCGAATGCGCTCCAAGCCATCAACCTCGGCCAAGCGGCGAATGAGCCGCGCAAGCCCCCATGTGCCGCCCTCGCCCGTGCCGTGATAGGCGTTGACGTTCTGGCCCAAGAGCGTGATCTCACGCACGCCACGGTCCACCAGATCCTCGGCCTCGCGCAAGATGCGATCCACGGGACGCGACACCTCGGCACCGCGCGTATAAGGCACTACGCAAAAAGCACAGAATTTATCACAACCCTCTTGCACCGTGAGGAAGGCAGCGGGGGCGCGTTTGACCTTTGGCCGTGCCTTGAGCATCTCGAATTTGTCTTCCTCAGGAAAATCCGTATCGAGGGCTTTGATCCCTTTGCGCGCTTTGGCCTCCAAATCGGGAAGACGGTGATAGCTTTGCGGCCCCACGACCAGATCGACCGCTGGCTGGCGGCGCATGATCTCTTCACCCTCGGCCTGAGCAACACAGCCCGCAACACCGATTTTGAGGTCTGGATTAGCGATCTTGAGCTCTTTCATCCGCCCCAATTCGGAATAAACCTTTTCAGCGGCCTTTTCGCGAATATGGCAGGTATTGAGCAGGATCATATCCGCCTCTTCGGGCGACGACACTTCAGTATAGCCTGATCCGCCAAGGCTTTCGGCCATGCGTTCGCTGTCGTAAACATTCATCTGACACCCGTAGGTTTTGATGAAGAGCTTTTTGGTCTCGGCCATGGCTTTGCGTCCGCGTTTCATGAGGAATTCAAGGCGTCTCTCTACAGCAGGGGTGGTTTTGGAGCAAACGGGTTTTGCCGTTCCCCCGCCAACGCGCCTCAAAAACGCCGATGCCAGCCACACCCCGCAACCACAGCGCAAGAGTGCGACCATTCAGCCCCACCTCAACACACAGGACCGAGATTGTTTCCCGTTTGCTTGCAATCCCCTAATCTTCATGGCCTTTTTACCGCAATCGTGGACACTCAGTTCCATGTGAGTCGGAGTACCAATGCGTTACGAGAGCCTAGATATCTTCCTGAAAGACGGCAAAGACAGCCTTGCCAAAGGGCCTGTAGCGCTGATCTTTGCTGAGGATGATGTCGAAGTGGCCTCCACCCTGCGCCACCACCTCGCTCAAGGCTTCAAAACCGTCATCCTGTTCGCGCCCGACGAAATTGATGTGCCAAAGGGGATTGTGACCAAAATTGTGCGCATCCGTTACAACACCCGCGCCCCGGGCATGCTCACACATGCAGTCAACGCGCTGATCGCCGCCGCGCCTGGGATTTGGTTCTACTACTGCTACAATGCGGAATACCTCTTTTTCCCGTTTTGCGAGACCCGCACCATCAACGACCTGCTGACCTTTCACACCGAGGAACGCCGCGACTCGATGCTGACCTATGTGATTGATCTCTACGCAGGCAATCTTTGGGAGTGCCCGAGCGCCGTTTCCTTGGAAGACGCCCACTTGGATCGCTCGGGGTACTACGCCTTGGGCCGCAGTGGCAACGCAGGCCCAAAAGAACGACAGCTCGATTTCTTTGGGGGCTTGCGGTGGCGTTTCGAGGAACACGTTGAACCAAGCCGCCGCCGCATAGATCGCATTTCGATTTTCAAGGCAAAGAAGGGCCTGAAACTCTCCGAGGCTCATCTGTTCAACGACGAAGAATACAACACCTACGCCTGCCCGTGGCATAACAACATCACCGCAGCCGTCGGATCGTTCCGCACAGCCAAAGCGCTCAAAGCCAACGCGGGGTCGACCTTCGACATCGACACCTTCATGTGGCACAATTCAACCGAGTTCAAATGGAACAGCCAACAGCTTTTGTCGCTTGGTCTCATCGAACCTGGGCAGTGGTTCTAACGCGACGGCCTATAGGACCGCTAAGGATCATCTGCCCGCCCGCGCCTCAAACTCCGTGACGTTTTGGCAGCCGTTAACAGCTTTCCCTCCTCACGCCTTTACATCATAGCTTCAGCCCCTATCTTGTCCCGCACTCGCAGAGGGACTGCCGAAGGGCATCCTCAAAATCCACTTCGGCACGAAAGAATTCAATATGAGCGAAGTTAAATCCGGCGACAAAGTTCGCATCCACTACACAGGCACCCTTAAAGACGGGACTGTGTTCGACAGCTCGCAGGGTCGCGACCCACTTGAGTTCGAAGTCGGCTCTGGTCAAATCATTCCCGGCATGGACAAACACCTTCCTGGCATGAGTGTCGGTGAAAAGAAAACCATCGTCGCTGAAGCACATGAGGCCTACGGCCCACGCCACGACGAAGCACAGCAAGCCGTACCCCGCGCACAAATCCCTGCCGAGATCCCACTTGAGGTCGGTCTGCAACTTCAGATGCAATCACCCGAAGGTCAAGTGATCCCTGTCACTGTCGTCAGCATCTCTGACGATGAAGTTGTTCTGGACGCGAACCACCGTCTGGCTGGCGAAGACCTGACCTTTGATATCGAAGTTGTCGAGATCGTCGCCTAAGGCTCTGGCCCGTGAAACGAAAACAAAAAGAGGCGGTGCGCAGAAATGCGGACCGCCTTTTCCTTTGACAGTCCTGACACGGGAGAGGAAAACGCTCGCATGAGTTCTGCTGATTTCACCTCAGACTGTGCCAATTGCGCCGCCCTATGTTGTCTCGCCTTTGCCTTCGACAAAGGGGAGCGCTTTGCCCACGACAAAGACGCAGGCGAGGCCTGTAAACATCTGACACAGCACCAATGCGCGATTCATAACGATTTGGAGACGCGCGGCTATAAAGGCTGCGTGACCTATGAATGCTTAGGCGCGGGGCAGCGCGTGACGGCCATGTTCGGGCAATCATGGCGCGAGGTGCCCAAACTCACCGCCCCGATGATAGACGCCTTTCGCACCATGCGTGACATTCAGGAGTTGCGCCAACTGTTACGCGCGGCAAAGACCCTGCCCCTCCCCAATGAGAAATCCGCCGAGCGCGAAGCGTGGCTTGCCGCATTGGACAGCACTTGGACACGGGAAAGCCTTAGCCGGTTTGACGCCAATGGCACCGCCACAGCCATCCGCACATGGCTGCGCGGACTGGCCGAACACCTCGCGCGCTAAACAGGTTTCGGACGGATGAGTGCCGCGCGGGCGCGCTCCGATTTTGCATGACTGGCGCAGGTCGGCATGTGGTCATTCACCATACCCATCGCTTGCATAAAGGCATAGCAAGTCGTCGGCCCCACGAATTTCCACCCACGTTTCTTGAGGTCTTTGGACAGGCGAACCGAAGTCTCGGTCGTGGCCACAAACATCTCCCCGCCCTTTTCGCGCTCTTGCCGCTCCGCACTTGGCTCGAACGACCAGAAATAAGCGGCGAGCGAACCATATTCGGCGGTTAGATCAATGGCACGGGCCGCATTGTTGATCGCCGCAGCAATCTTGCCACGATGGCGGACAATCCCCGCATCCTGCACAAGACGCGCCACATCGGCATCATCAAACGCCGCGACCTCATGGATATCAAACCCGGCAAAAGCGGCGCGAAAATTCTCGCGTTTTTGCAAGATGGTCCACCACGACAAGCCCGACTGAAACCCTTCAAGGCAGATCTTCTCGAACAGGCGCACGTCGTCGGTAACGGGGTAGCCCCATTCCTCGTCGTGGTAACGAATGTATTCGGGATGCGCAGCACACCATGCGCAGCGGACCTGACCATCCTCGCCCTGAAACACAGCCATCACTTTTTCTCCCGTGTTTTCTCGTAAGCCGCCCAAAACGCGGGCGGCGCATCCTCTTGGTTCACGACACAAACGCTACGCACAGCAGAGAACCGATAGCGCGACAAGAACACTTTGAGTTCCGCGTCCAGTTCCAACGGCGTGACATAGATCGGCGCGGGGGTGGGCGTGTCGCGACACGTCCCCGTAACGAACCAGACCTCATCGGCATTGAACTGTCGGTCGGTAAAGGAGATCGAAAATGTCGTCGGGCTTGGGGCATCGACAAAAAGCAACGGAACAGCACCCTGCGCCCATGCGGCCCCGCCCAAGCCAAGGCTTGCCACAGTTGCGGCATATACACAAAAACGGGTCAGCTGGATTTGGCGCGCAGGCGGATCACCACATCAACCGAGGCAATTTCCATCCCTGCGGGCGGCTCTGGAAGGCGGGAAATTTCAAGCTCTTCGGCAGGGGCATCGGTCAACTCACCCGAGGATTCCCAAAAGAAATGCGGGTGATCTGCCATGTTGGTATCAAAATAGGACCGCGTCCCGTCAACCGTGACCTCTTGCATCAGGCCCGCAGAACAAAACGCCCGAAGCGTGTTGTAAACCGTTGCAAGCGACACCTTTTCACCCGCATCACACACAGCCGCATAAAGGCTTTCGGCGGTCACATGACGATCATGCCCATCCCCGACCAAGAGGCTCGCCAAGGCCACGCGCTGCCGTGTCGGGCGCACATTGGCTGTGGACAGCCACGCTTCACCGCGTCGTGTCTGAATCTCGGTCATCTGTTTCATGTTGGCGCAGGTTCCTTCACTCTGAAGCTCAATATAGGGTCTTTTACCGCCCTTTTTCAATGAGATTCCCAAATCCCACACCGCGACACATTGAATGTTGCGCCCTTGCGCGGTCCCTAAAGGGAATGATAAACGGGTCGGAACCTATAAAGACCGACAGAAAAGGCACGCCTCAATGGCCGATTATCCAACGAGCTTTGACAAAGACGACCTTCTGAAATGCGCCCGTGGCGAGCTGTTCGGAGAGGGCAACGCCCAACTCCCCGCCCCACCGATGTTGATGATGGACCGTATCACCGACATCTCCGCCGACGGTGGCGCACATGGCAAAGGCCATGTCCGCGCCGAGTTCGACATTACGCCAGATCTGTGGTTCTTCGAATGCCACTTCCCCGGCAACCCGATCATGCCCGGCTGTCTGGGTCTTGACGGCCTGTGGCAGCTCACCGGCTTCAACCTCGGCTGGCGCGGCTGGACCGGTCGCGGCTATGCGCTTGGCGTCGGAGAAATCAAACTCAAAGCCATGGTGCGCCCAGAGGCGAAACTGCTGACCTATGAGATCGACTTCACCAAAGCCGTCCAAACCCGCCGCCTGACGATGGGCGTGGCCGACGGGATCGTGAAGATCGACGGCGAACTGGCCTATGAGGTCAAGGACATGAAAGTGGCGCTTAGCGAGAGCTAAGTGCGAAAGCGCACGGCCTATTTTGGTTATGAGAGATTGAAGCGGCGGGGCATGGGCCTCGCCGTTTTTTGTTTGCTTGACGTGATCAGTTGTGCGGGAGCAGATATGTTCATTAAGAAACAATCTAAACGGACGAGGCAATGGAAAACCATTACCAGCTCAAAGTATTAGAGTTTTGGGTTCTTCAAGCTAACAACGCTTTGGCAGACATAGCGTTCATAAGAGCGTTCGAGGAAACGCGAGCTAGTTATGCTGCAAGCAAGAAAATAAGTCTGACCTTTCCAATCCACTCGAAAACCCGATTGGACGCGTAGCGATTAGAAGACTCGACACGACAACGGATACACTTGTCCTGTTTTGCACGAAAACAATTGAAGATACGCAGCACAGCCACAACGTGAAGCAGTTAAAAAACTTCCTTTTAGACGGGCTTAACCCTGTAGAAAGTGCCGAAACAAAAACGAAGATTCATAACGCCTTTAGAAAATTCAACACAGATTCTAGGCCATATTCCAAAACAATCAAAGAATTTCGCGACGAAGTCGCCGCCCACTCCGACAAAAATTTTATACAAGGGGAGCGCGACGAATATGCTCCCATCAGAGACTTGATTACATTCGCCGAGATGATCGTAAACCTCATTGAATTATTGACGGATAACGCAATTATCGAGGCCTTAGATTATTCCGTGATATCCGATAAAACTCTAACCCTATTACCATATTCATCGCTGCACGAAGACGCTTTGGCATTTTGGCGCAACAATTTTTTGGAATGGGCGAAGTGAGTACAGATTAGGGCAAAAACAATGGCTCTTAAGATTGCGTCCCTGTAGTCATTGGGACTTACGTTCTATCATCATTCGCACCACCCTCCCCCTTGCACGCCCCTCCCCCCCTGCCGTACAACGAACCCAAGCAATAAAAGGAGCACGCAATGCGTCGCGTCGTCGTCACAGGTTTGGGGGTTGTTTCCTCCATCGGTAACAATGCCGAAGAAGTTCTCGCCTCGCTCAAAGCAGGCAAATCGGGCATCACCGCCAACGAAGATATGATCGAGCACGGCTTCCGCAGTCAGATTGCGGGCAATGTGAAACTCGACATCAAGGATCACGTCGACAAACGCGCCCTGCGTTTCATGGGGCCAGGCGCTGCCTATGCCTATATCGCCATGCAACAGGCGATCACGGATTCTGGCCTTGAGGAAAGCGATATCATCAACCCGCGCACGGGTCTGATCGCGGGCTCTGGTGGTCCGTCGACCTCCGCCATGTTCGCCGCACACCAAACCGCGCTGTCCTCTGGGGCAACCAAACGCATCGGGCCGTTCGCGGTGCCGAAGTGCATGGGCTCGACCATCTCCGCCAACTTGGCGACCGCCTATCAGATCAAAGGCATCAACTACTCCATCACCTCCGCCTGTTCGACGTCCCTGCACTGCATCGGGTCTGCCTCCGAGCAGATCATGATGGGCAAGCAAGACGTGATGTTCGCAGGCGGCGGCGAGGAACTGGACTGGACCCTGTCGTGCCTGTTCGATGCCATGGGCGCGATGTCGTCCAAATTCAACGACACGCCCGAGAAAGCTTCGCGTGCCTTTGATGCCGACCGTGACGGCTTCGTCATTAGTGGCGGCGGCGCGATCCTCGTGCTTGAGGAGTTGTCCCACGCGATTGCTCGCGGCGCGAAAATCTACGCCGAAGTCACGGGCTACGGCGCCACATCCGATGGGGCCGACATGGTCGCACCGTCTGGTGAGGGCGGCGAGCGCGCGATGCGTGTGGCCCTGTCCACACTCAGCGAGGACCGCAAGGTCGGCTACATCAACGCGCACGGCACCTCCACACCTGTGGGCGATGTCGGCGAAGTCGAGGCCGTCCGCCGTGTCTTTGGTGAAGGCAGCACCCCGCTGATCTCTTCCACCAAGTCGATGACAGGCCACTCCCAAGGGGCCACAGGCGCACAAGAAGCTGCCTATTGCTTGCTGATGCTTGAGAACGACTTCATCGCACCGTCGATCAACGTCGAAACTCTCGACCCTGCCATTAATCCAAACGAGATCGCCACCACCCGCGTCGACAACGCAGGGTTGGACACGGTGATGACCAACAGCTTCGGCTTTGGCGGCACGAACGGCTCTATGCTTCTGTCGAAGTATCGCGACTGATCTTGTTTTGCGAGAATGCTCAGACGGCCGCGCTTGCAAGAGCGCGGCCGTTTTCTTTGAGAGCTGCAAAGTGGGTCGTCTACTCCAAAAACTTGACCTTTTCCGTTTAAACGGTCAATTACCCTCCAACACAAAAAGGGTTTGAACCATGTCCGATCTTCTCAAAGGCAAACGCGGTCTCATTATGGGGGTCGCCAATGAACGCTCCATCGCTTGGGGGATCGCAAAATCCTGTGCCGAAGCGGGCGCGGAATTGGCCTTTACCTATCAAGGCGAGGCCTTCGGCAAACGGCTTCAACCCCTTGCCGAGAGCGTTGGGTCGGACACGATGGTCGACGTGGATGTGACCAACCCCGAGCAAATGGACGCGGCCTTTGCGGCGCTCAAGGACAAATGGGGCACGCTCGATTTCGTCGTCCACGCCATCGCGTTTTCGGACAAAGCCGAGCTGACGGGACGCTTTCGCGACACCTCCGTGGAGAACTTCAAAAACTCCCTGCACATCTCGTGCCACTCCTTTATCGACGTGGCCAAACGCGCCGCAGAGATGATGCCCGACGGTGGCTCGCTGATCACGCTGACCTATGGCGGCTCAAACCGCGTCACACCAAACTACAACATCATGGGCGTGGCCAAGGCGGCGTTGGAGGCCTCAGTGCGCTACCTCGCCAATGACCTCGGCCCCGAAGGCATCCGCGTCAATGCGATCTCGCCTGGCCCGATGAAAACCCTCGCGGGGGCGGCCATCGGCGGTGCGCGCAAAACCTATCGCCACACCACGGAAAACGCTCCGCTGCGCTCCAATGCAACGTTAGAATCTGTGGGCGCAACAGCCGTCTACCTCAACTCCGATGGCGGAGCCTATACGACGGGCGAGATCATCCGCGTTGATGGCGGGTTCCACGTCCTCGGGATGCCGCAGGAAGAAAACCTGTAAGACGCGCGGAGCGGCCTTAAAACGACCTTGCAAAGCCTCGCTCGGATGCGGGGCTTTTCTTTGCTCAACGCCCCTTACAAAACCCGATCAAATGTGGGTTTTGCGACGGCCTGATCCAGCCCTGAAAGCGGCCCTCTCGCTGTTGCGGATTTTGTTTTGTTAACCAATTCGAAACTCTCCGTTTTTAGGACTAATGCTCGACGGTTAACTATGGCGCCGCCACATTCTCGCCATATTTTGACCGCAAATCTGACCGAATACCAACCACGCAAAGTCTGGGAACTCTATATGTCATTTTTGATGCTCGCTCTGGCCTTGGGCGTCTTCGCGCTTCCCTTGCTCAAAGGGGTCACAGCGCAAAGCGGACGCATCCAACCTTCGGGATTTGATGGCGTGAGCGTTGTTGTCGGATTTGGCATTACCTCTCTGGTTGCCGCAGCAACATCGCCCCTCATGGGCTTTGCCTTCATTTTTGCCGTGCTGCTGCATGAGATCAGTGCCGCACTGGCCTGTCGTTTTGTCGGCCATGAGGTCGCCCGTGTGCGTCTCGTTCCCCTGCCCTATTTTGCAGCGCCCCGCTCGGATCAACGGTTCAATACCGCCCTTGAGGAAAGCTACGTGGCGCTTTATGCCCCCGCGCTCTCCATTGTGCCGATGGTGCTGTGCTTTGCCCTCTTCCACACCTTCGCCGCATCCGCTCCTGCCGCAGCAAATGTGTTCCGCGCCACCGCAATCATGCTCGGCGCTTTCAACTTTATCATGCTACTGCCCTTCCTGCCCTTCGGCGGCGGGCATGTGGTGCGCGCCATTTCCGAGGCCTTCTGGCCCCGCATGGGCACGCTCATCACGGTCTTTATGACAGCGGCGTTCTTCTCTGCCGCGCTCAAAGACGGGTCCATCGCCATGTTTGTGCTGACGGGGGCGGGCCTCCAAAGCCTTCTGCATAAACGGCGCGACAAAATCCAGATGCTCACCCCGAACCAAGCCCTCTTGGTCATGGCCGCTTATGCGTTCATTCTTTGCACGCACTTCACAGGCGGATGGTGGCTTCTTAACAGCCTGATGTAAGGCCTTCCCTCTGCGCCGTCCCCGTGCAAGCCTAACCCCATTGGCTCACACGACCACAGGAGGGCAAATGTCACCGTCACCGTCCACATTTCAAACCACCGATGGTGTAACCCTCGCGTATGACTTGCAGGGGCAAGGCACACCGCTTTTGTGCCTCGCGGGCCTAACCCGCAACATGGATGATTTCGAGCCTGTTGTGACTCACTTCGCAGACCGCGCGATGGTGATACGCCTCGATAGCCGTGGCCGAGGCGCGTCTGAATTCACCGACCCTGCGACCTATACCATCGCCCAAGAAAGCGCGGATGCTCTGGCTCTGCTTGATCATCTGAACATTGACCAAGCGGCAATCTTGGGCACCTCTCGCGGTGGATTGATTGCTATGGTCTTGGCCGCCACGGCAAAGCCTCGCCTGTTGGGTGTCCTACTCAATGACATTGGCCCCGAGTTGAACCCTGCGGGTCTGGCGCACATCATGGACTACCTTGGCCGCCCCTGCGCCTACCGCTCATACGACGGTGCCGCCGACAAGCTGCCAATCGCACTTGGCACCCAGTTTCCAAACGTCACACGGGACGGTTGGATGACCTATGCGCGGCGGATCTGGGCACAAGGCCCAACACGGCTCGAATTGCGCTATGATCCACGGCTCCGCGACGCCGTCGAGGCAGCGGGCGCCACGGGACAAACGCCCGACCTGTGGCCGCTGTTTGATTCCTTTTCCGGCCTGCCTTTGGCGCTTTTACGGGGCGAAAACTCCACTCTTCTCACTCGCGAATGCGTTGAAGAGATGCGCCGCCGTCGGCCGGATATGATTTTCTCCGAAGTAAAAGATCGCGGACATGTGCCGTTTCTGGATGAATCCGAAAGCCTCGACGTGATTGAGCGCTTTTTGGCTCAGATTGCCGTTAGGTTCAGTCGATAGGAATTTAATTCTTGTAGGAGATGCGGCGGTGCAGCGCTATATTGAGGGCATCGTTAACAACAACAAGAGGCCATATGTTTGCCTATGCAGTACCGCAATCCGTTCTTTTAATCCTAGTCGGTTCAAGCTACGCGCTTGCCACCATGGGGATGAAACTCGTCTCAGGTATACAATTCGCTTGGGGAGGAGCTGCTCTCATCCTCGCGGGTCTTGCACTCGCCGCATCTGGCGAGATCGCACTTCTAAAAAACAACTCGATGGGGCAATTGTACCTCGTCTTGGTGGGTGTCGAGACGGCACTCGTACTCGTCTTTGCATTGTTCATGGGGGAAAAGTTCACGCCCCGAATGATCCTCGGTGGCGCCCTGATAATTTCGGGCATGATTGCCGTAGCTCATTGAACGCGTCGACGCGCGCCGCTACTGAATAGGGCAATCACAAGATTGCTGAAACAGGATAAGCGATGCGCGTCGAAGTCAACGGAATCCAACTCAACGTAATAGACACAGGCCCCAAAGACGCCCCCGCTGTGGTTTTTTCACATGCCTTGGGGGTCACACTTGATGTCTGGGACGCCGCCCTCGCCCACTTGCCTAATGGGCTCCGCCTCATCCGTTACGACATGCGCGGGCATGGTCACTCGGACACCCCGCCCGCTCCTTATTCTATGGGCCAACTGATTGCCGATGCCGAACAACTGCTCGACGCCTTGGACGTGCGCGACGCGGTATTTGTTGGCAGTTCCATCGGCGGGATGATTGCCCAAGGGCTCGCCATCAAACGCCTCGACCAAATCCGCGCTTTGGTGCTGTCTAATACCGCCGCCAAACTTGGTGTGCCCGCCGTGTGGGACGCACGCATGACCCAGATCCGCAACGGGGGCCTCGACAGTATTGTTGTGCCCACTCTGGAGCGGTGGTTTGCGCCAGAGTTCCGCGCCACAGATGAGGCGACCCGCTGGGGCAACGCCATTCTCGACACAGATCAGCGCGGCTATTTGGGATGCTGCGCAGCTATTTCAGGCACGGATTTCTACACGCCGACGTCCGGCCTGCGGCTATCCTGCCTCGGGATTGCGGGCGGATACGACGGATCAACCCCGCCCGACTTGGTGCGCGAGACCGTCAACCTGATCCCTGGATCACGGTTCGAATTGATGCGCCGTTCTGGACACCTGCCCTGCGTCGACGCGCCGAAAGATTTCGCCGCTTTGCTCACCAGTTTCCTCACCGACATTGGGCACATTCCCAGCGGCGGCGCTGACCATGAATAACCCCGCATATCTCTTCATTCACGGCTCTGGTCACGGCGCATGGTGTTGGCGCGATGTCTTGGCCGAAATGACGCGGCGCGGGCATTCCGCACGAGCCTTGGACCTGCCGTCGCACGGCGCGGATGACACGCCTCTCGCGGCTGTCACACTGGACGCCTACCGCGACGCCATTCTAGCCGATATTGATGCGCATGGCGGCGCTCCTGTGGTGCTGGTCGGTCATTCCGCAGGGGGCTATCCGATTTCCGCAGCTGCCGAAGCGGCCCCCGACAAAATCGTCCGCCTTGTCTATGTCTGCGCCTATGTACCGCTTGACGGTGTAAGCCTTGCAGACCGCCGCCGCGCCGCACCAACCCATCCGATCCTCGACCTGATCGAGCGCACCGATGACGGCTTGGCATTTCAATTTATCACAGCCAAAGCGCCTGACGCCTTTTTCCATGATTGCCCGCCCGAAGTCATCAACTTCGCGCTTGCCCGTATTGACCCGCAGCCCATCGCACCGCAAGAAACCCCACTCATGCTGACCGCCGCCTATGAATCTGTCCCGCGCAGTTTTGTGATTTGCGACCACGACCGCGTCATCCCGCCCGCCTATCAGGCCACAATGACAAGCGACTGGCCCACCACATCCGTGCACCATTTGCCATCGTCGCATTCACCGTTTTTCTCCATGCCCAAACGCTTGGTCGACTGCATTCTGACCGCCCCCGAGGGGACGCAACCGTGACGGGCCGCCTCCCGCTGATTTTCATCACGTTGACGATCTTGATCGACGGGATCGGCATCGGGCTTATCTTTCCCGTTATGCCCGACCTCATCCGCGAGCTGACGGGCCGCGACCTATCAGACGCCGCAATTTGGGGCGGGGTTCTGGCAACGAGCTATGCAGTGATGCAGTTCTTTTTCGGGCCGATCGTGGGCAACTTGTCAGATCGGTTCGGGCGCAAACCCATTCTGATTTCCGCACTCATTATCTTCGCCCTCGACTACCTCATCATGGCCATGGCGCACACCATCTGGCTGTTGCTTTTGGGGCGCCTCCTTGCGGGAATCACAGCCGCCACGCAATCTACGGCGAGCGCCTTCATGGCGGATGTGTCGGCCCCTGAGGAGCGCGAAAAGAACTTTGGTCTTGTCCACGCAGCCATGGGCATCGGTTTTGCCCTTGGCCCCCTCATCGGCGGGCTTCTGGCAGGCATCGACACCCGCGCGCCCTTTTATGCCGCCGCCATCCTCGCAGGCGGCAACGCGCTCTTTGGTCTCTTCGTCATGCCCGAAAGCCTTGCCGCGGATAAACGCCGCGCCTTTTCCCTCAAACGCGCCAATCCCTTTGCCGCGTTCCATGCCATCGGCACACTCGGCGGCGTACTACCCCTGCTCGTGGTGTTTGGCCTCTATCAGGTCGCCTATTTCGTCTATCCCGCGATCTGGGCCTTCTTTGCTCAGGCGCAATTCTCCCTCGACACAACCACCATCGGCCTGACCCTTTTTGTCTTTGGTGTCTCCATGGGCATTTCGCAGGCCTTCCTCATCGCCCCTCTAACAAAACGGTTCGGGGCCTATGTGGTTGTCCTCGGCACAATCGTGATTGATGTCGTCGCCTTCGTCAGCATCGGCTTTGCAACCTCTGTCGCTGTGATGTGGTTCTTGACGGTGATCACAGGGGTCAGTTCCATCGCCATGCCCGCGCTCCAAGCCATCATGAGCCGCGCGGCCCCCGATGACCGCCAAGGCGAATTGCAAGGCGTTTTAGGCTCCATTGCGGCCCTTGCGACCATCGTCAGTCCGCTCCTGATGACCGAAACTTTTGCAATCTTTACGCGCTCAGATGCCCCCATCCGCCTCCCCGGCGCACCCTTTTTGATCGCCGCCCTTTTGACCGCCACTTGCTTTATCATTCTCGTGAGGTGGCAACGCAAAACAGGCGGAAATCTGCGCTAGATTTGAGCGACATCAGACAACGGCGTGTGATTTGTGCTATACTGCTGCACACGAAAGGAGTCCTCTCATGACACGTGAAGTCAACGATACTGGTCACACCCCTTCGAAAGGCAGCCGTATCGCTCCCTTCCTCAAAGCGGAGCGGGCCACTAAACCCAACAGAGCCACGCTTGCGCTGCAACGTCGTCCGCACAACAGCGACGCCGCAAAACGAGCGCAAGAATTTGTTCGTAGAGCTCGGGAAGCGCCTATGATCTGATCACGGCAGAGTGCCGATGATCACCATCGAACACCACGCGAGCGGGTCTGACATCGCCAGACCCGCAAACGTCAGGTGCTGATCATTTCTCTAAGTTATCCATCAAAACGGGCGTTTCGGCTTCGACCGCTTCGCGGACCCGCATACCGATGATCTGATCAGTGAGCTTTGGCGCCGCGCCAAATCCGGGGCGAACAGAACGGAAATCTTCGGCGGTTATCGTATCGCCCGCTTTCAAATCACGTACAAAATAAAGGGAACGGCGGAAGGTCACGTTAGATGTCTCGCTAGACTTGCGCCCGTAATCCACACGCCCCAAGGCCTCCCACGCGGTGCGCGCACCCGTACACAGCTTTGCGAACTCGTCTGGCTCCAGTGAAAAACTGTCATCGGGGCCACCACCGTTGCGGTCTTCGGTCATGTGCTTTTCAATCACCGAGGCGCCAAGCGCCACAGCGGCAATGGCCGTGGTGTTATCGAGCGTGTGATCCGAGAGCCCCGTAACAAGACCAAAGCGGGACATCATGTCAGGGATTGTGGCAAGGTTATAATCGCCCGCAGGAGCAGGATAGCCCGAGACACAGTGCAGAATAGCAAGTTCCTTGCAGCCACCCTCACGCGCCGCAGCAATGGCCTCGGCGATCTCTTCGGCATCCGCCATCCCCGTCGAGATGATCATCGGCTTTCCCGTCGACGCCACATAACGAATGAGCGGTAGATCCACCGCCTCAAAGCTCGCGATTTTATAGGCAGGCGCGTTCAAGTCCTCCAACAAGTCGACCGCGGTAGGATCAAACGGTGAGGAGAACATCGTGATGCCGCGCTTGCGAGCATGTGCGAACATCTCGGCATGCCATTCCCACGGCGTGTATGCCGACTGGTAAAGCTCATACAGGCTTTGTCCTGCCCATTTTCCAGAAGTGATTTGAAATTCAGGACGCGTGGAGTTGAGCGTAATCGTATCAGCGGTGTAGGTCTGGATTTTCACCGCATCCGCCCCCGATGCCGCGGCCGCATCAATAAGCCGAAGCGCCGCATCAAGGTTCCCGTTATGGTTCGCCGACAACTCGGAAATCACATACGGGGGATGGTCCGGACCAATGCGCCGTCCGGCGATGCTGAGTTCTGGATGTACTGTCATGGCTGTCTCCTATCAGGAACTGGTGGCGCATAGAGAAGTGGATTTCAAGGGGTCAAAAAAGGTCGAGGCGGAATGAACAAAAACCGTTTTCAAGCCCGACCTGCGCGTAGCCTGCGGATTGAAACAGGGCCAATGAGGCCTCATTCTCAACTTGCACCTCGGCAATAAGCGTAGCGAGACCCTCTGCGCGACCGATATCAGCAAGGCCTGCCAAAAGTCGAACCCCGAGCCCTCCTCCACGCGCCTCTGGTGCAAGGATAATCGACACCACCGCACGGCGGGCATCGCAACCCTTTGCGTCGTCGACATCCAACCGAAGGTGCGCGATCGCAGGATCTCCCGCAACGTAGAGGCGGCGGTACGGATCATCGAGGGCTCGCGAAAACCACGCAAGGTGATCGGCAAGGGACGGCTTGATCCCTGTGTGAAAATGCGACGCAGGTAATGCGTCGCGCCACGTCCAAATCACTTCGGCGTCATTCATCGTCGCGCGGCGCAGGGTTAACGGCTGCTCAAGGGCGTTGACGACACGCGTCGCACCACGCCCATCCGCAATACACGCTGCGGATTGGGACAGCGCGTTCAGCGTGGTTGAGGTTTGGACCTGATGCAATGCGTCCGACAAGCGTACGGAAAACTCGGGGGAATCAGGGCCTCCGACCTCTATCGCGGCCCCTTCGGAGGCGAGCGCTGCGGCGGCAGACATTTGATTGTCCGCCAATACCGCTATCAGTGTCGGCAACCCCAATGCACACCGCTCCCACGACGTGCCGCCCGCAGCGCCAATAGCCAGATCGGCCTGCACCATCAACGCCGCCATATCCGTCACATCGACCACCACTTCTGTTGGATTGATCATCGTTGTGGCAAGAGATCGAACGTTGTCCAACCAAGGAGCGTTACGCCCCATGACTACGGTGATACGGCATTGATCCGACAACGAACTTTCGGCCAGAGCCATGAGTATACGTGAAGTCGCGTCATCCTTGTCGACACCACCCATTGAGATAAGGATGTGGTCTAAGTGCGCCCCTTCACGCCGTGCCAGACTTTCATCTCGCAACCGTGCAAATTCCGGGCGCAGCAAAGCATAACGCGGACCAATGAGGCGAATGCAGCCATCGGGAACCAAGCCGTCATAGTCCGACGCAAGCCGCCCCAAGTTTTGGTCCAACAACAGATCGGCGATATGCGGGCGGTCGGCGAGATCGTCAATGACCGCCAATTTCGCGCCAGCGCAGAGCGCCATCTTCTGCCACCGCGCATCAAAAGCGTAGTGGTCCACAACCAGCCAATCGCAATCAGGGGCAGCCGCGCGGGTCTGTGCCGCATCCACGTCCCACGCCACCTCGGCCCATGCCGAATGTGCAGGATCATCCGCCGCAGGTGTAAACGCGACTGAGGGCGCGGGGAGCAAGGTCAGATCAAACCCATCGCCTACAACTCTTTCACCTAGATGGCCGTTCAAGTCACGACAGACAAAACGACAGTCGTGTCCCCGCTCTCGCAGACCCTTCGCAAGCGTCAAGCACCGCATCACGTGGCCTGTGCCCATTTGCACGGAAGCGTCAGCGCGAAACACCACCTTCATTTTTGCAAAACCTGAAACAGGGCTTCGGCACGAACCCAGTCGTCGGGCGTGTCGATATCCACCACGCGATAAGAGGGCAACGCCACACCATGTGCGCCAACGCCAAAGACGGGGGCAGCAGCCTTCCATGTTGCGGCCAAAGCCCAATAGAACTGTCCCGCATCATGCCACGCGGGCTCAAGGTCTTGGCTGCGCACCTGCATTTGCGCCTCATCCATCATCGCCACCGCTCCGTCCGCGTCGCGCCGCAAGGCCCGTTGGATCGGATAGGCAAACTCCGTCACTGCCATCGCATAGCTTGCCCCCGCGTGTAACAGACGCAATCCTTCGACAAGATCGGAAGCCTGAACAAACGGCGCGGTCGCGTAGAGGCAGCACACTGGCACATCCTCCGTCAAACCGAGTTCCGAGATCGCATGAGCGACGACAGGCACCGTTGCAGCATGATCATTGGCCAGCTCTTCAGGGCGCATAAACGGCACGTCAGCCCCTTCCCTACGTGCAATCTGTGCAATTTCCGCGTCATCCGTGGAGACCACAATACGGTCGAACAGGCCGCTCTCACGAGCCGCAGCTATCGACCAACCGATCATCGGACGTCCGTGAAACTCACGGATATTCTTGCGCGGAATTCGTTTTGATCCGCCACGTGCGGGGATCACACACAGGCTCATTGGGTCACCGCCAAGGCCTTGGCCAACTCCGCGACCACACGATCTTGGTCGGCATCACTCAGCCCCGCGTAAAGCGGGATAGAAATAGCCTCGGCATAGTAGGCCTCGGCATTGGGAAACTGCCCTTCGGCAAAGCCCATCGCGCGGTAGTATGGCTGTGTGTGGACGGGTATATAATGCAAGTTCACCCCAATTCCCGCAGCCCGCAAGGCGTCAAACACCGCCGCGTGGCGATCCGCGGCAACGCGCACCACATAGAGATGCCATGACGAGTTTGTATCGGGATGTTGAGCGGGCAAGGTGACTGGCAGGTCAGCCAACAACTGATTATATCGCGCCGCAAGCTCCCGCCGCCGCGCCACAAAACTGTCCAGCCGCGTCAACTGCGACAGACCAAGAGCGGCCTGAATTTCGGTCATACGGTAGTTATAGCCCAGGGTGACTTGCTGATAATACCACGGACCATCTGGCGCATGGGTCATTTCATCTGCCTCGCGCGTAATACCGTGGCTGCGCGCCAATTCCATTTTCCGCGCAAGGCCCGCATCCTGCGTCGTGGCAAGACCGCCTTCGCAGGTGGTTATGATTTTCACGGGATGGAACGAAAAGACAGTGATGTCCGAATAGCGGCAGTCACCAACAGGGAGCCCCTGATGGTCGGCCCCGATGGAATGGCTCGCATCCTCGATAATCTTGACACCATAGGCCCGTGCGACACGGCTTATCGCTTCCATGTCGGCAGACTGACCACATAGATGCACGGGCACGATCACTTTGGGCAATGTCCCTGCCGCCTGCGCAGCTTCGAGTTTCGCACTCAATGCCGAGACACTCATGGTGTAGGTCTCGTGATCAATGTCCACGAAATCCACCTGTGCCCCGCAATACAGCCCGCAATTTGACGAGGCCACAAAAGTCGTGGGCACGGTCCAAAGCCAATCGCCCGGACCAAGGTCAAGCGCCATACAGGCGGCATGCAAAGCCGATGTCGCCGAATTCATCGCCACGCCATGAGCTGCGCCCACACGCTCAGCGACAGCAGCCTCGAACGCGGGCACCTGTGGGCCTTGTGTCAAGAAATCCGTTTGCAAAACCTCAACCACCGCAGCGACGTCCTCGTCGGTGATGTCTTGCCGTCCGTAAGGGATGAAGGTGTTGGTCATGGCTTTGCTTTCGATTGGACTACTGAATCGCAACAGACAGTGAAGCAGAGGCTAAACATAGACAACACTTTGGCGCAGCATTTTGATCGCGTGAACCTCTAAAAACTAGGGCTTGAACGAATGACCGATGAGATTCTATCAACTGCATCGTTCCTTTGGCGGGAGGACAATAACAAGCCAAATGCGTTGCGAGTCGCGACCCCGTACTTACGCCCTAATCTTCTGATGCGAATAACGAGTGCTAGTTGCAAGAGGACACGGCTAATCCATCCTTGCGAAAACGCTGGATTAAATGTGGCCGCAGCGAGAGCTTGGTCCGATAACAACCTATCGTTATCCATTCTATGCCTTTTCTGACCTAATGAACGATCCAAAGGAACATCTGGAATCAAATATCCGACATTCGATAGCTTCAAAACGCGCCTTGATACAAATGCGAGCATCCCAGGCAAAATATGGTCTTGAACGACGATGTCGGGCCAGTTTTGGCCTAACGCCTGATCGACTTCTTTGAAGAGGGTATTGGGAAATATATTTGCAGCACCGCCCGTTGACTGGGTTGCCGCAAAAAGCCACCCAGGCCGGAAAGTAATGTTAACCCGAACGCCAGATGGCGCCCCAGTTCGATTGGTAGCATCTTTACGCTGAGCAATTCCCATACGGATACTTGTAGTATCATCAAGGATCTCAGCGTTACTCAATTCCTCTAAAATGCCGTCCGCGAGCGCATCATCTCCATCAAGCATAACAATAAATCGCCCTTGGGCCACTCGCATTCCAGTTAAGTAGGCCTGCAACGCACCTTTATTCACATCGTGCAGAATGACATTGATATCTGAAAACTGCGCCAGAACTTCACGAGAGGTATCGGTGGAGCAATCATCAACGACAATGATCTCACAGTTCGAATTTTGCGCTTGAACTGACTTTATTGCACCCGCGACTGTGGATGATTTATTATAGCAAGTAATTACAACTGAAAATTCAGGCTGAATAGAAACTGTCACAGTCTCATTATTCCTGCAAATTGTTAGAGTTGATTGCGTCACTCCGCGTTGAGTAGAAAAACACATTTACCCAGACATTGGAACCAACAACCAAGCCCAGGACAAAACACGTTTTATTTAAACGTCATGGCCAGAATATTCACTACGAACACCACAATCAAATCTCGCCGATCTTGGCTTCATTAGCCGTGATCCACGCTTGCAAATCGGCGTCGCTCATCCATTCAGGATTGGTGTCGGACGCATAGGTGAAGTCATCGGGCACCTTCACGCCATCCTTGATCCGTGCGGGGCTTGCCGACCAGTTGTTGATTGCAGGCAAGATTTTGAAATGTTCGGGATACTCGTAGGTGTGCGCCGCATCTTCGGGGCCGATCATTTGCTCGTGCAGCTTCTCACCTGGGCGGATTCCCACCACTTCCTGTTTCGCGTCAGGGGCCAGAACGCGGGCGACATCGGTCACTTTCATGGACGGGATCTTCTTCACATAAATCTCGCCGCCCTCCATGTCATCAAGCGCATGCCAAACAAGCTCGACACCCTCTTCAAGGCTGATCATGAAGCGGGTCATGCGAGGGTCCGTGATGGGCAAAACGCCCTTATCCGCGATGGATTTAAAGAACGGGATGACAGAGCCCCGCGAGCCCATGACGTTGCCGTAGCGCACAACGGCCATGCGTGTGCCGTGTTCACCACCGTAGGAGTTGGAGGCTACAAACAGCTTATCGGAGGCCAGTTTAGTGGCGCCGTACAGATTGACGGGGGAGGACGCCTTATCTGTGGACAAGGCAACCACGCGCTTCACTCCGCAATCAATCGCGGCATCAATCACGTTCATCGCGCCATTGATATTGGTTTTGACGCATTCGAACGGGTTGTATTCGGCAGTCGGAACAATCTTCGTCGCCGCAGCGTGGATCACATAGTCCACCCCACGGAATGCGCGGTACAACCGTTCACGGTCGCGCACATCCCCGATAAAAAAACGCACTCGGGGATCATCGCCGTGAATTTTAGCCATTTCCCACTGCTTCATCTCGTCGCGCGACAGGATGATGATCTTTTTGGGATTATAGCGCTCCAACGTCATACGCGTGAAAGCATGGCCGAATGAGCCAGTGCCGCCAGTTACGAGAATAGTGGAATTCGAAAGCATCTGCGGCTCCATCTTTTATTGCGCCCAACGGGCGACATCACTTCGGTTTCTACAGACCAAGAAGGTAGCTTTCAACCTCTTCGGCGGCAGTATCTAGGTTGTCTGAGACCTCACCAAAACACGCCGAACGATGAGGCATAGCACAGAACAGTTGCTTTTTGCGGCTCATCTATTGGCTCCTTAAGCGTCCAAGTTCAGAAAAGGCTGCAGGCCCAAAAAGGTCCGATCTGAAGCGCCTGTTTGGTTGGCCATAAACGCCACCGCCGCCGCGGCCATTTGGGCAAGTGCAGAAGGATCTGCAAGCAGTGCCGCGATACGGGCCTCCAATGTCGCCGCATCTGGCAGGCTTTCAAAGGCACCAACACGCGCGGCAGGTTCGGCAACAAAGTCTATGCCATATGTCGAGGGCCCCATCACGACGGGACGTCCGAGCGCCATAGGTTCAACGATATTATGCCCGCCATGATCCACAAGGCTCGCCCCCACGAACACCAAATCCGCCAACGGATAGTAGGCATTCATTTCGCCCGTACTGTCCCCGACCAAGACCTGCACCTGCGGCAAGGTTTCTGCTGCATCGGCCCCGAAAGAAGATCGCTGTGCCACCGTCAGGCCAAGCGAGACAAGGGCGTCCGCCACAGCCTGAAACCGCTGCGGGCTGCGCGGGGCCCATAATACACGCAATCCGGAATCTGCCGCCAAAAGCCGCGCCACCATTGGCAAAAGAATGCGCTCCTCCGCCTCAACCGACGACGCGATCATCAAAACACGTGCGCCGCCGTCAAAAGCCGTGCGTAATCTGTCACTGAGCGCCAAATGCGTGGGATCAATCAACTGATCGAATTTCATATCTCCCACCACAGAGACCCGCGACGGGTCTACGCCGATGCGGGCATAGCGATCACTATACTCTTGTGTACGCGTAAAAATATGGCTGAACAAATAGTACAGCTTGAGAATTTGTCCCCGCAAACCACGGCCATTGCCGATCGAACGCTCTAAAAGATTGCCATTCGCCATCACGGCAGGAATGCCTTTGCGCACCGTTTCAAACAGCATGGCGGGCCAAAGTTCGATCTCCATCACCACCAATGCCGCAGGGCGCGTTCGGCGCAAAAACAACCGCACAGCCCAAAATACATCCAATGGGACGTAGCACTGCGTCACGCCTTCATCCTGCGCAAACAAGCGCGCCCCTTCGGCCAATCCGGCGGGAGATTGGTGAGACAAAAGGACGTGGTGGCCCGCGGCCCTCAAGCGTCGAATCAAAGGGCTAGCCGCACGTGTTTCACCCAAGGATGCCGCAAAGACCCATACCGCGCCTTTGGAACAAGGCGGGGAGAACCCGAACCGATGCGATAAATGATGTAAGTGGGCGGGTTCCTTGCGAGCGCGAACGGCCAAAAGAATAAAGATCAAAGGCAAGAGCACATGCACAAAACCCTGCTCCACCACGTAAACGATACGCGTAACGAGCGGCAAATCCTTTAGAGAAACCATGTCCCGCCTCATTCGCAGCTGCACTCCAAAGCCATCACATGCGGTGGAATGGCGACCCCGGAAGGAATCGAACCCTCAGCCTGCCGATTAGAAGTCGGCTGCTCTATCCAGTTGAGCTACGGGGCCAAAACCACTGAAATTTCTTAACAGAACAGATAGATGGATAAAAGGACCAATCAGCACGAACGGTTCGCTTCTCGATCTCTGCGACAAACGCCAGACTGACGGCGCTCCCGGCACTTTTTTCATACAATTGAAGTCATGCGCATACGAAAGGGAACAGCGCGCCATCGGCTTTCGCACCACAGAATTGTGGGCTTTCAATCAGAGGAAAACACCAACGTCTGCCGCACTTGGAGCACCTCATCGCTCGCTAACGCAACTCATCACCAAACGTTGCACGCCATTTTTCGACAAAACTCGCCCGACGGTGCTGATCCATTGCGACCAGCAAGGTAATATCAATGGGGATGTAACGCTGTGCGCTTTGCGGCAATGAAGGATCAATCCCGTCCTGGCGCTGGACAAGATTGCTTTGCGCCAGAATCTGTTCCCCCTCAGGTGACAACAGGAAATCCAGAAACTGTGCGGCCTGTTCTGCCCGCTGCGCTGTTTTCGGAATCATAAAGGCTCGCGACAAGAATAGCGTATAATCTTTGGGGTAAATGACCCCGAGGTTCTCATGCGGAGCGGAGGCCACGTAGGAGCCCAGCACATTATACGCAATAAGATACTCTCCGCGTTCGACGCCCTTGATGATCTCCGCCGAGCAACAAGTCGCCACCGCATCAACCCGCGAAAAGCCCTCCAAAAGCCCCCCGAATGTTGTGGCTTCCTGACTGTCCATGAAGGCAAACAGAAACCCGAGCCCCGAACGTTCAATATCATAGGTTGCGATCCGACCACGGTATTGCGCCGATTGACGGCGCATCAGATCAAGCAATGCAAAACGTGTGCGTGGAGCATCCTCATCAGGCACCAAGGCAGTGTTGTAAATGATAACCGCGGCCTCTTGTGTAATGCCCCAAAGCTCGTTGCGCCATTTGCGCGCGGACGGAAGGGTCGCCGTATAGGTCGACACATAAGGGCTCGCACAGGCGCGATTGACCAGATCCAACATTTGATGAACGCCTGATGAGATCACCACATCCGCAGATTTCGCGGTTCCCTCGCACGCCGCACGGCTATCACTATAGAGCGCATTCGACCCCCATTGTTCATAGGTGATAGACACACGCGGATTGGCCTCGACAAAAGCGGTGAGCGCAGGCGCAAGAATGGCGATGTCCGTAGTAGAGCGTACAAGCAACTCGGTGGGCGATAACGCGCCTTGTGCCGAAAATTGGGCAATGGCCTCTTGGGCTGCCACAGGTGCCGCGCAAAGACAAAGCCCCGCGAGAGCGCCGCGCAGACCTTGCTGAAACTTTGATCGAGTCATGTGGGAGCGCCTTCCATCTTTTGGGGTAGGCTCAACGTGACACGGAACCCCCTGTCCGTTTTTCCCATCTGCACTTCACCACCGAAGGCCTGCGCCACGGCCCTCACAATCGACAGGCCCAGACCCGCACTATTGCCCTTGGAAGCCGCAGAGCGTTCAAACCTTTGGCCGATCTTGTCCAACACATAAGGGGGCGGTCCGTCTCCCGCATCCTCAACCCAAATCGCGCCGCGATCTTGCGAACAAGACGTGCCGATCACCACGGGCGACACACCATGGCGCAGCGCATTCGCAAGCATGTTTTTAACGGCTTCGCTCAACGAAATGTCATCCGCCATCACCATCACAGGGGCCTCGCCAATTCGCAATTCCACCACCGCTTCAGGAGCCAGAACCTCATGATCGCGGTCCTCTAACACCTTGAGTGCGATGTCGCGCAAATCCACAGGTGTGGGTGGCGCATTATCGGCACGGTGAATGACCAAGGCCCGCGACAGCATTTGATCGAGCAAAGTACCGAGCGAGCGCGTACGGCGCACCAGACGGTCCAATCGTTGCGGCAGGTGATCCCCGTCATCCTCAATAGCCAGTTCTGCCTGAGCGCGGATCGCGGCAACGGGCGTGCGCAGTTGATGCGCGGTATCGGAGATCAAGTGCCGCATAGCGCCGACCTGTCGGTCGAGGCGTTGCATAAAGCGGTTCATCGCGTGGACCATGACGGCCACTTCCGCAGGACCATCGGCAGGCATTGGCGTCAGATCATAAGGGTCGCGATCCAAGAGCTCTCGCGTCATCCGGTCTAGCGGGCGCATGGCGGAGCGGATCACAAAGAACGCGCTCAAAATCAACGCAAGCCCGCCCAAGCCCGTCACAAGAGCAGCCCCTTTCGTCAGGCTCATCGCCATCGCGTTACGCGCCCGCAACGTCTGCCCAACGGTGACAAACACATTGCCAGAGAAATCACGCTCCGAAAACCGCCGCACAACGGTAACAAAGCGCGCAGGCTCGCCGTGAATTTTGGCGTCGAAAAAATGGGGTTGCGTCAACGAGTGGGCCACATCAATGCGCTCCTTTGCCTCCTCATGTCCCGTCAATAGGTCTCCATCCGGACCGCGCACAGAATAGGACACACGGTCCTCATCCGCGAAAGCCAAGAGACCAAAGGCAGAGACAGGAATGTCGGCAATTGGCACGCCATCCACCACATTGATCGACTCTGCGATGTCACTTGCCGCGCCGACCAAGAGGCGGTCAAAAGACTGACGCGCCGCGTTTTTCCCATAGGCAAAGGAGGCCAGCATCACCACCACTCCGCCCATCGCGAGCAATGACAACACGCCCCCCATCACCCGCGACAACAATGTTCGTTGTCCCGCAAGATCAAGGGCCTGAGTTGCTGCCAGTCTATCCATCGTTAAAAATCCGATACCCAAGCCCGCGTTGCGTCTCAATGCCCACGGTTGAAGGCGCGAGTTTCTTGCGCAGGCGTGCGATGTAAAGCTCGATGGCGTTCAACCCAACGTCCGCATCCTCAAAGGCGAACAAGCCGTCATACAAGCGCTGCTTGTTCAAAATCGCGCCCTGACTGCGCAACAAAAGCTCCAACAGAGTGGCCTCTCGGCGCGTGAGATCCAGCGGCTCACCTCCCAACGTCGCGCTCAAGGTGGCAGGGGAAAAGGTGAGCGGACCAAGAGAAATCACATCGGATTTCTGCTCGGCTTCACGACGGACGAGCGCCCTCAATCGCGCCTCTAATTCACGTTGATCAAACGGTTTGACAAGATAATCATCCGCGCCGAGGTCCAACGCAGAAACGCGGTCATCGACCGAGAACAGTGCGGTGAGCATCAAGACGGGCGTGCGGTCGCCACGTTGGCGCATAGCGTGCAGCAATTCGGTGCCGTTGCGGTCGGGTAAATTGATGTCGAGCACGATCGCGTCATAGCGCTGCACAGCGAGAAAGTCCTCGGCTGCCGCGCAGCTCTCCGCGAGATCACATGCCATACCGGTTTTGCCTAACCGAATGGCGATTGCCTCGGCGACATCGGCGGCATCCTCGACGATCAATATTCGCATGGTCCCTCCTCCCCCTGCCCAGTGTCTCCCCATGACAGGTTCACGACAGCTTTGCCGTGTACACAACCTCATAGCAAGTCGCGAGGAGACCGCAAACCTGTGGTGCGACTGCTTTGGACATCGGGCGGCCATACGGCCCGAAGAAAATTTGTGGAGGAGAATACACATGTTCATCAAGGCAACACGCCTCACCGTTGTCGCCGCAGCATTGCTCGGCGCATCCACCTTTGGCGCACTCGCTGAAGGCTTCACCCCTGAAAATCCTGAATGTATCGCCCCCGCGAACCCCGGCGGTGGCTGGGATTTCACCTGCCGCCAAGTCGGAAAATCTCTCCAAGACCTGGGACTGTTGGACAAAACCATGCAGGTTGTGAACCTCGCTGGTGGCGGTGGCGGCGTGGCCTTTGCTGAAGTTGTCAACAAACGTGGCGATGATAACGACCTGATCGTTGCAGCCTCTTCTGCGACAGCAACCCGACTGGCCCAAGGCGCTTTCCCCGGAAACTCGATGGACGAAGTGCGCTGGCTGGCCTCCATTGGCGCGGACTACGGCGTGATCGCAGTGGCCGCAGATAGCGAAATCGCAGACCTGCCCGCGCTGCTCGACATCATCAAGGCCGATCCGACCGCAATCTCGGTGGCTGGCGGCTCTGCCGTTGGCGGATGGGATCACCTCAAAGTGCTGATCGCCGCAAATGCCTATGGTATCGAGGATGTACGCGCGGTGAAATACATCGCCTTTGACGGTGGCGGCGAGGCTGTCACGCAGCTTCTCGCAGGGTCTGTTCAGGCCTTCACTGGGGACATCTCCGAGGCCAAAGGCTTCGTCGATAGTGGCGACATTCGCGTCTTGGCCATTCTCTCCCCAGAACGTCTTGAGGGCGAGTTTGCCGACTTCCCAACAGCCAAGGAACAAGGCGTTGACGCCATCGGCGCAAACTGGCGCGGGTTCTACGCCCCTGGCAATATGAGCGACGAGGCCTATGACGCATGGGTCGGCAAAATCGCGGACCTCTATGCGACACCTGAGTGGAAAGAGACGATGGCCAACAACGGTCTGGCTCCACTCGACCTGCAAGGCGCTGCGTTCGAAGCCTTTGTGGCCGATAGCGTTGCCCAGATCCAGAAAATCTCGAAAGAGATCGGCATCATCAAATAATTGATGTGCATCCGCTGACATGAGGGCGCCGCATATCAATGTGGCGCCCGAAGTTTAAGCACGTCTCCCAAACCATACCCTCAAAAGGATAGTCCCATGAGTGATCGTATTTTTGGTGTTGTTGGCCTTTTAATCGCGATTGGTTTTGCCTTGGCCGCTTTGGCGATTGAGGAGAGCTTCCTGTCTGATGCCGTTGGCCCCAAAGCCTTCCCGCTTATCATAGCCACCATTCTCGGCCTTAGCTCCATCGCCATTGCCCTCAAGCCTGATACTGCCCCTGAATGGCCGAGCCTTGGCCGTTTGACCGAAATTCTTGCGGCGATCGTTGTGATGGTTCTTTATGCCGAACTGCTCCCCGTGGTCGGCTTCGTCATTTCCACCGCCTTTGCCGCCGCCTACCTGACGTGGCGTTTGGGGTCCGGATTGCTCGCAACCGTTCTCACAGGCCTCGGCACTTCCGTTGGCATCTACGTTGTCTTTCACCTCATCCTCGGCCTGTCGCTCGCACGCGGCCCGCTCGGGTTTTAAAGGAGAGAACTCATGGACACTTTGTCGTCTCTCGCAGACGGATTTGCCATCGCATTGACGTGGCAAAATATCCTTCTCGCCCTGTTGGGCTGTTTTCTTGGCACGATCATGGGCGCCCTGCCCGGCCTTGGCCCGTCCAACGGCGTGGCAATTCTTATCCCCCTCGCCTTCACACTCGGGCTTGGCGCGGCACCGTCGTTGATCTTGCTCACCTCGGTCTATTATGGGGCGATGTACGGGGGCCGAATTTCGTCGATCCTGCTCAACATTCCGGGCGATGAACCCGCGATGATGACCTGTCTCGATGGCTACCCGATGGCGCAAAAGGGCATGGCGGGACAAGCGCTCTCGCTGTCTGGCATCGCGTCTTTCGTCGGAGCCTTCTTTGCCACGTGGGGTCTCATTTTCCTCGCACCACAACTGGTCAAAATCGCGTTGCTGTTTGGGCCTGCGGAATATTTCGCGTTGTTTGCCTTGGCCTTTATGACCCTTGGCGGGGTTTCCTCAACCAACCAAGCCAAATCCGCTTTCGCCGCCGCCCTTGGCCTCGGCCTTGCGATGATAGGCGTCGACACGCAAACAGGCGTGCCACGCTTTACCTTTGGCGAAGTCCACCTTTATGACGGCCTCGATTTTCTCGTCGCCATCGTCGGCCTGTTTGCTCTGTCCGAAGTTTTCATCTTTCTCGAGCGTCGTCACGGCGACGCCGAAGGCTCGGCGGACAAAATCAAAGTTGGCCGTCTAACGCCACCTTTGTCGATGCTCAAAGAGACGACACCTACCATGATCCGCTCAACGGCTTTGGGCTTTATCGCGGGGGTGTTGCCCGGTGCAGGGGCCTCGCTGGGATCGTTCATTTCCTACTCTTTCGAAAAGCGCCTTGTCGATAAAGACGGCAAAACCTTTGGCAAAGGTGATCCACGTGGCGTTGCCGCTCCCGAAGCAGGCAACAACGCCGCTGCAGGCGGAGCCTTGGTCCCGATGTTGGCGCTCGGCGTTCCGGGATCTGGCACCACGGCTGTGCTATTGGCGGTTCTTTTGTCGCTCAACATCACACCGGGCCCATTGCTGTTCAGCCAGAACCCAGATGTGGTTTGGGGTCTGATCGCGGCACTGTTCATCGCGAACATCATGCTCTTGGCCATGAACATCCCGATGGTGGGGCTGTTCACCCGTGTGCTGATGGTGCCCCCGCGCATCTTGATGCCCATCGTCGCGATGGTCTCCTTCGTCGGTATCTACGGCATCTCCGGATCGTCGTTCGATCTGCTCGTTATGATCGGATTTGGCATCTTGGGGTGGGTGCTGCGCAAACTTGACGTGCCACTTGTGCCAATCATTCTCGGCACACTGTTGGGCAACGCAATGGAAAACAACCTGCGCCGTGCGATCACCATCGACAACGGGGACTGGACGACTTTGGTCGATAGTCCGCTGTCGATCACGCTGTGGGTCATTGCCATCGTCGGGTTCATCTTGCCGCTCATCGTGGGACGCAAAGTGAAAGCTCAAATGCGGGCTCGCGCCGACGACGAAGGCGCGCTGCGCGACTAACACCACTTAAACAAAATGAGGGCGCGATGAGGCCGGGAAGACCCGCAGCACCGCGCCCTTTTATTATCGCCGACCCTAACAGGTGCGGCCAATCTTACTTGGCAACCGTCAGACCCAACATAGTCCACCCCTGCATCCCTGCACGGTAGTAATAGATTTTCTCCGCAGGGAACCCCGCTTCGATCATGCGCCGCGCGGCGGTGGGCGACTGGCCACACCACGGACCGTTGCAATAAAGGGCGACGGATTTCACATCGTCCCCTTCGCAAATGTACCCTTCGAAATCAGGCTCGCAGCCCAATTCGCCCAAACGATCCGCAGCCTCGGTGTATGGAATGTTGATCGCCCCCGGGATGGCACCCGCCACAAAGTTCGAGCGCACACGACCATCCACCACAACCACGTTCGGATCGTTCAGGAACTCGAGCATTTCCAATTCGCCCACAGGGGTTACCCCCTCGGCGGGGATCATCGGCTGGATGCAGAAGTTTGGACACGGGCGGGCGATTTGAGCGAAATCCCCCTCGATCACTGCGGCATTATCCTGAACACGCGAAATCTCGACAGGCCCGGAGGCGGTCTCGACCGTCACGCTCATAATGTCCTTCGTGATCCCCACAGGATCGGCACTTGCAGCACTTGCAGCCACAATCATCAAAGCTGTTAAAAGGCGCATCAATAAACTCCCTGTACATCGTACATGACGGGTTCAAACGTCTTGCACATATTGTTGATCTCGCGATTGCGTTTACGCATCTCATTTGTGCGTAGCATCGCTTGGTAGTCTTCACGTTTTTGCCACTGCGAATAGTTGGCAATCCGCGTTTGCGCGTCATTCATATGCAGCGCGGCAGCAATAAAGCCGGGCTGTTTTGAAATACACTCCGCGTAAGCCGCCTGAAGCGCCTCCATAAGATCAAGCGCCGAAGCTGGCGATGTCTCGAACGTGGTCAGAACGGTTTGGATGTGGGCGTCTTTGATTATCTGGGGCATGTGGTCCTCCCTAAAACTGTCGCGCGACAGACTAAGCCTAGCACGAGGATCGCCCGCTGTCAGTGCGCGCAATGACGCGTGTCAACGAAGGTGATTCCCTCTCGGCGCCATCAAACAGGACGCTGTCGGATTTTGAGTTCAGCGCATTTACCAAGAAAACACGGGCATCCTTCGCGAACTCACCGCCCTTGCGCCGTAATTCCATCACAATCCACTCTGCATCGCCCCGTCTTTCGCCGCATTTAGCGCGGTATTTTTCGTTAACCATAACAAGACCTTGTGCGGCGATTAACGAAAGTGCTTACATTTGTTTAACCGACCCCCACGCCCGATTAGACGGCGTAGTCAGCCCCAAGCCCCGCGCGAAAAAGCCGCAAGACTTGTCCAGAATGGATCCCCCCTTACGAGTAGCCCCATTGGAAAGGACGTCGATTATGCGAGTACTTCTTGCCGAAACGAACTGGAATGCAATGACCGCGGGTGCGGGCCTCTCAGAAGCCGGCCTGTTGGTGACGCGCGTCAACGATGGCACTGAGTTGCTTGAGTTTGCCAAGTTCGGCGAGCAAAGCGCCATCGTCTTTGACCTCGATATTCCGGATATGGACGGACACAAATTACTCTCTGACCTGCGTGACCGTCAGCCGTTAATGCCAATCTATGTCCTGTCGCAAAACGAAGACTGGGCCGCCCGCCGCAAGGCCTATGAGTTGGGCGCAGATGTGGTGATGGCGGGCGACGTGAACCCTGCCTACCTCGCCGCGCAAATCAAAGCTGCCGTACGCCGCGCATCAGGATACGCCTCGGCGCAGCTTAAGGTCGGACCGATGGTTCTCGATACCGTCCTCAACCATGCAAACATCAACGGCACATCGCTACACCTGACACGCAAAGAGTACGAAATTCTCGAATTGCTGGTCCTGAATCGCGAGCGCTTGGTCACACGCGAAGCCTTAATGGCGCATCTCTATGCGTGGGACGACGAACCCGATGCACGGATCATCAACGTCTACCTGTCCCGCATCCGTCAACAAATCGAAGCAAGCGGGGGAGATGCGAACATGTTGGAAACCGTTTGGGGGCTTGGCTACCGGATTTCCGCGCAAGCCCGCCCGCAGGGTATGGCTGCCTAACACAAATTGCCAAAGCGGGCTTGAGCCGCACATGCCTCAGCGCATAAGGTGCGGGCATGACACAAGACACCCTCTCCCCGATCCGCCCGACCGATGACACCGCGCGCACCTTGGCCCGCGACCTCATCGCGCAAGCCCGCATTGCCGCCCTCGGCGTTGTAGATCCGGACACGGGAGCGCCCTATGTGACGCGTATCGCTTTCGGATGCGGGCCCGACGGGGAACTACTCACCTTGATCTCCGATCTCTCCGCACATGCGGCCCGTCTCAAGGCCTCCCCGATCTGTTCGCTCTTGATCGGCGAAGCGCCAACAAAAGGCGATCCTCTCGCTTTCCCGCGCCTTAGCCTCTCGGCAAAGGCACAGGTGGTTCCCAAAAGTGACGCCCTACGCACCGCATGGTTGAGCCACCATCCGAAGTCCAAACTGTATATCGATTTTGCCGATTTTAATTTCGTTCAGTTTACACCGCTCTCAGCCGATCTGAATGGCGGGTTTGGCAAAGCCTATACCCTAAGCGCCGACGACCTGATCGCCTGATGCACAAAGGCCGAACCGCTTTCGAGATCCGGCCTTTGGCAAAGTTTTGAAGCGTCCCACTAGATCGGACGGTCCATCCGCACAGACATCTGAACCGTACCGCGTGTCGCTTGCGGGAAAGTCAGTCGAATCTGGTTCGAGTTGGCTCCGTAGTTCGGAGTGACATAGGGCATCGCAGAGGCCGTTTGACCGCTGCTATCGGTCAATTCGCCATTGAACACAATGCTCTCAACCGTCCGCGCCCAGCCGCCAAACGGCAGGTATTCAGACGGATCTAGAACCCAATTGCTCGACGCTGTGGCCTGCGTAAAATCAAGCGACACAGGGTTAAACGTCAACTCCGAAATCCCGTTGAAGGTATTCCCCTCAAACACAATATTGCGCATCCGACCGTAATTGAGATCGGCATAGGTTGTGTCCACGCGGTCGATACGATCCAAGAACCCGTTGATCGCCTTGAACGTATTACCCTGCACAGACAGACCATTGATGAAATGGCCATCGCCGCGCGGTGTGAACACGATAAACGAGAACCACGATGCGGCATCCGTCGCCACAAAGATATTGCCCGTAATAGTTAAACCACCGAAGGAAAACTCGGAGTTGAAATCGGGATCGATATCGTGCTCGTTCGTCATTTCGATAAAGCAGTTATCGATGTAATTACCCGTGATGATGGATTTCACGTTCATTGCGGTGAACACCAGCCCCGCCACACGTGGGCTATCTGTTTTGTAATCGCCTTGGAACCAGTGGTTTCCAACGAACAAGTTGCCCGTCCCCGCAAGCACCGCCGTATGCCCGAACAACACAAAACGGTTATTGCGCACTTTGGGGTCGTTGGCGTTGACGTTGAACGCAATCGACGTGCGTTGATCTGCATCCACGCTGCCCTCATTGGACACGAACTGACAGCCGTCAATCGTCAGGTTCTGACAAGCGCGACCAATCGAGGTAATACCGCGTTGAAGTGGGTATTTGATGTGGCTGTCCTTAAAGGCAAACGAGATACCTTCGGGGGCCAACATGATACCCGACGCATGGCCGTTACACAGGAATTCCACCTCGATAATTTCAAGCTGGGAAAGTTTGGTGAATCCCGAGAAATCAAGCACGTATTTGTTGCGCGTAAACGTATACGACTGGTTTGCGTTGGCATTCCAAAGCGGTTGGCTCAACTCCAGCTTCTGCGCACCGACATTAACCGATTTGACATAGACCTCACGGCCCACACCATTACCCGTCACGAGACTGCCAACTTGGATGTTCGCGATATTGGCAACATTGGTGAGTTCAAACTCGTTCGCCGTCGAATAACTCGCCTGCGATGTCACTGTTTCGGGGTCCCAATTGCTTGAGTCCTGGACGTTGAACTGACCGTTGTAGATTTTGCGACGGGTGGCAAAGGTGCTCTTGTTCCCCACGGCGGCATGCATATCAATCGGCGCGTCGATTTCGATACGGCGACCACACATGTCAAGCGCCTCATGGTCGGTATAGTTCAACAGCGCTTGGAACGCTTTCTTGAACGCCAACACCTCATCCCCGAACGCATCAATATAGGAATTGAGATGGTAGCCGCGACGCAGCGCCAGAAACTTATCGTCAGGTTGGGTCACGAAGCCTTCAAAAATCGGCTCATGCACAAGGCTCAGGTTCGCACCAATATGATAGGTACCTTCCGGCACGAGAATTTTGCGCCCGTTGGCAGCATTATCAGCGGCCTCGAATGCCGCGGCGCAATCCGTGACACCGTCACCAACAGCCCCGTAATCGCGCACATCAACCGACCCGGTGCTATCGGCAAAGAAAAACGACGAGACATCCTCGATCCGAATATCATCAATGCGCACCGTGCCGCCATTCGCGCCGGTCAGATCCAGACCGAAATGCCCGTAAACGGCCTCCAATCCCCACGGCATGTCCACGCCGTTGCGCGATCCCGACCCTACAATGGCCGACACTTCCACGACCTCACCATAAGTGGTCAAGGCCACTTCCGATCCGACTTCCGTCAGACCTGCGACATGGTTATCGGATGCGTTCATCGCCCAACCTGCAATGCGAACGTTGGGAAGGTTGCCAGAGATCGCCTTGACCCGCGCCGTTATGCGCAAATACATGCCGGGCAACAAAGGCGTCTCGCCCATGTAGCGCAGTTTGGATGTTGTTGATTGCTTGATGATTTCAAGCGCGCCGCCGAAATCACCGTCCGCGGGGACAAAGGCCGCGTTTCCTGCACCGTCGTAGGTCGCCGATCCTGGTGTACCGTTCTCACTGGACCATACGTCCAATCCGCTTGCAAATGCCGGCGGCATAAGCGCCAGCCCGTCTGTAATGGCCTTGTTCATCCGAACCCCTTTCGAATCCATTGAAGGCCATGCGCCGCCAAGCTCCACAGCCGAAACCATGGACCTCAAGGCACATGTCCCGAGATACGAAAGGGATAAACGATAGGGTTTACGCAGCCCTTATGGGGTCGTTCGCTGCCTCGTCGCTTGGCGCAACACCACAGGCGCTCCGTGGGCTAGAATGTTATCCCAGCGCCACGAAAGACAGCCTTGTTATTGGTGGAAAACGTCTAAGGAATTCAGCCTTACGACAACTCGCCAGCAATACCTTTTTCGATCAAGGCAATACTGTCTTCAACACCGTAAAGCGCCATGAACGAGCCAAATCGCGGGCCTTGGGACTGGCCAAGAAGCACTTCGTAAAGCGCCTTGAACCACTCGCGAAGGTTTTCAAACCCATGGTTTTTGCCAACCGCAAACACGACCGACTGCAAGAAATCACCGTCGGTGAAATCAGCTTCGGGCAGCGCCTCATCCGACCCCATCTCTGCGTTCTTCTTCGCGATTTCGGTCAAGGCCACCTCAGGGGATTTGAGCGCCGCAACCAAATCGGCCATTGCGGCCCGCTCGACTTCTGTCGCCGCACGGAAGGTCTTTTGGGGTTTCACAAAATCATTGTAATAGCGCACCGCATATCCCGCCGCCGCATCCAGTTGCGGGTTGGCTTCGGGAGAGGCTTCAGGCGCATAGCTTTGGATATAGCCCCAAAGCTGCTCTTTTTCCGCAGCCCCCGCAACAGAGGCGAGGTTAAGCAGCATCGAGAACGGCACAACCATATCGGACTGCGGCACGTCCGCACCGTGGATATGATAGACAGGGTTGGACACCTGTTGCGCTACATCTTGCGTGTGATAGGCGCGAAGCTGTTGGTGATACTCATCCATCATCCGTGGGATAATGTCGAAGTGCATCCGTTTCGCGGTCTTGGGCTTTTGGAACATGAAATAGCTCAGGCTCTCGGTCGAGGCATAGGCAAGCCATTCGTCGATCGACAGGCCATTGCCTTTTGTCTTCGAAATTTTCTCACCCTGCGCATCGAGGAACAGCTCATAGGTGTAGTTCTCGGGTCGCCGCCCGCCCAGAATATCGCAAATCCGGCCATAGATCGGTGCGTTGGTCGAGTGGTCTTTGCCAAACATCTCGAAATCCACGCCTAGGGCGGCCCAGCGCGCGCCGAAGTCAGGCTTCCACTGCAACTTCACATTGCCGCCCGTCACAGGCAGGGTCCATTCACGGCCGTCTTCATCGTCAAACGTGATCGTATAATCATCGCGGTTCACCGACTTCATCGGCACATACAAAACACGACCTGTTTCGGGGTGGATCGGGAGGAAAATGGAATAGGTCGCCGCGCGTTCTTCGCGCAGGGATTTCAGCATCACTTTCATGACGTCGTCATATTTGTCGACGGCGCGTTTAAGCACCTCATCGAACTGGCCCGATTTGTAAAACTCGGTCGCAGAATAAAATTCGTAATCGAACCCGAAGGTGTCGAGGAACCGCTTGAGCATATCATTGTTATGCGCCCCAAAGCTGTCATGCGTGCCAAAGGGATCAGGCACAGAGGTCAGCGGCTTTTGCGCATGTTCGGCCAACATCTCCTGGTTCGGGACATTGGAGGGCACTTTACGCATCCCGTCCATGTCATCGGAGAAACAGATCAGACGCGTCGGCACATCTGAAATCACCTCGAACGCGCGGCGGATCATTGTCGTGCGCAACACTTCGCCAAAGGTGCCAAGGTGCGGCAAGCCAGAGGGGCCATAGCCCGTCTCGAAGAGCACATAGCCCTTCTTGTCTTTGGATTGCTCATACCGTTTGAGAACTTTACGCGCCTCATCAAAGGGCCACGCTTTCGAGTTCATACCAGCGTCACGCAGGTCAGACATATCAAGCAATCCTTGTTTCTTGCACGGGACCACCCCGCAGCCTTCGTCTCCTATTGCTCATGAGCCTCTAGGTCAATAATGTCTGAGGTTCAAACAACCTGAAAAGGACCAAAAATGGCCGATCTTCCGCATTCTCTCACACCTCAAGACTGTCTTGTGGCCACAATGATCGCCGTCTCTTTGTCCGACGAGAACATGCGCACCTCGGAGCTTGTGACGATTGAAACCATCGTCAATCACTTGCCGATCTTCGCAGATTTCGATCCCGACCGCATCAAAACGGTCTCCTCCGTAGTCTTTGATCTGTTTGGCGAAGAGGACGGGTTGGACGCCTTGTTCGGTCTGATCCGCGATAACCTGCCGCAGCCGCTGTATGAAACCGCCTATGCGCTGGCCTGTGATGTTGCCGCAGCCGACGGGCATACCTATGAGGCCGAGCTACAGATGCTCGCCGAAATCCGCTACGAATTGTCGATTGATCGCCTGCACGCTGCCGCGATTGAGCGTGGCGCCCGCGCCCGCTACGCCACATTGCCGAACAGCTGACGTCCGTACATCAACTGGCGTAGAACATACCCCAACGGTCCAAGAGTTGCTTTTGCAGCTTCTTGGCCGAGGAATTAAACGATCTAGCCCCACGCGGAACCTCATTGCCAATGGCCTTGGCCTGTGCCCGCGCAGGCAGATCGGCAGCAAAGATCGCAAAAGCCATGCGCCGCCCGTTTGGTCCGGTCACATACCCTGCCAAAGTCGACACGAAATCAAGCGTCCCCGTCTTGGCCGCCACTTTTACAGGGTGATCAGGATCAATCTTTTTCCCACTCGCGTCGGGCATCCCGATGGTTTTCAATAGCGGCCCAATGAGAGCTTCGACCCCGTCTTCCGCAAACAGGCGCACCATGTCAGAGGTAGACACCTGGCTCTCACCGCCCAATCCTGAATGATCGACAAAGTCCAAGTGCCGCGTACCAAGGCGTGTTCTTGCCCACTCAGTCATCGCTTTCGCGGAGGCTCTAAGAGAACTCGCATCCCCTCCTCGTGCCTGTGTCGCGCTCAAGCCTAAAACTTCCGCCGTGAGGTTGGTGGAATAGAGCAACATATCACGCACCATCACCGACAGTGGCGGACTTTCATGCAACGCGACAACCTCGCCGTTCGGAGCATTCTCTGCACGGCTTGCTTTGGGCAGCACGACACCCTGCATCTTTGCCACCGCCTGAAACACTTCTCCTGCATAGAGCGCAGGCAGGCGCACTGGAAGCCATCGCGCGCCACCGTTGCCAAGCGCCGAGCGAGCCACAGTCCAATCATCGCGCCCCTGCCCTGCTTCCCAATCGAACACGGGCAGATCACGCGGCGCTATGCGCATAGAGGCGATCCGCACATCAGGGGCATAGCGCTCGGCGCGGGCATCCATCTTGACCGTGTAATCCTCACCCGCGCGACGCCATTCGAAATGCACGCGATTGTAATTCACATTCAATCCCGTAATCGTCGGATTATAGCCCGCGTATTCGGTTTGCTGATGGTCAATCTGTTCGATCCGCGGCAAGGCCCCGTCCCAAATCAGGAACCGCCCCGTCACCCCCGTAATGCCGGCCGCTTTCACCTGTTCAGCCAAAGCACCAAGCATATCCGTATCGAGCGTCGGATCACCGCTTCCCGCCAAAATCAGATCGCCCTGCACGCGACCCTCAACCACAGGCCCCGTCACAAAAACCTGTGTTTTGAACGTGAAATCCGCTCCTAAGGTTTCAAGCGCATAGATCGACGTGACGGATTTTGCCACCGACGCAGGCGGCAAACGCAAAATCGGATTGCGCGTCTCAAGGGTCTCGCCTGTGGCCAAATCCACCACAGAGAACGACACCTGCCCTGACAACCCCGAAGCCTCAATCAGCGCCTCGGCGCTCGGGATCGCGCGTTTGTATAGGTCAGCAGGACGGGCAATGGGAAAAGGAGAAGTAAACTTTGGCGCGGCCTCTTGGCCAATGGCGGCTCCCGCGACGCCGCCCAACAGCAGCCCCAATGCCGCACGGCGGCTCACCAATGTCGAACGTTTTTCATACATGACGTTGAGTTAATCGGCGCACCGTGCGAAGGGCAAGACCCATTTACGGCTCTTCACGCGACCACGCCCCCGCATTACGAATACGTGTCGAGGAGGCATCACTCATCGGCACATTGATAAAGCACCACGAAGGAACACCATGCCGCCCCAACAACCGTGAATATCGCGCGGGCAATTTGGCATGGGCAAAGGTTTTCGCCGCCACCGAATTGCGCGCCGCGCCTCGCGTACCTGGTCGCGCAATCACCCCGACGGGCGTTGTCGCCATGATGCCGCGCCAGTCCTGCCACTTGTGAAATTGTGCCAGATTATCCGCCCCCATCAGCCACACAAAGGTGACGTCAGGATAGAGATCTCGCAGCGCATCAAGCGTGGCAGCAGTGTAGCGCGTTTGAGTATGGGCCTCTATATCCGTGATCTGGACACGGGGGTGATCCATAACCGCACGCGCTCGTTCAAGCCGTTTATCAAGTGGCGCCGGCCCCTCGGATTTAAGCGGATTTCCAGGCGTGACGAGCCACCAAACGGCATCCAACCCAAACCGTTTGAGCGCAGCATGGGTAATATGCACATGCCCCTCATGCGCGGGATCAAACGATCCACCAAGAAGTCCAATGACTTGCCCCGCACGTGCATATGGAAGGAGATGGCGCTTCATGGAAACGCGCTAACATGGCGTGACAACGGGAAGCAATCATGCCGCTGACACCGCTCGCATCGCGGCCAGCCCAGAACAATGAAGGTTGATTTCATTCGCAAGTTTCCGTGTCCAAGCGCCGCACCATGACAATACGCCAAATCTTATCCGACCTCACAAATAGGTTGGTAAAACAATAGCATATTCTCCGCCGCACCATAGCGAACAAACTCACTCCCATGCAAGGCAGGGCGCGAGAGAGCACGTTTGAAATATCAGGGGCACGAAAACCAAAATCGTGAGGCGACAGGCGACACACAGCAAAAAGACTGTGACAGAAAAATACCATGGAAAAGCGTTAAAGGGAGAAGGCCCAACTCTGCCAAGCTGGGCCTTCTAACTGACCGGTTCACGTAGGAACGAAGTCTGTTGAATAGGACGGACAACGATCAAACCCTTTAACTTCAAGGTGTGCCAAAAATTGGGATGAGGGCGGCACACCTTGATACTCATTACTTGCCTGTCGTTAACATCTCACTCGTTACATTGAGTAAGTCGGTCATAAGGCAACAAAGGTTCAAAAGTTTTTACGATTTATTTCTGGCAGCGATTAATAGCGATCAAGCCGTATCCGTAAGCCTCATCGCGCCCAGATTGGCCAAGGTCTTTTGCGCGTTTACTCAGACGGGAAACGACGGCGTTACGCGACTGCGCTCCACCCGCCAATTCATGCGCGATGATCCCTGTGGCAATTGCCGCCGAATAGGACGTACCAGAGCGGAATGTCCGCCCCCCTTTTTTCGGCACCAATACGTCGACTCCGGGCGCTGCGAAATCCACTTCGGGACCACGATTTGCCTTGCCGAACAAACGCCCCTTTGCATCCACCGCCGTCACCGCAATCACATTGGGATCTGCGGCAGGAAATGACACACTGGCCAGCGCATCATTCCCCGTGGAGGCCACGATGATCATGCCTTTTTGCGCCACCAAGGACACCACTTTTGACAGGGTATCGTTTTTCGGCCCCGCCAGAGACATATTGACCAAGGGCACCCTTCGCGCCGCCATCCAGTCAAGCGCAACCGAAATATGCTCCAAAGAGGCAACATTGCGCCCCTTGTACCGCATAAAGGCAGCTGCGGCATAAATATGCGCCCCACGCGCCAGACCTGCTGGCGTTTTATCCGTAGGACGCCCCGCAATGAGGGTTGCCAGTTCCGTGGCATGGTCGGTCGACCCGCTGCGCTCGGCACGTCCCAAGACGCTTTGCATCGAGATTTGGACATCTTGCAATGCAGGGGCGGTCAGATCAATCGGGCCGTCGATCAGGCCGATCCGAAGCCCTCTGGGAAGGATACACCCGTCCCAATCCTGCCCTCCAACCATCTCGTTAACATAGGTTCGACTGCTCGATGCGGAATAGAGTGAATTGCTTCCGACGGTCACATTTGCACCACCCTGCGCCAGTTTGATCATCAGGGCCTGTTTCGACAATGCGCCCTTCATATCAACGGCGAGCATGGACAATCCGAGTCCCCCCAAGGATCGCTCGCGCAAGACTACGCCGCCCAGTTTCGGAACCAAAGTGCGAGCCTTTGTGATCTGAACACCTGAGCCGGTAATGAGAATTTCAGGCGCCCCACTGGGTGCGGCCATTTCAGTTGAGGTCGCACGCACCATTACGCGGCTCGCTTGTGCAGCACGGAAACTATCACGAGCCTGAGACAAAGAGGTCGCCCCCATAGAGCCAATCGGCGTCGTTGGGTCGATCGGATCAATTGGGTCGATGGGATCGACCGGATCCACTGGATCGGTCGGATCTACAGGATCAATAGGGTCTACTGGGTCGATCGGATCGACGGGATCAATTGGCTCGTCGCACGTCAACTCTCCTAGCCGTGAATACACCACACGGTTTGCAGTTCGCTCGACCAAAAAGTAGACGGCCACTGTGTCCGACTGTGCCGATGCCGGCAGTTCAAAAGTGACCGTTGACGACGTTAAACGTGTGATAGGTATCGTGGCCCAACCGAAACTCGGACCGAGATACAATTCTGTCGTCCCATCGGCCAAGCCTGCGGGTCGCGCCAAAGTGTTTGTCGAACCGATGCCGGAACACGCCATCGCCGCGGTTGAAAAAAAGATCGCAGCCAAGAGAGAGAAACACCGCACAAACATCATTGCACCAATTCGACGAAATCGACCAAGTCGCTATGCTCCTCCAGTTCGGCAAGCGCCTGCGCAGCGTTCACACCTTCATGGGTTGAAAGCTCGTATAGCCCGACCGCTGATGGTCCCGCAACGATATCGACCTCCACCTCGGACAACAATACGGTGATGTCATCCATCGACGCGCCTGACTGAAACCCGACTTGCAGATACGGAACATCAACGGCGGATGAGGCCTGTTCATAGAGCGGCAATGCCACCTCTGGCCGTTGCACCTGCAACGTCACCACCACTGCGACGAGAGCGGCACAAGCGGCCACAAGGCCCGTGCGCCATAGACCTGCAGCGGGCCGCCGTTGGCCATCAATCGCATTGGAAAGGCGTGCAAATCCCAGTTCGCCCGGAGAATAGGACAGGTCTTCGCCTTGCATCTGCTCACGAATAGCCTCGAGAGATTGCACTTGCCTCCGCAACTCTTCGTCCGCATCAAGAGCGGTACGCACCTGCAACAACTCATTACCCTCAAGCGTCCCGTTCACATAGAACGGCAACAACGCCTCTAGCCTTTGGCGCGCTGTCATATCGGCGGGCAATGTATCAGTCATGGCGCGATCCTTTTCCTTGAATCCGATCCGTCAGACAGCGCAAAAGGAGCTGCTTGGCGTGGAAAATCCGTGTTTTGATCGTGCCCTCAGGTATGTTCAAAACAGTTCCGATATCGCGGTAAGACATGTCCTCGTAAAACGCCAGTTCGATGACTTCCTTTTGCTGTGGTTTCAGCGTGCCGAGGCAGGCTTTGACATGGGCAGCCTCTTGGGCCGCCAAAACACAGCTTTCGCCAGTTGGTCCCTCATCTTCCACATCAGGAAAGGTGTCAGTCACAACCAAGCGAGAGGACTTCCGAAAAACATCCATTGTCTTGTTGTGGGCAATGCCAAACACCCAAGACTTGACTGTCGATCGTCCTTGATACCTGTCTGCTTTATTCCATACCTCCATAAACACGTCATGGAGTATGTCGCTGGCCTGAAAGGGATCGTTCAATTTTAAATGGATAAACCGGAACAAAGGTCGCTCCAACGCCTCATAGACCTGTTTGAACGCGATTTTATCCTTGGCCACGATCCGTGTCAGAAGAGCGCGCAATTGTGCATCTTTCATCTACGCCCTCCCCTAAAACAGCGAAAAATCAGAACGAAGTGCAAGACCGATCTGCCACCCGTCTTGCGTCAGAAAATCGGGGCGTGACGCCCCTCTGCCGTAATCTGCCTGTAACACCAAGGTATGGTCGTCAAACACTTCCCATTCAAGGGCAGCCCCGAAGGCCGCGCCATCCTCTTTGCTCGGGTCTTCGAACGCGGAGATTTCGCCAATGGCGCGCAAGGTCCATTCATCGGGAACGAGGTCAAAGGAAATTTCGGCAAGGCCCTGTGCCGACAAGTAACTCGTGCTTGGCGTCGATGTATGTTCGACCTTCAACGACAAATGCGCATCACTGCGTGGCGACAGGATGCGATTGTAATAGGTCTCAATCTTATGAATTTTTTCCGATGTCGCTCCGTCCACACGGTCCTGAAACCAATCAAAACTGTATTGCACCGCAAAACTGTCAAAGTCGCTCAGACGATCATAACCGATATAGGCGGTCCAGATGTCGTGATCTTGAGGGCCAAATGCAGAGGCAGGCGTGATCTGCCGGCGCTGCTCCATGTAACTCGCTCCGAACGACAAGGCCGCTCCTTCCCACAGACCGCTTGATGATGTCGGAACAAAGGAAGCATCAAATGTCACCTTGGCCAGACGGTCCACAGGAACATCACTTGAGCCGTTGTAATTTGTCGTCGCCACGCTTCCCTCTAACAACCACATCCAATCTTGGCTCAGGCGCTCCAATGACACACGCACCCGCTCTTGGCCCTGTTCGTCATTGGTGGTCAGAGGTGTGAAAAAGTATTGATCCATCGCCTCATAGCCAAGCGACAGGATCAACAGCCGATCCGTGACATCCGGCAGCAAGGAAAAGTCCCCCGACACAGCACGATAAAGGCCTGTCTCTCCGCCCGCCACACTGCGATCTACTTGAGCGGCGAGATCGATATGGTCGGACAAAGGCGCCAAAACGGCCAATCCCGCGCCAGATACCTGTCCGGGCATTCCATCGGCCACCTGCGGACTATGCCCGTCAAACCCAGTCAGCCCAAAGGTCAGCCCGTGATCCTTGAAAGGTTTGATATTGCTCAGAGCCCCAAACAGATAATCGTCACGCGTCATTCCGAAAAGTGACTGGGGGTCTCGCGCACCGCTGGCCTGCACCGCGAAGACCGCCGTGTCATGTGCCCCCGATGGTGCGGCCAACCGAAACGAAGCACCGCGCCGCACCGTTGACCCGATCAGGCGGCTGGGCGCATCAAAGCTCTGATCCCCAAACCGCAAATAGGCATCTTGTCCCGCAACCGTCATACGGCGCTCCAAGTACCATGTGTCGAGGGTGATATCCCCCGCATCCCTCGCGCCCTCGGGAATGGAAAACCCCAAAGCCCCGCGTGTGCGTCCGTCATCATTGTTAAAGCTCAAGCGCCCGCTACCAAGCCCGTAGCCCTCATGGCGCCCCTCGCCCGCACGTTGGCCCACTTCGGTGCTCAGTGTCGCGCTTTTGGCCCATTCACCCGTTTGGGTCTCGAAATCCCAAACTCCCAGAATATGGCGATTGGGATGCTCTCCTGTGAACAGAACAATCTGGTGGTAAATCCCTGAAAGGTTATCCGGAACCGATATCAGCACGGTCGTGCCCGCACGCCCGATTTGACCGTCAAACATGACCCCATCGATTTCGACGCTCAGGTTTTCAAACACAGTCTCGGTTGAAATTGGCAACCGCACGACCTGTCCTGCATCAAGCACGCCAAGGCGCTTGCGGTCCTGCGCCACAGCCGAAGACGTGCCGACAACCACAATGGCAAGAAGCACCAAACCAAGGCTGCGAAATCCCACAGCAGATGAACGACAACGCGCCCTTAGATCAACGCCGTCACGCACCGCAGACAAAAGCGACGAGGTCCAATGGATTTTGGTTTTCGGCGTCATCATAAAATTACATGCTCTATAGCCACACTATTCAAATTGCGCCGACCTTTCTTATGGGGTTGGCTGCCCAATGACAACGCATTTACCGTAGTATCGCTGTGGTTGCGCAAGTCACGATGACACCCCCCATCCCTCACGTCGCTTTGCCACAAACACGGCAAACAAAGTCAGAAATTACTTGTAGGTTTTCAAATTTCACCCGAATACTGACCACGTGCGAAGCAGACATGCCCTGAGGGAACCTTGCTGATTCCACGCATGTTTTTACACAGATTTCGAGGGTAACATGAAATCCATTCTGATGACCGCGGCACTGCTTTTTGGAACCGCGGCGATGGCCGATGAACGCGATACGTTCATTGAGCACACTTTGCTGACAGTCTTTTACCATGAGCTTGGCCATGCGCTGATCGACCTTGAACAGCTCCCGCTTTACGGCCCCAACGAGCCAAGCGCCGACATCGCCTCCGTTATGATCGTTGAGCGTCTCTATCCGCCAGAAACCTCGATGCAAATGATCACCGCAGCGGCGGACCTCTTTGCCGCCGAGGGCATTGATCGTGGCGAAATCGAAGACTTTGCCGATTACGCAGATACCCACGGCAGCGACCAAGGCCGCTTCTTCAACACGGTCTGCATCTACTACGGTGGCGACACGGAAGCCCGCCAAGAGTGGGCCGACATGATGGAACTGCCCGAAGGGCGCGCAGAGCGCTGTGCCGACGAATATGACGTTGCCACAAAAAGCTGGGGCACCTTGCTTGACCGCCTTAGCGAAAAGGCAAACAGCGGCAGCTTCGTCATAGGCACAATCGAAGACGGTGCCCCTGTCACCGAAGCGGTGATCACCGCCGAACTGGAAGCGCTCAACCAAGATATGGGCCTCGACGTGACCTTGCCCGTATCCATCGAGACTTGTGGTGAGGCAAACGCCTACTACGACAGTGACTCCAAATCGATGGTGATGTGCGTGGAATTCGAAGAGTTCCTCGGCAATATGTACGACCTCTTGCAATAAGCCGCGAGGCCCGTTTGGGGGATCTCTACGAGGTCCCCCAAGACACCATCCGCAGACACCCCCACCTTTGCTATTCCAGTTTCGTGCGTTCTGGGAGATAGTCCGACCATTCTCCCAAACGGACAACGAACATGCCCCAGCCTTTAAACGACAACGTTCGGGATGTGCGCCAACGGGTTGATGCCTTTGTGCGCACCCATTTCAATGTAGCAGGCACCCTTCGGCTGCATCGAGAAGCCCTTGGTTGGGATCTGTTGCGAGCGCCTGTCAATGTCGTCTTAGCGCCACTCTATTTGTTGTTGAAATTTACAGGAGCAGTTGCGCAACGTCTTGGATTTCACAGTATCAGCAATGCGTTAAAGAAACGGCAAGTCTTCCTAAAGACGGCCGTCGCCCGCAGGATCGAGACCCATATCGCAACGGATTTGTTGGAGAACGCCAGCTTAACCCCGCGCAGTCGTGCGCTGATTGACCAATACACCAGCACCCGCTCCGCTGTCGCTGAAATCACCACATCGCTGCTCGTCCTTCTGGCAGGGTTCGTCCTTTTCGGCACAGCGACACCTGGCATTGCATCGCTTACCCCCAAAATGTCAGGCTTTGTCGCCCATGCTGCCGCTGTCGCAGACTTTCCCCTTGGGACGCGATTGGGAAGCCTCTGGTACGGGGTCTTCCCCGTGGCCCTGCCCGTCTGGTTTGTGATCGGCACGGGCGTTGTGTTGGCCATGATCGCCTCTATCGTGACCACCTTTGCAGGCATAATCGCCGACCCGATTCAATCGCGCCTTGGCATCCACCGGCGGCGCTTGCTGCGGCTGCTCGATAAAATCTCGGCAGTCGAAGGACAAACCTCAGATCTCGCACCTGAACACATCCTTGCCCGCCTCGCCGATCTCACAGATGCGGGGATCAGCCTCCTTCGCGCCTTCCGGTCTTAAAATGCAGCGTGTTGCGTTGGAGTAAGGAACGGGCTTGTAAAAACACGCCCCAAAACCCAGAAGGCAACCAAATATGACGGCAAAAAGCCCGTACAAATTGTACTAAATCCAAGGGCTTGCCCCCATGAGAGCACACCTAACCCACTGCATTCATTGGCAATATTCACCACATTTTCAGCTTAACATGTCATCAACAGGCACGCTCTTTGTGGCCCGTTTGGTGTTGGCATTATAGCTCACACCCAAGTCTTCGGAAGACCATTTAGGGAGTAGGGAGCCGACCGACAAAGGACCGTGCCCGTGCCAAACAATCTAATATACCTTGGCAAATTTAACGACTTCGAAGATGGGTCCGGTACAGCCGGACCGTTGACGGGCGCCTATACGGATGTCGATGATGGAGGATCCTCCGCAACACCAAACGACGGTGTTTTGGGGCAAAACATTCTTCGGATCTCAAATGGCCATTGTCGACGTGACACCTGTCAAAGCAGGCGGCGGCGCGAATGACACCCTCATCGGCAGGGATGATTACGACACCTACAATCATGGCAGCGTCGGAACTTATAGCGATGGCTATTCGTATATGGGCGAAAGCCTTGAATACGAGCTTCCAGACGGCACAACCTATGGCGACGGGGACGTCAACACGCACGAGGATGGGGAGCCGCGGCGGGTGGCGCGGTCGCAATCGACAGCATCACCGGCTACTACATCAACATCACCTACCAAAACCCAGACGGGTCCTTCAGCACCACCAATAACGTTCTTGCGCGCGTCATTCAGACCGATAGTGGCGATGTGTTTCTCCAAAACTATGGCAGCAACACATTCGATGACAAAATCATTTCGGCGATCGAATTTGCATCGCGGATCGATGGCCCAAAAGCCACTTATATGAACCGTGCAGATTTCAGTGCCTATAACACTTCCTTCATTTACTTTGCGGGCAGCACACTGATCGAAACCGCGAAGGGCCACGTCGACGTTGCCGATTTAAATTTCGGCGACCGTGTGCGGACAATGGATAGCGGTTACAAAGACCTGCTTGAACTGGCGGGGGTGAGTGTTGCGACGGAGCTCATCGACGTGACCTATTACCATTTCATGTTCGATCAACACGAGGTCGTTTTTGCAAACGGTGTCCCAACCGAAAACCTTTATATGGGCAAAATGGCTTTGGAGACTTTGACCCCCGAGGCCTGCGCCGAACTGAAAAACGCCGACGCAGCTTACACGCCCAAACCAGCCCGCGTTTTTGTCAAAGGTCGCAAAGCACGTCATATGATCACGCGTCATATCAAATCAGGACAACCAACCTTGAGCGCGCCATTCTAAGGCGTGCCCTGCGCACTCCTGTCTTCAGTCATTTCATGTGCGCAATTTTACGTCTGTCCCAAAGCCCGAATTCATATGCCATGTATTGGCTTCACGCCTCGACCACGCGATATTCTTTGCTGGCAACCGAGTGTATCAAACGAGAATGACTTCCGCTTACCACTATTTTAGCGACCCTGTTTCGCGAAGTCTCTGACGCAGGGAGCGCAAATTTGGAACGAGATGAAAGCCTTTTGGAGATGCCCCAACTCCACGATTTCCGCCAACGATCAATCCAGCCGATGAAAATGGGCTTTGATCAGATCCGCCTGATCAGGCGCCGCCGTATCGCCGCCGAAGTTTTGATTGAGTGCGATGGCATAGGGATAGCGCACAGGGGCGAGAGCGGCGGCAATCGCGCGGTAGCTGTCGATATTTTCCGCCTTCTGGACGTCGCCCCACATCGGCGCGTCCCCCGCTGTTAGGATCAGCATCGCCTCGCCCGCCTCAACGCGCACATCGTAGGGAAGGTCAAAGGGTGACGGGAGGCGATCAAGATACTCTGGCCCAACAAAGGTGCGCCAACCGATGTCGGCAATTCCGGGCTTCATATCGTCGGTATAGGGCATCGTCGAATGGGCGCGACGCAACCCGCAAGAGGGCATATCAAGCGTGTGGAGCAACGCGGTCTTATAGCGCTCGGCGAGGCGCGGGAGCAGCCAATTGAGACTGTCATAGGCGGTGGGCAAAAAGAACCCGAAGCCCTGCGCCGCACAGATCATCGGGGCCGTGGCCAATGCCCCTGCAATCTCATCGGCAAAGCTCAATACGTCGGGCGCATCTGGCGCGACCGAAATTTCCACCAGCGTTTGATCATCATAGCGCTGCTCAAGGCGAAACCACGGCATCGCGGGCGGCAGCTCATCTGTATTGAGCGAGCCAAGGCGCACCCCCGCACCAGAGTCCAACTGGTCAGGCGCACTGATCCACTCGCGAAGGTCTTTCAGCGCCTTCGGCGTGACCTTCGACGGCTTCCCCGAGCGGCCCACGAGACGCATGGATATCAACCCCAGATCGTCCCTGAACCGCGCGACAAACGCGTCGAACATCGCTCCAACGGCCAACGCGATCCGCGGGTCATCGGGCGCGCCATCCAGATAGGCAAGCGTACGAAACGCGGGCAATGCGGCGATTTCATCGTCATACATCAACGGGGCGGGCATAGGCATACAGTCTCATCTTTCACCAAATCCCCTCCATCATTGCAGGTGTTGATGGGTTTTGCGATCATATTTAAAGGGGCATCTCTGCTCTCCATTCACATGAGCCTCTACGGCGAAACGGACGGGCTCGTGAAGTGAATTTTCATGGCGCAAAATACCTGATACGGTCCACGCATTGCATTGAATAAGGTCGGCCTGTCATGAGTGAAATTCTGCTTCCACTGGGCTCTTTCGTAATTTTTGCCATCTCGGTGTCTGTCGGCTACGGAATGCGCAAGCATCACTGGTGGAAGCCTGTAACCGTTATCGCCTGCATCGCGCTGCTCCTCGGATATCTGCGATATGCCGCTCAGGGCACAGGCTGGGAAGGTATCGGACTGGTGATCATCGCTATATTCGCGGTCTTGCCTGCCGGCATCGGATTGATCTGCGGCGTGGGGTACGGATGGTATAAAAACACGCGGTCCCCCGACGACGGGCCGTCGGGCTCAGATCCCAAGTTTTAACAACCCAAATTCATCAGGTTGCGCAGGAACGGCCCGCGGGGCCCATCAGTGTTCTACGCGCCGGGCCGCTCATAAGCCTCACTGTGGAGCCATTGCACCCCCGATGGCGGCTATTGACGCATGAACGTATTCGCGCATAGTTGACTCAAAGACAACGACACCGTGCCAGACGGTTGGAAATGTGCAGATATTGCCTGCGCCAACGTCGATGTGTTTGACTTGCTTTTCACCGCGATGACCGCATTCGTTTTGATTTCGGAGTTCCTATGTCACGCTCATTCTTTCGCAAAACCGCTTTTGCCCTAGCCATCTCTTTCACGCCTGCACTTTGTGTCGCGCAAGATGTGTTTGGCACCCTGACAGCCACCATCGACGGCGCCGAACGCACTTGGTTTTTGACGTCAGATAACGGACAAAGCCAAAGCCACGGCCTGACGATCTCTGTCGCGAATATGCAGAGTTTCAACCTGTGGGGACAACCAACGGAGGACACTATTGCCGAGACCAAAGACAGCTTGCTGCTCGGCTTCGGTGTCATGACCGTTGGTGGAAACACGATCCCGTTGAATGCGTCTCTGACCTATCTCGCTGACGGCTGGGCCTCAGGTTGGTTGGCCAATGAGGAGGAGCAAACCGTCCTGACTCTGACAACGTTAGAGGAAGTCGAGGGCGGCCTTCTGGTGGAAGGACGTTTCGCATCGACCACGCATTACAGCGACAACTTGGTGAGCAGTCAGGTCGATCCTTCGCAAGCAAAACAGATCGACGGACATTTCAGTGCAACCTTACCCGAGGCCTTGTTGAAAGACCAATGACGGAAACAACACGCAGAGCGCATCCAAAATGCGCTTACACGTCCCGTTCCAATCCATAAGCGAGTAAAATAATGTTCAAGGCCCTTTCATTAACCTGCTGTATCGCGACTGCATTACTGGCAATGTCTCCCGCGCAAGCAGAACCGAATGTCGCCTGCGACTACGGATCACAAAAAGCATGGGACAAAATTAGCCTTATGTATGTCGGTCCTTGGCAGATCGCCCATCATGCGGGCTATGTGATTTCAGGCCCAATGACGATCCCCTTCCCTGCAAGTGGAGACGTTGAAACGATGCAAATCGAAATGTCTCCAGATGGCGGGCTTGTGGGCACGCATCCAGAAGCACAACATCCCATCCCTTTCGTCTGGGCCGACGAGCCACCATGGAGCTTTGAGGCAGATGCAAGCAAAGATGGCGTACCTGCCCCCATGCTGTCGTCCTCTGACGTGGAGATGCTGATGGGGTGTGGCGTCGAAAACCTTGCCCGCCTGGTCGGGCGAACACAGGCCACACTCGACGGGGTCACATTAGACATGACAATGCGGTTGATGGTCGTCGGGCCTGATCAGATGTATGGCATTTTCCATACATCGTCTGTCGCAAATGGCATCCCCGTCAAAAGCTGGCGCGCTGTGACGCTCACGCGCGGATAGGATCAAAGGATATGACGATGGACGAACAAAAACAGACATTGGCCAAAGTGATGTGGCGTCAACAAATATGGGTCTACCCATTGCTTATCATTGCGGGCATCGGGCTTGGGATGCTCAAGATGTCCGACTATCGGACAGCGGCCGCATTCTCGGACAGCGGCATCAAGGTGGTCGGTGAAGTCACCAATTTGCACGAGACCATAACGAACAAGCCAAATACCTACGATGTCGCCTATATCTTCGCCACCGAAGCCGATCCGTATAACCGTGGGAATCAACGTGTCAGAAAACAGCTTTTCGACACGCTGAGCGGGGGCGGCCCGATTGACGTTTGGTATCTGCCAGACGACCCCAAGCAAAGCGCGGTCGATTTGGGCTATCTTACACGTTATTTCTGGCTCTCACTGTTTTGTTCGGCGGGTCTGATCTTTACCGGTCTTGTTGGCGGCTGGTTTGCGGTCAAACGCGCCCGCGCGACAGTCCTCGGTCAGGGTAGTGACAGCTAATCCACACCAACCTCCCACCACAGCCTTAGCCGAACCGACGTCTCAGAAGCCAGACAAAGAAAATGCCGCCGATGAGACCCGTGACAATGCCGATGGGCATGTCTTCTGGTGCCATAATGGTCCGTGCAATGATATCTGCCCATACGAGAAAAACCGCGCCGCACAGGGCCGTGACGGGCAACAAGCGGCGGTAATCACCTCCCACCACGAGGCGGACAATATGGGGCACCATAAGTCCGACGAAGCCAATTATGCCCGAAAACGCGACCATCACCCCCGTGATTAAAGCGCCGACAACAAAGACGGTGAGGCGAAAGCGCGCGACGGGAATACCGAATGTGGTCGCTGTTTCATCCCCGACAGTCATGGCATTCAAGTATCCCGACTTGAGCCACAGGTACGCCCCGCAGCCAAGCAGCACCACGGCGGGATAGATCAGTTGATCCCACTGTGCCAATCCAAGACCGCCGAGCATCCAGAACACCACCGTATGTGTCGCCCGTGGAACACCTAAAAAGATGGGAACATTCGCCGCAGACATCGCAATGAAAGACACGGCCACACCCGCTAAAACCAATCGATCCGCACTTGTGGCGGCGGCAAGTTGCGCCACCGCAAGCACGATGAGGGTCGCGCCGAGGAAAGCCAGCAACGGCACGGTCAGAAGGCCGATAAACAGCCCCGTATGAAGCAGAGCCAAAATCGCGCCAAATGCACCTCCTGCCGAAATGCCAAGCAAATGCGGGTCAGCCAAGGGATTGCGCGTCACGGCCTGAAGGCTCGCCCCGACCATCGCCAGCCCCGCACCGACCAAGCTGGCAAGGATCGCTCGTTTGGCTGCCGATTGCTGTATCGTATTCATATCCGATCACTCGCCCCGAAATGCAGTGGCAAGCGTCTTGACCGCCCTAATGTTGCGCGGACCTGGTGTGGCTTCAACGTATTCGAGGTCAACGAAACGGTCATTGCGCACTGCGTCGATGCCCGCAAAGGCAGGGTTGGTCATCATGAAGTTTCGCTTTTGCTCGGCTGTGACCTCGCCGTAGTTCACGATCACCTCGGGATTGCGTTCCACGACCGCCTCCCAGCCGACAGTGGCCCAGCTCTTCTCGAAGTCATTCATGATATTGACGCCGCCAGCAGCCTCGATCAGCGCATTGGGCATGGCGTAGCGACCTGCAGTGAAGGGTGCATCCTCGCCGCTGTCGTAGACGAACACACGCGGCGCCCGCTCCAAAGCGGGGAGTGTATCGAGGAAGGTAGCAAGCTCGTCTTGATAGCCCGAAATCAAAGTCTCCGCTCGCTCGGAGACATCAAAGATCGCGCCGAGATTGCGCAGGTCGTTATACATATCCTCCATCGACGCGGGGGCTTTCTCCCCAATGTGGATGCAGCTTTCAGTCAGCTCATAAACTTGGATGCCGAATGGTTCCAAGGTCTCAGGCGTCACTTCACCGCCCACCTTCATGCCGTAGTTCCAACCCGCAAAGAAGAAATCCGCATCAGCCCCGATCAGCAATTCTTTCGAGGGATATTTCGAGGCGAGTTCAGGCAGTTTTTCCACGCCTTCGCGCATGTCCTCGTCGAGCGTTTTCCAGCCAGAGATGCCTGTGTAGCCTACCATACGGTCAGCGAGGCCAAGCACCAGCATCATCTCGGTGAGGTTGACGTCATTGGAAACGGCGGCCTGTGGCGGCGCGTCGAATGTGACCTGACGGTCGCAGCCTTGCACTGTTGCCTGCGCGGCTGAGGTGCTGGCGCTGGAGAGAAGGGCGAGGGTGAAAATAATGCGTTTCATGAGAGGGTGCCTTCCTGTTTTGGTAAGGAGAAGGAAAAATGGGATGCCCCGCTTGGGCCAAATGCTCACGCTGCGCATCGACGCGAAATGCGTCGGAGACGAGCGAATTGGTGAGAAGTGTGTGAGGCGGGCCGACCCCTTGGGACTGTCCGTTCTTGCGAACCAGAACATCGTCGCAGACACCAATCGCCATGTTGAGATCGTGCAGCGACACGATTTCCAGTTGGTGACGCACGTCGAGATGGTTGGTCGGCTCGTCAAGGATGAGAACCTGAGGTTCCTGTGCCAAGGCACGGGCCACCATGACGCGCTGACGCTCGCCGCCCGACAATGTGCCGAAGTCCCGATCGGCGAGAGCGTGCAAGTTGAGTATCGTCAGGACACGCTCAACGACCCGTTCGTCGCCTGCTCCATATGCAGCAAAACCTGAGTGGTGCGGTGTTCTCCCTAAATGGACAATCTCACGCACGGTGAGGCAAAGTCCTTCGCCGCGACAAAGGAGAACTCCGCCCACGGAGATTGCGACACATTGCCCCTGCTCAATGAGTGCGACCAGCCAAGGCACCACGTCCGCCCCCTGCCCCACAAGGCGAATGCGATCAGGGCATGGAGAGTTCACCGCGCGAGAGGCGTATAACACGCGCTCGGGCTCAGGGCATTCGGGCTTAAGTGTTTGTCAGACGTCAGGTCCATTGATAACAACCCCGTGAGGAGACGAAGAACTGTGACGAACCCGACCGTGAACATAGGACATTTTCGCGAGGGCCTATTCGGGCGCGCGGTGTCATTTGTGACGCGGCAATCGGTTCTTTTCTGTACCCTCATATTCGCGCTGATCCTGTCCGGCACAGTGCCTCAGGGCTTCATGCGGTCCTCGGATGACGATGGCATAATGCTTGTTCTTTGCACATCAGGCGGACCAACAGAGGTTTGGCTGTCTGCCGATGGCGACATTCTTGACGACGCCCCAGCGGATAACTCTGCACCCGATCTGCCCAACTGCCTTGCCATCACGCTATCTCTGGTTTTGGTGCAGGCGTGGCATGATGCCCTTGTGAATACGGCCGAGTTTTCTCCGTATCGCGCGACGTTCATAAACCGCCGCCGTGCGCTCATAGCGGAACAATCCCCGCTTCAACCGCGCGCACCACCGACATTCTCCTGACACCCCAAGACGCATTTGCAGCTCTTTCGACATGACCACATTGGTCCATGTCGGGCCCTGCCTTGCGCATTGACGGCACATTCACACGGTGCCCTGCCCTTTTCGGCCCTCTTTTCCCTCATGCAAAAATCAGGGAACAGAGCCGAGCGGGTGTCTCTTTCACATCAATCAAAGACCTCTGAACAGGAGAATTCCTATGAAAACTATCGCAACTGCAATCGCGGCCATCGCCATGACATCCACAGCCGCCGTCGCTCACGTGACATTCGCAACACCCGAAGCATCGCAAGGCTCGACCTACATCGGAGTGCTCAACATCGGCCACGGGTGCGAGGGCGAACCGACGCGTCGCGTTCGCGTTCAAATCCCCGAAGGCGTCATCGCCGTAAAACCCGTACCGAAAGCGGGATGGGATCTTGAAATCGTCACAGGCACATACGCGACAAGCTACGACTACTACGGCACACCGTTGAGCGAAGGGCCCGTCGAATTGATCTGGACAGGTGAGCTTGATGACGCGCACTTTGACCAATTCTCATTTCGCGGCAAGCTCACGGACAGCTTGAAAGCAGGGACGACAGTCTACTTCCCCGTCATCCAAGAATGCGCAAACGGGTCCCACAACTGGGTGAATATCCCAGCGGAAGGCCAAGACAGCCATGACCTCGCAGAACCCGCGCCGGCCCTCAACATCATCGAGGCCGATCACCACGCGCACCACTAAAAACATGGACCCGACCGGACAAATGAAACGTCCGGTCGGGTCTAAACCAGCCCCTTTAAGCCTAGGCCGCCACTAGCCCCCATAGCCAATTGACGAATGCGAGCCCTTCCGTGTGCGACAACACCAACCGAACGGCCCCTTCAATGTCTCCAAGGCGTCACTAGACAATCTTGGCGAAGGAACCGTTGAGTTCACGGACGACACCCCGATGCGCAAAAACGCAATTACGTCGCGGCTCAAATGCGCTGTAACACACACTCTTCCAACGCCTTGTGAAACTGCGGCTCGGCAATAAGCGCTTTGTTATTTTTCACATGTCTTGCCACCAATTTCCTTGCCAAAGAGCCTTTCTCAACGATCTGACGTGCAGGAATCAACGCGGCTTGGGTTTCAATGTCTGGAAACAGGTCCAAAATTTCAGCGCGCGATTCCGCCGAGACCGCTTTAAGCGCTTCAGGGCCTGTGAAGAGGCTTTCAGTTGCAGCTCCGTTAGAGAAAACGATTTCATGTTGGTCAAAGAGCATATGGAAATACTCGACACTCTGCGCATCTTCGACAATGTCGATCCCGGGTAGATCCGTCAATTTAATGGCCGCGACCAGAATTTCAGGAACCCCGAACATACGTTCAGCAATCACGGAGCGGAGAAGAACCCTGTGCTGACGTGAGACGAAGAGGTCATTTGTGGGGACGCCGTTCCCAAGCGCACCTGCCGCAATTCTAATCGGCTTGAGCTTGGGGCGTGCAGCCAATTCAGCGGGTCCAAGTTTTTGGCTCCCCATCCAGCGTAGCGGAAGCATCCCGTGGTCCATTGTCAGAACCAGATTCCCGACTTCGAGATCTTCCACTTTGACGGGGCCTTCCGATGTGATGATCTCGGTGCCTGCGGCAAAGCAGATGATTTCGATCCCGCTGAAGCTTAGCACTTCGCCGGTGTCGAAATTGACCGTGCCGGTCAGGGCACCGCTGTCGTTGGGGTCTTCGGTTGCGGTGATCGTGTAACTGTCGCGGTCAATGGCACTGAGGTCGATTTCATCCATGTCGGATGTGTCATCTGGTCCCGACCCGCCAGTGATGACATCGCCATCGGCATCTGCGGCCGATCCGATGATAAATGTGTCATCGCCGTCACCGCCGAACATGGTATCTGCTCCGGCACCGCCGTAGATTGTGTCATTGCCGGCTCCGCCGTCCAACGTGTCTTCGCCGTCCAATCCCCAAAAGGTGTTGTCCAGAAAGTTGCCGGTGATCACGTTGTCGCCAGAACTGCCGCGCACGTTTTCGAAATTGTTGACCGTTGTGCCAAAGTTGACCGTCGTGCTGGTACCGTCATCGTTCAGCGTTATGCCGCTGTCGAGATCATCAACGATCGGGTTATCCAGAGCGAGCGTATCCACACCATCGCCACCATCCAGAACATCGGGGTCGCCCGTGGTGAAAAATCCGATCTCGGCGTAATCATCCCCGCCTTGCAGATAGACCACGTCCGAGTCTGACTCGGTGTCGCCAGCGAGCCACGTGTCATTGCCGTCACCGCCATAGACAGTATCCTTGCCTGTACCACCCGAAATCGTATCGTCGCCATCGCCGCCGTAAATGGTGTCATCACCATCACCGCCCAACAGTGTGTCATTGCCTGTGCCACCATCAATGATGTCATCTCCGCTGCCGCCATTGATCCAGTCATTACCCGCATATCCGTAGATTTCATCTTCGCCGGATTGATATCCGACCCCGAGAAAACCCTCGTCATAATCCGTAATTTCGTCACCGTCGGGATCTGTGAAACCAACATCCATCACGTCATCGCCACTTGTCCCGTCCACAGCGTCAGTGCTTGGCGACAGGTCGAATGAAGCGGAGGTGTCAACGTTGAGAGAAACGATTAGACCTGCTGCCGCTGGAAAACCATCAGGAGCATAGAGGTAGATCTGTTCACTTAGGCCTGTCCCCACAGAGAACACCATAAAGTGGGTTGTGCCCGTAAGCCCCAACAAACCTGTGGCCGTTCCCGTCCCAATATATGTCATGGGTTCATCCGCACCGCCTGCGATAGAAACGGTACTCGTTTCACCCGAGTTCAGCGTTCCATCATCGTCGGTAAATTCGCCCGAAACGGGAGCATTTACCGAAAAAGCCACATCAACCCCAAGTAGACTAACGAGAGAGCCGTTGTAGGCATAAAGGCTGTTGTCCGCAGTTAATGAAACACTCATATTTTCAATCCTTTTGTATTCTCAGGGATAGAACGTGGCCGTCAGGTTCGAAGCCGGGCGGTCCCGACGTTTAGGTGCATCCGAGAAATTCCGCTCTGCCCGAGAGACGCGGCAGAGCGGATTCCTCGTATAAACGCTGCCATTACGCGGTACTGGGGGCCCGCGATATGCATGCCGTTTGGAGCGTCTGAGTGTCGGAATGGAGGGACGGAACAAATTGACACGCCATTTCCCTTCCTGATCAGTGGCTCACACGAGAGCGTTCTCAGGGCAATTTGGGGGAACATCAGGCCCTGACATGAACGCCACATACTATACTTGTGGTTGAGTTCATTCGGGCTGTCTCGCGAAAAGGAGGTTTTTCAGCGAGTGCGATATTGATAGTTGCCAAATGAAGACGTGGGAGTCTTTTTTCCGACATTTGAGGCAGCTATTACCCCGATAAACGATTAAATTTTTGGCGGTCGGGAGGGTTTAATTGGGGCGGTGCGATTCTTGGGAAACCCAGATTTTCTCTGTCGATCGAAAATATATCCGAGAAATACACCTATTATCATTCACCCTCGCCCAAAAGTCTGTATACACGGTCTTGTAATAATGCCTATGGTTGAGTCCGAATTCAGAAACTCGCGTTTAGATTTAGGTGTCCCTCATGCACATCTCTCTGTTTTCTCCTGACAGTCTAGTGCCGTCGACATGCACAGGCGGCTCATTGGTTGTTGAGATTGAAGAGAAGTACGACTTGCGATCGAACCTGCAAGCTTCCATCCTTGGATGGGCGCTATGAAGGAGTTGCCACTTTTCGATGCATCGGACATCGAAATTCCTCAGGCTCGCAAACATCAAATACGTAACTGGGATAAAATGTCCGAATGGGCCAGTAGCAATATCAGCCCCATGACGTTGCTGCCGTTCGATTCAGGCGATCAAATGGATGGTGTAATCCACTCGGCAAAAGTGGGGCGCATAGGGATTTCGCGGACGACATTTGGAAAAGCGGCTCTCGTCAAAGTCGATGGATTTTCCGGCGCTCCCGTTATTGTTGCGACAAATTTACAGGGCTTTTCGATCCCGGATCTGGAGGGCCGCGAAAACGGGGTAAATGGAACAGACAGGAGCTTTGTTTTCGACCTTTCGCAGAGTTTCCACCGAAGTCAGTTAAGCTGTGACAATGTGCAACTTCAACTCGCGTTCTCACCCAAGCTACTGGATGAAATTTGTTTTAGTTGGTTTGGGAATGTCCAAAATCGCGAAACGTGGCAAATCAAAACCCGTTTCGGCGGGCGCGGGACAAGTTGGCATGCCTGTCTATACTATGTCATGCGGTTGATTTCAGATACGCCACACCCGCTGTCCGACCGAAATGTGCGACATATTGAGGAGACCCTCTCCGCAAATCTTCTCGAAAACTGGGCTGCGCAAGCGGGTATAAATCTCAGTGCAGAAGATCGTGTCATTGTTCCACATATTATCCGCATGGCAGAAGACTACATGATTGAACATGCCGCCGACGCTCCGACATTGACTGAGGTTGCGGGCGCCTTGGACATCAGCGTCCGAAATCTCACCATGAACTTCAAGAAATTCCGCGGCTGCACACCGGGCCAGTTTCTTCGGGAGCAGCGCCTTAAAGCGGCGCAAAGAGAATTGCTTGTCGCGGATAGAGATCAAACCGTCAGCCAGATTGCTAAGGACTTGGGCTATATTCATATGGGCGAGTTCGCAAAGGCCTACCGCGAGCGTTTTGGGGAGCTGCCGTCTGACACCTTGAAACGTACCTGCATGTAGATAGGAACACATCGCGGGCCATCAAAGCCCGCGGGTGACGTATACAAAGCCGCCCATTGTATCGACATGTGCCAGCGACAAAGCGTTGCAGTACCTTTTTTCTCGTTGCAAACCGCCTATTTTTTGACCATCTAGCTGTCGTTTGTGATTAGGAATGCAGCATTATGGAAACCATTGACGAAAAACTCCAACCCATCTTTAGCACTGTTTTGCACCGCAATGCCGGTGAGACCGAGTTTCACCAAGCCGCCCGTGAGGTCCTTGAAAGCCTCGGCCGTGTTGTCGCAAGACGCCCCGAATATTTTGACGAGGCGCTGATCGAGCGGATTTGCGAACCCGAGCGCCAGATCATTTTCCGGGTACCGTGGGTCGACGATAACAATCAGGTTCAGATCAACCGTGGCTTCCGCGTGCAGTTCAATTCGGCGCTTGGCCCCTATAAGGGCGGCATCCGTTTTCACCCGTCGGTCAATCTCGGGATCATCAAGTTCCTCGGGTTTGAACAAATCTTTAAAAATGCACTGACGGGTCTGCCTATTGGCGGCGGCAAGGGCGGCTCGGACTTCGACCCCAAAGGCAAATCGGACGGCGAAATCATGCGGTTCTGCCAGTCCTTCATGATCGAGTTGCACCGTCATATCGGCGAATATGTTGACGTTCCCGCAGGCGATATCGGCGTTGGTGCGCGCGAAGTCGGCTATATGTTCGGTATGTATAAACGGCTGAACAACCGGTTCGAAGCAGGTGTTTTGACTGGTAAAGGCCTTGTCTATGGCGGCTCCCGCGCTCGCAAGGAAGCAACGGGCTTTGGTACCGCCTACTTTATGCGCTCCATGCTGGCCGTTAAGGGAGACGATCTGGAAGGCAAGCGCTGCGTCGTCTCTGGCTCCGGAAATGTGGCGATCTACGCCATGGAAAAAGTCATCTCCTTTGGCGGAAAGGTCGTCGCCTGTTCAGACTCGGGTGGTTATGTCGTTGACGAAAACGGCATTGATCTGGATCTGGTCAAACAGATCAAAGAGGTGAAACGCGGTCGCATTTCTGAATATGCAAAGCTGCGTGGAGATGGCTGCCATTATGTCGAGGGTGGCTCTATCTGGGATGTGCCCTGCGAGATTGCATTGCCCTGCGCCACACAAAATGAATTGAACGGCAGCGACGCCAAAACACTGATAGAAAATGGTGTGATTGCTGTCGCAGAAGGCGCCAACATGCCCTGCACTCCTGAAGCAGTACGTCTATTCCAAAGCGCAAACGTCCTTTTTGCACCGGGCAAAGCGGCCAACGCAGGCGGCGTGGCAACATCCGCGCTCGAAATGCAGCAAAACGCAAGCCGCGACAGTTGGAGTTTCTCCAAGACGGAAAGCCGCCTTGAAGAAATTATGATCAATATTCATGGGGCGTGTCACGACACCGCCGAGGAATACGGCGTGCCTGGAGATTACGTCCTTGGTGCCAACATCGCAGGCTTCGTACGCGTGGCCGATGCAATGCGCGCCATGGGTGTGATCTGAGCCTGACGGCTCAAAGAACTGATCAATGGCGGCTACGGGCGGCATCTGACGTGGTGTTCCATTCACTCACATGACAGCTGCGTGGGACACAACTACAATTTGCTCTCTGGGCATTTAGCGGGCGCCGAAACAGTGATGCCAAAGACCGTGGGCTGGAACTGACCTTCTGCGACATAAGCCACAAGTGATACCAAATACAAATTGTACCAGACGCACCTGGTTCACTTTTCTTGCGGTATTCAATCGGAACTCACCCGTCGCCTTGCAACAAGTTTCCAAGTTCCTTGAACAGCGCATCGCGGGCTGAGCCTGGTCGCCATGCGAGGACCACGTGACGCGGACAGGCGTCGGGGAGCGGCGTCAGGCGCACTGCGCTTACCCCCACAACCCCCGCTTCGATTGCAAGGTTGGGCAATAGAGTGACCCCAAGCCCTTCAGACACCATCGCAATCAATGTCGTGAGGCTGGTCGCGGAAAAGCTGTCTTGTACGGATAACCTGCGTTCAGGATATGCTTCCAATGCGTGACGCTGAAGGCAATGCCCCTTTTCCAGCAGCATAAGTTGCCCGCCTTCTGTCAACATCTCTACATCGCGCCCGACGGGCCAATCAACGGGCGTTGCCAACTGATAGCCGTCTTCAAACAACGGCATGATCTCCAAGGCACCCGTCTCAAAAGGCAGCGCGATCAGGATCAGATCAAGACGCCCTGCCTGAAGCCCCTCGATCAGACTTTCGGTCATCTCTTCGCGCATATAGACGCGCAGATCAGGAAAGGTGTTGCGGATTTTGGGCAGAGCGCGCGGCAAAATGTAGGGGCCAATTGTCGGGATCGCCCCCAGCTTCAAATCACCCTCAAACGGATTGCGGTGCGCTTTCGAGACGGTCTCGATCTCGGCAGCATCCAGCAAAAGCTGACGTGCGCGCGCAGTGATGTCTTCACCGATGGTTGTGAGCATCACGCTCTGGCGGGTGCGTTCGATCAGTTGAACCCCTAAGCGGTCTTCGAGTTCCTTGATGCCAGCGCTGAGGGTGGGCTGGGTGACAAAGCACATCTCAGCCGCACGCGAAAAATTCAACGTGTCAGCCACAGCGGTGAGGTAGCGCATTTGACGAAGTGTGATCACTTATAGATCTCCTCTATCATTATTAGTTTTATATTCAATTTCCTCTATTTTAGTCCAGCGCCTATCTCTGTCTCATCGAAACGATACATCGAAGGACAGAAGATATGACCGACCAAATCCAGACACCCGGTGCACGCCTGAACGAACCCGCACCCGCATTTGACGCCCCGACCACGCACGGCCGTAAAACGCTTGAAGATTACCGCGGCAAATGGCTGGTTCTGTTCTCGCACCCCGCCGATTTCACACCTGTTTGCACCACCGAATTTATCGCCTTCGCCAAGAAGCAGGACGATTTCAACGCCCGCAATACTGAGCTTCTCGGCCTGTCGATCGACAGCCACTACAGCCACATCGCGTGGATGCTGAACATCAAGGAAAAGTTCGGCGTTGAGATTAAGTTCCCGATCATTGCCGACCTCAATATGGCAGTGGCGCAAGCCTACGGGATGATCCAGCCAGGCGCATCCGATACGACCGCTGTCCGCGCAACGTTCCTGATCGACCCCGAAGGGGTGCTGCGTGCCATGGTCTACTACCCGATGAACGCAGGCCGCTCGGTTGATGAGATTTACCGCCTCTTGGTCGCCATGCAGACAGGCGACGAAAACAGCTGTGCGATGCCTGAAAACTGGAAGCCAGGCGAGCCCGTGATCGTGCCGACACCCGCAACACCCGAGGCCGCAATGGCACGCGCGGACGAAGGGTACGAGACAGTGGACTGGTATTTCTCCACCCGCACACTCTGACGCCTTGGCGGGCCCAAGTGGCCCGCCCCAACCACCGAAACAAATGATCAAACAAGGAGACGCCCCATGACGACCGCATCCCAAAAGAACATCGATGCTCTGAACACAGTTTTGGGCGAAACATTCCGCCTTTATGTCCAGACCCACGGCTATCACTGGAACGTCGAAGGTCCCAATTTCCGCCAGCTGCACGCCTTGTTCGAAGAGCAGTACCAGAACCTCCGGGGCGCACTGGACGAGATCGCTGAACGCATCCGCACGCAAGGGGCCTATGCACCGAGTTCCGTTGCCGACCTCATGGCACTGGCCGCACCCGAGGATACAGCGGCGCAATCCGCCGAAGAGATGATAGCCAAGCTGATCGCTGGCCACGAGGCCCTTGCCACAACGCTGCGCGACGCAATCACCGCAAGCGCAGACGCAGGGGACGAAGTCTCGGCAGGAATGCTGACAGACCGCCTCGACTATCATGAAAAGGAACTGTGGATGATGAAATCAAGCACCCGCTGATCCACCGACACCAAGCCTTCGGGCTTGGCCACCTACCCCACCCCAAACGCATAGGAGAGAACCAATGAGCAATCCAATCGTAAAAGGCTTCTGGGACAAACCGACAGGAAGCTGGCAATATGTGTTTCACGACCCCGACACCATGAAAGGGGCGATCATTGACCCTGTGCTGGATTTTGACCCGCTTGCAGGCGCGACATCGACAAAGAACGCAGAGCGGCTGCTCGACTATGTGCGCGAGACGGGGATCGACCTGATTTGGATTCTCGATACGCACCCCCACGCCGACCACTTCTCCGCCGCGCCTTGGCTCAAAGCGCAGACAGGGGCGCAGACGGCAATCGGTGAGAAAGTCACAGGCGTGCAGGTCCTTTGGCAGGGCATCTATAACCTGCCCGATGATTTCCCCAAGGACGGCAGCCAGTGGGACCGCCTGTTCCCAGATGGCGACGAATTCATGGTCGGCAACGTGCCCGTGAAGGTGATGTTTTCACCTGGTCACACGCTGGCCTCGATCACCTATGTCGCGGGCAACGCGGCCTTTGTGCATGACACCCTGATGATGCCAGACAGCGGCAGTTCCCGCGCTGATTTTCCTGGGGGAAGTTCGGCGGAATTGTATAACAGCATCTCCGCAATCCTTGCCCTGCCAGAGGACACGCGCGTTTTTGTCGGGCACGATTACGCCCCCAACCGCGAGGCAGCTTGTGAGGCGAGTGTTGCCGAGCATCGCGCGTCGAACATCCATTGGAAAGATGCCCCGTCAGAGGCCGACTATCGCGCGGTGCGCGATGCCCGCGACGCCACGCTGGCATTGCCCAAACTGATGCTGGCAGCGTTGCAGATCAACATCCGTGGCGGGCGCCTGCCTGAGCCGGAAAACAACGGGAGCTCCTATCTGAAGCTGCCATTGAACTATTTTGAGAGCCGCTGATCGCAGGTCTGCTAACGGCGATGGCGCCATTCGGTTGGCGTCATCCCGCTCTGGCGGCGGAAGGCCGCGATAAAGGCGGACGGGCTTGAATATCCGAGCGACGCGGCAAGCGCACTGCTGTTTTGGCCCAATTGCAGCCCCTCAAGCGCCAGCACAAAGCGCATCCTGTCGCGCCAGTCCCGCCAAGTCATCCCCGTCTCTTGCAGGAAAAGACGGCTGAGCGTCCGCTCGCTTGTGCCCGTCGCCTGAGCAAGCTGGCTCAGGCTATTGGCCTCGCGCGGGGCCTCCATTACACGCGCCATAACAGCCGCAACACGCGGCTCACCACTGCCTGGAAGGTGAAGATCGGGGCGCTCAAGACGGGCGATTTCATCCAGCGCGACCCAGCCCAATCGCCTTTGTTGTGCTTGCGGTAGAGGCTCGTCCCGCATCAGACGCCGCGCAATTCCGCGCATCAAAGGCGTCGCACGCAAAACCGTTGGCTTGCTTGGCATCGTGATGCGACTACCAAACTTGGGATGCAGTTGAAACGCCTGAAATTCGATGTCGCCCGATGCCTCAACCGTTGGCCAAGTCCCCGCAGGGAGCCATATCCCGTAGCGATCTGGGATAAACCAGCGATCATCGCCAACCTCGACACGCATGAGCCCGCCAAAGCAAAACAGGACCATGGCCTGCGCACTGCGCGGCGTAAATTCGTCCCCTTTTGACAAAGGGCCAGACCACGCCACCACGGGCAAACGGCCACTTGGCGGAAAAACGACATCAATTGGCATTTTGTCGCTCTACCACAGACCACACCCACGCGGTAGCCTTGCGGCTAAATTGATTAGAGGCCCGCAATGCTCCGTTTCAAAGAAACTGTTTTCGTCATAGCTGTCGCCTCGGCTGTTTGGGTGTCCGCCGCCCAGCCAATTGGAATGACACTCAATCAGGGGATGACCTTCGGGATCGTCCTTATCACGCTCGCCCTTTGGGGCACGGGACTGGTGCCAGGGTATGTGGCGTCAACCTTCCTGTTCGTGACTTTGATCCTCGCAGGGATCGCAACGCCGCAAGAGGTGTTCTCCAGTTTCTCGTCCACTGCGATCTGGCTTGTCGTTGCGGGCTTCGTCATTGGCGCGGCGATCACCCAGACGGGTCTTGGCGCGCGCATGGGGGCCTATGCACGCCCGCATCTCTCAAAAAGCTACCCGGCATTGATCGGCGGGTTGATGGTCTTGGGCATGGTACTTGGCTTTGTCATGCCCTCCTCGCTCGGACGGGCGGCAGTGCTTGTGCCGATCGGCATGGCCCTTGCCGACGCGCTCGGCTTTGAAAAAGGCTCACTGGGACGCACAGGCGTTGCCATCATCATCGCGATCGGGACCAACATGCCGAGCTCTGCGATCCTGCCGTCCAACATCCCCAATATCATCCTGTCAGGTGTCGCCGAACAATCATTTGGCGCGCACTTCAGTTATGCTGACTACCTGTTGCTGCACTACCCTGTCCTTGGCATCATCAAGTCCACCTTCATCGTCGGGCTGGTGCTTTATTTCTTCCCTGCCCGCGTCACGGCGGCAACGGATGCGCCTGCCCCGATCAAAGGCTCCAACCGCACCCAAATCGCTCTTTTGTCGATCCTGCTGGTGACATTGGGCTTTTGGTCCACAGATCAACTACACGGCATCAACGCAGCGTGGATCGGACTGGCTGCATCTTTGGTGTTGATGATCCCTCAACTGGGCTTTCTTCCGCCGCCCGTGTTCAAGAACTCGCTCGACTTCTCCATGATCCTGTTCGTTGCGGGTGCATTAACACTTGGCACCGTCGTCAACAGCAGCGGCTTGGGCGACATCATCGCGCATGCTGTCTTGAAGGTTCTGCCATTCCAACAAGGGAGCGACTTCCTGAATTTCATGTCGCTCTCGCTTCTCGGCGTCGCTACATCCGTTTTCACAACCGCTCCGGGCATGCCAGCTGTCTTGACGCCTCTTGCACCGGAGCTGTCCCAGACAACAGGATTCTCGCTTAACGCCATCCTGATGACGCAGGTAATCGGCTTCTCAACCATCCTGTTCCCCTATCAAGTCGGACCCTTGATCGTTGCTATGGGGCTCGCTGGTGAAAGCACGAGGCCCCTGTTAAAAATCACTCTCTCGCTGTTTATGATCACCCTACTCTTCTTGATGCCACTCGATTTTCTGTGGTGGAAGTTTCTGGGACAGATCTGAAGTATGGCTGGTTTTACGGGAGAATGCCTGCCTCATGACGGCGTTCGATTTGACCCGGGCTTAGCCCCAGAAAGCGCCTCCATGCCCTGAGCTGGAGAGGCCGTTAGAGCCATGATCGGCATACCGTCGCGAAGATCATAGTTTTGGCCGCAGCGCCGTCCTGACGCGGGATAAGACAGGTGTCGAATTTGGCAGGGCAATAAAAGAGTGGTCAGAGACACCGCTCAATCCGCGGGGCAATCTCCCCAAAGAGAACCCGCATAGCCAACAGAAAACTGATTAATTTTGCAATTATCGCGGCATATTGCAGAGTCGTCGGGGTGAGACACGGTTGCCCAACCTGTGACATCCGGTCTTTCGCGCGAAAGAGCGAATGTGGAGGATATATGGACGAGGGCGCCATCCTGTACACCATCAAAGTAGACATGTCCCAGAAGATTGTTCGCCGTAAAAGCGACCAGTTCAATGCTCATCGTTGGTGACTGGGGCGGTTTGTACGTTCCTGTCCATCGTGGCCAGAATTCGAATGTGCAATACTCGTCTTCAAACTTGCGAAGCACTTCCCTGATCGGCTTGTCGAACAGGAATTTGAACCCCGGGCGGGTCTGAAGTGCCTCGTCGCCACTGTGCAACATCCCGAAATCCGCTTCTCCCTTGAAGGCACCACCACCATCGAATCCGAGCCGGCCATTCATCTCGAACAAGGTAAGTGTGCCCTTTGTCTCGCGTGGCGGGTCAAATCGCGTGCCATTAATCGTCATCTCGAACGACAAATCATGCCCCCTGTATTCACCGATCCAGAATGCCTCCTCGTGGGCGATATCATCACACATGCTCGGTGGTTTATATTCGGTGCAAGCCCAAACCCCGTCCGGCAACTGTGGCCAAAGCAAAAGGCTTACCATGAGGGCTCGCGTAAATTTCGAAAGGCTTGGATGTATGCTCATGCTTAAATTTCCGCTGTAGAGACATAAACGGCTAAGGCCACACAGCCTCAAACGGTGTGCAATCCTAACAAAAATTCCACAAATTTGCAATTGAGCGTGTGTCCGTTCCTCTTTTGAGGGCTGTCAACGCATGACCTCTTCGTCCGCGCTCTTTATGGGTGCAGCTTGCCATCCGCATGTCAGTCGGGGCACTTCAGATCGCATTCCTTAGATATTTCGCGCCTGCGTTTGCCCCGAAGCGGCTACAACTCCAGCGGCGCTCGCCATCGTCAATTGTATCGTAATCCAGCACATTTCTTGGTGGTAATCGACAGAGCGACCAACTCGGACAACCTGCTCGCAAACGCTGTTCGTAATACGGAATGAACCGCTACGCGAAATCTCACCGCAACAAGATGCCGGTGCTGAAGCTTCCGGAAAGGACCTTGCAATCGTTGGTGTCGACATCGCCATAGAGGTCTTTTGCCAGACACAGTGTAGCGGAAAAAGTTCCCGTTAACTGCCCATCTTGTTGGGTTGCTTCGTATCCCTCAATCGTAACCGTGGGGGCAATCGGTGCACCTGCGCTGGTATAGAACGGCGGGCGCATCCCATTCGTCGTGTATATAAACTCTGCCTCATTGGGCGGTGTGTCCGGCTCGAAAGCGCCCAAATAGGTCAAGCTGATGCTGAGAATATTTTTTGACGAAAACCTCGGATTTGGATGCGCTTGAATGCTGATGCTGGACAAGCGTTCCCCATTCTTGAGGCTTGCCGATGCGATCAGGGCGTCGCCAGTATCGTCCGATATGGTGAACCAGTCCTGTGCTTCACCATCCCATATGATCGAAACCGTCCCCAATTGCTCCGCTGCTGTGGCAGCTGGGAAACTGAATAAAACGAGGGCGGCAATCCGGAACAACGTGAGCAAAGGCTAAACTCCGTAATTGTGAAAATCTTGCTTGAATTCATACAATATGCGATACGAATTGGCTTTGATCAAGCGCGCGGATCGAGCCAAGTGTCCTGTGCATTGGAAAGGAAATCGTCGATGTTTGTTAGAACCCTACTCTTGATCCTTTTGGGTCTCTTCGTGCCCGCGCTCACGTTCGCGCAGACCGCACTGTCACCTCAGATCAGCAAGGCCGAGTCCGGCGATCTACAGGCACAACTTAGTGTTGCACAGTCCTATCAGTATGGTCTCGGTGCTGAGAAAGACATCCAGGAGGCGATCCGCTGGTATGAACGTGCCGCAGATCAAGGTAGCCCTCTCGCGATGTATGAACTTGGCACACTCGTCTATACGGGCGTCGCACCGGACGACCTGAGTGACACAGCGAAAGAGGCCGCCGCGGCCTCGGTCGCGTGGTTTGAAAAAGCGGCAAGACTCGGGTTTCCCCAAGCCCAAAGCACGCTTGGCTTGCTCTACGGATTTGGCGACAGAGTGGAAACTGACAGAACCAAGGGCCGGATGTGGATTGCCGCCGCCGAACTGAATGGCTTCACCCCGAGCGGCACGATGGTTCGGATGCTGGATGATAGGCTAAGCGACGAGGACATCGCCGACGCCCGTGCGCGTGCTGCGGCTTGCGTGGACTCGGAATACGAACATTGCGAATAGCCATTTAGGCCCCTGCAACAAGGTGCCGGTGAAACCTGTTGCCCATCTTCGATATGCGCCCCAGCCTTTCCTTGCCGCCAGTTAAATGCGGTCGTGGCGTCAGACCTAGCCAAGCAGAAAGGTCGCGACCTGATTTGAAGTCGGAGATATCGGCAGTGCAAAAACCAGTGCGCTGGTGGTAACCGGCCCGATGCCAGGGATCGTTTGCAGGCTCTGTGCGGCGTCATTGGCTCTAGCGTCTGCGCGGATTTCCGCGATCATCTCCTCGGTCTTCTTTTGTGTGTCCACCGGTTGATCGGCCTGCAAGTTTAGCGCCTTACGCGCTGGCACGGGCAGATCACCCCCGTCACATGCCGTGATCAGCCGCTCGACGTTATGAATACCTTTCAGAACGACGCTCCCGAACTCGCCCGGATACGCGCGCATGGCGTTCACGATCTAGGGCTGCTAGCGGACTGGAAGCGCCTTGTGTATCATCAGCCACGCCTGCGTGTCCTCGCTCTCGGCGGGAACAAATCGCATAGCTGGACTGCATCAGCCGAACGTCATGGCCATACTTGATCAATTCATGCGCCCAGTAATACGTGCTGGCGCTGAAAGAACTCAAACATTTGGTTGCATCAGAGTTGGCGGCGAAGCAGCGGGCGGCCTTTGGCGTAGACACCGTGCAGTTGGAAACCAGATTGCGCCAGATCGGTCCCGATTGTGACAATGTCAGTCATGGATGGCTCCCATTGCTGTCCGTGTTCAAGCCCTAATTATAGCACATTGCGATGCCGAAAACGGGAGTCATCTACTTCATCAATGGCGCTGCAAGGCTCATTCACAAACACATGACGCAGCACATCTCTGTCGCGAAATCGACCATATCGGTTCTTGTAAAATATCGAAAGATCGGGAATTGGATCGGACAAAGTCATCTTGCAGAACCAACGATCAGCAACGTCCATGACGTATCCCACCAACAACATCCGCATCATCAGTTCTGGTTCAATCGAAGGCCAGCCAGCAGAGCTATAAAACTCTGTCAGATGCGTCCGAACGCTGGACGGATCGATAACACTATCATTCGCTCGCAACACATGGTCCATAGGAACGTGGCCCTCTACCGAGAAAGCGCAGAAAAGAGTCGCCTAGCTTCCTAGTGTGATCTCATCATTGCCTTCAATCTCCAATATCAATTCAGATATTGAATCGGCCGCAATGACCTAGATCAACATGAGTTTTTCAACAGAATAGGCTGAAAGCTGACTTCCGGCGGCCTCGTGGCGAACGGCCACTATGTGGCAACAATCGTAGGAATGTTTCGCGATGCATCACATAAACACTAATTCTTAAAACTGAACTTTGCGTTGAGATGACATGACTCGCCATTGCATAGGATAAAGTAATTTAATCAACAGAAATGTCATCGGTTTGAGGCAGGTCCGAAAGTGCGGTATATAAGGCATAGACATCTATGGTGTATTCGTGAACGGAACCTACGGGAGAACACGGTAGCGTATAGCCAGTGCGACGCTCATATTTTGCGGCAACTTCATCCTAATAGACAAAGGGTTCGCGCGATCTATGGCGCGGACATCGGGCGGGTTATTCCACAGCAACCAATATTGGCTGAGGGGCAACTCTCCTAGCCACAGTGCCACCCGGATAATGAGGCATGATCACCGACAGGCTTTCGGTGCCCTCAGAGACGTCTCATTGCAGCGGCGGCGACACAGCATCGCCACCGTCGCGCGTGCATTTTAGCGCGACGGGAAGCATCCCACCGTCCTAAATCTCAGAACTGGACAGTTTGAGACTGTCTTGTGCCGCACAGGCAGTTGCCACAAGTGCGCCCATTGCAGCGACCGCACTTAGCTGTACAAACCGCATCAACGGCAGAATTCGCCCTTCATAATCTCACCGCTGTTTGTGACCGTTTTGGTTGTGAATGAATAGCAACCTTCAGTCTCGGTAGGTGCGTAGCGGATGTAATAGGGTTTTCCTTCATAAGTGTAGTCCATGCTGCGACTGCCATCATCGTTTTGTGTGAAAACTAGATCTTCAACGCCACCTTGAGGGGGGCGACCTGGCTGCGCTCCACCGCCCGTTGCAGCAGACAAGGGCCGCACGCGGGGCAGGGCATCGAAGTTAGGGACTTCGCCCATGAGGCATTGAACGATGTACGGAGAGTCGGGTGACGTATGGTAGCGGTAGCCAAACTCCTCGTCGGGTTGCCCATTGCAGACGTCCAATGTTCCCTCTGCAATGGCTGTGCCGTCCGGATTGGCATCGCCGTAGATTGGGAAACCATCAAAAGCCCAGCCTATGATCGCGGCATCACCAGCGTTTTCCATCTGCTCGATCATACAAGTGGGTTTGGCGTGATAGTGGTAATCATCACCCCGCCCCGCATGACCACCGCAGACGTCCAACTGATTGGTTTGCAGCGTGTCGTGGTGCGCTTGGTGGTGCGCGAGATCGGCCTGAGACATCTCTCCGCCACCTGTGTAATCATAAATCGGCACACCGTTCACCGCGACGCCCAAAGCCGCATCGCGCGTCAAGGGTGTGGTCCCCAGCTTTGGCGCCAAGATGATCGGCGCGGCGTATTCCGCGGGCACTGGCACCTGTTCATTTGTGCCGATGATCCCTGTCATTAAGTCATGATCTGGATATGTGTCTGACGTTAAAATGGCGTGGCTGTCGGTGCAGGTCACAGTGACATCATCGTCAAATCCCGCCTCCGCGACAGAGGCGGTCACGGCGTTGCAGTGATCATCGTGAGCGCTGGCAAATGTGGGAACAGAAATCAGCGACACGGTGATAAGCGCGATAGGTCTGACAAGGGTCATAGTGTGATGCTCCGATCTATTATTCTACAGTCAGGCGACACAAAATAGTGTTGCTTTGTTCAAGATCTGGGCCCCAGATCAATTCAGCGCCCTCGACCCAATTGATTTTGTCGTAGCCATCCTTGGGGCTGACCTCGCGCTCGGAATACACATTCGCATGTGGCCAATCCGATGCGTCAAATTCAGCTGTATCCCATCCTGCTGGTTCATCTGATAATTCAAACTGGCAGGCTCCTTCACCTGCCATAGGATCGGTTGCCGTTTCGCAAGATTTATCGAGCGGCGCTGTATGGATTACAAGACACTGCCAGTCATCATTGCTCACTGCGACTGGCGCGCCTGCTGCATCCAATATCTGCAAGATCACTCCCCCGTCGCCCATTTGTTGGCGCGGGGTCCCGATATATTCCAACCCTGTGTCGTTGGCTTTGAAATCTTTGGCGACCAGACCAACCACAAAGGGACGCTCAGCGTCAAAGCTAAAGCTTTCAGCGTTGAACGACCGCTCAGTGGTGATCGGCACACTGTCTTCTGCTACTTGCACCCCATCAATGCGCATCTCGAACCAATTGTCGGCCCAAACATCTGCCGTGAAAGTTTCAGCTGAAAGCGGAAGTGCAGTTGTGGCCAATACAGCCAGAGAGGGGAGGGCGAGCTTCATGGTTGTGTCCTTTGCTGAGGCTATACATCTATTACGTAGCCGCCGTCCTTTTCCGTCGGGAAAATTATGATGAAGGCTATCAGAAAAGCTCGCAGCCAAAAACTACGGCGCCTAACTTGAGCTTCAACCATGGGCAGCCCCACTTGAGTGGCACATGTTGAAAGTTGGTCCATGATTGGCCTTTGATCCATCGGCACGATGGCCTCTGGCGCAGGTCGGCGGCAACCCAATGCACTGTGTGGTCATTTTGTGTTGCAATGGTCCCTCCTGATGATTTGGGCTTCACGCAGGGAATAGAAGATTTCACCCTTCAGCAATTTATCCCTTATTCGCCCGTAGAAACGTTCGCAGTCTCCGTTCTCCCAAGGTGACCTAGGTTCAATGTAGGCAGTTTTTGCATCACTCGCCTTGATCCAGTCCCTGACGGCGTCGGCGATAAATTCCGGCCCATAACACCTTCGGAATGACGTTTTCTAAGAGGCTATGACAGCCTGCGCAGCCCTCATATAGCGCAGCAGGTGGTCATAGCCGTGCCTCAGGTCCCTACAGTGGTTTTGCACAAACCACACCGCAAAGGAGACCGACTATGACCGAGACCATCATTCCACAGAACGCGCCCATTTTGGTGGCGATCGACATCGCGAAGGCGCGCCATGAAATTTTGATTGCCATTCCAGGCAAGAAGCGACGCCGTAGATTGACAGTTCTCAACCAACTAGACGACTTCAAACGCTTGATCACAACATTGGCCAGTTACGGCCTCCCCGTTCGGGTGGCATTTGAGGCCACCGGC
>NZ_JBLWZO010000002.1:0-567121 GCF_048266405.1 Celeribacter sp.
TGCTTAACTATGAACGCTTTTTGCGCGTCCGTGAACTTTGATGCTTTCATCGCATTCGCTCCTCTCCCAGCCAAAGGGAAATACAGCGAAAAACTCTAATCATAAATGGCCGGAAAACAGGGTTTCAGAGCAAGACAGTATGGGAAGCGCCTTATCAGAAATCACAATTCTCAGTGAAACTCAGCGTTTCAAGCTAAAGTCATCCATAGAACACGCCGTGATCTATGGAGACTTAACAGTTCTACAAAAAGCCGTTAGCGAGCTGAGTGATGCAGATGCAAGATCAATAGCAGCGCGCGTAATAGGTGGCTGCTTATACTCGCATAGCTTTAAGGTTATTGGAGGTGAACTTCGTCTGATTAAAAAACAGAAACTCAAATGGCGGAAACGTGGGCTGGAAGCTTTGATAAGCAACTTTAGTCTTTCACTCCCTCGGATTAAGCGAGAATTCTCATCCGAATTCTATGAACGGCTAGAAGCCCTTTGAAGAAGCCCCCCGCTTTCGCGAGGGGCTTTCCAATTTTGTAGGCTTTAAGGCTGCGCCTTAGAGACCAGTCGAGACGTCGATAGAATTGCCGTCTTCGAGCGTCACATAGGCTTTTTTAACGTCCTTACGTTTGCCGGCCATGCCGCGAAAACGTTTGGTTTTACCTTTGGTGATCGCCGTGTTGACCGCTTTGACCTTCACACCGAAGAGCGTTTCAACAGCTTCTTTGATCTGGGGCTTGTTCGCGTCGATAGCGACTTCGAACACAACTGCACCATTCTCGGAGGCCATTGTGGCTTTCTCGGTGATGATCGGCTTGCGGATCACGTCGTAGAGTTCAGCTTTGTTGGTCATTTCAGGCGAGCCTCCAGAGCTTCGATACCCGACTTGGTGATCACGAGCGTGTCACGTTTCAAGATATCATACACGTTTGCGCCCATCGTTGGCAGCACGTCGATGCCCGCGATGTTCGAAGCCGCAGCTTTGAAATTCGCATCAACTTCGGCGCCGTCAATTACGAGAACGCGTTTCCAGCCCTGCTCTTTGATCGCTTTGGCCAGCAATGCTGTTTTGGCGTCTGCGAGCTTCGCATCTTCCAGAACAACGAGATTGCCAGTTGCGGCTTTCGCGGAGAGCGCGTGCTTGAGACCGAGCTTACGGAATTTCTTCGTAAGCTCGTGACCGTGCGAACGCGGGGTCGGGCCTTTGTAGATACCACCTTTACGGAAGATCGGCGCCTTGCGGGACCCGTGACGTGCGCCACCAGTGCCTTTTTGGCGATAGATCTTTTTGGTGGAGTAGGACACTTCCGAGCGGGTCTTTACCTTGTGGGTGCCGGCCTGCGCATTGTTACGCTGCCAGCGGACCACACGGTGCAGAATGTCGGCGCGTGGCTCAAGACCGAAGAGAGCTTCGTCAAGATCCAGAGTGCCGGCTTTACCGCCGTCCAGTTTGATTACGTCAAGTTTCATGCTTCACCTCCTTCAACCGGAGCATCTGCGGCGGGAGCCTCAGTTGCAGCGGCAGCGGCAGCAGATTTCAGACCGGCGGGAAGCGGCGCGTTCTCAGGGAACGGCTTCTTCACGGCGTCTTTCACGGTAACCCAGCCACCTTTGGAGCCAGGAACGGCGCCTTTGACCATGATCAAGCCACGGTCGGCGTCGGTACGGACAACCTGAAGGTTCTGCGTGGTGACACGAACGGCACCCATGTGGCCTGCCATTTTCTTGCCTTTGAAGACTTTGCCCGGATCTTGACACTGACCGGTGGAGCCGTGCGAACGGTGGGAGATGGACACACCGTGGGTAGCACGAAGGCCGCCAAAGTTGTGACGCTTCATCGCACCAGCAAAGCCTTTACCGATCGACGTGCCGGACACGTCAACATATTGACCGTCAAAGTAGTGATCAGCGGAAATCTCTTCGCCAACGGCGATGAGGTTTTCTTCGTCTACGCGGAATTCTGCAACCTTGCGCTTGGGCGCAACGTTTGCAGCGGCGAAGTGGCCGCGCATAGCTTTGGAGGTCCGCTTTGCTTTTGCGGAACCTGCACCGAGTTGAACAGCAACATAGCCGTCCTTCTCGTTGGTCCGCTGAGCAACAACCTGAAGGTTTTCGAGTTGAAGAACGGTCACAGGGATCTGTTTTCCGTCTTCCATGAAGAGACGGGTCATGCCCACCTTCTTCGCGATTACACCAGAGCGCAACATATCTGATTGCCCTCCTTAGACTTTGATTTCGACATCAACACCAGCCGCAAGGTCGAGCTTCATCAGCGCGTCCACGGTCTGGGGAGTCGGATCAACGATGTCGAGAAGACGCTTGTGCGTACGGATCTCGAACTGATCGCGGGATTTCTTGTCAACGTGAGGACCACGGAGAACCGTGAACTTCTCGATTTTGTTTGGGAGTGGGATCGGGCCACGAACCTGAGCGCCTGTGCGCTTGGCCGTATTTACGATTTCCTGAGTCGACGCATCGAGGACGCGGAAATCGAATGCCTTCAACCGAATACGGATGTTTTGGCTTTGCATTGCAATGCCTTTCGTAGGCTTATTGAGATTGAGAGGTCGAGGCACTTCATTGTACCCCCACGTCGAATCTTATGGAAAGGGAGCGAATCCCCTCCGGACGTCACCCAAAGGCGAACTAGCGCGAGATACAGGGGCAAAGGCGCTATGGCAACACTAATTCGCGCCTTGAGCGTAAGTTTACACGGGAAAAGTTGACTTTTTGTCCCTTGGGCACCGATTAGCAAAAGGCCGCCCCGAGGGACGGCCTTTCAATAGATTTGCCGCTAATGCGACGAAGCCTCGATTACTCGATGACTTTGGACACAACGCCGGAACCAACGGTGCGGCCACCTTCGCGAATAGCGAAGCGCAGGCCTTCTTCCATAGCGATCGGAGCGATCAGCTCAGCGGACAGTTTGAGGTTGTCGCCGGGCATAACCATTTCCGTACCTTCGGGCAGAACACAGGTGCCTGTCACGTCGGTTGTGCGGAAGTAGAACTGTGGACGGTAGTTCGCGAAGAACGGCGTGTGACGGCCACCCTCGTCTTTGGTCAGGATGTAGACCTCAGCTTCGAACTTGGTGTGTGGCGTCACCGAACCTGGCTTACACAGAACCTGGCCACGCTCAACGGCGTCACGGTCAACACCGCGCAGAAGCGCACCGATGTTGTCGCCAGCTTCACCGCGGTCAAGCAGCTTGCGGAACATTTCAACACCCGTACAGGTCGTTTTCGTGGTGTCTTTGATGCCGACGATTTCAAGTTCGTCACCAACGTTAACAACACCGCGCTCAACACGACCGGTTACAACAGTCCCGCGACCGGAGATCGAGAACACGTCCTCGATTGGCATCAGGAACGGCAGGTCAACTGCACGTGTAGGTGTTGGGATGTAGCTGTCGACAGCTTCCATCAGTTTCTTGATCGACTCTTCGCCGATTTCAGGATCGCGGCCTTCCAAAGCAGCAAGCGCGGAGCCTGCGATGATTGGAATGTCGTCGCCTGGGTAGTCGTAGGACGACAGAAGCTCACGGATTTCCATTTCAACCAGTTCGAGCAACTCTTCGTCGTCAACCTGGTCAACTTTGTTCATGTAGACAACCATGTGAGGGATGCCAACCTGACGACCGAGCAGGATGTGCTCGCGTGTCTGGGGCATTGGGCCGTCAGCGGCGTTCACAACCAAGATTGCGCCGTCCATTTGGGCAGCACCGGTGATCATGTTTTTCACGTAGTCAGCGTGGCCGGGGCAGTCAACGTGCGCGTAGTGGCGTGTTTCTGTCTCGTACTCAACGTGAGCCGTGGAGATCGTGATCCCGCGGGCTTTTTCTTCTGGTGCGCCGTCGATCTGATCGTAGGCTTTAAAATCACCGTAGTATTTGGTGATCGCTGCGGTCAGCGTCGTTTTACCGTGGTCAACGTGACCGATCGTGCCAATGTTCACGTGCGGTTTGGAACGCTCAAACTTTTCCTTAGCCATGATGGCCTCCTTGATGATGGGTTAGGGGAGCGACTGCCCGCTCCCCGAATTCTGTTAGGCGAATTTAGCTTGGATTTCTTCGGAGATGTTCGAAGGTACCGGCTCATAGTGATCGAACTGCATCGAGAACTGCGCACGGCCCGAAGACATGGAGCGCAATGTGTTGATGTAGCCAAACATGTTGGCGAGCGGCACGAAGGATTCAATAGCGACCGCGTTACCGCGAGGCTCTTGACCCGACACTTGACCACGACGTGAGGTCAAGTCCCCGATGATCCCGCCAGTGTATTCTTCTGGCGTAATCACTTCGACTTTCATCATCGGCTCGAGCAATTTCGCGCCGGCTTTTTTCATGCCTTCACGCATACACATACGAGCAGCGATTTCGAAGGCGAGAACCGAGGAGTCAACATCGTGGAACTTACCGTCGATAAGAGCCACTTTGAAGTCGATCACGGGGAAGCCTGCCAATGGACCTGAGTCCATGACCGAACGAATACCCTTTTCAACACCAGGGATGTACTCTTTTGGAACAGCACCACCAACAATTCTCGACTCGAACGAGAAGCCTTCGCCAGGCTCTGTTGGGGAAATGATCATTTTCACTTCACCGAACTGACCCGAACCACCCGACTGTTTCTTGTGGGTGTAGCTGTGCTCGACTTCGTGAGAAATCGTTTCACGGTAAGCCACTTGTGGGGCACCAATGTTGGCTTCCACTTTGAACTCACGCTTCATGCGATCCACAAGAATGTCGAGGTGAAGCTCGCCCATACCCTTCATGATGGTCTGACCGGATTCGAGGTCAGTCTCAACGCGGAAGGATGGATCCTCAGCAGAAAGACGCTGAAGTGCGATGCCCATTTTCTCTTGGTCGCCTTTTGTTTTCGGCTCAACAGCAATCTCGATCACAGGATCGGGGAAAGTCATTGTTTCGAGAACAACAGGTTCTTTGACGTCACAAAGCGTATCACCTGTGGTGGTATCTTTGAGGCCGGCCAGAGCAATGATGTCGCCTGCGAACGCTTCTTCGATCTCTTCACGGTTGTTGGAGTGCATCATCATCATACGACCGACGCGCTCTTTTTTACCTTTTGTAGAGTTCAGGAAGGTATCGCCCTTTTTCAATACGCCCGAGTAGATGCGCGTAAAGGTCAAGGAACCCACGAAGGGGTCGTTCATGATTTTGAACGCAAGAGCGGAGAACGCCATATTGTCGTCTGCACGACGAGCAATGTCACGTGTCTCTGTTTCATCACCAGGCTTAAAGCCCATGTAGTCAACAACGTCGAGCGGGCTCGGCAGGTAGTCGACAACAGCGTTCAACAGCGGCTGAACACCGATGTTTTTAAAGGCAGAACCACCAAGGATTGGCACGAAGGACAAGTTCAAGCAGCCCTTACGGATCAACTCGCGCATTGTTTTCACATCGGGCTCGTTGCCTTCGAGGTAGGCTTCCATCGCATCGTCGTCTTGCTCGACAGCCGCTTCGATCAGTTTCTCACGCCATTCGGTTGCTTGATCAACAAGGTCGTCACGGATCGGAGCTTTGATCCAGGACGCACCGAGGTCTTCACCCTGCCACAACCATTCTTCCATGGTCACAAGGTCAATCACGCCTTCAAGCGCGGTCTCGGCACCAATTGGCAGCGCAACAGGAATAGCGCGCGCACCAGTGCGGTCTTCGATCATTTCAACGCAGTTAAAGAAGTCAGCGCCGATTTTGTCCATTTTGTTGACGAAAACCAGACGTGGAACTTTGTAGCGGTCAGCTTGACGCCACACTGTTTCCGTCTGTGGTTCAACACCGGCGTTACCGTCAAGAACAACAACAGCACCATCGAGAACAGCCAAAGAACGTTCAACTTCGATTGTGAAGTCAACGTGACCTGGTGTGTCGATGATGTTCAGGCGGTGCTTGGGACCATCAGGCGCAGTACCTGTTTCAGTCCGTTCCCAGAACGTCGTGGTGGCAGCGGAAGTAATCGTAATACCCCGTTCCTGCTCTTGCTCCATCCAGTCCATGGTGCCCGCACCATCATGGGTCTCGCCCATAGTGTGGTTCTTACCTGTGTAGAACAGGATGCGCTCGGAACATGTGGTTTTACCAGCATCAATGTGCGCAATAATCCCGAAGTTCCGGTACAAATCGAGTGGATACTCGCGTGCCATTTCTAATGACTCCTATTACCAGCGATAATGGCTGAATGCTTTGTTAGCATCTGCCATTTTGTGCGTATCTTCGCGTTTCTTCACAGCAGAACCACGACCGTTCACTGCATCAAGCAGCTCACCGGCAAGGCGCTCTTCCATTGTGTTTTCGTTGCGACCGCGCGAGGCGGAGATCAACCAACGAATAGCAAGGGCTTCGCGACGCTCAACGCGCACTTCGACAGGCACCTGATAGGTTGCACCACCAACACGGCGGGAGCGAACCTCAACGGAAGGCTTCACGTTTTCAAGAGCTTCGTGGAAAACCTCGATTGGGGCTTTCTTCAGCTTATCTTCGACGCGGGTCAGGGCGTTGTAAACAATGCGCTCGGCGGCAGATTTTTTGCCATCGATCATCAGGTTGTTCATGAATTTTGTCAGAACCTTATCGCCATACTTGGCGTCAGGCAGGACTTCGCGCTTTTCAGCGGCGTGACGACGGGACATACCAGTCTCTCCTTACTTAGGACGCTTAGCGCCGTATTTCGAACGACGTTGCTTACGGTCTTTGACACCTTGGGTATCGAGAACACCGCGGAGAATGTGGTAGCGCACGCCGGGAAGGTCTTTTACGCGACCGCCACGGATCAGAACCACGGAGTGTTCCTGAAGGTTGTGGCTTTCACCGGGGATGTAAGAAATGACCTCGAAGCCATTCGTCAGACGCACTTTGGCGACTTTACGCATAGCGGAGTTCGGCTTTTTCGGGGTGGTGGTGTAGACGCGCGTACAAACGCCACGCTTCTGGGGACACTGCTCCAGATGCATGGACTTGGAACGCTTGACTTTAGGCTGACGCGGTTTGCGGATCAGCTGCTGAATCGTTGGCATGGGCTATTCCCGTTCCTAACTCAAGTGCTACCCCGACGACGCCGAGGCGGTGAATTTCGCTGCGCTATACGAGGTTCGCATAACGCAAAACGCCGCAATCGTTTCCATTCCGAGGCAAACGACGCGGTGAGTTCCCAGAGGGTCGGCACCAAATAAGCGGTAACGGACCTTGATCACTACAATTTTGAATTCGACAATTTCGGGAAAAACCCTCTAGTCGGATTGGGCGCGGTATATGGAGAGTCGGACCCCTTGTCAACAGGCGCTCATCCGCGGGGACTGATCACCCTGTCTTGTGGTCTGAGCGCCCTGTCAGCCCTACCTCGACGGCGGGCCAACTGCGCCTCGCGAAGTATCGTAAAGAGTCCCGTGGCCGCGATGATGGCCGCACCAACCAAGGACCAAATATCAGGCCATTCGCCAAAGAACACAAAGCCCAGAACCAAGGCCCACACAAGGCTTGTGTAACGATATGGCGCGGTAAATGTCATGTCAGCCATACGCACAACAACCACCGACAAGGCATACCCTACGATCAACAGCGCGGCGGCGGCAAAGATCAATCCGGCAACGGGCCATGTCACAGGAACCCAGTCCGCACTGAGCGAAGCCACGCCCGCCCCTGCGGTGACGAACAGGACGGCAAAGAGTGTCACCGTAGCCGTAGGAACATTGGGCGACATGGCTCGCACACAAGCGTCACGCAGGGTGATGAAGACCACCGCGCTCAACGCCCAGAGCGAATAGATCGAAAATGCACCTGTTCCGGGCTTGATGATCAAGAGCGCCCCGACAAACCCGAAGGCAACCGCAATGGTGCGCCGCCAACCCAACGGATCGCGAAAGACCAGAAACCCCGCGAGCGCGATGGTCAGTGGCGCCATTTGTTCAATCGCCACCGCATTGGCAAAACGCATATTGGCAACTGCGTAGAGGAACGTGAATGCGCCCCCTGTCTCGCAGATCGAGCGTCCGATCACGAGCGCCCAGTCGCGGCGTGACAGATCAAATTTCACGCGGCCCATGAGCGGCAGCACCACTGCAAAGACCATAACAACATTGACCAAGCCACGCAGAAAGATGGCCTGAAACAAGGGCAGATGCGCCAGAACGCCCTTCATAATAGAGTCGTTGATGGTAAAGGCGGCCATCGCGCCAACCATGACCAGAGCCGCCTTCGCGTTGTTGGTCTGACTGCTCATCTGGCTTCACCTTTCATTGCGTCGCCCAGACCCGCTACCATCGCGCACAGCGTTTGAAAAGTGATTTACATTCGCAGCACTGTGGGGTGACATGGCGCAAAGAGGCACACCCATGAGATACACAGTCGCAGCAACCGTCCGGAACGAGGGACCATTTCTATTGGAGTGGCTCGCATGGCAGAAAATGCTCGGATTTGATGACGTGCTGTTCGTCCACAATGACTGCACTGACCACTCTGCCGAGATGATGCGCGTTCTGGCCGATGCGGGATGGTGTCTTGAGCATGAGCATGTGCCCGGAGACAAGGCACCCGTGCGGTCTGGTTTGGACGCCATGCGCGCCCACCCCGTGATGGAGGAGACAGACTGGCTGTTCATCTGCGATGTCGATGAGTACCTGATCCCCAAAGTCGGCAATCGCACGGTGGCGGCTTTTCTCAAGGGCAAGGAAGACCGGTTTGCGGGTATTGCAGTGCAATGGAAGGTGTTCGGCACCTCGGGGTTGATCCTCTATGAGGATACGTTTCTACATCAGACCTTTTTGCGAGGAGCCAAGACCAAGAGCTTTCCCAATGGGTTCTTCAAAAGCTTTCTGTATAAACCGACGCGCTTTCGCAAATTCTCCCCTCACTCGCCGCGCGGCATCGAATTTGAGGGGACATGGGGTGAACCGCCCAACCAATGGGGACGCGCCAATGGGCGGGCGTTTGATCTTGACCCGAACGGCGAGCATCGCCAACGCACCAAGCGCCCCTACATCACCCATGATGGCGCGCAGCTAAACCACTATGTTACCAAGTGGATCGAGAGCGTAGGCTACAAGCTCGGCAATGTCTGCCCGCTGCGCAAAGGCGACGTGCCGCGCTATAGCGAAGAATTCTTCGAGATCCATGACCGCAATGACGAATATGATGGCAAAGCCCTACGGTTCGATGAGCGTTTCGAGGCCGTCTACGCGCAGATCGCATCGGTGCCGCGTGTGATGGAGCTACATCATCTATGCTGTGCCGATTATATTAAAGCGATGCACGAAAAACGCGGCACGAAGGTCGAGGAAGATGAACGCTACACCAAGCACATGGAACAGGCGGCAGCCCTCGCCCGTTCTTAGGCAGCAATTATTCTGCTCGTGAGTGCCCCCCACAACGCCCTCACCGTGCCAACGCTAAACAATCCAAATGCAAAAAGGGCCCCGCGATGCGGAGCCCTTTTCAATATCTTTATCGTTAGATTTACGCGTCGTCTGCGGGAGCCTCAGCGGGTGCGGCGTCCATGACGTCAGCAGAGACATCTTCGGACGGCGCGGCCAATGCTGCGGCGGCTTCTGCCTCTGCACGCGCTTCCTCAATCACAGCACCATCACGTTCAGCAGCGATTTTGCGCACGCGCATTGTCGCACCACCCGTCCCCGCGGGGATCAAGCGGCCCACGATGACGTTCTCTTTAAGGCCGACGAGTTTGTCACGTTTGCCCTGAACAGAGGCTTCGGTGAGAACGCGTGTGGTCTCTTGGAACGACGCAGCGGAGATGAACGAACGAGTCTGCAACGAAGCTTTGGTGATCCCGAGCAAGATTGGCTGACCCTTGGCAGGACGGCCGCCTTTGCTCTCGGCTTTCGCGTTGGCTTCTTCCAACTCGGCCTTATCCACGTTCTCGCCTTTGAGAAGTGTGGTGTCACCGCTTTCCAGAATTTCCCATTTCTGGAGCATCTGGCGGACGATCACTTCGATGTGTTTGTCGTTAATTTTCACACCTTGGAGACGGTACACGTCTTGGACTTCGTTGATCATATAATCAGCCAAAGCCTCGACGCCCATGATGGCAAGAATATCGTGTGGCGCGGGGTTGCCGTCCATCAGATATTCACCCTTCTGGATGAAGTCGCCTTCGCCCACAGGGATGTGTTTGCCTTTTGGCACCATGTATTCCACTGGCTCCAGCGAGTCGTCTGCTGGCTCAATGGAAATGCGACGCTTGTTCTTGTAGTCGCGGCCAAAGCGAACGTAGCCGTCGATTTCCGCGATGATCGCGTGATCTTTCGGACGACGGGCCTCGAAGAGTTCAGCAACACGCGGCAGACCACCGGTGATGTCTTTGGTCTTCGCACCTTCGCGTGGGATACGTGCAATCACATCACCCGCTTTGATGTCTTGACCGTCCTCAACAGAGAGGATGGCATCCACGGACATCAGGTAGGTGACGGGGTTGCCCGCGTCGTTACGCACAGGTTCGCCGTCTTCGCCAAGAATGAGCAACTCGGGCTTGAGGTCGCCGCCTTTGGGAACGGAGCGCCAGTCCGACACGATCTTCTGAGTCATACCTGTTGCATCATCGGTCACTTCACGAACCGAAAGGCCCGAAATCAGATCGACGAATTTCGCTTTACCCGCTTTTTCCGCAATGATCGGAAGTGTGTAGGGGTCCCATTCGAACAATTTGTCGCCACGTTTGATATCGTCCCCTTCGGAGACAAATACCTTGGTCCCGTAACCGAGTTTGAACGACGCGCGCTCCACACCATGCTCATCGACCAAGGCCATGGACATGCTGCGAGCCATGACGATTTTCTCGCCATGCACGTTTTCAAGCAAGTTGGCATTGGTAAAGACCACCTTACCCTCTTGGTTGGCTTCTTGGAACGACTGTTGGCCACCCTGCGCAACCCCACCGATGTGGAATGTCCGCATGGTCAGCTGTGTACCAGGTTCACCGATGGACTGCGCGGCGATAATACCGACAGACTCACCTTGGTTCACCAAGGTGCCGCGTGACAGGTCACGACCGTAGCACATGGCGCAAACGCCCTCTTCGGCCTCACAGGTCAGTGGCGAACGGATGCGCATAGATGCGACGCCCGCTTCCTCAACCAGGTCGGCTTTGCGCTCGTCGATGAGTTCGTTCTTGGCCAAAAGCACTTCGTCTGTGCCTGGTTTGAGAACTTCATCAGCGGAGACGCGACCGAGGATACGTTCGGCAAGCGAGGATACCACTTCACCATCGTTGACCGCAGCTTCTGCTGTGATCGCGATGTCGGTGCCACAATCCACCTGACGCACGATGCAGTCTTGTGCAACGTCCACGAGACGACGTGTGAGGTAACCGGAGTTCGCTGTTTTAAGCGCGGTATCGGACAGACCCTTACGGGCACCGTGGGTCGAGTTAAAGTACTCGAGCACGGTCAGACCTTCTTTAAAGTTTGAGATAATCGGCGTTTCGATAATCTCACCAGAAGGTTTCGCCATCAGACCGCGCATGCCGCCCAGCTGTTTCATCTGAGTGACCGAGCCACGCGCACCGGAGTGGGCCATCATGTAAACCGAGTTCGGTTCCATTTCGGCGCCATTCTCGTCACGCTTGCTGGCCGAGATGGTGGACATCATGGCTTCGGTGACTTTGTCGTTACACTTCGCCCAAGCATCGACAACTTTGTTGTACTTCTCGCCCTGAGTAATCAGACCGTCCATATACTGTTGTTCGAAATCTTTGACGAGGGCACGGGTTTCATCAACCAGTGTCCACTTGTTGTCAGGGATCACCATGTCGTTCTTACCGAACGAAATGCCGCCCTTGAACGCTTCGCGGAAACCCAAGGTCATGATCTGGTCACAGAAGATGACGGACTCTTTCTGACCGCAATAGCGGTAGACAGTGTCGATGACCTTTTGCACGTCTTTCTTACGCAGAAGCTGGTTCACCAAGGAGAACGGCGCTTTTGCGTTCAGTGGCAACAGGCCCCCAAGACGCAAGCGGCCTGGAGTGGTTTCGAACAGAACGTTCACTTCCTGGCCATGCTCGTCGATCTGTGGGATGCGCGCTTTGATCTTGGCGTGCAGGTGCACTTCGCCAGCGTTCAATGCGTGCTCTACTTCTTCGATATCGGAGAAGATCATGCCCTCACCGACCATGCCCTCACGTTCCATCGTGACGTAGTAGAGACCCAAAATCATATCCTGCGACGGAACAATGATCGGTGCGCCGTTGGCGGGCGACAGAACGTTGTTCGTGGACATCATCAGGACGCGAGCTTCAAGCTGTGCCTCAAGAGAGAGCGGCACGTGAACAGCCATCTGGTCACCGTCAAAGTCGGCGTTAAACGCAGAACACACGAGCGGGTGAAGCTGGATGGCTTTCCCTTCGATCAGCGTGGGTTCGAACGCTTGGATACCAAGACGGTGAAGCGTAGGCGCACGGTTCAAAAGAACGGGGTGCTCGCGGATCACTTCGTCGAGGATGTCCCACACTTCGGGACGTTCTTTTTCAACGAGTTTCTTCGCCTGCTTCACGGTCGAGGAATAGCCTTTGGCTTCCAGACGCGAGTAGATGAACGGCTTGAACAGTTCGAGCGCCATCTTCTTGGGCAGACCACACTGGTGCAACTTCAACTCAGGGCCCGTCACGATGACGGAACGACCGGAGAAGTCGACGCGTTTACCCAAAAGGTTCTGACGGAAGCGACCTTGCTTACCTTTCAGCATGTCGGAGAGCGATTTCAGCGGGCGCTTGTTGGCACCCGTGATGACGCGACCACGACGGCCGTTGTCGAACAGAGCGTCGACGGATTCTTGCAACATACGTTTCTCGTTGCGCACGATGATATCGGGCGCACGCAGCTCGATGAGGCGCTTGAGACGGTTGTTACGGTTGATCACACGACGGTAGAGGTCGTTGAGGTCGGAGGTCGCGAAACGACCACCGTCAAGCGGCACAAGAGGGCGAAGCTCTGGCGGGATCACAGGGACCACGGTGAGGATCATCCACTCAGGACGGTTGCCAGACTCAAGGAAGCTCTCGACGATCTTCAAACGTTTGATGATCTTCTTGGGCTTCAATTCGCCTGTGGCCTCTTTGAGGTCTTCGCGCAGTTGCTCCGCGGCGGACTCGAGGTCGATGTTGGACAACATTTTACGGATGGCTTCGGCGCCGATGTCGGCTTCGAATGCGTCCATACCGTAGATGTCTTGCGCGTCCATGAACTCCTCTTCGGTCATCATCTGACCGTAGGTGAGATCGGTAAGACCCGGCTCAATCACGACGTAGTTTTCAAAGTAGAGCACACGCTCAAGATCGCGCAGCGTCATGTCGAGCATGAGGCCAATACGGCTTGGCAGTGATTTCAGGAACCAGATGTGAGCAACAGGCGCGGCCAATTCGATATGGCCCATACGCTCGCGGCGCACTTTCTGAAGCGTGACTTCGACACCACATTTCTCGCAGACAACGCCGCGATATTTCATGCGCTTATATTTGCCACACAGACATTCGTAGTCTTTGATTGGGCCAAAAATACGCGCACAGAACAGACCGTCACGCTCGGGTTTGAACGTCCGGTAGTTGATGGTTTCAGGTTTTTTGATCTCACCGTAGGACCACGACAGGATGCGCTCTGGCGACGCGAGAGAGACCTTGATCTCGTCAAACGTCGAAGGCTGTGCCAGCGGGTTGAACGGGTTGGTTGAGAGTTCCTGGTTCATATTATGAGTTCCTCATACGGTTGCGGAAGGGGGGAGGGAGTAAGGCGCGAGGCCTTACTCCTCATCCTCCGCATCCAGGAGTTCCATGTTCAGGCCGAGGCCACGGACTTCTTTGACAAGCACGTTGAAGCTTTCGGGGATACCCGCTTCAAAGTTGTCTTCGCCCTTGACGATCGACTCGTAGACCTTGGCACGACCTGCGACGTCATCCGACTTAACTGTTAGCATTTCTTGCAGCGTGTATGCCGCGCCATATGCTTCCAGTGCCCAGACTTCCATCTCACCAAAGCGCTGACCACCAAACTGCGCCTTACCACCGAGCGGCTGCTGGGTGACGAGCGAGTATGGACCCGTGGAACGGGCGTGGATTTTGTCATCCACAAGGTGGTGCAGTTTGAGCAGGTACTTCACGCCCACGGTGACTTTACGTGCGAATTGCTCGCCCGTGCGGCCATCGAAGAGAACCGATTGAGCCGAGGTGTCGAAACCGGCGCGGCGCAGAGCCTCGTCAATATCGGCCTCTTTTGCACCGTCAAAGACGGGCGTGGCAATCGGAACACCGACTGAGGTCACATTGGACGCTGCTTCGATCATCAGATCGTCGTCCATGCTCTCAAAGCCTTCGGCGTAGACATCGTCGCCGTAGACGAACTTGAGTGCGTCACGCACAGGGGTCATATCGCCGGAACGACGGTATTCCTGAAGCGCTTCGTCCACTTGGAGACCAAGCGCACGAGACGCCCAACCCATGTGTGTCTCAAGGATCTGACCGACGTTCATACGCGATGGCACGCCGAGCGGGTTGAGACAGAAGTCAACGGGCGTACCATCGGCAAGGAACGGCATGTCTTCCATCGGAACAACGCGGGAAATAACACCTTTGTTGCCGTGACGACCGGCCATTTTATCACCAGGCTGAAGCTTACGCTTCACAGCGATGAAGACTTTGACCATCTTCATCACACCCGGGGGCAGATCGTCGCCGCGGCGCACTTTCTCGACCTTATCCTCAAAGCGGTGCTCAAGTGCACGTTTCTGAACATCGTACTGACTGTTCAGAGCTTCGACGATTTGGGCATCGGCCTCATTTTCGAGAGCAAGCTGCCACCACTGACCTTTGGACAGTTGGCTCAGCAACTCTTCGTCAACAACCACATTCGGCTTCACACCTTTGGGGCCTTTGACGGCGACTTTGCCAAGCAACTGGTCTTTGAGACGGGCGTAGATGTTGCGATCGAGGATCGCCATCTCGTCGTCGCGGTCACGTGCGAGGCGTTCGATTTCCTCACGCTCGATCTGAACCGAACGTTCGTCTTTTTCGACGCCGTGACGGTTAAAGACGCGAACTTCCACAACAGTCCCGTAGTCACCAGGTTTCACACGCAGCGAGGTGTCACGCACGTCAGAAGCTTTCTCACCGAAGATGGCGCGGAGGAGTTTTTCCTCTGGCGTCATTGGGCTTTCGCCCTTCGGTGTGATTTTACCAACGAGAATGTCACCGGGTTCAACGTGTGCACCGATGTAAACGATACCCGCTTCGTCAAGGTTGCGCAGGGCTTCCTCGCCAACGTTCGGGATGTCGCGGGTGATTTCCTCTGGACCGAGTTTTGTATCGCGGGCCGCGACTTCGAATTCTTCGATGTGAACCGATGTGAAAACGTCGTCACGCGAGATGCGCTCGGAGATCAGAATGGAGTCTTCGTAGTTGTAGCCGTTCCAAGGCATAAACGCGACGATCACGTTTTTACCCAGAGCCAACTCGCCCATATCGGTCGACGGACCATCAGCGATCACTTCGCCTTTGGCCACTTTCTGACCGACCTTCACCAGTGGGCGTTGGTTGATACAGGTGTTCTGGTTCGAACGCTGGAATTTGCGCAAACGGTAGATGTCCACACCAGCGTCGCCGAGTTCGAGATCGGACGTTGCACGGACCACAACGCGGGTCGCGTCCACTTGGTCAATGATCCCTGCGCGTTTGGCTTGAATAGCCGCACCGGAGTCGATGGCCACTTTGCCTTCCATACCGGTGCCCACAACGGGGGCCTCGGCACGCAGGAGTGGAACGGCCTGACGTTGCATGTTCGAGCCCATGAGAGCGCGGTTGGCGTCATCGTTTTCAAGGAACGGGATGAGCGCCGCAGCAACGGAGACCAGCTGTTTTGGCGAAACGTCGATCAAGTCCACGTTTTCAGGCGGGTTGAGCGCGTGCTCGCCCGACTGACGTGTCGACACGAAGTCATTCACAAAACGACCTGTTTCGTCGAGTGTCGCGTTGGCCTGAGCCACCGTGTGACGCATCTCTTCGGTTGCGGACATGTATTGAACGTCGTCTGTCACCTGACCGTCGACAACTTTACGATACGGAGTTTCAATGAAGCCGTATTTGTTGACGCGAGCAAAGGTTGCGAGCGAGTTGATCAGACCAATGTTCGGCCCCTCGGGGGTCTCAATCGGACACATACGACCGTAGTGCGTGATGTGAACGTCGCGAACCTCAAAGCCTGCACGTTCGCGTGTCAGACCGCCTGGCCCAAGCGCGGAGAGGCGACGCTTGTGCGTCACTTCAGAGAGCGGGTTGGTTTGGTCCATGAACTGCGACAGCTGCGAAGAGCCGAAGAATTCACGCACAGCCGCAGCTGCGGGCTTCGCGTTGATGAGGTCTTGCGGCATAACCGTGTCGATCTCGACGGAGGACATACGCTCTTTGATCGCGCGCTCCATGCGCAACAGACCAACGCGGTACTGGTTCTCCATCAATTCGCCAACGGAACGGACACGACGGTTACCGAGGTGGTCGATGTCGTCGATGTCGCCGCGACCGTCACGCAATTCAACGAGCGCTTTGATACATTTGACGATATCTTCGCGATCGAGCGTACGCTGCGTGTCCTCTTTGTCGAGAGCAAGGCGCATGTTCATTTTCACGCGACCAACAGCGGAAAGGTCATAGCGCTCGCTGTCGAAGAACAGACTGTCGAACAGGTTCGACGCAGCTTCAACGGTGGGAGGCTCACCCGGACGCATAACGCGGTAGATGTCCATGAGCGCGGTTTCGCGGTTCATGTTCTTATCTACAGCAAGCGTGTTGCGGATGTAGGCGCCAACGTTCACGCCATCAATGTCGAGGACAGGAATATCGGTGATGCCTGCGTTTTGCAGATCAAACAGCGTACCGCCAATGACGTCGCCATCTTTGTCGAACTCAAGGGTCAACTCATCGCCGGCCTCGACGTAGATTGCACCAGTCTCTTCGTTGATGATGTCTTTGGCGACATAGCGACCAACGATGTTCTCGTAAGGGACGAGCAACTCGGTGATTTCACCACCGTCGATGATCTGCTTGACCTTGCGAGGGGTCATTTTCTCGCCAGCTTTACAGATCAGCTCGCCAGTTGCTGCATCGACCAGATCGAATGTCGGACGGGTTCCGCGCACACGCTCAGGGAAGAACTTGGTCACCCAACCTTTGTTCTTCTCCAGTTTATAGTCGACAGTATCATAGTAAGCATCACAGATGGCTTCCTGATCCAGACCCAGAGCATAAAGCAGGGTCGTGACAGGCAATTTACGACGACGGTCGATCCGCGCGAAGACAACGTCTTTCGCGTCGAACTCAAAGTCGAGCCAAGAGCCACGGTATGGAATGATGCGGCACGCAAAGAGCAATTTACCCGAGGAATGGGTTTTGCCTTTGTCGTGGTCAAAGAACACGCCTGGGGAGCGGTGCATCTGGGACACGATCACACGCTCGGTGCCGTTCACAACAAAGGTGCCGTTTGGCGTCATGAGAGGCATGTCGCCCATGAAGACGTCTTGCTCTTTGATGTCCTTAACCGATTTCGCTCCTGTATCCTCGTCCACATCAAACACGATGAGGCGCAGGGTCACTTTGAGCGGCGCAGAGTAGGTCATGTCACGTTGCTGACACTCTTCGACGTCATATTTGGGAGCTTCAAGTTCGTATTTCACGAACTCGAGAACGGAGGTCTCGTTGAAATCCTTAATCGGGAAAACCGATTGGAAAACGCCTTTGATCCCTTCGCCGTCCAAGGGCTCGGGCGCATCGCCAGAGTTCAAGAACAAGTCATAGGAAGCTTTCTGAACCTCAATGAGGTTCGGCATTTCGAGAACTTCACGAATTTTGCCGTAGTATTTGCGGAGCCGTTTCTGGCCGAGGAAGGTCGAAGCCATTCGCGTCTTTACCTTTCGATTTTCGAGAGCCGCATGAACCGGTGGGCGCCGGCGCATGTACCCATACGAAACGAAGCTGTCCGGTCTATTCCTGCACTCGTCCCACCGAATGCTCCCGACCATGGACCCTTCTTAGAAAACGTCTTTCCCGTAGCTTGAGCGCACAAGCAGGCGTTTTCTGAGAGGGGCATCTTAGGATTTTACAGCCCTAAGACAGGTTCGGCTGGACCCCGAAATTCGGGATCCAGCCTTTGATTTGAACGCCCTCGAAAGGGCAATATCGCTTAGGCGACCTCGACGGTTGCGCCAGCTGCTTCCAGCTTGCCCTTAACGTCTTCGGCTTCGTCCTTGGACACGCCTTCTTTGATTTTGCCGCCAGCTTCAACAAGCTCTTTAGCTTCTTTGAGGCCGAGACCAGTGATCGCACGAACTTCTTTGATCACGTTGATTTTGGAGCCGCCAGCGTCTTTGAGAACGACGTCAAATTCAGACTTCTCTTCTGCTGCTGCGCCACCGGCGTCGCCGCCACCAGCGACCATTACGGCGCCGCCAGCTGCTGGCTCGATGCCATATTCGTCTTTAAGGATTTCTTTCAGCTCTTGAGCTTCGAGAAGTGTGAGACCTACGATCTCTTCTGCAAGTTTCTTCAGATCAGCCATTTTACTGTTTCCGTTTAGTTAAAGGTGTGTTCCAGCGGGCGCTTAGCGTCCCACGCAGATACAAAAGATTGCTTAGGCAGCCTTTTCCTCGATTGTGGAAAGGATGCTCGCGATGTTCGAAGCGGGTGCGCCGATCGCGCCAGCGATGTTGGAAGCAGGTGCCCCAATGCAGCTCGCGATTTGAGCAAGAAGCTCTTCGCGGGAAGGCATTTTGGAAACGCGTTCAACACCAGCAACGTCAAGACCTTCGCCGCCCATAGCACCGCCGAGAATTTGAAGCTTCTCATTGGTTTTCGCAAATTCCACAGCAACCTTAGCGGCCGCAACGGGATCTACAGAATAGGCGAGGACTGTCATGCCGTTGAGAAGGTCGCCAACAGGTTCGTTGGGTGTGCCTTCCAAGGCGATTTTAGCAAGCCGGTTCTTGGCAACGCGAACTGCACCACCTGCGTCACGCATTTTTGCGCGCAGATCCTGCATTTCAGCAACCGTAAGACCTGCGTAGTGTGCAACCACGACTACGCCAGAGCTTTCAAAGATTTGGCCGAGTTCGTCGACCACTTGTTCTTTTTGTGCTCTATCCACAGTTTTACTCCAAGTGTGGAGGGTTTCCCCTCCGGCTCATTGTACCGGATCTCTCCGGCGGTTCGGTCCTATCTACGGGAACGTCACCGCCGCGAGCTCACGGGAGCCCTTGGCTAAATGGCCTATCCCGTCTCAGGCAGGAATTTATGGACCCAAATGGGCCCACCCACCGTCTCGGACGAAAGCAAAAAGAGCGCACGACGAATCGCACGCTGATTTGCAAGTGTGTCTTTAGAGGGAATTAACAGTGCGCGCAAGGGTAGGTTCACCGCCGCGCCCCATCAAAAAGGCCGCCGCGCGCAAAGCATCATCAAAAAAGGCGCTCCCGAAGGAGCGCCTTTAAATCTGTCACATCACACCGCTTGGATCAAGCGGCACGATAATGGCTTAGTTGCCTGCCGCGTTATCGACGTCGAGCGTCACGCCTGGGCCCATTGTAGAAGATACGACGATCTTCTGCATGTAAGAGCCTTTGGCACCTGTTGGCTTGGCTTTCATGACAGCGTCAACAAAGGCGCGCACGTTTTCAACCAATTGCGCTTCGCTGAAGGACACTTTGCCAACACCAGCATGAACAACACCGGCTTTTTCGGCTTTGAACTGCACTTCGCCACCTTTAGCGGCTTCAACAGCTGCTTTGACGTCCATGGTCACTGTGCCAATTTTTGGGTTTGGCATCAGGTTGCGTGGGCCAAGGATTTTGCCGAGGCGACCAACGATGGGCATCATGTCAGGAGTTGCGATGCAACGATCGAAATCGATCTTGCCGCCCTGAACAGCTTCCATCAGGTCTTCTGCGCCGACAACATCTGCGCCTGCTGCGGTTGCTTCGTCTGCTTTTTCGCCACGAGCGAACACAGCAACGCGAACCGTTTTACCAGTGCCGTTTGGCAAGGTGACGGAGCCGCGAACCATTTGGTCTGCGTGACGGGGGTCAACGCCGAGGTTCAGAGCGATGTCGATGGTTTCGTCGAACTTGACGTTCGAGTTGCCTTTGATCAGCGCTACTGCGTCTTCGACGGAGAGGTTTGCTTTGCCTTCAAATGCGGCACGAGCTGCGGTGGTACGTTTGCCAAGTTTAGCCATTACTTCACCTCGATGCCCATAGAGCGCGCGGAACCGAGGATGATTTTCATAGCAGCCTCGATGTCGTTTGCGTTCAGGTCTTTCATTTTTGCTTCGGCGATTTCTTTCACCTGAGCAAGAGACACAGAACCTGCGGTGTCACGGCCAGGGTTTGTTGCACCCGACTTGAGCTTCGCAGCTTTCTTGAGGAAGTAGGACGCAGGTGGCGTCTTGATTTCCATCGTGAAAGATTTGTCTTGGTAATAGGTAATGATGGTTGGGCAGGGGGAACCCGGCTCCATTTCCTGTGTTTTGGCGTTAAATGCCTTACAGAATTCCATAATGTTGATACCGCGCTGACCGAGCGCCGGACCCACGGGTGGGGACGGGTTTGCTTGACCGGCGGGAACTTGCAGCTTCATCTTGCCTGCGAGCTTCTTAGCCATTGGCTTTTTCCTTTTCCAACCTCCGATGAGACGCGTCTCACGGAGAACTATGTTGTGTGGTCAGGGTCGAGACTCGCGTGCCTCTTGCCTCCCACGGGGCGTAGCGTCCCTTACAGGACGCGTCTCGCTCAGGACTGTTTCATGACCTGAGTGAATTCCAATTCGACCGGCGTTGCGCGGCCAAAGATCGATACGGACACCTTGAGGCGTTGGCTAACCTCATCGACCTCTTCAACCATGCCGTCAAAGCCCTCGAACGCACCCTCGGCGACAGAGACTTGCTCGCCGACTTCGAAGGTGATTGTGGAGCGTGGCGCTTCGGCGCCCTCTTCGACTCGGCCGAGGATCGCTTCAACTTCGCTGTCACGCATTGGCACAGGTTTGCCAAAGGAGCCCAAAAAGCCCGTGACGCGGTTGATCGAGTTGACGAGGTGATAACCTTCGTCGGTCATTTCCATGCGGACGAGTACATAGCCCGGCATGAAGCGGCGCTCTACGGTCACTTTTTTACCGCGGCGCACTTCAATGACTTCTTCGGTCGGGACCAGAACTTCGTCGAACTGATCCTGAAGGCCCTTTTCTTCCACGGCCGCTTTAATCGCTTCGGCAATCTTTTTCTCGAAGTTCGAGAGAACGCTTACCGAATACCAACGCTTCGCCATGGGTCATTGCCTTTGTCTAACTCCGGCGTCGCCACCGGATCGTGTTTCAATCTCAAGCACTTAAGTGCTACTCGCCCGAACAATAAAGCGGCGCGCAACTCGAATCGCTGCACGCCCTATCAGGTGAGTGCGCCCGCTCTACCGCCTCAGGCGTTCAAGTTCAAGCCTTTAGGGCGTAAACACTCACCTCACGCCTCAGCATCACCCTCTCCCAAAAGGCCTGTCGGAAGACCATCCATCGAGGTACGGTTCTTCTTATGCCAGTAGGCGCGGATATCGGCGTCGCTCTTTTGAGCCGTCCAATTGCGCAAACCCGGGCGCTCCTGTTTATACTCAAACAATGGCACACCATACCCGCAGGACGTTTGCACAAGGTCGATATCCTGCACAAATATCTGTCGGGCATTGCGCGGGACATCACCGCCGATATGCGCCTCGAACAGTGCGGAAAATTCCGGGGTTTCACGACCAACCACACGACCGCGCCCATACAGGCGCAAGATCATCGGCGGGCCGTCAAAGGCGCAAAACATCAACGTCATACGCCCATCCGCCAGCATATGCGCCGCGGTTTCGTTTCCCGATCCTGTCAGATCAAGAAACATAGCCTCATTTGGCCCCGTCAGACGTAAATACTCGGTCGGGCGCGGCGAGACGTTCACGCGCGTATCTTCGGCGGCAGAGGCGCAGAAAAAGACATGCTGGCGCTCGATAAAGGAGCGCAATTTTTCGGTAATGGAAGCGAACTGTTCGGCCATAAGGAGCCCTCTAAAGTGGCCCCGATCCTATTCAGAAAAGCGCGTGAGCTTATCCGACGAGATCCAAAAGGCCTTGCAATCCCAGTTTGATGATGAGGTCAACGAGGAAGAAGAAAACGGCGGTGATTGCCGCCATGATAAAAACCATAATGGTCGTTAGCATTACTTCGCGGCGCGTTGGCCAGACGATCTTCGAAACCTCCGAGCGAACTTGCTGGATGAACTGAAGCGGGTTTGTCTTCGTGGCCATTGTCTATTCCTGAACCTTCATGTGGTTTGGGGCATGTACGCCAGTGCGGCGGGGATTTCAAGCCCAACGCGCTCTGATGTCCTTCAAGCGGCGTAAAACTCCGATCACCGCGCTATTGCGGTAACGGGTTTGGGCGGCGATGTCGCTATCCGAGGACCGTTGCGTGACAAGCTGCTTAGCCGAGCGCACCGCCGATAGATCGGGATGAGCGTGGCGAAACCAGTTGTAAGCGCCATCGACATGCATCGGCCCTCCCGCAAGATCACCTGCCTCACGGGCCAGCATCGCATCAAGATAGGGAATGACCCGCGCGACAGCCGCCCTGCGCCACATGATTGCATGAGCGCAAGTGAGGTCGGTCTGGGGCGTCAAATTGCGCCACCCGCGCCCACGTGGACGCCCCTCACCCGCAAGACGGAATCCGAGGTAACTCATATCCCAATCGGGGGTATCTAGATGTGCAGCAAGCGCGGTAGGGTTCTGGCTCAGGCGGCGCGTAAATAGAGCATCGTCCTCCAGAATCAGTATCTGTTTGTGGCCCGCGCCATGCGCCGCCTTGAGCGCGGTCAGATGGCTGATGAAGCAACCACGTGCGCCAAGTGAGGGAAAGCTGCCCTTACTCTGAGGACGGTAAGCGGCATGACGGATAACATTGGGTGACGAGAGTGACAGTCCCACCCGCGCCAATTCCGCCTCAATGGCACGCAAACGGTCAGGGCGACTGTCGAGATTGATCACGTAAATCGCATCCAGATCGGCAAAGGGATGGGGGGCCACATGGTTCTCCGCACAAACGTTTCTCGCCATACTGGTAGCGACACAGTTTGGTCTGCGCAAATGAATCACGATAGTCTTGGCGGAAAATGGCAGGGGCACCAGGGCTCGAACCCGGGACCTACGGTTTTGGAGACCGTCGCTCTACCAACTGAGCTATACCCCTACACGGTGCGCGAGTGGATACGAGAGGCAGGGTAGGTTTGCAAGCGCGAATCTGCGCCAGCGGCGAATTTTCGGCCCTAGCCGTGTCCTGAGGCTAACGTCGGCGGTCTGGATGGGACAGCCAACGCAGCCAAAACACGACGCCTGCCTGCACCACAACGACCCCCACAAGCGACACACACAGCCAAAGAAACGCAGTTCGACTCTCAAGACCCGGCATGCCGCCAACATTGACCCCGAACAGCCCCGTCAGAAACCCGAGCGGCAGGAAAATCGCGGAAATCACCGACAATACGAACATGTTGCGGTTCAAACGGTCGGAGAGTTGCCCCGATAGCTCTTCCCGCAACACAATTGCCTGATCGCGCAACTCGTCGAGATCTTCGACCACGCGAGTCATTTTCTGCGCTTCCTCTTCGATCTCACGGCGGGTCTCGCCATCAATAATATCGCACTGGCTGTCCGCGATGGCATGAATCACATCCCGTTGAGGCGCAATAAAACGCCGCGCTGCGATAACTTTAAGCCGCAAATTCACAACCTCTGAGCGCAGACCGTCATCGCTATCACGCACGATCCTGTCCTCTAAGGCCTCAGTCTGAGTATCAAGGTCAGATTGGAAGTCGGCAATTTTGCCAGTGATATCCTCAATCAGGCGCGTCAGGAACTGTCCTGCCCTTTCGGGGCCGTGGCCTGCCGCAAGAGCCGCATCCATGCGCTCTACGGCGCGGACACGGCGCAGGGATACGGTGACAATCCTGTGCGCGTCGATCCAGATACGCAGCGACACCATATCCTCGGGATCTTCGCCCTCGTTGAAATTAATCAAGCGCAGAATGATCATCAACCCGCCGCCGAGCGCCGTCATGCGAGGGCGCGATGCGGGATCAAGGAGCGCCTCAATGGCCTGGGGGTCAAGGTAGTCGAGGTGGCTTGTGATCCAACTCTCGGAATCGGCATGCGTGCCGTCGATATGAACCCACCCGAGCGTTTCAGCCTTCAGCACATGGCGCATTGCCTCATCATCAAGCGTCTTGCCTCGCGCTTCGCCACTTAGCACATGGGCGAATTGGATGTGGCTGTCGAGCATGATGGATATCCTTCGGTGTCGCCGTTTCTATGATGATAGGGCGCGCCGCGCGAAGTGCAATCATTGGAGGATGACCACGCAAAAAGGCCGCCCTGAGGGACGGCCTTTTCGATTTCAGTGTGCTGTAAGCTTACGCGAGGATTTTGGACACAACGCCGGAACCGACGGTGCGGCCACCTTCGCGGATAGCGAAGCGCAGACCTTCTTCCATAGCGATCGGAGCGATCAGCTCGGCGGTGAACTTCAAGTTGTCGCCAGGCATAACCATTTCGGTACCAGCAGGAAGCTCAACAGTCCCTGTCACGTCAGTTGTACGGAAGTAGAACTGTGGACGGTAGTTCGCGAAGAACGGCGTGTGACGGCCACCCTCGTCTTTGGTCAGGATGTAGACCTCAGCTTCGAACTTGGTGTGTGGGTTCACGGAACCTGGGGCACAAAGAACCTGACCACGCTCAACGGCATCACGGTCAACACCGCGCAGAAGCGCGCCGATGTTGTCGCCAGCTTCACCGCGGTCAAGCAACTTGCGGAACATTTCAACACCCGTACAGGTCGTTTTCGTGGTATCTTTGATACCGACGATTTCGATTTCGTCACCCACGTTGATCACACCGCGCTCAACACGGCCAGTTACAACAGTCCCGCGACCGGAGATCGAGAACACGTCCTCGATTGGCATCAGGAACGGCTGGTCAATCGCACGCTCGGGCTCAGGGATGTAGCTGTCGACAGCTTCCATCAGTTCTTTGATTTTGTTCTCGCCGATTTCAGGATCGCGGCCTTCCATAGCAGCAAGCGCGGAGCCTGCGATGATTGGAATGTCGTCGCCTGGGAAGTCGTATTCGGTGAGGAGTTCACGGACTTCCATTTCAACGAGCTCAAGAAGCTCTTCGTCGTCAACCTGATCAACTTTGTTGAGGAACACAACAAGCGCAGGAACACCAACCTGACGGGCAAGCAGGATGTGCTCACGGGTCTGAGGCATTGGGCCGTCAGCTGCGTTCACAACAAGGATACCGCCGTCCATTTGGGCAGCACCAGTGATCATGTTTTTCACGTAGTCAGCGTGACCTGGGCAGTCAACGTGCGCGTAGTGGCGGTTCGGAGTTTCGTACTCAACGTGCGCCGTAGAAATTGTGATGCCACGTGCTTTTTCTTCGGGTGCACCGTCGATCTGATCGTAGGCTTTAAAATCACCGAAGTATTTCGTGATCGCTGCGGTCAGCGTCGTTTTACCGTGGTCAACGTGACCGATCGTGCCAATGTTCACGTGCGGTTTGGAACGCTCAAACTTTTCCTTAGCCATATCGAGGCGCCTCTTGTTTTGAAGGGGCCGTACGGGCCCGAATTAACATCGCGGGCTAGTTATTGGCAATCGAGAGAAAAATCAAGCACCAGTTATAAATTGGCGCATTCTATTCACGAGCACGGGCAGACACGCCTCAAGCTATTGCTCTTCGGAGGCCGCTTTTTCCGCTGCTGCAGCCTTTTCGGCCGCAGCCAGAGCCTCCGAATCTGCATTGAGCTCGAGCAGTTCCAAAGCCGCAGCAGCATCTTCCTCTTGGGTGGTTTCCGGCCCTTTTGAGGCAACACCGAACCATTCACCGTTTTCTTCAAGCCAGCGCTCGATCCGACGCGCCGCGTTGCGACTGAGAATCTCGATTTGCTCTTCTTTCTTTCGGGTAAGGCCAGAACCAACCAAAGTCTTGGCGGACGTGCCCTCGAAAATTGTCAGAACTCGCGGCTCCTCGTTGAGCTTTGCACCAGCTGCGTCATCCCATGCCGTGACCGTCAGGATATAGGCCGACTTCGGCTTGAACAGCACCGGGATTCCCGGCATCGCCAGAGCGTAGGCTTCGACTTTGATTCCAAGGTGATAAAGTTTGTCGCCATCATAGCGCCCCAGACGTTCTTGCAAGGCAGCGGTTAGGGACGCCTGAATTTCCTCGGGCTCCGCCGTGCGCGAAAACGCTCCCTGTTGCATGCCTTCCGCGACCACAATGTTGTGACCAAACGAAAAGTCACCAAGGTTCAGCATGGGCGTTTCTTCCGTCACAACCTTCGCTTCGCCACAGGCGACGAGCGTGAGGGTGGCGAAAATGGCGAAAAGCGTGCGGAATGTCAGCATGTGAGCCTCTGTTTATGAAAACGTGTTATCGCGCGGGAAGCCGTGCGGCGGCTGTTTGCCGACCCCTGCCCGTTTGCCGAGCCAAGGCCCGATGTCTTTTTCCGTGCGGGTGTTGCCGCCGCCCATCGTCCAACTCAGGCCCTCTTCTAGCACGAAGGTTGTCAGATCGGACAGGCCGCCATCAATTTCCAACACACCCTGAGCGCCACGTGCTTGGACATATTTTTGCAAGCGGACCCCTTTACCGCGCCCCATTTCAGGGACTTCGGACAGTGGGAAGACGAGGAAGCGGCGGTTTTGAGAAATGACCGCCACGTGATCGCCCTTGATCCGATGCGCGACCTTGGCGACTTCGCCATCTTTGACGTTGAGCACCTGTTTGCCGCTGCGGGTTTGGGCGATCATGTCCTTTTGCGCGATGACAAAACCATTGCCCACATTGGATGCAATCAGGATTTTAGCCTCGGGCTCGTATTTCAGGATATCGACGATCTCGACTTCATTGGGCAGATCAACCATCAAACGCAATGGTTCCCCCATACCGCGCCCTCCAGGAAGGTTCGCGGCGGAGAGCGTAAAGACGCGCCCGTTTGTGCCCACGATCAACAACCTGTCGGTGGTCTCGGCGTGGAAGATAAAGCGCGGCCCATCGCCGTCCTTGAATTTCAACTCGCGGTTCAGATCAATGTGGCCCGACATGGCCCTGATCCACCCCATTTGCGAGCAAACTACGGTGATCGGTTCGCGCTCGATCATGGCTTCCAATGGCACCTCTTCGACCTCGGTTGCCTCGGAGAATTGCGTCAGGCGCATTCCGCGTGGGTAATCTTTGCCAAAGGTCTTTTTGATCTCGCGCAGCTCATCCGAAATCCGCGCCCATTGCACGCCTTCGTTGAGAAGAAGGTCTTCGAGGATCGCCCGCTCCGCCATCAGGGCATCCCGCTCTTTGATCAGTTCGATCTCTTCGAGGCGACGCAAACTGCGCAGGCGCATGTTGAGAATCGCTTCGGCCTGAACCTCGGTCAATTCGCCCTGCCCCTCGGCGGCAGGCAGTGGGGAGACGTAGTCCTTTTCCGTCATGGCGCGCGCAACGTCGCGGCCCCATTCCTCGGCCATTAGCGCGGCTTTGGGGTCATCGTCATAGCGGATAATGTCGATCACACGATCAAGGTTGAGGAAGGCGATGATAAAGCCCTCAAGCACCTCAAGACGATGGTCGATCTTGTCCATACGGTGTTGGCTACGGCGTGAAAGCACCTCACGGCGGTGATCAAGCCATGCACGCAATACCTCTTTGAGCGAACAGACCTTGGGCGTCCGTCCGTCGATCAACACGTTCATGTTCATCGAGAATCGCGTTTCCAGATCGGAATTGCGGAACAAGGTATTCATCAAAACATCTGGATCGACGTTCTTGGATTTCGGCTCCAAAATGATGCGGATGTCTTCGGTGCTTTCGTCGCGCACGTCGGCAAGGATCGGAACCTTTTTGGTCTGGATCAACTCGGCGAGCTTTTCGATCAGCTTGGATTTGGCAACCTGATAGGGAATCTCTGTGACCACGATCTGCCATAGACCACGACCAAGATCCTCGACCTCCCATTTTGCCCGAAGGCGGAACGATCCGCGCCCAGTAGCATAGCTTTTCGCCATGCTTTCTTGTGGCTCGACGATGATACCACCGGTGGGAAAATCCGGCCCTTTGACGTAATTCAATAGCGTCTCGTCACGCACATCGGGTGTCTTGATCATATGCAGTGAGGCATCGACCAATTCCACAATGTTATGTGGTGGGATATTTGTGGCCATGCCAACCGCGATCCCGCTCGATCCGTTGGCAAGCAGATTCGGGAATGCGGCGGGCAGCACAACAGGCTCGGTGAGTGTTCCGTCGTAGTTGTCGCGAAAATCGACCGCATTCTCGTTGAGGCCCTCAAGCAGCGCCTCTGCGGCAGCGGTCATACGGGCTTCGGTGTAGCGCGATGCCGCAGGGTTATCGCCGTCCACGTTACCGAAGTTCCCCTGACCATGAACGAGTGGATAGCGGACGTTGAAATCCTGCGCCAAACGCGCCATCGCGTCATAGATCGCCGCATCGCCGTGCGGGTGGTAGTTGCCCATCACGTCGCCGGAAATCTTGGCTGATTTGCGAAAGCCCCCCGTGGATGACAGGCGCAATTCACGCATAGCATATAGAATGCGACGGTGGACGGGTTTCAGGCCGTCACGCGCATCCGGAAGCGCGCGGTGCATAATCGTGGACAGCGCATACGTTAAGTAGCGCTCACCAATTGCGCGGCGTAACGGTTCGAATACTTCGCTGCCCTCAGGCGCGGTGTCTGACAAATCACTGCTCATGCTTATGTGAATACAGCCCCATGTCCGCGCCGACAAGCGGCGCTGTAGCAACACTGACCAAGACAACTGGTTTTCGGCCTGTTGCTCTAGAAGTTTTCTCGGCTTAAACGGAGCGAATCGTATATGCTGTCTTTTGTGTAATTGGTGACTGGGGGGTTACTATGCTACGTTTGACTTTCTGGACCGTGATCGGTCTTTTTTCTGCACTCTATCTATTTGGCGGCGAGTTATCGCCCGAAGAACAGGCCGAACTCGACGCGCGGCGCGCGGCGCGTGAGCCTGTATTGGCCATGCTTCAAAACGCGTTTAATGATAGCAGCAAGCGTAAGGGTGCCTACGTCCCTGTGCTTGCGGACCTCAATGACGCGCCATCGACCAATGTACCAGACATCCAAGTGGCCTCGAACGCGCCCTTGCAACCCAGAACGCAAACACCTGCGCTTATGCAAGTGAGCTATTCGCAAGAGGCAAACACGGACCTGATCCAAACGCCAACCCACGCGACAACATCCGCCACAGATCCCGCGAAACTCGCCGCCTTGGTTGCCGCGGACCAAACAGACGATCAAAATGACAATGACATGATTTTGCGTGTTGTGACCGCCAAACGGGTCAACGTGCGCTCCGGCCCGTCCACCTCTAACGAGGTGCTCGGCCAAGTTGTTCAGGCCGACATTGTGCGGTTGCTATCCTCGCCCTACGCCGAGTGGGTGAAAATTTCGGTCGAGGGCGCGGGCGTGGAAGGCTACATGGCAGCACGTTTCCTTGATGAGCTAAGTGACTAAACACCCGCGACGGGTTTTCACAACGCACCGCATTGAGTAAGCCTTTCCCAAACACGGGAAGGGCTTTTTCATGCGCAGTATTTTGATCACGGGTTGCTCGACGGGCATCGGCCATCACGCCGCTCACGCATTGCACGATGACGGGTGGCGTGTCTTGGCAACCTGTCGCAGCGAAGCAGATTGCGCCCGTTTGCGCGACGAGGGGCTTGAGAGCTTTCGCCTTGATTACGAGGACTCGGCCTCAATCGCTACGGGGTTTGATGAGGCCATGACACGCACGGGTGGCGTGCTTGATGCCTTGTTCAACAACGGGGCCTATGCCATTCCCGCCGCTGTCGAAGACTTGCCCGTAGAGGCGCTGCGCCAGAATTTCGAGGCGAATCTGTTTGGTTGGCATGACCTCACCCGCCGCGTCATTCCCGTGATGCGGACGCAAGGTTACGGGCGGATTGTGCAATGCTCGTCAGTTTTGGGCCTGATGGCGATGCCGTGGCGTGGTTCCTACAATGCGACCAAGTTTGCGCTTGAGGGGCTGACCGACACGCTAAGGTTGGAAATGCGCGGCACAGGGATTGATGTCGTCACGATCGAACCCGGGCCGATTGCCACCGCCTTTCGCCTCAACGCGCGCAAACAATTCGACAAATGGATCGACTGGGAACGCTCGGCCCGCGCGGACGATTACCGCGCAACCCTCGTGCCGCGCCTGTATAAAGCTGCAGAGAAGAGCACCCCTGATCCGTTCGAGCTTGGCAGCGAAGCGGTCACAGCGAAACTCAAACGCGCGCTGAATGCCCGCCGCCCCAAGGCGCATTACTATGTCACCACACCGACCTATGTGGCCGCCCTCGCGCGACGTTTTTTACCTCAACGGATGATCGACGCGATGATGGCAAAGGCGTGACTGACCTTCGGCCCGCGTCGTTTCGCGTATTTTGACAACGCCAAAAATGCGCTATGTCCGTGACAGAACGCGCCCAAAGACGCGCCCGAATACTTTCGCCACACCCAATTGGCTTCACAAAGGATATGCCCATGAGCCCTATGATTTACGTTATCGGCATCGGTTGCCTCATCGTCGCGCTGATCTTGGCACGCGGCATTTCACTTATGGGGCGTGGTGGCGTTGAAGGGGCCAAGAAAAGCAACCAGATGATGAAATGGCGAATCGTCGCCCAGTTGATCGTTGTCATCATGGTCGTGGTCTTTGTCGCCCTTGGCGGCAAACCGTAAAGGAGTGATTGACGATGGTTGTACTCAACAAGATTTACACCCGCACGGGCGATAAGGGCGACACCGCATTGGGCGATGGTAGTCGTGTGGCCAAACATTCCGCCCGCGTTACCGCCTATGGCACCGTCGATGAATTGAATGCGACGCTCGGTCTGGCGCGGCTTCATGCTGCTGGCGATCTCGACACCGCATTGTCGCGCATCCAGAACGATCTGTTCGATCTTGGCGCTGACCTGTGTCGTCCGAATATGGCCGATGACGCCGAGGCCGAATACCCGCCCCTTCGGATTATCGCCGCACAAACCGAACGTCTGGAGGCCGAGATTGACGCGATGAACGCCGATCTCGAACCGCTACGCTCGTTCATCTTGCCGGGCGGGTCGCCCTTGGCCGCGCATCTGCACCTATGCCGCACAGTCTCGCGCCGTGCCGAACGTCTGGCTGTGGAGCTATCCACGATTGAAGAGGTCAACTCAGATGCCGTGACCTATCTCAACCGCCTGTCAGATTGGTTCTTTGTCGCCGCCCGCGTCGCTAACAACGGCGGCAAGGATGACGTGCTCTGGGTGCCCGGTGCGAACCGGTAAGAACAGTGTTCTCGATGTGAGCGCTATCGGCTGCCACTTTTTCGCCGAACGTCACGTCTTTGGACCGAAGCGCGACGTTTTGGGGGTGTTTTCTGCATCCGCGAAAGGGTAATAAAGTTGCTGAAATGATGAACTCTACGACACTCGTGGAGAACCTAAGGGAGTTTACGCAGATGAAGGTGATTGTACCTGTCAAGCGCGTGATCGACTACAACGTGAAGGTCAAAGTTAAGGCCGATGGCACGGGTGTCGATCTCGCCAACGTCAAAATGTCCATGAACCCGTTCGACGAAATTGCCGTCGAAGAGGCGATCCGCCTGAAAGAAGCGGGTGTCGTTGAGGAAGTGGTCATCGTCTCCATCGGTGAGAAAAAAGCCACGGACACGATCCGCAATGCTCTCGCTATGGGCGCAGACCGCGGCATTCTCGTGACGGACGACAACGGTGTGGACATCGAGCCGCTTGCGGTTGCCAAAATCCTTGCCAAAATTGTCGAAGAAGAAGCTCCCAAAATGGTAATCTTGGGCAAGCAAGCTATCGACAACGATATGAACGCAACGGGTCAGATGCTTGCCGCTCTGCTCGGTTGGGGTCAGGCGACCTTTGCCTCCGAAGTTAAGGTCGAAGGCGACAAGGCGGTTGTGACCCGCGAAGTAGACGGTGGCCTTCAAACCATCTCCGTGAACCTTCCGGCAATTGTGACCACGGACCTGCGCCTCAACGAACCGCGCTATGCGTCCCTGCCCAACATCATGAAAGCGAAGAAAAAGCCGCTCGACGAGAAATCTGCTACCGATTACGGCGTCGATACCACGCCGCGCCTCACCGTGGTCTCCACGGAAGAGCCCGCAACCCGTCAGGCCGGCGTTATCGTCGGCTCGGTTGACGAACTTGTCGCGAAACTCAAAGAGGGGGGCCTTATCTGATGTCCGTACTTCTTCTTGCTGAAACCGCAGGTGGCGAACTCGCTGTCGATGCAACCGCAAAAGCCGTCTCCGCAGCCACCAAACTTGGTGACGTGACCGTTCTGGTGTGTGGCCCACAAGCCGCAGCGGATGCCGCCGCCAAAATCAACGGCGTGTCCAAAGTGCTCTGCGCCGATGACGCCGCTTATGCCAACGGGTTGGCGGAAAACGTCGCAGACTTGATCATCTCCTTGGCTGATGGCACCACCCACATCGTGGCCCCCGCAACCACCGCAGGCAAAAACGTCCTGCCCCGCGTTGCGGCCTTGCTCGACGTGATGGTGATCTCCGATGTGACCGAAGTGGTCGATGCTGACACGTTCAAGCGCCCTGTCTATGCAGGCAACGCCATCCAGACCGTGAAATCGGGCGATGCGACCAAGGTCGTCTCTTTCCGCACCTCGACTTTTGACGCCGCAGGCGATGGCGGCTCCGCTGCCGTTGAGGCGGCATCGGGTGCAGGCGACAAAGGTCTCTCGACCTTCGTCGAGGACAAAGTGGCCGTTAGCGATCGCCCCGAACTGACCTCCGCAAAGGTTGTTGTGTCCGGTGGTCGTGGCGTTGGCTCCGAGGAAGACTTCGCGATCATTTCCGCCTTGGCCGATAAACTTGGTGCTGCGGTTGGCGCCTCCCGTGCTGCTGTGGATAGCGGCTTTGCTCCGAACGATTGGCAAGTGGGCCAGACTGGCAAGGTCGTCGCTCCCGAGCTTTACATCGCTGTCGGCATTTCGGGTGCGATCCAACACCTCGCAGGGATGAAAGACTCCAAAGTCATCGTCGCGATCAACAAAGACGAAGAAGCGCCAATTTTTCAAGTGGCCGACTTCGGCCTTGTCGCCGACCTCTTCGATGCGGTTCCGGAACTGACAGAAAAGCTCTAAGCCACAGGCAAAGAGCGATAGAATTCAGATAGGCCCGCCACATTGGCGGGCCTTTTTCTATGCCGCAGGCGCTTTGCCCTTTAAATCAGCTTTGTCACAACAGACAGCAGCTCGCGGGCCGCACGCGCGTGGACAACCGGTCCGAGCATTTCCTTGGCGGCGGGCGCATCCAGATCGGAAAATTCCATCAGGTCATATCCCTTTTGAATCTCTTCACGCGTCCCCACGATTTCAACAACACCCGAGACCAAAGGTCGAATTTCCTCGATCATATCGCGGTCAACAAACAACGGGTCACCTTTGATCACATTGGTCGCGTGAGCATCGTCCGGTGAATGGCCTGACAGCCAGACTAGGACCACATGACCAGGAATGCGTTGAACCATCGTGCGCATCCGTGCCACCCATGCGTCCTTGAGCTCCTGACGGACCATTGCGAACTTTTCCTCCGAGGCCTTTTCAAGCGCACTCAGTAGATGTCGTGTGAAATTGAAATCCGTGAAATCAATGTCGGGATAGAGTGTTTTGAGCAGCGTCGAAGCCCTTAAGAACCGATCATTCCGCCGCGGATGCACGGCATAGAAACGGTTCGACATATTCTGTGCCCCCGTGAGTTGAAGCACCGTCACCTTTGCATTTTCACAGATGTCCATGACAGTATCGTCATTGAGGAACACATCCGTACCCGCGTTGACGCACCCGAGATTTACGGTCGCAATCTTCGCACCCGCACTAACGAGCTCACTAAAAGGCACCTCGACATATTTACCGTAGGTCTCCGTTCCGCCGAGGAAGGCAATATAGTCGTCACGCAGATCTTTTTTCGGGCCTCGAAACAGCAATTTCGATTTGCCATATCGGCACGGATCGTAATCGAGAGACCCCTCTGAAGGATATTGATAAGCCATGTAACCACCCACTGGTTTGATTTCACCCAACGCCGAGATTCGCAAAGACAGGTTGCGATATTGCTAAAGTCACAATTCGCGGCAAATTTTCACGGTCGGGGCACAGCGGACGCCCTTGCACCCAGTCGATGGCAAAGCGTAAGGTTCGGCACATCAAATAAGGAGTTCAGAGCATGAGCATTTCCACAGTAGGAATCGTCGGCGCGGGTCAAATGGGCAACGGCATCGCCCATGTCTTTGCGCTCGCGGGCTACGATGTCGTGCTCAATGACATTTCCGCCGAAGCGCTCGAAAAGGCCATAGCGGCGGTCTCCAAAAACCTTGATCGCCAAGTAAGCAGAGACAAGATCACGGCCACGCAAAAAGACGCCGCGATGGCGCGGATCAAAACCACGCAAACGCTTGAAGACCTTGGCACAACCGATCTGGTGATTGAGGCGGCAACCGAACGTGAAGACGTCAAAAACGCAATTTTTGCACAGCTTTTGCCGCACCTCCAAGAGCACACGATTCTGACGTCCAACACGTCGTCCATCTCGATTACACGCCTCGCATCCCGCACGGATCGCCCCGAAAAATTCATGGGTTTCCACTTTATGAATCCCGTCCCCATAATGCAGCTTGTCGAGCTTATTCGCGGGATTGCCACAGATGAGGCCACCTACAAAACCCTGCTAGAAGTCGTCGAGCGCCTAGGAAAAACCGCGGCAAGCGCCGAAGATTTTCCGGCCTTCATCGTTAACCGCATCTTGATGCCGATGATCAATGAGGCGGTCTACACACTCTATGAGGGCGTGGGCTCTGTTAAATCCATTGACGAGTCGATGAAACTTGGCGCGAACCACCCAATGGGGCCGCTTGAGCTTGCCGACTTCATCGGTCTCGACACATGTCTGGCAATTATGAATGTGCTGCACGACGGTTTGGCCGATACCAAATACCGCCCCTGCCCGCTGTTGACCAAATATGTCGAGGCAGGGTGGCTTGGCCGCAAAACGCAGCGGGGATTCTATGATTATCGCGGTGAGGTTCCTGTGCCGACACGCTAGGGTGCCACAGGCGCCTGAGATCCTCTAATCCGTGCGGCCGCCGAGGGCGAGGGTATGACCGCGCAGCCAACTCATAAATCCACGCGGATTTGACTTCCATTCACCCAGTTCCTCGGCCGGAATCGGATCACCGATGATGGGTGATTGCGGCTTGTTCATAGAGCGGGCAATCTCATGCAGCAAAAGTCCCTGACGGAACGTGGCCGAGATTTTATCCGCGACCTGATAGAGCCGCGTGTTACGGCCAGGGAAATAGATCGGCAGAACCGTCGCCCCCGATTTCAAAATCATTTTCGCCGTAAACGGATTCCATTCCTTTTCGATCACAGGGCCGAACAGGGTTGCCGATGCGGAAACTGCACCTGCAGGGAACAGAACGATCACACCACCCGCTTTCAACTGTGCCATCGCTTCATTACGCATAGAGATGGACTTGCGGTGGCTGTCCTCTTCGTGCGGGAATGGCACGGGCAACATGAAGGGATCAATTTCGGGAATACCCGTCAACAGCGACCGCGTCAGGATTTTATAATCGGTGCGCACACGACCAATCAGTTCAGCCATGACCAACCCGTCGGTCAACCCGTGCGGATGGTTGGCGACAACGACAAGCGGGCCCGTCGCGGGAATTTTCGCGGTATGTTCTTCTGGCGTCGTGACGGTGATATTCATCACGCTCAACGCTTGGGTAAAGAAAGCATGGCCTTGCGGCGCGCCGAGTTTCTCGAACCGCCGAATACGGCGGATCAACGGCAACTTGCCCGTCACCCATTCGATGGTGCGGATAATGGCAACTTTTGAAGGGTCTGAAAAGGTGTTGGCATATGACAGACGGCGCGCATCATAAGGGACGAAGTCGGGGTTCCCCGCCTTTATCACATCTTCGACGGCGTTCTGCTCGGTCATAGTATCCTCTAATCCGTGTGGCGACGGTTACATGCCTTCGCCAAAACGGTCCTGTATCAATGCGTCGAGAGCCTCGGAAAGTTCGCTTGCTTGCGGGCCACTCGTCGTCACCTCAATAGTGGTTCCTTTTGAGGCTGCCAACATCAAAAGCCCCATGATGCTGTCGCCTTCTGTACACATCCCGTCCTTGCAGACTTCAGCAGTGGCATCGAACTGTTCGACCAGTTCGACAAATTTAGCAGAAGCCCGCGCATGCAGGCCCTTTACATTGATAATCTCATGAGTGCGCGAAACTGACGACATTTATAATCCTAATTTTAATACGCAACTATTGGCCAGCGACATCGAAACTGTCGATGTATTTGCGGCCTGCGGCGAGGGCATTTTTCACCGCCTCGTCCACGGATTTGTGGCGCGATTTTGCCAGCTTGATCAGCATGGGAAGGTTTGCGCCGTAAATAATTTTTCGATCATCATGATGACAGGCGAGCAGCGACAAATTGGATGGGCTGCCCCCGAACATATCCGTGACCACCACCACGCCGTTACCCGTATCAACCGCATCCGCAGCGACACAGATTTCTTGCTGTTTACTCGACCGATCATGGTCTGGCGCAATAGCAATGGCTTCAATACCCGACTGCCTGCCGACGACATGCTCGACAGCAGAGAGGTATTCCTTGGCCAAACCACCATGTGCGACGATGACAATTCCAATCACGCCGACGTCCCCGATTGATTCACGGGCGCGACATAATCGCGCCGTTCCATTTCCCGATGTCTAACTGACACCCGCGAGCCATTTTCTGCAAGGGCTTGTGATAAGTTTTCCGCAAGAGTGACGGAACGATGCTGCCCGCCCGTACATCCAAACGCGATGGACAAATGCCGTTTTCCCTCCTGCTCGTAAGCAGGCAACAATAGCACGGTCAGATCGAAAACCTTCTCGAAGAACGCCGCATAGCGGGGGTCGGCCTCGACATAGGCACGCACCTTCGGGTCCATTCCGTTCATGCCGCGCAGACTAGCGTCCCAATATGGGTTCGCAAGAAAACGAACATCAAACACCATGTCAACGCCGCGCGGCATACCGCGTTTATAGGAAAACGACTGAATTGAGATCGCCATATTTGAGTCGGCATCGCTGGAAAACCACCGTTCGACCTCGTCGCGCAATTGATGGGGCGTAAGATCAGATGTGTCGATCAACACATCCGCGCGGGAGCGGATGGGCAAAAGAAGGTCTTTCTCTCGCAACACGCCTATATGTGCCGTCTCGGCGGGGGCCAAGGGATGACGCCGACGGGTTTCCGAGTAGCGCCGCACAAGCACATCTTCGCTCGCATCGAGGAACAAAAGTTCGACGGCATAAGTGGTACTTTGCGCCAGCCCGTCAATCAACTCTATCATGCCCGCGATAGTGAAATCACGGTTTCGCACATCAATGCCGAGCGCAAGAGGGCGTGTTGTGCCACCCGCATCAAGCAGCCGCGGCAGGATGGACAACGGCAAGTTGTCGATGGTCTCGTAACCGAGATCTTCGAGGACATTGATCGCGGTGGATCGTCCCGCCCCTGACGGTCCGGTCACCAAGACCACGCGGTGGCGTTGCTCGGTTGCATGTGTTGTGATGTCGTCGTTGGTCACGCCACACGGCCTCCTTTAAGCCATTGTATCAAACTTGGGGCAAACTGGGGCCCGTCGACTCGATAGAACAAGGGAATCGAAACACCGACTACGCGCTGTTTTCGCTCAGGAGGCAAGCGGTCCTCTTCACTTTGTGATAGATCGACAACAGCGCGAATGCGGCAATGATCGAAAACACGTGCCGAGAGAATACCTAGGCCACGGGCTTCAATCTGCCCTTTGATGGTTGTGGGTGCCGTCGCGATGAGGCCATCACCATCCGCCCGAACAAAGGTTTGATCGTCGCTCACCAAGGTGGTGCCCAAGGCCATCAAAGTCAGTGCAAGTGTTGATTTCCCACTGCCCGAGGGGCCTGTGATCAACACACCTGCGTCCGGTGTCAGGGCGACACAAGTGGCATGAAGAAGAGTGCCTTTGGCGGCGAAGACGGGCGACGAGGGCGCGCCACTCACACCGGCAAACCCACCACAAAACGCGCCCCGAGTGGCTCGGAGGTGACGTCCGCATCGGTGGGACGAATATTCTCCGCCCAGATCACGCCACCATGCGCCTCGACAATCTGTTTGGAAATCGCCAAACCAAGCCCCGAGTTATTGCCAAACTGCCCTTCGGGGCGTTCGGAATAGAAGCGTTTGAAAATTTTCGACAACGCTTGATCGGGTATGCCTGGTCCGGTGTCTTCAACCACGATCAGAACGCGGCTGTCGCGCTTGCGGACCCAGACCCGAATGGCATCACCATCTTCGCAAAACGAAATCGCGTTGGTGATCAGGTTAACGAATACCTGTGCGAGACGCGCCTCAAGCCCTGCGACGATGATCGGCTCGTCGGGGAGATCGGCGATAAAATCAACGCCTTTTTCTTGGGCATCCTGACCAAGAAACTCGGTCAGGTTCGTGAGCATCGTGAGCAGGTTGAATTCTTCTTCTTCCTCTTTCACCAGCTCGCTATCAAGGCGCGACGCATTGGAGATATCGGAGACAAGGCGATCAAGGCGGCGCACATCATGTTCGATGACATCGAGCAGTTTAGTGCGATGCTCTTCTTTCTTGACCATGCGCAGGGAGCCAACGGCGGAGCGCAGAGAGGCCAGAGGGTTCTTGATTTCATGGGCCACGTCGGCGGCGAACTGTTCGTTGGCGTCGATGCGGTCATATAAAGCAGATACCATACCGCGCAGCGCACTCGACAAACGCCCGATTTCATCGGGACGTCCAGACAGATCGGGAATGCGCACCCGACCGGGGGACACTTTTCGACTGTTCTTGTCACGACCAACTTCGGCAGCCGCAGCGAGATCGGCAAGGGGATTGGCAATGGTAGAGGCAAGCACGAGGCTCAACCCGATGGACACCAGAATTGCGATGATAAAGACTTGAAGGATCTGCTCGCGTTCGACACGCACCAGTTCGTCGATTTCGCCCTCTGCCGATACAAGGCCCACGACACCAACAGTCTCGACCCCGTTGTCGGTTTTCACAGAAATCGGCGCAGCAACCGCGAACACCGTCGATCCCGATTTGCTAAAGCCCGTATCGACACCGATTTGATTTTTGAGCGCACCATTCACCAATGGGGAAATATGAACGATGTCATCCTCTTCGGTGCGCACGTCGAGGTTTTTGCTCCCCCCCGAAAAGGTCATGGCAGTCCAAACTTTGTTCAGAAAGTCGGAGATCACTGTGGGGCGTGTGTCCCGCGCATAACCAGCAAGGCTCGTCGGATCGAGGCGTTTGCGTCCAAGCGTTGAGGCCACCAGATCGCCACCTGCGTCATATAGAAAGACATTCTCAAGCAACGGAATATCAAGGACAGCAAGAACCGCCTCATCATCCGCCCGCAAGACAAGTGGCCCATCGCTGCCCGCTGTGGCTTCGAGCATATCGGCAATCAGCGCCGCTTCCGTCACCATTGCAATTTCGCGCTGTGTCACGAGGCTGTCGCGGAACGGATTGAGATAGAGAATGCCCGCCACCATCAAAATGATCGCGACGAGATTAAAGGTGATGATCTTTTGCGCCAAAGGCGAGCGATTAACGGCGATAAACTTTCGCCGCGACCGTTTTTCGCGCAAATCTACATCGGAGGTTTTCGGTGCAACCCAATCGTCGCCAAGGACAACAGTCGTATCCTTGGCGTCTTTGCGCGAACCTTCAACATGGGAGGACACCGACATCTCTGCCCCTATTCCTCGTTGTAGCGATAACCGATACCGTACAGTGTCTCGATAGCGGAGAACTCGGGATCAACCGTGCGCATTTTTTTCCGCAGACGTTTGATGTGGCTATCGATTGTACGGTCATCGACATAGACCTGATCGTCATAGGCCACGTCCATCAACTGATCGCGAGACTTCACAAATCCGGGGCGCTGCGCGAGAGCTTGCAACAACAAGAACTCTGTGACGGTCAAAGTCACGTCCTTGCCCTTCCAGCTTACAGCATGGCGCAAGGGGTCCATCACCAACTCGCCGCGTTCCATCAGCTTTGTGTCTTCGGTCTCAGCGACCTCAACCCCGTCAAGCGCCTCTTGGCGTCGCAACAGGGCGCGGATGCGTTCCACAAGCAAACGTTGGGAGAACGGCTTTTTCACATAGTCGTCTGCACCCATGCGCAGGCCGAGAACCTCGTCAATCTCGTCGTCTTTCGACGTCAGAAAAATGACGGGCATATTTGTTTTCTGGCGCACGCGCTGCAACAAATCCATTCCGTCCATGCGCGGCATTTTAATGTCGAACACAGCCATATCGGGAAGTTTTTTGTTGAAAGCATCAAGTGCGGATTGGCCGTCGTTATATGTTTCCACTTCGAACCCTTCGGCTTCGAGTGTCATAGAGACGGACGTGAGGATATTCCGGTCGTCATCGACCAAGGCGATCCGAGACATGTTCGGTTTCCTTCAACTGCTCAATAGTTTCGTTTCTGCTTTGACGTTTTGCCGGACATATTCGTCCAGACGCGTGTCCAAATCAAGTGAAACCGCGAATCACCCCGCGGATGGACTCATTGAAAAGCTAAAAGATTCAATGTTTGACTAATATGCCTCACTTATTCCGATTTCGGGCGATTTTCTCTCCTCTCCCTGTGCCATTTTGATCGGTGTTTGCGCTAACCCCAAAAAGTTTGCGCAAACACGAATGTGGTTGCGCTAACTTTGACTTAGCTCCTGTTTACGGAATTTTTTCGCATGTTATAGCCATACCTGTCTGTTGGCTCAGACAGATCGCGAGAGGCCCCTCGCGGCATGATTGAAAACAATGACGCCCACTTTTGAGTGCGGCGGGGAGCTTACACAATGGCAACAGGACGCGTGAATCCAGACTTCACTCTAGACACCCAAGGGATCACTGACCTCGGCAATGTCTACTACAACCTTCTTGAGCCTGCGCTCATCGAACATGCGCTCAAGCGCAACGAAGGCACACTTGGCAAGGGCGGGTCGCTTTACGTCGCCACAGGCGTTCACACTGGCCGTTCACCAGACGACAAGTTTATTGTTCGCACGCCAAACGTCGAGGATGCCATCTGGTGGGAAAACAACCACCCAATGGAGGCAGACAAGTTTGATGCCCTCTATGAGGATATGCTCGACCATATGAAGGGTGGCGATTATTTCGTTGAAGATCTGTACGGCGGCGCCGACCCCGCACACCGTCTTGATGTGCGCATGATCTCAGAGCTTGCATGGCATGCCTTGTTCAACCGCACTATGTTGCGCCGCCCCGCTCTTTCCGAGCTGGACCACTTTGAACCTGACTACACCATTATTAACTGCCCGAGCTTCCAAGCTGATCCCGAGAAACACGGCTGTCGCTCTGGAACCGTGATCGCGCTCAACTTCGACCGCAAGATCATCCTTGTGGGTGGCACATCCTATGCGGGCGAAAACAAGAAAGGCGTGTTCACGCTTCTCAACTACATCCTGCCTGGCAAAGGCGTCATGGCGATGCACTGCTCTGCCAACCACGCCCCCGGCAACCCTGTAGATACGGCGATCTTCTTTGGCCTGTCAGGCACGGGAAAAACCACACTGTCTGCGGACCCGAGCCGTGTGCTGATCGGGGATGACGAGCACGGGTGGTCCGAACGCGGCACCTTTAACTTCGAGGGGGGCTGCTACGCCAAGACCATCGACCTGTCCGCCGAAGCAGAACCAGAAATCTACGCTACCACATCCAAATTCGGTAGCGTCGTCGAGAATATGGTGTTTGACCCCTACACCAAAGACCTCGACTTCCAAGATGACAGCCTGACCGCAAACATGCGTTGCGCCTATCCGTTGCACTACATCTCGAATGCGTCGGAAACCGCCCTTGGGGGCCATCCAAAAAACATCATCATGTTGACTTGTGATGCCTTCGGCGTTTTGCCTCCCATTGCGCGCCTCTCGCCTGCGCAGGCCATGTACCACTTCCTTTCAGGCTTCACCTCGAAGGTGGCAGGTACAGAGCAAGGGATCACCGAGCCTGTGCCAACCTTCTCGACCTGTTTCGGTGCGCCCTTTATGCCGCGCCGCCCAGAGGCCTACGGCAACCTGTTGCGCGACAAGATCGCAAAACACGGCGCAACCTGTTGGTTGGTAAACACCGGTTGGACTGGTGGGGCCTACGGGACAGGATCGCGGATGCCGATCAAAGCAACCCGCAACCTGTTGCATGCCGCTCTTGAAGGCACCTTGGCCGAAGTTGAGTTCCGCAAAGACGAGAATTTCGGCTTCGAAGTCCCCGTCTCTGTTCCTGGCGTTGCTGATGTGCTTCTCGATCCGCGCCGCACTTGGGCCGACAAAGAAGCCTATGACGTTCAGGCTGCCAAGTTGGCGTCGATGTTCTCGGAGAATTTCGAGCAATACATCGACTACATTGACGACGACGTCAAAGCCGCCGCTATCGGCTAAAGCTTCATCACATCACGACATAGAAAGGTGCGCTCTCGGGTGCACCTTTCTTCGCTTGGAGTACGCGACTTTTCTGGATCAGTCCAAACCATACCGCATTAGCTCGCTCACATCACCGCCCGACGGATCAGGTTGAGTCCAGCAATGATAAGGACAATCAAGGTCATACGCCGAAACTTCTTTTGGTCCAAACGATCCTGCACCAGATTACCGAGGGTTTGACCTATGGCCACGGGAATGATCATCATCAGCGACAAGGGCAAGGTCTTTGCGTTCAAAATACCAGACTGGATATGCGCAAGACTCAACGTGATTGCCCCCGCCGTAAAGATCACGCCTGTGATTCTGATCTGCTGCTTCATAGGCGTATTGATCGCCGTGAGGTAGGTCACCGTCAACGGCCCCCACGTGCCAGCAAGCCCGCCCAGAAACCCCGACGCCGCACCGATCAACACATCCGCCCGTCCTCGCTTGCTCGGGTCGACATACATGACGTGACCTTTGAGCAAGAACAACGCCAATGCGACGATTGGGACGCCTAGAACGAGCAAGAAAACGTTTTGCGGCAGTGCAGCAACAAGTTGAGCGGCGATAACGATGAATATAAGCAGAGTGGCGATGTAAAGCTTAAAGGCGCGCGCCACATCGACAACTGCGCCGATCCCGCCGCCCCGTAAGGATTGCCACACATTGGACAGGACTGTCGGCACGATCATGGAGGCGATAGCCGTCTCCGGCGGCAGCACCGACGCAAGGCCAGAGACCATAATCATTGGCAAAGCGAAGCCTGTGGCTCCTTTTACGAAGCCTGCCAGAACAGTGACCGCAAATGCGAAAACAAGTTGCGGGAGGGTCAGGAGGTCTGTGAGCGTATCTATAAACATAGCCCCTTCATAGGCATCAAAGGGCAAGGGGTCACCCAAATTCCGACGCGACACTTTAGATCATAATTTTACAATTTCGCAAAATATTATTGCGCTGCGACTGCAAAATGATTAGACCTGCTGATGACTTTCCCAGAGGAGAGTCCCTTGGCCCCAGACACGCAGGATACGCTCATGACGACCGCAATTTTGTCCAATCTTCTGACACTCACCGCCGCCGCGGTTCCCGCGGTGCAAGAGCTTCAAGGCCGCGCGAAAGATGCGTTGAGGGTCGAGTTTCTCGATGGGAGCCGCATTTCAGGGGCCAAGCTGGACGCCAACCAAACAGCGGCGCACGGCCTCGCATGGCTGTCCACCTACGTCGAAGCCCTGCGCCAGATGCAAAAATGGGGCGAAGCTCTAGAGGCCGATGGGAAATTCGGCGAGATGGAGCAACTGATCCATCAGATCGCCTTCGGTGAATACCTCAGCCAGATTTACGGGGGAATCCCCATGAACCAAGGCGAGGTTGCTCGTCTCTCTGACATGGGGCTTGGATTTTTGCAGCCCTCTGAAAACAGCGTGACCAAGCTTATGCTCGAAGGCAACACACTGGCGGCTCGGTCCCGTCTCGTCGAATTGATGCGCGACAATCACGGACATGCAACTTTCGGAGCGTCTGGTCTAAATGACGAATTGGAAATGGTCCGCGATCAATTTCGCCGTTTTGCAGATGAAAAGGTTGCCCCCTTTGCCCACGAGTGGCACCTCAAGGACGAGTTAATCCCGATGTCAGTGATTGACGAATTGGCGGAAATGGGTGTCTTCGGCCTCACAATTCCCGAAGAATTCGGTGGTTTCGGTTTTCCAAAAGCCGCGATGGTCGTTGTGTCCGAGGAGCTTTCACGCGGCTACATCGGCGTCGGCTCCCTTGGCACGCGAACCGAGATCGCCGCAGAATTGATCCTGACGGGAGGCACCCAAGAGCAAAAAGAGAACTGGCTCCCGAAATTGTCGAGCGGAGAAATTCTGCCCACGGCGGTGTTCACCGAACCCAACACAGGCTCCGACCTCGGAAGCCTGCGCACCCGCGCCGTGAAAGACGGAGAGACTTACACAGTGACGGGCAACAAGACGTGGATCACCCACGCGGCCCGCACAAATCTGATGACACTTTTGGCCCGCACCGATCCCGCCACCTCGGACTACAAAGGTCTGTCGATGTTCCTCGCTGAAAAGACACCCGGCGATGCCTCCAACGCCTTCCCCACCGCGGGCATGACGGGCGGCGAGATCGAAGTGCTCGGCTACCGTGGCATGAAGGAATACGAACTGGCTTTTGATGGTTTCGAGGTGAAGGCGGAGAACCTGCTTGGTGGCGAAGAGGGCAAGGGCTTCAAACAGCTTATGGAGACCTTCGAGAGCGCCCGCATCCAGACCGCCGCCCGCGCCATCGGCGTGGCTCAGAACGCGCTTGAAGTCGGAATGCAATATGCAGAGGACCGCAAACAATTCGCCAAATCCCTGATTGAATTCCCACGCGTCTCGGGCAAGCTCGCCATGATGGCCGTCGAGATTATGGTGGCTCGCCAGCTGACCTATTTCGCCGCATGGGAAAAAGACAACGGACACCGCTGTGACGTGGAGGCGGGCATGGCGAAACTGCTTGGCGCGCGCGTGGCATGGGCGGCGGCCGATAATGCGCTGCAAATTCACGGTGGCAACGGCTTTGCGCTTGAGTATCAGATCAGCCGCATTCTCTGCGATGCGCGGATTCTGAACATTTTCGAAGGCGCAGGCGAAATTCAGGCACAGGTCATCGCGCGGCGTCTGCTAGCCTAATCCGACCTGAACAGAACGTTAGAAAGGCGGAGCTTCTTGCGCCGCCTTTTTTGCGAGACGATCCAAAAACCGCTCCCGCGCCTGAGGCAATGGTTTGTCCGATAGTTCTGCAAGGATTTTGGCGATGAAATGTCCCGTCGTTGTCATCCCTTCGATGATCTCGGCGTAGACAAGAGACGATTGGCCGAGCAGGCACTGCGGCAAGGGTAGCAACTTGTCAGCCCATTCCCCTGCACCCTGACGGCTCACCGCGCGACCCGATCGTGGCGAGACATAGGCCAGGTCATCGGGGCTACCCGTAACGGCGCAGGCCGAGAGATCAAGCCCGAACCCCAACTCCTCGAGTAACGACACTTCCCAATGCAAATAGGCAAGCGGCCAATTGGGATCAGTACCCAGACGGTCAAATAGGCTCATTGTCTCGAGATAAAGATAGTCGTGCGGCTCACGCTCGGGCAGCGTTGAAGTCAACAGGGAGGTGAGTGTATTGAGACCCTCCAGCGCTAAAGGATCACTCATCACATCCGCCGCCCGTGACCGTAATGGCTCCACCGTAAAGGTGCCCAAATGGTCCTCAAGTCGCGCCTTCCATGTGACTGAGATCTGTCCGCCGGGTTGAAGGTGTGGCGTCATTTTACGAGACACGCCACCGCGCACCACACCCGCATGACGCCCGTGTGCTTCGGTGAAGACTTCTAAAACTACCGAGGTTTCGCCGTACTTCCGCACGGCAAGAACTGTGCCTTGATCACGCCACTCCATACCACACCATGCCCCTCTCGCCCTTGCCCGTGCAAGCGCGGAATGCAGCGATTTCCCCCAACATGCCGCACAATGTGACGTCACGTCGAACAGGTGCCAAACGCATTGCGCCGCAATGCAACGGGCGATTACCGTCGAGACCCATGATGACACGCTTGCCTACTTCACCGCATTCGCCCTATTCGTGATCGAAGCCACAGCCTATGGGGCATCAACACTCAAACATATTTTAGAGGGCGATAAATCCGTGCCCTTTGGGATACTGTCGCATCAATTCAAATTCTTCACCCTATGGACAAACGTTTTGGTCATGGGGCTGTTCGCGCGGATCGCATGGACGCGCCGCCTGCCACATGACGGATGGTTAGCCGCAACTACGCTTTGGCTTTTGATTGTGATGACGGTCTGGCATGCACTGCTTGGCAATGACACGCCGCCGACAGGATTAGATTGGGTGTCGGACACGCTCTTTCACAGTGTCTCGCCCGTTGTCCTTGCGCTTTGGTGGGTCGCATTTGCCCCCAAAGTCCGCCTCGGATGGCATCACGCCACGATATGGCTATTGTGGCCACTCGCCTACCTCGTCTACGCCGTAACGCGGGGACTCTTTACGGGGTTCTACCCCTATTTCTTTGTCGATCTTGAGGCTTTGGGATGGGGCGGCTTGCTTGGATGGGCGGGTAAGTTCCTCATCGCATTTTATCTCGCAGGACTGCTCATCGTTGCCATTGGCAAGAACATCAATCGCTCAAACCGATCTCGTCAAGAAGTGTCCGCCCCTGACGGTCCTCAACCTCGATAATCCACAAGTCCGCATCAAAGCTGCGTTGCTTGGCCAAGGCGGCATCGACATCACGCTCGTCGCCCTCGGACAGGATACGCCATTCGCGGCGGTCCTCCATGAGATTGAATTCGCGCTGGAACACTTTGGCTTGTCCGTCGAGGGTGTTGAGTTTGATCAAAACTGCCCCCGCTGTTGCGTCGCCTTTTTTAACGACGAACGCCGGAATGTCCGCGAGGCGCAGCCGTGACAGATAGGCCGAAACCCAAAAGTCTGCGGTTAAACGCGCCACGGGTCACGCGTTTCCGTCTTTGAAATCCAAGCCCATCTCGCCGTAGCGTTCGGCCTCTTCAAGCCAGTTGGGGCGCACTTTGACCTGCAAAAAGAGGTGGATTTTACGACCCAGAAATTCGGACAGTTCTTCGCGGGAGGCGCGTGAAATGCGTTTAATGGTCTCGCCCTTTTTGCCCAAAATGATACCTTTGTGCCCGTCGCGCGAGACATAGACGATCTGGTCCACACGTGCGGAGCCATCATCGCGCTCTTCCCATTTCTCCGTCTCAACGGTGAGTTGGTAGGGCAGTTCTTGGTGCAGGTTCAGGGTCAGTTTTTCACGGGTCATTTCTGCAGCAATCATGCGCAGCGGCAGATCGGCAATCTGATCTTCGGGATAAAGCCACGGCCCCGCAGGCACCTCTTTGGCTAGCCATTTGCGCAGATCGTCAACACCACGGCCTTTTTCAGCGGAGATCATAAAAGTCTCCACAAAATCAAACCGCTCATTGAGTTTTTGGGTCATGGCGAGCAGCTTCTCAACGTCAACCATGTCGATCTTGTTGATCGCAAGCGCAACTTTTCCACGTACAGGGTTTTCAGACAAAGCGGTCAGAATGCCCTCGACACCTTCGGACAGGCCACGATGCGCCTCGACCATAAGGACCGTAATATCCGCGTCAGCGGCCCCGCCCCATGCAGCTGTGACCATCGCGCGGTCAAGACGGCGTTTGGGTTTAAAGATGCCCGGCGTGTCCACAAACACAATCTGGCTATCGCCCTCGATAGCAACGCCACGAATACGGGCGCGTGTTGTTTGCACCTTGTGGGTCACAATGGACACCTTTGCGCCAACCATACGGTTGAGCAACGTCGATTTACCTGCGTTCGGTTCGCCGATCAGGGCGACAAAGCCCGCGCGGGTCTGGTCGTTTGCGTCAGCCATGTTTGGCCTCCAGTTTGTTCAAAAGAGCCTTTGCGGCGCCTTGTTCTGCGTTGCGTTTCGAGGGCGCTTTTGCAATTTCGCTCTCGCCGCTGTCCAACACCACTTTAATCGTAAAGACGGGCGCGTGGTCAGGGCCAGTGCGCTCCACCGTCTCGTAACGTGGTGGGTTCTGTTTACGGGCCTGCGCCCATTCCTGAAGCGCGGACTTCGGATCACGCGCATCATCTTCGACATGATCAATCCGTTCACCCCACAGGCGCAAGACCATTTCACGAGCCGTCTCGAATCCTGCGTCCAGATAGACGGCGGCGATCACAGCTTCCATCGCGTCGGCCAAAAGCGCCTCTTTGCGGCGTCCGCCCGACAACATCTCCGAACGGCCCAGTTTAAGAACATCACCCAGATTGATCTGGCGGGCGACATCGGCGCAGGTTTCTTTACGCACCAACGCGTTAAACCGAGGGGCAAGCTGCCCTTCAGCGGCGGACTTGTCCGCTTGGAACAGAGCCTCGGACATGGTCAGTCCAAGCACCCTATCCCCGAGGAATTCAAGGCGTTGGTTGTCGGGACGTGTCGCGGAGGACAGCGAGCTATGCGTGGTGGCGCGAACGAGGAGTTCAAGGTTTTTGAACTCATGCCCGAGGCGCGTCTGGAACGCTTTGAGGTCGGCTGAAATTTTCAATTGATTTTCTCGTAGAAGCGATCAAGTCGCCACGTCCAGAAGAACAGCAGCGATTTCCCTGCGGCGGAGAACATCACACGATCCACACGGCCAAGTAGGTATTCCTCAGGCACGAACCCGACGCCCACGGGCTGTGCCACGCGGCTGTCTGCGGAGTTGTCACGATTGTCTCCGAGGAAAAAATACTGGCCTGCTGGCACAGTGAAGACAGATGTATTGTCAACACGGGTTTCACCAATGTTGAGGATCGAATGCGCATGTCCGTCAGGGAAGGTCTCGACATATTTTTCTTTGATGCACTGCCCACCCAAGCCTGGCGCGGGGTTGGCGCAGCGTGGCGGATTGCCTGCCGACCCTTGACCTTCATAGGTTTCGACAAAAACACCATCTGGCGTCTGTTTAGATTCTTCGCCATTGATGAACAGTACGCCATCCTTCATCTGGATTTTGTCTCCTGGAAGGCCGACAAGACGTTTCACAAAAGCACGGTGTTGGGTCGGGTGCTCAAACACGACAACGTCGCCACGCTCAGGAGCCTTATCCAAAATGCGCCCCGAGACAGGGCACATGAAGGTGAACGGGCAGGAGTATTTTGAATAGCCGTAGCTCATCTTGTTGACGAACAAGAAGTCCCCGATGAGCAGCGTGTCTTTCATAGACGACGACGGGATAAAGAACGGTTGGAAAAAGAAGGACCGGAAAATGCCTGCGATCAAAAGGGCGTAGACGACTGTTTTTACAGTTTCGATCGCACTGTCTTTAAAGCTGCTCATTTCTACTCATGTCCGTTCTGCAAAATCTTTGCGCTATGCCACGCGGTATATGTCGCTAAATGATTGGCGCAGGACATGGAGTCAAGGTGAAGCCGTGATACAGGGCACCAATGAGCAAGGAAGTGTAGGGTTTTCACGTCACCTTTAAGGCATTACGCATCCCGTTTGCGTGCTTCGATCACGACAAAGGCCTGCGCCCACGGGTGGTCGTCGGTTAAAGTGACGTGAATGATGGCCTCGTGGCCCTCAGGGGTCATCGCCTCCAAGCGTTCTTTGGCCCACCCTGTGACACGCATTACGGGCTGCCCCGTCTCAAGGTTGCTCACTGACATATCGATCCACGAGATCCCCATCGCGAGGCCCGTTCCGAGCGCCTTTGAGCACGCCTCTTTCGCGGCCCACCGTTTGGCATAGGTGCCCGCGACATCGCGGCGGTTGTTGGCCTTACGTTGCTCGGTCGGCGTAAAGACACGGTTTTTGAAGCGGTCCCCGAACCGGTCCAAGGTGCCTTGTATCCGTTCAATGTTTGCCAAATCTGTGCCAATGCCGAGGATCATTCTATCCGCGCGCCTCATCCATCAGGCGGCGCATCTCCGCAATGGCAGGATTGATCCCGCGAAAAATGGCCTCCCCGATCAGAAAGTGACCAATGTTCAATTCCACGATCTGCGGCAAGGCGGCGATGGGTTGGACGGTCTCGTAGGTCAGGCCGTGGCCCGCATGGACTTCCAATCCTAGACTGTCGGCAAACTCGGCCATCTCGGTGAGCCGCGCCAACTCTGCGTCCCGCCCTGCAAAATCTCCGTCAGAATGCAGGTCGCAATAAGCGCCAGTGTGCAGCTCTACAACGGCCGCCCCGATACGTGCTGCGGCCTCAATCTGTGGACGGTCGGCGGCGATAAAGATCGACACACGGCACCCTGCTTCGCGCAGCGGGGCGATGAAGTGCGCGAGACGGTTCTCTTCACGGGCGACTTCCAATCCGCCTTCGGTGGTGCGCTCTTCGCGCTTTTCTGGCACAAGGCACACCGCATGGGGTTTGTGGCGCAACGCGATGGATTGCATCTCGTCCGTGGCCGCCATTTCAAAGTTGAGCGGCACGGTGAGGGCCTCCACCAGTCGCTCGATATCAGCGTCCGTGATGTGGCGGCGATCTTCGCGCAGGTGCGCCGTGATCCCGTCAGCGCCCGCCTCTTCGGCCAGTTTCGCGGCTCGGATAGGGTCGGGATAAGTTGATCCGCGGGCATTGCGGACGGTGGCGACGTGGTCGATATTCATGCCAAGTCGAAGGGGCGCTGTATCGGTCATAGGGGGGCCTTTTCTACGCAGTTATGTGCTCTCTCAACGCGACAATAGACCTCCGCGATCAAATCCGAAACGGCGAAATCGTGATTATGCCGATCAGGGCTTGCGATGATTTGCTTGTGCCTTGATGCGCAGCTTTTCGAGCTTCGCCTTGAACTTTTTGCGGCGGCGCGCCTGATAAGCAACGATCATTGGCAGCGTCACGTAATACCCGACGAGCCCCGCCACGAGACCAGGTACGATCCCGCCGACAAGATAGGGTAAAAACACCTCATGGAAAAATCGCCCTAACGCATCCCAGTTCGCATCGGCATCGGAGAAAATCGCCAGAAAATTACGCCAGAAATCATCTGCTGCATCGACAAATTTGCCCAAGAACGACCGCTCATGGACGTGATCGAACTCCGTTCCGAGAATAAAGTGGCCCATCTTCAACGACACGATACCAATCGGCACGTAGGTCAGTGGATTGCCGACGAAGGTCGCCAAAAGGGCGGCGATCACATTGCCACGCACAAGCTTTACAAGCGCATAAGCGACAAAAAAATGCAGCCCGAAGAACGGCGTGAACACCGAGAAGATGCCCGCAAAGACGCCCCGCGAAATGGTCTGAGGCGTGTCAGGCAGGCGGTGCAAACGGTGCTGAAGATAGAGTGCGGCACGATGCCAGCCCCCTTTTGGCCAAAGGGACCGTGCGAGCCAAGTTAAAGGGGGTAGCTTGTTACGGCGTTTGAAGACCATGTTTCCCCTCCCTGACTCTACGGTTTCCGGTCAAGGTCGCGGTAGCGACGGATACGCGCCACATCGCTTTCGGCCTCAAGGGCAAGCATCACCGCATGCAGGTGTTCCAGATCACGCAGATCGACGTCGACGATGAGACGGTAAAAGTCGGGTTTGCGGTCGACAAAGTTGAGATCGGAAATGTTGGCCTTTTGCTCGCCGATGAGGGTGCAAATCCGCCCCAAGACGCCCGCGCCATTTGCAATTGTAACGTCGAGAGACACGGTATGCTCCGCCGCATGTGGCCCCGCGTGCCATTGCAAATCGACCCAACGGCTCGTATCGGCTTCCAGTTCTTCAAGTGCAGGACAATCAATCGCGTGCGTCACAACTCCTTTGCCGCGATAGGTGATGCCAACGATCCGCTCCCCCGGTACGGGTTGGCAGCAATCTGCGCGGTGGTAGGTCTGTCCCTCTTCAAGGCCCAGAACGGCACGCTTGGCCTCGATCTCATCGCTTTCATGGATAAGTTCGGGATAAACGGCACGCACGACTGCGGAGGCGGTCAATTCGGCAGACCCCACCCGTGCGAGCAATTCCTCACTTGAAGGCAACGAGAGTTGGTTGGCTGCGGTTTTAAGAGCCTTATCAGTCGCTTTCTTGCCAATGTGTTCAAACGACACGCGCACCAATTCACGCCCCAGTTTGACGAAGCGTTCACGGTCCTCTTCGCGCAGAGACTTGCGGATCGCGGCCTTGGCGCGGCCCGTCACAACGATGTCGATCCATGTCCCTTGCGGGCGTTGCCCCTCGGCAGTGAGAACAACAACGGACTGGCCGTTTTTGAGACGCGTCCAGAGCGGCACACGGATACCGTCCACTTTGGCACCGACACAGCTATCGCCAATCCGCGTGTGGATCGCATAGGCAAAATCGAGCGGCGTGGCCCCTTTGGGCAGGGAAATCACCTCGCCCTTTGGCGTGAAGCAGAACACCTTATCGGCGTACATTTCCATCTTCACATGCTCAAGAAACTCGCTGTGGTTTTCGGAGTTCTCAAACCGCTCGGTCAATTGGGCCAGCCACTTTGCCGGATCAACAGCAAACGGGTTTTGCGCCCGCACACCGTCGCGATAAGACCAATGCGCTGCAACACCGCTTTCGGCCACTTCGTGCATTTGGCGGGTGCGGATTTGCACCTCGACACGTTTACCATCACGTCCCGACACCGTGGTGTGGATCGAGCGATAACCATTGGATTTGGGTTGGCTGATGTAGTCTTTGAACCGTCCGGGGACGACTTTCCACCGCTGATGGATCACGCCCAAAACGCGGTAGCAATCCGCCTCGGAGCGGGTAATGATACGGAACCCGTAGATGTCGGACAGGCGGGAGAAACTTTGCTGCTTCTCCTCCATCTTACGCCAGATTGAATAGGGCTTCTTGGCACGGCCAAACACATCGGCATCCACGCCTGCCTTTTCCAATGAGGCGCGAATGTCGGTGGTGATCTTGTGGATCACATCGCCTGTTTCGCGTTGCAGCGTGATGAAGCGGCGAATGATCGAATTGCGGGCTTCCGGATTGATGACGCGGAACGAGAGATCCTCAAGTTCCTCACGCATCCACTGCATCCCCATGCGCCCTGCAAGCGGCGCATAAATGTCCATCGTTTCCCGCGCTTTTTGCAGCTGTTTCTCGGGCCGCATGGATTTAATCGTGCGCATATTGTGCAGACGGTCAGCGAGTTTGACGAGGATCACCCGCAAGTCTTTGGACATCGCCATGAACAGCTTACGGAAGTTTTCCGCCTGTTTGGTCTCTGTCGAGGACAGTTGCAGGTTGGTAAGTTTCGTGACGCCATCAACCAGTTCGGCCACATCTGTGCCAAACCGACGCTCAACCTCGGCGTAGGACGCGCGGGTGTCTTCGATAGTGTCGTGCAAAAGAGCGGTGATGATTGTCGCGTCGTCAAGCGCCTGTTCGGTCAGGATCGCTGCAACGGCAACAGGGTGGGAGAAATACGGCTCACCGGAGTGGCGGAATTGTCCCTCATGCATCTCACGACCATAGGCATAGGCATCGCGAATGAGATCGGCATCTGTTTTGGGGTTATAGTTGCGGACCAGAGCGATCAGGTCTTCGACGTCGATCATGTTCGGTCCGCAAACTCCGCTTGTGGGGCCTCTTACGAGGTCTTTGTCTTACTGCTGCCCTTGCGCTTCCATAAGAGCGCGAAGCAATTTCTCTTCGGACATATCGTCATCGGCAGGTTTATCAGTCTCCTGACCCATCAAAAGCGCCATTTGGTCTTCTTCGGGTTCATCGACTTCGATCTGTGTTTGGTAGAACTCAATCGCACGTTCACGCAGCGCGTCAGCGGATTGTGTTTCTTCCGCAATTTCGCGCAAGGCGACGACGGGATTTTTGTCGTTGTCACGATCCACAGTCAGGGCGGAACCCGCGGCAATCTCACGCGCACGGTGAGAGGCGAGCATAACGAGCTCGAAGCGGTTCGGAACCTTGTCGACGCAATCTTCTACGGTGACGCGAGCCATGGGATCTCCAATTCTTAAACTGTGCGGGGCAACAAAGGCACTATCTAGGGGCAGATACCCCGCATTGCAAGTTGAGAATGCGTATAATCCACCTGCAAATCACCAGATCACAGTGGTTTTATCCCCGCAAGCTCGCTTTCGGGGAGCTCATCACACATTTGCGCAACCGTTTTGCCCGAAATCGGGTGAACCCAATCGGGAGCGACATCGCGCAAGGGAATCAGGACAAAACCCCGATCCTGAATGCGGGGATGCGGCAAAAGCAGGCCCTGTGGCGAGCGTGACCGTTGCTCCGCCGCGGGCATGGTGATCCAATTATTCACAGTTGTGACGTCAGGGAATATTTGGTCGCCAAGGCCCAAAAGATCGAGATCAAGCGTCCGTCCCACCCACCGCGCGTGTCGTTCACGGCCAAACTGCGCCTCGATTTCATGCAAAAGTGCTAAAAGATCCGCCGCGCTCAGGTTCGTTTCGACCGTAGCACAGGCGTTCACAAAATCTGGCCCCGCACCGGCGGGAAAACAGGGCGTGCGGTAAAAAGGACTGATTGCACAAACAGTTAGGCCGCCACGCTCTAAGGCCGCCAAGGCGGCGCGCAGGGTCTCAGAAGGGGTCCCTATCGACGACGGTAAATTCCCCCCCAAAGCAAGATACGCAATTTGTCGCTGATTATAATCGCTCATGCGCGGGGTCCCTGTATATTTTGGCAGGTTACAGATATGTGACACGGGCATTACTGGTCAGCTCAACTACATCGAATTACATACTGGAAAACGTAGTTCGACGGAATACATACTGGCACACGTAATAAGTCCGATATGCACAAAAGGGCAAAACATGTTTTATAAAGACGAACGACTTGCTTTGTTTATAGACGGGTCAAATCTCTACGCCGCAGCAAAGGCACTTGGATTCGATATCGACTACAAACTCTTACGCCAAGAGTTCATGCGCCGCGGCAAAATGCTCCGCGCCAACTACTACACCGCTTTGTTGGAAAACGATGACTATTCGCCAATTCGACCCCTTGTCGACTGGCTGAATTACAACGGGTTCACAATGATCACCAAACCCGCCAAAGAGTTCACGGACTCGATGGGGCGGCGCAAGATCAAAGGCAACATGGACATCGAACTGACCGTCGATGCGATGGAACTGGCCCCGCGGATTGATCACATCGTGATTTTCTCTGGCGACGGCGACTTCCGCCCTCTGATTGAAAGCCTGCAGCGCCAAGGCGTGCGTGTATCCGTGGTCTCCACAATCCGCAGTCAACCACCAATGATCGCTGACGAGTTGCGTCGCCAAGCCGATAACTTCATCGAATTGGACGATTTGCGCGATGTGATTGGCCGCCCGATCCGTGAGCCGCGTGAACATGTTGTTGGAGCGGACGACTAGTCCCGACCACAAACTCCATCTGAAAACGCCTCCGCAATGTCGGGGGCGTTTTGCATTCGCACTGCCACATGAGCCGCAGGCATTGCCAATTCGTGCGCAAGCCAATACCTCTAGAGCCAAGGAGCGCACGCATGACACAAACCCCTCTCACACTCTATCTCGCCGCTCCGCGCGGCTTTTGCGCAGGCGTAGACCGCGCGATCAAGATCGTTGAAATGGCGATCGAGAAATGGGGGCCGCCCGTCTATGTGCGCCACGAAATCGTGCACAACAAATTCGTGGTCGATAGCCTCAAGGACAAAGGCGCGATTTTCGTTGAAGAGCTGGACGAATGCCCCAACGACCGCCCTGTGATTTTCTCAGCCCACGGGGTGCCAAAATCCGTCCCTGCGCTGGCTGAGCAACGCGAAATGATCTACGTAGACGCCACCTGTCCGTTGGTGTCAAAGGTCCACATCGAAGCCGAGCGCCACCATGCGGACGGCTTGCAAATGGTGATGATCGGTCATGCGGGCCACCCTGAGACCATCGGCACGATGGGACAATTGCCAGAGGGCGAAGTGCTGCTTGTCGAGACACCCGAAGACGTTGCGGGGCTTGAGGTGCGCGATCCCGAAAAGCTCGCCTTCATCACCCAGACAACGCTTTCAGTGGACGACACGGTGGATGTGATCGCAGCCCTTCGTGCACGGTTCCCCACTATCGTCGGCCCCCACAAAGAAGACATCTGCTACGCCACGACCAACCGCCAAGCCGCAGTCAAAGCCATCGCATCGAACATCGACGCGCTCTTGGTTATCGGTGCGCCAAATTCCTCCAACTCACAACGCTTGGTCGAGGTGGGCCGTGCCAATGGCTGTGCCTATAGCCAACTCGTTCAACGGGCCACAGATATTGATTGGCGCGCTCTTGAGGGCATTACAAACGTCGGCATTTCTGCGGGCGCCTCAGCACCCGAAGTGCTCGTCAACGAAGTGATCGACGCATTTAAGGCGCGTTTCAAAGTCACCGTCGAACTTGTGGAAACCGCACAAGAGAACATCGAATTCAAAGTCCCGCGTGTATTGAGGCAGGCCAATGTCGGTTGAGTTTTTAGCAACCGCGTTCATCGTGTGCCTCGTCCCCGGCATCGGCGTGATCTTCACACTGTCGACCACCTTGGGGCGTGGGTTGCGAGCAGGCTTTTGGGCCATTGTCGGCTGCACCTTGGCCACGGTGCTGCATCTGTGTGTCGCCCTTGCGGGGCTCGCCGCGGTTTTGCAAACCTCCGCCCTGCTGTTTTCAGCGATCAAATATGCGGGGGTTGCCTACCTGCTCTATATGGCTTGGGGCACGCTCAAAGGCACGGGATCACTCAAAGTCACGCCTGACACCACGCCGCTGTCTGCCCGTCAACTGGTGCGGCGCGGATTGGTTTTGAACATCCTCAACCCAAAACTGCCGATGTTTTTCGCGGCCTTCCTGCCACAGTTCATCCCCGCGCAAGCCACCCACCCCACCCTGCTCTTGATCGAACTTGGTCTTGGATTTGTCGCCATGACCTTTGCCGTGTTTGCTTTTTACGCTCTCGCCGCGGGATGGCTTCGCTTGCGCGTTGTCGAAAGCGACCGCGCGATGGCATGGATGCGACGCGTATTTGCGGCGTCGTTCGCGGCACTCGGCGCAAAGCTGGCGCTAGAACGCGCGTAATGCCCACATTGAGAGGTCAATAAATGCCCGAAATTCACGCATGGACCGATGGGGCCTGCTCTGGAAATCCCGGCCCTGGTGGCTGGGGCGTTTTGATGCGGGCCATGAATGGTTCCGAGATCATCAAAGAGCGCGAACTGAGTGGCGGCGAAGCGGACACAACCAACAACCGAATGGAGCTTTTGGCCGCGATCAACGCGCTTGAAACTCTCACCCGTCCAACAGACATCACCATCACCACCGATAGCGCCTATGTCAAAAACGGTGTGACGGGGTGGATTCACGGTTGGAAACGCAACGGGTGGAAAACCTCGAACAAAAAGCCCGTCAAGAACGTCGACCTATGGCAACGCATTGACGCGGCCCAAGAGACCCATAATGTCACGTGGAAATGGATCAAGGGGCACGCAGGACACGCGGAGAACGAGCGGGCCGACGAGCTTGCCCGCGCGGGCATGGCCCCTTTCAAGAAGGCGGCAAAATGACCCTGATTGAATTCCTCGATTATGCCGCCGTGGTGGTGTTCGCGATTACGGGCGCTCTTGCCGCGTCCCGCGCCCAACTCGATATTGTCGGCTTTGCCTTTGTCGCCTCGTTGACGGCGGTTGGGGGAGGCACGATCCGTGACCTTTTGCTCAAACGCGAAGCCGTTTTCTGGGTCGAAAATACCGACTACATCTTCTACGCCGTAGTCGCCGCTTTCGCAGTTTTCTTTGCCGCACACCTGTTTGAAAGCCGCCTCAAAGCGCTGATGTGGCTGGATGCCGTTGCCCTCGCTGTGGCTGTGTCGGCAGGAACGAGCGTGGCGATGGAGATGGATCAACTACCGCAAGTCGTGGTGATCATGGGAATTGCAACGGGATGCTTTGGTGGCCTGATGCGTGACGTGGTGTGTAACGAAGTGCCACTTGTTCTCAAGCAGGGCGAGCTTTACGCCTCCGCCGCTTTTGCTGGTGCCTTGGCCGCTGTCATCGCTTCGTTTGTCACGCCGTCGCCATTGGTGATCAGTTTGGCCTGCGCAGGAACGACCTTCATTTTGCGTGCGGGAAGTCTGAAGTTCGGATGGTCCCTCCCCGTCTATAAATCCCGCCCGCCACGCGCCTGAGGCGTTTAGAAAAAATCTGCGTAATACTCGGTGGCGATTAAGGCGAGGATACAGGCAACCGCCCATCCCCCTGGTCGAAACATCAGCCAGATGCAGGTGCCCACAACAATGCGCATCGCCAATCGTGGGATCGCCAAGATCGCGAACATTTAGCCGCGCTCCGAGATTTTCTTCCAGATCCAGATCAGCGCCATCGCGCCAAGGATGGCCCCGACAAACCCTGCGGCCATTCCGAACAAGGCCCCGATCAGGCGCAGGATGAGCGTTCCAAACAACGCTCCTGCGATGCCGATTGCGATAGTGACGGGCACCGACGAGCGCAAATCTAGCAATCGCGTGGCAATGAAACCTGCGGCCGCGCCGACAATCACGAGAAACAAAATGGGCATGCTCTACCTCCGCCGCCAATGGGTTGGGATAATGATCAACGCCCCGAGTGACGAGACAATCGCGTTCAACCCCGCAGGGCGCAGACCGATCCCGAACATCAGTTTGACGAAATAGGCGAGAAACGCACCGCCGACACAGATGATGATGGATTGAAGGTAGCCATTACGGGTGAAGCCGGTTTTCTCGGAGGCGTAGCCTACGATACCTGCAATCACCACTGTGCCGATCATGACGGGAAACATTTACGATCCTTTACGCGAACTGGGTGCCCTTAGGCATATCCAATCCTTTCAGAATTTCAGTCACAGGCATAGCCCGTTTCCCCTCACGTTGCGCAGTTGTGATCTCAACAGCACCCTCACCGCAGGCGATGGTAAACGCGCCGATGACTTCTCCAGCGGCACCCTGACCGTCTACGACGCGTGACATGTGGAACTTGATCCGCTCGCCATTCAACTCCGCCCATGCGCCCGGAAACGGGGTAAGGCCACGGATTTGACGATCAATGGCCGAGGCAGGACGCGACCAGTCAATCCTGGCCTCTGCTTTGTCGATCTTCTTGGCGTAGGTGACGCCCGCCTCGGATTGGACCTCGGGGATCAAATGCGGGAGGGCATCAAGCGCCGTCACAATGGCCTCTGCACCCATTTCGGACAGGCGGTCATGCAGGGTCGCGGTAGTGTCGTCGTCCGCGATCTCGGTCTCTTGGCGCAACAAAACTGGCCCCGTATCGAGACCTGCTTCCATTTGCATGATGCACACACCCGTTGCCGCATCTCCCTCAATCACCGCGCGGTGGATCGGAGCGGCCCCGCGCCAACGTGGCAGCAAAGACGCGTGAATATTGAGGCAGCCGTTCGTGGGCGCATCAAGCAGGGTTTGCGGCAGGATAAGTCCGTAGGCCACGACCACCGCGACATCCGCCTCAAGCGCTTCAAAGGCGGCGACATCAGCGGGATCTTTGAAATTGAGCGGGTGGCGGACAGGTAGGCCAAGCTCTTCGGCACGAGCCTGAACAGGGGTTGGACGGTCTTTCTTGCCGCGCCCAGCGGGGCGGGGTGGCTGGCAATAGACACAGGCAATCTCGTGACCAGCCTCAACCAGAGCGTCAAGCACAGGCACGGAAAACGCGGGCGATCCCATGAAAACCACTCTCATTTCATCGCTCCCGTTTTCTTCGCCTTTTTAAGAAACATCTGACGCTTCACCGGTTTGAGGTTGTCGAAATACATTTTGCCGTTCAGGTGATCGATCTGGTGCTGCACGGACGTGGCCCAGAGGCCCACAAAATCGCGTTCTTCCTGCTCGCCGCTCTCGTTCAAAAACGCGACAGTCACCGCGCGAGGGCGGGAGATCACAGCCGACATTCCCGGCAAATTCGGTGAGGCTTCCTCATGCTCGCGCAGCTGCACTGAGGAATGAAGGACGCGCGGGTTGGCCATGCGCACCGCCTTGCCGCGCTCATCTGAACAATCGACGACAGCCAGTTGCATCATCACGCCAATCTGAGGCCCTGCGAGCCCATAGCCCGGCATCGCGTCCATCGTTTCCACCATGTCGTCCCAAATGCCGCACACCTCATCGGTGACCGTCTCGACAGGGGGAACCGCCGTTTTCAATCGCTTGTCAGGATAGGGAATAAAAGGTCGGGCAGCCATTGTCGTCACCTTTGAAACTTTGGCGGATACCGCCCGTGAACCTGTGCCACACACGGCACTAGTCGCGCATTTGCTCGCGCTTGAGCTTTTGCATTTTCCGCGTAATCATCTGGCGCTTCATCGGCTTGAGGTAGTCAATGAATAGCTTGCCGTTGAGATGGTCGATCTCATGTTGCACACAGGTTGCCCAAAGCTCGTCGAACTCTTGCTCGTGGTCGCGGCCCTCGACATCCTGCCATGTCACGCGCACCATCTTCGGGCGCTCGACTTCGGCGTACTGACCGGGAATCGACAAACACCCCTCTTCATAGACATTGCGCTCATCGCTTTCCCACACTACTTGCGGGTTCACGAGCGCCATGGGTTCAGGCGTTCCGCCTTCTTCCTTGACGCAATCCATCACCAAAAGGCGGTTCATCACGCCGATTTGCGGCGCGGCCAAACCGATGCCCGGCGCGTCATACATCGTCTCAAGCATATCATCCGCCAAAGCAGCCAGTGCTTTGTCAAATTCGGTGACGGGATCACATGCTTTTTTAAGGCGCGGGTCGGGGTGTATCAGAATGGGCTTCAGGGTCATAAGTCTGCATGTAATCAATGCGCCGCAGCTTCGCAACTGTGCGTCATGGTGTGACGCGACGCCTCAGGTCAAAAAAGTGGTTTTCTATATGGTAACGCGCGCACTATCGTACCTCGAAACCTACAGAAGGAAAGAACATGACCCAATCCCCGTTTGACAAAGTCGTCGACCGCCACGGCACCCACTGTGCGAAGTGGGACAGTATGGAAAGCCTGTATGGTGTTCCTGCCTCGGACGGGATTGCGATGTGGGTTGCCGATATGGATTTTCACCCGCCCGCCTGTGTGCAAAAGGCGGTTGAGGATATGGCCGCGCATGGCGTCTATGGCTATTTCGGCGATGAGAGCGACTATAAGGCCGCGATTGCGTGGTGGATGCAAAACCGCCACGGATGGACCATCGAACCCGATTGGATTTTCACAACGCACGGTTTGGTCAACGGCACGGGGCTGTGCCTTGATACCTTTACCAAAGAGGGCGACGGGGTGGTCCTGACCACTCCCGTTTACCATGCGTTTGCCCGCACCATCAAAGCCGCAGGGCGCACTGTTGTCGAATGCGAACTGGCACTCAATGACGGGTACTATGAAATGGATTTCGAGGCCTGGGATGCGCAGATGACAGGCAAAGAGACCATGTTCATCCTCTGCTCTCCCCATAACCCTGGGGGACGCGTCTGGACCCGCGACGAGCTGCAAGGGGTCGCCGATTTCTGTATCCGTCACGACCTGATTCTGGTGTCCGACGAGATTCACCATGACCTCGTATTTGCGGGACATACACATATCCCAATGGCGCAGTTTCGCGACATTACGGATCGTTTGGTGATGATGACTGCGACCACAAAAACCTTCAACATCGCGGGCACCCATTCAGGCAACGTCATCATTGAAGACCCGAACCTACGCGGAAAATTCGCTACCCGTCTTGCGGCCTTGGGCATCTCGCCCAACTCCTTTGGCCTCAACATGGCGACAGCAGCCTATTCCCCAGAAGGCGCGGCATGGGTTGACGATTTGATCGCCTACCTTGACGGCAACCGCAAACTCTTTGACGACACGATCAATGCCATTCCCGGCCTCAAATCAATGCCGCTTGAGGCCACCTATCTGGCGTGGGTCGACTTCTCGGGGACAGGAATGACACGACAAGAGTTTACCGACCGTGTTCAAAAGGACGCCCACATTGCGCCGAACCACGGACCGACGTTTGGCAAAGGCGGCGAAAGCTATCTGCGCTTCAACCTTGCCACGCCGCGCTCGATTGTCGAGGAAGCCTGCACACGACTGCGCAACACGTTCAGCGACCTTCAGTAAATCGGGGTCAGCGCGTCAGCAAAGCGATCGGCGCGTCATCGGGCCGATCGTAATCCAATGGCGCTTTATCCGTGGCGACAGTTGAGCGTTTGTACTCGAACTGCATCTCATGGCCGTCGTCTTCGCTCGCGACGATCAACGCCTGATACAGGTGCTTTGCCCCATCGTAGAGATCCACAAGCCCGCGCAAATGATCGGCATCGTCACGGTCCAACGCGAATCCACCATCCCACATCCGAAGCACACGGAATGTCTCGTCGCCTGCTTGCACCCGCAAACGCGACTGCTTTTTCAAACTGGCTTTACGCGCCATTTCCAAGCCCTCACGGACTTCTTTGGACAGGTATGCAGACATGTGGTCCTCCTTTGAGTCGGCTCACCAAGCTGACGGCATAAGGATGGCCCATTCATGGTTACAGTCAAGTTAACGTTCCGTGACAAAGAGACATTGTCCCACAGACCGTTACCCTATTGGCGCACTTTCGGGCGCAAAACGTGAGGCATATCAGGATCATAAAGCGCGCTGTCCTTGAAGTCCGCCACTTCACCGAGCGCAGGACCGACCAAAATCAATGCTGTGCGTGTGATCTTCTCACTGCGAACCTTCTCGCGGATATCCGACAATGTGCCCCGAATGAGCATCTGATCAGGCCAGCCCACGCGGTAGGCCACAGCCACAGGACAATCCGCGCCATAATACGGCGCCAATTGGCGCTCTATCTCGCGCAGATTGCGCACCCCGAGGTGAATAGCCAATGTCGCCCCCGTGCGGGCAAAGTTCTCCAGCGTCTCGCCCGCGGGCATGGACGTGGATTTCATCGCCACGCGGGTGAGAACGATGGATTGCGCAATCTCGGGGATGGTCAATTCCTGACCCAAGGCAGCAGCCGCAGCGGCATAGGCGGGCACACCGGGGATGATTTCATAATCGATGCCGTCAGCGCGAAGGCGACGGATTTGCTCGGCAATCGCGCCATAGAGCGATGGATCACCACTGTGGACCCGCGCGACATTCTGCCCCGCCTCATGGGCCGCTTTGATCTCGGCGTGGGTGTCGTCCAAGGTCATCGGCGCTGTGTCCATGACCTTGGCTCCCTCGGGCGCACAGGCCACGACTTCAGCGGGGACAAGCGAGCCCGCGTAGAGGCACACAGGGCATTCACCGATGAGGCGCTCGGCCTTCTTGGTCAGCAGTTCGGGATCGCCGGGACCAGCCCCGATAAAATAGACAGTCATGACGCATCCTTGTCGTCGAGGTGGCGGTTGCCAACGTTTTCAAGATCCCCGTCAATACGGCGCGAATAGCCACGCGGGGTATACATACGCGGCCCTTCGCCAAGTTGGGCGAGGCGCGAATTGGACGAACCGATGAGAACCACGGTGAGCATATCCACCTCGTCCACCTCCAACTGGTCCAAGCGGCGATAGCGGACATTCTCGGTCGGGCGTCCGAGGTTCGAGGCGAGCATCACGGGCGTGTCAGCGGGGCGGTGTTGGAGCAAAATATCACGCGCCTCGGCCAAAAGCGTGCGGCGTTTTTTGGACACGGGATTGTAAAATGCGATCACGAAATCACCCTCGGCTGCGGCCTTGAGACGGCGCACAATATCCGCGCGGGGCGTCAGCAAATCCGACAGCGAAATGGCACAGAAATCATGGCCGAGCGGCGCCCCTGCGCGGGCAGCGGCACCCTGCAGAGCCGAGACGCCTGGCGAACACACAACCTCCGCGCGGCGGGCAGCATCAGACACGCCATGTTCGTCAGGGCCACGGTCCAACAATTCGAACACAAGTGCTGCCATCGCGTAGATCCCTGCATCGCCCGAACAGACAAGCGCGACGTTCTTGCCTTTTCCTGCTTGTTCAAGGGCATAGCGGCAACGATCCTCCTCGCCACCCAGCGGGAAATCGGAGCGGGTTTTGCCCATGGCCAAGGGCCCCAAAAGGTCGATGTAAAGCCCGTAGCCAACAAGCTCCTCGGCCTCGCTGATCAGGCGCGAAACCTCTGGCGTGCGCCATGCCGCCTGACCCGGACCGATGCCCACAACGGACAGACGGCCACGGGCGCGACCTTTGAGATCGGTGATCGGCGTGTCCGCTTTTGTGAGCGCGCAGGTGGTGTTGGCTGTTTTGCGTTTCTCAGCAAAGAGCGCACCGCCTGCGGCAAGGGCTGCGCCCTCGGCCACGCCGTGACAGCCGACTTCAGCGAACACCACGTCTGACGGGTTGGCGAGGCGGTCGGCGTAGGCTTCCAATTCGGTCGCCGTAAAGACCCGCAAAGGCACATCGAGACGCGCGGCAAGCGCGTTCATCGCGGGTTCATCGGCTTTGAGATCAAGGGTGTTCACACAGGCAATCGCACCTGTGGCGATGCCCGCCTCGGCAAGCAACGTAGATACGTTTTGCCATAGCTCCTCAGGGTCGGCATTGCGGGCACATCCGACGCCAAGCGCATAGCGCTGCGGATGATAAACAAGCCGTGATCCGCTGCCCTCAACAGGCGCGTCTGTGACGGTCAATTCAACATCGCCACCCGCGTCCTCGAGGTCGAAAATATTATGTCCTGACAAGGAGATACCGCCGCCTGCGAGCAGGGTCGCCATCGCCTCTTTGGCGTCCTCGGGATTGGCGAGGCGGTAGCCCAAAGGTGGCACATCCAAGGCCACGCCAAGCGCCAGATCACCTGCTGTTGTCAGGGCGGCTTTGGCGTCCAGAACGACGGCAATCTCCTTGGCCAGACGGTTAGCGCCGCGATGCCCGCCGAGCAGTGGGATAACCACCGAGCCATCGTCGGCCACGGACAGCACAGGCGGCTCGGATCGCTTGTCATTGAGCAGGGGGGCCACGGCGCGGATCAGGATGCCGCTGGCGCAGACACCAATCACGGGAATCCCCGCGGCGAAGAGGTCACGGATATGGTCTAAGGCATTGGGAAACGTGACTTTTGCTTGGGTGCGCCCTTCACGGCCATGAAGCTGTGCGCCCAGCGCGTTGGCGATACGGGCCGCGGTTTTTTCGCCCGATGCGTTCAGGGCGATGACAACAGGAGTTAGAGCCACGGGTCGGCCCCTTTCACGATTAGGATCATTGAGAAATACGGTGCTTTTTCGGGGGCCTCGGCGAGCGGCAGGACCACTTCGTCAGGGCAGGAGGCGCGTTCGATATAGACGGCTTTGTCGGTCAGACCCGCGTCGGAAATCATGGTGCGGACCGCGTCGAAATGACGGCCCAATTTCATGATAACGAGCGTGTCGGCCTCCTGTCGGACATGTGTCGGACCTTTGTCGGGCACGAGCCCGCCTTGCGCGATAAGTTGCGGCGCGGGGATGATGGTCACGACCTCGTTGCGCGCGGCCATCGGCAACCCCGCCACAGCGGCGCAGGTGGTCACGGAGGTGACGCCAGAGACGACCTCAACCGCGTAGTCGGATTTGAGGCGGGCATAGAGATACATGAACGAGCCGTAGAAAAACGGATCGCCCTCGCACAGCACAACCACATCGCGCCCTGCATCAAGCTCGGCGCGAATGGCGGCGGCACCTGTGTCATAGGCCGCTTGGGCGGGGCCGCGCTCCACCGTCATCGGCACATCCATGACGATCTCTTTGGTGCCTGCCGTGATGTGATCCGCCGCGATAGCGCGGGCAAAGGAACTGCCCCCCGCAAGGGAGGGATAGGCGATGACATCCGCGCCCGCGATGAGACGCGCCGCTTTGAGCGTCATCAGTTCGGGATCGCCCGGGCCGAGGCCTACGCCGTAAAGGGTGCCGCTCATGTTGGGGTACTCCCTTTGGTGAGGGTCCATTGTGTGACGGTCATAAAGGGTTTCCATCCGCTGAGGCTTCCGACGGGTTTGGCCCGCTCGACCGAGATGCGCGACAAGGCTCCACCAAATGCGCCGTGCAAGGCGAGCAAGGTCGCCTCGCCCTCAAGCGTGACGGTATTGGCGACGAGCCGTCCGTGGGGTTTGAGCGCCGCCCATGCGGTATCGAACACGGTGCGGGTCAGGCCGCCACCGATAAACACCGCGTCAGGCGCAGGCAGATTGGCAAGCGCCTCGGGAGCCGTGCCGTCGATCAATTTGAGCGCGGGTGCGCCAAGGGTGATGGCGTTCTGGGCGGCAAAGGCGCGGCGGTCGGCACGGCATTCGATCCCGATGGCGCGGGCGTCTCTTGCGGCCCGCATCCATTCGATTGCCACGGAACCAGAGCCACAACCGATGTCCCACAGCAACGCCCCACGCGCAGGGGCAAGTTTGGACAGGGTGATCGCGCGAACCTCCTGTTTGGTCATATTACCATCGGAGGCAAAGGCCGTGTCGGGCAGGCCCGTCCGGGGCAAGATCGCTGCGCCCTCGTCCGCGACACAGGCGACCGCGAGGGTGTGAAAGTCGGGCACATCTTGGGACCAATCGGCGGCGGTGCCGTCAAATCGGGCTTCTTCTGCGCCGTTCATATGGGCCAGAACCGTGAGTCGCGATGCGCCATATCCACGGTCACGCAATATCTGTGCGACCTGTGCGGGGCTTGCGGCGTCTTTGGTCAGGATCAGCAGAGACTGTTCGGGCGCGAGGAAGGGAATGATTTGCTCTGCGGGACGCCCGTGGATGGTCAGCGTTTCGCAATCGGCAAGGCTCCAGCCCATGCGGGCGGCGGCAAGTTGAAAGGCGGAGAGTTGCGGGTGAAACAGGATTTCGGCGGGGTCAATTTCTCGCGCGATCCGAGCGCCGACGGAATACCAAAGCGGATCACCCGTGGCGAGGACGACCACGCGGCGTCCTTTGAGCGTTTTGAGATCGGCGATCAGCGCGTCAAAGGGCGAGGGCCAAGCGCGGCGCTCGGCGGTCAGATGCGCGGTGAGGTCGTGATGACGGGTCGCGCCGAAGATCACCTCGGCACTCTCCAGAACGCTCAGGGTCGCGGGCGACAGGCTGTCCGCACCATTGTCGCCGATGCCGATGACGTGGAGCCACGCGCTCATGTGCGCTCTCCGATTTCGGGCAGGCCAACGGCAAGCGCGTTGACGGCGGCTGAAGCGATGGCCGAACCACCGCGACGCCCGCGCAGGGCAACGAACTCGCAGCCGCGCGGGTTTGCGGCCAGTTCGGCTTTGCTTTCTGCCGCGCCGACAAAGCCCACGGGGAAGCCGAGGATCACGGCGGGCTTTGGTGCGCCTTGCTCGATCATCTCAAGCAGGTGAAAGAGCGCGGTGGGGGCATTGCCGATGGCCACGACGGCCCCCTCAAGGTGATCCGCCCAGAACTCGACCGCTGCCGCCGAACGGGTGTTGCCGATGGCTTTGGCGTGGTCGGGTGTGCGCGGATCGTTGAGGGTGACGATCACCTCGTTGTCCGCAGGCAGGTAGCGACGGATGATCCCCGCGCCGACCATTTCGCAATCGCACAGGATCGGTGCCCCGTTTGCCAACGCCGCATGGCCCGCCGCATAGGCATTGGCGGAGAAGGCCAGACGGTCGGCCACCTCGACCATACCGCAGGCATGGATCAGGCGGATAGCGAGCCGTTCCATCCCTGCGTCGAAGCGATCGAGACGGGCCTCTTTGCGCACGATCTCAAAGCTCGCGGCGTAGATCGCGGCGGGGTCTTTCTCGTAAGGGCGCACCGATTAGACCTTTGCCTTGCGCGCACTTTCGGGCCCGTGCGGGTGGTCGGCATGGGGGTAGACGGGATGCACATGATCGTGGTCGTGATGATGGTGGTGATGATCATGGCTATGGCCGTGGTCATGTGCGTGATCGTGAGACTGCCCATGATCGTGGCTATGGTCGTGATGGTGGTGATGCTCATGCGGCATTTCGAGACGGCACATCCCCGTGCAGAAGGTATCGCAGAGCGTGCAATCGGCCACGTTTGATCCGGGAGCGGAGGCACCTTGGCCCTCGACGTGGTGGTGGTGGCTTTCTTGGATCGCGCCGACCTCGGCCTCGAAGCCCAGCACCTGAACGCGGTATTTGCACAGCACACAGGTGGGCGGTGGCGCTGCGGCCAGTGCGGGATGGGCGGCTGCGCGGTCCTCGGCGGTGATCTTTGTCCCGTCCTCGGTGGCGAGGATTTGGGTGCGGAACGGGCAGATGCCACAGTTCGGCACAGGCACGGGGCCAGTTTGCTCGATGATCCGCTCCGCGAAGGTTTCAAGCACCTTGGGGTGATCTTTGAGATAACCCGCTTTGACGAATTGAATGTCGGGATGCTCGGCGGCGACTTGGTCGGTGAAGCCGTAGATGCGGTCGATCAGGATGCCCGTGAACAGGAAATACGGGAAGACGATGACGCGTTTGTAGCCCAGCTTGGAGACGTGTTGCAGCGCAGGTTCGACGAGCGGGAAGGTCACGCCCGAATAGCCGACCTCACACCACCCGAAGCCCATACCTTCCCACAGCATCCGCGCGATTTTGGACACGTTGCCGTTGGCGTCAGGATCAGATGCGCCGCGCCCGATCACGACCAGAGCCGTCTCGTGCAGCGGCAGCTCGCCATGCTCGGCGTTGGCCGCGTCAACGGCGGCCTGAACACGCGCCCCTGCGGCGGCGATCATTTTCGGGTCCACGCCCAATTCCCGCCCGTAGGACAGGTCGATGCCGTGTTTGGCGGCATAGGTGTTGAGAACGGTGGGGATGTCGTTTTTGGAGTGCATCGCGGCGAACAGCATTCCCGGAATGGCAAGAATGCGATCACAGCCCGCCTCGCGCAGACGGTCCAGCCCATCGCGGATCACGGGGTTCGCGAACTCCAGATAGCCGTAATCGACCAACCAGTCGTCGGGCAAAAGGGCGGGCAGTTTTTCGGCCAGAACGGCGAATTCGTCCACGGCAGCTTGGCTGCGTGACCCGTGGCCGCAGATCATAACTCCAGTTTTCATAATGGGCTCACGCTTCCTGAGTCTCGGAGTCGGCCTGACCCTCGGCGTCAGATGCGTCTTCGGCTTTGGCCTTGTTGCCCTTAATGCTTGTGACTGCGCCCCAAATGGCAATGCCTGCGGCGACGCCAAGGGCGATTCCCGCGATCCAATGGTCATGTCCTGCGGCATCAGCGATATGGCCGGGATGCGCAAAAGAAGGGGCAGCGATAAGGGCGAAGAAAAACGCGAGTACGCGGGTCATGTCTAATCCTTGTTGTTTGCCCCACGGATCGGGGCGTTTCACTCAAGGAGGCTAGGCACGGGTTTCACCCCATCCCTTTGACGATGCTGTGCGAGATCCCCGAATTGGGTCAATCTACCGTCAGCCAACCTCTCTGGCCCTCCGAAGTGAGGGCGTCGTCGCCTCATCTATAGGCGGGAGCACAGGGATTCTCAAACGCTTTAGCGGTAACAAATTCACCTCACATCACGGTACGCCACGGCACTTTGTGCAAATTCGCACCAAACCTGCGCCTTGGTCGCTATTTGCGCTCCGATACCCGCGCCCTAGATACGCTTTTACACAATTTGGAGAGCGCAATGGGTTATCTACAAAACGGCGGTTGGAATGTCGGGTGGTACGACACCACCAAAACAGGTGGACGGTTCGAGCGCTCGACAGCGGGCTTTCGCAACTGGATCACAGCCGATGGCAGCGCGGGCCCGACGGGCACCGACGGGTTCAAGGCCGAGGCGGGGCGTTACCACCTCTATGTCTCGCACGCCTGTCCGTGGGCACATCGCACGATGATCTTTCGTGCGCTCAAAGGTCTCGGTGATCTCGTCACCGTCTCCGCCGTGCACCCCGATATGTTGAAAGAGGGATGGACCTTTTCGACCGATTTCGACGGGGCCACGGGCGATGACCTGTTCGGGGTCGACTATCTGCGTGACATCTATACCAAAGCTGATCCGCAGGTCTCTGGCCGTGTGACCGTGCCGATCCTGTGGGACAAACAGCGCGACACCATCGTGTCCAACGAAAGCTCCGAGATCATCCGCATGTTCAACTCGGCCTTTGATGGCCTGACGGGCAACACCGATGATTATTATCCCGAGGCCCTGCGCCCGCGCATCGACGAGATCAACGACCGCATCTACAAGACCGTCAACAACGGCGTCTACCGCGCGGGGTTTGCCACGACGCAAGCTGCCTATGACGAGGCCATTGTGCCATTGTTCGACAGTCTCGACTGGATCGAAGGGCTATTGGGACAAAACCGCTACCTGACGGGCGACCAGATCACCGAAGCCGACTGGCGGCTGTTCACCACGCTTGTCCGTTTTGACAAGGTCTATCACGGGCACTTCAAATGTAACCTGAAACGGATCGTGGATTACCCTAATATGTGGGGCTACCTGCGTGAGCTGTATCAGGTGGAAGGGGTGAAAGAGACGGTGCATTTCGACCATATCGTGCGGCACTACTATTACAGTCACGACGCGATCAATCCGCACCGTATCGTGCCGATCACACCGCGCCCCGACTTTGACGCCCCGCACGGGCGCGACGATATTTAGCTTGCACTTAAACGCAGGCAGGGCAAAACACATCTCCATGACAACATGGATCACAATTTGCGAAACCTGTAAGCGCGACGATTGGTCGGAGCGCGGCATGGATAAAACCGACGGCGAGTTGCTCGCCGCCGAAATCGAAACACGTGCCGAAGCGGCAGGGGTCAAAACCCAGCGCGTCGCCTGCACGATGGGGTGCGAACGCGCCTGTAACATCATCGTGCAGGGCAAGACCGAGGACGGGACAGCCAAGATCAGCTATTCCTTGGGCACCTTTGAGGGCACGTCCGAGGATGCCGAGGCCATCGTTGAATATGCCGCGATGCACGCCGCCTCCCCCACGGGTCAGGTGCCGTTCCGCACATGGCCACAAGGGGTCAAAGGGCATTTCGTCTCGCGCCAACTGCCGCTGCCATCCGAGAGCGACACATGAGCAAACACCGCGATCACGGCGGCGGGTTGGATGCCGCCGTCGCCCGCTACGGCGGGGAGAAAGCTGACTGGATCGACCTGTCGACGGGCATCAACCCCGTGTCCTACCCCCTGTCCGACATCGCAATCGACGCATGGGCCGCGCTGCCCGATGCCGCCGCCCAAGACGGATTGGTTCAGGCCGCACGCGCCTTTTGGAAGGTGCCCCACGAGGCCGCTATTCTGGCCGCTCCGGGGGCATCGAGCCTCATTGCACGCCTGCCTGCGCTTTGGCCCAAAGGGCGCGTGGCGATCCAGACGCCGACCTACAACGAACACGCAGGCGCCTTTGACGCACATGGATGGGACATCGGCGCCTCCCCTGCCGACAAAGGCACCACCGTGCAGGTTGCCGTGCATCCCAACAATCCGGACGGGCGGATGTGGCAGGCGGACGAGTTCACCGCACCCGTCACCGTGATTGACGAAAGCTTTTGCGATATCGCCCCCGAGGCAAGCCACATCGCCCGCACCGCGCAACCCAACACGATTGTGCTCAAAAGTTTCGGGAAGTTCTGGGGCCTTGCGGGGCTGCGCTTGGGCTTTGCCATTGGCGATCCCGACCTCATTCACCGCCTGTCCACCCTGATCGGTCCTTGGGCAGTCTCTGGTCCTGCTCTGGCCATCGGACGCGAGGCGCTCAGGGATGCTGCATGGGCTGACGCCACCCGCACCCGACTGGCCGACGATGCCGCGCGTTTAGACGGAATCGTGACCGCCAAGGGTGCAAGCCTAGTGGGTGGCACGCCGCTGTTTCGGCTCTATGAGGTGGACGACGCCCGCGCATGGCAAAAACGCCTCGCGGAGGGCCGCGTCTGGTCGCGCATCTTCCCCTATTCGGACCGTTGGATTCGTCTCGGTCTGCCCGCCCCCGATGGGTGGGATCAGGTGGAGGCCGCGCTGTGACCACGTCTTTGGCCCTCGTTTTTGCGATGATCCTCGACGCGCTTTTGGGCGAGCCGAAATGGCTCTGGTCGCGCGTACCGCATCCCGCCGTTCTCATGGGGCGCTTGATCGAGGCGGCAGATCGCAGCCTCAACCACGGCACGACGCGGCGGCTCAAAGGCGGGCTGCTTGTCGCTGGTCTGGTCGTGGCAATGTGGGCCTTGGGATGGGTGCTGTCCTTTATCCCTTACGTGGACATCGTGCTTGGCGCGATCCTGTTGGCACAACGCTCGCTTGTGGATCACGTGCGTGATGTGGCCAAGGGGTTGCGCGACAGCCTTGCTGAGGGGCGTGCAGCCGTGGCGCGTATTGTCGGGCGCGACACCGCCGATATGGACGCCCCCGCCATCTCACGCGCCGCGATTGAATCGGGGGCCGAGAATTTCTCAGACGGGGTGATTGCCCCTGTGTTCTGGTTTCTCGTCGCGGGCTTGCCCGGTCTTTTGATCTACAAAGCCGTGAACACCGCCGACAGTATGATCGGCTACCGCACCGAACAATACGAAGACTTTGGCAAGGCGGCAGCGCGTCTAGATGATGTGCTGAACTGGATTCCTGCCCGTCTCTCCGCGCTGCTCATTGCCACCGCGAGCGGGCGCATTGATGTGCAGGGCATTCCGCGCGATGCCAAGCTACACCGCTCGCCCAACGCGGGTTGGCCCGAAGCGGCAATGTCGCGCGCCCTTGGCGTGTCGCTGTCGGGCCCGCGCTCCTATGAGGGAGAAATGACAGACTTTCCGTGGGTTCATGCCGACGGGCGCAAAACCGCAGGGGCCGCCGATATTGACCGCGCATGTCGCATGTTGTGGCGTGCGTGGGGGCTGACCCTCGCGGTTGTGATCCTCTTTGCATTTACCTAACCTTCGCCTGGCCGTTACGCTTCGCCTCACGATTGACCCAAAAGGATTTTCCATGCGCCGTATTGCTCTCGCCTCTGCCCTTGCCCTCACCCTTGCCACGCCCGCCGTTGCCGAGGTTGCCTGTGGCGGAAATTTCTCCTCCTTTGTGAAAGGCATGAAGGCCGAAGCCGTCGCACAAGGCCATGACAAAGCGAGTGTCGACCGCTTCTTTGCCTCCGTCAAACATAGCCCCGCCGTGATCAAGGCCGACCGTGCGCAGGGTGTTTTCAAGAAATCCTTCATCGACTTTTCCCGCGCCGTGATCAGCCAGAACCGCATGGACAATGGTCGCCACTATGCCGCCAAATACAAATCGGTGTTTGACCGCATCGAGCGCGAATATGGCGTCTCGCGCGGCGTTCTCTTGGCCTTCTGGGCACTGGAGACCGACTACGGTCAGGTGCAGGGCAATTTCAACACGCTCAACTCGCTGATGACCCTGAGCCACGATTGCCGCCGCCCCGAGTTGTTCCAACCGCAAGTGTTCGCAGCACTCGAGCTGTTCAAACACGGCGACTTCGATCCCGCCACGACCGTCGGCGCATGGGCGGGGGAAATCGGCATGGTGCAAATGCTGCCCGAAGACATCCTGAGCAACGGGGTGGACGGGGATGGCGACGGTCATGTCCTGCTCAAAACCTCCGTGCCCGATGCGCTGATGTCGGGGGGCAAGATGTTGCAATCCTTGGGATGGCGTGCGGGTGAGCCGTGGCTGCAAGAAATCACGGTGCCTAGCACTCTGGATTGGTCAAAGACGGGTCTTGAGACCAAACTCACGGTCAGCCAATGGGCGCAGATGGGTGTCGCACCGCGCTCGGGATCGCTAGGCGCTGGCTCCCTGCCCGCCTCCGTGATCCTGCCGATGGGGCGTCATGGTCCGGCCTTCCTCGCCTACCCCAACTTTGACGTCTATTTCGAGTGGAACCAGAGCTTTGTCTACGTCACGACAGCCGCCTATTTCGCCACCCGCCTTGAGGGTGCGCCCGTCTATAATGCGGGCAATCCTGATGCGGGGTTGAACGACAGCCAGATGAAGCAGCTACAAACCAAGCTGCAATCGCGCGGCTATGATGTCGGGAAAATCGACGGCATCCTCGGAGCGCGGACACGGGCGGCGGTTCAGGCCGAACAGGCCCGCTTGGGTCTGCCCGCAGATGCGTGGCCCACGTCGGCCCTTTTGTCGAAGCTGTAAGAGGCCCGCGCCACTTAGGCGACCATTTGCTCGGCCTTTTTGAGGTCAACCGAGACCAGTTGGCTCACGCCCTGTTCCTGCATCGTCACCCCAAAGAGGCGGTCCATACGCGCCATCGTGACGGCGTGGTGGGTGATGATCAGGAAGCGGGTGTCGGTCTGACGCGTCATCTCGTCAAGCATGTCGCAGAAGCGCGTCACGTTGGCATCGTCAAGCGGCGCGTCGACCTCGTCCAACACACAGATCGGCGCGGGGTTGGCGAGGAACACGGCAAAGATAAGCGCAAGTGCTGTAAGGGTTTGCTCGCCCCCCGACAGCAGCGACAGGGTGGAAAGTTTCTTGCCTGGTGGTTGGCATAGAATTTCGAGCCCCGCCTCAAGCGGATCATCACTTTCGACCAAGGCGAGCTTGGCCTCGCCACCGCCAAACAGGTGTTTGAACAGGTTGCCGAAGCTCTCGTTGACCTGCTCGAATGCAGTCAAAAGCCGTTCACGGCCTTCCTTGTTGAGCGCGGAAATGCCGCTGCGCAGGGTTTTGATCGCCTCTTCGAGATCCTGTTTTTCGCTCACGAGCGTGTCGTGTTCGACGCGGACTTCCTCGCTGTCCTCTTCGGCTCGCAGGTTCACCGCGCCGAGACTGTCGCGCAGACGTTTGAGACGGTTCACATCGACCTCAATCGCGTCGTGGCTCGGGATGTTCTCAGGGTCGATATCCAACTCGTCCAACAGCGCCTTTGGCGTGGTTTCCAATTCTTCGCGGATACGCTCAACGGCGGCCTCCACGGTTTCACGCGCGGCGTCACGGCGAGCTTGGGCGGCGGCGCGGGCTTCGCGGGCCTCGGAGGCCAAACGTTCGGCCTCGCGCTCGGCGTTCACCCCGTTGCGCAGTGCGGTTTCCCCCTCGGACAAAGCATCGGCAGCGGCCTTGCGGCGCTCTTCGGCCTCGTCGATCTGGCCCATAAGACCCTCGCGGCGCTTGGCAATTTCCTCGGGCTGTGCGCCCGCTTCGCGCAATTCCGCCTCTGAGGTTTCCTTGCGCTCGTTGAGTTCCGCGATGCGTTTTTCAGCGGTTTCAAGGCGGTGTTTCCATCCTGACAGTTCTTTGACGACCTCTTGGCTGCGGCGTGTGCGGGCCTCGCCCTCACGACGGATTTCGTCATGGGCGGAGCGTTTGGTCATCATGGTGATCCGCGCCGCCTCGACGGTCAATTTGACCTCTTCGATCTTGTCACGGGCGAATTGCAAATCGGGCAACGCGTCAAGGGCTTGTTGCGCCTCATCCAGACGGGCCTGCGCGGCGCGGGCCTCTTCCTCATGTCGCGACACGGCGAGGCCGAGGTTCTCGACCTTACCCTCCGCGAGAGACTTTTCGTTCTCGGCACGAGACAAGGCCCGTGCGGCCTCGGACAGGGCGCGGTCGGCTTCGCGGCGGGCTTCGCGGGCGGATTTGTCCTCTTCGGTAAGGCGGGCCAACTCGGCCTTGAGATGCTCGTGGGCTTGGATCGCGCCTTCAGCCTTGGCCTCTTCGGCAACGAGTTCCTGTTTGAGAACTTCGAGACGGTTGAGTTGTTGCAGGCGCAGAGCCGCCGCAGAAGGCGCATCCTCGGCCCCTGCGCGGTAGCCGTCCCACCGCCACATGTCGCCCTCGATCGAGACGAGCCGTTGACCCGGTTCCAGATCCGCCTGAAGGCGCGCGCCATCCTCGGCCTTCACCAGTCCGATCTGACCGATGCGGCGCGACAGAACGGCGGGCGCGTCGACATATTCGTGCAGCGGCTCGACGCCCATTGGCAGGTCTTGCTCGTCGGGGTAATCGGGCAGTGTCACCCAGCCAGAGGCCTGATAGGCCTCAATCGCGGGTTGGCGCAATTCATCCGCAAGTGCTGCACCAAGCGCCTTTTCATAGCCCGACTTCACTTTGACGAGATCAAGCACCTGCGTGCCTGCGATCTGGTCGCGGTCGAGCATTTTGGCAAGCGCTGCCACTTCGGCTTTAAGGGCACTGACTTCACCCTCGGCCTCGGAACGGGCGGCGCGGGCTTGGCTTTCGCGGGTCTGGGCGTCGGTGCGGGCCTCGTCAGCGGCGATCAAAGCGTCTTCGGTTTGCTCGGCGCGACTGGCCGCAATTTCCTGATTGAGAACGGCTTGCGTCAGAGCCGCACTTGCCTGCTCCAAGGTGGCCTTTGCCTCATCGACCGAGGCGCGAGCGCGATCCGCCTCACCCCGTCCGCGATCAAGCGTCTTGCGATTGTCCTCGACAAGGCGGGTGGCCGATTGGTGACGCGCGGCGAGACGGGCGACATCCTCGGTCATTTCGGACAGTTGCGTTTCGCGGTCCTGCAACACCTCGTTGGCCTCGGTGGCGCTATAGGCGGCCTGCTCCAAACGCGGGCCGTGCCCCTCGGAGGCTTTGAGCAACTCGCGCTGCTCCCATTCGAGACGCTCGATGGTTTCGCCTGCGTCCTTGTTCAGCTGTTCCTCGCGGGCCATGTCGGCCACCAGTTGCTCGATCCGCCGCGACAGGGTGTCGATCATGTCCTTGGCGCGGGCTTCTTCCTCGGTCAACTGGTCGCGCTCGACGGTCAGACGTTGCAGCACCGCGGCGGCAATCGCTTCTTCCTCGCGCAGGGGCGGCAAGGCGATCTCAAGGGCTTCGCGCTGCGCCGTGGCCTCGCGGGCAAGGCGTTCGGCCTCGGAGGCCTGTTTGAGGCGAATGCGCAACTGGTCATCGGCCTCGGCGCGGGCCTGATCGGCGTCCCGCCAACGGCGGTAATACAACAGCCCCTCGGCATGGCGCAGCTCGGTGCCGATCTCGCGATACCGCGCGGCTTGGCGGGCCTGACGGGCGAGCGAGGCAAGCTGTGCGGCCAGTTGTTCGATCACATCATCGACGCGGGCAAGGTTGGTTTCCGCGCCTTTGAGTTTCAACTCGGCCTCATGGCGGCGCTGATAAAGACCCGAAATGCCAGCGGCTTCCTCAAGGATGCGACGACGGTTTTTCGGCTTGGCGTTGATCAGTTCGGAAATCTGTCCCTGCCGCACAAGCGCGGGCGAATGCGCCCCCGTGGAGGCATCGGCAAAGAGCATCGAAACATCACGGGCACGCACGTCTTTGGCGTTCACCTTATAGGCGGAACCTGCGTCGCGGGTGATGCGGCGGATGATCTCGACGCTGTCGCTATCGTTGAAGCCCGAGGGCGCAAGGCGCTCGGAGTTGTCGATCATCAGCGCCACTTCGGCAAAGTTGCGCGCAGGACGCGAGGACGCCCCCGCAAAGATCACATCCTCCATGCCGCCGCCGCGCATCGCCTTGGGACGGTTTTCACCCATCACCCAACGCAGGGCTTCGAGCAGGTTGGATTTCCCACAGCCATTTGGACCGACCACGCCTGTGAGCCCGTCCGCGATCACCAGATCGGTCGGGTCGACGAAGCTCTTGAAGCCGTTCAATCGCAGGCGGGTGAAACGCAAGGGGACCCCTTTGCCGCTGATTCCATTGGGGGTTAAGTTTTTGCGTTTGGAGCGAAGCTGTCAATGGCGCCTGCCCGATATCTGGGCAATCGCCCCGAGTTATCCACAAGATATCGTTTCGAGCGCCGATGTAAGGGGCAGTAATCCCGTTCTGCGACATGTTACACCTTGACCCCACCCCCTCTCAGACGCCAAATGGGGGCGCTAAGGTTCCCCGCATATGCCGCCAAGCGGTAGGGGAGAATTGGGAATTCGGTGAGAGCGACCCACATCGGGGCTTAAAACCGAAGCCGCCCCCGCGACTGTAAGTGGAGAGCAGGCTGTCAATTGACCACTGGAGCGACCGCTCTGGGAAGGTGACAGTTCTGCGTTGACCCGCGAGCCAGGAGACCAGCCTTGCCTTATATCAACCCGCCGTCGGGGATGACGGCTATGGAGGACGAAACATGCATATCGAACCCGGAATCGTTAATGGCGCAAAAATTGCGCTGTCTGTTGTGACTGCTGCTGGCGCGGCGGGCTTCACCGCCAAATACGCATGGCAGGCTGTCAAAGAGAGCGGAGCCATGTCGCTCGCCTCGCGATCCGCATTGGCCATGATCGCCACATTCTTCTCGTTCCAAGTTCTGCCCCATGTTCCTGTGGGCGTCTCGGAAGTTCACTTCATTTTTGGCTCGACGCTATTCCTGCTGTTTGGGGCGGCTCCTGCCGCGCTCGGCCTTGCCCTTGGCCTGTTGTTGCAAGGTGTGACTGTCGCGCCGTTTGACCTGCCGCAGTATGGCATGAACGTCACCACCCTGTTGGTGCCCATGTTCGCGATCAAGGCCGTTGCCGACCGTATCATCGCACCGAAAACCGCCTATGCCGACGTGAGCTACAAACAGGCGCTCGCACTGTCCACAACCTACCAAGCGGGTATCGTGGCATGGGTTGGCTTCTGGGCTGTCTACGGTCAGGGCTTTGCCGCAATGGGCGAGATTGCCACATTTGGCGCCGCCTACCTCGCCGTGATCGCCATCGAGCCTTTCGTCGACCTCGCGATCCTCGCAGGTGCCAAGACGCTCAAAGGTCTGGGTCGCACGGGTCTCGTGTCGCCACGCACCTTCGCGGCTGCGTAATCGCCCCACATTAAAACGTATCGCGCCGGGGCCTTACCGCTCCGGCGTTTTCACGTAAAGGACACCACAATGGCTGCAAAAATTTCTGCCACCGTCGTCACGGGCTTTCTGGGCGCGGGCAAAACCACTCTCATCCGTCACATGCTTGCCAATGCAAACGGCAAGCGCATTGCCCTAATCATCAACGAGTTCGGTGATCTCGGCGTCGATGGCGATATTCTCAAGGGCTGCGGCGACGAGACCTGCACCGAAGACGACATCATGGAGCTGTCGAACGGCTGCATCTGTTGCACCGTTGCGGATGATTTCATCCCGACGATGAAAGCCCTGTTGGAGCGCGACAACGCACCAGATCACATCGTTATCGAAACCTCAGGTCTGGCCCTGCCGCAACCGCTTGTGCGGGCGTTCAACTGGCCCGAGATTTCCACCAAAGTCACCGTCGACGGGGTTATCACCGTGATCGATGGCAAGGCCGTGGACGAAGGCGTGTTTGCCCATAACGTCGCGGCGGTCGATGCCCAACGCAAGCTTGACGAGAACCTCGACCACGAAACACCTCTGTCGGAACTGTTCGAGGATCAGATCGCCTGTGCCGACATGATTGTCGTGAACAAGACCGATCTGTTGGGCGAAGCGCAAGCGGACGCCTTGGTCGCCAAACTCAAAGCGGAAGCCCGCAATGGCGTTCAAGTTGTACGCGCGTCCCACGGGGCCTTGCCCGTGGATGTGTTGCTCGGTCAGGGCATTGGGGCCGAGGGTGACATGACGGGGCGCGACGAGCTGCACCACGGCCACCACCATCACGACGACGACCATGACGACGATCACCACGATGACGACCATCATCATCACCACCATGACCACGATGATTTCGAGAGCTTTGTGGTCAGCCGTGACGAGGTCAGCGACCCCAAGGCCTTTGCCGAACAGATCGCGGATGTGATCAAAGCCCACGGCATTTTGCGGCTCAAGGGGTTTGTGGCCGTAACGGGCAAGCCGATGCGTCTGACCGTTCAGGCCGTTGGGCCGCGTGTCGATCACTATTTCGATCAACCCTTTGGAACTGCGCCGCGCGAGACACGTCTGGTCGTGATTGGTCAGGCAGGGCTGGACCGTGCCGCGATTGACGCCGCACTAAAGGCCTAACGCCATGATCATTGTCGAACTTGGAAACCCGCTCGACCCGCAACCTGCCGCCCTTTTGGCACAGGCACAGGCGCTACAGGCGGAAATCTACGACGAGGAACACAACCACGCCCTGCCGACCGATGCGCTTGCGGCAAAGGATGTGCGGTTCTTCACCGCGCGTGAGGGGGATGTTGTTTTGGGTGTTGGAGCCTTCAAGATCAAAGGCGACTACGGCGAGGTGAAGTCCATGTTCACGTCGCCCGACGGGCGCGGCAAAGGGATTGCGGGAGCCTTGATGCGCGCCATTGAGGACGCCGCCCGCGACGAGGGACTTACCGCGTTGAAGCTGGAGACAGGCGACGAATTGGACGCCGCCTGTCGTCTGTATGAACGCCACGGGTTTACCCGCTGCGGAGCCTTTGGCGACTACGAAGACAACGGCGTCTCCGTGTTCTACGAAAAGGCGCTTTAGTCCGTCTTCTTGGCGGCGGCCGCTTTCATACGGGCGAGCAAAGCAGCCTTTGGGGCAGCTTTGCCGTAGGGGTTTTTCGACGACCCTTTGGCGTTGTGTTCCGCGTGTCGCGGGGCGTTTTTGCCGATCTTCGGCGCGCCTGATTTACCATAATCCATGAGAGAACCTTTCGGGGTTTTCTCGCTGATGCCGTAAACCGCGCGGCTTTTCAAGGAGAGACCGATGCATCTGTTGGCCGCCACACCCGGATCAATCGACGACGGCAACGAGGCTTTTGACCTTGGGCAGACCCCTGCGGACCTTGTGGTGATCTCCGCTGCGGACACCGAACTGGCCGCCCTGTCCCATGCGCGCGCAGGCATGGACACGCCGCCATCGCTGCGCCTGTCGCAACTGATGCACCTGCGCCACCCGATGTCTGTTGATCTGCACCTTGACGACTGCGCCACCAAATCGCGGATGGTCATCGCGCGGGTTTTGGGCGGGTCTGGCTATTGGAAATACGGGTTAGAGCAATATGCCGCGCGGCTGCATGAGGCGGGCATCCCGTTTGTGGCGCTCCCCGGAGATGACAAACCAGACGCGGAATTGGCAGGTTTATCAACGGTTTCGTCACAGGACTATCACGCGCTTTGGGCCTACCTCGTGGAGGGCGGACCAGATAACGCAGCGGCATTTTTGTCCTATGCGCAGGCGATGCTTGACGGCGGCGAAAAGCCCACCCCCGCAGCGCCGCTGCTGCGTGCAGGGGTCTATTGGCCCGCGAAAGGCGTGTGCGATCTGGACACGGCACGAGCCAACTGGACGCAAGGCGCGCCCGTTGTGCCGATCACCTTTTACCGCGCCTTGGTTCAGGGTGCAGGGCTTGCGCCGATTGACGCGCTTGTGTCGGCTTTATTGGAAAAAGGGCTCAATCCCCTGCCCGTCTTTGTGGCCTCCCTGAAAGATCCGATTTCTGTCGCCACACTGGACTCGCTGTTTGGCGAGGCCAATCCCGATGTGATTCTCAATTGCACCTCCTTTGCGGTTGGCACGCCTGAGAAGGCGGGCAACAACCCGCTCGCCGCCGAGTTCGCCAATGAAGCGCCTGTGTTCCAAGTAGTCCTCGCAGGATCATCACATGCGTCATGGGACGAAGGGCTCACGGGGCTTTCGGCGCGCGACATCGCGATGAACGTGGCGCTACCCGAAGTGGACGGACGTGTGCTAACCCGCGCCGTGTCGTTCAAGGGCGAGGCCTATTTCGACGCCGACACGGAATGCGCGATTGCGACCTATCAGGCCGACCAGAGCCGTGTGGAGTTTGTCGCCGATCTCGCCGCACATTGGACAGCGCTGCGCCGCACCGCGCCTTCGGAGCGCAAGGTTGCGCTGATCCTCGCCAACTACCCCAACAAAGACGGGCGGCTGGCCAATGGTGTCGGCCTTGATACCCCCGCCGCGACGGTGAACACGCTCACCGCGCTTGCAGATGCGGGCTATGCCGTCACAGATATTCCCAAGGGTAGCGACGCGTTGATGGAGCAGATCCTTGCGGGTCCGACCAACTGGCTGACCGACCGCATGACCCGACAGGGCGGGGAACGTCTCACGCTTGCGGACTACCGCGAGAGCTATAACGCGCTGCCCGAACAGGTCCGCACTCAGATTGAAGCGCGTTGGGGGACGCCCGAGGACGATCCTTTTTTTGATGCCGACGGATTTGCCCTGTCGGTCCTGCGCTATGGCAACGCGGTTGTCGGCATTCAGCCCGCGCGCGGCTATAACATAGACCCGACCGAGACCTATCACGCGCCCGATCTGGTGCCGCCACACAACTACCTCGCCTTCTATTTCTGGCTGCGTCATGCGTTTGGGGCCCATGCCTTGGTCCATATGGGCAAGCACGGCAATCTGGAGTGGCTTCCTGGTAAGGCGCTTGCGCTGTCGGAGACCTGTTTGCCCGAAGCGGTCATGGGCCCGATGCCGCATCTCTATCCGTTTATTGTTAATGATCCGGGCGAAGGGACACAGGCCAAACGCCGTGCGCAGGCGGTGATCATCGACCACCTGACCCCGCCGCTCACCCGCGCCGAAACCTATGGGCCGCTGCGAGATTTGGAGGCCTTGGTTGACGAGTATTTCGAAGCGGCGGGCGTTGATCCGCGCCGTATTGAAGCGTTGCGCAAAGAGATTCTGAGCCTGAGTGCCGTGACGGGTCTCGACCGTGATGTGGGCATGACTGGCGAGGATGAGGATGGCGATCTGACCAAGCTCGACGCCTATCTGTGTGAACTCAAGGAAGCGCAAATCCGTGATGGTTTGCATATCTTTGGTACAGCCCCAACGGGGCGGCTTGCCCGCGATCTGGGCTTGGCCTTGGTCCGTGTGCCGCGCGGTGAGGGAAAGGGCAAGGATGCGTCTTTGGTCCGTGCCTTGGCGCTCGATTTTGCTCTCGGGTTCGATCCGCTGGATTGCGACATGGCGCAAACATGGGACGGACCACGCCCTGATGCTTTGGCCGAAATCGTTGCTGGCGCATGGCGCACCAATGGCGATACGGTCGAGCGGTTGGAAGCCTTTTGCGCGGCGCTTTTGGATGAGGGGCTGCCTGCGGCGGGCCTCGCGTCCCAAGCAGTTCTGGACCACCTGCGCGACCATGTTTTGCCTACGGTTGCGGCCTGTGGCCCTGCCGAGATGGACGGGCTTTTACGCGGCCTAGCGGGTAAATTTGTGGTCCCTGGTCCATCGGGCGCACCGACGCGGGGGCGGTTGGATGTGCTGCCCACGGGGCGCAACTTTTTCTCCGTGGATGCCCGCGCCGTGCCGACGCAAACGGCGTGGAGCTTGGGGTGGAAATCCGCCAACCTGCTGATTGAACGCCACCTACAGGACCACGGCGACTGGCCGCGGGCGATGCTCGTGACCGCGTGGGGGACGGCCAATATGCGCACGGGCGGCGATGACATTGCGCAGGCCTTGGCGCTCATGGGGGTGAAACCGACATGGGATGCAATGAGCCGCCGCGTAACGGGGTTCGAAGTGTTGCCCGCATCCGTTCTGGGGCGTCCGCGGGTCGATGTGACCCTGCGCGTGTCCGGGTTCTTCCGCGATGCCTTTCCGCAGTTGATCGCCTTGGTCGATAGCGCTGCCCGCGCGGTGCAGGAGATGGACGAGAGCGAAGCCGACAACCCCGCCGCCGCCCGTGCGCGACAGGGTGAAAGCACGGCGCGGGTGTTCGGGTCGAAACCCGGGGCCTATGGCGCAGGGCTTCAGGCGATGATCGACGAGCAACTTTGGGGCGACCGCCGCGACCTTGCCGATGCCTATCTCGAATGGGGCGGCTACGCCTATGGCGCGGGACGCGAGGGTGTGAAGGATCGCGAAGGGTTCGAGGCCCGCTTGGGTCAGGTCGAGGCCATCGTGCAGAACCAAGACAACCGCGAACACGATCTGTTGGACAGCGACGATTATTACCAGTTCGAGGGGGGCGCGGCCTCTGCCGTGGCGACCTTGCAAGGACAGGATCGTCCGATTTACCATAACGACCACTCGCGCCCTGAACGTCCCGTTATTCGCACTCTGGACGAGGAAATCGGACGGGTCATTCGCTCGCGGGTGGTGAACCCGAAATGGATCGATGGGGTGAAACGCCACGGCTACAAAGGCGCGTTCGAGATTGCGGCGACCGTGGATTACCTGTTCGCGTTTTCGGCCACGACACATGCGGTCAAGGATCACCATTTCGACCTCGTTCATGCGGCCTTTATCGAGGACGACGAAACGCGGGAGTTTATCGCGGATCACAACGCACCTGCCTTGGCCGAGATTGCGCAACGGTTGTTGGAAGCGATGGATCGCGGGTTGTGGCAACCACGCTCCAACTCGGCACGTGCCGCGCTTGAGGCGCTCGCATAGGTGGCGTCAGTTTGGGCAGTCCAACTCGGCTTTGATTAGGGCTTGATCGCCAATCAGGGACCCCGCTTTGATCGGGCAACCTGTGGCTTGGGTGATCGCAATCGCGGCCTTTGCGACGATTGCAGTGCGCGACGGCGGCGGAACCATCACGTTGATGCGGTGCGCCTCAACGCGGTCGCCGCCGCCCTTTTGACGAAAAATGCGAAAGCTCGCGCCGTCTACAACAATGGGGGTCGGTGCGATCAGCACTTTGCCGATTTGCGGGCTGTCCAAGGCGCAGGCGGTTAAGAAGGGCAAAGCCAGCGCCATGAGAGTGAGGCGCGAGAGGAAGGACGTCGATAGAAGCGCATGTGTCATACGCACAGCGTCGCCAATCTTGGTTAGCAAAGCGTTAACGCGCGGCGGTCAGACGATAAGCGGGGTCACAAGAGGTTTGACGGTCCTGCCTCTAACACCTCGATTGTATCCCCGAGCACAACCGTGCCCTCCTGTTCGACAACGGCGTTTTGCCCAAAGATGATACGCCCGCGTGCGGACCTGTGCAGTTTGCCAAGCGTCGCGAGCGGCTCGTGGCGGTCGGTTTGCACCCCTGTTTTGGGGTCTTGCGTGGTCATCACACAGCGCTCGCACGGTTTGACAATCCGCAACACAGAAGTGCCGACACGAATGCGCCGCCATGTGTCCTCGGCCCAAGGGGCCATATCGCCTTCGATCACGAGGTTCGGACGGAACCTGCGCATTTCAAACTCGTGACCCGCTGCTTGATTAAGCGCACGTAGCGACGCGTTGGTGGTGATCAAAACCGGATAGCCATCGGCAAAACCGGTGAAGTGTGGTGTGAGGCTATATTTGATATTTACAGGACGCAGGGGGCGATCAGGGAAATAGGCAAGACGAACCTCGCGCTCCAAGGCCGAGGACAGGAAGCTCGCGGCATAATTCCCCGCGTCCTCGACGCCTTCAATTCGGTTAGAGAATACGAAGGCCGTGGTTTGGGCCCCGCTTGGGCGAGGCACGTCGAGACGGTCGCCATCGTGACACAGGGAAATCCCCTCTTCCGTTTCAACCACGGAAATCCGTGCCAATTCGGGAAATTCGCGACGTGTCGCCACTGTTCCTGTGGGATACAAAACTGCCCATCGGCGGTCGCCGTCGACGCCCATTGATCCTATGGTGCGGGCGGCATGGTCCGTCGCGGGCAGGCTTTTGACGGGATAGGTTGATATTCGGGAAAGGTTCATGCCACCCCACATTCTCATACTTGGCTCATTCGTGTTGACCCGAAGTAATGCCCAAAATGACGGGAATGCAAGATGGTCTTTTCGGCGGGATGTGCCTCATCGCAGTGCATAAAAGATATATCCCATTTGCCCCTTTGATCCAAATCAAGGTGGGCGCGGCACTCCATATATATTCTTCTTTTTGAATATGAATTAGGAGACGCAACATGAAATCCTCGAAAGCAAGTGAAAGCTATGTGCCGATGTACTTCCTGACATCGGTGGGCGCGGGTGGACTCGCGGTCACGTTCTTTATGTATCTAATGTTCTGGATACCGCATCCCGGTCGCTCGGTGCCGGTGTTTGAAGACATCATGGCCGCATGGGCCACGGGGAGCACATCCCTCAAAGTCGCGATTGCCATAGCCATGGCGGGCATTGCGGTCTTTGTTTATCTCAACCTCAAATCGCTGATCTGGAACCTGTCCCATTTCGCACAATTCAAAAAGACCGAGCGCTACACAAAGCTGCGCAATTCCAACGCAGAAACGACCCTGCTCGCTATGCCACTGGCTCTTGCCATGTCGGTCAACGGGCTGTTCATTACGGGTCTCGTGTTTGTGCCCGGACTGTGGACCGTGGTCGAATATCTGTTTCCGCTGGCGCTGATCGCCTTTGCCGCGATTGCCTATACTGCGCTGAGAACCATTGCTGATTTTCTCGGGCGGGTGCTGTCCAAAGGGGGCGTGTTCGATGTGACCGCGCATAACTCCTTTGCGCAGCTTTTGCCCTCCTTTGCGCTCATCATGTCCGCTGTGGGCTTTGCCGCCCCTGCTGCGATGTCGACCCAACCGTGGATCGTGGCCATCTCTGTCGTTGGATCAACCGTGCTTGGCACTGCCGCTCTGATCTATGCGCTGCTCGCGCTGACCACGGCCTTCAACTCGATGCTGCACTATGGCACCGCTGAAGAAGCAGGTCCGACATTGCTGATCATCATCCCGTTTGTGACCATCTTTTCGATCATGTTCATGCGTCAGGACCACGGGTTGCACGCGACCTTTAACGGGCACTCGACAGCTGTGGACACGTTGATGTTCCTTGCCAAAGGGCTGTCTGTGCAACTGGTGTTCCTTGGTCTGGGCCTTACGGTTTTGCGCCGTCAGGGGTATTTCAAAGACTTCGTGTTCGGTGAAAAGACCTCCGCGGGCTCTTACGCCTTGGTCTGCCCCGGTGTCGCGCTGTCGGTGTTGTTGCAGTTCTTTGTCAACAAGGGCCTCGTGGCTGCGGGTGTGATCGAAAAATTCGGCACGACCTATTGGGTCATCACCGCCATCGCTATCGCGTTCCAGTTTGCAATGATTGCCTTGGTGTTCCGCCTGAACGCGCAGCATTACGGCACACGCACCCCATCCGCCATTCCCGCTGAGTAGTCCCTTCCCGGCGAGACCAAGGGGCGCATCTCATCCGAGGTGCGCCCTTTTTGCGTGACTGCGTTTGCGCTCTTGCTGTCGTCCCGTTGCACTGCGACTATAGCCGCAAAGGGAGGGCGCGAATGATCTTTCATCTGGGACTGTTTTTAGGCTTTCAGCTTTTGGGCGAAATCATCGCGCGCGTGTTCGCACTGCGTCTGCCCGGCCCTGTGATTGGTATGATCCTGCTCACGGTTCTGTTGGTGGTGCGTCCGAATGTTGGCAAACAGATCGAAGGCACCGCGACAAAGGTTCTCTCCTACCTGTCGTTGCTCTTTGTCCCTGCGGGCGTTGGCATCATCCAGTATTTTGACCAGATGTCCGAGATCGGCCTGCCCCTCGCCGCAGCCTTGCTCGGCTCCACCATTCTCGCCATTGGCGCGGGGTCTTTGACGTTCAAATACGTCGGCCGCGCTATGGGGCAGCCCGACGAGACGCCGCAATGACCGATATTCTCGATATCTGGTCCTACCTCGCAGAGGGGCAATTGCTCTGGCTTACCGCCACGATCATTGCCTTTCTCATCGGAGACGGGTTGTTTCGCCTGTCGGGCAACAAGCCCTATGTGAACCCTGTGCTCATCTCGATGGTCCTGCTCTCGACGCTGCTGACCCTGACCGACACAAGCTACCGCACCTATTTTGAAGGGGCGCAGTTTATCCACTTCATGCTTGGACCTGCGACTGTCGCCTTGGCCATTCCGCTTTGGCAGAACTGGCAAAAGGTGAAAGCGTCCGCCGTGCCGCTTTTGGCCGCTCTCTTTGTCGGTTCTTTCGTCGCAATGGCCTCGGCCGTCGCAATCGGGGCCGCGATGGGGTTGCGCGGCGAGGTGCTTATCTCGCTCGTTCCCAAATCCGCCACCTCACCCGTGGCCATTGGCGTTTCTGAGGCCATTGGCGGCCTGCCCACGCTCACCGTCGCGCTCGTCCTGATCACGGGCGTTATTGGTGCGATTGTCACCACGCCCGTCAACAACCTGCTCGGGGTGCGCGACTTTCGCGGGCGCGGCTTTGCCACGGGAGTTGCAGCCCACGGGATCGGCACCGCTCGCGCCTTTGAATGCCACGGAACAGCGGGTGCCTTTGCGGGCATCGGCATGGTGCTGAATGCCATTCTAACGGCGCTCCTTGCGCCCGTCTTTGTCCAGATTTTTCTCTAAGGAGTCTTCCCTATGACCGACACCAATGACCACGCGCGCCACGCCACCAAAATGGCCAAGAAGAAAGCCGCCCGTGATAAAATCATGGCCACAAAGATCGACGAAAAGGGGCTGATCATCGTCCATACGGGCAAGGGCAAGGGTAAGTCCTCCGCCGCCTTCGGCATGATTTTCCGCTGCATTGCCCATGAGATGAAATCTGGCGTTGTGCAGTTCATCAAGGGCGGCATGGATTGCGGCGAACGCGATCTGATCACCGCAAAATTCCCCGATCTGTGCGAGTTCTACACGATGGGTGAAGGCTTCACTTGGGAGACCCAAGACAAGGCCCGCGACATCGAAATGGCGCAGGCCGCATGGGAAAAAGCCAAGGAACTGATCCGCAACCCCGAGAACCGCATGGTTCTGCTCGACGAGATCAACATCGCGCTACGCTATGACTATATCGACATCAACGACGTAGTGACGTTCCTCAAGACCGAAAAGCCACCGCTCACCCATGTCGTGTTGACGGGGCGCAACGCCAAAGAGGAATTGATCGAAATTGCCGATCTCGTCACCGAAATGGAGTTGATCAAGCACCCGTTCCGCGCAGGTGTCAAAGCCCAGAAAGGCGTCGAGTTTTAAGAGCGGCCCACGCCGCTACAAACTCGCCTCGACCTTGAACGCCTCAGGGATGGTATCGCGCCCCTCAAGGATCAGATCAATCAGACCTTGGGCGGCGAGCGGGGCCATCCCGAAGCCGATCTTGAACCCGCCATTGGCGATGAAATGCCCCGCGCGGTCAGGCCATGCGCCCAACATCGGCGCACGGGATTTCGCACGCGGACGCACGCCCGCCCATCGCTTGATCTCGCGGGCATGCGCCAGTTGGGGCAGCGCAATGATCGCGCGGGCCAGTAGATCGTCAGCCAGTTCATCGGTCTGGTCGGGGCTGTCAAACTCACGCTCGGACGTTGACCCAATCGCCGTGGTGCCATCGGCGTGTGGAATGATGTGGAGGCTTTCCGCGTAGATTTGCGGAGCGTCGCGCATATCCAGATCAAGCAAGATCGCCTGCCCCTTCACACCGTTACCAACCTCGCGCTCGAAGGTGGCATTGAGCGATTTAAGCCCTGCCCAACCGCTCGCATGGATCACGTGACCGTCCTCCTCGCCTGCTTCCACAATCTCCCCACCCAACGCGGTAATCGCTGCGGCCAGTGACGCACAGGCCCGCGCAGGATTGAGCCGTGCGGAGAGGTCGTCAAAAATCCAGTAGCCCGTGGGACTATCGGGCACCCACCCCGAAAACCGTGCTGCGACACCATCGGCGTCCAACACCGACCACGAGGCCAATCCGCGCCAAAGCGTAGTGGCCTCTGTCGTGCGCTGATGGGCAAGCTCCAACTGGCGCGGGTTTTGCACCGCTTGCAGCCGGCCTGTGCGGCCATAGCCCGATGACACACCACCCGTTTCCTCAACCGTGGGCCAGTAATCGCGGGCCATGATCAGGCTGTTGAACTGGAACTCTTTCTTGTCATTCCACCGCTCCGGAGTGTGTGGTGCAAGAGCGCCGACCACACCACCAGAGGAGCCCGCACCCACACCAAAGGGGTCGATGACACGCACCTTTGCGCCGCGCTTTGCTGCTTCATACCCGCATGACAGACCGAATGCGCCCGCCCCGTAGATCGTTATATCTGCTTTGCCCATTTGCACTTTTGCCCATTGCACTTCGTGACGCACACCCGCAGGATCGGGGCAACGTTACACATCTCATAAGACATCCCATGCCCGACAACCAGACAGCCCGCATCGAATGGCGGGACGGGGCTATCCCTGTCTCGACGCAATTCGACGATCCGTATTTCTCAATCGCTTCGGGGCTTGAGGAATCGCGGCATGTGTTTTTGGCGGGCAATGATTTGCCTGCGCGCCTCAGAGCGGGTTTTCATGTGGCCGAATTGGGTTTTGGCACGGGCCTGAACATGCTCGCGCTTGCCCTGATGTGGGAGGGGCCGGAGCCGATCCGCTTTACCTCATTTGAGGCCTTTCCGATGACCGCCGCGGACATCGCCACATCACTCGGTGCCTTTCCCGAGGTCCAACCCATCGCCGCGTCATTTCTGGACGCATGGGCAAAGGGCGAACGCAAGTTCACCGTGGGCCATGTCACGGTCGAGGTCATCATCGGAGACGCCCGCGAAACACTTGCGGCGTGGGGCGAGCAGGCAGACGCATGGTTTCTCGACGGGTTTTCACCGCAAAAAAATCCGGAACTTTGGGGCGACGACCTCATGCAGGCAGTCGGCCAACACACCGCCACGGGCGGCACATTCGCCACTTACACGGCGGCAGGACACGTGCGTCGCAAACTCACAGATGCAGGCTTTGCCGTGGAGCGGGTCACGGGCTATGGACGCAAACGACATATGAGCAGGGGCACAAAGACATGACGCCGCAGAACCCACGTTTGGGCATCATCATCATGGTGTTCACGATGCTCCTCTTTGCCCTCCAAGACGGCCTGTCGCGTCATCTCGCAGGGCAATACAACGTCTTTATGGTCATCATGATCCGCTACTGGATTTTCGCGGCCTTTGTCATTGTCTGGTCCGCACGTCACGCGGGCGGGTTACGTCACGCGGCGCGATCCGCACAGCCCAAGTTGCAGTTTTTCCGTGGCGCTCTTTTGGCTCTTGAGGTCATCGTTATGGTGATCGGTTTTGTCAAACTCGGCCTAGTCGAGAGCCACGCGATGTTTGCGATCTATCCACTGATCATCACCGCGCTATCGGGCCCGATCCTTGGCGAGCGGGTCGGGTGGCGGCGATGGATGTCGGTCGCGATCGGCTTTGTCGGCGTGATGATTATCCTCATGCCCGGCAGTGGCGTGTTCTCGCCAGCAGCGATTTTCCCGCTTGGCTCCGCGACGATGTTCGCGCTCTACGGGCTGCTCAACCGCTATGTCTCGCGCAAAGATCCCGCTGCGGTGACGTTCTTTTACACGGGCATCTCGGGGGCTGTCGTCATGACGCTGATCGGCGTGTGGTTCTGGGAGCCGATGAGGCCCACAGATTGGGCATGGATGTTGACGCTCGGCGCCTCCGCGATTCTCGGTCACTACCTGTTGATCCGCGCTTATGAATTGTCGGAAGCCTCGGCCATCCAACCCTTTGCCTATCTACAACTGGTCTTTGCCTCAGGGGTGGGCGTGGTGTTCTTTGGCGACATCATTCGCATGAATGTCGCTATTGGCACAGGGATCGTCGTGGGGGCGGGCCTATTCGCTCTGATCCGTGCCCAGATGGTGGCGCGGCGCGAAAACCGTGCAGGACGATCTAACGCGACTTGAGGTCTTTTGAGAGCGTGATGGTGCGCGTGTCACCTGTCAGGCGGGCATGATACACGGGGACGCTTTCGGCCACACGCATCACATAATTGCGGGTCTCGCGAAACGGGATGTGTTCGATCCAGTCAACAGGGTCGATCTTGCCGCTGCGTGGATCGCCGTAGCGTTCGATCCAGTCGCGGGCACGGGTTGGCCCCGCGTTATAGCCCACCGCCACAAGCGGTAGATTATTGCCGAATTCCTCAATCAGTTGCGCCAGATAAGCTGAGCCAAGGCGGGCGTTCAGAACAGGATCGGTCAAATCGCTCTCGACGAACCCCTCGATTCCGAGCTTGGCGGCCATCGCCTCACCCGTGCGCGGCATCAACTGCATCAACCCGCGCGCGCCAACATAGGAGCGGGCCTGCGCATAGAACTCGCTTTCGCGCCGCGCGATGGACAGCGCCAGTTCGGGTTTGACGGGCAGGTCGGCCTTGGCCAGATCATGCAGTGGGTAATAGGCGCGATTGAGGACTATGCCCTGATCGGCGGCGAATTTCGCGACAAGCACAGCGAGATAGGGGTGGTGGTCCAACGCGAGGTCGGACAGTTGGCCCAATTCCTGCGGTGTCAGGCTTTCACCCAAATGACGCATGAACCGTGCGGCCTGTGGTAAATCCCCTGCCTCTTCAAAAAGTAGCGCGGCTTTGAGCACAGAGGAGGACATGAACGCGGCCTCTTTGTAATCGGCAAACCGTGCCTCCCCTGTCAGAGCGGGGTCAAGCGGCAGGCTCGCCCGTTCGGCAGCGAGCAACCCGTAGAAGGATGTCTGGAACTGCGCGCCAAATGTGTAGGCCGCAAGCGCATCATCTTTGGCTCCCATCGCCTCCAAGGCGCGGCCTTCCCAATAGCCTGCGCGGCCCAAAGAGATCGGGGTCGCCACCGCAACGCGGAAGCGGTTGAAATGATCGAGGGCTGTCAACGGATCATCAAGATACCGCAGCGCGATATAGCCCGCGAGCCATTCAAGATCGGCGTAGTGATCTTCCTCGGGAGAGAGGAAATGGCGGGAGGCGGCAGAATAGGCAATCTGTGCCTTGCCATCGCGCATCATTTGACGGGCCAGAGACCGACGGCGATCTCCCCATGCCTCGGGGTTGCCCAAGCCGTCACGGGAGGTGGAGCGTTGCAGCAAGAGCGTCACCGCATCGTCATAACGCCCCTTACGGGCGCGCCATTCAAACCGCTCGAATGCCAATATCGGCTCATTCGCGAGCGCCGCAGGAACAGCCTCAATCGCGGCATCCACGCCATTCGAATCCCCGTCAAGCCGCGTGACAGCATCAATCAGCTCCGCCCAACCCTCAGGCAGATATGGGACGAGACGGGCGGCATCATCGAATTTGCCCTGCCACATCAACATACGAGCGCGATCGGGGTTATGGGGCACGATCTGTGTCGGGAAATGCGTGAGCAAATGGCTTTCGCTTTCGGCGTCCAACACGAGGGTCTGCCATGCGATCACGGCCTGTGCCTGCGCATCGCCGTCCGCCCCTGTCAGTTGATAGGCACGGGTGAGCGCCACTGTTCCCGCCCCCGTTTGCGGTGGGTAGGCGTCGAAAAAGGCAACCACAACGCGCGGGTTCACCGCATCGGAAATAGACGCCTCGCATTTTTGCGCTAAAAGCGGCAAGCCGGGCCAGTCACTATTGCGCTCCAGAAACGCGGTGCATTCGTCAAAGCTGCCCTTGCCCGCCCGCAGATATTGCCATTCAATAATATCGCGCCCGACACCTGTGGCGGTGGTCCGCGCCCCCTGCCAGTCGCCGGATTGGCGCAATTCCGTCGCTGCAACCAGAGCGTCCGATTCGGGAGACGCAGAGGCGCACAGCCCCATCGCCGACAGGGCGGAAGCGATCCAAACTGTTTTAATGACATTCATTTGGGGCATATGGGTTCTATATCTGCTCTATCAATTGGACTGCGGCTTAGGTGCGCATTTGCCACGAGGGTAGCGCAGGGCGAAGATGGCGCAAGACACATTCTTGGCATTATGCGCGAAGGCGGCTAGTTTCCGCCAGAAAGCAAACGGGCGACTCACGCCCACTCTAAGACGCAAAGGAGCGCATCATGATCAAAGGATCCATTCCTGCACTGGTGACGCCGTTTAAAAACGGCAAACTGGACATTGATACGCTCAAGAAGCTTGTCGAATGGCACATCGAACAGGGCTCGCACGGTCTTGTCCCTGTAGGCACGACAGGCGAAAGCCCCACCTTGACCCATGCCGAACATCAAGAGGTGATCGAGGTCGTTGTCGAGACCGTCGCAGGGCGTATTCCCGTGATTGCGGGGGCAGGCTCCAACAACACCGCCGAGGGCTTGGGTCTGATCCAACATGCTGCGCGTGTCGGGGCTGATGCCGCATTGGTGGTAACGCCCTATTACAACAAGCCAACGCAAAAAGGCCTGATCGCGCATTACACCGCGCTACACGATGCGGCGGATATTCCGATCATCATCTACAACATTCCCGGTCGTTCGGTCATCGACATGAGCCCCGAAACGATGGGCGAGCTTGCCAAACTGCCGCGCATTGTCGGTGTTAAAGATGCCACAGGCGACCTTGCCCGAGTTGGCAAGACGCGCCTGACATGTGGCACCGACTTCATTCAGGTCTCTGGCGAAGATCCCACTGCCGTGGGCTACAACGCGCAAGGGGGTGTCGGCTGCATCTCCGTCACCGCCAACGTTGCGCCAAAGCTCTGCGCTCAGGTGCAAGAGGCCACATTGGCGGGCGATTATGCCTTGGCGCTTGAATTGACCGACAAACTCATGCCGCTGCATATCGCAATCTTCGCGGAGCCCGGTGTGTGTGGCGTGAAATATGCCATGTCGCTGTTGGGTCTGTGTTCCGACGAGGTGCGCTTGCCGCTCACCCCACTGTCAGACAGTACCAAGGCGCAGATCAAAGCCGCGATGGAGGTCGCAGGCCTGCTCTAAACGCCATTGCCACAGAACGACATCAAAGGGGGCCACGGCCCCCTTTTTCATGCCGACCGTTTCAGTCGGCGACCACGGAAAGAGACAACAGGATCACAGCCGCCCCGCAGAAGATTTGGGGAAACATCTACGCTCCGAGCATATTTTCCAGACCATACTGCGGTCTTTGCGACCTGCGCTAGTGGACATGAGCGCACGGACACCTTATCTGCATCTGCACCATGGCAAAGAAACAGACCCCCGAAGACAAGAACTACAAGGTGATCGCTGAAAATCGGCGCGCACGCTACGACTATGCCATCGAGGATGACATAGAATGCGGCATCGTGTTGTCGGGGTCCGAAGTGAAATCCCTTCGCGTGGGTCAATCCAACATCGCGGAGAGCTATGCCTCCATTGATGATGGCGAGTTGTTCCTCACCAACTCCTATATCGCGCCCTACCAACAGGCGATGTTCCCTCACGAAGAACGCGCCAAGCGCAAGCTGTTGGTGTCAAAACGCGAATTGGCACGGCTTGCTCAGGCTACAGGCCGTCAGGGTATGACGCTCGTCCCGTTGGTGATGTATTTCAACCATAAAGGCCGCGTGAAGATCAAACTTGGCATCGCCAAGGGGAAAAAGAACCACGACAAACGCGCCACCGAAGCCAAGCGCGATTGGGGTCGCCAGCAGCAACGGTTGCTGCGCAGGGGCGAATAACGCACTTTTGTAACGCTTTGCTTGCGTATGGCGGGCCCAAACGATATGGCAGGAGACGCGTTTATAGCTATGTATCGTAGGGTCAATGCCACAGTCAGATCCCAAAACTCTCGTGTCCACCAGCTGGTTGGCTGATAACCTCAAGTCTCCCGATCTGCGTTTGATCGATGCGAGTTGGTATCTGCCCCATATGAACCGTGACCCGAAGGCGGAATATACCGCAGCGCACATTCCGGGTGCCCGCTTCGTCGACATCGACGATGTGTGCGACGCCCGTAGTGATCTGCCCCATATGCTGCCTCCCGTCGAAAAATTCATGTCGCGCATGCGCGCCCTTGGAATCGGTGACGGTCATCAGGTGATCGTTTATGACGGCATGGGCATTTTCTCTGCGCCCCGCGTGTGGTGGATGTTCAAATACTTCGGTCAGGACAATGTCGCCGTTCTTGATGGCGGCCTGCCAAAATGGGTGCGCGAAGGCCGCGAAGTCACCGCCGAACCTCCTGTGATCCGCGACCGTCATATGGTGCCGAACGAGCGGCCTGAACTGGTGCGCGACGTCACGCAAGTGGCGGCTTCGTCCAAACTTGGCGATCATGTCATCATCGACGCGCGTCCCGCCGACAGGTTCAAGGGCGAAGCACCCGAACCCCGTGCGGGTCTACGCTCTGGTCACATCCCCAATTCCCGTAACGTACCATTCTCCGCCCTGTTGGACAGCAACGGCACGATGAAAAATCCCGGCGAAATGCGCCTCATTTTCGAGAGCGCAGGAGTCGATCTGACGAAACCGGCGATCACGACCTGCGGGTCGGGGACAACCGCCGCAATCCTGAGTCTCGCGCTTGAGCGCATCGGAGTGAAACACGCACTTTACGATGGCAGCTGGGCGGAATGGGGCATGTATAGCGACCTTCGCGTCGCAACCGGAGAAGCATGATGCTGAACACACTCAAACCACAACCCGCAGACAAAATTCTCGAGCTCATGGCGCTCTACCGCGAGGACCCGCGCGATACAAAGATCGACCTTGGCGTCGGCGTCTACAAAGATGCCTCGGGCAACACCCCCATCATGCGCGCCGTCAAAGCCGCCGAGAAACAACTCTGGGCCAACGAGACAACAAAATCCTACACCGCTCTGTCGGGTGATCCCGCGTTTGGCGCTGCGATGAAATCACTTGTTCTGGCCGGCAGTGTGGATCATGCCCGCGTCGGCGCGATTGCGACACCAGGCGGAACAGGCGCGATCCGTCAGGCATTTGAACTAATGAAGCTCGCCAATCCCGAGGGCACCGTTTGGACGTCGAACCCGACATGGCCGAACCACCTGTCGATTCTCAAGTTCATGGGAATGAACAACAAGGAATACGCCTATTTCGACGCGGCGACCTGTACCGTTGATTTCGATGCTATGATGGACAGCCTCAAGGGTGTTCAAGCGGGCGACATGGTACTGCTGCACGGGTGCTGTCACAACCCGACGGGCGCAAATCTGACCTTGGACCAGTTTGGCGCAGTTGCTGATCTGCTCGTGGAAAAGGGTGCAATCGCCCTTGTCGATATTGCCTACCAAGGTTTCGGTGACGGTCTCGAAGAAGACGCCGCAGCCACGCGCCTGTTGGCCACCAAGCTGCCCGAAATGCTCATCGCTGCGTCGTGTTCCAAGAACTTCGGCATTTACCGCGAACGTGCGGGCTGTCTCATGGCAATGTCGGAAACGGCGGAAAACACAGCTGTGACACAGGGCACGCTGAACTTCCTCAACCGTCAAAACTATTCCTTCCCGCCTGACCACGGCGCGCGTCTGGTGACGATGATCCTCAATGACGAGGTGCTGAAAGCGGATTGGATGGCAGAACTGGAAGAGGTCCGATTGGGGATGCTCGGCCTGCGCACGCAGCTTGCCGAAGAGTTGCGCAAACAGACGAATTCCGACCGGTTCGATTTCGTCGCACAGCACCGCGGCATGTTCTCGCGGATCGGCGCCACCCCGGAGGAAGTCATGCAAATCCGCAAGGATTTCGGCATCTACATGGTAGGCGACAGCCGTCTGAATATTGCAGGCCTCAATGCCGACACCGTGCCGCTCTTGGCCACGGCAGTAGCGAAGACCTGCAAGTAACGATCTACGTTATACGTTCAAACAAGCGGCGCCTTTCGGGGCGCCGTTTTGCATTGATGCGGCCTATTCTTTCTCCGACACGTCGTTTTGTGCGATCTTGTCGGGGAAGACTTGGGCCAGTGCGCGGTCGAACTCCGCCCATGTCACCGTGGCGCGGTTGCCCGCATGACCGTGATAGTAGGACTTGCCACTTGATGTGGGCAGCCCCGCCCAGATCTTTGCGAGGTTGTTCATGAAGGTCTTGCGAGAAATCGCGCCGAGCCGCACGGCCTCCAGGCCCGCCTCCTCCAACAACACATTGGATAGCCGGTCCTGAATGGCGGGGGAAAAGACAACATCAGGACCGAGGTCCAACTCCGTGACCACGCGCGCCAGTGTTTTAGGGATAAACTGATAACGCCCAATGGCGTGCGGTTGACCGGGCGTGTCTTTGATCCACGCAAAAATTTCACCAAGGGTCATAGCCGCGGGCCGCTTGGGTGGTTTGATTTTTGCTCCGTGCTGCACGGCGTCATAGCCATCCGCCCGCGATTCCGCACGTCCGATGATGTGGCGGATGCATTCGATATCTTTGACGGGTTTCATATGCGCCAAACCGACGGAGGGGCGCTTGGGCGCGACGTCCTCACGCGGAGGGAGAGGGGCGAAAAACGTGCCTTTCTCGCGACCCGCAAACAGGCTCGGACTACGGGGTTCGGTTTCGCGAAAAGAGACGGGTAATGGACGGGGGGATGCGGCCATAAGGCTCGCCGCCGCACGCGGCAGCACATTGCCCGAGAGTAAAGACATTGGCTCTGCCTGTGCAGAGGCCGCAAAGGCGACGGCGGCGACGAGAGTGAAAGCGCAATTCTTGCGTGTCATGTGATCCTCGGGAGACGGGACAATTGTCTGCACTTTGGATCAACATGGTTGAGATTTCGTTTCCGCCCGCCACCTCATTGGTAAAGAAACGAAAAACCCGGGCAATTGCTTGCCCGGGTTTGTTTTATGGGAGGATCAGATCGAGATCAGCCGTTGCTGAACTCTGGGTAGGCTTCCATGCCGAGTTCCGCTTTATCGAGACCTGTGATCTCGGATTCTTCGGAGACGCGGATGCCCATTGTTGATTTGAGGATCACCCAGACGATCAGGGAGACAACGAAGACGAACAAGCCGATAACAACGACACCGATGAGCTGTGTCATGAAGGACGTGCCATCATTGGTGAGCGGAACCGCGAGGGTGCCCCAGATACCAGCGACGAGGTGGACAGGGATCGCACCGACAACATCGTCGATTTTCATCTTGTCGAGTGCAGGGACTGCGAAGACCACGATCGCACCGCCGATACCACCGATGATCAAGGACATCAGAAGCGAAGGAGCGAGAGGTTCTGCGGTGATGGACACGAGGCCAGCGAGAGCGCCGTTAAGAACCATCGTCAGGTCGACTTTACCGTAGACGAGTTGGGTCAGGATCAGAGCGACGAGAGCGCCAGAGGCTGCGGCCATGTTGGTGTTTGCAAAGATGCGGCCAACGTCGGTGATGTCGCCAACTGTACCAGCAGCAAGCTGCGAGCCACCGTTAAAGCCGAACCAACCGAGCCACAGGATGAACGTACCGAGAGTAGCAAGCGCAAGGTTGGAACCTGGCATAGGGTGTACTTTGCCATCTTTGAATTTACCGATACGTGGGCCGAGAACAAGGGCACCTGCGAGGGCAGCGAAGCCACCTGCGGCGTGAACAAGGGTCGAGCCTGCGAAGTCAGAGAAACCCATCTCGGACAAGAAGCCGCCGCCCCACTGCCAGGATGCTTCGATCGGGTAGATCACACCAGTCAGGATCGCGGTGAAGATGAGGAACGGCCACAGTTTGATGCGCTCGGCGAGTGTACCGGATACGATGGACGCGGTGGTCGCACAGAACATCAACTGGAAGAAGAAGTCGGAAGCAACAGATGCATAGTCGAGCGATGCATCGGCGGCAGCGAGGCCGACAGGCTCAAGCGAGGTTGTGGAGAACCACGGCCCCATGATCCCTTCGATCATCCACTCGCCCGGATACATCAGGTTGAAGCCGATGAGCCAGTACATGACAGAGGCAATCGCGAAGAGGGCGACGTTTTTAGTGAGCTGTGTTGCGACGTTCTTGGAGCGCACGAGGCCCGCTTCGAGCATTGCAAAACCTGCGGCCATCCACATGACGAGGAAGCCGCCGATGAGGAACAACAGGGTGGTCAGGATATACGGGCCGATTTCGTCGAACGTGGGCGCAGCCACCTCGGCGTCTTGAGCAAAAGCCACAAGGGGAAGCGCAGAGGCGACCACTGAGGCTGGAATGAGTTTGGTGAGTTTCATCTTGGAAAGTCCTTTTCGTCTCTTAAAGGCGCGCGGATTAAACAGCGTCGTCGTTGATCTCGCCGGTACGGACGCGCACAGCGCCTTCCACGTCGAGGACAAAAATCTTGCCGTCGCCGATCTTGTCGGTCTTGGCGGTGGTGGCGATGGTTTCAACAACTTGGTCAGCCATGGCGTCTGCAACCACGATTTCCAGTTTGACCTTTGGTACGAAATTCACGGCGTATTCAGCGCCACGATAGATTTCGGTGTGACCAGATTGCGAGCCGAAGCCCTTGATCTCTGTCACCATCATTCCACGAACACCGATGGTGGTGAGTGCTTCGCGGACCTCTTCAAGCTTGAACGGCTTGATTGCAGCAATAATCAGTTTCACGTTATTCCCCTTCCGATTGAGCGGGCGCCTGCCTCCAGCGGCAGCCATGGCTCACCAAAGGGCGGCGATCGCGTGTTAACAAGAAAACCTGGGGGGGTAAGCGACTCAGAAACAGGCATTTCTGCCCAAAAATTATACAATTTGTGCGCTAAGATTATTTTTTAAGCTAAAAACGAAGGACGTGACCGACTCAAGGGCCTCTACATTCGCGGCTTGTCTTTGTATTGTAACCACAGGTAAACGCGGCTCAGACCGCAAAAAGCAGCCGAGCAGAGCACATGACAGGACAAAAACGCGGACGGGGGAAACTTGTCGCTGAACGTCGCTACAAAGCGACCAACAAGACGAGCCCCAAACCGAAAGCGAAACGCGCCACCACAAAGAAGGCGCGCCGCGCCCCGAAACGCAAAAGCACGCAGCCCTTTGTCGTGCGCGTTGTCGTTGGGTTTGTACGGTGGATATTGCGGGCGCTGTGGATCATCATCTCGCGCACCGCGCTTGTCGTTGCGCTCATCTTGGGCCTGTCTGTCGGCTACATCTACACGACCCTGCCTCCCGTCACCGACTTACTCGACGGGCGCGCGCGTGGGTCGGTCACGCTACTGGATCGCAACGGGTCTATTTTTGCATGGCGCGGCGAACAGTTCGGCGGACAGATCACCGCCGACACCGTGTCGCCCCACCTCAAGAACGCCATTGTGGCCACCGAGGACCGTCGGTTCTACAAGCACTTTGGCGTCTCTCCCCGCGGCATCGCCTCAGCTATCAAAATTAACCTGAGCGAAGGGCGCGGCCCTTTGTCGGGTCACGGCGGTTCGACACTCACGCAACAGACGGCAAAGCTGCTCTGCCTCGGCGTGCCCTACGACCCAACAGAATGGGAAAGCCAAACCGCCTATGAGGCTGACTGCCGACAAGGCACCATCGCGCGCAAGCTCAAGGAAGTCGTCTATGCAATGGCGATGGAGGCTCGTTATTCCAAAGATGAAATTCTCTCGATTTACATGAACCGCGCCTATCTTGGTGCAGGGGCCAACGGGTTTGAAGCCGCAGCCCAACGGTATTTCGGCAAATCCGCCGCCGAGGTGAATATCGCAGAAAGCGCCATGCTTGCGGGTCTTCTGACGGCGCCCTCGCGCTATGCGCCGACGAACAACCTTAAACGCTCCCAAGAGCGTGCGGGCATTGTGTTGCTTTTGATGAACCAACAGGGATTTATCACCGACGCCGAACGCGCCGAGGCCAAGGCCCATCCCGCCGAGCTTTCCGAGACCGCCGAGAAACGCGCGGGCGGATATTTCGCGGATTGGGTAATGGGAGCAGGTCCAGACTTCCTGACCCGCGACACCACCGAGGATGTGGTGATTGACACCACATTGGACCAACGCATCCAAACCGCCGCCGAAGAGGCTCTGACCTATATCTTCGAGAACAAGGTCCGCGCAGGGTCAAAGGCACAGGCTGCAATCGTCGTGATGAGCGCAGACGGAGCGGTGCGCGCTATGGTCGGCGGACGCAAGCTCAAGGTTTCTGGCGCCTTCAACCGCGCCACCCAAGCCCGCCGTCAACCTGGCTCAGCATTCAAACCCTTTGTCTATGCAGCGGCTCTTGATCTGGGATGGTCATATGACAGCGTAATTATGGATGAGCCTTTGACGCTCGACATTCCCGGATCAGGGCCATGGACACCGCAAAACTACGACCGCAAATTCCACGGAGCCGTGACCCTCACTGATGCCTTGCGCAACAGTTTCAACATTCCTGCCGTAAAGCTCGCGGTAGATGTGGGGCTAGAGAACGTGCGCACGGTCGCGGAAATGTTCGGCATCGAAAGCGATCTGGCGCAGGGGCCGGCACTGGCGCTCGGAGCATCGGAATCAACGCTTCTGGAAATGACCGGAGCCTATGCGGGCATTCTGAACGGCGGCTCCTCCGTGACACCTTACGGGTTGAAATCGCTGCGTCTCAAAGGCGACAACACCCCGCTAATGGGCCAAGACGGCGGTCTGGGCGAGCGGGTCATCACGCCCGAAAGCGCCCAAGAGCTCATCTACATGATGTATAACGTCGTCCAGAACGGCACGGGGCGACGCGCACAACTCGACGGGATCGAAGTGGCGGGCAAGACTGGCACCACCCAAGCCGCCCGCGATGCGTGGTTCATGGGCTTTACTGCCGATTATGTGGCAGGTGTCTGGATGGGCTATGACGATAACACCCCGCTGACAGGTGTCACGGGTAGCGGCCTTCCTGCCGAGATCTGGCACGAAACCATGTCGCGTGTCATGGCGGGTGTGGACCCCAAGCCCTTGCCAATGATCCGACCTTCCGCGCCACCAACGGTGGCCGATCAATCTAATGTCGCCCAATCTGGCACGGCAGGCGGGCGCAAAACGGATAAGGCAGACAACGTGCTTCGCGATTTGCTCGGGGCGATTTTCGGGACAGGCAACTAATCCGTTTCAAACGGGGCCATTTAAACGACACAAGGCGCGAGGGTTTCCCGTCGCGCCTTGTTCTTATTGTAAGGTCGCTGCCGTCGACCGTGTGCCTATTGCAACGCGGCCGTCAGCTTGGAGATTGATCCGCCCGCTTTATCCAGCATCGCGCCAATCTCGGCCCGCTCGGATTTGAGCAGGGAAATGCCCTCAATCTGCAAATCAATGAAGCGCCCCGAGGCGTCATGCACGATGAAGCTAATCTCGAAGGGCGGCTCGCCACGCAAGATAGAAATACAGCGCACATCATAGATCGAATTGATCTTTTGCGTCGATTTCACCTCGATACGGCCCCCGATAAACTCACGGAACCGCGACCCGTATTTTCGCGACAGATAGGACTGGAACGCCTTGGTAAAGGCACTGAGTTCCGACGACGATGCCGAACGAGCCGCAGGGCCAAGCGCGGAGCGGGCGATGGAGGGCACATCCGCATATTTGGACAGCACACGCGCAAAGTCACCATACATCGCCCCCTCGGATTTGCCCGAGTTGATGATCTTATTGATGTCCGCGACCGTCTTTTGAATAAGCGTTTCGGCCTGTCCCGCCGAGAACGCAAAGGACGGCAACGGCGCAAGAGCCGTGAGGGCGAAGGCCGAAAGACCCGCTAGGACCGAACGACGTTGGAACATGGGATCACTCATAGAAGTCCTCATAAATATCATATGCAGCAGCGCCGCCAGTGGCACCACCTGTATCGTCTTTTGCGCCTCCGAGCGGGGCAACCAATTCGTAACGGCGTTTGTCGAGATAGGTCAAACGCAGCACCGAATAGCTATCGGCACTTTCATACGCCACGGATTCATAAAGATCGGAATACCGATACCGTGCGTCCGCCAGACCCGCGACCGTTAATGGTAACTTGTACTTCTCAAGACCAGTTTCAAGGAGCGACACGGGATCGAGTGCAATATCGACCAAAAGGCCAAAGGCATCACGTTCTGTGGAGGGACCATAGAGCGGCAAAACGACATAGTTGCCCTCACCCACACCCCAACGGTGCAGGGTTTCGCCAAAATCGGTGTCGCGCTCTTCAAGGCCGAATGCCCCCGCAACGTCCATCAAGCCACCGATCCCGAATGTCGCGTTGACGATAAACCGCACGGTGTTGTGGGCCGCCTCATCCAATCGCAACTGCAAGACATCGTTGACCACCACTCCGGGAAGGGAGAGCGTTTTGGACACATTCGTGATGCCCTGCATCACCGGTTCGGGCACAATCGTTCCATAGGCCGTGGACGCAGGTTTGACCAAGGCACGGTCGACTGCGAGGTTCATGGCATGGGTTTTGCGGTTCGTTTGCTCATAAGGGTCGGAAATACCATCAACAACATCTGGCGCGGCACATGCGGCAAGAGACGCCGCAAGCAAGACTGGCAAGATGATTTTTTTCATATTTGCAAACATATTGGACCACAATCAGACATCATTAGGTGGGCCAGCCGGCCCAGATGGTGAACCTAAGACTCTACACTCATAAGGCCAATATTTACACTCTATGTCGTAAGGTCCTGTGACCAAGAATCTACAACTATTTAAGTGAACATAGCAGCGCACCAAGTATAGCGCGGCGAAATCTGAGTTTGGGCTTTAAATTAGTACATGAAAACAACGTCAAAAGACCAAATCCGCCAAGGCAAAGAAGAGCTTGGCAGAGTGCGAGCACAATCCCGTGGGCTATATTGGGGAACTGCCGTTTTTTCCATCATCATCAATGCGTTGATGATGACAGGGCCGCTGTTCATGCTACAGGTCTATGATCGCGTACTAGGATCGGGGTCAGAGGCGACACTTGTCGCTCTTTTTGCCATTGTTGCATTCTTGTATCTTCTTATGGGCCTTCTGGACAGCGTCCGTGGGCGCGTCCTGTCCCGAATCGGCGCGCGATTCCAATCCGCCCTTGAGGACCGTGTGTTCAACGCGACAATGGATCGGGCCGCAGCCGATCCTCGCGCCAAGCATCGCACCTCCCCGATGGATGACCTAACCGCCATTCGCCGCTTCATATCCTCACCTGTTCAGGCGGCCATGTTCGACCTGCCCTTCACACCGTTGTTTCTTTTCGGGATCGCTCTGTTCCATCCCTATCTGGGTCTACTGGCCGTTGGAGGCGGAACGGTGATCATCCTTGTTGCCCTGTGGCACCGCAATGCGGCCAAAGACCCTCAATCGGCATCGCAGCGCGCAGAGATCAACGCCGTTCAAATGGCCGCGCGCATGTCGTCCTCCTCCGAAGCGCTGAAATCTCTCGGGATGCAACGCGCTGCCTTTCGTCGGTGGCTCGCAGCCCGTCACACCGCCCTGAAAAGCGCAGTAGACAGTTCCGACACAACCCTGAGTTTTTCGGCAGCGTCCAGAGCCATGCGCCTGTTCTTGCAATCCGCAATGCTTGCGCTCGGCGCGTGGCTCGTGTTGGAGCGGGAACTGACCCCCGGTGCGATGATAGCAGGCTCTATTTTGCTTGGTCGCGCCTTACAGCCCATAGATACGTTGATCGGACAATGGGCCGTCCTGCAATCCGCCATCCGCGGGCGTGAGAACCTTGCGGAACTGCTCGGAGAGCACCCCATTCAACCCGACCGCATGGAATTGCCGCGCCCCAAAGCTGTGCTTGACGTCAACAATCTGACAGTCATCCCGCCAGGACAGGCACAGGCCTCTCTGCGGCTTGTCTCATTTGATGTCAGACCCGGCGAAGCGGTGGGCATCATCGGCCCGTCTGGTGCGGGAAAATCTACTCTGGCCCGCGCCATAACAGGGGTTTGGCCAGCAAACGGTGGGACCATCCGTCTCGACGGGGCCAAGCTCGACCACTACTCTGCCGAGAAGCGCGGCGACTACATCGGCTATTTGCCACAATCGGTTGAATTATTTGACGGTACGATTGCGGAAAATATCGCCAAATTGGCCATGAGACCCGATCACGAGGCGGTTGTTACGGCGGCCAAGAAAGCGGCGGCGCATGACATGATTTTGGCGCTCCCCGACGGCTATGACACGCAGGTGTCCTCCTCTGGTGGTCTGCTATCTGGTGGTCAGTTGCAACGGATCGGCCTTGCGCGGGCGTTTTTTGGAAATCCAGTTCTTGTCATTCTCGACGAGCCAAACTCGAACCTCGACAACGAAGGCTCCGTGGCGCTCAACAAAGCAATCCGCGCCCATAAGGCGGAAGGCGGCGCGATTCTCATCATGGCGCACCGCCCCTCCGCCATCGAAGAGTGCGAAAAGCTACTGGTGCTAGCGTCAGGAGCCCGTCGTGCCTTTGGCCCCAAAGACGCGGTTCTCAAAGAGACCGTTCAAAATAGTGCCAACATTCAACGCGGCGGACCGGGAGGTGTGCAATGACGTCTCCAAGCAAAAACCAATCAGATACGCCCACAACGACCGACAAGGACGAATGGGCGGCAGGTCGCCTTTTGAGCATTGGTTTTGTACTCGTCGCCATACTGGTAATCGGATTTGGCGGATGGGCAACCTTTGCCCGCATCGACGGGGCGGTTGTGGCCTCGGGTCAGTTGCAAGTCGACCAGAACCGCCAGGAAGTCGCCCACCGCGATGGCGGCGTTGTCGCGAATGTTCTCGTGCGCGAAGGGGACGAGGTGAAAGCGGGCGATACGCTGTTGACGCTCTCCGCCAATGAATTGGACAATGATCTGCGCATTGCTCAGGGCCAGCTTTACGGCATGATGGCCCGTTCAGCCCGCCTTGAAGCTGAGCGGGACCAAGCGCCCGAAGTGTCCTTCCCGCAAGAGCTTCTGGACCGCGCCAAGGACGACGCAGAAGTGCAGCTCCAAATCGCGGGGCAGTTAGACCTGTTCTCTGCCCGTCACCTCACGCGCACCAAAGAGATCGAGCAACTGGAAAAACGAAAGGCACAGATTGCAGCGCAAATCGACGGCCTCGACGCACAGAGCGATGCGTTGCGAGAACAGCGTGTGCTTGCCGAAGCGGATCTGGTTGATCAAGCCTCCCTACGCGAACGCGGCCTGACACAACAAAGCCGCGTAACGGCGCTACGCAAAGAAGTAATCGGACTGTCCGGGGAGCTTGGCCGAATTGAGGCCACCAAAGCCCAAGCCCACGCCCAGATCACCGAAATCGAACTCGCCATTCTCAAACTCGGATCGGACAGACGCGAAGCTGCCATCAGTGAATTACGTGAAGTTCAAAACAGGATCGCGCAGCTACGCGAGCAAGTGGCCGCCCTCTCCGCCCGCAAAGACCGTTTGGCCATCACAGCGCCGATGGACGGAATCGTCTATGGTCTTTCTGTTTTCGGAACGGGCGCGGTGATCTCCCCCGCGGAGCCGCTGCTCTACATCATTCCGCGCGACCGCCCCTTGGTGATTGCCGCACGCATCAATCCCACGCATGTGGATCAGGTCTATCCGGGACAAACCGTGCGGCTTCGCTTCACAACATTCGATCAACGCCGCACGCCTGAATTGCTCGGCGAGTTGCGGCGCATTTCTGCGGATGCCTTTGTCGACGAATTGACGGGAACCCCGTTTTACATGGCGGAAATATCCCTGTCCGAGGAGCAACGATCGCGCCTGCCCGAAGGGACCGAATTGCTCCCGGGGATGCCCGTCGAAACCTTTATTTCGACAGGGGAGCGAACTGCCCTTGCATATTTGACAAAACCCCTCACAGATTACTTCAACCGCGCATTCCGCGAGAAGTAAAGGAACCACAATATGTCTAACATCGAAGCCCGCATCAGTGCCTTGGGCCACACACTCCCCGACGCCCCTGCCCCCGCAGCAAACTACGTGCCTTTTGTTGTGACGGGTAAACACCTGTTCGTGTCGGGCCAGATTTCCAACGGTCCAGATGGCCTCATTTGCGGCAAGCTCGGCGCGGATCTCACAACTGAAGAGGGAGCCAAAGCCGCCGAGACTTGTGCCTTGGCGTTGCTCGCTCAGGCCAAGGCCGCAACGGGCGATCTGTCCAAAGTGGCGCGCTTGGTGAAACTTGTCGGCTTCGTCAATTCGACGCCTGATTTCACCGATCAACCCAAAGTCATCAACGGTGCATCCGACCTCATGGTTGCGGTTCTAGGTGATGCAGGGCGTCATGCACGCTCTGCTGTCTCTGCTGCGTCTTTGCCCCTTGGTGTCGCGGTCGAGATTGAAGCCATTTTCGAATTGGCCTGATCCATGCGCCCCTGCAAACTGCCACACTCTTTTCTGGCGCGTCCTATCGCCCATCGCGCGCTGCATGACTCAAATGTCGAGCGCGTCGAGAACGGTATGGCCGCGATTGATGCCGCGATTGACGGTGGATTCGGGATTGAGATCGACGTACAACCAAGCCGCGATGGCCATGCTATGGTCTTTCACGACTATGACCTTGGACGCCTGACAACAACCCAAGGCCCCATCGCGCAGCGCACCGCCAAAGAGCTGTCGGAGCTGACATATGTCACGGGCGAAACGGGCATCCCGACATTGCCTGAGGTCTTATCACATGTGGCAGGGCGTGCGCCTCTGCTCATCGAGATCAAGGATCAAGACGGGATGATGGGGCCGAATGTCGGCCCGCTTGAACGCACCGTGGCGCAGGCTCTTGCGGGCTACACAGGCGATGTTGCCGTGATGTCATTCAACCCGAATACCGTAGTGCAGATGGCGGAACTGACCCCCGACGTTCCACGCGGATTGACCACATGCGATTACCGCGCGAAAGATTGGAAACTGCTGACCGAGGCCACACGGGCGCACCTGCGCAGCATTCCCGATTTCGAACGTACAGGCGCGTGTTTCATCTCGCACCGCGCAGGCGCCTTGACCGATCAACCCGTGCAAGCCCTCAAGAAACGCGGTGTCCCTATCCTGTGTTGGACCGTGACCTCCGCCGAGAAAGAAGCCAAGGCCCGCAAGGTCGCGGACAACATCACCTTTGAGCGCTATATTCCCGCTTGACCTCACAGCTCCCCTGACCCAGCTAATAGAGACAAAACAGGAGCAGGTGCGCGTGTCTGACGACATCGAAATATTTCTCAGCCCGTCAATTGACGCGTTTGATGTCGCAGATTGGGATGCCTGTGCGGGTGCGCCAACGACCGGACGCGCCCCAGATCCCTTCACCACGCATCGGTTTCTGAAGGCGTTAGAAGACAGCGGATCGGTGGGCGGGCGCACGGGATGGGTGCCACGTTACATCGGCGCGCGCCAAAACGGCGAACTGATTGCCGTCGCACCAAGCTATCTCAAAGGCCACAGCCAAGGCGAATACGTGTTCGATTTCGCATGGGCCGAAGCCTATGAGAACGCAGGCGGGGACTACTACCCGAAGCTGCAAATCGCGGTGCCCTTTACTCCCGTCACAGGGCGACGATTGTTGGTGCGCGACGGGTTCGAGGAAATTGGCCAAGCTGCCTTGATCGAGGGAGCGGTATCTGTCGCGGCGCAAAACGGTTTGTCGTCGGTGCATGTCACCTTTTGCACCGACACCGAGACACAAGCGGGCGAACAGATGGGGCTGCTGTCGCGTGTCGGCCAACAGTTTCACTGGATCAACCGCGACTACGCATCCTTTGACGCCTTCCTGTCAGACCTGTCCTCACGCAAGCGCAAGAACATCCGCAAGGAACGCGCGACCGCGCAAGGGTTCGGCGGCGAGATCGTCCGCCTCACGGGCGACGCCATTCAACCCGAACACTGGGACGCCTTCTGGGCGTTCTATCAGGACACAGGCAGCAGAAAGTGGGGAACCCCGTACCTCACCCGCGCGTTCTTTGATTATGTCCATGACACGATGCGCAACGATGTTCTTTTGGTGCTTGCCCTGCGCGACGGTAAACCCGTCGCGGGCGCGCTCAATTTCGTCGGGCAAGACACGCTATTCGGCCGCTATTGGGGCTGCACCGAGCATCACCCCTGCCTGCACTTTGAACTGTGCTATTACCAAGCCATCGACCACGCGATTGAAAACGGGCTTGCACGGGTCGAGGCGGGTGCGCAGGGCGAACACAAACTGGCCCGCGGCTATCTACCGACACCAACGCAGTCGCTCCACTGGATTGCCGATGCAGGGTTTCGCCGCGCGGTGGCCGAGTACCTGGACGCAGAACGCGCCGCCGTTGACCATGAGGTCGAGGTGTTGACCGCCTATGGCCCGTTCAAGAAATCACAAAAGGATGACGATCATGACTGACCTTCTATCCGATGACGAAAGAAAGACACTCATCGCTCCGCTACAACAAACGGGATGGGACTACGACCGTGAGGGCCGCGCCATATCAAAGACCTTTGTCTTTGCCGACTTCGTGGCTGCGTTTGACTGGATGACGCGTGTGGCACGGATCGCGGAGGATGCGAACCACCATCCCGAATGGACCAACGTTTACAAAACCGTCACCGTCACCCTGACAACTCACGACGCCAAGAGGCTGACGCACAAAGACATCGCATTGGCGCAAGACATGGATAAGGCCGCACAGGTATGATCGAACAACTTCTGAACTACGATATTTATAACGGCAAGACGGTCGGGGATTACCTGTCCCTCGAATTTATCGTCGGCGTTGCGGGCTCCATAATCGGGGCGCTGCTTATTGTATTCGTCGGGATGTTTCTGGCGGGATGGGCGGGACGCCGCATTCGCAACATCGGTCATCGCCATGAGGCACTCGACGATACGCTGTTCAATTTTTTGGGCAATATCATCCGCTATGTGATCCTCGGCTTCACCCTCCTGATTGTGCTGAACACCTTTGGCATCCAGACGACCTCTATCGTCGCGGTGATCGGTGCGGCGGGTCTGGCGATCGGTCTCGCGCTGCAAGGCACATTGTCGAATGTGGCAGCAGGCGTGATGATTATCCTGTTCCGCCCGTTCAAGATTGGCGATTTCGTAGAGGTCGCGGGCATTTCGGGGACGGTCAAAGACATCTCGCTCAATTTCACCGAGCTTGCCAATGTGTCGAACATTCAGGTGATCGTCCCAAACTCGCAGGTCTGGGGCAATATCATCACCAACTACTCGACCAACCAAACGCGGCGCGCCGAATGGGTTTTTGGTGTCAGCTACGGGGCTGACCTCAAGGCCGCCGAGGAGGCTATTCGCACAACGATCATGGCCGATCCGCGCTCGCTCACCGATCCCGCGCCCTTCATTCAGGTCAACAATCTGGGTGATTTCTCTGTCGATTTCCTTGTACGTGTCTGGGTGCCTTCGTCGGAGTATTTCGCCTATCAGGCCGATATGAAACGCGCCGTCAAAGAGGCATTGGATGCCGCGGGGGTCGATATTCCATTCCCGACCCAAACCCTCATCAATTCAGAAGCCTGAACGCAGAACGCCCGCATCGTATGTATGCGGGCGTTCTGATTTCTTACGTCTGACTTTAAATCTCGGCCAAGAGCGCTTCGCCGCCAGAGATCGCGCATTCTCCTGCATTTTCTTCAACGTGCAGCACTTTGACCACGCCATCCTCAGCATAAAGCGCAAAGCGTTTGGAGCGATTGATCAGGCCCACAGCAGGCGCATTGAAATCGAGGCCCATTGCCTTGATGAAAGAGCCATCGGCATCGCCAAGCATTGTAATGCCGACACCTGCCGCTTCGGTATCTTTGGACCATGCGTCCATCACAAATGGGTCATTGACGGAAATACAGATCACCTCATCAACGCCTTTGCTGTCGAACTGGCCTTTGGTGCGCACAAAGCTTGGCACATGGGCAGTCGAACATACGCCTGTATAAGCGCCGGGCAAGCCGAACAAAACGACCTTACGGCCTTTGAATTTTGCGTCGAGGTCAACGGACTCTGGACCTTCGGCCCCAAGAATAAGTGCCGTACCACTCGGGAGTGTGTCCCCTACAGAAATCGTCATTTAATGCATCCTTCGCGTTGTGTTTCCTTCCCTCGAGGATATAGGTTCAACCTGCCGTGCGACCAGAGGGAAATGCCATGAGTCAATTTATTGTCGTCGGGGCCGGACAAGCCGGACAGTCCATCGTCACAAAACTTCGCGCTGAAGGGTTCGAAGGCGGGATCACCCTGATCGGGGACGAGACCGCGCCGCCCTATCAACGCCCCCCCCTGTCAAAAGCATATCTTTTGGGGGAGATGGATTTGGATCGTCTCTACTTGCGCCCGATGGACTATTACGCTGATGAGAACATCACGCTCATCACGGGACGCGCTGTCACAGCAATTGATCCAGAAGCCAAGACCGTCTCTCTGGGTGACGAGACATTGCCCTATGACGCACTTGCCCTGACAACAGGGTCGCGGCCGCACCGCTTGCCCGCCGCCATCGGTGGCGATTTGGACGGCGTTTACACCATGCGCACGCTTGCCGATGCCGACGCGATTGAGCCGGAGTTCAAACAAGGCGCCTCGGTCCTGATCGTGGGCGGTGGCTACATCGGATTGGAAGCCGCCGCCGTTGCCGCAAAGAAAGGGCTCAAAGTCACGCTCGTCGAAATGGCGGACCGCATTTTGCAACGGGTGGCCTCCACCGAGACCTCTGATTATTTTCGTGCGCTGCACACCGCGCACGGCGTTGATCTTCGCGAAGGCGTCGGGCTAAAGGCGCTGACGGGCGAGGACCGCGTTACGGGGGCAACCCTCTCCGATGGGTCAACGCTCGACGTTGATTTCGTCATTGTCGGCGTAGGCATCGCCCCCGACACCCGTCTGGCCGAGGCCGCAGGGCTCGCCCTTGATAACGGGATCGCCACGGACGCCTACGGACGCACCTCCGATCCCTCAATCTACGCCGCAGGCGATTGTGCCTCTTTCCCCCATGCGGGCAAACAGATGCGCCTTGAAAGCGTCGGAAACGCCATCGACCAAGGCGAAGTTGTCGCGCAAAACATGCTTGGCAAAGACGCGATTTACACACCAAAGCCGTGGTTCTGGTCTGATCAATACGATGTCAAACTTCAGATTGCGGGCCTCTCAACGGGCCATGACCAAGTCTTGGTGCGCGATACGAACGGCGCTCGCTCGCATTGGTACTACCGCCAGGGGCAGCTGATTGCTGTGGACTCAATGAACGATCCGCGCGGCTATATGGTCGCCAAGCGGCTGATCGAGGGCGGCAAAAACGCCGACCCTGCAAAGGTTGCCGATCCTGCGACCGACCTCAAAGAGCTGATGCGGGCCTGATGCGTATTATCGCAGGACAATTTCGCGGACTTGCGCTTGCCTCCGTAGGGAAGGGCGACCCTGCCGCGCACCTGCGCCCCACCACCGACCGTGTGCGTGAAAGCCTGTTCAACGTCTTGATGGGCGGACGGTATGGCGATCCGATCACCGGCGCGCGGGTGTTGGACCTGTTCGCGGGCACGGGAGCGCTCGGGCTAGAAGCCCTGTCGCGCGGCGCACAGCATGTGACCTTTGTGGAGAACGGGCGCAAAGCACAAAGCCTCGTCAGTCAGAACATCAAACTGTGCAAAACCCATGACACGACAACGATAATGCGCACTGACGCCACGCGCCTGCCCGCCAATCCCGCCGCACCCTACGACCTGATCTTTCTCGATCCGCCCTATGCGAAATCCATGGGCGAGACCGCGATTGAAGCCGCCATTGCGGGCGGTTGGATCGCTGAAGACGCCCTAGTCGTTTGGGAGGAAAGTGCTGCGATTGTGCCGCCCGCCACCCTTCGCCTGATCGACAATCGTCGTTACGGCGACACAACCATCTCATTTCTGGAGCCGCTATGACCCCGCCAAAACTTGTGATCTTCGACTGTGACGGTGTTCTTGTGGACAGCGAACCGCCAACATTGACCCTATTGCGCGACGACCTTGCTGCACATGGTCTGGACCTCACGATGGACGATATCGAGCGCGATTATACGGGGCTTCTGATGGCCAATGTTGCCAAGAAAGCGCGTGAGAACGGAGCGAATTTGCCAACCGATTGGGTCGAACAGTTCTACGTCAAAATGTTTGAGCGCCTGCGCAAGGGCGTTGATCTGATCGAGGGCGTTGTCGAGGTGTTCGACGCCTTGGACGCCGCTGGAATTGCCTACCGCGTTGCCTCCAACGGCCCCGATGAGAAAATGGAAATCACGCTCGGGGCGCATCCTGATCTGTATGCCCGCCTCAAAGGGCGTTTGCATTCGGCCCACACTCACGGCACCGCCAAACCCGACCCCGAATTGCTCCTGATCGCGGCTCGTGCAGAGGGCGTAGCGCCCGAAGACTGCGTGATGATTGATGACAGCCCGTCAGGTTGTATCTCGGCGCGGCGCGCGGGGATCCGCTGTTTCGGGTTTGATACGGAGGGCGACGGCGCACGGCTTGTTGCCGAAGGAGCCGAACATCTCGCGTCGATGCGAGACCTTTGCGCACGGATCGGGCTTTAGGCGTTTCCATCACGTAGGACATTGCCAGCCAGATAGAGCGACCCGCAAATCAGAATGCGCGCGTCGGAGTCTTTGGCGGTGATCTGTGTGACCGCCTCCGCAACGCTGGTCATCTCTTGTGCAACAAGTCCCACCGCCCGCGCCTGCGCAGCCGTCTCGGCAGCGGGCAGCGTGTTGGCCTCACCCGCAATCGACACCGCATAGAGCGCCTCGGCATGGGCTGCGAGAGGACGCAAATAGCCCGCAATGTCTTTGGTGTTGAGCATGCCGCAAACCATATAGGTTGGCCGATTTGGCAGACCATCCAGTGCCGCCGCAAGAGCAATCCCTGCGGCGGGATTATGCCCTCCGTCGAGCCAAAGCTCCGCCTCGGGGGCCACCTTCGCCAACGGACCTTTGCGCAGACGTTGCATCCGTGCGGGCCACTCGGCCGCCGTCACCGCCGCCTCATAAGCCGTATCGCCCATCTCCAAATGGCGCAGGGCTGCAAGCGCCGCACCTGCGTTCTGAAGCTGATGCGCACCAATCAGGTTGGGCAGGGGCAAATCGCGCAAGCCCTGTTCGTCCTGAAAGATCAACCGCCCGCGCTCTTCCCAAACGTGCCATTGCTGACCGTAAGCCAAGAGCGGCGCACCGAGACGCATGGCGCGATCCTCGATCACCTCCATCGCCTCATCGGGCTGCGGACCGACCACCACGGGAACGCCGCGCTTGATGATACCCGCCTTTTCGCCCGCAATCGCGGTGAGCGTATCGCCCAAGAATTGCGTGTGGTCGATAGAAATCGGTGTAATGATCGACAGCGCAGGACGCTCGACCACATTGGTCGCATCAAGCCGCCCACCGAGTCCGACCTCAAGCAAGGTGTAATCGGCGGGAGTACGGGAAAACGCCAAGAGCGCAGCCACGGTTGTGATCTCGAAATAGGTGATCGGCGCGCCATCATTGGCGGCCTCGCATTCTTGCAAAACCGCTTGTAGCTCTGCCTCGGAAATCAGGTCGCCTGCGACGCGGATACGTTCGTGAAAACGGGCGAGATGTGGCGAGGTATAGGCGTGAACGGATTTGCCCACGGCTTCTAATCCTGCGCGGATCATCGCCTGTGTCGAGCCTTTGCCGTTGGTCCCCGCGATATGGATCACGGGGGGCAATTTGCGTTCGGGATGGTCAAGAGCGGCCAAAAGCGTCCAGACACGATCCAACACGAGATCTATCACCTTCGGGTGCAGCGACATCAACCGTTCAAGGATGACGTCCGAGCGAGCCTCGCTCACTTCTTCGCCTCGTCTTTGGCTTTTTCTGTGACCTTCTCTTTGGCCTTAGATGCATTGGCTTTCGGCGCAGCAGCCTTATCAGACGCATCTGGTGCAGGCAGGTCCGCCACCACGGCAGGGCTCATATTTCCAAGCATTCGCAAAATTGTCACCAACTCGTCTTTGAGCTTCGTGCGGTGGGTCACGCGGTCAAGCATCCCGTGATCAAGCAGGTATTCTGCGCGTTGGAACCCTTCGGGCAGTTTTTCACGGATCGTTTGTTCAATGACACGAGGGCCGGCAAAGCAGATCAACGCATTGGGCTCGGCAATCTGCACGTCGCCCAACATCGCGTAGGATGCCGTCACGCCGCCCGTAGTCGGGTGGGTCAAAACGACGATATAGGGCAGGCCCGCTTCCTTGAGCATTTGCAACGCAACGGTCGTGCGCGGCATCTGCATCAGGGACAAAATCCCCTCCTGCATCCGTGCGCCACCGGCGGCCGAGAACATCACAAAGGGACGCTTCAACTCGATAGCGCGTTCGACACCTGCGACAAAGGCGTTGCCGACATACATCGACATGGAACCACCGATGAACGAAAAATCCTGCGCTGCGGCGACGATGGGCGTGCGCGAAATCTCGCCTTCAGCCACAAGCATCGCTTCCTTTTCGCCCGTCTTTTTCTGGGCAGCTTTCATGCGGTCAGGATATTTTTTCTGATCGCGGAATTTCAAAGGATCTTCAATCGGGGCCGGCACATCCACCTCGACAAACACGCCACCGTCAAACAGCGCTTTGAAACGGTCACGTGGCGAGATCATCATGTGATGGTCGCAATTGGTGCAAACGTTGAGGTTTTCGGCCAATTCACGGTGGAAAAGCATCGTGCCGCATTCAGGGCACTTGGTCCAAAGGTTATCCGGCGTATCGCGTTTGGAAAAAAGCGAATCGATTTTGGGACGGACGTAGTTGGAAATCCAGTTCATGCCAGTGCCTTTGAGCAAAGTTTTAGTTGCACCCTCAGATAAGACCTAAGGGAACGAATTGCAATCAACGCCTAATCGCCACGCGTGCGGCGAGCCATGTCACCACAAGGAACCCAAATTCGGAAAGGATAATCATCGGATCGGAATAAAGATCTTCGAGATCGGCGGAACTGACCCAAAGTCCAAAGCCCGAAAATACGTCCTCGTGCGGGGCAAACATCATAGCGGCGAAGTTGTTGACCAGATGCAGGGCAACCGCAGGTCCAATGGTGCCTGAACGCGCCGTCAGATCCCCTGCGATCACGCCAAAGCAAATGGCCCAGAGAACGGGAAAATACCCTGCCACGCCCTCAGCCACAGGGCTGACATGGCCAACCCCGAACAGGACCGCCGAGCCCAACAGGCCAAAGGCATAGGATTTCGTCGCGCCAGTTATCTGCGTCTGAAGATAGCCGCGAAAGAACAATTCTTCGGCGAGGACTTGAACCATCAATCCGACAAGTGCGAAGGGCACCCAGAACAGCCATTGCCCAAACGCGTATTGCGCCCTGATTTGTTCGGGATCGCCGCCCCACGGCAATATCAACATCACCACCAATAGCCCCGACATCCATTTGAGCGTCAGCCAAAAGTCACGGCGCATAAGCGCACTCGGCCCCGTAATGTCACGCAGACTTCGTGCCGTGAGACGTTCGGCCAAAATCACAGTTGCCACGATCAAGATCGCAAATCCCGCAAGCACCACGAACAACCCGCCAGGTGTCACGCCGACACGCGGCACCCCGAAGGCATCAACACTGATCGCATGAAGCGCGGGATCGGCAGCCCCAAGGGTGAGAAAGAACAGCGGCGTCGCGAAAAGCCCCACGACCAATCCCATCGCAATAATCACGAATATGCGCCAGAATTCAGGGCGTTTTTGCGCGGAGAAGATCATGCTTTGATAGGCGTCATGTTTCACGTCTGCGTCTCCTGTTCGCTTGCGGGCGTTGTAGCAGGCCCATCGCCCGCATCAAAGGGAGTTCTCCTTGCACGCACACCCGCCGCTCTGTATCCCACATGGTGCGCCATATCGTTGGTGGGTAACGGTATCGGCAACAAGGAGAGCAACACGATGGTCTTGGGTTCACGCATATATTTGACGCTTTGCGTCGCGATGTTGTGTGGCTGCCAGATTGCCTTGCCCTCTTTACCGGATCTCGCGGGCGCGGCGGGCACCTCCTCAGTCACGCTGTCACAATCTGGCATCACGCTACGGCCCCCGAAAGGCTACTGCGTTGACACCAAATCCCTGCGCGACACGTCTGATTCTGGATTTGCGCTCATGGCGAACTGCAAAGCCCTCAAAGGACGCAGGATATCGCCCGATGATCCAGCGATTGCAGTTCTGACGGCGTCGATTTCCGCACCTGTGTCAGGCGATGCGGCTGTCGATCCAAAGATCTTGGCGGAATTCTTTGCCACGGACACGGGGCGAGCGGCACTTGCCCGATCTGGTGATGCCAGCAAGGTCACAGTGCTTGATAGCTTTGCACAAGCAGACGCGTATTACCTTCACGCGCTTGACCGTTCCCCCAACCCGATCGGCAATCTTTCGCCCGAATACTGGCGCACGATTACGATGATAAAGGGCAGGATCGTGACCCTCACCGTCACACCGTTCACCGCCTATCCGCTCACAACGGCACAGATCAAAAAACAGATTACCTCTTTCACCCAAGACATGGCCGAAGCGAACCTTGACCAGCGAGAGGTTATTGTTTCGGAATGAGAAACAAGTTAGCTAGAATGCCTAAGTTTGTAGAATTGAAACCTTTTGCGGCCCTAGTGTCTCAAAAGGAAAGTGAAAGGTAAGTTTGGTTCAATGCCCGGTCGCGTGAGACGTCTTTTGGAACGACGAATCAATCGTATAACGCTCGCCCGATGGGCGCGGCGCGGCAAAGATGCGTCCTCGCTCGATCTCGAAAACTTGCGAGACCTCCGCCACCAGGCCCGAAAATTACGCTCCAAACTCGATGACTTTCTCTTTACAGCGGATGGACGTCTGGCCCTGCCCCTGATCGGGTCCAATGCGATGCAATTGCCGCTCTATACCGACTGGTCCTATCGCCCCGAAATCTGGCGCGGACCAATTCAACCGCGCGGCCAGGCCTCCGTCCAGACCAAGACCCCCATCGGCAGCGAAGCAATGATTTTCCACGATTGCCGCGTCTCTGAGCTCACCTACCGCCAGTTGCGCAACGTCTCACAAACGGATCTCGCGCCTTTTGGCCTCGGGCTTGATGTCTTTCGATTTGACGGCTCGTTTCTCTCGCTATCGATTGACCTGCCAAACGACGTTTGTGACGGACTTGGGAAGCGCCATATCATTCGTCTTGATTGCTCTGTGGACGCTGAAAGCCCTATCGAGATTTTTGCACGCCTGAATGTGAAACACGGCCCCAACAACGATGAGATGGTGCGCGAACTGCCGTTGAGCAGCGATGAGGTCTTTGTCGAATTTGATCTTGCCTATACCAATCTCGATGAAAAACGCGTGGAAAAACTCTGGGTCGACCTCATTTTCGAGGGCCCTCAAATGAACCAGATCGTGCTGCGCGATGTGACCCTGTCACGTCGCCCCCGCGCGCAGATGTGAGGACAGTTCCGTGGCCGAAGCAAAGCTTATCAAAACCAGTCTGAAAGCCGGCATTTGGGAGGGCGTTTTGACCCTTTCCGATCCCGACGCCGAAGCGCCCGAAATTCAGGTGACACACCGCGATCAACCCATCGCGGGTCATACCCTGATCGAGATCCCCGAGCGTGCGGGCCTATACGCGTTCCAATTCTTCATTCCGAGCGACTTGATCAACGACGGGGTCGAGACCTTCTTGTTCACGAACCGCGAGACGGGAGAGCCGCTTGGTTCCTGTGTGGTTCTGGCAGGCGACAGTGTAAGTGATGACGTGCGTGCGGAGATCGACCTCATGCGCGCCGAACTCGATATGCTCAAACGCGCGTTTCGCCGTCACTGCATCGAGACGGATGCCGTCTGACATCACCACCTTGTCCGATCTGACGCCGCGTTCAACGTGACAGGCCATCGCGCAGTGCGCAAAGTGGCCGCGATAGGGAGGCCATCCACGTGACACATTCGACCACTTACCCACATCTACTCGCACCGCTTGATCTCGGATTTACAACCCTGCGCAACCGCACCCTCATGGGGTCAATGCACACAGGTCTCGAAGAGCGCAAAGATTGGGATGCTGTTGCCGCATTCTATAGCGCCCGCGCGAAAGGCGGCGTTGGGCTGATCGTCACGGGCGGCATGGCTCCTAATTCCGAAGGCGGCGTTTTTCCCGGTGCTGCGGGACTTTATACCGACGAAGACATCGCCAACCATCGTCGTGTGACGGACGCCGTTCACGCCGAGGGCGGCAAGATCGCAATGCAGATTCTCAACGCTGGTCGCTACGCTTATAGCCACGAATGCGTTGCCCCCTCCGCCATCAAATCCCCCATCTCGCCCTTTGCACCCAAAGAGCTTGACGAAGCGGGGATCGAAAAGCAGATCGCGGACTACGCCACTGCGGCCGCTCGCGCCAAACAAGCCGGCTATGACGGGGTCGAAATCATGGGGAGCGAAGGCTACCTCATCAACCAGTTCCTCGTCACCCATACCAACAAGCGCGAGGACAAGTGGGGCGGCCCCTACGAGAACCGCATGCGCTTTGCCGTAGAGGTCGTCAAACGCGCCCGCGCCGCCGTTGGTCCTGATTTCATACTTATCTACCGCATCTCGATGATCGACCTGATCCCCAACGGCTCGACATGGGACGAGGTCGTAATGCTCGCCAAAGCGGTCGAGGCCGCTGGTGCCACGATCCTCAACACAGGCATCGGCTGGCATGAGGCCCGCGTGCCAACCATTGCCACCTCTGTGCCCCGCGCCGCCTTTGCCTCTGTGACCAAGGAAATGATGGGCGAAGTGTCCATCCCGATCGTGACCTCCAACCGCATCAATCATCCTGATGTCGCCGAAAGCGTGTTGGCGGATGGCTGCGCGGACATGGTGTCGATGGCACGTCCGTTCCTTGCCGATCCTGATTTTGTCAACAAAGCCGAAGCGGGCAAAGCCGATGAAATCGCGCCCTGCATCGCCTGCAACCAAGCCTGCCTTGACCATACCTTCTCTGGCAAACTCACCTCATGCCTTGTGAACCCACGCGCCTGCCACGAGACGGATCTCGTTTACGCTCCCGTCTCCACCGCTAAATCCGTCGCCGTTGTTGGCGCGGGGCCTGCGGGGCTGATGACGGCCATTGTCGCCGCCGAGCGCGGCCATTCCGTGACGCTCTTTGATCGCGCTGACCGCTTGGGTGGTCAACTCAACATGGCACGTCAGGTTCCTGGAAAGGAAGAATTCCACGGCCTTGTGGACTGGTTCAACAACGCGGTTTCTCACGCGGGCGTAACAGTGTGCCTCGGAACGGAAGTCACTGCCGACACGCTCGACGGGTTCGACGAGGTTGTGATTGCCACAGGCGTCGTGCCGCGTGATCCGCAAATCGCAGGACAAAACGCGCATGGCAACACCGTTTCCTACATCGACGTGCTGCGCGACAAAGTCGCTGTTGGCAAACGCGTCGCCATCATAGGCGCGGGCGGAATTGGCTTTGACGTGGCCGAGTTCCTCACCACAGACGACAGCCCCACGCTCGACATTGCAGAATGGAAACAGGAATGGGGTATCACCGATCCCAGAACTGACCGTGGCGGCCTGTCCCCCGACGGCCCGAACCCAGATGCACCCACGCGTGAGGTGACTTTGCTACAACGCAAAGCAGAGAAACCAGGCAAGCGGCTGGGCAAGACTACGGGCTGGATTCACCGCGCGACCCTGCAGATGAAAGGCGTGCGGATGCTAGGCGGAGCGAACTATGAGGAAATCACACGGGACGGCATTGTGATCACCAAAAATGGCGAGCGCGAATTGATCGAAGCCGACACAATCGTGCTCTGTGCAGGCCAGATTTCCGACAGATCCCTTGCCGACTCCTTAGAGGAAAAGGGACGCAAAGTGCATGTGATCGGCGGTGCGGATGTCGCCGCAGAGCTTGACGCAAAACGCGCCATAGATCAGGGCGCACGTCTCGCCGCGACGCTCTAAATCTTTGAAATTATTAGGTGGAAACGCATTATTTCCGCGTTTCCACCACCGCAACGATCAGTGAATTGATCACGCTATTGTCCCTCGCTCACCCCATTGTTGCCCGAATTGATCGGCATGTTCATCTGCAATCAGAAAGATACTGCAGGTAGAATACATGGATAGATTGACCGAAATGGAAGCCTTTGCCACGGTTGTGGACCAAGGCGGCTTTACGGACGCTGCGAAGAAAATGGGGATTTCAAAGTCTGCCGTATCCAAGCACGTGTCTTCACTGGAGGCCCGCCTAGGCGCGCGCCTTCTCAACAGAACAACGCGGCGCGTCAGTCCGACCGAAATCGGTCTGGCCTATTATGATCGCGCCCGTCGCGTGCTCAATGATGCGGGCGAAGCAGACGCACTTGTCAGCTCAATGCAATCGGACCCTTCGGGTCTGTTGCGTATCTCGGTTGCCACGGATTTCGGTGTAAACCACCTGTCTCCCGTTTTGGGTGATTTCCTGTCGGAATTCCCCGACATCAACGTGAACATGGTGTTGAACAACCGCTACGTGGAATTGATCTCCGAAGGCTTCGATATGGCCATTCGTATCGGCGAATTGGAGGACAGTACCCTGCGGGCACGCAAGCTCACTGAAACCACAAAGATGATGGTGGGCTCACCATCGTATTTCCAGAAATACGGACGACCGCAAAAAATCGACGACCTCAACGACCATAAGTTGTTGCACTACGGAAATCAGGCAAACGCAGCCGTGTGGAAACTCACGGCACCGTCTGGTGAAAAACGTCAGGTGCGGACAGCAGGGTGGCTTACCGTCAATGATGGTCAGTCACTTTTGAACGCGGCAATCTCTGGTCTTGGCATCGCCTATTTGCCTTCCTTCCTCTACGCGGATGCACTGGAGAAAGGCTTGGTCGAAGTGGCCATTCCCGACCTTCCCGCAGAAACTCAAGGCATCTACGCCGTCTACCCACCGGGTCGATTTACCCAACCGAAAGTGCGCGCATTCATCGATTTCCTCGTGCATTCCTTCGCGGAAAAAGGTCCAAACAAGTGGTGATATAACCACGCCGCCAATGACAATTCTACACCTGCAGTCTTACTGGGTCGGAGCGAGAATCGCTTCGACCCTTCTGTTCGTGTTACGCCCCTCTTCGGTGGCATTCGTGGTGCGCGGTGCCAGATAGCCGACACCTTCGGCCCCGAGTTGCGATGCCGCGACGCCATGCGCCTCGATTAGACGTTTTTTCACAGAGGCCGCGCGTTGCTTTGACAACGCGACATTGACCGCCAACCCGCCGACATTATCCGAGTGCCCAACCAAAACGACCCGCGCTTCCGGTGCGTTTTTCAGGTAGGTGGCCAATGTCGACAAAGAGACAAACGGCCCCGCGCCAAGTTGGGACGAACCCGTTTCAAACGCCAGATCGTCAAGGGCAACATGCCCCATCCCCGTCAGTTGCTCAATCAAAGGCAAATCGGATGTCGGATTGACCTGAGCCATTGGGATGGAGGCCCGCGGCGCATCATCGACGACCATGTCTTTTGGTGTGACTGTCGTGATTTGCACAAAGCCCGCCTGTGCCGCGCGGCTCGTAATGACCGAGACATATCGCCCATCAGGATGCGCGGCGAGCAGATATTGGAAATTGCCGAGATCAACAAACATATCGGGCGGCGGCAACAGGTCCAAAGCATAACGGAAATCATACCCGCCACAGACCGTATCGGCACAGGCGAACAGAATTTCGAAATCCTCATCTTGCAACTGCACCTTTAGCGGCTCGATCAGTTGAAAACTGGTCAGGCTTGATCCAGAAATTTTATAAGCTCGTCTTGTGATCTGCCCCTTGGCCGTCGCAAACTTTGCCGTCCCGCCCTGAAAAGCGGTGCTTGGGAAATTAGCTTCTTTGGTCTCGACATTGGACGCCGTCAACAGCGCGGAGGCTGGTAAATCCAGAGCAGCGGCAGAGACGCCGAACCATACCGAACATGCAGCCATAACAATGGGATTGGCACCAAACTTACGTTTCACGAGGGGGACTGCTCCTTTTGCGGTAATGGTACTGACCCACCGCCTTCATTCCAAGCGAAGAATAGAGCGACACAGCGGCCGCATTGGCCTGTGTGACCTGAAGTGCAAGGTGTGTCGCCTCCTGCTCTCGTGCCCAATAGGCCGCCAGAGCAAGCATCGCACGCGCCACGCCATGACGGCGGGCTGAAACATTGACCTCGAGCGCATGAACAACGGCAATCCTATTGCTAACGGCGACAAATCCCGCCCCCGCGGGCGCATCGCCAAGTCGCGCCAATAGGGAGGTTTTGGCACAGGAAACCCGCTCCATAACCGCAACTCGTTCGGCATCGATCCCACCTTCTGCCCAAATCTCACGTTGCACCGCAACGGGAGGCCAACTGGTGTAGACCTTATCGGGCACCTCCATTGGAAACCTATCAATCGGAGCAAGCATCAGAACCGTCGGATCGACGACATCATAACCCCGCTCGTCAAGCAGCCGATCAAATGCGACGCTGTTGTCTCTTACCTGAAACAGGGGATCACGCCCTAAGGAGTTGAACCTCGCTTCAATTCGATCAAGCTGATCCGCGGACACGGGAGCCGAAGCGGAGGCTGCCGACACACGCTGTCCGCCACCCGCGCCCTCGCGCCACACAAACGGACCAAACCGCTCGCAGGATACAGGCGGCCAAGTCGCCTCAAGCGCTGCCCAGAGGGTATCGTCCGAGATCATGCCTTTGGAAAGAGCGCGGCCAGTTCGATCATCGCCGCATCGACCTGTGCGCCATTGGCTCCGCGGATCACTATATTCGTGCCATACGCACCATCGCGCGTGAACGGATACGATCCCATCGAGAGATCAGGATAGCGCGCAGCCAAGTCCCCCAACGGCTCGGCCACCGCGCTCTCAGGGCGGTCGACGCGGTAGGTCTGTGATAGTAGGGGCGATCCGCCAGTCAGGGTTGGAAGGATTGAAGCCACCATTGCTTGGAACACATTTGGGACGCCCGCCATGACGTGGACGTTTTGAACTGTGAACCCTGGAGCAATGGAAACAGGGTTTTCGATAAGTGTCGCCGTATCGGGAATCCGCGCCATGCGCATCCGTGCGTCATTGAACTCCGCCCCGCGTGAGGCGTAATGCGCTTCCAAAAGAGCGCGGGCATCCTCACGCACATCAATTGAGACACCGAACGCCTCGGCCACACAATCGGCGGTGATGTCATCATGGGTCGGGCCGATGCCGCCAGAGGTGAACACATGAATGTAACTGTCTGAGAGGGCACGCACCGCCGTCACGATCGCCTCTTTATCATCGGAGACCACTCGCGCCTCTTTGAGGTCTATGCCGACCTTCGCGAGCTCCCCTGCGAGATAATACATATTGGCATCGCGGGTGCGGCCCGACAGGATTTCATCCCCGATGACAAGAATGGCTGCGGTTGGGTTGGGAGTCGGTGCGGACATATGTCTCTCCTTGAGAAGGGCTTGCCTTTCGGTATAGGCCTGTCGCCATGCGCTTTCAAACCGAACTCGTCCCTGCGACCCTGATCCGTCGCTATAAACGCTTTCTCGCCGATATCCGTTTGCCCGACGGACGCGAGGTCACGGCCCATTGCCCCAACCCCGGCTCGATGATGGGGCTGGCCGATGAAGGCCTGCGCGTCTGGGTCGAGCCTAATGATGATCCCAAAAAGAAACTGAAATACGGTCTGCGCCTTGTCGAAGTGGCGGGTGCGACGGTTGTGGTCGATACAGGCATCGCCAACCGCGTAATCAAGGAAGCCCTTGAGGCTGGAGAGATGGCGGGTCTAGAGGGCGATGTCCGCGCCGAGGTGAAGTATGGTGAAAACTCACGTGCGGATTTTCTGATCACGCAAAACGGTGGCAAGATTTGGGTCGAGGTAAAATCCGTCACCTTAAGCCGTGAGGCAGGTTTGGCCGAATTCCCCGATAGCAAAACCGCGCGCGGGGCCAAACATCTGGGTGAATTGTCCGCGCGTGTCGGCGAGGGAGACCGCGCCGTCATGCTATATCTGGTGAGTCGCACAGATTGTGACAGGTTCCGCCCTGCCGCCGATATCGACCCCATCTATGCTGCCGCCGAACAGGCCGCACGAGCGGCGGGCGTTGAGGTAATGGTCTGCCATATTCAGGCCTCACCACAGGCAATCACACTCGACCCCACGCGGATTTGCATCATGTGACCCTTCGCCACTAGCCCTTTTTCGCACAAAGGATTATATGGGGGCCAAAGCGAATGGAGAGAGTTCTTGGACGACACGCATCACGGCCGCATCACCAAAGATGGCATTCGAATCCACGAGGCAGAAGACTTTGCGGGTATGCATGCCGCAGGTCAGATCACCGCACAGATTCTAGATGAGGTCGCCGATCTCGTCATTCCCGGCACCACGACCGAAGAGGTCGATGCCTTTGTGGAACGGCGCGTGACCGAACTTGGCACCACATCCGCCACCATTGGCTACAAAGGCTACAAGCACGCGACCTGTATCTCCATCAATCACGTTGTGTGTCACGGCATCCCGAGCGCGAAGAAGTTCAAGGACGGCGACATCGTCAACATCGACATCACCGTGATCAAGGACGGTTGGTTCGGGGATAGCTCGCGGATGTATGTCGCAGGCAAGCTGTCGCGCAAAGCCGAGCGCCTGATCCAAGTCACCCACGACGCCCTGTTCAAAGGCATCGACATGGTCAAGCCGGGCAATACCTTTGGCGATATCGGCCATGCAATCCAAACCTATGCCGAAGCACAGCGCATGTCGGTTGTGCGTGATTTTTGCGGTCACGGTCTGGGCCGCGTGTTCCACGCTCCGCCAAATGTTTTGCACTATGGCCGCGCAGGTCAGGGTCCCGTTCTCGAAGAAGGCATGTTCTTTACCATCGAACCTATGATCAACCTTGGCCGCCCCGAGACCAAGGTTCTGGCCGATGACTGGACCGCAGTGACACGTGACAAGTCTCTGTCCGCACAGTTCGAGCATTCAATAGGTGTGACCGCTTACGGGTGTGAAATCTTCACTTTGTCGCCCACTGGTCGCTTCCACCCGACCTATAACGTGTAAGGTTCACACGCGGTAAAGTTTACGAAAGTCGCCTCAAATCAGGTATTTGACCGAAAGGTCAGATAAATTTACCTATTCCTTCTTGCGAATAACTTGCAACTGAGGTAGCCAGTTCCCACATTGGAATTGACCGCGGGTCAACCACCCGCAGCCCCAGCCTGAGAAGGAGGCTTGCCCATGAACATGCTTTTGAAATCCGTGGCCCTTGCGGCCCTGACTGCGACCGCCACAACCGTCGGCGCGTACGCTCAAGAGGTCACGCTCCGCTTTCAGCACTTCGTATCTCCCGCTTCGGGTTCTCCGATGTATTTTATGCAGCCTTGGGCCGACAAGATCGAAAAAGAATCTGGCGGGCGGATCAAAATCGAGATGTATCCTTTGATGCAGCTAGGTGGCAAAGCCCCTGACCAATACGACCTCATCCGCGATGGCGCGATTGATGGCGGTTGGGTCATCCCCGGCTATCAACCAGGGCGTTTCCCCGAAGTCGAAGCGATGGAACTTCCCTTCATGACTGCGAAATCGGGCGAATTGGCCTCCATCGCCGCATGGGAATTTACGCAGAAACATCTCATGGACGACTTCAAGGACGTAAAAGTTCTAGCGGCACACATGCACGGCGAAGGCCTCGTCCACAAAAAGGGCCCTGCCCTTGAAACTGTGGAAGATCTGAAAGGTCTGAAACTACGTGCACCGACCCGCACCTCGACGCTCCTGTTGAGCAAACTTGGCGCAACGCCAGTTGGTATGCCCGTCCCCGCCTTTCCCGAAGCTCTCGCCAAGGGCGTGTTGGACGGTGGTGTGATCACTTTTGAAATGGCACCGTCTTTGAAGCTCGACGAATTGACCGACAGCCACACTGATGTTGCGGGTGACCGGTCCTTCTACAATCTCTATTTTATCTGGGCAATGAACCAAGCGAAGTACGACAGCCTGCCCGATGACCTTAAGGCCGTGATTGACGCCAATTCGGGCCTGATGGCATCGGAATGGTCGGGTGCGGCTTATGATCGTGGCGACGAAGATGGTCTCGTCGAGATCGGAGCAAGCGACAACACCATCGCCGTGCTGAGCGAAGAAGAAACCGCAAAAATTCGTGCGCTTGGCGATGAGGTCACGGCCGAATGGATTGCCGACATGACCGCCAAGGGCTTTGACGGCCAAAAGCTTGTCGATGACGCCAATGCAGCAATGGAAGCGGCTTTGGCATCGCATCCTTGGATCGACACACGCGGAGCCGCGATCACGGTTTCAGGCAAGTAACCCAAACCCCAAACACGACAAAGGCCGCCTTACAGGGCGGCCTTTGTAATGAAGTAACTAACGCAAATCACGGCGTGGAAAACTTTACTCCTGCCCCCAATTGGCATCCTGCATCTCGCGCAATCGCGAGGCTGTGCGCTCAAATTCAAACGCACCCGCCCCCTCGATGTAAAGCCGCTCCGGCTCGTCCACCGCACTCACAATCAAACGCACATGGGCCTCGTAGAGCGCATCCACCAAAGTCACAAACCGCTTGGCCTCATTGAAGTTGGTGCGCGACAGGCGAGGAACTTCTTCCAAAATCAGGAGCTTTACCGCATCGGCAATAGCGAGATAATCGGCGGGGCCATACATCTGTGCGCATAAATCCCAAAACGTCGCACGCGCAATACCGTTGTGAAACCGCGGCAAGACTACATCGCGGCCCTGAACCTGAAGCGTCAGCCCCTCGGTTTGCCCGCCCGTCAGGTCATCCCAGATACTCGAAATCGCAGCCCGAGCCGTGTCATCGACGGGATGGAAATAGACGGGTGTGCCTGTCAAACGCCCTTGGCGGTAATCCACGGGCGAATGCAGGTAATGGACCGTCAGGCGCTCTTTGATGAGCGCAATGAACGGTAGAAACAACTGTCGGTTCAACCCGTCTTTGTATAGATCATCAGGCACGCGGTTGGAGGTGGTGACGACCGTCACACCCCGCTTGAATAACCCTTCGAACACCCTTCCGACGATCATTGCGTCGGCGATATCCGTGATCTGCATTTCGTCGAAACATAACAAGCGAATATCCTTGGCAACCTCTTCGACCACGGGCGCAATGGCGTCCTCTACACCTTTTTGGCGGGCAGCATGGATGCCTGCTTGCACCTCTTGCATAAAGGCGTGGAAATGCACGCGGCGCGAGGGAACGGGGCTATATTCGTGGAAAAGGTCCATCAGCATGGATTTCCCGCGACCGACACCGCCCCACAAATACAATCCTTTGATCTGTGGTGGCGGCTTGCGCCCACCAATCAGGGACAGCAGCCCCTTTTTGCCGCGTGGCGCGGCTCGCAGCGCGTCACGAACCTCATCAAACAAGGGCAATACAGCCTCTTGCGCAGGGTCCGCCGTCAGCGCACCAGATGCGACCTTTGCCGCGTAAATGTCAGTCAAACTTTCCATATCTTCCCTTATCGCGCGGCGCATCATAAGGAAAGGTGATCCACACCATGCCAATGTTTTGATTGACGCAATTCGCTCCGTGACCGACATCTGGCGCAAAGGAGACAAATATGTCCGACGCACGCACGCCATTGTTCACACCCGTCCTGATCGGCGGTTGTCTCATTATGATCATCAGCTTTTCGATCCGTGCGTCCTTTGGCGTGTTCCAAATTCCCATCGCCTCCGAATTCAACTGGCCCCGCGCCGAGTTCTCAATGGCGATTGCGATTCAGAACCTTGCGTGGGGGTTCGGGCAACCGATATTCGGCGCCATTGCGGAACGGATGGGCGACCGCAAGGCCATCATCCTAGGCGCCTTGACCTATGCGGCGGGCTTGGTCCTGTCCTCCTTTGCCGTCACGCCCGAGGGGCATCAATTCTTTGAAATCTTCGTAGGATTCGGCATCGCAGGCACAGGTTTTGGCGTCATTCTCGCCGTTGTGGGCCGTGCCTCTTCAGACCAAAACCGCTCAATGTCGCTCGCCATTGCAACCGCTGCGGGGTCGGCGGGGCAAGTGTTTGGTGCTCCGCTCGCGGAATGGTTCTTGTCCTTCATGCCGTGGCAAGATGTTTTCCTCTTGTTTGCCGCCGCCATTTTGGTGTCGCTTCTGGCGCTGCCGCTCATGCGCGCGCCACAACCCGCCTCGAAAGCCGAGTTGGAAGAAAGCCTTGGTGCGATCCTTGGCAAGGCCTTCCGCGATCCAAGCTATACCCTGATCTTTCTGGGCTTCTTTTCCTGCGGCTATCAGCTTGCCTTTATCACTGCGCACTTTCCCGCTCTCGTCACTGAAATGTGCGGTGCGATTGATCCCTCGGGCACGCTTGCGGCTATTGGTGTCACCTCGACCTCAGCGCTCGGCGCAATCTCGATCTCGCTCATCGGTCTGGCGAATATTGGCGGGACACTGATGGCGGGCTATTTGGGCTACAGGTATTCCAAGCGATACCTTCTTGCCGGGATCTACGTCGCGCGGACCATTGCGGCCGCCACCTTCATTTTCCTGCCGATCACACCCACCTCGGTGCTGATTTTCTCCGTCGTGATGGGAGCACTCTGGCTCGCCACGGTACCACTCACTTCGGGCCTCGTCGCGCATATCTACGGGCTGCGCTACATGGGGACGCTCTACGGGATCGTCTTTTTCTCACACCAATTGGGTGCATTCCTCGGCGTGTGGCTCGGCGGTAGGCTCTATGACATCTATGGCAGCTACACCGCTGTCTGGTGGGTCGGTGTGGGCGTTGGCGCGTTTTCCGCGATCGTGCATCTACCGATCAAAGAGATTCCATTGGGGCAGCGCGTAGCGAAGGCGCTGACTTAAAGCCCTGCCTCATCTACGGTGAGCAGCCCCTCTCGGACCAGTCGTTTAGCCCACCCTTTGGGCCCCTCAAACAGGTGCGTTTGCCAGCCTCGGCTTGCGGCCATATCAATGTTGTCTTGGCGGTCATCGGCAAACAGAAACCTGTCAGGTTGCGCTGTTTCCCCTGCTTCCAACATTTCATAAATGAGGCTGTGTGGTTTGACACAGCCCATACGTCCAGAGACGTAGGTTTTATCGAACTCGATCAAAAACGGGTATTTGGTTTCCGCAAACTCGAAACTCTCGATGCCGAAGTTTGACAGCGCAATAACGCGAACACCCTTGGCCCGCAGCGCCCGTAGCAACGCGACCGAATGCGGAATGGCGGGGGCTGCCATCTTGATCCAGTCAAAGTACCACATGAGAATTTCGTCGCGAAACGCAGGGTTTTCTTCTGCGGCCCGCTCGATGGTCTGGCGAAACGGTGCGCCCGTATCGATCTTGTCATTCATCGCATGAAGATCAATCGCCGCGAACATCTCCTTGCGTCGCTCCTCACCGATAGTGGCATCGTAATGCCGCTCGGGCTGCCACTCGATCAACACGTTTCCGATATCAAATATCACCACATCAATGGTCATGCTATGTCTCTCTTTGCGGCTTGAATGGCGCGGTCTAATCCGTCGAGGAACCGCGAGCGGTCGGCTTTGGAAAACGGCTTTCCGCCCCCTTGGCGAAACGGATCGGCTGCGCGAAGATCGGCCATGAGATCGCGTGTGGCCAAGACGTTGCCGATATTGGCCTGCGTGAGCGGCTCACCGTTGTGTTTGATGACGCGTGCCCCTGCCTCGACCACTTTCGCCGCGAGAGGGATGTCACCCGTCACGACCACATCACCGCGCCCCGCACGGTCAGCGATCCACATGTCGGCCACGTCCGGCCCATCTGGGACAAACACCATTTCGACAAAGGGATTAGGCGATGGCCGCAGCCCGCCATTGCACACGAACAAGCACGGGATTTTGTGACGCGTTGCGACTTTTTCAGCCTCTTCTTTGACGGGGCAGGCATCGGCATCAATGTAGATTTTCGTCACGGGGTCGCTTTCGTAAATTGGAACATTCGGCGCGGGTCATCCCCCACCGATAAGTGCCCCCGCAGCGAATACCAGAGCGCCACCAAGCACAACCTGAAAAGCGGCTCGCATAAAGGGTGTTTCCATGAATTTATTCTGAATCCACGCGATGGCCCAAAGTTCGACGAAGACAACCACCAAAGCGATTATTGTTGCTGTCCAGAAATCAGGGATCAGATAGGGCAAAGCGTGCCCAAGCCCGCCGACCATCGTCATGATACCGGAAGCGAGGCCACGTTTGATCGGAGAACCACGACCCGAGATCACGCCGTCATCGTGGGCAGCTTCCGTGAAGCCCATCGAAATCCCCGCACCAACGGATGCGGCCAAGCCGACGAGAAAGGTCGTATGGGTATCTTGCGTGGCAAAGGCAGTCGCAAAGATCGGCGCGAGCGTGGACACGGACCCATCCATAAGGCCCGCAAGTCCCGGCTGCACCCAAGTCAGCACAAATTTACGGTGCGCATCTTCGTCTTCGCGAGTGCGTGCGTCCGCGCCAAGATGTTCGGCTTCCAATTCTTCTGCCCGTTTGCCATGGCCCGCTTCTGCGGCAGCAAGTTCACCAAGCAGATTGCGCGTGTCCGCGTCCGTGGTCTGGGCAGCAGCCCGACGGTAGAAGGCTTCGGCCCCTTGCTCCATCGCCCGTGCTTCCGCCCTCATCCGTTCGAGGCCGAGATTTTCAATCAACCACACAGGTTTACGCGCATAATAGCCCGACACATGTTCGCGGCGAATCAGCGGAATGACATCCCCGAAGCGCCGCTTATGCAGGGCGATAAGCGCGGCGCGGTGGCCATCTTCTTCGGCAGCCATACCGTCAAAGACCAAGGCGCTATCGGGGAAATCCTTGCGAAGTCGTTCGGCATAGAGACGATAGATTTGCGCGTCATCTTCCTCGGAGGAAATCGCGAGGGCCAAAATTTCTTGCTCCGTCAGATCGGAGAATTTGCGTCTGTTTGCAAAGCCGGGGATCATCTCTATCTCCACTTAGAATTATTCTAAAGTAGTTGCTTCAACGTTATCCCGCAAGACACATAACTACACTGATCAGTTCAGTTTCTTCTTGCCGAACTAAACCAATCAGTTTAGTTTCTGAATTGTGCCGTGAGAGATCTCCTCGCAGCATGACGATCGACATCCCTGTCGAGCACTAGGCAGGCCTTCGGGTCTGCCACTTTTTACGCTTCGGGAAGTCGCTTTGCCACGCGTTATTAAGTCGCTATTGTCCAAAGAAAAGCAGGAGTGACAAACCGGTGCACAGCGCAGAAATCAAAAAAGGCCGCAAGTTCGACCAAGTTGTCGAAGGGGCACGGACCGTCTTTCTGCGGGACGGATTCGAAGGGGCGTCCGTGGACGATATCGCCCGCGAATCTGGTGTCTCCAAAGCAACCCTTTACAGCTACTTCCCCGACAAGCGCGTTTTGTTCATCGAAATCGCAAGCCGCGAAATGAAACGACAAGCCGATGAAGGGGCGGGAGAATTGGACATGGGCGCACCGCCCGAGGTTCTTTTGCCCATCATAGGGCGCAAACTGGTGGACTACATGCTGTCGGATTTCGGACAAGCCATTTTCCGCACCGCTGTCGCGGAGAGCGAACGCTTTCCCGAAATAGGCCGCAAGTTCTATGAGAGCGGGCCAATGCTGGTGCGGGATCGCATCGCCGCCTATTTGCGAAGCTGTACCGCGCGTGGCGAATTGGACATTGACGACATTGAGCTTGCGGCGGAGCAATTTGCCGAACTGTGCAAAGTCCGTTCAGTGGCCTGTTGCACCTTCGATGCCGCTTGCACCTTCGACGTCGACGAACGTAACCGGATCATTGCATCTGCCGTACGCATGTTCCTCGCAGCTTATCGGGTGACCCCATGACTCGTTTCGCACTTTGCCTCACCATCCTAACCGCACTCAGCGCGTGCCAAGAGGAGACCGCAATGCCGACGCCCGCCGAACAAGATCCCACCCCCGTGGCCGAGAGTTGCGCCAAGGACATTGTGACGCCTCTTTTCGGCAAGGATAAAAGCGCGCTTGATACAATTTCATTGCCCGATCCCGTGCGGATACTTCCGCCGAATGCCGTTATGACACGGGACTACCGCCTTGATCGAACCAATATTGATCTCGACGAAGACGGACGCATTGTACGGGCATGGTGTGGGTAGCTCCATCAACCCACCCCGACAGACCAAGTACCCTCAACAAAAATAAAAGCCGGGACGCACGTTGCGATCCCGGCTTAGTTTGTTCGTTTAGAGGAAACCCCCCGGCGCTGCGAACTGGGTGGGGGCTGTTAAACCGCAGCACCGGGGCAAAGCGTTTCGCTCCGTGGCTATAGTTTTCGTCTGTAATGCAGGCCAAAGCGGGGAACGAAAACGATAATCGACGGGTCTTTTTGTGGCGCAACTGAGGCAACTGATCACGTAGCTCGAACAGTTCTCGCATTCTCCCTTGATTCATCGAGGAAATAGCCACAGTCTTTTCATATGACCGTACAAACACCCACTCCTTTCCCCAACAAGCCCACCGATGAAAAGGTCGCCTTTGACCGACGCGAACTTGGTGTGATTCTCGGTATGTACGGGCGCTTCGTCGCCGCGGGAGAATGGCGGGACTACGGGATGTCGTTTTTAAAGGACGTTGCGGTATTCTCGATTTTTCGACGCACCGCAGAACACCCCATTTACCGCGTCGAAAAACGCCCGCGACTGCGCAACCGTCAAGGCATGTACTCCGTTATCTCCATGGATGGTCAAATTCTCAAACGCGGACACGATTTGGCGGTGGTATTGCGCTACTTTGACCGCAAACTTATCCGCGCTGTCGAATGACCCCGCTCAAAGCCGTCGGTGCGCTATGACAGACCCGTCGCCCTGCGCCGCAATCCGTGCAATAGCTTTCGCAATCGGCTCATAGGTCACGGCCATATGATAGGCGTTGGCGTGGATAAGCACCTCACTGTCAACGCACATCGCCACATGCCCGTTCCAAAAAATCAGGTCTCCGCGCTGATAATCACCTTGCGCCTCCGCACCCAACGCCATCTGTAGATCGCTATCTCCGGGGCAAGGGATGCCACAGGCCAAAAGGCCCGCTTGCACCAACCCCGAACAATCAATGCCGAAGGCCGAGTTTCCACCCCAAAGGTACGGCGTCCCGAACAACAGTTGAGCGATGGTAACAGGATCGGTGAAGGGCCGATCAATCGGGCGGATGTGGGGTTTAGGCACGAATAGACCGCCTTCGACCTCCATAAACTTGCGGCGCTCATCCACCACATGAATACGACTGCCAAACGAAAGCGATGCAACAGCTTCGGATTTGAAATCATCAGTCGGGTATAGGTGCGTCGCTCGCACGGAAATCATATGCGTTGCCGTCTGCGCCGCTCCGATATCCGCCTCTGATAGATAGCCCACGTAGCCATCCTTTTGGGACTGACCAAAGGCCCACCCATCATGGCGCTCCAACACATCGAATAGCTCACCATGCAACAATTGCCGGTCACGTGCGCCATCCGGTGCAGCGCGCAGATCAGCCACAGGGACACAAACACATGCCGTAACAGGCTCGACAACCGTTTGCCCCTGTGCGGCAAATCCCGCTAAGGCCACGCGACTGTTGGCGGGAGTGAGGCGACGATCAGTCATAGCGGCAACAGGTCTGAAAGTGCATCAAGCAGAGCGCGCGCGCCCTGACCCACCCCGCCTTTGGGGCGCGCAGGTGCCGCCGCAGGGTTCCAGCCGTAAATGTCGAAATGCATATAGCGCGGTGTTTGCGACACGAAACGACGCAGGAACAGCGCCGCCGTAATTGACCCCGCAAATCCCCCAGAGGGTGCGTTATCGAGATCGGCAATTCCGGGTTCGATCATCTTTTCATACGGCTCCCAAAACGGCATTTGCCACACAGGGTCGGCGGCATTGGCGGCCCCCGCCATCACGGCGGCGACATCCTTTGGCGTCGAGGCGTAGAAGGGCGCGAGATCGGGACCGACCGCAACTCGCGCTGCCCCCGTCAATGTTGCCATCGAGATTATCAAATCGGCATCCCCTTCGTCCGCGAGCGCCAAAGCGTCAGCCAGAACAAGACGGCCTTCGGCATCGGTGTTGTTTATCTCAACTGTCAGCCCCTTGCGCGAGGTCAGGATGTCTTGCGGACGGAAGCTCTCACCCGAGATCGAATTTTCGACGGCGGGGATCAACACGCGCAGCTGAACATCCAAGCCAAGCGCCATGATCATTTGCGCTAGGCCAAGAACCGTAGCCGCGCCTCCCATGTCTTTTTTCATCAAGCCCATAGAGGCCCCTGGCTTGATGTTGAGGCCGCCCGTATCAAAGCAAACCCCCTTCCCCACAAGGGTTAGTTTCGGTCCGCTTTGCCCCCAAGTCATGTCAATCAGGCGCGGCGCGCGCGGAGAGGCGCGACCAACAGCATGGATCATCGGGAAATTCTGGGTGAGTAGTGCCTCTCCTTTAACGACCGATACATTTGCATCGAACCGATCCGCTACACTATGGGCAGCGGCCTCCAATTCATCCGGCCCCATATCGGAAGCAGGCGTATTAATAAGATCGCGGGTCAATGCTTCCCCTGCGGCGATCGTCTCGAGACGCAAAGCATCTATTCCACCAGGCGCGACAAGCCGTGCCTTGGGGGTTTTGGCAGATGTGTATTTATCGAACACGTAGCCAGAAAGAAGCCAGCCGAGTGCTTGCTCATTCAATGCGGTCCCCGTCAGGTCGGTCTCAAGATGAAAGACCCCCTCAGGCAGTTTCGAGCGCACAGCGCCAAGTGCAAATCGCGTCCGTTGGCGAGCAGCCTCAGTACCAAGCCCCGCAATAGCTCCCGCGATCCCGTTCTCGTCGGGAAGAACACAGACCTCTCCCAATTTCCCCGTGAACCCGTGCGCTTCAATCCACTGGGACTGGGTGGCGGTCAGCCGCGCTTTAATCGCGTCGAGCCCGTCAGGCGTGACAAGATAAAGCGGGAGGGAATTTGCGGAGGACGGGGCAAACGTCAAGGACATGATCAGGCTCTTTTTGGGTGCATTTACACCACCCTAATCCTTCCGATGCCACCTGCAAGCAGGAACGAAAACACGAGGCAAGCCATCCACCCCTAGAATAGGACGGCCTGCCCAATGTTTCGACGACATCCCTTTCTAAATGGATGCGCCTTGCAGGTCCCACACTGCTAAAAGAGAATTTTCTCCAATCCGCATAAGCCTCTCCACCGTAGCAGCAAGAGCTGTGCCATCATCGGTAACGGCCAAAGCGCTCACACTCGCGGCGACTTGCGCGAATGTCACCATTCCGATCTGCTCCGAGATTGCAATCATGGACCGCGCCGCACGTTGCAATTCCTCGAGTTGTCCCTTTCGATGACAACTTTCGACCTTGGCCAACCGCACTGCGAGCTCTTCCATAGCGCGGTTCACAATACCCTCGGCACCTGTAGGGCCCAATTGTGCGTAAAGCTGATCGAGTCGTTCTCGATCAAGATGGACGTTACCCTCTAGCCGCAATTTAGCTACCACCATAATTTTCCCCAATATTCCATGCGCCCCCACGCAATAACCTGACTTTGACCCGAAGCATTCAAGAAAAGGTTTAATGCGGGATCATTTCTTCCTTCGAAGTCCGCAAAAATTTCACTACATTCTCGGAAATTTCTTTGAACCTGTGAGGGATGACACACGATGAAGAACGCGAAGCCGCTACCAGCCTATATGGTGCAACGTTATCACGGTTGGAAAGCAACGACCTATTCAGAGAATAGCGCTTGGTATCGCCGTCTCGCGACCGAGGGTCAGCGCCCCCGCGCTATGGTCATTTCGTGTTGTGATAGCCGTGTTCATGTCACATCCATCTTTGGAGCCGACCAAGGCGAGTTTTTCATTCACCGCAACATTGCAAACCTTGTCCCACCGTTCGAGGAACAAGGCGACCACCACGGGACATCGGCCGCAATCGAATATGCTGTGGTCAATTTGAAAGTGGCCCACATTGTCGTTCTCGGCCACTCAAGCTGTGGTGGCGTCGAGGGCTGCCATGAGATGTGTTCGGGCAATGCGCCAGAGCTTGAAGAAAAGTCATCCTTTGTCGGGCGCTGGATGGAAATCCTTCGCCCTGGGTATGAACGCGTCCTGGCAAGGGATGAATCCGATCCTATGCGCGCCTTGGAAAAAGAATCCGTTCTCATTTCGCTTGAGAACATGATGACCTTTCCGTTTGTCCGCGCCGCCGTGGAGAGCGGTGATCTTAGCATTCACGGGTTGTGGACCGACATAGCCGAGGGCGAATTGCATCAGTATGATCCCGAGGTCGATAGCTTCGTTCAGATCTGATTGTTCAAGGTCAGCGCCGCAGTTCTATGCGGCGTTAGTAACAGCCAACTCTTGGGTCAGGACAAAGGGTTCGTTCGGCGCGTTGGCGACCGTTGCATGGTCTGGCGTCGCGATGATCGCGGAACCGGCAAGGCTCTGTGAGCGGACGAACATCGGCTTTGAGACCTGCATCATTGCGCGGCGCGTTTCCAATTCGGACATGTTGCCTTGTGGGTCAATGTCGGTCTCGGGAAAGAACATCATTGTGCCATTGCGATGCAGGCTAAGTGCAACGATCCGGTTTTCGCGTGCTTTTGCAATAAAGTCATTCATGGTCGTTTTCCTTTTCGAAATGTCTGTGCGTGGCCTTAAGCCGCGATTGAAATACGTGCGCCAAGGTCAGGGCGGAAATCCGGCTCCGACATGTAGGTGGTAAGAGGAACGACATTTCCCTCACGCGCCTCTCGCGTCAGATTATGGTTCGCGGGTGTTCCAGATGCATAGTCGGCACGCACGTCCCAGTTGAGAACTGTCGCGCTCCGTGTGTCGACGGTCTGCTGTGCGGTTTTCAACAACTTGATCATGTGTCCATCCTCTCGGTACGGCTGTTTGAACTCTTGGATTTATGGGACCACAGAAGTGAACTCAGGCGTATTTCATGATTTTTCAAATTTGATACAAAGCGCACACAATTCAGATGATGGGGACTTTACACCCATAGATTTCAATGGGTTAGAATCGGCCCACCACAGGGAAATCCAAAAGGTAAAATTTGTCCTACCCTCTTTGGCGTGGTTAAAGTCGGTACACTCCCGTGGCGCCCTGCGGGCAGCTTCACGGCGGCAATCTGGCAGCATTGTGTCATGCTTAAAATTCGCAGGAATTCAAACGAATCACGGTACGTCCAAATACGCGAAAAGCGGGGTCGAATTGACCCCGCTCTCCCTAAAGCTGTGCGTGTATGTCTTCGTCGCGCGATCGCACTAACGAAGCTGTTGCCCCTCGGGCCACGTCAATTTTTCCGTCACTTCGGTGGACCACTCCCCCGAAGGCACCAGATCAAAGGCCCACGTCAATACACCACGTTTGTCGTCGGCACTGACTTCAGTTGGCTCTTGGGTCGAGGTCCATTCAATTTTCAGATCCTCTTGCTCTGCCACGGAAACCCGATCAACCACCTCAATTGGCCATGCACGGTCCGTGAGGTTTTCAACAGTCAGGCGCACCGCGCTTTCCATTTCGTTGGATTTACGGATCATGCCACGGTCGCCCTCGTTACGAGTGAGAACCACACGTGATACCTGAATGCCATCCACCGCGCCAAAAGCCAGTTCCGTATCCTGCCCTGCGGCGATGGTGTCGATGTAGCTTTGCCCAATAAAGGCCCCATCGCGGTACATGCGCATCTCGCCAGGCAAAAGAACCTCGCCGCTTTCGTTTTCAAACTCGGCCACGACATAGCCCGTCGCCTCATAGAGTGGCACGGCACGCACAGTCACATCAGGGGCGACCTCGACCGTACTCAAAGCGAACTCTGTGGTTTCATCAGCGTTGGAATAGAGCGTCTGGGCGCTTGGCAAAGTATAGGTCAGGCTCAGACCATAGGATTGGGGCGCTGCGGACTTCGTCATCATTGGCGGCGGCGCCATTTCTTCCGCCATCACGCCTTGAACATCCATGCTGTCTGCCGCCATCGTACGCGCCACAGGACGAAGCTCTTCAGGATCAAACAAACGTCGAATGAGCGGAGACACTTGTGACGGAGCGGTGCGGCGGTCAGGACGTTCTGTGGAGAACGCCAGATCGACGTCGAACCACGCCTCGCCCGTCGCCTGAACGGCCTTTACGCCGCGCTCAAGCTGCATCTCTCCCGTTACCGTATCTAGACGCGCAGTATAGCTTGGCACCCATCCTGCGTCATTCACGGGATAGATCAGATCAGCGGACACTTCGGCTTCCTGGGGCACCTCGACATGCAACGTAACGGTCACATGGGACAGGTCTGTTGCGGCGATGCGGGCCAAATCGGATTTGGCAGCCTCTACGGCCGCTTTGGCATCCGCTATTTCCTCGACCAAGGCATCAGCGCGCGCCTGTGCCTGTGCCTTCTCCACGCGCGCTGCGGAAGATTGCTCGCGGATCATTGCGGCTGTTTGCGCCAAATCCGCCGCTGTGGCACCACTGGGTGCTTTCAGACGGGTCAGGAAATCGAGGCTGTCTTGCGCAGCTTGGACCTCATCCAATGCAGCGACCTTCTGGGCCTTTAGCTGGGCGAGCGTATCTTTGGCGGCGTTGAGAACCACCTGTGCGGCCTGCGCCTGTGGCGATCCGCTCTCGGATTGCGGCGATGTCGCAGCACGTACACTCACAGGTCCAAGCACCGCGTTCTTCAACTCCGCCCGTAGGCTTTGAGTGAGGGGCTGAACGGTTTGATAGGGAATGTCGGTGAGGCGCAACTCGTGATGGCCTGCAGGCATCTGAAGACGCGCTGTACGGGTAATCTCAGCCCCGTTGGGGTAGAGGGTTGCCGCGGAGACTGTGCTTTGTGCGGTGAACACCTCTGCCTGAGCGATGGCGGGAGACAGGGCAATAAGTGATGTGGCAATGGCGGATATAACGCGGGGGTGCAGGGGCATAATGTCCTCCTCTTTCTGGAGGACAGATTTCAATGACTATATGTCGGGTGCAACCAAATTTTCCGTGTGCTGGGCAGCGGTTGCCCGAAACGGCAAGGGTTCGCCTATACGAAACGACTGCGATGGCTACGATGCCGAACGCCCGTATTTAGGATCATGATCCTGCAACCACGGTTTGTCTTTGAAGGTGCGGCACACTTCCTCGCGTGTGAGGCGGGTTTCTTCGCGCACCCAATCCCCGCGACGATCGGGAACCACCTTCGTCTCGACATCAAACGTCTCATCGGCCCCAAGGCGTTTTTTGAAATTGAACGTTACTCTGAACATTCCTTCACCTTCTCTCTTACTTCGTCATGGCTTGTGTTGAGAAGACCATATTACGGCCGATCTTTTGCCCTTTCTATGAATAGACTTTTAAGAGAATTCGTCGAACCTTTGCGACTCCTCGCTACAATCGCATTAAAATCAGTGCTTTAACGTGACGCTTTTCAGACGCGCACTCGACCCGATTTCATGTGAAACTACGCGCAAGCACGACGGGATTGTGTCCACACTCGCACAACCAGAGAGAATCACTCATGCAAAAGGGCGCGAAAACCGCGCCCTTTCTCAAAAGTCTTAACAGATCGAAACGACCGTCTTAGCCCTTTTTCAGAACCCGACGCCCCAGAAGCTCTGCGATCTGAACCGCATTGAGCGCCGCGCCTTTGCGCAGGTTGTCGGACACGCACCACAGGTTCAGACCATTCTCGATGGTCACGTCCTGACGGATACGCGAAACAAAGGTGGCGAAGTCGCCAACGCATTCCACGGGCGTGACGTAGCCGCCATCTTCGCGCTTATCGACCACGAGGATACCGGGGGACTCGCGCAAGATGTCGCGGGCTTCGTCCTCGTCAAGGAACTCTTCGGTCTCGATATTGATGCTTTCGGAGTGACCAACAAACACAGGCACACGCACACAGGTCGCTGTGACTTTAATCGACGGATCAATGATCTTCTTGGTCTCGACGATCATTTTCCATTCTTCTTTGGTGTCGCCGCTGTCCATAAAGACGTCGATGTGTGGAATCACGTTAAACGCGATCTGTTTGGGATAAACCGATGGATCGACTTCCTGACCCGGGACATACATGCCCTTGGTCTGGTTCCAAAGCTCGTCGATTGCTGCTTTGCCCGATCCCGAAACGGATTGGTAGGTGGAGACAACAACGCGCTTGATCTTGGCACGATCATGCAACGGCTTGAGCGCCACAACCATCTGCGCTGTGGAGCAGTTGGGGTTGGCGATGATGTTTTTCTTCGAATAGCCCATGATGGCGTCTGGGTTCACTTCCGGAACGATCAACGGCACATCCGCATCATAGCGGTAGAGCGAGGAGTTATCGATGACGATACAGCCCGCTTTCGCAGCGATAGGGGCGTACTGTTTCGTCGCCTCGGACCCGACAGCAAAAAGCGCCATATCCCAACCTGCGAAATCGAATGTTGCGAGGTCTTGGGTCTTTAGGGTTTTGTCGCCAAAGCTCACTTCGGTGCCGAGAGACTTGCGCGATGCCAGCGCCGTGATCTCATCTACAGGAAACTCGCGTTCGGCGAGGATGTTCAGCATTTCGCGGCCCACGTTACCCGTGGCGCCAACTACGACGACTTTATAGCCCATCAGGGTCACTCCTTGTTGTCCAGATGACACGCGTGGGGGATAGCGTATCTTTGCCCGATGTAAAGGCAGAATTCATTATGGACCCTATGCCACACGGTGATCGTGGGCATTTTTTGGCATGTTCCACCGCTCCTCTACACACGCAGAAGAGCGACTACCGACGACTAAAGATGTAAACGGAAAGCCCGACCACGAGTGCCACAGCAAAGGTTGCGAAGACAGCCCCGTAAGGAGCGGCCATTACGTCCGTCGAATGGTCAACACGCGCAAACAGGCGCGCCGTAACAATCTGGAAAAGGCCAACGCCTCCAATCGAAAACAGGTTGATCAAAGTGACACCGCGCCCCATGAGGTTTTCAGGCAAAAGTGTGCGCCCTTGGTTCATGATTTGCGGATAGCTCGACGAAAAGAACCCGACAGACATGAACAACAAAACCACGGAGGCGACAGGCCACGTTCCTGCGCTCACCCACAAAAGCGTGAGGCTCGCCGTCGTCAGGATGCCACTGCCCGCGACAATAAGCTTGCGGCTCTTGATCACACGGTCCATCGGGCCAAAGGCCAAACTGCCGACGATCATGGCAAAAGCCATATAGATGGTTGCCGTGCCGATTTGCGCCGCGTCCAACCCGTAGACATCCGACAGATAGCCGCCGATCCAACTGCCGCGCAGCCCGCCGCCTGGGGCATAGGACACCATCGCGATCAAGAGGATCGGATAAAGTGGGGCCAAACGGAGCAATTCTCCCAGCCCTGCCTTTGGCGCGGTATGATCCCGCACCACACGCGGCGGGTCTGCGACAAGACGCAAAATCGAAAGCGCCACCAAAACCGTGACCGCAGCCAGCACCAACATGGAGGCGCGCCACCCAATCGTCACCAAAGCAAAGGACAAGGGTGCGGAGGCCGCCACATTGCCCAAAGACCCCAATCCCAACACCAGACCGGCCAAGGTGCCAAAGCGTTCACGCGGTGCAAGGCGGGCAAAAATGTAAAATGAAGTCATCAGAATAGGGGAGCAGCCAATCCCGATCATAATCATCGCGACATAGATCGACAGTTCGCTTTGAGCCATGCTGAAGACCACCGCACCACCCCCGCCGCCAAGGGCGAGCATTACCGCAGCCGTCATGCGTGGTGATTTATGGTCAAGGAGCCATCCGACGGGAATTTGCATCGCAGCAAACGCCAAGAACCACAGCCCGACGGCCGTAGATATCTGATCCGCGCCCAAGCCGATTTCAACGTCGAGGACTGGCGCAAAGACAGCGAGACAGGCGCGATAGAACTGGCTCAAGCCGTAAGCCAACGTTAACCAAATAAATCCTTTGACCATGCCACCTTATCCCTTTTGTGGCCCTCTGGATGCAGGAGACGGCATACTCTGTCCAGAAGAATCAGTCCCTTGACCCGATGTCGGCATGGCATATCCCGTCAAAACCCTGTTCAAACGCGAAACAATGGGCGTCTCGCTCCACGAAAATAATGTGCCAGAACATGCTGTTTTACAGGAAAACACCCCATTATGTGCTACAATGGCCACAGAGAGCGGGGAGAACGGAGAGGTTGTAGAAAATTAGGGCTTTAATCGAAGCGCTGTTTGTGCAAAATCTGATCCGAGCTTGACCAAAGTGGTCGAGTGTATACCTTCTTTATGGAGATTCTGGTGATGAAAAAAGTCGTACTTGCTTCCGCTCTCGCTCTCGCAGCTGCTTCCGCTTCCGCAGGCAGCTACTCTGAGCCAATTATTGAAGCCCCTGTGATCGTTGAAGAAGCTGCTGGCTCTTCCCTCGGTGGCGGCGCTGCTCTTCTTCTGCTCGGCGCACTCGCTGTTGCAGCAATCGTTGCTGCTGACTAATCAGTAGTTTTCGATTTTAAATTCGAAACGGCGGCCTTTTATAAGGCCGCCGTTTCTATGTGTACTGCCTCCCTTTTGAGGCAAGGCACCCCAAATGCTCAAGCCCACAAGGCTCGTCACGGGCTTGGATTGCCACGTGCGATAAGCGTGCTGCCCCTGAAAAGCCACAGCCCCCCGCTTAATCAGGTCACAGCACCTAGAGCCATATCACCGTGCGAATGGCGCTCTGAACCCGCGCATGCGCGAGGATGGCCCTCTGTCACCACCACCTGAGGCTCGGCAGAAAACACAGCACTTTCTCATCTCAACCATATTTGCGCCGCTTTTATTAACGAAGGTTAACGCCCAGACAAATGCGCGGAGCCCTCCGTGCGCCACAACGGATATGTTAATGATTGAGCATCAAGACTTCACTGCCGCCGACACTGTAGATCCCTCTGAATATATCCAAGGTGATTCGAGAGCGGTTGCGAATGTATCGTTTATGGGACTGGAATTTGCCGTTGCGGAGCAGACCGACTGGCAAGATCTCCTGCACGCGCCACATGAGACGGGATTTTCCTACATCGTGACGCCAAACGTCGATCACATGGTTCAGATCTGGCAACGTCCCGATCTACGCACCGCCTATGAGGCTGCGACCTACCGCGTGTGTGACAGCCGTATCCTTGATAAACTCGCAAGCCTCAAAGGCATCGCCCTAAGCCCCTATCCTGGCTCGGACATGGTGCATGACCTCATCGCATCTGCACGCAAATACGGCCCACGGATTGCTGTTCTTGGTCCTCAGATCGCGGATTTCAATGAGCTGGCGCTGCGCTACCCCAACGCCAAACTCACGCATATTGATGCCCCTCACATGTCCGTTGGCTCCCCCGAATGGACGCAGACCCTGCGCCGCGTCGAAGCTGTGGACTATGATGTGCTGTTGATCTGCATTTCCTTCCCAAAACAGGAACTCTTCGCCCTTGACCTCAAGCGGCGCGGCAACACCACGGGCGTGGGCCTCTGTGTGGGTGCAAGCATCGACTTTCTGACAGGACGCCAGACCCGCGCACCCAAATGGGTCCAAGAGCGCCGTCTTGAATGGGCCTACCGCCTGTTGAGCAACCCCACACGGATGTGGAAACGCTACCTCGTTGATGGCCCTAAAATCTTCTGGCTGTTTTTACGGGCGGCCTAACCCGCCGGACGGATTAAACCATCACTCGACAAAGATCGGAGTGAACGCCTCAGCGACGGGAACAAAGCGAGGCAGAACGCGAACCGATTGCACAAACATATCGCTCAACCGCGCCTCTGCCTCGGCTTCTGTCTCCCCTGCCCCAATGGGCGTTATCAACCGCACGAGTGCGCCATCGGTGCGCCCCATCGTGAGTCCATCCCAAAACAGCATCATCTTTGCCTCGAAATCCCACGCCACATGGCGTCCGTGCTGCTCGAACCAGTAGTAGGCCAGCATCCGCGCTTCGCCCTTTTGGATCAGCGCACGATTAACGTTGAATCGTTGAGAGAACCCAACCTGAGGGGCCAAATCGACCCGCTCGATCCGCGCGATCTCCCAACCCGCACTTGGCAAGCAAATCTCTGGAGAATGGGTGCCGCCCTTGGTCTGATCGGCGTAGAATGCCGCGAAAAATTCCACAGTTGGGGTTAATCCGTCACGGGCATAGTTGATCCGCACATAGTCATCGGCGGCAAGGCTTTGCTCCACAGCAGGGTCATAGCGCCCCATGTCCGCGCCCGACCACCCACCAATTTCTCGCGGGAATAGTGCGAAGGGTTCACGCTCCACGCTCTGCGACACAGGTTCGGGACGTATTTGCCATATGGCCGCCCCTGCGAGCGTCACCAAAGCGGCCAACATCAACGCACGCGACGGTTCCACCAGACCGATCCGCTTGACCTGTTCCCACATCCCGTCCGTCGTCAAATCGAATGCATCGAAGAACGGGACGCGATCACGGCGCAGCCACAACAGCGCCCATGCAAGGAGCATCAACAGCACCACACAGGCCATAAAGATCACCCAGCCCTCAAAGAAGTGCGAGAACCCTTCGAGGTGATCGGCCCCCCAGTGTTTGACCAACAGGCCCGCAATCGCGATGCGCACTGCATTCATCAATACCGTGATCGGCGCAGCGGCAATCAACAGCACGGCACGGTGCCACCACGGGCCGCGATACAGCACCGCAAAGACGTAGGAGAAACTCAGGATGGGGAACAAATAGCGCAGCCCCGAACAGGCCTCAGCTACATGCAGCTTGATCGTATCAAGCTCGATGATATTGCCTTCAAGGAACACAGGGACGCTCAGCCCCTGCAACATCCACACCCCAAGCTCAGAGGAAACGCCTTGTAGGAAGGTGGAAAGCTTGTAGTAGAACACCCCTGGCAAGGGCAGCATATAAACAAGATGCAGCACAGCGGGCCAGAAATGTTTGCCCTGCTTCCAGCCAAAGGAAATCAGCAGCAAGGCCCCAACCCATAGGATTGTCGCATAGGCAACCACATCATCAATCTGGGCAAGTTTCCCGACAGTTGCAAATGCGACAGCGGCTATCAATAGGGCCACTCCCGGAGCTCGGTTGACCGCGCCAGATTGCACAGGAACGTCCTTTAACTCGCGCAGCAGTAACACACCCGACAACAGCGGAATGATCGGTCCGTGGCTGTATTCTGGCGTGGCCCAAGCGGTCAGAAGAGCGCCAACGCCCTCATGGAAAAAAAGCGCCGCACCGATGAGAGCAAGCACGAGCCAAATGACACCAGAGGATACACCTCTTAACCGCTGCGCTGTCAGTGTCTCCCCCTTGGCCATCACGTACTCACACCCTTACTTGGCTCACCTGCACGCCTGATCAGCGCGTGGAAAACTCGCGACTCAGGGTCAAAAAGACACGACCCGATTCAGCCCGATCTTCTCCCGCCTCGTCCAAGACCTGAAACCGGACCCCTGCCTCAAGGGACACGTCCTCCATCACATCGCGGCGATAGGCAACACGCGCGTCATATTGCGCGTCATCGCCGCTAAGTGCCGACAAGGCTGTCGCCGAAAAACGGACATTGATACCCGAAATGTCGTCAAAGGAATGATCCAACATCAGGTTGGCGCGATTGGCCATTTCATCTTCGCCCACATCATTGATGTCGTAGCGGCGCGTCACACCAATGGCGAGATAGTCGCTTTTCAGGTTGCGACGGAAGGTCAGATCCCCGATGGCCTCGACATTGCCTTGAGCGGTGTCTGTGACGCCGAGCGACCATTTGATTTGCCCATCGCGCAGGTCCGAAGAGCGCCCGACCGAGAGGGTCTGCCATGCGCCTACACTGTTGATGTCACGGGTATAGCGCAGCAGATTTTCTCCACCGCGATGCTCGCGCCGCAATGAGAAAGTGGCTGTTACGCCGCTATTTTTGGTATCTTTCACATCCGACGACAACGCCATACGACGATGCCCCAACCCGAACCGCGCAACCGTGATCCGGTCCAATCGCTGCGCCACGGAGAGACGGGCAAGATCACTTGTTCTCTCGGTGTTTATCCCGTCATCTTTGGAAAACTCTTCATGCATCGCGTCGAAGATGAGAGACGTCATAGGCGACAGATGAGCGGTCACGCGTCCTTCGCCGCGCAGCGTCTCATTGTCGAAATGCGTTGTCGAAATGCTGTCGCTAAAATCCGTCTTGCGCCATTGCGCGGTCAGGTCATAGCTCAAAGGCATATCCACCCCACCCTCAAAGCCGAACATGGCCTGAGACTGCGCCACACTGCCAGACCCCGCCGCGATGTCGATCGAGCCATCACTTGCGGTGCTATAGGTCGAGGAAGACACATCCCCCTCGTCATATTTCAGAACCGATGTCACACGGGTTCGCGCCGTTTCATTGACAAAGTTCAAATCAAAATACGGCGCCGATAGCCCATGGCTGTCCGACCCTATTCCGTAATCCGCGCCCGTTTTTAATGTCAGCGCAGTCGATGGTGTTTCCCACCTGTAACTATAGTCGGCAGTAGAGATCAGCCCTGTGCGCGTGGCATCACCGCCCGGAATTTGTTCCGGATTGTAATCCCACTGAAGACCTGTCCCAACGGCAAAGCGGCTGCCTTGCGGCACGTCATCCGCACCGACACCTTGCTCTTGTGCGACAACGGATTGCGCCACGAACAAGGTCAAAAGAACAGCTAGAGCCGCCTTTTTCGAGGAAGTGTTTGTGAAAGTCACAGATGTAGCTCCTGAAGTGCCTGAATTTGTCCGATCACTCAAAAAGCTTTCGCTCGGGAACCGTGATGACGTCCCCTGCACGCAACCTGAACCCGCCCGAAATGCCGCGCTTGTTCTTATAGTCGAAATAGTAAACCTGTTCGGATTGTGTTTCCGTATCAATGCGATGAAGCTCGACACGTTTTGTCGCTGCGAACCGTGTAAAACCACCCGCTTGCGCGATGGCTTGCAGGATCGAGATTTCATCCTCGGATTTTATGAGACCAGGCTGTTTGACCTCGCCCATCACATAAATGTTGTCAGGATCGGGACGCACGTTTGACGGCAGAACATCGCGCACATGCACCACGGACACATAGACCGTAGGCGTCGCAGCAAAAATCTTGCTCAATCCTTTGGAGATGTCTTCCTGAACGTTAATCGCCGTTTTCCCACGCGCGCGCACCGCACCAAGCGACGGAAAATTCACAGTGCCATCGGGCAGAACCAAGACGGTGCGATTCAGTTGCGGGTCTTCCAACACCTCAACCTGAAGCGTGTCGCCAGACTGGATACGATAGCCCGCAGCGTAGCCTGCTGTTGCGATAAGCATCAGCAATGCGGCCATAAGGCCTGAGATAAATCTAGGCATGCCTCACCTTTATTTCTTTGGCCTTTGCGGCCATGACTGCTTCGTTTGCCCGTGGGTTAGTCCCACTTATAGATAGATTTATACGAGGCACCCCGCCGACGGTCTTATGCCGTATTGTGCGGAACTCACCTCATCTATTCGGATCATTATGACATGCGCCGCGCTATTGCGCTAGCGTTTCCAGTGCTTTGGCGAGGTCCGCGCGCAACCTTGGATCAACATCGAGTCCATTGCGCAACAGATCACTGGCCCGTTCGAACTGCGCATGCGCCTCCTCAACACGCCCTAAACGAACGTAAACTTCACCGAGATGATAGACCACCGAAGCCTCATTCGGCAGCGATTTGACCGCAGCCTCCAACGCGGGACGGGCTTCATCCACATTCCCCGCAAGAAAAGCGGCCCATCCAAAGGTATCCTGAAACGCGGGCACCGATGTCCCTTTCAGCCGCAGCGCGATGTCATAAGCACGCTCCACGGTTTGCGCGTCACGACGATATGCCGTCAACAGGCTCGCAAGGTTGTTGGCAACCACCAAGTCATCGCTTCCTTGCGCATAAAGCGCATCATAGGCCGCAATCGCCTCGTCAATCCGCCCCACCTGTTCAAGCCGCCCCGCATAATCAAGCCGCAAATCGCGATCCTGCGCAGACACCTCTAGCGCCGCTTCAACAACCTCAATCGCCGCCTCACCGCTCTCCAACTCCTGCGTCACTTGGGCCAAGGCCCGCCACGCAGGCACAAAGTCAGGAACATCCTGCGTGAGCGTTTTGAACGCGATTTGTGCCGCAGCGGGATCACCCGCATCTTTTTCCACCATCGCCGCAATCAACCGCACGTTAGGGTCGTCAGGCGCGTCCTGTAGCACCAACGCCATACGTTCGCGTGCAGCTTCGACATTACCGTTCAAAAGATAATTACGAATATTGGCGATCTTGGCGCCAAGCGTGCTGTCCGCCGCGTCTACTCGTTCTTGCAGGAACGTCGTCAGCTCGTCGGACTTGTCTTGTTGCGCCAAAAGCTGCGCCTTCAGATCGGCAACAATCTCTTGCGCCTCTTGTGAGGAAAATGTCTGTGAAATGACGTCGATGTCCCGCGCGGCACGTGGCCAGTCTCGCATCTCCAAATGAATACGCGCCAAACTGTTGTGAAGGCGCAGATCACGCGACGCGCGCCGCAGGGCTTGCTCAATCACTTTCTCGGCCAAACGCGGCTCACCCTTTTGGAACAACACCGCAGCAAAGCGCAAGGACTCATCGGGCGCATTATTGGAGGCCTCCACCGCACGCGCCAGCATATCGGACATCAGTTGCCGTTTGCCATCGCGCTCATAGGCCGTCGCGAGCAGGGAGAACAACTCCGGATCATCGGGCGCATCACCAAGCGCCGAGCGCAGCACCAGAATTGCATTGTCGATATCACCGTCCGAAATCAGCCATTGCGCCTTTTCCTGGAGCGCCATCAACTGACCCGCGTCATGGGCAAGAACCTCTTCGATCAAAGCCCGCGCCCGCGCCGCATTTCCCGTTTCGCGGTACATCACCGATAGCTGCATCTTGATCTGGTCCAGCTTTGCGTCAGACTCCTTGCCTTCAATCAGACGCTCCAAATCCGCCATTGCCTGATCGGTGTCTCCGGCGATGTAATCCGCACCCGCCAAGAGCGCCCGAAACAAGTCGAGGTTCTCTGCCACATCATTGGGGAGAGGGTCCATCTCCAACAGGGCACGCAGCTCATCGCGCATGACCGCATTGGAGCGCAGCTGTGACAGGAAACGCAGATAGGTCAGGCGCGGCATTGCATTCGCGCTTTCATCGTCAATGCGACCTTTCAACCATGCCTCAGCCTCGTCGACGCGGTCTTGCGTGAGATACCAATCCATCAAAAGCCGTTGTGTCGCTGTGTCATCTGGATCAAGCGAGATCATGGTCAAGATATGCGCGCGGGTTTCCTCCATGTGACCCAATTCATTAAGCGCCAACAATTTGGTGTTGTGCAACGCACGGTCTTCTGGCGTCAGGGCCAAGCCCGCGTCAATGACACTTAGCGCCTCTTCGGTCTGTCCCGTGCGGATCAGACTCGCAATGACCACCCGTCGCGCCCGCACCGCCTCGGCATTCAAATCCAGAATCGCCTCGGCCTCGCGGGCCGCCTGATCCATAGCCGCGTCATCGCGGGCTTTTGCTGCGTCACGGTAGGCAAGTCCAACTGCGATCTCGCGCACACCAGAATCTTCGGCATCAATCGCCTGCGCCTTGCTCAAAAAGCTCTGCGCCCCGTCGAGGTCATTGCTATCAAATGCAATCCCCGCCATCGCCCGCACTGCGTCCAGATCATTAGGCTGTGCCTCGGACACATATTTGTATTCACGATACGCCCGCGAAATCTCACCCGCCTCAAACAATAGTTGCGCATATAGCTTGCGCGCCGCCACGTTGTGCTCATCCAACCTGATCGCGTTTTTCAAATCAAGAATGGCCCCGCGCACTTCGCCACGAGACGACAGTTCTATGGCCGACTGCACATAAGCCTCGGCTTTTTCCTCCGAAGACTTACAGGCCGTCAAAGCCAGAAAAGATACCAATATAAACCCGATACGCGTCACACCGAACGCTCCTTTCGCGTCGATCATTTTACCCTCGACCACCCTAGAACATGCCACACGAGAGGTGAATCAGATTACCCGCCCAAACGGTGGAACCGGAGTCTCCACCCAAAATCGTGACCAATGAATCACATTTTGTTAACGTTTTATTAATGTATTCTTCGCTTTTCCCCAACTGCGCCGCAACAATGTCTTAATTTTCCATGAAATTGTTCTCAATAACGGACAAATTGGAAACATCGAGTATCGCCACCGCCAAGAGTGGCATCGACAAAACATCGGAAATCGAGATGTCGACTGAAGGACTATATGCGAGCTTTTTCGAGCTGACGGAGCGCCCGTTCACGCTTTTACCCGACCCAAGTCTTTTGTACTGGTCGGCACAGCACAAACGCGCGTTCTCCGTGTTGGAATACGGTCTGTTGTCACGTGCGCCCATTACATTGGTAAGCGGAGAAGTCGGCTCTGGAAAAACAACACTGATCCAAGCCCTGTTGAGCAAACGCACCCCGAACCTTGTGATCGGACTGATCTCCAACGCCCAAGGCGGGCGGGGGGAGTTGCTGCAATGGGTTCTCAACTCTTTCGGGATCGACGCGGCCCCCCTCGGCGACAACTATGTGTCCCTGTTCCAACGCTTTCAGGACTTTCTCTTGGAGCAATATGCAGCAGGCAACCGCGTGGTCTTGATGATCGACGAGGCACAAAACCTCTCCGTCGAAGGCCTCGAAGAAATCCGTATGCTCACCAACGTCAATTCCAACAAAGACGAATTGATCCAACTGATTCTCGTGGGCCAGCCAGAATTGCGGGACATCGTATCCAGCCCGCAAATGCGCCAACTGGCCCAACGCATCGCGGCCAGTTTTCACATCGGCCCTCTCGATCACGATTCAACAGGGCGTTACATCGCGCACCGTCTCAAATCGGTTGGCGGAACAGGCGAAGAATTTACCCCCGAGGCCGCGCATTTTGTATTCATGAAAACAGGAGGCGTCCCGCGTCTTGTCAACCAATTGTGTGACCTGTCCATGGTTTACGCATGGAGCGCCGACACCCGCACCGTGACAGAAGCAACCGTACGCAATGTCATCGAAGATGGCCTGTTCCACTACGGTGAACTTGCCGCAGGAGCCGCCGCATGAATAACGAGATCAAGTTCTACGCCGCTCTTCTCTGGCGCAGGCTCCCTTGGTTTTTGTTGATGCTTACCATCTTTGCGATGGTCGGTATTTTGACAGCGATCACCCTCCCTGCGGTCTACGAGTCCCGCGTGCGCCTCATCGTTGAAAGCTCCCAAATCCCGGGACAGCTTGCACAATCGACCGTAGAACTGCCAAAGCAGGAACAGTTGCAACTGTTCGAAGCCCGTCTTCTGACCCGTGAGAATCTGCTTAATGTCGCGCAAAAGCTCGACGTTTTCGCAGGCCAGGCCCAGATGAACCCCGACCAGATCGTCCAGGCCATGCGCGCCAACACCCACGTGAATAGCTCCACAGGGCGTGACGAGGCGACGATCATGACGCTTGTCTTCACTTCACAAGACCCCAACATCGCCGCAGGTGTGTTGAGCGAATATCTGACCTTTATCCTCGAAGAGGACGCGGAGTACCGCTCGGAACGCGCCACGCAGACACAGGACTTCTTTGCCGAAGAAGTTGACCGTCTGGCCGACGAATTGGACATTCAAAGCACGCGTATTTTGGCCTTCAAAAACGAACACGCCGATGCGCTGCCCGAGAGCCTCGAATACCGCCGCGAATTGCTGCTCAACCTGCAAGAGCGCATTGTGCGTAACGAGGATGAGATCGCCTCTCTCAACGATCAAAAAGAGCGCCTCGTTCAGGTCTACGCTGCATCAGGCGAATTCGACACCCCCGCCGCCGTGCGCAATGAGACCGCCGAAGAGCGCCGCCTGCGCGAGTTGAAAGCCCAGTTCGCTGACCTCTCCTCCGTCTATGCGCCCGACAGCCCGCGCATCACATCCCTGCGTAACCGCATTGATATGCTTCAGGCCGCGATCCTGCCTCCCGAAGAGGCCGATAACGCCGAAGAAGAAGTTAGCACAGCCAAACGGATGCTCGACCTCCAACTGTCGGAAATCGACGCGAAAGTGGCCTCTTTGATCCAGAAGAACGAAGAGGCAGAAATCAGAGTTGTCGAGTTGATGGCGTCCATCGAACGCACGCCCGAAATCGGCGCACGGATCGAAACCCTGCAACGCGATTACGACAATACGCAAGAACAATACAACAAGGCGGCCGACCGCTTGGCAAAGGCCTCCACAGGCGAACGCATTGAAACCCTGTCGCGCGGACAGCGTGTTACCGTCATCGAGCAGCCTTCCGTGCCAACCGAACCCACCCGTCCCAACCGCAAGAAAATCGCAGCGGCAGGCATCGGTGCCGGCTTCCTCTTTGGCGCGGCACTCATCGCTCTGCTTGAAGTGCTAAGCTCCGCGCCCAAACGGTCCAAGGATCTCGTAAATAGCATCGGCATCACGCCAATTGCCACCATCCCCTACACCCGCACGCAAGGCGAACTGGCATGGCGTCGGGCCAAAGTTGCACTCGCGTCCTTCTTCGTTGGTACCTCGATTCCAACCCTGGTCTGGGCTGTGCACACCTACTACATGCCCGTCGATACGATTGTTCGCAAAGTGCTTGAAAAAACCGGGCTGATGCTCTGAGGAGAACGCGTCATGGAAAACCTACAAATCGCCATCGAAAAGGCCCGCGCCATCCGTCAGGAACAGGCAGCACTGGCTCAGATGCCCACCGCCGTGGCCTCCACAGTGGAGCAGAACTGGAATGCTTTGCCCGAGTTGGAGATTGATCCCACCACTCTGATCGCCAAGCGTGTCATGACGCAAAAGAGCAATGTTCATTCCAGTCATTACGACATGTTGCGGACCCGCATCCGCGATCAAGCCAAAAAGAACAACTGGCGTCGGATCGCCATTGTCTCTGCTGGCCCACAGGTCGGGAAAACCACAACCTTGACCAACCTCGCCTTCTCGTTCGGTCGTCTGCCCTATCATAAAACGATGGTGTTTGATTTCGATCTGCGCCGTCCGTCGCTTCAGACGTTGCTCAATCACCATCCGACAACCCAGATCGATGACGTCGTTGAGGGACGCACACCGTTCGAGGCGCATTGCTGCCGCGTGGGCGAGAACCTTGCCTTCAGTTTGAATGCGCAACCGGTTGCTAATTCTGCCGAGCTTTTGCAGTCCGATGGCATGAGTGATTTTCTTTCTGGCGTACAGGATATCTATGAGCCCGAGCTGATGCTCTTTGACACGCCGCCACTTTTGGCTGCCGATGACACGCGCGGTTTCTTGTCGAATATTGATGCCGCCCTGCTGATCGTCGAGGCAGAGCGCACCCCCATCGACCAGATTGACGTGGTGGAACAGCAGTTGTCGGAATTGACCAACGTGCTTGGCGTTGTGCTCAACAAATGCAACTACCCCGACCCGACATCGACAGCGAACTACGAATACTACTGAACGGGCAAAGCCTTACTTGTATTCGATCAGCCCTGAAGGGCGCTTGAACGCCTTGCGCACATGGAACTCCAACGCGCCGCGGGCCTCTGCGAACTTGGAAATGGTCAGCAACCACGCCTCCGCAAAGGCTGCCTTCGTCCCGCCCCGTTTGAGTGCGAGACGCAGGATTTGTGCGGGATAGATCAAGACAAGCCCCAGCGCCCAAATCGTCCCGAACATAGCGATGATCAGGATCATCACGGGCAAGGCATAGCCCCAAACTAAAGCTCGCAATGTCTGCGATACGAAATGCCGCTCTGGCGTTTTCCCATGCATATGGGCCCCTTCGGCATAGGCGTATCCCGCACGGCGCGCCCGTTTCCAGAACTGTGAAAACCGCGTGATGTCTGCATCGTGGCGCGTCATCTCTGCGTCAATCCGAACCACGCGCCACCCTTTGGCCCGCAACCGCAGACACAACTCCGGCTCCTCGCCAGCGATCAAGTGCGGATCATATCCACCAACCTCATCAAGAGCGGCCATGCGCATCAACGCATCACCACCACAGGCAAGCGCCTCGCCCACAGGCGTATCCCACTCACGGTCACATTGGGCATTGTAGATGCTGGCTTCAGGCGCACGTTCGCGGCGCCGCCCGCAGACCACCGCCACTTCTGGGTTGGCACGCAAATACGCCGCCGCGACGTCAAGCCACCCTTCTACAACTTCGCAATCCCCATCCACAAATTGCACGAACTGCGCCCCGCCCATGTCGCGCAAACGGTCAAGGCCCGCGTTGCGCGCCCGTGCTGCGGTAAAGGGGCGTTCCATATCAAGTGCGACAACCTCGGCCCCGCGCATTCGCGCAGCCTCAACCGAGCCGTCGGTGGAGCCGCTATCGACATAGATGACCGTGGTCACCGACACCAACGAGTCAAGACATTCGATCAACCGCGCCCCTTCGTTGCGCCCAATCACGACAGCGGCCAGTTCGATCATGTCGCGTCCTTCATTTCACCAAAAATTAGACCCGAAGCTTGCGGAAAGTGTTCTTCTAGTCTCTGAGCATCAGCCGCAAAAATAGGCTCTAACCTGCGTCGTTCTGCGTCGGACAATGCGGGGCGTGACTGCATTTGCCGCTTCGCCTTCAACCCGTCCCGCACCACCTTGGGCACCAGGGTCCGACGCAGGGTTTGCGCCACGGGATTATCGAAAACAAGGCCATGCAAGGGAAAGCGTTTAATGCGTTCGCTAGAGGCATTCATCCGCCCCAAATCATCGCGCCACACCATTCCAGTCCGCCCGATAAAATCCCCCACGGTGGCAAGCACCTCATGTGGGTCCGTCTTCATCTCTTCCATCGTGAGCAGCAAGATCGCGTCTGCGCCAAAGGCCTCGACCCACGGCGTTACCTGTTTTCCATAGAGACTATACTCGACCAACTCAGGATGTTGGCGCAACGCCTCGTCAAGCGAACAGGTTATGACACCTTGCGTCCATTCATGGATGTAATGCGAGACGAGACGAGCCATCGGATCACGCACCATATAGATCAGTTTGGGGCGCAATCCTGTTGCCTTCAGGCGGGCGATGGTCTGCGGATGGGTCGGCAATTTGGTGTAATGGGTCGAGGCCTCAACCGTAATGTCGCCCACGTGCGCACCCGAAAACAGCGCCTCGTACCACGCAGTGCCCTTGGCATAGATGTCGTCGTCGGAAAAGAAATTCGGCTCTTTGGGCTGCGTCAGAAAGACACCATCCTGCGCACCAAGCTGCGCGGCCAAAGTGCTTGTCCCGCACTTCATCGCGCCGATGATGATCACATCCGGACCGATCATTTGCGCTGACCTCCCATGCGATCCCCTAGTGGCGTGCGGAAATTGATCCAGATGTCGCGGGCCTCTTTGGCCACGGTACGCGGATATGATCCGCCGACAACGACCCGCGCCGCAGCGATAAGACGCCCCAGATGCCACAAAAGGTTCGCTGCAAGCAAACCGCTGCGCCCATAGGCTTTGTAAAACAGCCGTGAGCGCGAAGCGTAGTAATAGGCAGGCAGCCGTTTACGCGCCGCGCCCAATTTCTTGACAGGCGCACTGCCACCACGGAAATGCACAACGCGGGCGTCCTCGACATAGGTAATCGACCATCCTGCGCGGGTGGCAGAAAGACAGTAATCGGTGTCTTCGAAATAGAGGAAAAATCCCTCATCCATCGGGCCAACAGCCTCAATGACCTCGCGCCGAATGGCAATTGCCGCAAAACTCGCCCAACCGATATCCGCGTCAGAGGGTGACATCTCCAAAGGTTGATCGTGAAGCCTAAAGAAACGCGCGACGATCCCCGTCTGCGCCGCACGGATCAACTCCGTCACGGGGGTCGGCATCCGAAAGCAGCTGACCTGAACCTCACCGTCCTCGCCCTCAAGCCGCGGGGCAAAAAGACCAACTTTGGGCTGGATTAGGGTCTGTTTTAACAGTTCATCCAGACACCCGTCGCGGAGCAAGGCATCCGAGTTGAGAACAAAATAGAGCTCAGCGTCAAAGGCCGCGAAGGCTTGGTTATGCCCCCCCGAAAACCCCGAATTGTCAGGGGAGCGGAGAAGCGACACGGGCGTGCCTGCGGGTTGCGCTTCGATCCATGCGGCGATCTGATCGGCGGAGCCATCGCCCGATGCATTGTCAACCACGACGACATGCCCATGAATGTTCGACAGTTGCGCCAGCACCGATTGCACACAGGCGATCGTCATATCACCCGTGCGATAATTGATGATCGACACGACCAGTTGATACCTGTCGTTTTCCGCCACACTGCGCCCCATTTCCCGTCTCCATTGCCCAACTGCTACAGGCTTCGTTTTTGTTTTGTTAACCTTATAGCTGTGACTTCGACGACGCAAAGAGAGAACTCTTGGGGTTTTAAGACAAAACTTATGGCGTGATCATCCTGTCGCGCCTATCGTGTGGGCAACGAGCCGAATGCCGCCACTCTGGCGAGCATTGGCCACCAAGAGAGCAGAGCACCCACAGGACCGATGCCCAATATCATCGCCTATATCATGCTGTTTTTCTGGCCCGTGATTTCATGGGGCTTTTTCCGTGCGTTCGACATTCCCAAAGCGGTCATTCTGACCATCGTTCTGGGCTATCTGTTTTTGCCCGTCGAACCCGCAATCGACCTGCCGCTCCTGCCGCCGTTGGACAAGGCTTTTGTTCCGAGCCTCACCGCCCTTCTGTTCGCATGGTTATTCTCATCCAAGGAAGCAACAACAGATGACATCGCGTCCCGCCGAGCGGCCGCACCTTCGACCACATCCGCCCAGTTGCGCCCGCAAACGCCCGATGGTGAACCCGAGCCCTGGCGTAAGCCACGGCGTAAATCGCGCACCAATCTGATGATCCTCGTGCTCATCGGCATGACCCTTTTCGGTTGTTGGCTCACCTATGCCGCCAATACCACACCCATCAAACTGCCCGAGGAAACCCTCCCCGCGCTACGACCCTATGACGCCGCGTCTATGGCGCTGTCGATTACCGTGCAGCTATTGGCGTTTTGGGTCGCCCGCAACCATCTACGCACCCCTGAGGCACAGATCGCCTTGCTGCGGGTTCTGGTCTTTTCCGCGCTCGCCTATTCACTTCTTGCCCTGATCGAGCTGCGCCTCAGCCCGCAGCTCAACAACTGGATTTACGGGTTCTTCCCGCATGAATGGCGGCAACACATCCGCAACGGCGGCTACCGCCCGATCATCTTTCTGACCCACGGTTTGCGTGTTGGTATGTTCCTCTCCCTTGGCATCATGGCGGCCGCCCTTTTGGCGCGGACCAGTGAAAAACAGGCGCGTTGGAAATGGCTGGCCGCGTGTCTATGGCTGTTTGTCATCCTGTTTTTGTCAAAGAACCTCGGAGCTGTGTTGATCACTGTGATCTTGCTGCCTGTGCTGCTGTTCTTCTCGCCGCGCCTGCAAATTCTCACCGCTGCGGCAATATCCATTCTGGTTCTGTTCTACCCCATCGGACGCGGAACGGACCGCATCCCTGTCGAGCGCATGGTCGCGGTGATGGAGGCCCTTTCCCCCGAACGCGCATCCTCGTTTCAATACCGCCTCGACAATGAGGCCATCTTGCTAGAACGCGCCAACCTCAAACCGTTAACGGGGTGGGGCGGCTACAACCGCTCACGGGTTTACGATGAGTGGGGCAAGGACATTTCCACCGTCGACGGGCAATGGATTTTGGTTATTGGCACCTACGGGTGGATCGGTTTTCTTGGGCAGTTCGGCCTGTTGTGTCTGCCTGCCCTCTTGATGTGGCGAATGCGCAAACGGCTCAAGGTTGATCTGCTGCTCACTGGCTCGGCGGTTTTGCTCGCGGGCAATCTTGTCGATCTCATTCCGAACTCCTCCGCCGTGCCGCCACTATGGCTGATGGCAGGGGCAATGTGGTCGCAGATCGACAATCGTCGCTTGGCCTTTAGTGGCGAATTGCCCCTGCGCCAAGAGACCCGTCGCGCCGTTGTGTCTACCCGTCGCACCAAATTTGTGCCCCGTCGGAAATGAGCCTAAATAGAGCCTAATCCTGCCAAATATAGCCTAGTTTTCAACCTCGCTTTGAGGGAACTGCATCACGCCAGAAGCAAAGCGTAACCGCTCTATACGGCGCAGACTCTTGATCCCGTCCGGACCAGAAATCTGATGCCCCTGCGCGGTGACTGTGATCGCATAAGCATCCCGAACACCGTTCAACACAACCTCGTCCACGCCCTCTCCACCGTCGATATGATCCACACCACCGCCGCTGTGGAACACATCATCTCCGCGCCCTCCGACCAAGATATCTGCGGCATCAGTGCCTGTGAGCGTCACACCGCTATGCGGTCCGATCCGCGTCACACCATTGAGAAAACACGCACAGGGCTGCGCATCCCACCACGGTTGGGATGTAGTGTTTCGGTAATCGAGCAACCGCGCCCGTGGCGTCTCATCCCCGACAAAGGCGCGCGCACCCCAGCTGCCGTACCACGCGGGAAGCGACACCGCGTTATAGTGCATCACTGGCCCATCCGCGACCGCCGCCCACGCCTCCCATACCTGATCATAAAACGCTTCCATATCCTCGCTTCGCATATAATCGATCAGGAAAACATCCACGGGATCGGCATCGCGGCGACCGCCCGTTGCGAAATGGATATGCTGCCCGCCCTCATAGGCCACCAAGCGCAAGCCGTGTTTATGCACCAAGGCCGCCTGATCACGCCAAAGTCGCGCGACATGGGGCAGACCGCTTGTTTGCTCCGGATCAAGAAGCCGCGCCCGCATCCATGCCCGCGCGTCCTTAAGCCCCTGTTTGAGCTTAGCCGCCAATTCATCTCGCGCCGCCTCATCACGCAGAACATGTCCGCCAAAGTAACTTGCAATCGCGACCTCCTCGAAAACCTCGCGCGGATCGACATAGGTATCCGGCTCCATCCGCTTCCAGATTGCGGGCGTCAAAATCCGCTCGACCTGATCCACACTTATCGCCTGTCCCGCGATGACATTGATCAGCCGCGCCTGAGCCTGTGCACCGAACACCTCTTCCCAAATGCGCGCCGTTTCGACCGCTTTCTTGGTGTAGTAGCCATGGACAGCGGGCGTGCCCCACGCGGCCTGCGCAGCGTCCTTTACCGCCTTGTGTTGGGCAAAGGCCCCGTTCCACACCTCGTTTGAATACTCCACCCGCACAGGCAAACGCGGATCGAGATGGTCACGCACATAAGTTGCGAAGGCACGGTTGAAGTCTGGTGTTGCCCCATGCGGCATCGTGAACCACGGCTCCGCGCCGATCTCGTTGGCTAGGCGCACCATCGTCTCCACGGAGACGCTCCACCCCATGCCCCGCGCGGTGTCTCGCGGCATGTCGGACCACGCGGACATGGGCGACCCGTTGGTGCCCATCCAGTCCATAAACCTGATCTGGCGGGCGTCTTTGATATGCGCCAGCCACGCAGGCGAGAAGACAGCGCCCGCCTCGAACAGGGCAACATGTTCAGCCCGCATCAACGTGATATTGCGAATGTAATTGCCCGTGCCCTGCGGATCGGCCGCGGTAATGTCTATGCCAATATATGCGCCACGACGATTGGCGAACCGGATGTATCCCGCACCCCGTGACAAAACCTCTGCATCGCCTTTCACGGCAATCTCACCTGCCCCGTCAAAGCGCAATTCATAGACGCCGCGGCGGGTCGCGGCCACGCCGTCGATGGCCTGTTCGTCCCATGCAAAGATCGTGCCGATGGCGGTCACATCCTCGGGCAACCACATCGGCCACCCATCCGCGTCGAACACGCCTCGCGCCACGAGATCCTCATGTTTGAGCGCTGCCCATGTGCGCCCCGCATGTCCGACCCAAGGACGGGCCACGCGCATCAGATCAATAAAGGGTTGTGCTGATCCCCAATCGCGTGGCGCGGAGAGATTGTAGGCCAAGGTCGGATTGTCCAAGCCCGTCCCGCGCGAGACAGATCCCGCTCCGTCCGCCTGCGCCGTACCTGCCATATGGGCAATACAGAGCGCGAGGCCGATGGCGTATCTCAGGGCTTTCAACATTGTCTCGCTCTCAATTGGAATGTTTGCGCAGTGTAGCAAAGCCGCCCATGGCCGCCAGAGCCCTGTGGCACGGCCAAGCCAAAATCGGCAAACCTGCGTCTTTTGCAACACCTCGCCGCGATTGCACGCCCCGTTGAACCGACCCTATTCCCGCAGGCCCCCGTTTTGATGTAGCGTGAGCAAAACGGCCCACAGAGGCCGCAAGAGCAAGGCCATTCAGGTGACACATTTCACGTTCAAAGTCGCACCCGTCGCGACGCCCGCCCGCGCATGATCGCTCGCGTGACCTCACATATGCGCGGCGAGGGGGTTAAGGCACGCTCGCTGCGCGCGGCTCTCATGGCGGTTGCCAATGTGGTCGGAAACAATGGATTGCGGTTGATCTCCAACCTGATCCTGACCCGCCTTCTGTTCCCCGAAGCCTTTGGCCTCATGGCCCTCGTTCAGGTGTTTATCTACGGGCTGCAAATGTTTTCCGATCTGGGGATCAACGCCTCGATTGTGCAAAGCAAACACGGCGACGATCCACGTTTTTTGCACACGGCATGGACGCTTCAGGTGATGCGTGGCGTGCTGTTGTGGATCGTAGCTCTCGGTCTCGCGATCCCCGCCGCCGCTATCTATGACGAGCCGCAATTGCGTCAGCTTCTCCCCGTGGTCGCCCTGTCGGTGATCATCGGCGGGTTCCAACCCTCGCGGGTGATGCTCGCCTCTCGCCACCTGAAACTCGAACGCCTCACTATTATCGACCTATCCGCGCAACTTCTTGCCATCACTTTGATGCTCATCGCCGCATGGTGGTGGCGCTCGGTCTGGGCGCTGGCCTTTGGCGCGGTGATGACGGCAACCCTGCGCACAACCTTTCAAGCGCTCTTTCTCGACGGCGACAAAGATCGCTTTCGCTTGGACCGCGCCGCAGCCCGCGAAATTTTGGGCTTTGGTGCATTCATTTTCTTTTCCACCATCGCGACATTCGCCGTCACAATGGGCGGACGCGCCATCCTCGGCGCCCATATTGCCACCGACCTTTTGGGCATTTTCTCCATCGGCTTCATGCTCGCCGCCCTTCCCGATCTCGCAACCACGCAAATCGCCCGCCGCGTCCTGTTTCCGCTCTACCGGATCAAGCCGCCAATCGAGAGCGCCGAAAACCAAAAGAGCTTATTTCGTGCCCACCGCATGGTGGCGGGTCTGGCCATCACAATGACCATCATCCTGGCCTTTGTCGGCGTCTGGCTTGTCGATGTGCTTTACGACACACGCTATGCGCTCGCAGGGCCGATTGTTGTGCTGATCTCCTTCGCTTCCGTGCCCGCCTACGCCGTGATCGGGTCGCAAAACGTCTTGTTGGCGAGCGGAGACAGCCGCCGCTATTTCTTCCTGCAGTCGACCATGGCCGTGGCGATTATTGGATTTACCTATATCGGAGTGACGCGTCTGGGCGTTGTTGGCGTTCTCTTGGCTCCCGCCCTCGCGAACCTGTTGATCTATCCCTTCCGCGCCGCCCTCACCGCACGCTACAAAGCGTGGGACCCTCTCGGCGAATTGGGTCTCATGGCGCTCGGATTTACCGCCACAGGATTAGCCGTTTGGCTGCACTGGGAGGCGATCATCGCCCTGCTTTAGGGTCGCAATCGGACGGGCAATTGTCCGTCTAGCACTCCCTCAAAAATCTCACCGATCCACGCGCCTTCACGAGCCAAATCAAACTCGGCCTCGACCGTTTCACGCCCCGCCTCACCCATACGTGCGCAGAGGTCTGGATCGGACAAAAGCGTGTCTAACCTTGCGCAAAGCGTATCCAGATCGCCCGCAGGAATGGTGAAACCCGACACACCATCTTCGATCAATTCGCTGACACCGGCAACGCGACTTGCGACCACAGGGATGCGGCTCGCCATGGCCTCCATCAACACCACAGGCACGCCCTCGGCAAAGGAGGGCAGCACGAGCATATCCGCCTCATTCAACAGCGCCGTGACCTCATTCGATGCGCGATAGCCAAGGAACGTCACGCTATTCCTCAACCCAAGATCACGAGCTTGCACCTCAACCGCCGCCCGTGACGGACCATCACCCACAATGGTCAATGTCGCATCGGGATGGTCCTGCGCAATCCGCGCCATCGCATCGAGCAACAGCGGCACGCCCTTCACAGGATCAAGACGCCCGACAAAGATAATCCGCTTGCCGCGCGTCACCCGCGGGGCGGTGCCATAGGCCTCGGGCGTCACGCCACAGTGGACGATTTTGAGCCTGTCCCAATGTGCAGGGTCAGAAAAATACATCGCCTGCGAGCGACAGAAATGACTGATGCAGGCGACAAAAGACGCCCGTGCGATTTTCTCATCGATCCGCCAGTGCATCGGCTCGAAGAAGATCGCAGGACCATGCATAGTCATGGAAAACGGGATGCCCGACATCTCGGAGGTGAGCATTGCCACGGATGCGCTTGAGTTGGCAAAATGGTTGTGGATGTGGCGCACGCCCTTTTCGTGTAGGTGACGCGCCAGAACGCCAGCCTCCAAGAAATAGAACAGCTGCCAAAGCGCCGCTTTCACCCCCGCAGGGCGGGTTGTCCACGCCAATCGCGCCGCCCGCGCCCATGATTTCGCATCGCGTTTAAGCGCCCAGATATGCGCGCCGATCAATGTCGCAGGGTTCTTTGCAGCCTCAAGGACGCCAAAGGTGTTGCGCGCCTCGTCATGTTGCACAGCGCCCACCACGTCCTTGGCCTCCGCGCGACGAATAGTGCAGGCCTCAACCGTCCACCCATTCCCGCGAAGGGTCTCAATCTCGCGCTGAATAAACGTGTGAGAGACTTTGGGATACTCTCCCGTAAGATAGGCAATCGGCTGTTTTGTCATAGATACATCATCCTCAATTCACGCCCTAGCGCCCTCGTGACCACGTCTCGGAGTTGCGCCCCATCCGTGTCAGAACATGCACGAACATATAGGCCACACAGGCAAGGGGCATCTTTGCCGCCATTGTCAAAAATCGACCCAAACCCAGCCGAACCTTGCCTTCGCTGGCCATCAAGTGAGGATAGCGTTGGGCAATTTCGCGCACGCCCGCGTCCTGACGGCGGCGCACCCGAACGAGAGCGGAAAGCCCCTCAATCATCGGCCAGTCATAAGGGGCCTCAACCTCGATCCGCTCCGCCGGCGCAAAGTGCAATCGCACATAGGTATCGTCGGAAATGATATCGGGAAAACACCCCCATCGCGCCCGCCCCGCACTATTGACCGCGAAAAATCCCGCGCCAACTGCACCACCTTTGACAAACGGCAACTCCTGCCAGAACCCCGCATAGGCCCGAGTAAAGCGGGATCGTGCCTGCATAACCCTGAGTACGCCCGTGGCGTATCGCGGTTTTGACGTGTCGAGCGCCGAGGCGATTTGAGTAATCAGATCAGGCGAACAGATCACATCGGCGTCCAGATAGGCCCGCGGCAATGCACCCGCGCCAACCACATCCAAATGGCTTTCCGCTCGCGTCAGGGCAGCGGTTTTGCCCGCAATAGGACTGTCGATCACCACCAACCTGTCGCCGCGACCCTCAAAAGCACTCGCGTAGCTTTTGGCGATTTCGACCGTATTATCCGCACACATATTGGCCGAGACAACGATGGAAATGCGGGCGCCCGCTGATCGAGACAACAGCGCATCAAGACAGCCGCCAATATAGGCAGCCTCGTTATTTGCGGGAATTATCACCGCCAATTGCGCGTTCTGTGTCTCTGCCACGGTCCCTGCTCCAGACCTGTTGGACCTGCTTGGCCCATTGATGCACGTTTTTCGTGCTTCCCATGTGTTTACCCGTCAAGCAGCAATGCAACAACCCTGCACGCACATCCGCATACAGTTACAACCACTAGGTGAAGGGTTTGCGCTGCACTCCAAACCGCATTAACCATATTGGAAACGGGTGGGATAGGTCGGACATGAGCGGCAAAACTGAAGCACAGATTGTGTACGTCTACGGCGCATTGCGGTCTGGGACGACGGCCTTTCGTCTCATGCTGGATGCACACCCCGAAACGGTCAATCCAGGTGAGTTTGACTTTCTATTCGATCACCTGTCGCGCGATCCGTCACATCCCACGGGATGGCGCGTCGATGTGGAGGCTCTCAATCAAGATCGCATTTTCAGTGACAAGGATCTAACCCTGCCTGAAAGCTCTGCACGATGTGATGGGCTGGACCTGATCGACGCACTTTTGGACCAGATCAAAGCACAAGCTCCCACGGCCAAGGTCGTGTCCCTCAATATCCACCGCAACGCAGCTCGCCTCATCGAGGCTTACCCCGACGCCCGCCTCATCCATATGATCCGCGATCCGCGCGATGTGGCCCGCTCGTCCATCCCGATGGGGTGGGCCGCGCATGTCTATTACGGAGTCGACCATTGGTGTGAGACAGAGCGCGATTGGGATGTGATTTCGACCCGAATCCAGCCTGAAAATCAATTTTTTCTACGGTACGAAGACCTCTTTTCCGACTGGGAATTTGAGTTGAAACGGGTCTGTGATTTTCTCGATATTGCGTGGTCTCCCGCCATGTTGAGCTACCATGAACACACGTCCTACGCCGCGCCAGACCCCAAACTCATCGCGCAATGGCGGCATAAATGCAGCATGGATGACATCGCACTTGTCGAGGGTAAACTCGGCGATCTGCTGACTGAACGTGGCTACGCATTCGCCACATCTCCGCGCACCCCGTCCACGATGGAGCGGCTCAAACTGGCGCTGCAACATAAACTCTATCGGTGGCGTTTTGGCACGCGCACCTATGGGCCTCTGCTCTATTGGGGAGAAAAGCTGTCGCGAAAACTCGGCCTTAACACCCTCAATGCTCGGCTGGCTGCGCAGATATCGGAGCGGCACCGCGCAACGTTGAAATGACGTTGCTCAAACTTCGCAGCACATTGAATTAGTCCCAGGTGGTTAACGCAATATTCATATGCTCAACTCAAAGTTGCGTATATGAAAAGAGTAGTATTTGATAAGACGGTTTTCGAAACAAGCGAACGCGCTCGTCCCGTGTTGGTTGCGGTGGTGGTGACATGCAATCGCTTTTCACAACTTAAAACCACTTTGACGCAACTCCTGAATTCCCCCACCATGACCTTGTCGCATGTTGTTGTTGTCAACAACGGCTCTCATGACGGAACCCGCGAATGGCTCGATACAGTAGATGATCCGCGTCTGGATGCCATACATCTTGAGGACAATATCGGTGGAGCAGGCGGCTTCGCCTTAGGCATGCGCCGCGCGTTCGAGACACATCACGCTGATTGGGCCGTGGTCATGGATGATGATGCCCGCCCCTTTGATGGCACATTGGAGGCGTTTTTGTCGGAGCCTCGCAACGATGCAACCGCCTATGGTGCGGCCGTGTATTTCCCTGACGGACAGATTTGCGAAATGAACCGCCCCTCGATGAATCCGTTCTGGCATCCACGTGTTTTCCTACGCACCCTGATGAAGCAACGCGACGGCTACCATATACCCTATTCCGCCTATGACCATAATGATCGCCGCGCCATCGACATGACGTCCTTTGTCGGCTTTTTCGTCTCCAAGCGCATCGTACAGGCGGTGGGATACCCCGATCCCAACCTGTTCCTTTATGGCGATGACGTACTCTACACGATGGGAGTACGGCGACAGGGTTTCGAGATGCGTTTCGATCCTCACCTGAAATTCGAACATGATTGCTCAACCTTCAGCACAGATGAACGCCGTCGCTTCCGTCCACTTTGGAAGGTCTACTACTCATACCGCAACGGACTAAAGATGTACCACAGTGCGGCAGGGCCGCTATTTTGGCTACTTGTGCCTGTTTTGACCCTTAAATGGTCTTTGGCGACCAAACGATATGGAGCAGAGCACAAACGCTATCGTCGCTTAATGTGGCACGCGATCTCGGATGCGATACGAGCAAAGACAGATCGGTCGCATAATTCGATTGTTGCAATCGCTCAAGACGGTGGCTCTCCGACAAAGACTTAGTCGTTAAGTATGACCAATGCATATCTACGCATCAGGATCAGCCCGATCAACAACACGACGAGGCTGACATAGACCACATACCAAATATTCACGAAGGCGGCCGGATAGGTCGAATAAAAGGCTGTTCTCGCGATAGCCGTGATGTGAATGAGCGGATTGTACCACAACACTTTCTGGGCAATGTCTGGCAGTCCCTCATAGAGGTACAAAACCCCTGATGCGATCATAAGTGGCCGTGTCAGAATATCCCAGACCACCGCCCAAATCGGGAACACCCCCATCAGGGCGCAGTTAAACGTCCCGACCGCAAGGCCAAGCAAAAGCGACAATCCGATTGCGACCGCGACGGGGGCAAAGTCTATCGGCCCCTGGTTTTCGACAGTGAGCAAAATCCATGTGAGCAAAAGGATACCCGTCAAAATACCCATCAGTGCATTGACAAAAAACCGCGCAAACAGGGAGTCGACCCAGGTAACAACCGGGAATTTCAACAGCGCCGATGAAAATTTAATCGACCTGGAGACCGCATTGGATAGCCTGTTAAACAGACTAAAAAACAGGTAGCCCGAGGCATAGAACAACAGAAAGCTGGTCCCCAGCGCAGGTTGACGCAGCATCAATTGGAAGCCGAGCGACAGGAACATAATCATGCCAAGAGGCTGAATGATGGTCCAGATAAACCCGCCAGGTGTGCGCCCATACTGTGTCGAGACTTCCCTCAACATCAGCGCCACTATGACGCGAACACTCGTGAACCTTCGCTTTTGGCTGCTCGCGGGCACAAGGGCCTTCGCATAGGGAGGGGGGACAAACTCGGACATGGATTTCCATTATGGCTAAAATGACAACACGCGATAGCAGAGTAACGTATACGTAACTAACAAACGGTTAGAACAATGGTGAAGGTACAAATAGAAAACTGGTTAAGGTACAAAAATGGCTGAAGACAGCACCCAGAAACAGGGAAAGAACAGGCCTCGTCTCGATCATGACGTTTCTCATTTGGCCCAAGACGACACGGAAAATGAGACCGACGGCATCATCGATGAAGATGGCTCTTCAGCGCCATCCAAAACCGTGCCACGCAAAAAGATGCGCAAAATGCGCAGACGTGCTCTTGCTGCCCAATCCGAACTTAATGCCCTGCGCGAAGAAATGGCGCAGATGCCCGCCTATCCCGTTGCCCGCGTGGCCCATATGCGCAAACGCCATTGGGGCGTGGTAGCGAGCTTTGTGATGTTGGTGGTTGTCCCCGCCGTTCTGCTTGTCTTTTACATGTTTGCAGTTGCAGAGGATCAATATGCCTCGGTGACGGGCTTCACCGTGCGCTCGCAAGAGAGTTCTAGCGCGACGGACCTCTTGGGCGGTCTGGCAAGTTTCGCAGGGAACTCAACCGCGTCGGACAGTGACATCCTCTACGAATTCATTCGCTCCAAAGAGATTGTTGCCGCTGTCGATGCCCGCGTCGACCTGGTGACGCATTATTCCCAACATTGGCCAAAGGACCCTCTTTTCGCGCTTTGGCCAACCGCCTCGCTCGAAGACCTCGAATGGTTCTGGAACCGGATCGTGGACATTTCCTACAGCAGCAATACGGGGCTGATTGACGTGCAAGTTCTGGCCTATGAACCCAAATTTGCAACCGCAATCGCCCAAGCCATCGTCGATGAAAGCCAGATCCGCATCAACGCCCTCAACGAACAGGCCCGCGAAGACGCGATGGGCTATGCCGAAAATGACCTCCAGATCGCCGTTGCCGACTTAAAGCGTGCCCGCGAGGCCATCACCGAATTTCGCACCCGCACCCGGATCGTCGATCCACAAGCAGACATTCAAAGCCGCATGGGCGTCATGTCGAGCCTCCAACAGAAACTTGCCGAGGCCCTGATCGAACTCGACCTGTTGAAAAGCACCACAATCGACTCCGATCCCCGACTGGCCAAAAGCGAGCGGACCATCGAGGTCATCCGCGAACGCATCGAAAGCGAACGCGCCGCCTTTACCTCCGACACCACCGAAACCGGCGCCGTGGGACAGGACTACCCAAGCCTTTTTGCGGAATATGAACGGCTGACCGTCGATCTGGAATTCGCACAGCAACGCTACAGCGCGGCTCTCGCAGCAATGGAAGCCGCACGGGATACCTTGAGCCGGCAATCACGCTACCTTGCCACTTACATCAATCCGACGATTGCCGAGACATCGCATTACCCACGGCGCTACGTCATATCGGCCCTTGGCATTTTGTTTCTCGTCCTCACATGGTCCATCGGCATCCTGCTTTACTATTCGGTCCAAGACAGACGGTAAGCGAACGCCCATGATCCAGTTCCAGAACCTCCGCAAAACATTTGCCCTCCGAGGCGACCGAAAGGTTGTCATTGATAACCTCAACCTGACCTTGCCGAGCGGGAAATCCCTCGGACTTTTAGGCCGCAACGGCGCAGGCAAATCCACGCTGCTCCAAATCATCGCGGGCACCATGCTCCCTGATAGCGGGCGGGTGGTGTCGGATGGCACCATATCGTGGCCCGTGGGTTTGGGCGGGGCCTTCCACAGGGATTTGACAGGAGCCGAAAACGTGCGATTCCTCGCCCGCGTTTATGGCGTCCATACGGATGATCTCGTGGCCTTTGTTGAGGATTTCGCCGAGTTGGGCAAACATTTCTACATGCCCGTGCGCACATATTCATCCGGGATGCGCTCCCGCCTCACATTCGGGGCTTCGATGGGCATCAAATTCGATACCTATCTCGTCGACGAAGTGACCGCCGTAGGCGACAAATCGTTCAAACGCAAAAGCCGCGACCTTTTTGAAGACAGGATGCGCCACTCGGGCGCAATCATGGTCAACCACTCGTCACGGCAATTGCGCAACTACTGTGACGCGGGTCTCGTGCTCGAACGGGGCCGCATCCGCTATTTCGAAGACCTCGACGAAGCCATCGCCCACCACAACGCATTGCAGGCCTGACAGGCGGCTCTTAAGCGAAGTCCACCGTATCGAGGATAAAGCCCAGGTCTGTATGAGCAACGACTGTCAATACATCGCCATTGCCGAAATCAAAAACGGTATCGGAGCCGAAGACCTCGTTTCGTTTGACGACGCCGTAGATCGGATCGCCGGCTTGCCCGCCCACCACGTTCCCGAAATTGAGCTAATCCGTCCCCCCGTTGCTGTCCTCGATTTCACCACGATCCATATCGGCAGCGGCGAAATCAACGTAATCCGCAGTGAAATTATAGACATCATCATTGGTCACAGCCATTAGGGGCCAATGCCCCTTAACATATTATTAACACATGATAATTTCTCACATATTTATAGAAAATTGTCGAGCAATACGAATGAAAGACTGCGTTTTCGCCACATTGTGTGACCGATAAAAACCTCCAATTCCTTCCAAACCTTCTCTTGTTCCAAAACCGGAACGATGCAGTTCGCTAGACGTCCAGGGGTGGGCCCGCGAAAGAACGGAGTGGGTGAAAATGGTTGGATTGATCTCCAGTACACATTTAGGGCAATCAGACCTCGGCTTTGAGGTTCGGTTTGATGACATCGAATTAATCGATACCGACGAGGGGTCTTACCTCGTTCTCGTGTCACGTGAATTGGACACCGTCATATCCTACGACCTCGCGGGCGGATTGACCTCTCCCAGCATGGTCAACAGTTACAACTTTCCAGGCTACACTGGAACGCCAACGGGTATTACGCCCCTTGAAATCGACGGCGACATCTATTTCGGCATTGAGGGATTGAACAGCTCGCGCGGCTATGCCGTCACCTTCAGTTCGACAGGACGCATCAACCGCAAGAGATTTGATGGCGACACTGGTATCGGGCATCAAATGTATGGCGTTGGTGGTGTTGAGACCGCGCAGGCGGGCACCGTGATCGTCGGCGCGCTCGTCGACACGCAGTCCATTGCCTCCTACTCTATGGCCTCTGACGGGACGCTGAACGAAATCTCGAACATCAATCTCGGCAACAACCAGGTCACGACGCTTCACACCCTTGAAATGGGGGAGCAGACGATCGTGCTTTATGGCAGCACGTTTGATCAATCCGTCACGAGTCTTTCGGTCGATGCGCATGGCGTGCTGACTAAAATGGACGATGTTCGCGCCGCACAAGGGCTCGGCGTCAACACCATCACCGACATCAAAACGGTGGATATGGGGGGGATCACCCATGCCATAATCGCCGCCTCCGGCAGTTCGTCGCTTTCGGTTCTGACCCTCAATGCGAATGGGGAATTTACCGTGGTCGATCACGTCATCGACAGCATAGGGACTCGGATCGGTGGTGCCCGTCTGATGGAAACCATCACGATCAACGGTGTCACCTTCATCGCGGTTGCGGGTCGTGAAGACGGGTTAAGCCTGTTCACACTGATGCCCGACGGCACCCTCGTGCACCGCCTCTCCGTCGAGGACACCACCGAATTGGGGCTTTCGACGATTTCGTCGTTCAAGCTCACAACATCGGGGGACGATCTGGTCATGTTGATCACCTCCTCTGCCGAAACAGGGGTTCAATCCCTCACCTTTTCCACCAACACAGATGGGGTCGTGAAAGTCGCAAACGGCGGTCAGACGCTTGGCACGGCCGATGACGACACGCTATTTGGCTCATCGGAAAATGACTCACTCTCTGGCGGATCTGGCAATGATTTTTTCTTCGACGGGGCGGGATCAGACACAATTTCGACAGGAAATGGCGCAGATGTGGTTGTGTTGATCCAAGATCGGGAAACCGACACCATCACCGATTTCAACGCCACCCATGACCGTTTGGACCTGTCCAACCTGCCGATGCTGCGCAGCACGGGTCAGCTGACCTATACCATGACGGGATCAGGGGGCATTTTGACCTATCGCGATGAACGGATTGTCCTCGAATCCTACAATGGCATGTCCATTTCCTGGGCCGCAATCTCGAATGCGATCACCCTCGATCTATCCCACTACCTGCCCGTTTTGACCGAAAACGTCGTCACCGAAAACATCATTACCGCAAGCGGCAATGGCGATACGCTCCACGGGACCGACGGGAGTGACACCTTCGAAGGCAGCACGGGCGACGACGTCTTTTACGGACAGGGCGGCACGGACACATTCAACGGCGGCGAGGGCATTGATACCGTAAACTACTCAACCGAGACCCTCGGCCTTGAGTTGGATATGACCGACCCGAGCAAAAACAAAGGCGGCGCGTCTGGCGATATCTTCACAAGCATCGAGGCCATCGTCGCCACAAATTACAACGACATCCTGTCGGGATCGACCGAAACCGATCAGTTTTTCGGCCTTGACGGTGACGATAAGATCTATGGCCTGGAAGGTGCCGACAACCTTGACGGCGGTGATGGGAATGACACCCTTTTGGGCGGCACAGACCATGACATGCTCTACGGCGGTGATGGCAGCGATGTGCTATTTGGCCAAAACGGTTACGATACTTTGTGGGGTGAGGCAGGCGACGATTTGCTCAAGGGCGGTAATGGCAACGACACGCTCTATGGCGGTGATGGCGACGATACACTTGAGGGACAGGCTGGCGATGACGTTTTATACGGTCAAAGCGGCACAGACACATTCGACGGCGGCACAGGCTTTGATACCGTAAATTATTCAACCGAGACCCTCGGCATCGAGATAAAACTGACCGACCCGAGCAAAAACAAGGGCGGCGCATCTGGGGAGACATTCACGAGCATTGAGGCCATCGTCGCCACAGATTACAACGACATCCTGTCGGGATCGACTGAAGCCGATCAGTTTTTCGGCCTTGACGGTGACGATAAGATCTATGGCCTGGAAGGTGCCGACACTCTCCAGGGCGGAGACGGCAACGACAAGATTTGGGGCGGCACTGACAACGACAAAATTTACGGCGGAGACGGCGACGACAAGCTTGTGGGCCAAGCAGACAATGATACCCTATGGGGTGGCGCAGGCGACGATTTTATCAAGGGTGGACCGGGCAACGATACGTTGTATGGCGGTGAAGGCGACGACATTATCAAAGGCAAAAAGGGCAGAGACACCATCTATGGCGGCGACGGCAATGACATTCTGAATGGATTCAACGGCCGCGATATCATATACGGTGAAGATGGCGACGACACCATTCTAGGCCTCAGCCACTACGACTACATCTATGGCGGAAATGGAAACGACACCATAGACGGAGGCGCATCCGCCGACTTCCTCTACGGCGACGCAGGAAATGACACGATCTACGGCGGCGCGAGCGACGATACGGTCTACGGCGGCGCAGACAATGATACGCTATTTGGGAACAAGGGCGAGGACACCCTCTACGGTGAAGACGGCAACGACACACTCAACGGTGGCAAGCACGAGGACACCCTCTTCGGTGGCAATGGCAATGACACATTATACGGCGAGGACCACGACGACGCTCTGTTTGGCGATGCGGGCGATGACTGGCTCTATGGCGAGAATGGCAACGATCGGCTCTCGGGTGGCGCGGGCGACGACACCCTGTCAGGTGGCGCGGGCAACGATATATTTATCTTCTCGGGTGGCGAAGACACCTTTGCCGATTTCGATCTTTCCACTGATCGTATCGAACTTGATTGCGCAAGCCTTGGCCTGTCGACCGACCTTAACATTTCCTCCCTCGTTCACAGCATAAAGGGATGGAAACAAGCGGATTTCCTGCTTCATTTCTCGGATGAAAACATCATCCGCTTCACCGATTATGACGGTTCCGCCGCTGATCTCATTGGCCTGATCGACCTCGTTTGAACCTGTGCGCCAAGGGAGCGTATGAGCGAAAAACAGGCTCTAATGCTGCTTGAAATGCCGTTCGCCACGGGCCTCGGCCAGTTTGATCTGCTTCTGGCGTTCGCGGAACCGCTCACGGCGGGCATCGTCAAACTTGTCGATACACTGGTGACAGGACACACCGTCCTCATACTCGGGACGCTCTTTGTCCTCGGGCAGGATCGGTTGGCGACAGGCATGGCACAATTCATGCGGCCCCTCGACCAATCCGTGACCGATAGACACGCGCCCGTCGAACACGAAACATTCGCCGTTCCACAGGCTCTTTTCCTCTGGCACCTCTTCGAGATACTTCAGAATACCGCCCTTGAGGTGATAGACCTCTTCGATCCCCTGACCGAGCAGATAGTTCGTCGATTTCTCACAGCGAATACCCCCCGTACAGAACATCGCGATCCGCTTGTTGTGGAAGCGATCCTTGTTCTCTTCCCACCATTTCGGGAACTCACGGAATGACTTGGTCTGTGGGTCGATGGCATTCTCGAACGTCCCGATCCCGACCTCATAATCGTTGCGCGTATCAATCACCGCTACATCTTCGGAGGAGATCAATTCGTTCCACTCCTCAGGCGTGCAATAGTGGCCCACGGCAGCACGCGGATCGACATCGGGCTGTCCCATCGTGACAATCTCGCGCTTGAGACGCACCTTCATACGGCCAAAGGGTTGCTGCTCCGAGGTGGACAGTTTGAATTCGAAATCCGCACATCCCGGCAAGGCACGAATATGGGCGACAACACGGTCAATCGACTCTGGCGTTGGTCCCGCAATCGTGCCGTTGATGCCCTCACGGGCCAAAAGCAACGAGCCTGTGATCCCTTCGGAGAGACACAGATCAAGCAACGGTTGACGAAGCTCCGACGGATCGTCGAAGCGGGTGAAGTGATAGAGAGCGCAAACTGTATACATGGCGATTTCGTTACGCCTCTCACGCGCCACGATCAAGCCCCAACACGCGCCCCTGCGGCAATTGCGAGCCCATCCACCACGGCTGTAAACACTTCCGAGGTTTCCATAGCAGCGTTCGGAAACATCAATCCGATACGTTGCTGAATAACACCCAAAAGGCTCGAACCTCCCACAAAGACAACGCGGTCAATGTCGTCAGGCGTCATATCCGCCGCCTTGAGCGTCGCCTCGGCACACAGCGCGATATCCTGTGCTGCGGGAAACAACTGCGCCATTAGGTCGCCGTTGGGCAAAGACACGCCAAGCCCCTTTTCCACCACGCCCAGATCAATCATTGCCTCGCTCGCGCCATTGGCGGTGATCTTTCCCGCCTCGACGGCATAGGCCACATCATGCCCCAGATGCATCTCCAAGACATCCGCCAGACGCCCGAAGACTTTGGGATCACGGGCTAACCGTTCCCACCGCCGCACTTCGCGCACCGTTTTGTCGCCGTAGACAAAGGTGATCTTCTCCCATGAGGCGAGGTCATTATACAGGCCACGCGGGGCGCTATGGCTGCCCTCGCCAAACTCGTTGCCGATCTGCGCATTTAGACCCAAAAGCGGCATAATGTGGCTCAAACTGATCTGTTTGTCGAAATCCGTCCCGCCCAAACGGATACCTTCCGAGGCAATCACGCGGGTGTCTAATCCGCTCTTCTCACAAATGGTAAAATCCGATGTCCCGCCACCGATATCGACGATCAAAATGCGCCCCTCGCCTTTGACACTGAGCGCTGCGGCTTCAGGCTCGGGCAGGAAGGAAACAGACCCGAAACCTGCCATTTCGTAGGCTTGTGTCAGATCAACAAGAGCCTGCGCATCCCGCGCCGCATCGACTGAGTGGAACCGTACGGGGCGACCTGATATGGCCGCGTCAAAGGTCTGTCCCGTGGCGGCTTCGGCGCGGGCTTTGATTTCCGATAAAAACCGCGCGATGACCTCGATTAGGGTCAATTTCTCGGCCATGAACTGTCTGCGCTCGCGGGCCAGAGGCGTGCCCAGAACCGATTTGAGCGCCCGCATGAACCGCCCGTCTTCACCGTCCATCATCGCCCGTGCAGCAGCCTGCCCGTAGAGCGTGCGTTTTGACCCGAACTCAAGGAAAATCGCGGTCGGAAGGGTCGCATTCTGCCCCTCCAACGGAATGACAACAGGTGCGCCGCGCTGCATCCAACCCGCCGCCGTGTTGGACGTGCCAAAGTCTATCCCAAGTGTCGCCATGTCGCCCTCGCCGCAAACGCAAAGCGTGACGTTTACTGTCCGATGCGCCCCCGCGCAAGTCCCCGTTCACACCCCGCGACAGCAGGGGTGATTGACCTCGCAGGTTGCGGTGTTAGGGTCTGTGCGACCCCAATTTCGGAGAGCCCCATGACCCACGCCCTCATCGTCATCGACATTCAAAACGACTTCTGCCCAGGCGGCGCTCTGGCCGTCGCAGGCGGGGACGAGATCGTGGCAGGCGTCAACGCCCTTATGGACGACTTCGACGCGGTGATCCTAACCCAAGACTGGCACCCGCGCGGGCACTCGTCCTTTGCCACCACCCACGGCGCCGATCCCTTCACCACGACCGAAATGCCCTACGGCACACAAGTGCTTTGGCCCGATCACTGTATCCAAGGCACGGATGGCGCGGCCTTCCACCCTGCCCTGCGCACCGATGCCGATCTGATCATTCGCAAGGGGTTCAACCCCGCAATCGACAGCTATTCCGCCTTTTTCGAGAATGATCAGACCACGCCCACGGGGCTTGAGGGCTATTTGCGCACCCGCGGGATCGACACGCTGACACTGGTGGGGCTTGCCACGGATTTCTGCGTCAACTTCTCCGCCGTGGATGCCGCCAAGCTCGGCTTCTCCGTCACCGTGCGCACGGATCTGTGCCGCGCTATCGACATGGACGGCTCGCTTGCCGCCGCGACCACGGCCATGCGCGAGGCAGGTGTGATCCTGCGTTAGGATTGCCCGACGCGCCGCTGTTGTAGCGGTGCGACCCTCATCAGCAAATCGCGCCAAATCCCCGACAATTCCCGCCCGTTACTTGCCAAACCCCGCACGGCCCTGCTTTAACCTGTGCAACTCAAGAAGGGGCCTCACATGGTCGATATTGCTACTCGTGTCTATAACCACAAATGGAAGATCGACCCGATCGTCCGTTCCCTGATCGATACCGATTTTTACAAACTGCTGATGTGCCAATCCGTGTTTCGCAACAAGCGCGACACGAAGGTGACATTCTCGCTCATCAACCGCACCAAATCCATCCGCATGGCCGATCTGATCGACGAGGGCGAGCTGCGCGAACAACTCGACCACGTCCGCTCCCTCTCGCTCTCGCGCGGCGAAAGCACATGGCTGCGCGGGAACACCTTCTACGGCAAGCGCCAGATGTTCCGCCCCGACTTCATGGAGTGGTTCGAGAACCTCCGCCTGCCGCCCTACCACTTGGAGAAACGCGACGGCCAATACGAACTCACCTTTGAGGGCGCATGGCCCGAAGTCATGCTGTGGGAAATCCCCGCGCTCTCCATCCTGATGGAACTGCGTTCGCGGGCCGTCACGGGCGACATGGGGCGCTTCGAGCTTCAGGTGCTTTACGCCCGCGCCATGACCCGCGTGTGGGAAAAGGTCGAACAACTCAAACCGCTTGAGGGCCTCAAGATCGCCGACTTCGGCACCCGCCGCCGCCATTCCTACCTCTGGCAAGACTGGTGCGTGCAGGCCATGGGCGAAGGGCTCGGCTCGAAATTCTCCGGCACCTCGAACTGCCTCATCGCAATGAAACGCGACCTCGAGGCGGTCGGCACCAATGCCCACGAATTGCCGATGGTCTACTCGGCTCTGGCCGATGGCGACGAAGCCCTTGCCCGTGCGCCCTACGATGTTCTGGCCGATTGGCAGGACGAGCACGAAGGCAACCTGCGTATCATCCTGCCCGACACCTACGGCACGCGCGGTTTTCTCGACAACGCCCCCGACTGGCTCGCGGGCTGGACGGGCATCCGCATCGACAGCGGCGATCCCGCGACGGGGGCCGAAGTGGCGATTGACTGGTGGACATCACGCGGCGAAGACCCGACCAAAAAGCTCGTCATCTTCTCCGATGGTCTCGACGTCGAGAAAATCGTCGACCTGCACCAACGCTTCAAAGGCCGCGTGCGCACGTCATTCGGGTGGGGCACGCTGCTGACCAACGACTTCCGCGGTCTGGTCAACAACGACGCCCTCGCCCCGTTCTCACTGGTGTGCAAAGCGGTTGAAGCGGACGGCCGCCCCACGGTCAAACTGTCAGATAATCCACGCAAAGCGATGGGGCCAAGCGACGAGATCGCACGGTATAAACGGGTGTTTGGGGTTGGGGAGCAATCTGATATGGATGTGGTGGTTTAGTGCGAGGTCAATATGTCAACAAACGATCAAGTTGTTCTTTCCCAAGTCATTCAACAACGAAACGCAAGTAAATTTCCCCATCTAAGCTTCAGTCAATACTTTGAGCTTTTTTGTGCTGAAGAGATACTCAAAGATTATGAGCTTTCTTATGACGAACTTCTTTCAGGCATAGTGGACGGCGAACATGATGGCGGAATAGACTCAGTTTACACATTCGTTAATGGAAGTTTGGTCCGAGAGGATTTTGAAGCCGCTCAACTTAAGAATAATGTGGAAATTGAACTCGCCATATTTCAATCGAAAAGCTCTAAAGGTTTCAGTGAAGACGGTTTAAATGCAATATCGTCAACGTTAAGGAAATTGCTCGACCTAACGGAAAATGACCAAGATTTTCCTGAGTTAAATACCGCGATTAAAGATAAGTTCGCCGACTTTAGAGATGCGTATCTTAAGCTCGCATCGTGTTTCCCCGGACTAACGATAAACGTTTACTATTGTGCGGCTAAAGCCGATGATAACGTGCACGAAAACCTCTACCGAAAAGCCGAAGAGGTTAAGTTACTGATTGAAAATTTGTTTTCTAAAGTTAACGCCTCCGTGCATCTGGTTGGTCCGTCGCGTTTGCTATCTATTGCTCGGAGAATACCCAAAACAAGCTTTTCAATGAAAATTGATCAACATCTTTCAGATGGTGATGGCTACGTTGTGCTCTCTCATTTGGAGGATTTCAACGCTTTTTTACGGGATGAAAATGGAGTGAGACAAGAGCGTATATTTGAATCAAACGTACGCGACAATGCAGGAAACGTGCCAGTTAACTCAGAAATTCGTGAAACTCTCAGAAATGAAGTGACCGTTGATTTTTGGATGCTAAACAACGGTGTCACAATCGTTGCTGATAGGGCATTCATCAGTGGCCAATGCCTTGAACTTGAGAGTCCTCAAATTGTAAATGGATTGCAAACTTCCACTCAAATTTTGGATCATTTTGACGAATTGAGTTTCCGCAAAGAAAACCGCAAAATTATGGTAAAGGTTGTTCCTCTTACCGATGAAGAATCTCGTGACAAAATTATTAAGTCAACGAACAGTCAAACTAGCGTGTCACCAATAACTCTAAGAGCAACGGACAAAATTCATAGAGACATTGAGGAAGCCCTTAAATCACATGACATTTTTTACGACAGAAGAAAAAACCACTATAAAAACAGGGGCGTAGAGCCACAGAAAATTATCGGAATACCTCAACTCGCCCAAGCAATGATGGCAATTGTTCTGCAGCGACCAGACGATGCTCGAGCACGACCATCAACGTTGTTAAACGACAAAAAATCATATGACACAGTTTTTTCAAACAAGATGCCAATAGAGTCATATGTATCCGCTGCAAAACTACTAAAGTCAGTGGAAGAAGTTCTTGGGAACAGGCCTGACATCTCCGCCAAAGATCGAAACAATATTAAATTCTATGTAGTCTATCACGTTGCTGCCCTAGCTACGAAGAAAGATAAAATTACGGCAAATCAGTTGGCATTTCTTCTGCGCGATTTTCCTTCAACAGATGCGATTGAACAAAGTATCAATTCAGTTCTCAAAATTTATCGTATTGAAGGAGACACTGATCAAGTCGCAAAAGGGCCTCGGTTACTAAGCGCAATTTCTAGCGCCCTTCGACAGTCGGGCAAAGTTCTCACTCAACCCGCCCCCGCAGCTTCTTCACATCGCTCCGCACCTTCTTCGCTTTGATCCGACGCTCGACTGATCCGCGAGTCGGTTTCGTTTTCACCCGATACTTGGGCCGTTCCGTTGCCTGTTTGATCAGCGCGACGAGGCGTTCTCGGATGAGTTCGCGATTGCGGGTTTGGGAGCGGGTTTCGTCGCATTGCAGGATGATCGCGCCCTCTTTTGTCCATCGCCGCCCCGCGAGTTTGCGCAGGCGGGTTTTGACGTGGGCGGGCAGGTGTGGGGAGCGTTCGGCCTCGAACCGCAGTTCCACCGCCGAGGAGACCTTGTTGACGTTTTGCCCTCCCGGACCAGAGGCGCGCATGAAGCTTTCCGACAATTCCCAATCGGCGATCTCGATTTGGTCGGTGATGGTCAGCGGCATGGGAAGGGGTCCGTGGGGTTGAGGGGCGCAATACCTGACAAAAACAGATGACATACACAAGTCCGACACATAGCAGACGCGGTGCCGACAGGCAAAAAGGCAGGGATTTCGGGGAGATGCGAAAAGGGCTGCCCAGATCAGACAGCCCTTCGAGATCTGTGGAATTGGGCCAGTTAGGGATGCCCAATCGGAGGTGTTCTGAACAGGGGGCTGCCCCTAATCGTCGGCCCCTCCGACTGTCTTGACCTCTGTTTCCATTAGGACTCTAGACACTAGGACACCTCCTTTTCTTTGTTGCCGATAAGAGGATGGTGCCACATATTTGGTATATGGCAAGTCTTTTTATACAACACGTGCCAATAGACGGCTCACAATAACGCGAAATGGCAACAGAGCGATTAAAGCGAGGGCAAGTTTCACGCCCCAATCCGCAACCGCAAGCGAGACCCAAAGCGGCGCGTCAGGACCGATGGTCAGGAAGGGCACAACGTCCCACGCCCATGAAATCTCGGCGTCGGCATCTGCGCCAAACACGATGACAGATTGCGAAAAGGCGAGGGTGAAAAACAGCGCCGTGTCCAAGGCCGACCCCACCAGTGTAGAGGCCAAAGGTGCCCGCCACCACGCGCCCTCGCGGAGGCGATTAAATATAGCAACATCAACAAGTTGTGCGATCAGAAAACCCGTCGCGGAGGCAACCGCCACCCGCATGGCAACGGCCTGATACGTGTATCCATCGCCCTGCATTGTGATCTGTGTGCCAATGAGCGAGCAGGCGATCCCCGTCACAAATCCCACCAGAATGACTTTGCGTGCGGCGGCCACGCCATAGACGCGGTTCATCACATCCGTGACAAGAAACGCAAAGGGATAGGTGAACGCCCCCCACGTCAGCAATCCGTCAAGGATCAGAAATTGCACAAGAATATTGGAAGCGACCACGATGGTGGCCATAGCAAGGATGCCAGGAAGGATACGTTTCATGATTTGGTCCGTTTTTTATCGAAGGTGACGGCAACTCGGCCCCGATGATCGGAGCTTGGGTGACTGCCCCGCAAAGGGCGATGCGGGGATGTAACGCTCTGTGCGGAGCAGATCAAGAGATTATTCGGTCACGCGGTATTCCACGAATTCGGTGACTTGGAACACTTTGAAATTATCGTCTGAAATCATGGTGATGCGGATGCCAAGCGGGTCCTCCCATATGGCGATCCCTTCGAGATTGTCATGCGAGCCGAGGCTCGTTTCGATCAAGGTCACCTCATTGCTGATGCCACTGTCCGATAGATCGAACCGCCGCACACGGGAAGAAAATCCGATACCACGGAACCACCGTTCCAACAGATAGAGCTTACCATCAGGCCCGACATCCATGCCAACGGGCAGGTATTCGCCAGAGCGCGGAATGCGATACACGATCCCGAAAGTGCCACCGCCATTGCGGTAGACGGGAAAGGGCGCGGACTTGTCGCCAGAGCGTTCGGGCAACGTCAAAAGCCGCCCCTGCGCATCAATGGCAAGTGCCTCCAGTCCGGAGTTGTTCTGAAGCGCATTGAAGTCGGGATGTGACGGAACGGCCTGTGCCCGCGAGGTAGGAGAGGCGTAGGACCAGATGCGGTGTTTCCCCTCGAAACTCACAAAGAGCGTGCCATCCGCTCCCTGAGCCAAACCCTCGGAATCGCTTCCATATTTCGGGAGATCATCGGAGTCGATGCCCTTCAGCGGAACAATGCCATCGGACTGAACCTCCACGATCATGCCGCTCGCATCGCGAATGATCTGCCCCGTATCAAAGGCCCCGCGATCGGACACCGTCACATAGCGCGTCCCGTCCTCAGACAGTTCAAGACTGGAGTACCCACCGTGAAGCGGGTCGCTTGATTGCCACCTGTAGCTGCCCAGATAATCCGCCTCTTGCGCCGAAAGAGGCGCTGTGAGCGCGATTAATGCTGCGAGGCTACGGATGAACATTGTGCGGGTAAGGTCGCCATTGTGATCTGGGGTTTCGGTTTAGATGGCTTTGCGTTGGGATTTGGGGGCGGTGGGTTGAGAATATTGTTCACCCATGACTGCGCATCGGCACAGCCGTCACCCGCAGGAGGCGGAGCCTGATCGACGCAGGTTTTTTCGCCCTTGGGACATTTGAGGCGCACGTGGAAGTGGTAGTGATGCCCCCACCACGGACGAATTTTATTGAGCCACGCGCGGTCGCCCTTCTCGTCGTTGCACATCTGCACCTTCGCACCGGGGAAGACAAAGATACGCGCGACACGAGGGTCTTGAGCGGCGGCTTTGATGACGTTGTGATGCTGTTGGGTCCAGTCGCTATTGACGTAGGCCCCACCTGCACGACGCATGGAAATCGACGACAGGTTCTCACGTTCCGTGCGAGACAGGTCGAGGCGTTTGGGCGGCAGCATCCAGACGTCCACGTCCAGACCGATTTGGTGACTGGCGTGACCTGACAGCATCGGACCGCCACGCGGTTGGCTCATATCGCCCACATATAGACCCGCCCACCCCGGTTGGGCGGCGGCTTTGCGCGAGAGGTCTTTGACGAAATCTACCAAAGTTTCGTGGCCCCAGTTGCGGTTGCGCGACAGGCGCATGGCCTGCCATGTCGGGCCGGTTTCGGGCAATTGGACAGCCCCACCGACACAGCCCTTGGCATAGGAGCCAAGGGCTTCAGAGGCGCCAGAGGATGGACCGGACTGCGCCCCGAACACAGCTTTCGCGGGGCGGTGATCCGACGAGGACACCGTTACAGAGGCCGTGGATTTTGCCGAGGACGACGGACGATCCCCGCCACAGGCTGCCAATCCTGCACAGACAATCAAACCAAACCAAACTGACCGCATTACTCGACCTCCGCACCTTCTGGGTTAACCCAAGCTAACAGGATGAGGCCGATAAGGAAAAGGCCAATTAGCGGCGTAATGCCGAGGCGCTGTGAGTTTGTGACATCCGACACCACCGCAATCAACGCAGGCGCAAGGAAGGACGTGGCCTTGCCCGAGAGCGCGTAGAGGCCAAAGGCTTCGGTCATCCGCTCGGGGTCCGCTTGGCGCACCATCATCGTGCGTGAGGCGGATTGGATTGCCCCGCCACAGGCCCCGATCACACCACCGCAGACATAAAAGGCAATATCGGGCAGAGCGCTATCCGCCGCTACAGGGATGAAAAACACGCCATCACGGGTGATCGTCAGGATCGAGGCACAAACAGCCATCAAGACCATGATACAGACCACAATGACGGTTTTGGGTCCAAAACGCGTATCCGCAGCCCCGCCCAAATAGGCAAACAGGGTGCCCGTCAGCAGACCCAAAATACCGAACACGCCCACATCGACAACGCTCCACCCGAGCGCGCCAAGGGCGTAGATGCCGCCAAAGGTATACACGCCATTGAGCGCGTCACGGTAGAACATGGACGAACCGAGATAGGCGAATAGAGACTTGCGGGCAGGTAGGCTTTTCAGTGTCACGCCTAGATCGCGCAGCCCCTTGGAAAACCCGCCACCGTGTCCGCCCGCACCGCTCTTGGGTTCACGCACCCATAAAAAGAACGGGATCATCGAGACGATAAACCACAGCGCCACGAACGGCCCAACAAACCGCGTGCCTTCACGAGCGGCGGCATCAAATCCGAATAGAGGAGAAATTCCGATTAGCGTCACGCCAGAGGCATTTTCGGCAAAGCACAAAAGCATAACGACAAGCGCAATCAAGCCACCGACATAGCCCCACGCCCATCCGTTGCCCGAGATTTTGCCGATCTCCTCGCGCGTGCCCAAATCGGGCAGCATGGCATTGGTGAAAATGGTGGTGAATTCCAGCCCGATCATCCCCAAGCCAAACAGAACGAGGATCAAAACGGTGGGAAAATCTGTGGGGGTAGCGAGCCAGAGACCAAAGGCCCCGATCACGTAGATCAACGAAAACGTCCTGATCCACGGCATCCTGCGCCCCGTGCTATCGGCCACCGCGCCAAGGACAGGCGCCAGAAGCGCAATCGTCAGACCCGCGATGCTAAGGCCATAGCCCCAGATGGACTGCGCTTCGGCCTTGGCCATCTCGCTATCCATACCGCCTGCGGTGAGGGTGGCGATGACCTGCTCTGCGAAAAAGGGACCAAAAATGAAGGTAATGATCAGCGTATGATAGGGCTGCGTTGCCCAGTCATACATCATCCAACCCCAAATGCGCTTTTTATGCGTTGGCTCAGCCATGCCATCCCCCTCTTCCGCTACTTACGTGGGATAGAACAGGCAAATGGACGTTAAGGCAATCGAATTAAGATCAGTCTTTTTCGGGCGGCCACGGGCGCGTGTTGTCAGCGTCGATCCACGCCTGCACCCATGCGGGGAATGGCGGGCTTTGCAAACCGGGTTGAAGCACATCAACGAACTTTTGCGGCGCGACCATTTTGCGCCCGTCCAACACGGCGGCACGTAGCAGGATATGGTTGCAGCACTCGCCTTTGCTGTTCCACATGGACTGCTCCATATACAAAAACTTGTCGTCATAGCCGACGGTCTTTGTATACATTTTGACCTTCTGGAACATCGTCACACGTTTGCGGTAGCGCACCGATGCGCCCGCCACGGCCAGACCGAACCCGCCCTCTTTCGCCGCCTCGCGTGAGCCGTCGCGCATGAAGCGACCAACGCGCCCCATGTCAAAGAGCGTCAACGTGCGACCGTTGTTCAACTCCATCCACAGATCAATGTCCCACGGCCAGCAGATATGCTCGGACACGTGAGTCTCAAAGGGCGTGAGTTTCGGCATGCGGCGCGCGCGTGCCATGTGATAGAAGGCGCGGATAAATGGATACATGCGCGCACCCTTGCCGCACTGCGGCGCGGCGTCAACCACGACGTTGCGGTAAAGTTGAATTCTCTCCTCTCTTGCGCAAACGCCGCCGAGTCCTTAGGTAAATGCGGAACTTGAAAACGAAGGTGCGCCCCTAAATGATCTCTCTCATCCAAATTCTACTCATGATCCTCGGCATCGTAAAATTTGTCATGATCGTGCATATCATCATGAGTTGGCTCATCAGCTTTCAGGTGCTCAACATGCGCCAACCACTTGTCGCCCAAATCTGGGACGGCTTGTCGCGCCTGTTGGAACCGGTCTACGGCCCGATCCGTCGTCGCCTGCCCCCTATGAACGGTCTCGACCTAGCGCCGCTGATTGCCTTCATCGCGATCTATGCGATTGAAATCATCATTCAGAACAACGCCTACCGCTTCCTGTAATCCACATCTGTTGATTTGCGGCCAAAGGGCGAATGCCCCTTGAGGCCGTGACGCGCCCGTGCGATTCTGCTCTCAATCAAAAAGAGCAGTATTCATGGCATCCGACACCTCACAGGCCCTTTCCCTCCTGTCCTCCGTCTTTGGATTTGACGCCTTCCGCCCTGGTCAGGCGGAAATCGTGGACGCCGTTGTCGATGGCAAAAACGTCCTTGCGATCATGCCGACGGGCGGTGGGAAATCCTTGTGCTTTCAACTGCCCGCGCTGTGCCGTGATGGCCTGACTGTCGTGATCTCGCCGCTGATTGCACTGATGCGGGATCAGGTCCAAGCGCTGCGTGCGGCGGGTGTCGAGGCAGGTGCGCTGACCTCTGGCAATACCGATGAAGAAACCGATGCGGTTTTCGCGGCCCTGAACGAGGGGCGTCTCAAACTGCTCTATATGGCACCTGAGCGCCTTGCCTCCGGTGGCACCCTGCCGATGTTGCGCCGCGCGAACGTCTCTCTCATCGCCGTGGATGAGGCCCATTGTGTGAGCCAATGGGGCCATGATTTCCGCCCTGACTATCTGCGCATCGGTGATCTGCGCCGCGCTCTCAATGTCCCTCTCGCGGCCTTCACCGCCACCGCCGACGAGGAAACCCGCGCCGAGATTGTCACGCGCCTGTTTGAGGGCGAGCCGCCCGAAACCTTCCTGCGCGGCTTTGATCGCCCGAACATTCACCTCGCCTTCGCCGTCAAAGACAGCCCGCGCCGTCAGATCCTCGACTTCGCCGCCGCCCGCAAAGGCCAGTCGGGCATCGTCTATTGCGGCACGCGGGCCAAGACCGAAAGCCTCGCCAAAGCCCTCACCGACGCAGGCCATCTGTCGCTTGCCTATCATGGCGGCATGGAACCCGACCGCCGCCGCGAGGTCGAGCGGCGCTTCCAACAAGAGGACGAATTGATCGTCGTGGCCACGGTCGCCTTTGGCATGGGGATCGACAAACCCGATATCCGTTGGGTCGCCCACGCCGACCTGCCCAAATCCGTCGAGGGCTATTATCAGGAAATCGGACGCGCGGGCCGCGATGGCGCGCCCGCCGAAACGCTCACCCTGTTCGGCCCCGACGACATTCGCTTCCGCCGCAGCCAGATCGACGAAAGCCCCGCGCCCTCGGAGCGCCGCACCGCCGATCATGCTCGCCTCAATGCCTTGCTTGGCATCGCCGAGGCACAAGTGTGCCGCCGCCAGAACCTGCTGGCCTATTTCGGGGAAGAGTCCGAACCCTGCGGGTCATGCGATCTGTGCGACTCTCCGCCCGAGCTTTTCGACGCAACACAGGCCGTGCGCAAAGCACTTTCCGCCGTATTGCGCTGTGACGAGGGCTTCGGCGCGGGTCATTTGATCGACGTTCTCATGGGCAAGATGACCGACAAAACCAAGCAGTGGAACCACGACCAACTCAGCGTGTTCGGCATCGGCAAGGAATACGACAAGCGGCAGTGGAACGCGATCTTTCGGCAAATGATGGGCGTCGACCTGATCCGCCCGAACCCCGACCGTCACGGGGCGCTCTACATGACCGAACCCGCCGTCCCAATTCTCAAGGGCGAGGCCGAGATTACCCTGCGCCGCGACACGATTGCGCGGGCAAAGAAAGGCCCCGTGGTGCGCTCTCTGGTCTCCGAGGAAGATGCGCCGCTTTTGTCCGCGCTCAAGGCCAAACGCCGCGCCTTGGCCGAAGAGGCCCGCGTGCCCGCCTATGTCGTTTTTGCGGATCGCACCTTGATCGAAATGGCCGAAAAGCGCCCCAAGTCGCTCGACGAGATGGCACAGATCGGGGGCGTTGGCGCGAAAAAACTCGAACGCTACGGCGAGACCTTTTTGTCTGTGATCCTCGGAGCCAATGCGCCCGAAACCCATCCCGCACGTCGCAAACTGGCGACCTCTGGCGGGGGGGATTTGTTCGATCAGCTACAAGAGATTCAAACGCAACTGTCGCGTGGCGACTGCGGCACGCTCAAGCCCGTCACATTGACCTCCGCGCAAATCGCTCGCGTGGTCAAACTGCGCCCGCGTGATCTCGACGCCTTGGCGCGATTGATTGGGGAGCGCCCCGCAGAGCGGTTTGGTCCTGCGTTTCTAGATGCAATCTTAGCCGCGTGACCTAACCACCGATCTGCGTCGCCTCGGCCATTGCCTCGCGCACAGCCGTATCCACCGCTGAGGGCGCATCATCATCCATCGGCGCAACGGGTTTGCACTCTGCGGGGTGCTCCATCAAAATGCGGTCAATGATGGCGGCTTTGCGCAGCGGCTTGGTCATGTAATGGTCCAACCCGTGGGAAAGGATTTCCTCCTCATCCCCCGTCATCGCGTGTGCGGTCATCGCCACGACGGGCACGTGACGCCCTGTTTGCGCTTCGATCTCACGGATCCTCCGCGTGGCCTCTTTGCCATCCACTTCGGGCATTGAAATGTCCATGAACACCAAATCAGGGTCAAAGCTCTGGTAGAGGTCAATGGCCTCTTGGCCGTTGTTGGCAAACACCAACTCGACATCCAGTGCTTTGACCATTTTTCCGAAAACGAGTTGATTGGTTTTGTTGTCCTCGGCAGCGAGAATACGCATCCGGCGCAGGCCTGCCTTTTTTGTGGTGTCAGGCATTTGCGGTCCCTCCAACACGAGAGGCGGCAGAGCGGAAATCTCAACAGGTTCGAGAGCGGCCAAGGCACGGCACAGTTCGGCCCGCACCAAAGGACGGTGAACCACATGGACATCAGGGATATCGGGCGCCTTCATTCCCATGCCCGCCGCCATCACCAGAATGCCCGCCTTGACCTCTGCCGCCTTCAGAGCGGCAATGACCTCTTCGATTTCCAAATCTTCCAGGTGCTGACTGATCAGATACGCCTGCACGGCGGGCGGGTTCTCCAGCACCGATTTCGCATCCGCGAAGATCGTCGCCTTGATCCCAAGGGCGGCCAGTTGTTTGGAGAGGATGTCTGCATGAGCCTCGACGCTTTCAACGACAGCAATGTCTTTGATCCATGCAGGGGCGCGATTGTCGGCGCTTTCGCCAACAACATCCATCGACATGCAGAACCCGAAACAGGAGCCTTCGCCCTCGACGCTATCGACCCAAATTTCGCCGCCCATCAACTGAACCAATTCGCGCGTAATGGCCAGACCAAGTCCGGTGCCCTCAAACTTGCGGTTTCGGTCGTCCTCGACCTGATTGAACTCGCCAAAGATGTGGTTTTCAAACCCTTTGGGAATACCGATGCCCGTATCCTCGACAGAGACGTGAACGCGCTGCGACAGCCCGCCTTTTTCAGGCACGCCAACCACCCGCACAATCACATGGCCCTCGTGTGTGAACTTCACCGCATTGCCGATCAGGTTGGTCAACACCTGACGCATCCGGCCCGGATCACCGACAAAGCGCGTAGGCAGGAACATGTCGTAATCGATGATGAGCGACAGACCCTTTTGCGCGGCATTGGGTTGTAGCAACACAATGACATCGTGGATGCACTTTTCCAGATCAAACACCTCTGGGTTCAAGACCAGTTTGGAGGCTTCGATCTTGGAGTAATCAAGCACGTCATTAATCAGATTGAGAAGAGCCGTCCCGCTGCTTTTGATGGTTTCGACAAAGAGCCGTTGCTCCTTGTCGAGACTCGTCTCCGCGAGCAGGTCCGCCATTCCGACCATACCGTTCATCGGCGTGCGGATTTCATGGCTCATATTGGCGAGAAAGGCCGATTTCGCGCGGTTGGCGCTTTCCGCCTTATACCGCGCTTTCTTGAGCCGTTCTTCGTAGCGGATCGTCCCCGTGATGTTCAGCCCCAACGAGACCATATCGCCATCGCGGGAGCGTCGATCGACCAGTTTGACGTATTGATTGTTCCACAGGCGCACAGTTTGCGGCTCACGCGTTGCCGCCCGCCACCGCGTCAGCGCCGCCTCGATATAGGCCTCACGCGACATATCCCCGATATCAATGATACCCTCTTCGACAGCGAGTCTGACAATGTCGCTATAGCTGATCCCGGGCTTCACATCTTCCAGATCGTCGAACACGCGCAAATAGGCGGAATTGGCCGCAATCATCGTATCGGAAGGGTCGAACACGGCAAAGCCGTCCTGAATGGTCTCCAAGGAATCCCACAAACGGCGCTCGGCGATCACGATTGCAGAGTTCGCCTTGTCCAGATCTTCGCGGGTGCGGGAGTTTTCGACCTTAAGGTGTTCGGCCTCCTGCCGCTTCTCGATGATCTCGCCCGAGAGGGACAGCGCATGTTTTGACAGCTTCCGATTGGCCTCATAAAGCTCGGCCTGCTTGAGCTCCAACAGCCGTTCTGCCGCCAATCGCGCGCGCCGCTCCTGTGCAAGCGTATCGAAATCTTCCATCGTCTGACCTCTTTCGTCCCTCGCCCGACATTCTGCGGGCTTTGATTCAAAATCGGAGGTCAGGGTGAAAATTGTCTTAACCGAATAGGGAAAATTTCTCGAAAACCGTTTCGGTCTCCGCCGCCCCTACGCTTTGTCGTGTTCGAGCGGCGCACGCCCCGTCGGTGTTACCACTTCCTCATGGCCGTTCTCGATCACCAAAGTCGTCATCGGGCGGCCATAACCCGCGCCCGTATCAATATCGATCCGGTTGCCAAAATGCGTCGGAGCGTCGATGGCCGTGTGGCCGTGGACAACCATAAACGGCAGCTTTCCGTGATAATCGAGCCACCCTTCGCGAATCCAGATCAGATCATCCTCGTCCTGATCGGCCAAGGCAACCTTCGGATTGACGCCCGCATGAACAAACAAATACCCCTCCCATTCATAGGTCAGTGGCAGCGTTTCGAGAAAGGTGAGGTGGTCATCAGGCACAGCTTTTTTCGCACGCATATGAGCCACCTCGAACGCGCCGTCCTCGGACTCAACACCATAGGACGCCAGCGTGGTCTGCCCTCCCAAACGCGGGTCGAGCCATGATAGCCCCGATTTGATCCGCTCGTCATGGGCAATGCCGAATCGCGCGAAACGGGTGAACATGCGGTCGTGATTGCCACGGATCAAAACCCACGGCTCGCCCCGCTCCACCCCATCCTTGAGATACTGGATCACGCCGCGGCTGTCGGGACCGCGATCGGTATAATCACCAAGGTGAACAATCTGTGCATCCGCATCCCCGACCCGCGCCTTATCCGCCTCGATACGAGCGTGAGCAGCCTTGAGCATGTCGAGTTGTCCGTGAATATCACCGATAGCGTAAATGCGCATAATATGTCCTTTGATCCGTCATGCGGATGATTGCATCCGCCCTCAACACTACTATGGTTTTCCTGACCGAAATGAAAAGGCGAGGCGGCAAAATTGTTGGATCAATTTAGAGAATGGGCCCAAACATGCGTCATCGTAATCGGCGCGATTATGGCGCTTATGACCTACAGACGCGACGCGAAACTGCGACGCTCCGAGTGGCTCTATCGTTTGTATCAACAGTTCTATGAAAATGATCGCTTCGATCCCGTGCGCCGCATACTTGATTACGAACCCGAGGAAGAAATCCGCCAACTTTCGACCGATATAGACAACATGGACGGCACCGATCTCCATGAGGCCTTTGTCGACTACCTGAACTTTTTCGAGTTCATCGCAGTGCAGCTCAAAAACAAGAACATCCGCCGCGACGAGGTTCTCGATATGTTTGACTACTATATCCGTCGATTGGCCGATCATGCCTTTGTCGTCAAATATATGCGAGACTACGGCTACGAAAATCTGGATCATCTCGTCACTTCTTTGGCCGCGAAAAAATGACCGAGCCAACCGTCCAACCCGGAGATTACCTCTTTGTCTATGGCACCCTCATGCAAGCCATTGAGGGCAACGAAATGGCGCAACTTTTGCACGCCAATTCAACCCATATCGGCACAGCCACGATGCAGGGACGCCTCTATAAAGTCAGCTACTATCCCGGCGTAATCGACAGTGATCTGCCAAATGATATTGTTCATGGTGATCTGTTCCGCCTTGGCGACAACGCCGCAAAGATCATGAAACGGCTCGACCTCTATGAGGATATTGGCCCGCCATTTGAGGCGCCCTACGAATATCGCCGCGTGTTGCGACCCGTGCATCATGGCGACAAGGCGATCCAAGCATGGGTCTATATCTACAACTGGCAGCTAAGCGAGGACGCCCGCATTCCCGACGGAAAATTTCGCGCCTGATCTCCGCCCATCGCTGACACGAAAAAGGCCGCCCGATGGGGCGGCCTTCGTTCTTTGTCGGAGCGTGCGTCTTACGCTTTGAAGTGCAATGGGCGTACGTGTTGGAACAGCCCGCTGTCTTTTAGCGCTTTCACAGTGGTGGATTTGATCGGCGTATCGAGGAAGGTCATTGCGATCGCGTCGCCGCCTGCTTCCGTCCGACCAAGGGTGAAGTTGGCGATGTTCTCTTCGTGCTCGGAGAGCAGCGTGCCGAGTTTACCGATGATGCCAGGAACGTCCTTGTTCGTGGTGTAGAGCATATGCTCGCCCACTTCGGCGTCGATAGTGATGCCTTTGATCTGGATGAAACGTGGCTTGCCGTCCGAGAACACCGTACCTGCGATGGTGCGGTATTTTTCGACCGTCTGGATGTCGAGCTTGATATAGCCGTCAAAGGTGCCCGTTGCATCTTGGGTCGTTTTGGACACCTGAATGCCGCGCTCTTTGGCGATGACAGGTGCGGACACCATGTTCACGTCAGGGTTCGCAGCCTGCATGATGCCGGCGATAACGGCAGCTTCGAGGGCTTTGAGGTTCATCTCTGCGGCAACACCGTCAAAGGTGATGTTGATTTCCTTGATCGCTTCATCCGTGACCTGACCGATGAAAGAGCCGAGGTTTTCTGCCAATGTGACCCAAGGGCCCATGATCTTGGCTTCTTCGGCGGTCATGGATGGCATGTTCAACGCGTTCTCAACAGCGCCGTCGAGCAGGTAGTTGGACATCTGTTCAGCCACTTGCAGCGCCACATTTTCCTGAGCTTCCGATGTGGAGGCACCGAGGTGCGGGGTGCAGACCACGTTGGGCAGACCAAAGAGCACATTCTCTTTTGCAGGCTCAACCGCAAACACGTCGAGTGCGGCACCGGCCACGTGGCCCGATTTCAACAGATCAGCAAGCGCTTCTTCGTCAACCAAACCACCGCGAGCACAGTTGATGATGCGCACGCCTTTTTTGGTTTTCTCAAGGTTCTCTTTCGAGAGAATGTTGCGGGTGCTGTCGGTCAGCGGCACGTGCAAGGTGATGAAATCAGCGCGAGCGAGCAGATCGTCAAGCTCGACCTTCTCGACACCCATTTCAACAGCGCGCTCCTCGGAGAGGTAGGGATCGTAGGCGATCACTTTCATCTTCAGGCCACGGGCACGGTCACAAACGATGCCGCCGATGTTGCCTGCGCCGATGACGCCGAGTGTTTTCGCAGTCAGCTCGACACCCATAAATTTGGATTTCTCCCATTTACCCGCATGGGTCGATGCAGAGGCTTCGGGGATTTGACGCGCAACGGCGAACATCATCGCGATGGCATGTTCGGCGGTGGTGATCATGTTACCGAACGGCGTGTTCATCACGATCACACCTTTTTTCGACGCGGCTTCCTTGTCGACGTTGTCGGTGCCGATACCGGCGCGGCCAACGACTTTGAGGTTGTCGGCTTTTTCCAGAAGCGACGGAGTCACTTTGGTCGCGGAACGAATGGCGAGACCGTCATATTTGCCGATGACTTCAGCCAGCTTCTCTTTGTCTTTGCCGAGGGCAGGTTCGAAATCAACTTCGATGCCACGGTCACGGAAGATTTGAACGGCGGTTTCAGAAAGGCTGTCGGATACGAGAACTTTGGGTGCCATGATGGGCGCTCCTCAGGAATATAATGGGATTGGAGATCGGGCGGGGCCGCCCGACGCTTTGGTCCTGTGGGGGCCGACAAAAGTCCGACAAAAGTCCGACAGGTTGCCGACCGCCAAAAATCAGGCGTTATTGATCAGCGATGCACTCTTCGAAGGCCCACTTGAGCCAGAGCGTCAGGGCCTCGATATCGGAGGCTTCAATCGTCGCACCACACCACACGCGCAGACCCGCAGGGGCATCGCGGTAAGCGCCAACATCGTAAGCGGCGTTGTAGTCTTCGAGCTTCTTGGCCACGGCTTTTGCAAAGGCTGCGCCGTCCTTGATGCGGTCGTCTGTGAACTTGAGACACACGGAGGTGTTGGAGCGCGTCGCCTCGTCTTCGGCGAGGTTGGCGATCCAGTCGTGACGGTCGCAGAAGTCCCAAAGCACCTTGGCATTGGTGGTCGAACGCTTGATCAGACCGTCAAGCCCGCCAACCGTTTTCGCCCAGTCCAGCGCCACGAGGTAGTCCTCAACGGCGAGCATGGATGGTGTGTTAATTGTCGCACCGGTGAAAATACCGTCGATCAGCTTCCCGCCTTTGGTCATGCGGAAGATTTTCGGCAGTGGCCATGCGGGCGTGTAGCTTTCCAGACGCTCGACAGCGCGTGGAGACAAGACGATCATCCCGTGCGCCGCTTCGCCGCCCATAACCTTCTGCCAGGAGAAGGTGGTCACATCGAGCTTGTCCCAAGGCAGGTCCATCGCAAAGGCTGCAGAAGTCGCATCACAGATGGTCAGACCTTCACGGTCAGCGGGGATGTTATCGCCGTTGGGGACGCGCACACCAGAGGTGGTGCCGTTCCATGTGAACACAACGTCGGTGTTGAAATCGACATCCGCGAAATCAACGATCTGACCGTAGTCAGCGGTTTTCACGTCTGCGTCGATTTTGAGTTGTTTGACTACGTCTGTAACCCAACCGGCCCCAAAGGATTCCCATGCGCACATGGTCGCTTTGCGTGCGCCCAAGAGGGACCAGAGCGCCATTTCGACAGCACCAGTATCAGAGGCAGGCACGATGCCGATCTTGTAGTCTTCGGGAATTCCGAGGACCTCACGGGTCGTCTCGATCGCGGCTTTCAGCTTGTCCTTGCCAACCTTGGCACGGTGCGAACGGCCCAGTGGGGCGTCAGCCAGCAGATCCAGAGAAAATGTGGGGATTTTGGCACAAGGGCCAGACGAAAAACGCGGGTTCGCAGGACGCGCCTGCGGATGCTTGGTAGCCATATCTGCTATCCTTCCAGATAAAATGCCTCTCGTTGGGGAGAGGTGTCCCATCGCCGCATTTATGCTCTTTGCATCCATCTGGCAATCACTTCTTTAGGGGTGCGGCAAAATAGTTGCCCATCGGGATTCCCCCTATTAACAGAGTGGCAATGCTGTAACCGCTGCGCCCTAAGCCTCATTCGGAGACCTTGCCCCATGTATGCCGTCACCCTCCTGACCGATCCCGCCAATCCGTCCCTGTCACGCGAAGCGGTCGAATCACTGCGCAATGCGTGGGGCGGCGGCGATGCGCAATGGCTTGCCACTGGGGAGGCCGCCGAGTTTCCGATCACCGACATGCCGAGCAATCGTTGGGATGTCTGGGAGGCGCTTCAAACCCAAGGGATCGACATGATCGTCCTGCCCGCCGAGGGACGTCGCAAGAAGATGCTACTGGCCGATATGGACAGCACCATGATCCAACAAGAGTGCATTGACGAACTGGCCGATGTGGCGGGCGTTGGCGATCACGTCAAAGCGATCACGGCCAAGGCCATGAACGGCGAACTGGATTTCGACGGGGCGCTGACCGAACGTGTTGCGCTGCTCAAGGATCTGCCCGAAACCGTGATCCAACAGGTCATCAATGAGCGCATCACCTTTATGCCGGGCGGGCGGGAATTGCTTGCCACGATGAAAGCAAACGGCGCCTACGCCGCGCTTGTCTCTGGCGGGTTTACGGCCTTCACAGGCTATGTTGCCGAGACGCTCGGCTTTGACGAAAACCGCGCCAACACGCTGTTGGTCGAGGACGGCAAACTGGTCGGAAAACCTGGCCTCCCGATCTTGGGGCGCGAGGCAAAAGTCGCCGCACTCAAAGAAATCACCGCCCGCCTTGACCTGTCCCACGATGACGTGATGGCGGTCGGAGACGGGGCCAATGACCTCGGAATGCTCAGTCTCGCAGGCGCAGGTGTGGCCCTTCATGCCAAGCCCTCCGTTGCCGCCGAGTGTGACATCCGTATCAACCACGGCGACCTGACTGCATTGCTCTATATCCAAGGCTACGCGAAAGACGAATTCGTGAGCGCCCTGTCGTGATCTTCGAGATTTCGGGCGACCTTCTGATCATTCTCGTCGTCGCAGCATTCGCCGCAGGGTTCATCGATTCCATCGCGGGCGGCGGTGGCCTAATCACCGTGCCGGCCCTGATGCTCGCGGGCCTTCCTCCCGTCATGGCGCTTGCCACCAACAAGGTTCAGTCCCTGTTCGGGTCGGGCATGGCCGCGATCACCTACGCCCGCGCGGGCCTTGTCGATGTGCGCCGCCAATGGGTCGCGGCACTCATCTCCTTTGCGGGCGCTCTGATCGGTGCGCTCTTTGCCTCATCGCTGCCCACCGATGTGATCCGTTTGGGCTTGCCCGTTTTGCTCATCGGCGTGGCCATCTTCTTTGCGTTCAAAAAGGGCCTTGATGACGTGGATCGAGTCCAACGCATCACACCGCTCCTCTTCACCATCGCCTTTGTGCCCGTCATCGGGTTTTACGATGGCCTCATCGGTCCGGGGACAGGGGCGTTTTTCATGATCGGGTTTGTGAGTCTTGCGGGATACGGCGTGTTGAAAGCCACCGCGCACACAAAGCTGCTCAACTTTGCGTCCAATGTTGGCGGGCTGACGGGGTTCTTATTGGTGGCGAAACCGTTCTGGATGCTCGGTCTGGCAATGGGCGCGGCACAGGTGGCAGGCGCTTACGTCGGCTCGACGCTCGCCTCCCGCGTCGGGGCGAAACTGATCCGCCCCGTCTTGGTCATTGTCTCGACCGCCCTTGCCTTGCGCCTGCTTTGGGACTTCCTCTGACGTTAGTCGGGGAACCCCTCAGCCAGTTTGATCTCGCCCGTCACGATCCCTGCGAAATTCTTGATCTCAGGGTTCAGATATTTGCGCACGACAGGGTCATTGGCGTCTAGCGCGCCCAATTTCACCAACAGCCCTGCAATCACGCACTCGGACGCACGCGTCGCCCCGTCGGTGATTTTCAACGCGACGCCCAAACCTTGCTCGGGGAGAATCGCGGTAAAGACGCCTTCGGCACCCGTCTTGATCGTCACCTTACCCTTGGCCGCCCGCATCAATTCGGTGCAGGCCCGCCCCTCTCCCGCAACCAGTTCGGGATGGGTGCGCATCGCTTGATGTAACCGCAGCGCCGCTTGCGACAGGGCATCACCATCTTCACGTGCCCCCGCGAAATACCCCATTGCACGACCGAGGCCGCGCATGGAGGTGGCAAAGTTCGGCGCGGAGCATCCGTCAATTCCAAATCCGGGTGACACCTCATCCGTCACCGTCTCAAACGCCTCAAGTGCTGCCTTTTGCACGGGGTGATCGGGTTGCACGTAGTCAGGGCCGGCACCGAGGTGTTTGGTCAACGTCAGAAAGCCGCAATGCTTGCCCGAGCAATTGTTGTGAACGCGACACGGGGTTTCATCGGCCTTGATCAAGGCACGGCGGGACTGTTTGCCCATCGGCTCCTGTATCCCGCAAATCAGATCATCGTCGGAAAGCCCCAAGGCCCCGAGCCATGCCCGCGCTTTGTCGGTATGGATTTTATCGCCATTATGAGAGGCACAGGAAAACGCCAATTGATCGACCGTAAGACCCGCCGCATCCGCAGCGCCCGAAGCCACAAGGGGGAGCGCTTGGATCATCTTCACCGCCGAGCGCGGCAACACAACTGTGTCCAGATCGCCCCATCCCTCCACGACCTCACCCGCCGCATTGCACACCACGGCAAGACCCGTATGACGGCTCTCGGCCACGGGTCCACGCCAGATATCCACCATCTCCACAACACGGTCAGTCATCTCAAATCTCTCCAAATCACGTTTCAGCGAATTTCTGCCAACAGGTCTTTCCCAATTTGACCGTTATACGCTACTGTGCCAATTGAGTTTGTAACGGGTCCACCACGCACTAAACCGCAGCTAAAGACAGCGGAGGCGTAATGGCAACGGGCCGAGATAGCTAGAGGCAGCGAAAAATCAATGTTCCATTCCCTTAAGAAAATCGTCCTTGGCGCCGTGTTCGCACTGGCCGCAACGGCCGCATTTGCACAAGAAAGCAGCAACCAAGTCGCGTCAAACACCGATTGGTATGTGTTCCAAGAGGGCACACAATGCTGGACCGTCTCGAAACCCAAAGAGACCGTAAACACTGACAGCTCTGGCCGCATCAAATCCGTGCGCCGCGGCGAAATCCTTTTGTTTGTGTCTTACGCCCCCTCCAACGGAGTTAAAGGGCAGGTCTCGTTTGCGGGCGGTTATCCATTCGCGAGCGGCTCCGAAGTGACGTTGCAAATCGGCGGATCGAATTTCACGCTCTTCACCGAAAACGAAACCGCATGGGCCGTGACACCAGAGGATGACGCGAAAATCATCGCCGCGATGAAACGCGGGGCGGCTGCAACCGTGTCCGGATATTCGGCACGCGGCACCTATACCAAAGATACCTTCTCGCTGTTGGGCTTTACCGCCTCGGTTGAGGACGCGGCAAAACGCTGTAACGGCTAAGCCGAACCACACGACACATTCGAATTGGGCCTCGCTGTAACGGCGGGGCCTTTTTGCTATGGCTTCCTTTGGACGAAAGAATCCTGTAGGGACCGCAGCCAGTTCACCTCGACAAAGAGATATATCATGGAAACCAGCGCACCCATCACGCAGGACGTCTTGACCATCCCGCGCAAAGACGGCGACGACCCGACAGGCAAAATCAACCTTGTCGGCCTGTCGCGCGAACGTTTGCGCGATCTCCTGATCGAGCATGGCACGCCCGAGAAGCAGGCCAAAATGCGCGTCGGGCAGATCTGGCAATGGATCTACCAATGGGGTGTGCGTGACTTTGACGACATGACGAACTTGTCAAAAGCGTTGCGGGCGGAGCTTGCCGAGTCCTTTGAGGTGCGCATCCCCGAAGTTGTTTCCAAACAGGTCTCCGACGACGGCACCCGCAAATACCTCGTGCGTATCAATGGCGGCCATGAGGTTGAGGTTGTCTACATCCCTGAAGACAGCCGCGGCACGCTGTGTATCTCATCTCAGGTCGGCTGCACGCTCACCTGTTCGTTCTGCCACACGGGTACTCAAAAGCTGGTGCGCAACCTCACACCCGCCGAGATTGTCGGTCAGGTGATGATGGCGCGTGACGACCTTGGCGAGTGGCCCGAAAAGGGATCGCACAACGAAGGCGAAGCCCGCCTGCTGTCCAACATTGTTTTGATGGGCATGGGTGAGCCGCTCTACAATTTCGAAAACGTGCGTGACGCGATGAAGATCGTGATGGATGGCGAAGGCATCGCCCTTGGCCGTCGACGCATCACCCTATCGACCTCTGGTGTTGTGCCCGAAATCCATCGTACGGCAAAAGAAATCGGATGTCTGTTGGCTGTGTCGTTCCACGCCACCGAGGACGAGACTCGCAACAAACTGGTGCCCATCAACAAACGCTGGAATATCGAGGCGCTTCTGGATGCGCTGCGCGAATATCCCAAGGCTTCCAATTCCGAACGGATCACCTTTGAGTACGTGATGCTTAACGGGGTGAACGACAGTGACGAAGATGCGCATCGCTTGGTAAAGCTGCTTGAGGGCATCCCGTCCAAGGTAAACCTGATCCCGTTCAACGAATGGCCCGGAGCGCCCTACACGCGCTCGTCCAACAACCGCATCCACGCCTTTGCGCGGATTTTGATGGCGGCGGGGTACGCCTCTCCGATCCGCACCCCGCGCGGCGAGGACATCATGGCGGCCTGTGGTCAGCTCAAATCGGCCACCGAACGTGCCCGTAAATCCCGCGCCCAAATCGAAGCTGAAACCAACGACTAAGACCCTCTCGAGGTCTCGGTAACGGCGCTTTAACCATGCGGGTCCATCCTACCCGCATGGAATCACAACAGATCAGAATCGAAACCGACCATCGCCCGCCGCCTTCGCAGTGGGCATGTGATGAAAGTGTGCGACTGGGGAGTGCGCTGCGGACAACCGTCGCTCCGGTCCCGACCAAACCGCACACGCTCGCCGCATGGCTAATCCATGACTTTGCCCTTGCGCAAACTTGGGCCGCGCTGCGCGAAAGCCTGCACGACAAAGGCTACCTCTTGGCTCTCTGCGGCGATCATCTGATCGTGCGCACTGTCGCGGGGAAAACCCTCTGTGACACAGCCGCCCTCGGACAGCCCTATTCCAAGTTGCGGCACCAGTTCGGGGCGCCGTTTCCCGACCCGTCTCCCCAACGCCCCAAACGCCAGAGCGCACCATCCAAACCCCAGTGAGGTTCCCATGGAACAGATTACACTCTTTCTGCCCAAAACGACGATTGAACTGATGCACCTGATCGCGCGTCAGAATGGCGACACGATCGGCGGGGTACTCCAAGACATGACAATGGAGCGTTACATGAAGGGGCGCGTTGATCTACGACACACCGCCGTTGTGATTGAAGGCACGAAAAACACAATCGAAGCCCTATAACCACAACGCGGTGCGCCGTGGCTTTTTACCGTCCGGGAATATCCGCACGGCGACCTTCGCCGTAATCCCACGCATCAATGACCTCGATGGCTTCCTCAGCCGTCTCGACAAAGCGGAAGAGATCAAGATCATCACGGGAAATCGTTCCCGCGTCGGCCAAAGCATCCCAATTGATAATCTTTTGCCAAAATGCGCCGCCGAACAACACCACAGGAATGCGGTTCATGCGTCCCGTTTGGATCAGTGTCAGCGTCTCGAACATCTCGTCCAACGTTCCGAATCCACCCGGGAAAACCGCCAATGCCTTAGCCCGCATCAAGAAGTGCATTTTGCGAATCGCAAAGTAGTGGAAGTTGAAACACAGGTCTGGCGTCACGTATTCATTGGGCGCTTGCTCATGCGGCAACACAATGTTGAGGCCGATTGAAACGCCCCCTGCATCCACCGCACCGCGGTTGCCCGCCTCCATCACACCCGGACCACCGCCCGTCACGATAACGTCCTCGCGGTGCCCGTTCTTTTTGGCACGCTCCGTCATCAGCCGCGCAAAGGTCCGCGCTTCGTCATAGTATTTTGACAGCTCTGCCAAGGTTTTCGTCTTGGCCGTATCCTTATTGGACGGCTCGGGAATCCGTGCGCCGCCAAACATCACAATGGTGCTCTCAACGCCATATTCCGCCATCATCATTTCCGGCTTGAGCAATTCGAGCTGAAGCCGGACAGGGCGCAATTCATCGCGACACATGAAATCCACGTCCGAAAACGCCAATTTATACGCAGGCGCGCGCGTTTGCGGCGTATCTGGCGTTTGGCGTGCCGACTCCATATCCATGTGACTATCACGTAATGGGTGGCGGCGGTGGGACTGCTCAGGGGCGTCGGACATTAAAGACCTCACTCTCAATTCATATACTCGGGTTTTCGCAAGATGCGCTCACGCGTTGCGAAAGCGCCTCGCACAGACTATAGCCACCTGCAACAGATATTCCATGACACTTGGGAGAGACCTATGTCTAACGCACAGCTTGAAACCGCCATCGAATCCGCATGGGAGGCCCGTGACACCATCACCTCCGCCACAACAGGCGAGACTCGCGACGCCATCGAAGAGACTTTGGCCGCCCTCGACAGCGGGAAGCTGCGCGTCGCCGAGAAGATGGAAAACGGCGACTGGCACGTCAACCAATGGGCCAAAAAGGCTGTTCTCCTCGGCTTCCGTATCAAAGACATGGAAATGCAAAGCGGCGGACCACAAGGCTCTGGCTGGTGGGACAAGGTCGACAGCAAGTTCAAAGGCTGGGGCGAAGACGAGTGGAAAACCGCAGGTTTCCGCGCCGTTCCCAACTGTGTCGTCCGCAAATCCGCCTATGTTGCCCCAGGCGTTGTTCTCATGCCCTCCTTCGTGAACCTCGGCGCTTACATCGACGAAGGCACGATGGTTGACACATGGGCCACCGTTGGCTCCTGCGCCCAGATCGGCAAGGGCGTTCACCTGTCCGGCGGCGTCGGCATCGGTGGCGTTCTGGAGCCCATGCAGGCGGGACCGACCATCATCGAGGACAACTGCTTCATCGGGGCGCGCTCCGAAGTGGTTGAGGGCTGCATCATCCGCGAAGGCTCCGTGCTTGGCATGGGTGTTTTCATCGGCCAGTCCACCAAAATCCTCGACCGTGAAACAGGCGAAGTCATGTATGGCGAAGTGCCGCCCTACTCCGTGGTCGTCGCAGGCTCCATGCCTTCCAAGAATGGTGTGAACCTCTACTGCGCCGTGATCGTGAAACGCGTGGACGAGCGCACCCGCTCGAAAACAGGTATCAACGAGTTGCTCCGTGACTGATACCCCAAAGAAAAAGCCGTCTCGGCAAAAGGTCTACACCCTCCTCGTCCAGATCGGGCGCAAGGAGGGCGATGGCCTGCCCAAGGGTGCCACAGGTGGCGCCTTGATGATCTATGCCTCAGGTGTGGATGAGGCCGAAGCCGTGCGTGAAACGGTTGCGGTCCTCAAAACCGCCGATGTCGCGCCCTTGGATGTGACAGGCTACGGCACACTCGATGAGCGGTTGGCCGAAGGGCACGATATTTCCGACGACGAACGCGCATTGATGCAACGCGCGCTTGACGAAAACTCGGTCATCGTCGCACAGATGACACCGTTTTTCGAAGACAAGGCATAATCGGGTCGGGGGGCATTGCCCCCTCGACACCCGCCTCACCTCGCTCCTTTTTGACCAACTTGCATTTGTCATCCCGCGCCCGCCGCGCTAACCCTGTTGAACCGACTGGGAGCCGCATATGACACTTGATCCAATCCAACTTTCCGCCGACCTCATCCGCTGTGAATCCGTAACGCCCGTTGAAGGCGGTGCGCTGCAACTGCTTGAGCGCATCCTATCCGATGCAGGCTTTCACTGCACCCGCGTGGATCGCAACGGAACCGCCAACCTGTTCGCACGTTGGGGCGACAAGACGGAGCGCACATTGGGGTTCAACGGCCATACGGATGTGGTCCCCATCGGCGACGCCGAAGCGTGGACACACGCACCCTTTGGTGGTGAAATCTCTGACGGTATTTTGTGGGGCCGTGGTGCGACCGACATGAAATCCGGCGTGGCCTGTTTTGTTGCCGCCGCCGTTGATTTTGTGACCCGAACCCCGCCCGAAACAGGGTCCATCGCCATTGCGATCACAGGCGATGAAGAAGGCGACGCAACCGACGGCACCATGGCGCTTCTCGACTGGATGGACGCCAATGACGAACGCATGAGCGATTGTCTGGTCGGCGAGCCGACCTGCCCGAACACGATGGGCGAGATGATGAAAATCGGGCGACGCGGTTCACTGACGGCCTACTTCACCGCGAAAGGCGTTCAGGGCCACGCCGCCTATCCCCACCGCGCCAAAAATCCCGTCCCCGCGATGGCACGTCTCATCGACCAGCTCTCGAACCACAGCTTGGACCAAGGCACTGCGCATTTTGATCCTTCAACCCTCGTGGCCACAACATTCGACACGGGCAACCCCGCGACAAACGTCATCCCGAGCGAATGCAAGGCAACCGTCAACATCCGCTTTAATGACGCCCACACGGGCGAAAGCCTCACCAAATGGCTGGAAGCCAAAGCCGCCAAGATGGCCGAAGAGACGGGAATCGAATTCACAATGCGCGTGACGATTTCGGGCGAGAGCTTTGTCACCGAGCCAGGCGCATTTGTCGATATGGTCGCGGCGGCGGTCGAAGCGGAAACGGGCGTAGCGCCCGAACTGTCAACATCTGGCGGCACCTCTGACGCGCGGTTCATTCAAAAGCACTGCCCCGTCGTCGAATTCGGCCTTGTTGGCAAGACCATGCACCAGGTCGATGAACACGTGCCAACCGAGCAGATCACACAACTCAAAAACGTCTATTCACGCCTGATTAGAGACTATTTCGCATGACCGTTTCCATCTCCAAAACCACCGATATTGACGCCTGCCTTGCCCTACGGTTTGAAGTTTTCGTCCACGAACAAAAGGTTCCCGTCGAAGAAGAAGTCGATGATCTCGACCCTGTTTCTGTGCATTTCCTGGCACAAGACGAAGAGGGAAAGGGCATCGGAACCGCCCGTGTTTACGAAGTGGGGCACATCGGCAAAATCGGGCGGGTTTGCGTGACCAAATCCCATCGCGGCACCGGCCTTGGCAAACGCTTGATCGAAGCGTGTTTGGAGGATTTGCGCGCGCGTCCCCATATCACACAGGCCAAACTGGGCGCGCAAAACCACGCTATCGCCTTTTACGAGGGGTTGGGTTTCACCGTGATCGGCGACGAATACATGGATGGCGGCATTCCCCATCACGACATGGTGCGCGCGCTTTGAGGAAAAAGCTCGTTCTCATGGTGAAAGAGCCGCACCCCGGACGGGTAAAAACGCGGCTCGGGTGGGACATCGGGCATGTGAACGCCGCCCATTGGTATCGGCACCAAACCCTGCGCACCATTCGCCGCCTGCAAAGCCCGAAATGGGATTTGGTCCTTGCCGTGTCGCCGGATGTCGAAGGCCTCACAAGCCGCATATGGCCCGCGCACATCCCTCGTATCGCGCAGGGTCTCGGCAACCTCGGCACACGCATGGTGCGGATTTTTCGCACCCTTCGCCCCCATCCCGTGTGCATCATCGGCTCTGACATTCCGACCATCCGACCGCGCGACATAGAGGCGTCTTTCGCTGGATTAGGGTCTTTTGACGCCACAATCGGCCCGTCTCCAGATGGCGGATACTGGCTTGTTGGATTGCGAAATAGCCGTGCCGTTCCATCGGGATTTATGGACGGAGTTCGGTGGTCCTCCCGCTTTGCCCGCGCAGACACTTTGGCAAGCGCGAAGGGGCTGTCATGGCACAGCGGACGCTCCCAAAATGATATTGATACACTGGATGATCTGATAGAATGGCGGCGCGAAAACGCACCAAACTGACTGTCCTTTGTCATGGTGCGATCAAGTAGGCCGTGGTATCGTGATACATGAGAAAAATTCCGACAAAAGACGAAATTCAGAAGTGGATTTCCGAGAACCCGACCCAGACATCAAAGCGCGACATCGCGAAAGCGTTCGGCATCAAAGGTGCTGCCCGCATTGATCTTAAGCGCATCTTGAAAGAACTGGAAAGCGAAGGGCACCTCACCAAGAGACGCAAAACCTATCGCGATCCCGACAAGCTCCCTCCGGTCTCGGTCTTGGCCGTTATGGCACCCGATGCTGATGGCGATCTGTTTGCACGACCATTGGAGTGGACAGGCGACGGTCCCGAACCGCGCGTCCTCATGGTTCTGCGCGAGGGTGATGCCGCGTTTGGCGAAGGCGATAAAATTCTCGCCAAGCTTCAGGAAGTCAAAGGCGAGGACCACCAGTATAAAGCCCGTTTGATCCGTAAAATCGGCTCTAACCCGCATAAAGTCTTAGGTGTCTTCCGCAAATCTGCCGAAGGAGGTCGCATTCTACCCATCGACAAGGGGTCCAACAAAGACTGGCTTGTCAAAGCAGGCAACGAAGGCGGCGCAAAAGACGGCGAATTGGTCGAGGCCGAACAGGCAGGCCCCGCAGGTCGCATGGGGCTACCGTTGGCACGCGTTATTACGCGACTTGGTGATCCGACCGCGCCCCGCGCTGTCTCCCTCATCGCCATCCACCAGCTTGGCATTCCTGACGATTTCCCCGACGAGGTCATCGCAGAGGCCGATGCCGCCAAACCCGCGGGCCTAAAGGGGCGCGAAGATCTTCGTGACGTGCCTCTCGTCACGATTGACCCTATGGATGCACGCGACCGGGATGACGCGATTTGGGCCGAATTAGACACTAATCCTGCGAACAAGGGCGGTTTTATCCTTTGGGTCGCGATTGCCGATGTCGCCCATTACGTGACGCCTGGTTCCGCGCTTGATCGCGAGGCGTGGAAACGTGGGAACTCCTCCTATTTTCCTGACCGTGTTGTCCCGATGCTGCCTGACCGCCTGTCGGGTGATCTGTGCTCACTGCACGAGGCGGTGCCGCGTGCCTGTATCGCCGTGAAGATGACGATTGATGCGGAGGGGCAAAAGCTCAAACATACCTTTGTGCGCGGCTTGATGCGCTCTGCGGCGTCGTTCAATTACGCCGAAGTCCAGCAAGCCCGCGATGGCGACCCGAATGACAAATGCGCCCCCCTAATGGAGACGGTAATCAATCCGCTCTATGAGGCATATGAAGCGTTGAAAAAGGCTCGAACCAAGCGCCAACCGCTTGAACTGGACCTGCCCGAGCGCAAGATCGTCTTGGGCGACGATGGCAAAGTCAAATCCATCGACCTCGCGCAGCGACTGGATGCGCACAAGCTGATCGAAGAATTCATGGTCTTGGCCAACGTGTCCGCCGCCGAGGAACTGTTCCACCGCAACAGACCCCTTCTCTACCGCGTTCACGAAGAACCCTCGGATGAGAAACTGGATGCTCTGCGCGAGATCGCAGGGGCGTCGGGGTTCACTTTGGCCAAAGGGCAAGTGCTGCACACCTCGCACCTCAACCGATTACTCGCCCAAGCCGAGGGGACAGATCAGGACGACCTGATCAACATCTCCACGCTGCGCTCCATGACACAAGCCTACTACCACCCCGAGAACTTCGGGCACTTTGGTCTGGCGCTGCGGTCCTACGCGCACTTCACCTCACCGATCCGTCGCTATTCCGACCTGATCGTTCACCGCGCTTTAATCTCCGCGCACGGGTGGGGCAAGGATGGCCTGACACCTGAGGAAATCGAACGCCTCGAAGAAACCGCCAAACATATCTCGGAAACCGAACGCCGCTCCATGACCGCCGAACGCGATACGACGGATCGCTATCTCGCGTCCTATTTGAGCGAACGGATTGGCGATGAGATGAGCGGGCACATTTCAGGCATCCAGAAATTCGGCCTGTTCGTAAAACTTGATGACACGGGCGCCGATGGTTTGGTTCCTGTGCGCTCGATCGGGCGCGAGTTCTTTGTCTTCGATGCGGAACGCCAGACGCTCATCGGGTCGGACACCGGCCTCACACTGGCCATCGGCCAAAAAGTTCTGGTCAAGATCGCCGAAGCAAGCCCTGTCACGGGTGGGTTGGAGTTGGAGTTGCTTCAAGTTGAAGGCGCAAACATGCCAAGCGGGCAGCGCCGTGGCCCCTCGAAATACAGATCCCGCAAGTCCAACAAGGGCAAAGCAAAGCAGGACAAAGCCCGAAAAAAGGTCTCGCGGCGCCGACACTAGTCCGACACAAAGCCGACAGGATGCCGACCACTAGCGAAAAGTCGCCAAGCCGAATGAATATCGTTCTGGTTGGCGTCATTTCAGGTTACGGTTTTCACAGTTTTGAGACGCGGGTAAAGGTGAAAAAATGACGTGTAAAATCGCTTTGGCTTTTGGTGTGCTATTCGGGTTTGGTGTTCAGGCCTCATCGGCACAACCTGTCGGTTATACCGCCCCTCATTCCCCTTCGATGGAGACCTCACTTTTGCAACCTGTTTCGACAACAACCAATGCCGAATTTAGCCGTTGGATTGACGCGTTCAAAGCACGCGCAGCCCGCGAAGGCATATCCCAAACCGTCTTGAACCGCGCCTTTTCCGGCGTGAAATACAATGCAGACGTGATCGCCAAAGATCGCAATCAATCCGAGTTCACAAAGCAAATTTGGGACTACCTCGACAGCGCCGCCTCCCCCACACGGGTCAAAAACGGTAAGGCCGCGATACGCAAACATGCTGCCCTCCTGAACGGAATTGAGGCGCGGTTTGGCGTTGATAAATACGTCGTTGCGGCGATCTGGGGTCTGGAAAGCGCCTATGGCGCAACACGCGGCGACATCCCGATCATCGAAGCCCTCGCCACACTGGCCTATGACGGGCGGCGCGGCCGCTTCTTTGAGGCGCAGCTCATTGCCGCCCTTCAAATCCTGCAATCTGGCGACACGACACCACGCAACATGACGGGGAGTTGGGCGGGGGCAATGGGACATACGCAGTTCATCCCGACATCTTTCCTCGCCTTTGCGGTCGATGGCGACGGTGACGGAAAGCGCGACATCTGGTCCAATGACCCAACCGACGCGCTTGCCTCTACGGCCGCCTATCTGGCGCGTCATGGATGGAATAAAGGGCAACCTTGGGGCGTCGAAGTCCGCCTTCCCTCTGGGTTTGATTACAGTTCCGCGCGGCGCGACAACATGCGTAACCCGTCAGATTGGGCCGCCATTGGCGTCGTGGGAGTTGATGGGAAACCCGTCCCCAATTACGGGCGCGCGTCGATCTTGCTGCCCGCTGGAGCGCAGGGCGCGGCTTTTATGATCTTTGACAACTTTGCTGTCATTGAGCGCTACAACAAGGCCGACGCCTATGTCATCGGCGTGGGGCACCTGTCCGACCGTCTCAAAGGCGGCGATCCGATCCAAGCCTCGTGGCCACGGGGCTATGCTCCATTGTCATTCAATGAGAAAAAGAAGATGCAGCGCATTCTCAAACGCAAAGGTTTTCTGGATGATAAAGTGGATGGCATTATCGGACCGAACACCATCAACGCGATCCGCGATTTCCAACGCTCAATCGGCGTGACGCCAGACGGCTATCCCTCGCAAACCCTAATGGGCCATTTGCGATAAGCTTGGCGTCTGGCTCGGATGTCAGCGCTGCTTTGTTCGACGTAAGAACGGCGAAATCCGAAACGATGCGGCCGAACCGCCACGGGAACGAGTCCGTAGAACAGGCGTGTTGGTCGAGGTTCCGCTGCGCGATTCCCGAAAGACGATATACATGCCAGACGCGATGATAATGCCTGCGCCGAGGATCGTTTGAGCATCGAGTTTTTCGTCGAAAAACAGATAGCCGAAAATTGTGGCCCAGATGATTTGCGAATACTGCATCGGTGCGACAATCGCCGCCTCTGATGCTTTGTAAGCCGCAATCAGTAGGAGCCCAGCCGTAAAGCCAAACAGGGAAATCATGGCAATGCCACCGAGATCCGAGAGCGGAAGCGGCTTGTAATCAAATGTCATGAGAGTGCCCATAATCACGAAGTTGGCGACCATGGGATAGAGCAGGAACACAACCGTGCGTTCTTCGCGCCCGACCTTGCGCACCACGATAGACGCAAAAGCGCCAAAAAAGGCACAAGACAGCGCCGCAAGATGGCCAAGAGAGAGTTCCGTACCACCAGGGCGCAGAACAACAATTACCCCGATCAGACCCACAACGACAGCCGCCCAACGGTGAAAGCCTACGCGTTCACCCAAGACGGGGATCGACAAAATGGTAATGATAAGCGGAGAGGCAAAAAGAATGGCGTAAACCTGCGCGAGCGGCAAAACCGAAAACGCATAGAATGCCCCCATCGCGTTGATCGTCGCGGCAGTTGTGCGCGCAAGTGTCCACCACGGATGAACAGGACGCAGGTGACCGCTCGTCTTGTCCCGTATCATCATGAATGTGACGAGCGGAAAGGAGAACAGCGTCGTGAAAAAGATCATTTGGAACGGCGAGAAACTTGCGCCGAGAAATTTGATCACCGCATCATGTGTCGCAAAGATAGCAAACGCGATGAGTGCATAGAAAACGCCAGACAAGTTCATAAGCAAAGTTCCGCTAGATACAATTTGGTTCACAGTAATCACGCGTCACGCTTCGACGCAAACACTCCCTGTCCCGAGATCGCGCACACCCCACATAGTGGATATGCGGCAAGCACATGAAAAAGGGCGCCACAACGGGCGCCCTTCCGAATTCTAAAGTCAGGTGCCTTAAAGCGACGCGTCAAGCGCCGCAATGATGGCATCGCCCATCTCGGATGTAGACACGGGTGTCACACCCTCTTCACCTGCCAAATCAGCCGTGCGCACACCGTCAGCCAAAACCTTCTCGATCGCATTTTCGAGGCGCGTTGCATCGTCGCCTTGATCAAACGAGTAACGCAGCGCCATTGCAAAGGACAGCACACAAGCAATCGGGTTGGCTTTGCCTTGACCTGCGATGTCTGGCGCTGAGCCGTGAACGGGTTCGTACATGGCTTTCGGACGACCATTTTCCATCGGCGCGCCAAGAGATGCGGATGGCAACATGCCGAGGGAACCTGTGAGCATCGCTGCGCAGTCGGACAAGATATCGCCGAACAGGTTGTCAGTGACGATCACGTCAAACTGTTTAGGGGCGCGGACAAGCTGCATTGCGCCGTTATCGGCATACATATGCGACAGTTCGACCTCAGGGTAGTCAGCGGAAACCTCTGTGACGATATCGCGCCACAAGATGCCCGACTCCATCACGTTGGCTTTCTCCATCGAGCACAGTTTTTTGTCGCGCTTCATGGCAAGCTCGAACGCGGCCCGTGCGGCACGTTCAATTTCGCTCTCGGTGTAGCGCTGCGTGTTGATTCCAACACGCTCGTTGTTCTCGGTGATGATGCCGCGCGGCTCGCCAAAGTAGATACCAGACGTCAGTTCGCGCACGATCATAATGTCGAGGCCCGCAACAATGTCTTTCTTAAGCGACGAGAAATCGGCAAGGGCGTCAAAGCACTGTGCAGGACGCAGGTTGGCAAAGAGATCCATTTCCTTGCGCAGGCGCAAAAGGCCGCGCTCAGGCTTTACCGAGAAATCCAACGTGTCGTATTTCGGACCACCAACAGCACCAAGCAAGACGGCATCGACCGACTGGGCTTTCTCCATTGTTTCGTCACTGATCGGTGCGCCATGAGCGTCATAGGCCGCCCCGCCCACGAGATCATGGGTCACGTCGAATTTCAGGCCACGCTTGTCGCCGTACCAATCGATAATTTTGACCACTTCGGCCATAACTTCCGGGCCAATCCCGTCGCCTGGGAGAATGAGGATGGATGGGTTGCTCATGTCGTCGTTTCCTTGTCTTGCAAGCCTTGGTTTCGCGTATCCGAGCTAGGCCCTAAGGTCAAGGAAGTGGCGCGATATCGACCCAGACAAGGCCATGCGAAAATACGGCATTTCCGCTGTTTGATGCCCATGAAATCCCAGCATCCACCACTCTCAGGTCCACCGAAGGCAGCACATAGTCTACGCGCAAATTCCCAGGCTCAGGGTCGCGCCAATCGACCGTATCGAGGCGCGGATTTGATGAGTGCTCTGGATTGGCGATGCGGCCACCGTGCGATGACGCAGGTTTCGGGTCTTGCACAGCCGGATGATTGAGCAAGGCTACAATCTCCCCGTGCAGACCCTCCCCGTCTATTGGATCGAGGTTAGCATTGCCCGCGATAACAAATGGTGCCGTCGGTTTGATCAGTAAAGCCCCGTCGAGATAGTGACGCCAAAGTGCGATCTCGTCGGCGTTGCGCAGCCCATTGCGATCCTCTGGCCCATCGAACACAGGTGTCGCCGCCTTGAACGCGAGCAAATCAATCTGCGCCCCGCTCCAATCGATCGGAACAATCCAGTGACCATGCGAAGAGAGCGGGTGAACAGCAGCCTCGTCGGGGATGAAATAGGACAGCGGCAAGCGAGAGCGCGGAAGGTCGAGCCATCGCATAGCCGTGAGCGTATGGATCGCATCGTATTGAATGGGTCGTTTGGACAGCACAGCCATGCCACCATCCCCACGAAAGTCACCAAAGGCCCATGCGTCTTCGGGCTCCCCTAACCTCCCGTCACGGTCCAGATCAAAGGTGGAGGGTACACCTGAATTGCCAACAGTTGAAAAAGTATACGCATAACCCGCATCGAGAATGTCTGCGAATGCTTTGATTGTTATCCCGTCAAAATCGGTATCAAATCCGTTTAGCAACAAAACATCTGGCGCATTTGAAAGGATGTGATCGCGTGCGGCCAAAACGTCAGGAGCGTCTTGGTCCAAGATATCTTTGAGCAAAAGACCAGGGCCTGCGCGGCTTAGACCGGCATCCCACATTGCCACCCGCAGCACATCTTGGGCGCAAGCAACCGAGCCGTGGATGGTGAAGACTGCAGCCCAGATCAGATAGTCTGTTGGTCGAGGTCTGCTTTGGCGTATGCCTGTCGCCGTTTGTCGGAAATCATATCCGCAACACGTCCCATTGCGATACCACGCATGAACAGCGAAGAGGGCAAAAAGGCCCACGCAGATACGGCCCAGATAAGCGATTGGTAGTTCTCCACTGTGATTGTGCCAAAGAGCGTTGAAACTGACTTTAGCACCGCTGGGATCAGGAACGGCAAGAGAAAACCCAAAATAATATTGATACGCGCATCACGTGTAAGCCGCGCAACCACATCACCACCTGCGGTCGGATCGAACGTTGGCAGGTTGATCCAAACATTAAACGTGCCGTTTTTGGCGGGCCAGTTGCCCATCCGCAGCGCAAGGTAGAACACACATAGAGAAATCAGGGAGATCAGATAGCTCATTCCGGCTGCAACGCGCACCAAAGCAACCTGATCAGATGACATATCCGCTGGCAAAGCGAGAAGTATCAGACGCACGGGCGAAAAAGGAAAGTCCATCACATAGCCAATCAAGCCACCAATTGCCGTCACAAGGACACTCAAGACCGAAGGATCAAAGGTGCCGTGCATAATGACAGTGAGTAAAAGCACAGTCACAAAGAGCGATCCAAACCTGATGCGATTAAACGGCGGCGCATCGCGGAATTCGACGAGACCGGGATAGGCAGATACATATTCGAAGAATGTCAGAGCTGCGCCAAACAGGGCCACGAGTGCTATAACCTGTGCGGAATCGCCTGACACATTCGGCAAAAATACCGATGGCAGAACGATTAACGATACGACCAAAGCCGCACGCACAATTGCACCTAGAATGCGGTTAAGCACTGTCCATTCCCTTTCAAAGTGGTCGATCGCGATACGATGCCGCGCTCTTTTCCCAATTTGATCCCGCCAATTGTGGCGGACTGCCTCATTATTGCCCAATTTCTGCCTTCTTTCGTCTTGCTCAGCAAGGAATGGTTAAGGTTAACGGGCAAATTGGGGCACTTTCGTGGATAAAGAGGTGCTATTTTGCATCATTGTTTAGGGCGAGTAGTGCTTCACACTCAAACAGCCACAAGATGTTGGGCATTCAGAAAAAAGTGTTTTTCGATGGACAGTTTTGCGTATTTTCCAATTTGTTTGACACAGCGCATGGAAGCAGGGTGTCCTGTTACGTTCAAAGGTTGCTGAGAACCAAAACAGAGGCGGAGACTCTCTATGCAATTAGCCATTTCTATCGAAGAGGCTGTCGACATGATCCCGAATGGAGCGTCTGTCATGCTGTCGGGCTTCATGGGGGTAGGCACACCCGATCATCTTGTCAGGGCCCTCGCGGCTTCGGGTAAAAAGAACCTAACGTTGCTGTCCAACGACACCGCACGTCCAGATAGTGGGCCAGGTCCGTTGTTTAAAGCGCATTGCGTGAGCAAGCTGATTTGTAGCCACATGGGGCTAAACCCCGACGTGCAGGATCAGTTTGCCAGTGGCGAGTTGGATGTCGAGCTTGTGCCACAAGGCACGTTTGTAGAACGCATCCGCGCAGCAGGCGTCGGGCTTGGCGGCATTTTGACCCCGACGGGCGTTGGCACAGACATTGCCGAAGGCAAGGAGGTCGTCACTGTGGACGGCAAGGATTACCTGCTCGAAAAAACCCTAAGCGCTGACTTTGCTCTGATTGCGGCGGCACGCTGCGACTATGTCGGAAACCTGTCCTATATGCTCACGGCGACCAATTTTAATCCGATCATGGCATTGGCAGGACGCACAGTCATTTGTGAAGCCGAGGCGATTGTGCCGGTCGGAGTTATCTCCCCCGACGAGGTCAAAACGCCTGGCATCCTTGTCGACTATGTCATCAAGAAATTGGTTTAAGGAGGGCTACCATGAACGCTAGAGAACTTATTGCCCGCCGCGTTGCGCAGGAAATTCAGCCACGCACCCTCGTTAACCTTGGCATTGGCATTCCTACTATGGTCTCCGACTACCTTGATGAATCCCTAGGTGTCTTCTTTCAAGCGGAAAACGGGACCGTCGGCATGGGTCATCGCCCGCCAGAGGGCATGACCGACCGCCACCTTACCGACGCGGGCGGAAGTTTTGTCTCATTCGTGCCCGGAGCCTCGACAATCGACAGCGCCTTTTCATTTGGTCTGATCCGTGGAGGGCACCTTGATCTCACAGTGCTCGGCGCGTTGCAGGTGGACGAGGCAGGACATCTCGCCAACTGGATCATTCCCGGCCACTTCACACCTGGCATGGGTGGAGCAATGGATCTTGTGACTGGCGCGAAAAAGGTGATCATTGCGATGAAGCACACAAACAAGGGCGAACCCAAAATCCTACCCGAGTGCACACTCCCCCTGACCTCGCAGCGGCGCATTGACTTGATCGTCACAGAACTGGCCGTCATCAAGCCCGAGGATGACGGGTTGCACCTCATTGAGCGCGCCCCAGATGTTTCCGTTGACGAGATCGTCGCAGCCACAACGGCGAGGTTGATCTATCGCGGAGATGTGCCCGAAATGAGTTTGTCGTAACTCATTACATCGCGACTCAAGGCGCAAAAGTCACGTTCCTATGCACCCCGTTTTTCAGGAGTTTAGTTGCGCGAAATGTTGCCGTTCATCAACCTGTGGCTGGTTTCTATTGGAACAGGCAACAGGCCGCGCATTTTGCCGGCGGAACCTAGCCGAAGCGCCACTGCAACTGCCATGACCTTGCATCTTTTTGCCGATTTTAAGTGCGCTTTTCCGCGCAGTGTCGGCAAGAGCCTGCCAGCATCGACTTCATATTTATTATTTTAAATCAGATACTTGATAAGCCCCATCCTGTGGTCAATGTCTAACAGCAACGGGACAGACCCGTTCGTTAGAAACCGCACCAACACAGACGTTGGCGCAAATCACTGGAGAACAAAATGAAGACTTTTGCACTTACCCTCACAGCAGCCACGCTCGCTTCTGCACCGCTGTTTGCTCAGGTTATGGTCGAAGATATGGACGCATCGGGTGGCTATTCCCAAGAGGAGCTGATGGCCGCGTACCCCGACGTGACTGAAGATATCTTTATCGCCATGGATACGGATGCGAGTGGCGAAGTCAGCGATGACGAGCTTGCAGCCGCAAAGGACGCCAGTCTCCTCCCAATGGCCGAATAATACGGTCATGAAAAGGGAAACGGCGGCCCCAAAGGGTCGCCGTTTTCACAGACTTTCTCACAGACGAAGGTTGCGTAGGAAAAGCCCGAACCCGATCAAGCCGGCCCCGTCCACCAAAAGCTCGATGCCAAAGAGAATGCCTAGAAGCGACAGGGAAATAGCCGCGAAGTTCGCGAGGATATAGCCCCCCAAAAGCACCGTCACGGCGCCTGAGAACAGCAGCGCCCAAAACAACCGGCTTTCCCGCATCCGCCACGCCATCAGCAGACGGATCAGACCAGATGCGAGCAGAAAGCCCGTGACCAGCATGGTCAGCGACACAGTGCCCTCCAGAGGGTTGGCAATGAAACTCACGCCGATCAACAGACTGATAAGCCCCCAAAGCAGCGTGAAGCCCCGATTAACTTGCAGCACACCGGAAAATCCAGCCCAAAGCTGCGCCACGCCGGCAATGGCGAAAAGTGAACCCAACATGACCGTAATCGCAAGCGAAGTCACAACCGCATTGCCTAACGCTAGCAGGCCAAAGAGAAACATCAGGACACCGATCCCGACCCATGTTTTCCAATTCGTCATGACACTCTCCTATCTGTTTTCACTTTAGATATAAGCAGGTCGACCCAAAAGAAAACGGCGACCAATGGTCGCCGCTTCACATTTCAAATCAAGACTAGCCCGAACTCAAACCCAAGGGCGTTCCTGCGTCATCTTATCTTCATAGGTATCAATGGCAGACACGTTGTTCATGGTCAGACCGATATCGTCGAGGCCTTCGAGCAAGCAATGCTTTTTGAACGCATCCACTTCGAATGGGAACTCTTGGCCATCAGATGTAGTTACAACCTGCGCTTCGAGATCAACGGTCATCCGCGCGTTGGAGCCCTTCTCGGCGTCCTCCATCAACACATCCACAACCTCTTGCGGCATCACAATCGGCAAGATGCCGTTCTTGAAGCAGTTGTTGTAAAAGATGTCGGCGAACGACGTGGAGATCACGCATTTAATGCCAAAGTCGGCAATTGCCCAAGGGGCGTGCTCGCGCGATGAACCACAGCCGAAGTTGTCGCCCGCCACGAGAATTTCCGCGTCGCGATACTGCGGCTTGTTGAGCACGAAATCGGGGATTTCATTGCCCTGACGGTCATAGCGCATTTCGTCAAACAGGTTCACACCGAGACCAGACCGCTTGATCGTTTTAAGGAAGATCTTCGGAATGATCATGTCCGTGTCGATGTTCACCAGCGGCATTGGCGCGGCGATGCCGTGTAGTTTTTCAAACTTTTCCATTTGGATATTCCTTACAGCATTTCACGAACGTCGGTCAGATGACCCGTGATGGCAGCAGCAGCGGCCATTGCGGGGCTGACGAGGTGGGTACGACCTTTGTAGCCTTGGCGACCCTCAAAGTTGCGGTTCGAGGTGGACGCGCAACGCTCCCCTTCGGACAGTTGGTCAGGGTTCATCGCGAGGCACATAGAGCACCCTGCGAGGCGCCACTCAAAGCCCGCGTCCTTGAAAATGTCCGCGAGGCCCTCTTCTTCAGCCTGCGCACGGACAAGTCCCGAACCAGGAACGACCATAGCGCGCATACCCTCTTTGACCTTTTTGCCTTTGAGGATTTCAGCTGCAGCGCGCAGGTCTTCGATACGACCGTTGGTGCAAGAGCCGATAAACACGGTATCGATTTCGATATCTGTCAGCTTTTGACCCGCGGTCAAACCCATGTACTCAATAGCGCGTTTTGCCGCCTCAACCTTGCCGCCCTTAAAGGACTCTGGCGAGGGAACAGTCGCAGTGATCGGCAGAACGTCCTCGGGCGAGGTGCCCCACGTCACAACGGGCTCGATGTCTTCGCCTTTGAGCGTGACAACTTTGTCGAAGTGAGCGCCCTCATCAGTGTAGAGCGTCTTCCACCAGTTCATCGCGGCTTCCCACTGTGCGCCTTTCGGAGCGTGCGGACGGCCTTTGACGTATTCGAAGGTGGTTTCGTCCGGCGCGATGAGACCAGCGCGCGCACCGCCTTCAATCGCCATATTACAGACGGTCATGCGACCTTCCATCGACAGATCGCGGATGGCTTCGCCGCAATATTCGATGACATAACCCGTACCGCCAGCGGTGCCTGTCTCGCCGATCACAGCCAAAGTGATGTCTTTCGCAGTCACGCCCGGGCGCAGTTTACCCGTGATCTCGACCTTCATGTTCTTGGACTTCTTCTGGATCAGCGTTTGCGTCGCCAGAACATGCTCAACCTCGGAGGTGCCGATGCCGTGGGCCAACGCCCCGAATGCGCCGTGGGTGGCGGTGTGGCTGTCGCCGCACACAACAGTCATACCGGGAAGGGTCCAACCCTGTTCAGGGCCGACGATGTGCACGATGCCCTGACGAACGTCAGACACGGGGTAATAGTGGATGCCAAAATCCTTGGCGTTCTTGTCGAGCGCATCAACCTGAATGCGGCTCTCTTCGTTGGCGATCACGCCAGACACGCGGTCCAATGTGGTCGGAACGTTGTGGTCAGGAACAGCGATAGTTTTATCGGGCGCGCGCACAGAGCGACCCGCCAGGCGCAAACCTTCGAAGGCCTGCGGCGAGGTCACTTCGTGGACAAGGTGGCGGTCGATGTAGAGAAGGCAGGTGCCATCTTCTTGTTCATGGGCAACGTGTGCGTCCCAGATTTTATCATAGAGTGTCTTCGGGGCGGTCATTTCGCTCTCCGTGGATGTCATGAGGAAAAGGAAGGTATCGTTCGTTGACGCGCCATTACGGCACGCGGACTCAGGCTTCAGCCTTGAAGTCGGGCAAGAACCGTCATCGTCGCACCGTGGAACCGCCAAGGAAGGCGGGCGCGGTCGTCCATATCAAAAAAGCGTACCATAGCTGATCACATATAGGCTCACGGTGAGTCTCGCAAGGTGCATGACGTGAAGCGGCAAGGCGACAACAGCACCACGCTTGCGTGAGAACGCTCCATTATGCGAGAGTTTGAAAAAGAATGGAGAGAAGCCTGAATTGGACCCAGCACAGATTTCCAACCTCATAAGTGACACTGGTGGCATCCTTGTCTCATTTTTGACGGGCCTCTTGCGGCGTTGGAACCTCTACCAAATCGGCTTTATGATCGCGGCCTTTATCGGTGCGATCGGTGTTGGACACATCTTGCGAACACGGATGCGCGACTGGATGCGCAATCTCTCGGGGCGTCCGAAATGGCAGTTGCGTTACCTCTTGGCGGTAGAGAAGCGTTTAACCCTCATCGTTTGGGCTGTTGCGTTGTGGGCGATTTTCTTTGTCATGCAAGAAATCACATGGCCGTCTCGCTCCTACCTGATCGAAGTCTGCGCACGTATCGTCACCGCATGGATTTTGGTGGAGTTCCTCGCCCAACTCATAAAGAACCGCCCGCTGAGGCGTTTAATACGGTGGGGTATGTGGATTTATGTCACGCTCTATCTCATCGGTGGCCTTGAACATACCACTGCATTTCTAGACGGGCTGGCCGTTGAGTTTGGCGATTTCCGCCTTTCCATGTTGGCGGTCCTAAAAGCTCTGATTGTGACGGCCCTCCTGTTCACCGTCGCCCGAGTCGTTTCGATGCAAACCTCCTCGCAGGTGCGTAAAAACGAAGACATTTCGCCTTCCATGCGCGTCTTGATCGTAAAAGTTGCGCAAGTTTCGCTTTATGGCGCAGCTTTCTTTATCGGATTGAAGGCTGTCGGGTTCGACCTCACGGGGCTTGCTGTATTATCAGGCGCCATTGGTGTTGGCCTTGGCTTTGGCCTCCAAAAAGTCGTCTCCAACCTCGTCTCCGGCATTATCATTCTGCTCGATAAATCAATCAAACCAGGGGACGTTATTTCCCTTGGGGATACCTTCGGCTGGATCAATACACTTGGCGCACGATATGCCTCCGTAGTGACGCGTGATGGCAAGGAATACCTTATCCCGAACGAGGATCTGATCACCAACCAAGTGGTTAACTGGTCGCATACAAACGATTTTGTGCGGCTCGATATCTTTTTCGGAACGGCTTATGGCGATGACCCGCATAAAGTGCGAAAAATTGCTGTCGAGGCCGCCAAGACCGTGGATCGGGTTTTGGTGACGCGCCCTGCTGTGTGTCACATCGTTGGATTTGGCGACAGCTCGGTTGACTATATCTTGCGGTTTTGGATCACAGACCCGACGGGGGGCCTCACCAATGTACGCGGCGCGGTGTATCTCGCTCTTTGGGATGCGTTCAAAGAAAATGGCATTTCTATCCCCTTCCCACAGCGCGAAGTGACAGTTCTGAACGAATACGACACACCTACCGATGTCATAGATTGACGCACCCCTTCATCAAGGTGGCTTCGCTTGATTGAGATTTGCTATCAGCGATGCTATATTGTCATAAACCCAGCGTCGGGGACTGATACGGCGCGTTTTGAAGGAGGACATTGTCCTGTCTTACGCACAGACCGCAGCCGATGGGGCCGCAGTTTCGGGAGAGCCCATGAGTAGTGGCACGTCGGCGAAATTCGGAGGCCAACAGATGTTGGACTTCATCACCCATTCACTTGATCAGGAAAAAGCCGAAGATATCGTGACTATAGATTTGCGCGGCAAGTCTCAGATCGCGGATTTTATGGTGATTTGTTCTGGCCGTTCCACTCGTCAGGTGGGATCACTTGCAGAGAAAGTTTCGGACCTTCTCAAGCAACAGCACGGCATATTGACACGCATCGAAGGCAAAGGTCAGGGCGATTGGGTTCTGATGGACGCCGGTGATGTGGTTGTCCATATCTTCCGTCCTGAAGTGCGCGAATTCTATCAGCTCGAAAAGATGTGGCTGCCCTCAGATGAGGCGGCATCCAAAGCGACCAAAAGCTAATGCGTGTCCATATTTGCGCTGTGGGCCGGCTTCGTTCCGGCCCAGAAGCGACTTTGATCGATGACTACACGACACGGTTTGATCGGACAGGACGCGCATTGGGCCTCGGCCCGCTCACCTTCAACGAAGTCGAAGACAAAAAAGGCGGCGGCATATCCGCGGAAGCCGCTCTACTCGAACGTGCTATTCCCAAAGGTGCCATGATCGTCACGATGGATGAGCGCGGCAAAACACTGACCTCTCCCGATTTTGCAAGCAAGCTCGCCGACTGGCGCGATAACGGGCGTCAGGACGTGGCATTTGTTATCGGTGGCGCGGACGGCATTGATCCCTCGCTGCGTGCGCAATCCGACTTCTCAATCTCGTTTGGGAAAATGGTCTGGCCACATATGTTGGCCCGCGCGATGTTAACGGAACAATTGTACCGCGCAGCCTCTATTCTGGCAGGTTCTCCCTACCATCGGGTCTAAGCCGCGTTTTTTCGGGGCCAAGCCGCGCACAACGGTTCACGCGGACCAGTTCCCGCGTTAGAAGTAGCGCAACGAAAAACACAGGAGTCAATCATGGCCGCACCAAAACCCGTCGTCCTATGTATTCTCGATGGTTGGGGCATTAGCCCAACCCGCGATGTGAGTGCGCCCGACTTGGCAGACACGCCAAACTTTGATCGCCTTATGTCCGATTATCCTCATAGCACCTTGATCACCTATGGACGTGATGTCGGCCTGCCATCCGGGCAAATGGGCAATTCCGAAGTCGGTCACACGAATATTGGTGCAGGCCGCGTTGTGGCCATGGATCTTGGTCAAATTGATCTCGCCATTGAGGACGGATCGTTCTTTGACAATGCGGAAATCGTCTCCTTTTGTGATGCGCTCAAAACAAGCGGAGGCACCGCCCACCTCATGGGCGTGATTTCTGATGGCGGTGTTCATGGTCATATCGACCATACACTCGCAGCAGCAAAGGCCGTAACAGATCGCGGCATTCCCGTTGTCATCCACGCCATCACCGATGGTCGTGACGTTGCGCCAACATCCGCAGACACCTTCATGGCCGACTTCATGGCCCGACTACCACAAGGCGCAACAATCGGCACCGTGATCGGCCGCTACTTTGCCTTGGACCGCGACAACCGATGGGAGCGCGTCAGCCAAGCCTATTTCGCAATGATCAGCGCGAAAGGCATCGAGGCCGCCGCCACCCCACAAGAGGCCATTGCTGCCGGCTATGCGCGTGGCGAAAATGACGAGTTCATCAAGGCAACAGTCATTGGTGACTATGCGGGAGCAAAGGATGGTGACGGTGTTTTCTGCCTCAACTTCCGCGCTGACCGTGCCCGCGAGATTTTGCGTGCAATTGGTGAACCCGATTTCGCGGAGTTCGACACGGGCAAGCGTCCAAACTTCGCGTCCCTGCTCGGCATGGTGCAGTATTCCAAACAGCACAGCGAATACATGGCCGTTGCCTACCCCAAAAGCGACATCGTAAACACGCTCGGCGAATGGGTCGCGAAACATGGTCTTCGTCAGTTCCGCCTCGCCGAAACCGAAAAATATCCGCATGTGACCTTCTTCCTCAATGGCGGCAAAGAAGTGCCCGAAGAGGGCGAAGACAGGTTCATGCCGCAATCTCCCAGAGTGGCGACCTACGACCTACAACCCGAGATGAGTGCGCCCGAAGTCACTGCCAAATTCGTCGAAGCTATCGGTGCGGGCTACGACCTCATCGTGACAAATTACGCAAATCCCGATATGGTCGGACACACAGGCGATTTGAACGCTGCGATGAAAGCCTGCGAGGCCGTTGATCAGGGGCTTGGTCAGGTTATGGATGCGCTTGAAAGCGTTGGCGGGGCGATGGTTGTCATTGCGGATCATGGCAACTGTGAAACGATGGTGGACCCCGTTACGGGAGGGCCGCATACAGCCCATACGACCAATCCCGTTCCCGTCATAGTGTTCAACAGTCCAAGCGATGTGACACTACGGGACGGCGGACGCCTTGCCGATGTCGCACCCACGTTACTTGATTTGATGTCCCTCGATCTGCCCGAGGAAATGACAGGGCGGTCATTGATCCAACGATGAAACTTCTCACGGCGGCCTTTTCTTTTCTGCTCTTGATCGGAGCTGCGGCGACGGCGCAAACAGCCTCGCCCGCAGCGCTCGCCGAGGCTGCCGTGGCGCAATTTTCTGCGGCCCACGAACAGTTAGAGGCCGCAGAGGGCGCGTCTGATCGGGTCAAAGCCTTAAGCGATGTCATCCGCGCCTACGAGGAAGGTCTTGAGGCCATGCGCGCAGGGCTTCGACAGATTGCATTGCGTGAGGCGGAATTGTCCGAAGCCTTTGATGACGAAAGCGGGCAAGTGGCCACATTGCTTGGCGTTTTGATCACGCTAAAACCCGACGCAAGCCCCGAGGCCCTCGTTCACCCCACTGGCCCGCTCGGCCATGCCCGCGCGGGAATGTTGGTGTCATCCATCACCCCTGCAATGCAGGACGCGGCGGACGCGTTACGCGTTCAACTGCAAGAAGCCACAATTTTGCGCGAATTGCAGGACGAAGCGCTCGCGACATTGGCCGTCGGTCTCAAGGACGCACAACAAGCGCGAACCGAATTAAGCCAAGCCATATCTGACCGCGTCGATCTGCCTAAACGCTTTGTTGCCGATAAAGAGCGACTTCAAATCCTGATCGACAGCTCGGAAACGTTGGAATCCTTCGCCTCTGGCTTGGCCGTTATGGATGTTGTGGACGGGCTGGACGCCCTTCCCGATTTGGGAAATGCGAAGGGCACATGGCCCATGCCCGTGCGGGGACGCATCCTTCGGAGGTTCAACGAAGCTGACGCCGCAGGGGTTTCGCGCCCCGGCATTTTGGTGGCCACACGCCAATTGTCTCTTGTGACAAGCCCGTGGCCCGCGACAATTCGCTATCACGGTGCCTTTCTGGACTACGGAAACGTGATCATCCTTGAGCCGAGCAATGATGTATTGTTGGTTCTGGCAGGTTTAGAAGAGGTATACGGAGACATCGGCGAAGTCATTCCCGCAGGCGCCGCCGTAGGTCTGATGGGGGGCGCGGCACCCGATCTGGAGGCATTTATTGAAAATGCCGAAGATGGCACTGGCGCAGGTCTTTCCGAGACGCTTTATATTGAGGTAAGAGAAGGTGGACAGCCGGTAGATCCGGCGGCGTGGTTCACGCAATAGGCCAGTTTGCGGCCAAACGAAGACACGAGGGGCAAAGAGCCCCGAGAGAGGAATACGCATGAAAAAGCACATGATGGCAGGCGTTGCGGGCATTCTCGCAGGGACGTTGATCACCACGCAGTTTGCTGGTCCCCTGATCGCTCAGGAAGCCGAGAAGACAACGAATGTCTACGAGCAGCTCGATCTGTTCGGCGATGTGTTCGAGCGCATTCGCATCCAGTATGTTGAGGAAGTAGATGAGGAAGATCTCATCGAGTCGGCCATTGACGGCATGCTCTCCTCACTTGATCCGCACTCCTCGTACCTCTCTCCCAAAGATGCCGCCGCGATGCAGGTCCAGACCTCGGGATCCTTTGGCGGCCTTGGCATTGAAGTCACCCAAGAGGAAGGCTTCGTCAAAGTGGTCGCCCCGATGGATGGCACCCCTGCCGATATCGCAGGGGTCGAAGCCGGCGACTTCATTACACATGTCGACGGGGAAAGCGTTTTGGGCATGAACCTTGACGAAACTGTCGAACTGATGCGTGGTCCTGTTGGCTCCGAAATCATTATTACCGTTGTGCGCGAAGGTGTGGATGAACCATTCGACATCTCCATCGTCCGTGACACCATCAAACTGACGGCCGTGCGATCACGTGTTGAAGGCAACTCGGTCGTGCTACGTGTGACGACATTTAACGAGCAGACCTATCCGAACCTCGCAGATGGCCTAAAAGAGGGCATCGAAGAATTGGGTGGAATCGACAACCTCGATGGTGTTGTGATTGATCTGCGTAACAACCCTGGTGGCCTTCTTGATCAAGCCATTATGGTGTCCGACGCCTTCCTCAACGAAGGTGAAATCGTCTCGACCCGCGGTCGTATGGATGAGGATAGCCAACGTGTTTCAGCCACGGACGGCGATCTCGCACAGGGCAAGCCCATCGTGATCTTGATTAACGGAGGCTCTGCTTCCGCCTCCGAGATCGTCGCAGGCGCACTGCAAGACCACCACCGTGCGATTGTGGTCGGCACGAAATCCTTCGGCAAAGGCTCTGTGCAAACCGTGATGCAACTACGCACCCATGGTGCGATCCGTCTGACCACGGCGCGGTATTACACCCCATCAGGGCGTTCCATTCAGGCGTTGGGCATCTCACCCGACATCATTGTGGAACAACCGCCACGTGAGCCTGTAACGGAAACCGAAACAGAAGACACGCAACCACGTCTCCGCTCCGAGGCGGATTTGCGCGGGGCGCTTGATAATGACAGCCTCACCGAGGATGAAATCAAAAAGATCGAAGAAGAACGCGCCGCTGCAGAAGAAGCTGCAAAACTTCGCGACGAAGATTTCCAACTGGCCTATGCGCTCGACTTGCTGCGCGGTCTGTCGAAAATCGGCGATTGATCTAAACAAGGGGCGCATTTGAAGCGCCCCTTTTGCTATGAAAGTGCCCCATGGCCAAAGTCGATCCGAACACTCTTCCCTATCGTCCTTGTGTTGGCGTTGTCTTGATAAACAATGCGGGCAAAGTATTTGTTGGGGAGCGCATTGACACCCCAGACGCATGGCAAATGCCACAGGGCGGCATCGACGAAGGGGAAACACCCCGCGAAGCAGCGTTGCGTGAATTGTGGGAAGAAACAGGTCTTGAAGCCTCATCCGTCGAGATTGTATCGGAGACGTCCGATTGGCTAACCTACGACTTACCTGACACGCTTTTGGGCAAGGTATGGAAAGGCAAATACCGTGGCCAAAAACAACTTTGGGTTTTGATGCGCCTCACAGGAACCGACGCGGATATCAATATCGACACCGACCACCCCGAGTTTTCAAAGTGGAAGTGGTCGGATAGCACATCATTGGTAAATGACATCGTTCCCTTCAAACGCCACATCTACGAAAACGTCGTGCGTGAATTTTCACAACACCTGTCCTGAGAAACGTCTCCCGGGACACATCAACAGATCGATAGGTCGGGAACCAATATTAACCCGCGTTCATCTCCTGCTCTGCTGCAATGGTTAGTGGCAACCCTGCGTCTGCTATTACAGCAAGGCTAGTTTCATCTGGTGAACGATTGGTGATAATCGCATCGAAATCAGACAGATCGGCGAGTTTATATAGGGCCGTATGGCCAAAACGGCTTTGATCGACCAGAAGACAAGATTTGGTCGCAGCAAGCATCATCGCGTGTTTGGTCCGCACCACATCCGCATCCATATGGAAAACCTCTGTACCGGATACGGCGGGCGTCGATATAAAGGCAAGATCCGCTCTCAAGTGGGTTAGCGCCGCCTCCGTCACCCGTCCAAAATAGCCGTTGAACTTGGCCGAATAGCCCCCCCCTAAAGCGATCAAAGTTATGCCGCTTTCAAATTTAAGCGCGTCAATCACAGCCGCGTTGTTGGTCAAAACCGTTAATGGACGTTTCTCTGTGAGGCGCGCTCCCAAGACAGCGGCCATTGACCCATCGTTTACAATGACACTCATCCCCGGCTCGATGAGATCCAATGCCGCCTGCGCCATTGCGGCCTTTGCGGCACTGCCTTGTTGCGCTCGAAATCTGAAATCACTCTCGAACTGCGTGCCCGCTTCAATCGTCGCCCCGCCGCGAATTTTTCGCAAAAGTCCCGCAGCCTCTAACTCATCCAGGTCACGGTGGATGGTCATTTTTGAAACCGAGAAATGCGTGGCGAGAGCTTCGAGTTCTACAGCTCCATCGCGCACCAAGAGATCCATTATCGCCTGTCTTCGATCGTCTCGTTTCACTGTGTCGCTCCCTAAGAAATCTCGGTTTTGGCCGTTAAGAATTTATATCAAACAGATTCGTGATGCTGGGAATTTTCGGAGCCACTTGAGACTTGGCCAGTAGGCTCCGCGAAAAGTACTCAAAACGCGACTTACGGCAACCCAAGGTCAATCGTTGGAGGTAGGTCGATTACGAGATTTCCCCCTGAATTTGATCTCTGATCGTTCACGATAATCTCAATAGCACGGCGGCCAATTTCGCGGCGCTCGGTGCGCGACGTTGCAATTTTTACGGGTAAGCTGTCGACAAAGTCCAACCCGTTGAACCCCGCGAGCATGACTTGATCTGGCACCGAAATGTCGTTGGCTATGCAGTGGAACACGCCGCCCATCGCCACGTCATCATTTGAGAAATAGATACAGTCGAGATCAGGATGTTGTGCGAGGAGGATCGCCGTAAGGCGACGTCCCTCAAACACGGTCGACGGCGCGTCGGTTTGCGCCTCAGCGACGAGCGAATGGCCCTGCGCAGCCAACGCCGCCACGAACCCAGAGTGCCGTTTGGCCGCCCGCGTGTCACGGTGCAACCCGCAGCCGACATAGCCGAACCGACGTCGCCCCGACCCGACCAAAGCTTTGGCCATATCCGACCCCGCTCGCCTATGCGACAGCCCTACAACAGCGTCAACAGCAACCCCATCCAAATCCATAATCTGCACGATTGGAATGTCCGCCGCCTCCAAGAGTCTGCGCGTTTTGTCTGATTGGTCTAATCCCGTCACGATCAATCCTGCCGGACGCCAGGAAAGCATGTTCCGAACGGTCAGGTATTCTTTTTCGGGATCGTAATCCGTCACGCCAAACACCGATTGGCGGTCCGTTCCATCAATCGCCTCTGCAATACCCGAGAGAACTTCTGCAAAGACAGTATTGGTCAGGTTCGGAATCACCACGCCGACCAAATTCGCGCTCTGATTGGATAATGACAACGCGAGATTATTGCCCACATATCCGATTTGCTCCGCTGCGGCTTGCACCTTTGCGAGACTGGATTTCGAGACGTCCCGCGCATTGCGCAAGGCACGAGACGCGGTCATTTTGCTTACCCCAGCAAGGCGCGCAACGTCCTCAAGGGTTGCTTTCCTGACGAGTTCAGGCTCAAGCCCGCGGTTCGTTTTTTTCATCTCGGCATCGTCCATGATCCATTCCGCAACACAATACTCATACCCGCAACAAGAGGGAAATTGACACAACGGTTTTACTTCGCTACCAAACTGGTATCGGTACCAGTTTGGAAATCTCGCCTATAGGCATGAAAGGCACCACTATGACAGACAAGACTCGCATCGCCGTAATCGGCCTCGGCTCTATGGGATACGGCATGGCAAAGTGCTGTCTCAAAGCGGGCCTCACGACCTATGGCTACGACATCATGCCCGCCCAGATGGAAAAGTTTCAATCCGAGGGCGGCGCTGTCGGAGCATTGGATGACGTCGCAAGCTCCCTCGATTGCGCCATGATCGTCGTGCTGAATGCCCCACAGACGGAAGCGGTATTGTTTGGTGATAACGGGATCGTTGCAAAACTGAGTAAGGGCGCTGTGGTGGTTGCCTGTGCAACTGTTCCACCCGCATTCGCACGAGACATGGAAGCACGATGCGCCGAACACGGTATTTTGTATCTGGACGCGCCGATTTCTGGTGGTTCTCTAAAGGCCGCAAGCGGCAATCTTTCCGTTATGGCTTCAGGCACTGCGGCCGCCTTTGAACGCGCACGTCCGACCCTTGAGGCCATATCTGAGCAAGTGTTTGAGCTTGGTGATACCGCCGGAGCGGGGTCCGCGATGAAGGCCGTCAATCAATTGCTTGCAGGGGTCAATCTCGCAACGATGACCGAAGCCCTCACCTTTGGCATGACCCAAGGCGTCACCCCCGAAAAGTTCTTTGAAGTGATCCCCAAATGTGCGGGCACTTCGTGGATGTTGGAAAACCGCACACCCCACATTGTGGATGGCGATTACACCCCCCGTAGCCAAATCGACATTTGGCCCAAAGACCTTGGCATTGTGCTCGACATCGCCAAGTCCGCCAAATTTAGCGCGCCCATCACGGCCACGGTAATGCAGCAATACCTTGTCGCATCTGGAATGGGTTACGGTGCCGAAGATGACGCCGCCCTTGCAAAAGTCTACGCCCGCAATGTGGGCCTCACGTTGCCGGGAGATGAATAATGAAACTGGGATGTGTTGGTGACGATTTCACGGGATCGAGCGATTTGGCGAATACCCTCGCAAAGGGGGGGATGAGAACCGTACAATACACGGGCATTCCCTCAGCCCCCGCACACAAAGATGTTGAAGCGGGCGTTATTGCACTCAAGTCTCGATCAATAGATCCCAAAGATGCCATTTCACAGTCTTTGGCGGCGTTGGATTGGTTGTTGGCGCAAGGCTGCACACAGATAATCTTTAAATACTGCTCGACGTTCGACTCGACCCAAGACGGCAATATCGGTCCTGTCGCAGATGCTTTGGCCGATGCGTTAAACGCCCATAAGGTGATTGTCTGTCCCGCCTTTCCTGGGACTGGGCGCTCCCTGTACCAAGGGCATCTTTTCGTCAAAGATCAATTGTTGAGTGAATGTGGGATGCAAAACCATCCCTTGACCCCCATGACAGACCCCGACATTCGCAGATGGTTGTCCCACCAGTCCAAGTATGACGTCGGCCATGTCGCGGCTCAGTCAGTCTTCCAAGGCGCATCGGCAATTTCCGCCGCTTTAGAGACACAACATGGCCTTTCAAAACGACACATTGTGGTCGATGCGATCCGCGATGAAGACCTGTTTGAAATCGGAAAAGCAGCGAAAGATTTGCCCCTGATCACGGGCGGCTCTGGTGTTGCCCTTGGGTTGCCCGCCAATTTCGGCTGCACCGCGTCGCGCGTGCCGTGGGTAGGACAAGCAGGCAAGGCCATTGCGCTTTCTGGTTCCTGTTCAATTGCGACACGAGCGCAGGTGGCTCAGCACGCAACCCACAGCCCCACTCGCGAAATCATCGCAGCGGACGTGATCGAGGGGCGTCTCACGGCGCAGGACATGGCCGATTGGTTGTTGACACAAGACGGGCTTCCCCTTGCGTTCAGCTCTGCCGATCCGGATGCGGTCAAAGCCATTCAAGAGCGTTTTGGTCGTGAGGCCTCAGCCACCGCATTAGAGGCGTTCTTTGCCGAATTGGCCTGTATTTGTGTCGAAAATGGAGTGACGCGCGTGATCACCGCAGGTGGCGAAACATCTGGTGCGGTCGTTGAAGGGCTATCATTGAACACGCTCGAAATTGGACCCGAAATTGATCCCGGAGTTCCTGCGTTGCGGGCTAGGGAAAACCTTGTTGTTGCCTTGAAGTCGGGTAACTTCGGAGCCGAAGATTTCTTTGAAAAGGCCGACCGGGTCTTGGCAGGTGACGCATGACCGAGAACGCATTACGTGAACAGATTTGCCTTCTGGCAAAATCACTGTTTGACCGTGGCTTGACCCACGGCAACACGGGCAATATTTCGGCCCGCACCGATGATGGCGGGCTTTTGGTATCTCCAACAGGGACAAGTTTCGGGCGTCTCGATCCCGCGCGGCTTAGCCGTTTTGACGCGACTGGCCGCCTAATATCAGGAGATCAGCCAACCAAAGAGATGCCACTGCACACCGCTTTTTATGACACACGCAGCACTGCGGGCGCCGTCGTGCATTTGCACTCGTGTCATTCCGTTGCGCTATCCATGACTCCAGATGCAAACGAAGATGACTTTCTTCCACCCTTCACGCCCTATGGAATTATGAAATTGGGCCGCGTTAAATTGCTGCCGTTTTTTCTACCTGGCGATCCCGCGATGGGAGACGCAGTGCGGGGGCTCGCAGGAAAACGCACTGCGGTGATGCTCGCCAATCATGGCCCTGTTGTTGCGGGCAAGGATGTCGAAGCGGCTTGCAACGCCGTGGAGGAATTGGAGGAGACCGCCAAACTGGCTCTGATGATGCGCGGCATAAAGGCGCGAATGCTGACCGCTGAACAAGTCGGCGCAGTCGTTTCAAAGTTTGATGTGGAGTGGGATGGATGACCTTATTTTCCGCCAACCTCGGGTTCCTATGGACTGAGTTGTCTTTGCCAGATGCTATTCGCGCAGCCAAAGTCGCCGGGTTTGATGCCGTTGAATGCCATTGGCCCTTTGACACTCCTGCGCAAGACGTGAAGGCCGCATTGGATGAAACGGGTTTACCGATGCTTGGTCTCAACACACGGCGCGGCAACCTGTCTCAAGGTGAAAACGGTTTAGCCGCTCTGGTCGGGCGCGAAGTGGATGCACGCACGGCAATCGATGAGGCTTTGGCCTATGCCGATGAAATCGGCGCGAAATGTGTGCATGTAATGGCTGGGTTTGCCTCTGGCGAGGAAGCGCGGCAAACCTTTATTGCGAATCTGACCTACGCCTGTAAGGCCGCCTCACAGCTCGGAAAAACCATCTTGATCGAGCCCCTCAACCGGCACGACGCACCTGGCTATTTCCTACAAACCACAGATCAAGCACGTGACGTTATCGAACACGTCGGGGAAGCAAACCTGAAACTCATGTTCGATTGCTATCACATTGGCCGCACTGAGGGCGATGTAGCAACGCGCGCCGAAGAACTGCTGCCGTTCATCGGCCATGTCCAGTTTGCATCCGTTCCTGACCGCGGGCCACCTGATCACGGGGAGCTTGATTACTGGTTCGTGTTTACAGCCTTTGATTCCCTTGGTTGGACCGCACCGCTCGGGGCGGAATACAAACCAAATGGCGATACAGACGCGACACTGGGTTGGATGAAGACGCTTCGTTAACGAAAAAGGGCGGCGCATCATGCACCGCCCCTTCTCAATTTGAACAAACAATCTCTATGCGTTTAGGCGTCGAGGTTTTCAACATTTAGCGCATTGTCCTGAATGAACTCACGGCGCGGCTCAACAACATCACCCATCAATTTAGTAAAGATGTCATCGGCTTCTGCGAAGTCGTCGATTTTGACCTGCAACAAAGTACGCGCCTCAGGGTCGAGCGTTGTCTCCCACAACTGATCCGGGTTCATCTCACCAAGACCTTTGTAGCGCTGAATCGACAGCCCCTTTTCACCCTCTTCAAGGATGGCATTCAACAGATCAACCGGCCCGTGAATAAGCGTTTCACGCTCCTTGCGTACAAGACGCGCAGGGTTGGTGTAGATGCCGCTTGTTGCCTCGACCTCTTTGTTGATACGCCGTGCTTCACCACCGCGCAAAATCGCACCGTCTAGAGTTCGGACCTCTTCAACGCCGCGCAAAGCACGGGTCAATCGAATGCCAACGTCTTGGGTCGGGCGTCCGGTCCAACCGCGCTCATATTCGAGCGCAATCTGATCAAGCCGCTTTGCAACTGCCTCTGCTGTTCCTGACAAATCAGCATCCACACGACCAGGCTCAAACGCGCCCGCGAGGGCCGCTTGCTCGACGATGTGACGCGGATAGTGTGTTGGGAAGGCCTCAAGAATACGCTTAAACGTCCGCGCGCCTTCGACGACACGCGCTAAGTCCGCACCTGCAATCTCTTCTCCAGAAGTCAGCCGCAACACAGCGCCATCGACCCCCTGCTGGATCAAGTATTCTTCCATCGCCGCTTGGTCTTTTAGGTAAACCTCGGACTTCCCACGCGCCACTTTGTAGAGCGGCGGTTGCGCGATAAAGAGGTGTCCCTGTTCGATCAATTGCGGCATCTGACGGAAGAAGAACGTCAGCAAAAGCGTACGGATGTGTGCGCCATCGACATCAGCATCAGTCATGATAACGATTTTATGGTAGCGCAGTTTGTCGAGATTGAATTCGTCTCGCCCGATTCCTGTGCCGAGCGCCATCACCAGGTTGCCGATCTCTTGGCTGCCGAGCATCCGGTCAAAACGGGCACGTTCCACGTTCAGGATTTTACCCTTCAAAGGCAAAATAGCCTGAGTCCGACGGTCGCGCCCCGTTTGAGCGGAGCCACCAGCGGAATCACCCTCCACGAGGAAGACTTCGGTTTGGCTCGGATCTTTCTCGGAGCAATCTTTGAGTTTGCCTGCGAGGAAATTCACATCCAATGCCGATTTGCGGCGGGTCAGTTCGCGGGCCTTACGAGCCGCTTCGCGCGCCATTGCCGCCTCGACGATTTTGGAGACAATCATCTTCGCCTCTGTGGGGTGCTCGTCAAACCACTCTGTTAACTTCTCACCCACAAGGTTTTCAACGGCGGGACGTACTTCAGACGACACGAGCTTGTCTTTGGTCTGAGAAGAGAACTTCGGATCGGGAACCTTTACTGAAAGGACACAGGTCAAACCTTCGCGTGCATCATCGCCAGTGAACGTGACCTTTTCGCGCTTCGCAATCCCGCTCTCTGCCGCATAGCGGGTCAACGTCCGCGTTAGAGCGCCACGGAACCCCGCGAGGTGCGTCCCGCCATCGCGCTGTGGGATGTTGTTGGTAAAAGGCAAGACATTTTCGTGGTAACTATCGTTCCACCACATTGCCACTTCGACACCAATATCGTCCCGCTCGCCTCTTACAAAAATCGGCTCGGGCATCATGGCCTGCTTCGATCTATCGATATATTTGACGAATTCCGCAACGCCGCCTTCGTAGAACAACTCGGTCTTGAGCGGTTCCGCGGGGCGCTGATCCTCAAGGATGATGCGCACGCCGGAATTCAAAAATGCCAGTTCGCGCAAGCGCTTCTCAAGCACATCAAATTTATAGTCGAGATCAGAGAACGTCCCTTCGGGATCATTGGTTTTGGCCGAAGCATAGAACCGCACTTCGGTGCCTGTTTCTTCACCGGCATCACCAATAACTTTCAAAGATTCCGATGTCTCACCCTTTTCAAAGCGGGCAACGTGGATTTTGCCATTGCGCCAGACTTTGAGCTCGAGCCATTCGGACAAGGCGTTCACAACCGACACACCAACGCCGTGCAGACCGCCAGATACCTTGTAGGAGTTGCTGTCGAACTTACCACCCGCATGCAACTGGGTCATGATAACTTCGGCTGCGGACACACCCTCTTCGTGGTGGATATCGACAGGAATTCCGCGCCCGTTATCGCGCACGGAAACGGAGCTATCCTTATGGATAATAACGGTCACGTAGTCGGCGTGACCCGCCAGCACTTCGTCAATCCCGTTATCGACAACCTCATAAACCATATGGTGCAGGCCAGAGCCGTCGTCCGTGTCACCGATATACATACCGGGGCGCTTTCGAACGGCTTCCAAGCCTCTGAGAACCTTGATGGAATCGGCGCCGTACTCAGGGCTTTGGGGTGTGTCGTCAGACATGCGTTTTCCTCGTCTTTTCTTTAACGATTTTATACGCCAATGCTTGAGGAATGTCACGTAAATGACACAAGATTTGGTGGTTTTAACCGATCAGGTAAATGGGATCACAAAGGCCACCAAGACCAACAAAATACCTGCCGTTCTGTTCATGCGGCGTATCCCGTCAGGCGAGTTCAACCAGCCGCGGACTTTACCCACGAAGGCGGCGATAATGAGGTTACCCATCAACGGTACTACCGCCGACACAAAACAGATCGCGACGATGTCTGGCTTGGTGAGGGCAGAGAGATCAAAGAAACCTGGCAAGAGGCCCATATAGAACAATATCGCCTTTGGGTTACTGATAATGACAGCAAGGCCCGCAAGAAATCCCGCGGCCATACCTGGACGGGTCAATCGACTGTCCGACGAAATCTTTTTGTCAGCATGACGGATAAGTAGCGTCCCCATCACGAGGAACATAATCACCGCAATCCACCGCATGACAGTCAAAAACGCCGCAAATTCCGATACGATCCACGTCACCCCTAGAATGGCCAAAAGCGGCCAAAGCACATCACCGACCACAACGCCCAGTGCCAAAGGTGCAGCTGAGGAAAACCCGCCCGACATAGAACGTGCCAACATGGCGACCCAAACCGGACCAGGGGTTAGGAACAGGATCAAAAGGGCAAAGGCATATAGGCCCAGTTCTGAGACACCAAGAGTCATGACAGCTCTTTCAAGTGGGAGGCGCCGGCATCATCCGTGACCTCGAAATGGGAGGCGCGAGGCCCCAATTCGGCAAAGAGTTCCGGTCCGGTTCCGGTCATAAATGCCTGCGCACCAAGAGCGCAAATCTCATCATAAAGCGCAGCCCGACGCCCCGCATCGAGATGCGCCGCAACTTCATCCAACAAGAGAATTGGCGCCGCGCCAAAATCCTCCGCAAGCGCCCGCCCGTTCGCCAATATAAGCGAAATCAGCAGTGCCTTTTGCTCTCCCGTCGAACACTGGTCCGCAGAGACCTCTTTAGCAGTATAGGTGCCGCTCATATCGGCACGATGAGGGCCGATGAGTGTGCGCCCTGCTTGCAGATCCCGCTGGCGATTGTCAGACAGAGCCGCAAGAAGATCGTCTTCGCTTTCAGGGAGCGGCTTGTCATCCGACGCCTGTAGCTCCAACGCCGCTGCGGGAAATGCCGTTTGTGCGCCGACTTGAGCCGCCGCCAGCCGCTCAAGAGTCATCAAACGGTTCGTCATGATCACAGCACCTTGCTTGGCCATTTGAGCCTCAAGTGCCCCATACCAATGAGCATCACGCACCATATCTTTCAGTAGGCGATTGCGTTCACGCATGGCCTTTTCATAGGCCAAGACTGCTTCGGCATGGCGTGGCTCGAACGACATCACCATACGGTCAAGAAACCGCCTACGTCCTTCTGGGCTTTCGATCCAAAGTCGATCCATTGCCGGGATGAGCCAAACCACACGCGCCACACGCCCTAACGCGATTTGCGCCGCTGCTTTTCCGTCAATCTTCACCGATCGCGATTGTCCTGCCTCTGCCCATGTTTCGATCTCATGCGACTGATAGAGGGAGCGCAGTTCCGCACGCACTTTCCACCCGAGACGCTCTGGCTTGCGTGCAATCTCATCGGGCGACGCCCGCCGCAACCCGCGCCCTGGCGAGAGTAGTGAGACCGCTTCGAGAATATTGGTTTTCCCGGCACCATTCGGCCCGTAAATCGCAACAGGCCGCCCGTCCAATTCGAGACGTGCGGCCCTGTGCGAGCGAAAATGCGACAGGCTTAGCTCTTCGAGATAAAGGCCGCCCATCGCGCCTCACTTGTCTTTCTGGCGTTTGAAATACTCAAACACGCATCGGCATCACAACATAGACAGCGGAGGTATCATTTCCTTCGCGCATCAAGGTTGGGTCACCCGACGAATTAAATAGGAACACCGCGTTTTCACGATCTACCTGCGACGCAATTTCGAGCAAGTATTTGGCGTTGAAGCCAATCTCCAAACGCTCGTCATTGTAAGCGACAGAAAGCTCTTCTTCGGCGGCACCGCTGTCTGGCGCATTGACTGACAGGGTCAGCTTATCAACGTCGAGCGACAGCTTCACGGCGCGAGAGCGCTCGGACGACACCGTAGCCACACGGTCGACAGCCTTGGCAAATTCGGCCGCGTCCACTTCGAGTTTGCGGGTATTTCCAACGGGAATAACGCGCGTGTAATCAGGGAACGTTCCGTCGATCACTTTCGACGTCAGCGTGATTGTCGGTGTTGCAAAACGTACTTTGGCCTCAGAGACAGACACGGCAATCGTCATATCGTCATCATCGAGAAGCTTACGCAATTCGCCAACGGTTTTACGCGGCACGATAACACCGGGCATATCCGCAGCCCCTTCGGGAAGGGGTGCATCAACGCGCGCCAACCGGTGCCCGTCGGTCGCAACGCAGCGCAGAACTTTGCCGCCCTCTGCATCCGAGATGTGCATATAGACGCCGTTGAGATAATAGCGGGTCTCTTCGGTCGAGATTGCAAATTTGGATTTGTCGAACAGACGACGCAACACGGGTGCAGGAACCGCAAAATTACTCTCGTAATCCGCGTTCGCCATGACGGGAAAATCTTCTTTTGGCAGCGTAGCCAATGAGAAGTTCGAGCGGCCTGCCTCGACCGTTAAACGGCCCGATGCGCCATCGTCGGTCAGTTGAACCATAGAGCCATCAGGCAGTTTGCGCACGATCTCATGGAGCGTCACGGCGGACACCGTAGTGGAACCCGCACGCTCAACCATCGCGTTACATTTGTCGACAACTTCGATGTCGAGGTCCGTGGCGCGGAACGATACATTGCTTCCTTCCGCCTCAATCAAGACGTTGGCGAGAATTGGAATGGTGTTGCGGCGCTCGACAACGGATTGCGCCTGTCCCACGGCCTTTAGAAGCTCGCCGCGTTCAATGCTGATTTTCATACCACCCTCGTATGTACATTTTGCCGGGGAGTTGAACGTAAACCATTCACCGCGCGGCGCAAGATATTGTTTGTTCGGACTGTGTTGCGTTACAGCACAACCGTCAAGGGCAAGCGCCCCTGAGGAGATAAATTGTCACTCGGAATCAGCGTTATTGCCACATGTCGTACAGATCAGGCTTCGAGAAGGCGACCCAGCAGCTCCAGATCGTCGGCAATCTGGCTATCAGACGCTTTCAACTCTTCGATACGACGCACACCATGCATGACCGTTGTATGATCCCGTCCACCAAACCGACGTCCGATTTCGGGCAGCGACCGTGAAGTCATTTGCTTGGACAGATACATGGCAACCTGACGCGGACGGGCAATGGCGCGAACGCGTTTGGGACCGATCATGTCGCTCAGGCGGATCGAATAGTGCTCGGAAACACGGCGTTGGATTTCTTCAACCGTCACTTTGCGCTCGGATGCCTTGAGAATATCGGCAAGGCATTCCTGCGTCATTTCCAGTGTGATCTCGCGACCAACAAGCGACGCAAAGGCGAACAAGCGCATCAACGCCCCTTCAAGGACACGGACGTTTGTGGTGATGCGATGGGCCAGAAATTCAAGCACGCCATTATTGAACACCAAATCGGGGTACTGCTGGCGATAGTTTTCCGCCTTGGTTTGCAGAACGCCAAGACGCAGTTCGTAATCGGTCGGGTGAAGATCCACGACAAGACCGCATTGCAGGCGTGATTTGATGCGATCTTCAAGGTCTTTGATCTCACCGGGGGCGCGATCAGCAGAAATGATGATCTGTTTGTTTTGATCCACGAGCGCGTTAAAGGTGTGGAAGAACTCTTCTTGCGTGCTTTCCTTACCTGCAATGAACTGCACATCATCAACCATCAAAACATCCACGGAGCGGAACAACTGCTTGAAATCAATCATTTGCTTGTCACGAAGCGCTTGAACAAAGCGGTACATGAATTGTTCTGCGGAGAGGTAAAGAACGCGAAGTTCGGGATTACGGATCTGAATTTCGTGGGCGATTGCGTGCATCAGGTGGGTCTTACCGAGGCCAACACCGCCATAAAGGAACAAAGGATTGAATGTCACAGGACCGCCCTCGGCCACACGGCGCGCGGCAGCGTGAGCCAATTCATTGGGCTTACCGACGACAAAATTTTCAAACGTGAAACGGGCATCGAGAGGCGCACCAGGAAGATCGGACTGCGCAGGAGCAGACTGCGACACTGGTGCGGTATAGCTCGGCTCTTGGATCGCAGCTTGAGTCGCGACGGCCTGCGCCTGTGTGGCGACAACTTGAAACTCTACGCGCGACGTCGGCGCATTGGCCGCTTTTAGGTGCGCTAGGATTTTATCCGCGAAATTGCGCGACACCCAGTTGGCCATAAAGCTGGTTGGTACAGAAAACACCGCTACGCCGTTTTCGATTTTCGTCAGATCAAGCGGTTCAATCCAGTTTGAATAATTGTTTTGCCCAATATCATCGAGCAAGCCTTGCTTTACACGTCCCCACGTATTTTTCATTTTTCTTGTTCGACCCAATTTATCGTTTTCGTTGACCACGGCACTGCGCCCCGGCTGACACTTCATGAGTGTCGTGGATGATGCGCTCACGTCCCTTGGTAAGGAACCATGGCTCATACCGATTGAGCGCCGGCACCTCCCTGCCGATCTTCAAACGGGATTAAGCCCCGACTGTCCCAAATCCAAAATCAGCCAAACCTTAGAGACGGCGGATACATGAGTATCCGCCAAGCCCACACGACTTAGCGCATCTAGATTCGGGTCCTTGGACCGTCGGACGCACTCACGTTTATGCGTGAGATTGGCCGAAAACTTCACATAGGTTCCCTAAACCTATGCAAAACCTAGAAATTACAACACGTTAGACTCGACCCTCAACAATTGGGCCTTTCTTAACTACGTGCGTATTCCTCATGTCCCCCCAAGACGAAATGAATCGCAGGCTGAAATTAGCCCTCTCAGACAAGCCCGCGCAATCTAACTTCGCGCTTGACTCTACCTTTGCTGAAATCGAATCTGAAAAGCCTTTTTTTTACGAAGATGTCGTGGCGTATTTGCCTCAAATCTACTGTGAGCCGTCTCGGGATCAATTTGCCTATTGCCAGACTCAGGGTGCTTTTGGTAGCGGCGCCACCCCACCGAGATTCGCTGCGCCACAGCATCAAATTCACGGAGACCAGAGCCATTCGCGCAATAAAAAACGCGCCCTGAGGCGCGTTTTCTTCTTCCGATATGTCAATCGGTTTAGCCGATCGATTTAACGCGAGCAGCCAAACGGGACATTTTGCGGGATGCGGTATTTTTGTGCAGGATACCTTTAGTCACACCGCGCATAAGCTCGGGCTGAGCTGCACGAAGTGCTTCTTGGGCAGCCACTTTATCACCAGATTCAATGGCTTCTTCAAGTGTGCGAAGGAAAGTGCGGATGCGCGAACGACGTGCTTTGTTGACGTCTGTGCGACGAACGGCCTGACGGGCGCGTTTCTTGGACTGAGCAGAGTTTGCCATGATTTAGTGTCCCTCTTGGGGTTGATTGCAATTTCGGTAGCGCAACGGACCCCAATTACCCGAACGGGCACCCAAAACTGGGTTGGTCAAATCATAGCCTAAGCGGGCTCCACGCGCATGTAGGCGTCCCTTTAGACGAGAATCATGACAAAGGGAAGCTCTTTGTGCCCAAAAGTCCTTGCTCATTTATCGCGGAACTGCGGGGCCCGTTTTTCAAGGAACGCATCCATGCCCTCGCATTGATCATCCGTAGCGAAAAGAGCGTGGAATGAGCGGCGCTCGAACAACAGGCCTTCGGCCATGGTTGTTTCATAGGCGCGATTAACGGCTTCTTTTGCGGCCATAACGGCGATCTGGCTCTTCTCTGCGATCTTGCCTGCTGTCTCCAAAGCATCCTCAATCAGCCGCGCTGCCGGAACGACGCGCGACACAAGACCAGAGCGCTCCGCCTCTTCCGCGTCCATAAAGCGCCCCGTGAGATGCATTTCCATCGCTTTGGATTTCCCCACGAACCGCGTCAGGCGCTGTGTCCCACCAAGGCCCGCCATGATACCCAGATTAATTTCGGGTTGGCCAAACTTTGCAGTATCCGCAGCAATGATAAAGTCACACATCATCGCCAATTCACACCCCCCGCCCAAGGCGTAACCTGCTACGGCCGCAATCACGGGTTTGCGCGTTGCCGTAATTGCATTGGCTTCCGATGCAAAGAAATCCGTAAGCGCCATATCCGCGAAACTCTTTTTGGACATCTCCTTGATATCCGCGCCCGCAGCAAAGGCCTTGTCTGACCCCGTAATGACAATAGCACGCACTTTGGGGTCTTTGTCGGCTGCCGCCAAAGCTGTGGCCAACTCGCCAAGAAGTTCGGAATTCAGTGCATTCAATGCGTCGGGACGGTCAAGCCGGATGAGCGCAATAGAATTTTTTGTTTCGGATTTGATCGTTGAATAGGCCATGTGATCATCCTTGATTAGAGCACGCGCGTGACTTCTATCAGCCTACGCGGCACGTTCAAACTATCTTTGACATGACGGGCAAAAGAAGGTCGAACGCCCCGACTGAACCACGCGTGTTATTGCTGCTCTGCAACCCTCAGATTTGCAAGCCTCTCCCTCACGCCCATAGACACGAAAGCTGTGTTGGAAATATCCCAATTCGCCATCCGCCTGTCGAAAATCTTTTAGGGACGAACCACCTGACGCGATGGCTTCATTGAGAACTTCGCGAACAATCGGGACAAGAGAGGCAATCTGCGCCTCCGAAAGACACCCCGCTTTGCGTGTCGGGTCGATACCCGCGCGAAACAGAACTTCACACACATATATATTGCCCAAACCCGCAACGATATGTTGATCCAAGAGCGCCGCTTTCACAGGTGTATTTTTTCCCTCAAACGCAGCAACCAAATGCGCTTCGTTAAAGGTATTTCCAAGTGGCTCTGGGCCGAGCTTTGCTAGTAGCGGATGCGCCTGTGCCGTTGCCGTATCGATCAGATCCATCGCCCCGAAACGGCGGGGATCGTTAAATGTGATCCGTGCGCCGTTCTCCATATGAAACACAACATGGTCATGCTTTTGCAACGCAGGATGCGTGTGAACAAACTGCCCCAGCGGGTCACCAGACACGGTCATCCGCCCCGACATGCCCAAATGGATCAAAAGCGTCTCGCCGCGATCAAGGTCGGCCAAGATGTATTTAGATCGACGACGTAGCCGTTCGACACGCGCACCGGACAGGCGTTCTGCCATGCAGTCGGGAAAGGGCCAACGAAGATTAGGTCGGTTCACATCCGCTTGCAGGATAATCGACCCCGACATGGATGGCTCCAGACCGCGACGAACCGTCTCGACTTCGGGTAATTCAGGCATTTCGCTCCCCTTATGGTGGCGCTTGCGATTGTATCGTGCGTCGTGAAGCCTATAAGAAGGGTAAGTTTCAGAGAGGTTCAAGGGCGATGGCGCAAACGAGCGACAAGACCACCCATTTCGGCTTCAAAGACGTTGCCGAAGATCAGAAAGCCGGATTGGTCCACGGTGTCTTCACATCCGTGGCGTCAAAATACGACATCATGAACGATGTTATGTCCATGGGCATCCACCGTATCTGGAAAGATGCGATGATGGATTGGTTGGCTCCACGCCCCAACCAACGACTACTTGATGTGGCGGGCGGAACGGGTGACGTATCTTTTCGTTTCCTCAAACGCGCACCAGGGGCCACCTCTGTTGTTCTGGACATGACCGAATCCATGCTTGTCGAGGGCCGCAAACGCGCCGAGGCCGACCAGATGGCAAACAGCTTGTCGTGGGTGACAGGTGACGCAATGGCGCTGCCGTTCGAAGACAACCAGTTTGACGTCTACACGATTTCCTTTGGCATCCGGAATGTGACCCGCATCCAAGACGCGTTGGACGAAGCCTATCGCGTGCTCAAACCTGGTGGTCGCCTGATGGTTCTGGAATTTTCGCAATTGCCAAATCCCGCCATGCAAAAGGCCTACGATCTCTATTCGTTCAACGTCATTCCGCCGATGGGGAAATTGATCACAGGGGACCGTGACAGCTATCAATACCTCGTCGAGAGCATCCGGAAGTTCCCCGATCAGGAGACCTTTGCCTCCATGATCAAAACAGCAGGCTTTGAAAACGTGAAATACCGCAATCTCTCGATGGGTATCGCGGCACTTCACTCAGGGTGGAAAATCTAATGCGCGGCCCCCACAATATTTGGCGGCTCATTCGCACTGGCGCCACGATGGAGCGCACAGGTGCGATGAAAGTCGCAATGGACGCGATGGAGGCCCCACGCGCCTTTCGCATTCTTGCGCGCACTGTTGTCTGGCCGATCCAGTGGCTCGGGATCAAAGGCGATCCAGATCAGCCACCCGTCACCCGCGCCCTAACCGCCCTAGGACCCGCTTACATCAAATTCGGGCAGATTCTATCCACCCGCCCCGATGTTGTCGGCGCGGAACTGGCGCAGCAATTGCGCGTGCTGCAAGACGAAATGCCCCCATTTCCGCGCGACCGCGCGATCAAAACCGTTGAGGCCGAATTGGGCAAATCGATCTCGATGCTGTTCACCGAGTTTTCCGAACCCGTAGCGGCCGCCTCCATTGCGCAGGTTCACAAAGCAAAATTGGCCCGTGACGGTCGCGATGTCGCTGTTAAAGTCTTGCGCCCTGGCGTCGAGCGCGCCTTTCGCAAAGATATTGATGCATTCTATTTCGCGGCATGGCTGATCGAACACCTGTCGCCCGCGTCGCGCCGCTTGCGCCCTCAAGATGTAATTGCCCATTTCGAAGGTGTCGTAAACGGTGAGCTGGACCTGCGCCTCGAAAGCGCGTCGGCGTCGGAATTTCGCGCCAACACCAAAAACGACGAAGGATTTTCTGTCCCTGCGGTTGATTGGGAGATGTCCTCGCGCCGCGTCATGACACTCGAATGGGTCGAAGGTATTGCCGCTTCCGACACGAAAAACATCGACGCCGCACAACATGACCGCGCGGCCCTTGGCCAACGTGTTTTGCAGATGTTCCTCAGCCATGCGTTGCGCGATGGCTTTTTCCATGCGGACATGCACCACGGCAACCTCAAGATCACGCCGAACGGGGATATTGTTGCGCTTGATTTCGGGATTATGGGCGCACTCGATGAATACACACGTCGCGTCTATGCCGAAATTTTGTTCGGGTTTATTCAACAGGATTACCGTCGGGTGGCAGAGGTCCATTTTGAGGCCGGCTACGTTCCCGCAGATCAAGATGTCGATGCATTTGCGCGCGCTCTGCGAGCTGTTGGCGATCCGATTTTCGGCATGGATGCCGACCACATTTCGATGGCTCGGCTGTTGTCCTACCTATTCGAAGTCACAGAGCGCTTCGGGATGGAAACACGCACTGAGCTGATTTTGCTGCAACGCACGATGGTCGTGGTTGAAGGCGTGGCTCGTTCGCTCGACCCCCACATCAACATTTGGGAAGTCGCAAAGCCCATCGTAGAAAACTACATTAAGGACAATGTCGGACCGAAAGCGCTCGCGCGTGATCTCGTGTCAACGGCTCGGGTTTTGTCTCGTTTCGGTCCACGCTTACCCAAACTGGCCGAAGCCCTGTTGACCGCGCAAAACAATCCAACGCCTGCCTCCAAACCACAATCGGCGGCAAAATCCGCGTTTTGGTTTGCTTTGGGTGGAGGCGTGACAGCGACTCTCGGCGCGTTAGTGGCGCTTACGTTCGGCTGAGTTCAATTTCAATACATGCGGCATATTCTGCTTCGCCATGGGCGGCCTTCCACGCACAATAGGCCGCCATCCGCCATGCCAGAAAGGGGCGGCATATCCGAAATCGTTCTACAGTAGCCGCATCAAGGTAAGAGTTAAGTGCGGACTCTTCTTCGGCTTTGGTCAGCGGCCCCGATCCGTAAATGAGATGCATCGCGGGCGACAAAGCCACATAAATGTCCTCCACCGCATCACCAATCGCGGGACATTGCCAATCGAGAAAACAAACGCCTGTTTGCGTTTTGATGACATTCGCAGGCACGGGATCGCCATGCAAAAACACAGGGGCAGTTTTGTCCAACGGGTGCAATATAGGTCGGTTTGCACGCACACGCGTTGCCACAACCATAGGCACAGTTTCAAGAAACTGATCACCCATCTCCAAAAAGCGATCTGTCCCCGAATCCAAAACTCGAAGCCCCGCAGGTGCGCCCTTTATGTGCAGTTCGTATAAGGCCTGCATAACGTCTGGCGTAGTTTGCGCAAAAGTCGTCCCCGCCACAAATTCATACGCTACGACTATATCATCCCCGACGCCGAATCGGTCAATGGGACGAGGGGCAAGGCCTGTTTCTGTCAGCGCTGACAGACAAGCCCATTCGTGGTCGGGATCATTCGGGAAAAGCGGATTGGCGCGATCAGCCCGATAGATTTTATAGACAACGGCGCGAGTTTTTGAGCGCCCGACCCATCCCGTATTTGTTCGCCCCCCCGACAAATAGTCCCACGTAATAGGCGCACCCAATAGGGTGCGCGCATGTTGATCTATGATCGAAGAAGGATGGTGAGAAATCGTCATGCCTGCGTGCGGGCTCCAAATTCGGGGCACCATAAGGCGGAGACAAGACGCTATGCAAGCAGCATGCGATTAGCGGGCTTCGCGCAAAGAGAGGACGTCGTCCGCGCTAATTTCTCCGCCGCCGTTTAGGATAAGGGTGATATCTCCCCCATCGCGTCGCGCCTCTGTCACTTCGGAATAGGTCAACGCGGCAGAACTCGACAGAAATGATCCGTTGGAATGGTTTTCAATCGCAAAGCTGTAGCGACCATTCGAGAAGGGATAGCCATCCTTATCCATCCCGCTCCATGTGATGTCCGTTTCTTTAGGATCAATTTCAACACGCTGCACTTCCGTCCCTTCGGAATTGCGTACGAGGAGGTAGGACGCATCCGCTGAACTATCTGGCGTCACCGACAGAGACACAGGATTACCGTCAAAGTAAGCGGGAGCCTCGCTTTTCACTTCCTTACCGACCCAACTTGCCGTTTGGGACATACCAATCACGCCGAGTTGCTCCGACAGCGCAGAGATCAATGTGTTGGTTTGGACTTGTTGTTCAACACTTGAGAACGTTGCCAGTTGAACCGCATAGTCGGTGGACTCAATCGGGTTCAACGGGTCTTGATTTTTCATTTGTGCGGTCAGCATTTTCAAGAACGTTTCGAAATCCGACGACAATGCACTCGCCGTTGTCGGCGGGGGTGTGGTCTTTGCTGCGGACGCTGTTGTCGCTGCAGTAGTTTGGGAAATCTCCGTCATATCAGCCCTCCTCAGAGTCTCATGTCGACACGGTCATTGCCATTCAATGACACGCGGTGTGGCTGGATGGACGCAGCAGCGGCGTCTTGATCATGTACCGCATGCTGCTCTGCATTTTTGGCGGAACCACTCGAAGACCCGCCCCCGGAATTGTCGGACGGGTCACCACGCCCTTCTTGTTGGAACTCAAAGGTACTGCCCTCGTAGCCCATAGCGGCGAAATCCTGTTGAAGCGTGTGGATATGACGACGCATCAAATCGGCTGTCTCCGCTCGTTCGGCCTGAACAACGACTGTCATCGCGCCAGTCTCCGACACATGGAATGTGAGCTTTACACGGCCCAACTCCTCTGGCGACAAGGTGATTTCAACAGGGCGATCAGGAAGCTGATGCGCAGCTTCGGCAATCTGTCCTGCGATATGTTGGGGCAAATCGGTTTTTTGTACCTGCGTCACAACAGATGCTTGTAGCGCCTCGCGTGCGACGGTGCTTGAAACGCCGTCCAACCGAAAATCCACAGCCTCGGACGCGTCGCGACTCAGGGGAACAGACTCGGCAGAGTCTTGCACCTGCGCGTAGCCCAGCATGGTTTGAGAAGTTGTCTTATCCGATGTGAGAGCGGACGTTTCCTTACGCGACGTAGCGGGTGTGTCTGCGACAAAGGCGGGAGGCGGTACGTCGCGACTGCGCTGATCATCGGGTTCCGCATTGCTTCTCGCCGTGGCGGCAGCCACTTCCTTGGGCGCAGCAACCGCGGCGATCTGTGGCGCGATTGGCGTCGAAGGAGGTGCATCCGTTACATCACCTGTCGCCGCACTTTGAACGAGTGTATCAGAAGTACCATTCTCCGGTTCAGTGGAAAGAGAATTTGGCGTTGAGGCTGACACTCGCATTGCAGCATGATTCGGGGCTGCAAACGAAACCGTCTCGCCACCAATTTGCGCGTTCTTCCCTGTCTCTTGACCCGCACTATCGCTTCCCATCGTAGTGGCTTGCACGATCTCAAGATCGACCTTGCGACCCGCAGAATGCCTTAATTCGCCACGTCCGAGCGCATCCTTTAGGCCTACATGTCCTTCCATATCTGTAGCAAAGGAATCAGCTGCCTCTACGGCAAGAGCGATCTGGCCCGAAGGCATCGAAGACTCTGTCGGAAGCGGCCCCTTCGTCATCAACGAGGGAGTATTTGGGACCTCCACATCCCCCGCTTCAATGTCATAACGAAGGGCGTTCAGCGTTTGTACCGCTTCTCCAATAAAACCACTAGTTGCCCCAACTCCACGCCCGTTTGCTGATAACGCCTCACCGTCTCCCAAGATTGAAACATCTGTGATTGCGCCATTACTCGGGGGCCTCCCCTCAGAGAATCCTTGGCGAAGCGTCACTTCCGCTTTCACCTCAGCCTTATCGTGAGCCTGCGAAGGCAGAAGCACAGATAAAGCGGCTTGATCCGTTAAATCGGATGTGTCGGGACCGTTCGCGCCTTGCGCACTGCCATAGATCACATCGCCAAATGATTTCTCATCCGACGAACCTTGTGACGGGACAGGCGTCTCTTCTTTGCGGCGCTCTTGGGTCGATTCCCCGGCGGGCGCACGCATCATTGTGGGGAACTGCATTTCTTGCATCCGTTTTTGATCACGTTTCCCCAACTATGTCCTAGCTTAGTTACTGCTTCTTTACCGTCATGGCGTATCCCTAAAAAAATTACGTAGAATTGGAGGCACCCGAAATGGATGTATCTGGCCCACTTTCAACACAGCCAAACACGCCCTCAAAAGAACAGGCTCGCATAGAACAGCTACGCGAGGCATCCGAAAAACTAGAGGCGGGATTTCTAGCTGAAATGCTCAAGGCTTCTGGCTTGGGCAAAACACCCGATACCTTTGGCGGTGGCACCGGCGAGGACCAATTCACATCCTTTCTTGTGCAGGCACACGCCGAAAAACTGGTCGAGGCAGGCGGCATTGGCTTGGCTGAACACATATTCCAAGCATTGGTGGAGAGAGAATAATGTCATTTTTCAACCGGTTCCGCGCGGCCAAAGTGATGGAATCCGTTTACGATCGTGAGTACGCGGCCATCCTCGAACAGGACTACGACGCCTTATTGCGCCTCACCCCGCGAAAGGAACAGGCCCTCACCGCGCTGGCTCAAGAAGACGTCACGCCAGATGAATTGGGCAACCTTAAAAAACTCGCGATCCGCAATCAAAGACTCCTCGAGGCAACGTCAAAAGGAATCAAATCCGTAACCGACCGCCTTACCGCATTAAAAGAGAATAAAACGGGTTTTCAAACCTATGGACCGAGAGGGAAAGTCGCCCAGATGGAACGCAAACCGTTAACCATAAAGAGAAATTCCTGAGGCTCTGCCCGATTTTTGCCTCAAATTGAGAACATCTTTTGGGGGCGGCTTAGGACACTCTTAGTCTTTAGCCCTCAAACCTCAGAAGGCACCCGAGGGGGTGGCACGGCAAGACGTAAAACGACTTCCCGTAACTGGTCAGAATGACAGTCATGAAACCACCGGATCGGTGGCAATTGAAACTTACGACGCAAAACGCGTCTACAGATCAAAGGAAAATGCTATGTCTAGCATTCTGACAAACAATGGCGCAATGGTTGCGCTTCAAACTCTCAAATCCATCAATAGCGACCTGTCCACAACACAAAGCCAGATTTCCACTGGTAAGTCCGTCGCTTCCGCGAAAGACAACGCCTCAGTCTGGGCCATTTCTAAAGTTATGGAATCGGATGTGAAAGGATTTCAAGCCATCTCAGACAGCCTTGCGCTCGGCCAATCCTCTGTCGCAGTCGCCGCAAACGCGGCTGAAACCGTGACCGACCTGCTGACCGACATCAAAGGGAAGATCGTTGCGGCTCAGGAATCCAACGTCGACCGCGAAAAGATCCAAACGGACATCGAAGCCCTGACCAGCCAGATCAAATCTGTTGTGGGCGCGGCTCAGTTCAATGGTCTCAACCTGGTCAAGGGCACAGAGGACGTCAACATCCTGTCCTCTCTCGACCGCGCCTCTGACGGATCCGTGACGGCATCCGATATCACTATCGCTCGCCAAGACCTAAGCGTCGACAAGGGGTCGTACAACGCGTCCGGCCAGGACCTGTCCGTAAACGCTGTTGTAGCCGACACTGCAACTGCCGTTGCCTCGGCCGGCAATACCGCGGTTGTGACCCTTACGGGCGACTGGGACGACGGAGACGCATCGACCATCACGATCGGCAATGTCGACGTCACTTACACCGCTGGCGCAGATGATCAGACCGCCACCAACGCAGCCGATTACTTCAAGGCACAAATCAATGCGCTTGGTCTTGACGGCGTGACCGCTGAGAACACCGCCGGCGAGCTCACCATCACTTCGACGAAGTCCTTCGAGGGCCTCGACATTGCTGTTGACCACTCGGGGGTTTCGGGCGGTGCCGGCGCGGGTGATATCACCGCTCTGAACGGAGCGACTGGCCTGACCGACTCATCGGGCACGATCGCGAACCGCGCCGAACAAATCGACTTCTCCACAAGTGCCCAAGTGAACGATGGCGACGGCTACAAGATCACGATTGGCTCCGACTCCTACAACTATGTTGCCGGCAAAAACGAAACCATGGAAGACGTGGCCAAAGGTCTGAAAACTGCGATCGACGCCGCGGGCATCGAAGGCGTGACGACCAAGGTTGTTCAGGACTCCACTTCGAGTCAATGGTCACTGAAAGTCGACAACGATGGCTCGGGCAGCACCTCTCTGAGCTTCGGCGCCGCGGGTAACGCTGGTGGTAGGGCTTCGGGTGGCCTCTTCGGCCTTGATACGCTCGACGTAACCACCAATGCGGGCGCAGATTCGGCGCTCTCCAACATTGAGACGCTGATCAACAACTCGATCGACGCAGCCGCTGAGTTTGGTTCTGCTCAGGGTCGTATCGAATCCCAATCCAACTTTATCTCGAACCTGACCGACTCGCTTAAATCCGGTATCGGCGCAATGGTCGACGCAGACATGGAAGAGGCATCCGCCCGCCTCCAGGCTCTGCAGGTGCAGCAGCAGTTGGGTGTGCAATCACTTTCGATTGCCAACCAGGCTCCGCAGACCATCCTGTCGCTCTTCCGCTAAGGGCAAACTCCCGGGCGTCGGAACTGACGCCCGAGCTCCACCGCGGAAAACCCGCGCTATAGAATTCATTGTCACCGGAAGGATCCGACGTGAACGCTTTGAACATGGCCCGAACGGCCTATACCAACACCGCCGCCCCAATCCGCACGCCACGCGGCACCGAGTACGCCGCCTTCGCGCGCATCTCGGCTCAATTAAAACGGACATCTGAAAACAAAAAGTCGGATTTCCCAAAATTTGTGACCGCATTGAATCACAACCGCCGTTTGTGGACATTGCTCGCATCAGATGTGGCCGATAACAACAATGCACTTCCAAAAGAATTGCGTGCCCAAATTTTCTACCTCGCCGAGTTTGTCATTCACCACACCGCGCAAGTCCTTGCCGGAAAGGCCGATGAAGAAGCTCTTCTCGACGTCAATCGCTCGATCATGCGCGGGCTTCAAGGTGAAGGAGGACAGCTATGAGCGGTCTTGTCTTAAAGCTTGGGCCCAAGGAACGGGTCCTTATCAACGGTGCAGTTATTGAAAATGGCGACCGCCGATCTCGCCTGTCAATTGTCACCCCGAATGCAAATATATTGCGACTGCGCGATGCCATTCATCCCGAAGAGGTAAATACGCCTGTCCGACGCATTTGCTACATCGCCCAACTGGTTTTGTCGGGTGACGCTGACGCGGCCGAGGCCAAGCACCAACTCTTTCGCGGGATAGAACAACTCAGTCAGGTTCTCACCGATGCAGACAGTCACAAGTTGCTAGATCTCGCAACGGAAGCCGTTCAGACAGATCAATTCTATCAGGCTCTCAAATCACTACGGAGCCTTCTTCCAAGAGAGGAACGGCTCTTGTCCGCGCAAAATTTGCAATGAGCTTTCAACCTATTGTCCCATTTGGAGGCTACTCCGGATGGACATTTCTCAACCGAACGAAAGAGGCTCAATTAGAGACTTTTCGAGACTCGTCGGACATCCAGAGAGACGTTGAATATTTCAAAGAAAACATCGGCAACGTCAAAACTGCCGAAGACCTCGTGTCAGACCACACATTGCGCAAGGTGGCTCTGGGCGCCTTTGATCTCGATGATGACATGGATAATATCTACTTCATCCAAAAAGTCCTCTCTGACGGCATTTTGGACGACGACGCGCTCGCCAACAAATTGACGGATACCCGATATTACGACATGGCGAAGGCCTTCGGATTTGACCTCAGTGTACCCAACACTGCTCTTAGTACCTTCGCCGATGACATCGCGACCAAATTCGAAGAACAACAATTTGAAATCGCAATCGGTGATCAGAACGCAAACATGCGTCTTGCAATGTCTTTGGACCGTGAACTGGCGGAACTCTCTGAAAAAACCACAAGCGATGACGGGCGGTGGTATTCTGTCATGGGCAACACCGCCCTGCGTAGCACCCTTGAAACCGCACTCGGCCTTCCAAGCTCATTGGGCAGTTTAGACCTTGATCAACAGCTCAAGGAATTCCGCGACAAAACGGAGCGCTATTTTGGCGACTCGGAAATATCGCAATTCTCTGATCCAGAGGCGCGTCAAGAAATGCTTCGCCTGTTTTTGGTGCGCGCAGAAATACAATCCACAAGCACGCAATATTCTTCTGCAGCCAATGCATTGAGCCTTTTATCTGGAGCCTATTGATCTGAGGATACAGCTTTTTCACTAAGGCAATGCGCCAACTGGGCAAAGCTTTCGGCTGTTCCATCCCGACCTGACGCCGCTAGAAACCTGTCTAATTCGGGCCAAATCGCGACGGCTTTATCGAGAAACTCGTCATTCCCCTTTGTGTATAGCCCGGCTTGGATCATCATTTCCGACCGCTCGTAAGTCCCCAAGTAGTTACGCGCTTCTCTTATCAGGACATTTTCCTCGTCTGATGCGGCTTCTGGCAGGGCACGGGAAACGGACCGCAGCAAATCAATTGCAGGGAACCGTCCCCGCTCCGCTATTTCACGGCTCAGCACCACATGCCCGTCCAAAACACCGCGCAAGATATCTGCGATCGGTTCGTCCATGTCAGAGCCCGCGACCAAAACCGTAAAGACCGCGGTGATGTCTCCCGCCGCTTCGGGCCCCGGCCCTGCGCGCTCACACAAGGAAGTAATCACATGCGAAGTAGAAGGAGGAAATCCACGCAGTGAACCCGCCTCCCCCGTAGCCAACGCAATCTCGCGATGAGCTTCGGCAAAGCGGGTCACGGAATCAGCCAGAAACAAAACCTGTTTCCCTTGGTCACGAAAGTATTCAGCCACGGCCATAGCTGTCCATGCACATCGACGGCGCACCAAAGGAGCCTGATCCGAAGTGGCGGCCACAATAACCGTGCGCTTCATCCCTTCTGGTCCAAGAACCCGCTCGATAAATTCACGCACTTCTCGTCCGCGCTCGCCGATCATAGCCATCACAACCACATCCGCCTGCAAACCCGTTGCCAGTTTCGCGAGAAGGGTCGACTTCCCGACACCCGAGCCTGCAAAAAGACCGATGCGTTGGCCGCGCACAATTGGCAGAAGCGTATTAAATACCGCCAAACCCGTTTCCAAACGCGGCCCTAACCCGCGCCGCTCGGTGGGACTTGGGGCGGAGGCCCGCAATGCGCGCGGGGTTGGGCCGCGCAATATTGGTTTCCCGTCGATCGCCTTACCGAACGGATCAACAACGCGACCAATCCAACTATCATCTGGAGCAATCTCGTTTTTACCCAAGTGCGTAACGGGATCGCCAAACGACAATCCATCCGCTCCGCCGTCAGCGAGAACTGTGATGGTACTCTTAAAAATCTGCAAAACTTCACCCCGACGGACCGTCTCACCATGACCAATCTCAACGAGATCACCAATGGCGGCGACGTCGGACAACCCCGTCACCGTAAGAACGCCACGCGCGGCCTCAACCACACTGCCCATAGAGTGCGTTGTTTTCACTGATGCGATCTCAGCTCTGAGCTGATCCAAACCGATCCCTTTCATCACGTCCTCCATGTTCTGAAACCCTTTCTAAAGGAATCACGGTTAAGCCTTGGTTGACACGAAGTCGTGGGAGAAGCCCCGATGTTTGAAAATCTGGATATTTTTCGCCTCACAAGCGGATTAGCTCGCCATTCCACAGCGCGCCAGGAATTGGTTGCAAAGAATGTGGCGAACGCAGACACGCCTGGGTACCGGGCGCGTGACACTCTGTCATTCTCGGAGGCCTTTCGCGCATCCGAAAATGGCACTCAACTGCGCGCAACACGCGCAGGGCATGTCACGAACACCGGTTCTAATTCTCCCCTTATTGAAACAATCGACTCGCCCGATCCGTCGTCGCCCAACGGCAACACGGTCGCGCTTGAAACGGAAATGATGAAGGCGGCAGAGACACGACATCAACATGAAATGGCACTCAGTGTCTACAAAAGTTCCATGTCGATTCTGCGCGCATCCATCGGAAAACGATGAGGACAGATAGATGGCAGACCTAACTCAAATACTCTCCCTCTCCGCATCGGGCATGAAGGCGCAAGCAAACAGGCTACGCCACGTTTCCGAAAACATCGCAAACGCAGACACGCCTGGCTACCACCGCAAAACCGTCTCTTTCGAGGCGGAGGTCAAAAACGGAACAAAGACTGGCGGCGTCGAAACAGGCCCCGTCGAATTAGATCGCACGACCCTCAGCCGCATTTTCGATCCAGGCCACCCAATGGCCGATGAACAAGGGTTCTATGACGGATCAAACGTCGACCTCATGTACGAAGTCGCCGACGCACGTGAAGCCCAACGCAGTTATGAGGCGAACCTCAAAATGTTCGATCAGGCACGTCAAATGTCGTCCTCCCTGCTCGAACTTCTGCGCCGTTAAACTCAAGGAAGGTAACCAGAATGGATATCCGCTCCACTATCGCCAACCAAGGATACGCTGCCACGAAACCGGCAACGTCCCCGAAAGCCGACCCGAATGCAGGTGCCCAAGGCGGCGCTCTGGTCGATGCAGGCAAATCCTTCGCCCAGACGTTGTCGCAAAGCGAAGAGATCGCAAAAGCCGCCCTCGTCGGTCAAGCCGACACGCAAGCGCTCGTCATGGCTTTGGCTCAATCCGAACTTGCCGTCGAAACCGTTGTGACGGTCCGCGACAAAGTCGTGGAAGCCTACCAAGAAATTCTTCGGATGCCGGTGTAAATCATGGATGAGATCATTTTCTACGACACGCTGCGCCAAGGACTTTGGATGGCTGTGATGATATCCACCCCGATCCTTTTGGTGGCGCTTGTCACGGGTGTGGGTGTTGGCCTCTTTCAGGCCCTCACAAGCATTCAGGAAATGACCCTGACCTTTGTACCCAAACTGGGCGCCATCCTCATCGTGTTCTGGATGTCGATGGGCTTCATGACCGAAAGCCTCATTTCGTTTTTCCAAAACCGCCTCATCCCGATGATAGGAGGCTTCTAATGGATAGCGCAGGTTACACCGTTCTCACCCGCCTTTCGGGCCTCAAAAACGAGCTTCAGGCTATTGCAAACAACGTGGCCAACGCATCGACCACAGGTTTTCGCAAAGAAGGTCTGATTTTCTCGGAATATATTTCTGCCCTCGAACCAGGCGAGCCATCTTTGTCGATGGCCAATGGCAATGTGCGCCTGACAAACGATGCACAGGGACCACTGACGCAAACGGGTGGAACCTTTGACCTCGCCATTGAGGGCGACGGTTTTTTCATGATCGAAACACCTCAGGGCGAGGCCCTAACCCGCGCTGGGGCTTTTACGCCAAACGATCAGGGCGAATTGACCACCCATGACGGCTATCGGTTGTTGGACAATGGCGGCGCGGCCATTTTTATCCCGCCGGACGCGACTTCGGTCGCCATCTCCGCCGATGGGACTGTCTCCGCGAACGGACTGCCACTTGCACAAGTCGGCCTTTATATGCCGACCGACCCAAGCACGCTCACGCGGCAGGATGGAGTGCGGTTTTACACGGAAGGCGGCATCGAGCCGTTCGAAGGCGCGGCAATCCTTCAGGGGTATGTCGAAAATTCCAACGTGAATCCGATCACAGAAATCACCCGCATGATCGAAGTTCAGCACGCCTACACGATGGGACAGAAATTCACCGAGCAAGAAGATGAGCGTATCCGCGGCGTCATCTCGACACTTGGCCGATAGAGGAGATCGACTATGAGAGCTCTAAAAATCGCAGCAACGGGAATGAGTGCGCAACAAATGCGCGTGGAAACCATTTCGCAAAACCTCGCGAACATGAACACCACAGGTTACAACGCTCGACGCGCCGAATTTGCCGATCTTCACTATCAACAATTGGCACGCCCCGGCACGATCAACGCCGCCGATGGCACAGTTTTGCCAACAGGGGTACAACTCGGCCTTGGCGTGCGCCCCTCATCTGTCACAGTGCAACTCGCCCAAGGGTCTTTATCGCAAACAAATGGCGATCTGGACGTTGCCATCGAAGGCAAAGGATACCTCGAACTCACGCTGCCTTCTGGCCAATCCGCCTATACGCGTGACGGGGCACTCAAACGCTCTGCTGATGGTCTTATCGTAACGTCAGAGGGCTACGGTGTCGTTCCAGACATCACTATTCCTGATGATGCACGGTCGATTTCAATTAACGGCGAAGGCGAGGTCTATGCCTACTTCAATGACCGCGTAGAGCCCGAACTTCTCGGACAATTCACCTTAGCTGACTTCACCAACTCCAAAGGTCTGGAAGCCATCGGTTCAAACATGTTCCTCGAAAGCCCCGCATCCGGACCCGCTATTGTCTCCATCCCCGGAACGGACGGGCTAGGCACACTTAGACAAGGCTACCTCGAAGACAGCTCTGTAGACGCCGTGCGCGAAGTGACCGAGTTGATCGAAGCCCAACGCGGATACGAGTTAAACGCCAAAGTCATCACAGCCGCAGACCAAATGCTATCTGCCACGAGTAATATACGATGATCCGTGTATGCCTCATCTCCATAGTCTTTGCGATGACCACACCAACCAATTCGCACGCCGACACCTTGGTCGCGGCACGCACCATCCGTGCTCAATCCATACTGACGGCGGCGGATTTGAAAGTTGTAGAAGGCGATATTGCAGGCACCTTGATTTCGGTCGACGAAGCCATCGGGCTCGAAACCCGAGGAATGCTCTACGCTGGACGGCCAATCCGTATGTCAGATGTCGGCCCTCCCGCTCTCATCGAGCGCAACTCAATCGTGCCTTTGTATTTCAAACAAGGCGCACTCACCATTTCAGCGGACGCACGATCACTTAGCCGAGCTGGCGTGGGCGATGCTGTGCGCGTCATGAACCTATCATCCAAAACTATCGTCACGGGAATCGTCGGGCCTAACGGCGGCGTTTATGTCGGACGTCTCACATCTCAATGAGGGAAACTATGAAACCAATCGCAGCACTTATGGCTCTCACGGCGCTTTGCTCATGCTCACCTTTAGAAGAGGTTGGTCGTTTGCCCGAATTCACGCCTGTTCGAGAATCCGCCGAAGCCTCGGCAATGCATTATCCTGGCCTTCCGAAAAACGTCGAGAAATCCAGCCCGACAGACGGGGCGTCTTTGTGGACGGCGTCGCGGCAATCTTTGCTGGGCGACCGTCGTGCTATCGAACGCGGCGACATTCTCACCGTTGTCATCGAAATTGATGAGAGCGCGGAGATTTCAAACAACACATCCCGTGGCCGATCAGGGTCGGAAAGCATGGGAGTTGATGGTTTGTTTGGCATTCCCGAACGGATCGACAGTGCCCTCCCCGACGGAGCGTCAATGGCCAGTGCTGTAGGCACGTCGAGCACATCTTCCTCCTCTGGGTCTGGGTCCGTGCGCCGCAACGAAAAACTCCAGCTTATGGTTGCTGCTACAATTCTCGACGTGCTGCCTAACGGGGTCTTGCATATTTCGGGCTCTCAGGAAGTCCGCGTTAATTTTGAAATTCGCGAACTTCTTGTCGAAGGCTATGTCCGTCCCGAAGACATCTCCCGCAAAAATGAAATCACCTATGACAAAATCGCATCCGCCCGCATTTCCTACGGTGGACGCGGTCAGATTTCCCAAATGCAGCAACCTCGATACGGCCAACAAATTGCTGATATCCTTTTGCCGTTCTAGCGGAGACCGCCGATGTCTGGAAAAATCATACCGATCTTACTCGCGCTGCTCGGTCTCGGCCTAGGCATCGGCGGAGGCCTCATGTTCCGACCTTCGGCCGATGTAGCCGAACTTGGCTCCCACAGCGAAGATCCAAACGCGTCCCATCAAATCGATACCCACAATGGGGAGTTACCCGAAAGCGCCACGACGTTTGATTACGTCAAACTCAATAATCAATTCGTCATCCCGGACATGGAAGATGGTCGGGTTGCGGCTATGATCGTTTTATCGATCAGTCTCGAAACCATGCCAAATGTGCGTGAAAAAATTTATGCCCAAGAACCAAAGCTGCGAGATGCCTTTTTGCAGGTGCTATTCGATCATGCCAACATTGGCGGGTTCAAAGGGTCCTTTACCGAAACCACCAAAATGCAAAGCCTACGAACCTCACTTTTGGAGGCAGCTACAGCGATTTTAGGTGATGATATTGAAAGCATTTTGGTGACGGACATCGTTCGCCAAGACGTCGGATAGATTACGGCTTCAACGCGCTCTTTTTCGCAATTGATTTGAGCGCCTCTACTTTACCAAAAGCACGGCGCGTGTGTTCGAACTGAACCTCGCGTCGTTCTGCTATCGCGGCCATAGTCGTCAGAATACGGCGGCGCTCCTGCATCATCCACGCATTCCATTTGGCATCCGCGCCGATAGACATCGCAGGATCGAATGCATCTGCGTTTTGGATCTGTACCTCACGGTCTTTAGCTGACGTCTTTAACTCGTCCAGACGATTTTCCTGTTCGGTCTCTTGTGCACGCACCTGCGCCAATTTCCCTAGCTCCAGAGTCAACGTGACTTCCGCAACCTTTTTCAATTGCTCGAGTTTTTTGGCTTTATGTGTCAAAATCCTGCCTTCCGTTTCGCGCGCATTTTTGTACGCATTTCCTCGGCAAAACGGATTGATGCGGCCACAGCAGGATAATGCTCTGGCCAAATCTCTTGGCCAATTTCCACAGTGGCATAAATGGCGCGCGCTGTCGGTGGATCACGATGGATCGGGATGTCATTCTCGGTCGCGATTTCGCGAATGGTCGCGGCAATATCATCGACACCCTTCGCCACGCAGACAGGCGCGCCGCCCCGCAACCGATCCCACTTCAATGCAACCGCATAGTGAGTCGGGTTCACGATGATAACATCCGCCTCTGGCACATCGCCCAGCATCTGGTTCATCGCAATATCGTAGCCTTTCTGGCGACGTTTCTGCTTCATATGCGGATCGCCGTCCTGATCCTTGGCCTCATCACGCAGCTCTTTGTGAGACATGCGGTTTTTGCGCAAATGCTCGTTGAACTGAAACAGATAATCTACGCCACCGATCACAATCGAAATCGCCAGTACAATCGCAAAAAAGCCCAATCCGAGCTGCAACAGTTCGACTGTTATCATGCCTGGGCTCAACGTCATGGTCGCAACCATTTCTGGGATTTTTGTCCAGAGATAAAATCCAACGACGATCGAATAAATCGACAGCTTGAAAAAACTCTTTGCAAATTCAAACAATCCTGAACGGCCAAATTTGTTCTTAGCGTTCGATACCAAAGAAATTTTTGACAGCTTTGGTTGAACCCGATCAGTCGCAAAAACAAATGACCGTGTCGCGAAAAGCGTCGCCACCACCAAGAGCGCGGGGATCAAGAACCACGGAACAAGAGACATAAGAACTTGGGCCATTAGACCCCCACTCCACGGCGATCCGGAACCATCAAACCAATCGACGCTCAACCGATCTGCATTCTCCAACAGGCCATACAAAACGCCGCCAGTAGATTTTAACGCGGCGGCACCAAATGCTGCCGCGGTTAGCACAAAGCCAAAGTAAGCCGCCGCCGTTGTAACATCCGTTGATCGTGGAATTTCACCCCGTTTACGGGCGTCATCCAGCTTTTTCTGGGACGGCTCATGACTCTTATCACTATCGTCATCTCCTGACATCAATACGCTCCGATTGGGTTCTCAAGTGCGCGATGGAAATGACCGATCCAAATTTCGAGCAGCAATGGCGCCGTAAGGAAAAGCAAAATCAATCCGCCCAAAGTGATCGCGGGCGCACCGACAAAGGCGACCATAAGCTGCGGCATAGCGCGGTTAATGACACCAAGGGCTGTGTTGTAAATCACCGACGCGATCAAAAAGGGCGCGGCAAAGGAGAACGATAGCGAGAATGAATGCGCCACATGCCCCACCATCAACAAGGACAACTCACTTGAATCCGGAAAGCGGCCCGCAGGGAGATAATCGTAAGATTCGATAATCATCAGGGCCACACGTTCATGTAATCCGAACGTGACAGCCAATGCCAAGCCCGCCGTGAACAGGATGTGCCCCATCGGGGGTTGCGCATCTACCGCCCCGCCCCCGAAGAGTTGAGACAGAGACGTGGATTGTGAAATGATCGTGCCTGCGACCTGCAATGCAATCACCGTCAAACGCACAATGAGGCCAAGGGTTAAACCAGACACAACCTCGGCAAACATCGCGGGCCATAAAATCAATGGCGCCGTTTGAAGCAGCGAAGATTCAATCGTAACCGCAGGAAACACGATGGCCGAAAATGCCAATGTCAAAACCAAACGGATTTGCACAGAGACTGTTTTCTCACCGAATGCAGGTAAGACCGCCATTACCGCACCGACTCTGACAAAGACGAGAAACGCCATGACCAATGTGGGTTGCGACAGTGCAGCCAAGGTTTCGACAAGATCCATCATGCAGGGACCAACCCCACGAGTGATGGCCGCGCGTCCGTGCCGATTTCGTCGAATGAAAAAACAGGATTCTGAATGCCTTGAGCCGAAAGGACCGTACGAATAAACCGACGGCGCGGTGTTGAGGTTACAACCGCGGGATACACTCCGTTTTCTCCCGCTTTCGCAATACGGTCCGCCATTGCCTTGGCCAGTTTATTAAATTCATCAGGCGGCAATGCGAGATCCCCACGCCCGCGCTCATTCTCAATCTGGTAGGCTGAGAATGTCTGTTCCCACTCTGGTGCCAGTTGAAGGAGTGGTAGCGTGCCATCCTCACGGCGAATTTCGGAGATGATCTGAAATCCGAGCTTCTGACGCACATGTTCGCACACGCTTTCAGGCGTCGCATGTGCCCCCCGTGCCTCTGCAATTGACTCAAGGATAAGAGGCATATTCCGAATGGACACGCGCTCCTCAAGCAAAAGGCGCAGAACCGACAATAGCATGTCCATTGGCACCTTTTCTGGGATGAGGTCGTCGATCAAACGCTGATTGGCCTCTGCTCGAGTGCGATCACTCAAGTTTGTCATTTCATCAAGAATTCGGCGCAACGACTTCATTGTAAGTAGCCGCGGGAAGCTGCGTTTGACGACTTCCAGAAGGTGCGTGGCGAGCACCTCTGTTGGCGTCACCACTGTGCAGCCTTGCATAGCATAATCGTCTTTTGCACTTTGATCGATCCAACGCGCAGGGGCTCCATACACAGGTTCTGCAACGTCTTCGCCAGGCTGAAGACCATCTTCGCCACCGCCCAAAAGTGCGAGCACTTTATCTTGGCGCAGAGTGTCGCTCACCTGTTGAACGCCCTGAACCCGCACCACATACCGACCTGCCGGGAGAGACGGATCATCCGTCAACCGTATTTCAGGCAGGATCAACCCGAACGACGTTGCGACATGATTACGCATATTGGTAATCCGCGCATCAATTCCCGTCTGCGGGTCTAGGACCATCGGGACGAGATCTGCCGCGAATTCGACGTGGATTTCGTCAAGATCAAGAATATCACCAAGGGACTCTTCACGTTCGGGCTCAACGGCATCACGTTGCTTGACCGTATCCTTTTCAAGGTCATCTGCCCGTTTTTTGACGATCCAGCCTGCAACCCCCAAGCCGATAGCCCCCGCGATGAAGGGAGTGAACGGCAAACCCGGAACAAATGCAAACAGCGCCAAAAGAACCGCAACAGTGAAAAGCGCTGGGGGAAATCGTCCGAGTTGACTGAACATTGCCATGTCGACAGGACCATTTGCGCCGCCTTTGGCCAAAAGCAACGCCGCCGCGATGGAAATAATAACCGAGGGGATTTGACTGACGAGTCCATCTCCAACCGTCAGAATTGTGTATGTTTCAAAGGCTTCTCCAATTGGCATGCCCTTTGACACAACACCGATGATGAGGCCCATAACCAAGTTCATCAATGTGATAAGGAGGCCCGCTATCGCATCGCCCTTCACAAACTTTGAGGCCCCATCCAGTGAACCAAAAAATGTTGTCTCTGCGAGTTCGAGTTCACGCCGCTCTTTGGCTTCGGTGTGTGTGATCGCGCCAGCTGACATATCCGCGTCGATCGCCAACTGTTTGCCCGGCATACCATCCAATGCAAACCGAGCGCCGACTTCCGCCATGCGTCCCGCGCCCTTGGTAATGACCATAAAATTTACGATCAAAAGTACGATGAAAACCACGAGGCCCAGAACGACAGAGCCACCCATTACGAAGTTTGCAAAACCTTCGATCACATGACCCGCCGCAGCGGTGCCTGTGTGTCCTTGTCCGATGATGAGTTTTGTAGAGGAGACGTTCAGCGACAGCCGAAGCATCAAACTCGCCAGAAGGACGGTTGGGAAAGCGGAGAAATCCAACGGTCGTTCCGCAAACAACGTCACCGTAAAAATCAAAATAGCCAACGCAAAGCTAGCGGCCAATCCGACATCAAGCATCCATGACGGCATGGGCAAAACCATCATGACAATGACAGTCATCAAAGCAAGCGCTAGGAGTATCGTTGGGCTGAACATAGACTTTAAGGTGAAATTCATGTCCATCCACCCCAAATCGCGTTCATTGGCACACGGGCTATACCGATGCCGATCACGTCACCACTAATCGCATTGCCCGCTGGGCAAATGTGCCTATTTTGCATTATGTATCACCAGAAATTCTTTCTTTGGTAATACTGTTTTAGCGTCCAGAGGGTTTACAAATGGTAAGCGTGGCAGCGCCGCAGTCGCTATTTCGAGAGAAGCTCAAGTACGGATTCACGTTTGGATTTGATATCCGTCAGAAGCATTTCAAGCTGTTTCAGATTTGGAGCCAGAGCATCATCTGTCAGCACATTCGGTTTTGACACAACAGCGTCGGCCAAAGTCGCATAGTTCGGGTTTTCGGACTGACTTAACGTCGACCAGTCCCCAGAAACCAACGCGCGATAATCGGACATCTCACTATCAGTAACCTCTAAAGATTCTGCATCGCCAAGCCGTCGCGCAGCGTCGTCGAAGCCTAGCTCAAAAAGACGCATAGCAACGCCATCCAGCAGATTGTCGTCCTTCATCTGCGCTTCCATGAAATCGATATTTCGGAAGACAGCCTTCAAGAAGGCTTCATCGGATTCAGTATCTATTGAAGCTTCCAATGCATATTTTCGCACATCTGTTGCCACGGCGTCGGTCAAACGATTTGCCGTTTCCGCTCTTTTGAGTTGGGCGAAAGCCTTGTTTAAGTCACCTGACAGAACACGCGCAATAATCGAGGCTTCGACAAGAGCTTCCTCTAACTCGTGGTGGCGGTATTCCACGGCGATGGTTTCAGCGATGTCAGCGATATCTTCCGAAACAGGGTAATTCTGAGCGCGCTTTTCATTGATAAACGCAATCAAGGTTTCGGGCGTTTCATGCGCATGTTTTTCCACAACCTCTAAAACGAGATCATCCGACGTCTCAAAATCCTCTACGCTTTCGGCAATGGAGGCATCTAACAAAAGCACTTCTGTTCCCTCCAAGGGAGCGGTCCGCGTAAAAACACTTTTGATCTGCGTTGCCGTTTGCGTATCACCAATATCAGCAAAACGCCGTGCTAACTCTGGCCCGATCGTGCGCCTAATGTGTATCGGCAAAACCGTAAAGGCCGCAATGATCGCCGACCGATTGTAGTCCTGTCCCTTGGTGAGGGATTTGGTTGCCATAACACTCCAAAGCGCGGCAGCCGTATCGCAGCTTTGTTGGTCAAGCAATGGTCCCGGATTTTCAGCTGATCCATTTTCAAAGATCTCAGCGAGTATCAAAAGCAATGGAACATCCGTGTCATCCTCAGGAAGAAAACTCAGCACAGATTTTGCCTCGGCCCCATAGGTCAGGAACAAATAATAGCGCGCGAGATCGAGAACCCCGTCTTGGCGCGGCACGTCCAACTCATCGACCAAATGCGCGCGAAGCTGTGGAAGCATAAACTCTTCATCCAGCGGCACGCCCCAAGACGCCAAATCCAAACGGCGCGATGGAATACACTCGCCGCCATCTACCGCAAAACTCTGACGCGATCTGGAACTGGACTGTTGAGCGCGATCTATGGCGGATTCGATCTCTATATGAGACCCGCTTTCCTCATACGCCAATGCAACGTCAGGTGCAGCATCCTCCTCCACATCTGTCTGAGTTGTGATGTTTTGTGCATTCTCGATTATATCCTGCGCCTCCTCCACATCGGGAAGAGCGGGAACCAACAAACCATCCGCAGAGGCTCGTCCAATTTGTTCGATCAGGTTCTGTTCTAGCTGCGCAATAAAGGCCTCTCGCTCTACGGTAGCATTGGCTACATTTGAACCATCCTGCTGTCCGTCACCAAGTCTGTCGGAGCGACCCTCCTCATCGGAGTGTTCCAAAGGCGTCACAGGTGGAGCCCGACCGAGTTGGCGCAAACCCTCCACATCCAGCCCCATAAGGCTTGTGGAAAAGCTGTCCCTTTCAGGTTCCGGCATTGCCTGAACCATTTGCGACAGCTCTGGCAAAGGTGGCTCCAATGTGTCCGCAAACGATTTCAGAACGCTCTCAAACCCGGAAGCAGGATCAGGTGGGCCATCTTTTATATCTATAACGACCCGCCCGTCGCGCAGCTCAAAGACATCCGCGTGATACTCATCACCTGTAAACACCTGTAAGCGGCCATTTCCAACGGGTAGGACCCGCGAAATTCGCTGTTTCGTCATCCGCACGAACACCTGAGACACATTGAACGTCAAATCCGCGATGGCCGATCTAAACTCATAGACACCATTCGCTCTCCCAAAGACCCAATTACTGCTTTCAGGCATATCTATAACCAGTCGCGAAAATCCAGCGTGATCAGCAGAACGAAGAGAAACCGTCTCGGCAAAAACCGAGACGGGCAAAATCAATGTGGCCAGGAAAACAGCAAAGATGGTGCGTCTCATGCGACCTCCGTTTTCACGTCTTTCAATGCTTCTTCAAGATCGGAAAAACTGGGGCGATGGTGGCTTGGGGTGTTTTGGCGCCCCACCTCAATACAAATATTGGTCGCGTGATTGTGCAGATTGGCCACCAACACTTCTCTAATCAGTTGATAGAAATGGCCATCTTCCTCGATGACACTTTGCATTTTCGAGGCAAACGGACCCGCGAAACCGTAGGCCAAGAAGACACCCAAGAACGTACCTACCAGTGCACCACCAATCATTTTTCCGAGAATTTCGGGGGGCTGATCAATCGCGGCCATCGTTTTCACGATACCAAGCACAGCAGCAACAATTCCGAGTGCCGGCAACCCATCACCAACCGCAGCCATAGCGTGCGAGGAATGCAAGGCATGATGGAGGTTAGCTTCAATCCGCTTTTCGAGTACCTCTTCAACTTGGTGCGGATCATCATAGTTCATCGATGCAGAGCGCAAGGTGTCGCAAATGAGAGCGATTGCTTCTTTGTCCGAAAGGATTTTCGGATACTTAGTGAAGATATTGGATTCATTGGGCGCCTCAACGTGCTCTTCCAACCCAACGGGATTCTGGCGGGCCAAGCGGATGAGTTCAAAAAGAAGACATAGCAGATCTTTGTAGTCGTCATTCTTCCATTTAGGGCCTTTAAACACCTTTCCCATGTCTCTCATGGTGTGTTTGACACCCGCCATATCATTGGACAGCAGAAAGGCCCCCGCCGCCGCACCACCAATCATCATGAATTCAAAAGGGAGCGCCTTTAGAATAATACCCAGTTTGCCACCGGCCGCGATGTAACCACCGAATACCATGACGAAAATGATAAGAATGCCGACTATGCCAATCATGTATTCCGAGCCTGCCTCTAATTAGGATTCACCTACACTCTGACATGGAAATCTTAATATTCCGCTCCCATCATTCGCTGGGAGCATTCGCATTTCGACCCGCGAGAATGACCGAAACCGTATAGGCAAAATCTGGGTCCATCGCTTGGAACAAAGCCGCTGAATCCTTTGGCTTCATGCTTTCATACACGGATGTCAGGCGAGCAAGGTCATCCTCTGCCGCAGAATTGGAAATCGCCATCGTGGCAGCCAAGCGCTCTTCAGCAACTTCCAGAGCCTTGAAGCTCTCTTCGATCTCTGCGCGCGCCACATCCACGACGGCAAGTTTTTCTTCGATTTCCCGTTCTTTTTCTTCAACGGCTTTCTCACGCTTTCGAAGCGCTGTAATTAAAGAATCGAGCTCCTCATCCGCCATACATGCGATTGGGTCAACAGGTGCCTCGACGTGCATTTCTTCTTTTGTGAGATGCGCTACTTCCTTGGCAATGGCTGCGCCCGTCCCCGAAAAAACCCGCACGACAGCCGACATAAAGAGAACGACGGACAACACAAAAAGGGCCCCTCGACCCGCCTTCAAAGAGCGTTTTTTCTTCTTGGGTGCAGCCTTCTTTTTTTGTTTTTCCGTGCTCATTCTGCGGCCTCCATAGGCGTACGCTGACTCGAGAAAAACGCTGCCGTCACAACATTCTCATCCTCATCACTTGCCCGCTCAGTCGTCTCAGCCATTTGAGAATCCGTCTTCCGGACTGGCGCAGATGTCCCCGTCACGTCAGGCAGGTCATGCATAGATGCAATCAGCAATTCCAATCGCTTCGCCGTTTGCTCCGCGCGTTCATTAAGTTCTTGCAAGCGAACAGCAGATCCCGCAGCGGATTTTTGCGAGTTAGCCAGTGTTTTCGTCATGTCGTCGACTTGAACAGAAAGCACCGCAATGGCGCCCCCCATTCCTTTTTCCAGATCAGTAAAGCTGCGCAAGCGACGCGACAGAACCATGCAATAGAGTGACACAACAACAGTGCCAAAAATCATCAGAATGTCTGCGATAAGTTCCATGTTCACATCCCTAGTTAATTACAAATTCCATGATGAGCACATCGCGTACCCGCTCTTCTCCCGCCGCGATTTTCATCCGCCTGAGCATCTGTGATCGAATACGAATGAGGGCGGTTGGATCCTCTAATTCGTACACATCCACCGCACGAAGATAGCCGTTCAGAATATCGACGAGCCGTGGCAAAATGAGTGTCACATCCGCCTCGTATTTCGCGGGCACTTCAATTTGTGCCTGAAATCTCAAGTGTTTTGACGCCCCGTTCGTCGTGTCCAGATTGATAATCAGTGGCTCAATCGGCACGAAAGCAACGTCGGGGAGCGGGTCTTCGTCAGCCACGGCGTTGTCGGCAATCGCATGGGAGTCATCAGGGGTTTCCTGTGAGAAAAGCATACCGCTATAGACCGCGAAAAATCCTCCGCCGCCCAACACCAGCATCAAAACCAGACCGACAAGCATCGGCAGTTTGGATTTCTTTTTTTGTTCGTCTTCAGTTGGCGCTTCATCGGCCATGGGCGTTTTCCCGAATCTTTCATCTAGGTCGATATAAACCGAATGAAGCTAACTGATTGTTAAGGCTGTTCGATCAATTCTTAGGAACTCAATGCAGAAGCTTGAGAAATAAGGAGTGAAAACTTGCAGCAGATTTTCTCTGTCTGGACCGCACTGGACCCGCGTCGCCGTATCATTGTCATCGGGGCAACCATCTTGATGTTTGCTGCGGTGATTGGATTGTCCCACATCGCAGCACAGCCTAGTTTCACACTCTTATACTCGGGCCTAGAGGCCTCTGCCGCAGGCGAAGTGGTGGCTGCCTTGGAACAACGCGGTATCGACCACGAGATTCGCGGCGGTGCTATTTATGTTCCAAACAACCAACGCGATCAGTTGCGCATGGTCCTCGCATCCGAAGGGCTCCCTGCAAACTCCACTTCGGGATATGAACTGCTCGATTCTCTCTCTGGGTTCGGAACAACCGCCCAAATGTTTGACGCCGCCTATTGGCGCGCAAAAGAAGGCGAACTGGCGCGCACCATCGCCGCTTCGCAGCAGGTCAGTGCTGCACGCGTCCACATCGCCAACCCCTCCTCATCGCCTTTCACACGCGGCACCGCAGCCACGGCATCGGTCACTGTCACAGCAGTGTCTGGTAGCATTTCGCCGCAGCAGGCACAGGGGTTTAAGTATCTCGTTGCCTCAGCTGTATCCGGCCTGTCCCCTGATGATGTGTCCGTCATTGACGGTCGGCGCGGCGTTGTCATTTCGGGCGATGAATCCCTCTCCGGCATGCCTGAAAGCTCCGACAAGGCGGAGACATTGCGCCAGAATGTATTGCGTCTCTTGGAGGCCCGTGTGGGCAAGGGAAAGGCCGTTGTCGAAGTCTCCATCGAGCCTGTCACGGATATCGAATCAATCGTTGAACGCCGTTTTGATCCCGACACGCGCGTCGCCATCAGCACACAAACCGAAGAACGGAGTACCTCATCCACAGATACCCGCAGCGGGTCCGTAACGGTTGCGTCAAACCTGCCCGATGGTGAAGGCGCGAATGGTGGGGATGCGACATCCAACAACACAGAAACACGCGAGAGCATCAATTACGAGGTCTCCGAGACAACCCGCGAATTGCAACGTATGCCGGGAGCCGTAAAGCGCCTCACCGTTGCTGTCCTCGTCGATGGAATCACAACGATAGACCCCCAAACCCAAGAACCCGTGTGGTCCGCACGTAGCGAAGAAGAACTCGCTGCTCTAGAAGCGTTGGTTGCCTCCGCAATCGGTTTGGACGAGGCACGTGGCGACTCTCTGACCATCCGCTCAATGGAATTTGAACCTGTCGTGATTGAGGGTACTGCGGCGAGCCCGTCGGCCTTCTCTGTTGCCAATCTTGATATAATGCGTCTGTTGCAACTTGCCGTTCTAACCATTGTAACGCTGATTTTGGGTCTGTTTGTTATACGTCCGATGTTTGCAAAACCCGTAGCTACAGCAGCCTTACCCAATCTCACGTCAAACAATCCCACCGCCGAGTCCAATCTGCCTGCGCTAGACAGTGGAGCATATGATCCACCGTCCCTCTCAAATGATCTGGATGACGATAACTTCGAGTTACCCAGCCTCGGGGTCGTTTCTGATTTCGACCTTGGCGAAGATTTCGGTGACCCCACCGATCCCGTCAAGCGGCTCAAAAAATTGATCGAGGATCGCGAAGAAGAAACAGTGGAAATCCTACGCAGTTGGATTGAAGACGCTGAAGGAACGGCATGATGTCTTCTCTTTTCCCATTCGAAGATTTCGGCACCGTCCGAAACTCAAGAGAACAGTCTTCGTCGTCTCCTCAAAAGGCTGATGATAGCGCCGTCCTGCGCGCCGTCGAAAATGCTCGCGCGACGGGCTATGAGGCAGGCTACAAGGCAGGTTGGGATGATGCTGTAGCAGCCGAGGAAGCCGTCCGAACTAAAATCGGTGCGGAGCTAGAGCGCAATTTGCAGGATTTGGGATTCACGTTTCATGAGGCGCGCTCCCACATCATCAAATCTCTTGAACCATTGCTTCTCGAGATGACCGAGAAAGTCTTGCCGGACCTTGTGGCCAACACACTCGGCCAGTCCATCATTGACGAAATTTTGCCTTTTGCGGACAGCCTGACGGACGCCCCCGTCGAGATACTGATTTGCCCCGCAAATAAGGAGGCCGTCGCCGCTCTTCTTAAGGAAGGCCTTCCCATGTCTGTCACCTTGGTCGAGGAACCAAGCCTGACTGAGGGTCAGGTATTCTTACGTCTTGGAAGCACAGAAAGACAAATCAATCTCGATGGAGCCATCGGGAAAATACGTGCGGCTATCGATGCTGCTCTCACTCTAAATAAGGACGCCATCGTCAATGGTTGATGAAACAGGAAGTACCCGCCCCAACCCCTTTTCCGATGTCCCAATCGAAATCAAAGTTACGGTTGGAAAAGCGCATCCATTGGTTCGCGATCTTCTCAAGCTCGAGAATGACAGCGTCCTCACGTTGGATCGACGTGTCGAAGATCCCGTGGAGCTTTATGTCGGCGAAAAACTCATTGCTCGCGGTGAGCTACAAGAGATCGACGGCGACCCAACAGGTCAACTTGCCGTGCGTCTCACTGAAGTCGCCGACATAAAGAACGAGCTGTAAACCGTATGCATTATTTCAAACTAGGCACCATTCTTGGCCTCGCGATCGTGATCCTCATGACCGCATTCCCAGCGCAAGCTCAAGAATTATCTCTGTCGATAGATGGCGCGGAGTCACTCACAACCCGTTCCATCCAGCTCATCGTGCTAATCACACTTTTGAGTCTCGTGCCTGGTTTGGCCGTTATGGTGACGTGTTTCCCATTCATCGTGACCGTACTCTCCATTCTGAGACAGGCAATCGGGCTACAACAGTCGCCACCCAATATGATGATTGTGAGCCTCGCCCTGTTCCTGACCTACTTTGTCATGGACCCTGTTTTTACTGAAAGTTGGACGACGGGTGTCGAACCCCTCATGGAAGGCGCAATGACGGTGGAAGAAGCACTCCCCGAAATCATGGACCCTTTTCGGAAATTCATGGTAAGTCGCGTCAGCGAAGAGACCTTCTCAAATTTGGCAGAATTACGCGAAGATCCCGAGAATCCAATTTCCCTCTCAAACGACGTTGATCTGTCATTGCTCGTTCCTTCATTTCTGCTCTCGGAAATTGAACGCGCTTTTCAAATCGGGTTTCTGGTCTTTCTGCCGTTTTTGATTATCGACCTTGTCGTGTCCGCCATCCTGATGTCGATGGGTATGATGATGGTGCCGCCCGCGATTGTGTCTTTGCCGTTCAAATTGGCGTTTTTCGTAGTATCCGACGGATGGTCCTTGCTCGCAAGCGCCTTAGTCCGCAGTTACATGTAACACGCCTTCGATCTTTGTGGTCTCAGTCTGCCAAAACAGGGACGTAGTATTCTGTCTCTGAGGGGACGGAACAGCTGCTGCAGAGAGTGGATACGGTGCAACCACCGCAGGGCAGAGGCTGCACCTGCTTTTCAATCGCGCCCTTACGAATCCAGTGCTGCAACATGCCGCGCACCGCATCGGGGGAGATGCCGAACCGATACGACAGGTCCGTGACGCTCACGCTGCCTTGCGCGTCGATATGGGTTTTCAAATCCAACAAAAGCGGCATCTCAATGGCCTGCCATTTCTAATGGCTCAGGGGGGGATCGCCACCCGATCAGCCACAACACAAACGCCACCGCGCCCAGAGCGGCCAATATCGCGCCGATCCACCACGCTGACGCTGCCGGATGGCGCGTGAAGGTGGCAATTTGGTAAAACCCGACAGCGGAGCCATAGGCCAGACCCATGGTCCAAAGCCCCGAAAAGCTCGCCCATTTCCATCCCGTTTCGCGCCAGATCGCGCCCATAGCGGCGGCACAGGGCATGTAGAGCAGGATCATCAACAGGTAGGCAAACGCGCCGATCTGACCGTCGAACCGCGCCGACATGGTGCTAAAGGTCGAGGAGGTCACGCCCTGCGCATCGGCCGCTCGCTCCACGTCACCGATCTCGCCAATGTCGAGCCCGAGCGGGTCGGTGGCCATGCCAAAGGCGTCGCGCAAATTAGGCCCGATGGTAGACACCGCGTCGGAAAACGAGGCCGATATTGAGAACGGCCCGTCGATCTCATTCGCATCGCCGCTGTAGAGCGTGTTGAGCGTGCCGACCACGGCCTCTTTGGCGAGAATGCCTGTGAAAATGCCGACAGTGGCGGGCCAGTTGTCTTGTTCAATCCCCATCGGGCCAAAGGCGGGGGTGAGGGCGCGGCCAATTTCGGACAGCACCGAGGTGTCGCGGTTGTCATTGCCAAAACTGCCGTCCGTGCCCCATGAATTGAGAAAGGCCAGTGCGGCGACCATGATCACAATCACCTGTCCCGCCTCTTGCAAAAAGTCGCGCAAACGGTGCCATGTGCGTCGTCCCAACCCGTTCAAAGTCGGCAAATGGTAGGGCGGCAATTCCATCACAAACGGCGAGGGCGCGCCACGCAGCACGGTGACTTTCAACAGCAGCCCCGTGCCAACGGCGGCGACCAAGCCGAGAAAATACAACCCGAACACAAGGTTCTGGCCCCCCGTGGGAAAAAACGCCGCGGCAAACAACGCATAGACGGGCAGGCGCGCGCCACACGACATGAACGGCGCCATCATCACGGTCAACACGCGGTCGCGTTGACTATCAAGGGTGCGCGTGGCCATGATCGCAGGCACGTTGCACCCGAAGGCCACGATCAGCGGCACAAAGCTTTTGCCCGGCAGGCCGATCATCCGCATAAACCGGTCGGTGACAAAGGCCGCGCGGGCCATATAGCCGCTGTCCTCCAACACCGAGAGCACGAAAAACAGACAGGCGACAATCGGGATAAACGTCGCCACGGTTTGAATGCCGCCGCAGACACCATTGGCCAAGACCGTCACCACCCACGTCGGTGCATTGAGGGAGGCCAACAGCGTCGCGGTGCCGTCCACAAACAGCGCCCCCGCGAAGATGTCAAAGAAATCAATAAAGGCCCCGCCGACATTGATGGTGAGCATGAACATCACATACATCACCCCCAAAAAGATCGGGATGCCAAGGCCACGGTGCAACACAACACGGTCGATGCGATCCGATAGCGGGCGGCTGATTTGGTCAAGGCGATCAACGGTTTGCGCCACAATGTCCGAGACGCGATCATAGCGCCCGCAGGCAATGAGCGTGTCGGCCTCCATGCCTGTCTCGGCCTCAAGGCGGGCGCGAATGCCCTGCGCCTTGGCGGCCAGTTCGGCGGTGGTCATATCGGCGGCTAAAACGTCGCCCTCGACATGTTTGATGGCAATCCACCGCGCATGGTCCGCGCCTTTTTTGCGCCAAAATGTCTGGTAGAATTTCGGCAACGGCGGCTTCGATCTCATCCCCGAACGGGGTGCCCTCATCAGGACGGCGACCGCCTTTGAGGATCTGATCGCGTAGGCTGTCCAACCCTGAGGTTTCGGCATTGCCCGAGGCCACCATCGCCAAAACGGGACAGCCCAAGAGCTGCGACAGCGCGTCCACGTCGATGCGGATGCGGCGTTGACGGGCGATGTCCATCATATTGAGGGCGACGACAATCGGCGCGCCCATTTCGAGCAATTGCACGGTCAGGTAGAGGTTGCGTTCCAGATTGGCGGCATCAATGACGTTGACCACCACATCGGGGCGCTCGGCCAGAATGAAATCGCGGGCGAGTTTTTCGTCGAGCGAGCCAAGCCCGCCCGTGACCGAGAGCGAATAGACCCCCGGCAGGTCGGTGACCTGGATTTTTTCGCCGTGGTGGCGGAAATGTCCGACTTTCTTTTCGACCGTCACACCAGGCCAGTTGCCGACCTGTTGGTGGGTGCCCGTGAGCGCGTTGAACAGGGTGGTTTTGCCGCAGTTCGGATTGCCGACAATCGCCACTGTGGGCGCGGATTTCGGGGCGCTCATGGTTCGATCCGACAGACGTTCAACGCTTCGGCCTCGGCCTTGCGCAGGCTGAGGGCGTAGCCGCGCACCCTGATCTCGATCGGGTCGCCCAAGGGGGCCATGCGGTTGACTGTAAACTCGGTGCCAAGCGTCAGACCCATCGAGAGCAACATGCGGCGATAGGCGGGGGCACCTGCGGCAAATCCGACAATTTTGGCGCAGTCGCCCAAGGCAAGGTCTTTGAGTTTTTGCATCCGAATTGTCTTTCTCTCACTCGGGGTCAGGCCACGGCGGTCGGATCAGGCAGGGTATTATCCCGACTAATTTGATCGACAATTAAAGACCGGTGACTGGCGCGACATTGATTGAGATCAAATGTGCGCGCATTCGGAGATATTTGGCGGATACGATTTCCGTAGGGCAGGGGGGGGGGCGCAGAAGGGGGCTATGCCCCTGACCACGCCGCCCCGCTTGGCCCTTCCAAAAAGCCATCGCTGAGGCGGATATCGGGGTGCGCATCGGTGAGGGCCGACGCCACTGCGCCACGCGCCACCGTGCCGTCGATACGGTCGCGGTAAAGCGCGCACAGAGCGGCGAAATCCCCCGTTTGGGGGGACAGGCGCACATGGGTGACGCCCGCGTTTTGCAAGGTTTCGATCTGGTGATCGGCGCAGGCGTAGCTGTCCGAGAGGGTCTGGACGCCGTTCATCGCGAGAAAGCTTTGATCATCCAAGGTTGACACGTCCAAACCGTCGGGATTGTCCTCGCAGGCGAACTGACAATTGTCCTTTGTGCGCCCGTGCATCCGTGCGTGATAGCACCGCCCCGAGATCGCGAGCGGCACGCGGCCATGGCCCCAGACCTCAATCGCCACGCCAAGGTCACGCCCCAGTTGCGCCAAAGTGGTCACGGGGCCGAGCGGCAATTCGGGGGGCAGGCAGATGCTTGTGGCCCCGCGCTCCGCGAGCCAGCGCAGCGTGCCTTCGTTGTAGACGTTGACCAAGGGGCCGACCGAGAACGGTGTGCCTTTCGGCAGGTAGGCGAGCATGGCCAGATCGTTGATCTCGACCTCAATCCCCACGTCCACCAGTTGCGCGCTGAGCTTGCGTTCGCGTTTGAGGGTGATGAGAGCGAGCGAGGTCACAGCCACGGTTTTGCCCGCCTCCATCAACATCTCGATCGCGTCGGGAATGCGGTCTTGGTAAAACGGCAAGCGCTTGGAACACACGACCTCGCCAAGCACCACACGCGTCACGGGCGCGGTGGCGAGGCTGTCGTAAAAGGCGGTCCAGCTTTCGGGTTTCCACAAGAACTGGTTCGGTCCGACGGTCAGGTCCATTTGATCTATCTCCACGTTTTCACATAGGCACCGGCGGTCGCGGCTTGGCCTTCGGTGAGGGAGGCCAACATGCCCTCGGGCAGCGGCAGACCCGCCTCATGGGCATCGACGGCGGCGCGAAAATTGCGCACCACTTGGGCGACATAAGAGCGCGAGCGTTGACGCCCCTCGATCTTGAGCGCGGTCACGCCCGCCTTGGCCAGTTGCGGGATGAGTTTCTCGGCGTTGAGGCTGACGGGGTCCTCGAACAGATGGCCCTCGGCCTTGCCCGCATGAAAGCACCCCTTGCACAGGGTCGGGTAGGGGGCGGCATCGTCGGCGCCGACACGGTGAATGGTGTAGCCGCCCAGTTTGGCCGACAACACACCCGCGTCCTCGTGGTATTCGACATGGCTCGCAGGTGAACACACACCGTTCATATTGGGCGATTGACCCGTTGCGTAGGAGGACAGTGAACAGCGCCCCTCGGCCATGACGCACAGGCCGCCAAAGACGAACACTTCGGTCTCGACCTCGGCTTCCGCATTGATCGCCGCGATCTCTTGGACCGACAAGACGCGCGGCAACACCACCCGTTTGACGCCAAACTCACGGGCATAAAAATTGATGGTGTCGGCATTGGCGGCGGCCGCTTGCACCGACAGATGACGGCGCAGAGTCGGGTGATGGGTGGCTGTATGCCCCAACAGACCCAAATCCGCCAAAATCACCGCATCCGCGCCCGCCGTTTGCGCATCGGCAATGGCGGCGTGCCACACCGCTTCGCTCCCTGCGCGGGGGAATGTGTTGATCGCCACGAGGACTTTCGCGCCGTGCTCATGGGCAAAGGCCACGCCGTCGCGCATTTCATCACGGTCGAAATTAAGACCCGGAAAATTGCGCGCATTGGTCTCGTCGGCAAAGCCGCAATAGACGGTATGTGCGCCCGCTTTGACGGCGGCACGCAGGGAGGCGGGGGTGCCCGCCGGACAGACGATTTCCATTACCAGTGCTCCACTTCTTCATGGCGCGACAAAGGCACGCCTGTTCTGGCTTCAGCCGTTTCAATCATCCACCGCACCTGAGGGGCGAGGCGGCCCGACATGGCCTGTGCCTGTGCCGACAGGTCAAGTTCCGCATCATCAATGGCGTTGCGCAGCGCAAGCACCGCCGCCGTATCCCCCTCGACCATAAGATCGCGCGAGAAAAACAGTGCGTCCCCGTCGTAGGTGCCGTGGATCAAGCCCAGCAAACCCGACAGTGGCCCCGAAATACGCGCATCGCCACGCTGTGGCCCGCGCGACAGGTGCACGCGCGGCGCACCGCCGTTTGGCTCCAGTAGCATCGTCACGGGCAGGTCGGTGGGATCGAGCACAAACCGCGCATGACCGTAGATGCCAAGGCGGCGAAACATCCCCGCATGGGTTTTGGCAATGCGCTGTGCAAAGTGCGACAGGGCGACAGAGAGCGGCGCAAGCGGCGTCCACCACAGCGAGGTGGCAGGCAGACGCGGGACACGCGGCAGGTCTAAGGTTGAGGCGGACATCGCGTCGATCTCCAATTTTGGGCGCGGCCAGACCAAGGGTGTGGGCACAACGGTTCGACCCCGCACCAAGGGCAGGGGGGATTGGGAGCATTTTTAGCGGCGGCTTTGAGGGGGCGTCTTGACGATTGTCAAATTTGGCAGCCCCCGTGGATGATAAAGCGGCGCAACTCAAAAGGAATGTTCCATGCGCAGCCTGCCCCCGTTTCCGACCTTGCGTGCCTTTTTGGATTGGAGTGCGACGCAGGGCCAGTTGACCGCCGTGCCCGATCCCGTCTCGGTGCGTCACCAAATGACCGCCGTGCACCGCGCCGTGTTGGAACGCGGCGGGCCGGTGTTGCGGTTTGATCATCCCGTGTTGGACGATGGCACCCGCAGTGACGTGCCTGTTGTCCTCAATATCTTTGGCACGCCCGAACGGGTGGCGGCGGGATTGGGTGTGACGCGCGACGGGCTTGATGATCTTGGTGCGTTTTTGGCCGCGTTGCGCGCCCCCGCCGCGCCCGAGGGGATGCGCGATGCGCTCGCAAAATGGCCGATGCTCAAGGCGGCGATGGCCTCCCGCCCCAAGGTGATGAAAAAGGCTCTGGTGCAGCGCCGCGTCGACACCGATGTCGACCTGTCGCGCTTGCCGATCCAGACCCATTGGCCCGAGGACGCAGGTCCATTGATCACATGGCCGATGGTTCTGACCCGTCCGTTAGACAGCACGCCGCAACAGGCGACCCGCTATAATGCGGGCGTGTACCGCGCACAGGTGATTGGGCGCGACAAGATCATCATGCGGTGGCTCGCGCATCGCGGCGGGGCGGCGCATTTTAGAACGTGGCACGCCCAAGGCGCACCGATGCCCGTGGCGATTGTGTTGGGCGCGGACCCTGCGGCGCTTTTGTCGGCGGCCTTGCCGTTGCCTGAGAGCGTGTCGGAGCTTTGCTTTTCGGGTGTGTTTTCAGGCGCGCGCCCCCGATTGGTGCCCGCCAAGACCGTGCCACTCTTGGTCCCTGCGGACGCCGAAATGGTCATTGAGGGCTGGATTCACCCCAGTGAGACCGCCCCCGAGGGGCCGTTTGGCGATCACACGGGCTATTACAACAACGCCGAGCCGTTCCCCGTGATGACGGTCAGCGCCGTGACCTCGCGCCCCGATCCGATCTACCTGTCCACGTACACGGGTCGCCCGCCCGACGAGCCCGCGATCATTGGCGAGGTGTTCAACCGCTTGGCCTTGCCGCTCATTCAGGCGCAGATTCCCGGGGTGCGCGATCTGTGGTTGCCACCCGCGGCATGTTCCTACCGCATCGCCGTGGTGTCGATCGACAAACGCTATCCCGGACAGGCGCGGCGGGTGATGATGGCGCTGTGGGGGATGTTGCCGCAGTTCAGTTACACCAAGATGATCATCGTTGTGGATGACGATATCGACCCGCGCAATTGGGACGACATTTCATGGGCGCTTGCCACCCGCATGGACCCGTCGCGCGATGTGATGATGTTGGACAACACGCCGATGGATTATCTCGACTTTGCCTCCCCCGCGCCCGGCCTTGCGGGGAAAATCGGCTTTGATGCCACCAACAAGATCGGTGCCGAGACCGCGCGCGATTGGGGCACGGTGATGCGGACCGCGCCTGCGGATGCCACCTTTGCCGCCGATCTTTTATCACGTTTGGAAGGACAGTTATGACCTGTGTGATTTTGGGCGTCTCGGGTGCATCTGGGGCGGCATTGGCGCTGTCCGTCGCGCGTCATCTGGTGGATTTGAGCATCGGGGTCGAGCTTGTCGTGTCGCCCGCAGCCGAGCGCACATTGCATGCCGAATGCGGCGAGACCGCGCTGCGCTCGCTCACCGATCTGGCGGATCACGTCCATGCACCTAGCGACATCGGGGCGCGCATTGCCTCGGGGTCCGCGCCCGTGGCGGGCATGATCGTAGCGCCCTGTTCGATGCGCAGTTTGGCGGCGATTGCCTATGGTCTTGACGACAACCTGTTGACCCGCAGCGCCAGTGTGCAACTCAAAGAGCGCCGTCCCTTGGTCCTCTTGACCCGCGAGGCACCGCTGACTTTGGCCCATCTGAGCAACATGACGGCGGCCACCGAAATGGGAGCGATCATCTTGCCACCCGTGCCCGCGTTCTACCTCAACCCGACATCTTTGGCGGATGTCGTCGATCAGATCGCTGCCCGCGCCGTAGATTTGCTACATATAGCGCCTCCCATTTGCCGTGCATGGACTGGATAGCACCCCATCGCTTAGAGGCGACTATACCCTTACACTCGCATGAGGTTCATGACGGTGAGCGACCTGTTGATGCAAATTACTCCCTAATTGTAATCTAGCTATTTGTTTCGGGAAATTTTCACTAAGATTAAAGCATCCTGTTTTAAGGTAATTTTCATGAACAACTCCCCCAAAATATCGGTCATTGGTGGCTCAGGGTTTATCGGCACGAATTTATGCCAGCGACTCTCGGAACGCCAAATCCCGTTTGAGATTATTGATCTCAAACCAAGCAAACGCTTCGGTGAAAACTGCTCCTTTGGGGACGTGCGCGACATTGATAGTCTACGGCGCGCAATCAGCGGCGATATTGTTGTCAATCTAGCAGCTGTTCACCGCGACGATATTCGAGATGCGTCAGAGTATTTCAGAACAAATGTAGAGGGGGCCGAAAATATTGCCCGCGTTTGCTCCGAGAAGAACATCAAAAAGATCGTCTTCACGAGTTCCGTTGCTGTTTACGGCTTTTCCAAACCTGGAACTGATGAAAATGGCGCAATTAACCCATTCAATGAATATGGAAGAACCAAGTACAACGCCGAAGAGAAACTACGGGAGTGGCAGGCTTCCGCGGACAACAAATTGTTAATCGTGCGACCAACTGTGATCTTTGGTGAGGGTAATAGAGGGAATGTCTACAACCTCTTGAACCAAATTGCCTCAGGCAGGTTCGTAATGATCGGGTCTGGCATGAATGTGAAGTCTATGGCCTACATAGGCAACGTCGTCGCCTTTCTTGAGGCCTGCATTGAAACAGACCTCGAATACGCCGTGTTCAACTACTCAGACACCCCTGATTTCGATATGAACACGCTCGTCAAAACTGTCCACAAAACATTAAAAGGCAAAGAGAACGTAGGGTTTCGCTTACCTTATTGGTTCGGGCTATCTCTTGGATATGCCGCTGATGCCATCACATCCGTCACTGGAAAAAAGCTACCGATAAGCTCTATTCGCGTCAAAAAATTCTGCGCATCGACTGCCTTTTCCAGTGCGCAATCGAAACTGGACGGGTTTAAACCGCCCTATACTCTCCTCGAGGGCATCGATCGCACACTCGAAAGCGAGTTTTTGTTTCCTGATGTAAACCGCGACGTGTTTTTCACCGAATAGGCTGCTCTTATCACAAACAATGGATCTGGTGAGTAGGGAACTCTTCTCAGTGCCGCCAATTTCCCACCGCTTTCACTTTCTGGCTGTTTCTAGAGCTTGTGTGGAACATGATACAACGCACGGTTCGACCCGAAGTACAGGAGCGTACAGGCGGCCATACAGACCGTGATCACAAAAGCATTGTCATAAAATGTTGCCGCAAGCACGGGTGGGAAAACTATGATCGGCGCCATGATCACGGTCGTCAACGGGTTTGACCAACGCTTGGCATTTGTCGATTTGAGACGCAAATCGAGCAGACGCTTAACGATATGATGAAAGTGCATTTTATCCGGAGCGCCAATAGGCATCCGCTTGGCCACCCGCCGTGCAACTGCTGCAATCGTATCCATGACAGGCCAAAACACGGCCAACAGAATAGACCAACTCGCGATTTCAGGATTTCTCTCAATTAAAAAGACACCAATCCAAGCGATAAAGAAACCAACGGAATATGCGCCCGCATCCCCTAGAAAGAGTTTTCCAAACGGGAAGTTCAAAACAAATACTCCTAGAACCGCGGCGGTCACCGCCAATGCCATCAAGAACATTGTTTGATCCCCAACACTCATTGCAATCCATGCCAACGAAACTGCTGACGCAATAGCTACAGTTGATGAAAGTCCATTCATCCCATCAATCAGATTGAACGCGTGACAAACGGCCGATGTAACGAAAATTGTGAACATGGCACTCACAACAATTGACTCTAGAAAAACATCAAACCCGGGAAAGACATCCCTTGCTATCGTATGCCCCGTTAAAACAATGGCAACCAGACTGCTTAACATCGCCGCGAAAAGGCGGTTACGAGGTGAAATGCTGTATCCGAGATCGTCCGCAAAACCCGCGACAAAAACCGGTATCGCTGCACCTAAAACAACGAGAAACTCTTTTGTCATTCCACCAAATGCAGCAGCCACAATAAGAGATAAGTAGAGCCCCACCCCGCCAATTCGCGGTGTGGGAACCACATGGACACTTTGGACTTCTCGACCTGCATGCCCTTTCGCGGTGCGATGTATATGAATGCCTTTCGTAAGAACGGCAAATACCGCAATCAACAGGCTCACAATGAACGTCAGGACAAATATTTCGCTTGGCAGCAAAACAGGAAACATTATGACTGCTCCAACACGATGATACGCAATTAAGCTGTGTTTTCGTACGATTTCGTTCCAGTCTATATCTGAGTCAAATTGGAAAAGACACTTCGGATTTATTTTGGCGGCACCAGTTTTGAGTCCGAGAAACTTGAGCGGTGCCAAATCAATGGAAACGCACAATTTTTTATGCAAATGCTACAATTCAGCGTTTCTAATTCGAAACGCTGGCAACAACGTCGTCAAGGCGAACTTTCCTCCACCTTAACGAAAATGAGCACAGGACCGGATTTCACTCGGTCACATTATACGATGCCGCCCCCTGCACCGCTGACCGCAGGGCGTTCTTCAGATACGGCTTTGCGGTAGCCCGAGGCGCGATAGGTTGTAACAGGATCAATTGCTCCACCGTTTTCAAACCTAGCCATCGCCAAGATCGGCTCAACATCCGTGCGGAACCCATGTTTCAGCGTGGTCGTTGCCATCAACGCGTCATTTGCGTCCTGAAAGCCCACCAAAGCGGCGCGGTCCACAAGCAACGCCTGCGCATAGGCGCGTTGCACTTCGGTGGCCGACACCATCAAACTCTCTATCGGATCGGTCACGTTGTGGCTTTGATCCAGCATATGCATCGGGTTGAAATCGGGATCGGCTTCCGCCTCCACCAATTCGTTGAACACGAGGAACAGACGGTACGGATCAATGCTACCCGTGTCCAAATCATCGTCGCCGTATTTGCTATCATTAAAGTGAAAGCCCCCCAGTTTCCCGAACTGCGTCAGGCGGGCGACGATCATTTCAATGTTCACATTCGGCGCGTGGTGGCCAAGGTCCACAAGACACTTTGCCTTATCGCCCATCTGTTGCGCGATCAACAGGTTGGTGCCCCAATCCTGCACCACGGTGGAATAGAACGCGGGTTCATACATCTTGTGCTCGGTGAGCAAGGTCCAGTCGTCGGGCAATGCGCCGTAGACCTGTTTGGCGGCGTCGAGATAGCGCTCGAACTGGCGGGTGAAATTGGTTTGACCCGGAAAGTTGGAACCGTCCCCGACCCAGATGGTCAGCGCTTTCGAGCCGATATGTGTGCCAAGCTCGATGCAGGCAATGTTGTGTTCGACCGCCTGTTGGCGCGTGGCCGCGTCCGTATGGGCCAGCGAGCCGAATTTGTAGCTATGGGCCTGATCGGGTTGATCCTGAAACGTGTTGGAATTCATCGCGTCAAAGGTCAGCCCGACCTCTTCGGCCTTGCTATTGAGATCGGCGGCGGGTTGCGCGTCCCACGGGATGTGCAACGACACCGAGGGCGTCGCGCGGGTCAACTGATGGATGACGCCGCAATCGCTCAGCTTGTCGAAAATGTCGCGCGGCTCGCCTGTGCCGGGGAAGCGCGCAAACCGCGTGCCGCCCGTGCCCACACCCCAACTTGGGACCGCAACGCCATATGCCGCGACCTTGTTTTTGATCGCGGTAATGTCGATGCCGCGACGGTCAAGATGTTCACCCAAAGCGTCATAATCCGCCTTGAGTTTGGGTGCGGCCTGTTCATTGGTCTGCGCAATAATGTCAGAGGTGATCATTTTGGTCGCTCCTTACCGTGTGAACGCTTGGACGTTGCCCGCGTCGACATTGATGATATTGCCCGTGGATTTGGCCGAGAGATCCGAGGCCAAGAAATAGGCGGCTTCCGCGATATCTTCGGGCAAGACCGACCGCTTCAACATAGAGCGCTCGCGGTACATTTCCTCAAGCCCCTCTTTGTCGGTGCCATAGGTGCCCGCACGTTGGTCGAGCCATTCGCCTTGCCAGATTTTGGAGCCCCTGAGCACCGCATCGGGATTGACGACGTTAACGCGCACGCCAATTGGCGCGCCTTCCAAGGCCAAACAACGGGCCAGATGAATCTCGGAGGCTTTAGCGGTGCAATAGGCCGAGGCATTTGGCGAGGCAGCAAGGCCATTTTTGGAGGCAACGAAGACAACTGCGCCGCCCATGTCTTGGACCTTGAACAGTTTGAAGGCTTCGCGGCTCACAAGGAAATAGCCCGTCGACAGGATCGCCATGTTTTTGTTCCACAGATCAAGTGAGGTGTCCTCAATCGGGGCCGAACTGGCGATGCCCGCATTGGACACCAAGATGTCGACACCGCCAAATTCAGCGGCAACCTCGGTGTAGGCCGCAATCACCGCGTCCTCCTGGGTGACGTTCATATTGACGGTGCGCACGACGTCTGCCGAGTAACGGTTCGACAGGTTTTTAGCCGTGTCGGCCAAGGCCGCATCGTCGATATCGGCGAGCATCACGCAAGCGCCTTCGCGCAGGTACCGCTCCGCCGTTGCCGCACCAATGCCGCCTGCCCCGCCCGTGACAAACGCCACGCGGCCCGCCATAGATTTTGGCGCAGGCATCCGTTGCAGTTTGGCCTCTTCCAAGAGCCAGTATTCGATGTCAAAGGCTTCCTGTTCAGGCAGCCCTTGGTAGTCCGAGACGGCATCCGCACCACGCATCACGTTGATCGCATTGACGTAGAACTCGCCTGAGATGCGCGCGGTTGCCTTATCCTTGGCGAAGGTAAACATGCCAACACCGGGGACCAGATAAACGACCGCATTGGGGTCGCGGATCGCGGGACTGTCGGCGCGTTTGCAGCGGTCGTAATACGCTTTATACCCTTCACGATAGGCAGCGACGGCATCAGCGAGGCCTGCCAGTGTCGCATCAATGTCGGGGTTTGCGGGGTCAAAATCCACCACGAGCGGGCAGATTTTTGTGCGCAGGAAATGGTCGGGGCAGGATGTGCCAAGAGCGGCCAAACGCGGCATGTCGGTCGCGTTTACGAATTCCAGCACGGCGTCGTTGTCGGTGAAATGGCCGACCATATGCTGTTGACCCGAGACCATGCCGCGAATGGCAGGCATAAGACGTGCCGCCACAGCGCGGCGTTGATCTTTGGGCAGGCTTGTGTGACGGGGTCCGCCAAAAGCAGGCTTGCCCGCCGTTTCTTTTTCAAACCAATCCATTGCGGTCTGAATAATCTGCAAGGTTAGCTCATAGCATTCCTGAGCGTCATCAGCCCATGTGAAAAGCCCGTGACTTTCCAACACAACGCCTTTGGCATCCGGATTTTTGGCACAGAAATCAGATAACCACAGACCCAGCTCGTAGCCCGGTTTTTTCCACGGCAACCACCCGATGGTGTCGCCGAAAATCTGTTTGGTCAGTGCCTTGCTATCCTTGGCCGCTGCGATTGCGATGATGGCATCGGGGTGCATATGGTCGACATGTTTCGCAGGGACATAAGCATGCAGCGGCGTATCGATGGAGGCCGCGCGGGGGTTCAAATTAAAGGTACAATGCGGCAGGAAGCCAACCATTTCGTCCTCAAATTCGACGCCACGGTAGATACCGCGCAGGGCGTTGAGCTTGTCCATATAGAGGGTGGAGAAGCCGTCCATTTTGATCGACCCGACGTCACCGCCCGATCCTTTGACCCACAAAACCTCACAAAGCTCGCCTGTGAGAGGATCTTTTTGCATTACTTTAGCGGAAGTATTGCCGCCGCCGTAGTTGGTAATTCTTTTGTCGGACCCCAAAAGATTGGACCGATAGAGCAATTTCTCGGGCTCGCTCATGTTGGCCGCGCGGGAAGTATCCCATTTATTTTCAAGGTTTTTCGTGGTCTGAGAGGGGGTCATCTTTATCTCCGTGGGCACCGATTCATTGCGATCTCGCCCCTATAAGCTGACTTGGAGACAGACCTAAGTCAATCACTTTCGATCATCTTCAGTCATGCTGCAATGCAGAATGACTGAAGATGACAATAAATGATTGACAAAGTGTCGCGACTCGCTCCACCCTGACAAACGAAACGAGGAAGACCCATGCACGAAAAAGACCGCCACCGCGTTATCCTGTCCGCCGTTCAAGACCGCTCTTTGGTCACGGTGGTCGACCTATGCGCCCTCACAGGGGCATCCGAGGCAACAGTGCGCCGTGACATCAATACGCTTGACGAACAAAAGCGTCTGCGCCGAGTGCGCGGAGGGGCCGAAGCCTTAGCCGCCGCGCCGTTCGGTAATCTTGCGGGCCGTCCGTTTTCGGTCAACGAGACGATGAATATTGCAGAAAAACGCGCCATTGCCGCCGCTGCTGTCGAGCTGTGCGAAGACGGCGATCCGATCATCATCAACGGCGGAACCACCACATTTCAGATGGTTCACCCTTTGGCTACCCGTCGGTTGCAAGTGTTCACCAACTCGTTCCCTATTGCCGAGCATCTGCTCAAAAACTCGCGCAACACCGTGTTGCTGTCGGGTGGCATTATTTACCGCGAGCAAAACATCATCTTGTCGCCGTTCGACAATGACGTGACGCGCAATTTCTACGCCAAACGCGTGTTCCTCGGGGCGCAGGGCATCGGGCCTTTGGGCATGATGGAACAAGATCCGCTGCTGATCCAAGCCGAACAAAAACTGATCGGTCAGGCCGATGAGTTGATCATTCTGGCGGACAGTTCGAAGTTTTCCAACCGTTCAAGTCTGGTGCTTTGCCCGCTTGACCGGATCGACACTATCATCACCGACGACAGCATAGATGACCGCAATGCGGCCATGCTTGAGGCGGCGGATGTCAAACTGATCGTGGTGCCGAAAGGTTCCGCGCAGAAAGAGGGGGTGGCGTCCTAGCCAGCCTGATCGAAACCACTCCAGGGAGGAAACCATGAGTGTACTTAAGAAACTAGTCGCGTCCGCCGCAATGGCCAGCGCACTGCTTGCGACCCCTGCTTTCGCACAAGACGACGTGCGCATTGCATTGGTCGTCAAAGCACTTGGCATCGGGTTCTTTGAGGCCGCCGCAAAAGGCGCTGAAGAAGCCGCCGATGAATTGGGCAATGTCGAGATTATCTACACGGGTCCGACCGACACAACTGCCGAAGGCCAGATCGAAGTGATCAACGCCCTCATCGCGCAAAATGTCGACGCGATCGCAATCTCCGCCAATGACACCGACGCCCTCGTGCCTGCGCTTCAACGCGCCATGAAACGTGGGATCACGGTCATCAGCTGGGATTCCGGCGTTGCCCCCGAGGGTCGCCAATTGCACCTGAACCCCTCGTCCAACCCGCTGATCGGCAACATGATCATCAAATTGGCCGCTGATCACCTGCCCGAAGGTGGTGAAGTTGCATTGCTCTCTGCGACAACAACATCCACCAACCAGAATATCTGGATGGAAGAGATGAACAAAGTCATGGGCAACTACCCAGGCATTGATGTTGTTGCGACAGTTTACGGTGACGACCTCGCTGACAAATCCTACCGTGAAGCCACAGGCCTGATGCAGTCCTACCCCGATCTCGATGCGATCATCGCGCCGACGTCCGTGGGCATCGTGGCCGCCGCTCAAGCCGTGGTTGACGCTGGCAAAGTCGGTCAGGTGAACGTGACGGGTCTTGGTCTTCCGTCCGAAATGGCGGGCGCAATTGAAAGCGGAGCATCGCAATCCTTTGCGATCTGGAACCCTATTGATCTGGGCTACTCCGCAACAATGTTGGCCTATGAGTTGAGCCACAATGACGTCGAAGCCGCCCCCGGCGCAGAGATCCCAATGGGGCGTATGGGCACATTGACGCTCGACGACAACAACGAAGGCGCAATGGCTGATCCATTTGTCTACGACGCGAGCAACATCGACGCGTTCAAAGACATCTTCTAATCACGCCTTGGACGGGTCCGGCGCACAGATTGCGTCGGGCGCGTCCCTTGCCCCTTAATTTCCCCGATTGAAAGAGTGCTGACATGACGACGCGCAACGCGCCAGCCAAGTCTCCCGTTGTGTCCATGGACGCAATCACCAAGACGTTTCCGGGCGTAAAAGCCCTCGATCAGGTCAATCTTGATCTCTATGCGGGTCAGGTCACGGCCCTTGTCGGTGAAAACGGCGCGGGCAAATCGACCACCGTGAAAATCCTCACAGGCATCTACAAAACCGACGGCGGCACGATCCGCATTGACGGCGGCCCCGTTTTCTTTGGCTCCCCCAAAGATGCCGCCTATGCGGGCATCACGGCGATCCACCAAGAGACGGTGTTGTTCGACGAATTGTCCGTGGCTGAAAACATCTATATCGGCCACGCGCCGCGCACACGGTTGGGCCTCATTGATACTGCGCAAATGCATCGCAATGCCGAAGTCTTGCTCAAAAGCATCGATGCGCCGTTTAGCTCGCACACCCAATTGCGCGAGCTTGGCATTGCCAACAAACACCTCGTCGCCATTGCGCGCGCCCTTTCGGTTGATGCGCGGGTGGTGATCATGGACGAACCAACGGCGGCGCTTTCACATAAAGAGATTGAAGAACTGTACGAGCTGGTTGAGACGCTCAAAGCGCAGGGCAAGGCGATCCTCTTCATCAGCCACAAATTTGACGAGATTTTCCGTATCGCAGATCGGTTTACCGTTTTCCGCGATGGCGGGTTTGTGGCAGATGGCAAAATCGCCGACATCAACGAAAACGAATTGGTGAATATGATGGTTGGCCGCTCGGTCGATCAGATTTTCCCAAGCCGCGCCATGAATGCGGGCGAAGAAGTGCTCAAAGTGGTTGGCTACTCCCACCCCACAGAATTTGCCGACATCACCTTTACCCTCAACCGTGGTGAAATCCTCGGGTTTTACGGGTTGGTTGGTGCGGGGCGGTCCGAGTTTATGCAATCGCTGTTCGGGGTAACAAAACCGTCCAAGGGCATTTGTCGTATCAATGGCAAACTCAGCGTGATCCGCTCCCCCGCCGAGGCCGTGGAGGCAGGTATCGTTTACGTGCCCGAGGATCGCGGCAAACAAGGTGCGATTATTGGCCTCCCGATTTTTCAAAATATCACACTTCCCTCACTGAGGCGCACATCAAAATCGGGCTTTTTGCGCTTGGCCGAGGAATTCAAATTGGCCCGCGAATATGCTGAACGGTTTGATCTGCGTGCGGCGTCATTGGACCAAGATGTCGGCAACCTGTCGGGCGGAAACCAGCAAAAGGTCGTGATTGCCAAATGGCTCGCCACGCAACCACAGGTGATCATTTTGGATGAACCCACAAAGGGCATCGACATCGGGTCCAAAGCCGCTGTGCATGAATTCATGGCCGAACTCGCCGCTCAAGGGCTCTCGGTCATCATGGTCAGCTCTGAAATCCCCGAGGTGATCGGCATGTCAGACCGCGTGATCGTGATGCGCGACGGCCGGATCGCCGCCGAAGTGGCCTGCGACGACCTCAGCCCCGAAACCTTGGTCCGCCACGCGGCGGGCATTGTTGATACCACCGCTCAAAAGGAGGCCTAGAATGTCGCGCTTTATTCCCGTTCGTGAAACCATCCTCGCCAGTGCCATTTTACTCCTCATGGTCTTGATCGCGTCGCGGTTTTCGGGGTTCGTCGCTCCGTCGAACCTTGCCAATGTGTTCAACGACACCGCGCCGCTTATCATTCTCGCCCTTGGCCAGATGGTGGTGATCCTGACGCGCTGCATTGATCTGTCGGTGGCAGCAAACCTAGCGCTCACGGGCATGACTGTCGCCATGATCAACGTGGTTTTCCCGACTCTGCCCATCCCCGTGATCATCGCCATCGCAGTGCTGCTCGGCGCCGCAATGGGGGCGATCAACGGGCTCTTGGTGTGGAAACTGTCGATCCCGCCGATTGTGGTCACTCTTGGCACAATGACCATTTTCCGCGGCATTATTTTTCTGATTTCGGACGGGAAGTGGGTCAACAGCCACGAGATGAGCGCGAGCTTTACGGGCTTTCCCCGCGCACTGATTTTGGGACTGCCCGTTTTGTCGTGGGTGGCCATCGCCACCGTCGTTATCTTTGCCATTATGATGTCGCGCACACAATTTGGCCGCTCCATCTTTGCCGTTGGCGGCAACCCGCATGCGGCCGTTTACACAGGCATCAATGTCGGCAAAACCCAGTTCTGGGCCTTTGTGGTCTCCGGCGCTTTGGCGGGTCTGACGGGCTATCTTTGGGTCGCGCGCTACGCCGTGGCCTATGTCGATATCGCGGGCGGGTTCGAGCTTGAAGTGGTCGCGGCCTGTGTCATCGGCGGCATCTCCATCGCGGGAGGCATCGGCTCGGTTGGCGGTGCGGTGCTTGGCGCGATCTTCCTTGGCGTGGTGAAAAACGCCCTGCCCGTGGTCAACATTTCGCCGTTCTGGCAGCTTGCCATTTCAGGCAGCGCCATCCTGATCGCCGTTGCGTTCAACGCCCGCGCAGGACGCGCCAAAGGCCGCATCATCCTCAAATCTGACGAGACACCCATGGGGGCCGCCCAATGACCGATACCGCTCAAACCCGCCATATTCCTGACCGTCTCCACAGTCGCGCCGCGCGCATTTTTAAAAGCTGGGAGGCCTTGCTCCTCGCGGTGGCCGTGGCGATTTTCATCGTCAACAGCTTCACCTCGCCCTACTTTTTGAGCGCGTGGAACCTGAGCGATGCGACATTCAACTTCACCGAAAAGGCAATGATCGCCTTTGCCATGGCGCTTTTGATTATCGCGGGCGAGATTGACCTGTCGGTTGCATCGATCATCGCACTGGCCAGCACCGCCATGGGCCTTGCCGTTCAATATGGCGCGGGCACATCGGAACTGGTCGTAATCGGCCTCTCCGTGGGTCTGTTGTGTGGCGCGTTCAACGGCGTGTTTGTGACCATACTCGGCCTGCCGTCCATCGTCGTGACCATCGGCACCATGAGCCTGTTTCGCGGCATCAGCTATATCATCCTCGGCGATGAAGCGTTTCGCGGCTACCCGCCAAGCTTTGCATGGTTCGGCCAAGGCTACATCTATTGGGTGTTCACGATCGAGATGCTGTTGTTCGTCATCATCGCCGTGATCTACGCCGTGTTGCTGCACAAAACCAATTTCGGGCGCGCCGTCTATGCCATCGGCAACAATCCCACGGGCGCCTTGTTTAGCGGCATCCGCGTCGCCCGCGTCAAATTCATCCTGTTCCTTTTGACGGGTCTGATGTCTGGCGTCGCCGCCATCTGCCTGACCTCACGCCTCGGCTCAACACGCCCGAGTATCGCCACAGGAATGGAGCTTGAAGTCGTCACCATGGTGGTCCTCGGCGGGGTGAATATTCTCGGCGGATCGGGCACCATACCGGGGGTCGTCATCGCCGCCTTTGTCATGGGATTGGTCACATTCGGCTTGGGCCTTTTGAACGTCCCAGGCATTGTGATGTCGATCTTTATTGGCCTGCTGCTGATCGGGGTCATCGCCCTGCCCCGCCTGTGGACCCTTCTTGCGCAAAGGACCACACGATGACCCAACGCCACGTCTTTCGCATGCGCCTGAACGCAGGCATGGCCGCCGAATACAAACGTCGCCACGATGCGATCTGGCCCGAGCTTGTCACCTTGCTCCATGATGCAGGGGTGCGCGACTATTCCATCCACCTTGATGAGGCGACGCATCTGTTGATCGGGGTTTTGATCCGCGACGACGATCACCGCATGGACGATCTTGCCGATCATCCTGTGATGCAAAAATGGTGGGCGCATATGGCCGACATCATGGAAACAAGCGCTGATAATGCGCCCGAGACCGTGACCCTTGAGCCATTGTTTTACATGCCATGACCACGCGACCACGTCATATTGCCGTGATTGATATCGGCAAAACCAACGCCAAACTGGCCTTGGTTGATCTCGACACGCACACGGAGATTGCCGTGGTCACGCGGCCCAACACCGTTTTGGCAGGCCCCCCTTGGCCGCATTTCGACACCGAAGGGCATTGGGCGTTTATTCTGACCTCCCTCGCCGCCTTTCACCGTGATCACCGCGTCGATGCCATTTCCATCACCACCCACGGCGCGAGCATCGTTCTCTTGGACAAGGATGGCGCACTGGCCGCACCGATCCTTGATTACGAGCATCCGATCGCGGCGGATATCGCTGCCGATTACGACCGCCTGCGTCCCGCATTTGCGCAAACAGGCTCGCCGCGTCTGGCCAATGGTCTCAACGTGGGCGCGCAACTCCACTATCAATTCGCGCAAGACCCCGCGCTGCGCCAGCGGACCCGACACATCATCGGCTATCCGCAATACTGGGGGCATCGCCTCACCGGCTGTTCCGCCAATGACGTCACCTCAATCGGCTGTCACACCGACTTATGGAACCCTTATGCGGGCACATTTTCCGATCTGCCGCACCGCCTGGACATCACGGATAAAATCGCCCCTGTGCGCAAATCCACCGACATCCTCGGGCCGATTTTGCCGCAGATTGCCCAGCAGACGGGGCTGCCCCCGCAAACGCCCGTGGTCTGTGGCATCCACGATTCAAATGCCTCGCTCTATCCGCATTTGCTCACGCAGGACACGCCGTTTTCGGTGGTCTCCACGGGAACGTGGGTCATCGTGATGACGGTCGGCGGGGCACATCCCGCCCTCGATCCCGACCGAGACACCTTGATCAACGTCAACGCAAAAGGCGACGCGGTGCCCTCGGCACGGTTTATGGGCGGGCGCGAATTCGAACTGATCCAAGACGGCGGGGCCACCGAGGCCACCGCACAAGACGCCCAAGAGGTGTTGGACCGCGACATGATGCTATTACCGTCGGTGGTGTCAGACTCTGGTCCGTTCCAAGGTCGAAAAATGGCGTGGAAAGGCAATGAGCCTGCGCGGGGTTCCGGGCCGCACTATGTGGCCTTGTCCTACTATTTGGCGCTGATGACCCAGACCTGTTTGCAGCTCACGGCCGCAAACGGCCCGACCATTGTCGAAGGGCCATTTGCCCATAATCCCCATTTCCTAGCGATGCTAAGCGCCGCCACGGGCCGCACGGTTCTCAAAAGCCAGTCGCAAACAGGAACCAGCGTCGGCGCGGCCCTATTGTTTGGCGATTCCAAAGGGATCGTCACACCAACAGCATTCACACCCGCCGACAACATTCCTGATCTAGTGGCTTATGCATACGCATGGCAACAGCGCGTGAATGAAGGTGGGGCCTCCAAGTAGGGACGGCTCAGGCTTTGTTGTATTTGGCATCAACTTCATTGATTGCAGCAACATTGCCTGCGGAGCGACCGTTGCTGTCGAAAGCGGCTTCAAGGAAGGCAGCGGCAATGTCTTTGGCCAATTCACTACCGATCACGCGCGCGCCCATTGTGATAATCTGGGCGTTATTGGAGGTCGCGGCTTTGGCGGCGGAATAGGTGTCGTGGCACTGCGCGGCGCGAATTCCAGGCACTTTGTTGGCGGCGATTTGCACGCCGATGCCGGTGCCGCAGACCAAAATGGCGCGATCATATGTGCCCGCCATTACAGCCGTGGCCACGCGGTCGGAGAGATTGGCGTAAAAGGCATCAGGGCCAGCGTCCGTGCGCGAAATTTCGGACACCTCATAGGTCTCTTTCAAATGTTCGGCCAAGATTTTTGCCAGACCTTCGCCCGCGCTATCGCCTGCAATTGCAATTTTCATGTGACGTCCTTTCAGGATGTGAGGGCCGCAGAACACGTGGCCAGAATGTCGAGATAGCCCTCGACGGCCCATGCAGAGCGCCCGATAAAGAGCCCGTCGATATGGGGGCATTGGATGAGTTCGGCGCAGTTGTCGGGGTTGACCGACCCGCCATAAAGGCACGGAATTTTGCGCCCCAAAACCTGCTGTGCGACTGCGATAATCTCGGCTTGGCGCTCATCAGCGTAGTCGGAGGTGGCGGGAATACCGTTCGCGCCGATGGCCCAGACAGGTTCATAGGCCAACAGGATCGGGGCGGATTTTTGCGCGGGCGTCAGATAGTCCAAGGCTCCGCGCACCTGAGCAGCCAGAACGTCCTGTGCCAGCCCTGCCTCGCGCTCGCTCAATGTCTCGCCGATGCAAATCAGCGGGATCAATCCGTGACGCACGGCAGCGGCCGTTTTGCGCCCGACGGTGTCATCGGTTTCGCCAAAATGTGTCCGCCGCTCGGAGTGTCCAAGCTCGACAATATCCGCGCCACAATCGGTGAGCATGAGCGGTGAGATTTCTCCCGTCCACGCGCCTGCATCTTCCCAATGCATATTCTGTGCACCGACTTTCACCGAGCTCTCAGCAAGGCGGGAAGTCACATCGGACAGCGCGGTAAATGGCGGGATGACAAAACGTTGAATGCGCGGGTCGCGGGTGGCATCTGCGGCGGCAAGTGCCTCGGCAAACTGCTGCGCCTCAGCACGTGTTTTGTTCATCTTCCAACTGGTGCCAACCCAGAAATCAGCCTGCGTCATGTGGGGCCCCTTTGGTCTATCCGCCGCGTTTCGTGAGATGTGATAAGACGGGCTAAAATCGGGAAATCCCGAGTCAGGCCGCCTAGGTTCCATCCCTAGTTGCAACATGACACGTCACAAAAATAACTTCAATAGTGTGATTTTGTGATTTTAAATGTTACGAACGGCGCCCCACTGCGTTTACATGAGGTGTTCGACGTTGGGCGCAGGGACAAATCGCCATGCGCGACGCGGGCCCGCCATTACATTGAGGTAATACATCTCGAACCCGTGCGGCGCACCGCAAGGATGATGCCCGCGCGGGACGCAAACGACGTCGTGATTATGCACGGCCATGGTCTCGTTAAGGGTCAAATCGTCGGTGTAAACGCGTTGAATACCAAAGCCGTCCACGGGATTGAGACGGTGGTAATAGGTCTCCTCAAGGTAGGTGATGCGCGGATAATCGTCCTCGTCGTGGCGGTGGCTCGGATAGCTCGACCAGTTGCCCGCGGGGGTAAAGGCTTCGGTGACGAGCAAGCTGTCGCAGTAGTCTTCGTTCTCCATCGCGATGTTGTTGATGTGGCGCGTGTTGCTACCCTCGCCGCGCTGCGTCAGTGTGATCCCGTCGGGTCCGATGCGCCGCGCCGCGTGGCCCGATTTACCGGGTGCTTTACAAATGGCGATGGTGCACTCCGTCGTGGCCGTGGCCTCCCATGCCGCATCGTTTGGCACATAGAGGCAATGGGGGGGGCGTTTTCTCGAACACGTCCATCCGCTCGCCCAATTCGCCCCAATCGGTGCCCGCCGCCATCACAGTGGCCTTTCCCTCAATCATCACCAAAATGATCTCTTGGCCGCCAGTGTGCTCAGATACACATTCACCCGCCCGCAGACGGTAGTCGTCATCAAGCAACCAACGGAATAAACAACGGAATAAATCCACCTCGTGCACAAAGGTGTCGTGGATCACCATCGGCATTTCGTATTGAATAGGAACTGTGGGGCTGCGATGTGCGGCATGCACCATCAATGGCGCGCCCGTTTGGTTTCCACCGCCGATTTAAGCGTCGACGATATTCGACGCACCCTGCACAGTTGTGGCAAGTGGCTTTTCACAAAAGCACGGTTTACCTGCCGCAATCGCCGCGAGAACATAGACCTCATGGGTCGATCCCCTCACACGAGGGTCGCATCCACGTCCTCTGCCGCGATCAATTCCTCGCCTGTGGCATAGACCACGGCATCAAGGGCCAGATCAGCCTGCACCGATTTTGCCGCATCTATCGCGTAATCGGACAGGGCCACAACGCGCGCACCTGCGAGTTTTCCCGACGTCTTGCGGTAATCGCCTACCATGTTTTTGTGGCAAAGACCGCGATATTGCGACCCGCGCCGGGGTTTTGGTCGTAACCCTCATAGGCGCAATCAAAGAGGTTGCCAACTTCCGCCGAGACGCGGAAGCTGTCGGACACTTGCGCACTCACCGCGAGGTTCAAGGTGGCGTATCCACCGCCAAGGCTCGGACCATCCATCACCCCGTCTTGGTCACGCATCCCTGCGCCGCTCGCGCCGCGCATAAACACATCCCAATCGCCCGCCATGTTCCATGCATCCCAATCGCCCTTGACGCCGAGGCGCCCCGACACACGTGGCGTGCCGCTATCGTATGTGGAAAACCCGTTGGCATAGGTGATCTCGCGGCGCATCAAAGCAAGCGATGCATAGGGCGTCACCGCCCCGAGATTGTATTCGCCCTGAAGCTCGAGACCGTAGGCCCGCGCTTCATCGACGTTTTCCCAAACCGCCGTGCGCCCCGTGATGACCTTGGCGATATAGTCGTCGCTCTTGGTGTAAAACAGCGTCGCATCAAGCTGCCCTGCCCCACCGTCATAGCGCGCCCCAAGTTCAAGCGTGGTCGCGGTTTCGGGTTTCAGATCTGGGTTGCCGTAGGTGGTGTTGGAGCCGCCGACCGTGGTCAGGAACAATTGGCTCAGGGTCGGATAGGTGTAGCCTTGGCTCAGGTTTGCCCGCAAGGACAGCGCGTCGCTGCTGCGCCACACCAAACCCGCAGCGCCCAAAATGCCACTGTCGGAATTGGACGACAGCGGGTTGTTCACCCCATCCGTGGACGAGGCATCAAGAGACGCGGACACATTGAACCAACGCGCGCCAACCGTCGCGGTAACGGCGGAGGACAGGTCCATTTCGTGCTGACCATAAAGCGCAAGCGTCTTGATCCCCGCCTCGTCATGGCCAACCCGTTGAGAAGCTGGCGGCGAGGGCACGACCATATTGGTGATCCGCGTCGTCGTTGTTTTGTCCGTGACCACTGCGTCATCAACGTATTCAAACCCGAACACCGTGCGGCTCGTTGGTCCAAACGACAATTCGACCCGTCCGTTGAGACCCGTCGTCTTTTGCGCATCTTCCGAATAGGCATTGATATCAACAAAAACAGGGAACCTTCCCTGCGAAATATCGCTGTCAAACACGCGGTCAACGGTTTGGTAGAACGCGTTCAACGCGACCTTGTCCACCACAGGCGACAGGTTTGTGGCCTCATACGACAGCGCCACTTTGCGCAGATTGCGCTTGGGCAGATCAATAGTGAACCCGTTTTGTTCGGTGAAAACTTCAGCACCCAGATCAAAGGCCATCGCATCAATCGCGAAATAGTGGTTGTCCTTGGTCCAGCCCATGTGAGCGGACAGGCTTTGATCCTCACTCGACGAGGGATCAAGCGTCCCGTTGGGTGTTTCGCGGTCGCCCTGTTTGGACGCACCGAAACTCAAACGGTAGTCTAGTTCCCCTGCCCCTGCGGCGACGGTGCCAGATATGGTGTTGGACGCGCGCCAACCCTTGGTGGCTGAAAAATAACCCGCTGTTGTGGTCATCTCGAACGGCACGGGCGTGCCCTTTTTTAGGATGATGTTGATCACCCCGCCAATCGCCGACGACCCCGTTATGACGGACGACGGCCCGCGCACCACTTCGATCCGCTCGATTGTGCTCGGGTCCACCATAATGGGTTGCCCGTAGTTGGAATGGTCGGTGAGCTTTTGCCCGTTGATCAGTACGGCGACCCGTGCGGCGGTTTCGCCACGGATCGACACGCGCTCAATGCCCTCCTCGGACACCTGTACACCGGGCACTTCGTTGAGGAATGACGCGACAGATTTGGGGGCGATCCGCTTCATCTGGGTCTCGCCCTGCACGGTGAGGCTCGCAGGGTTGTCCATCACTTGCACCGCAAATCCCGTGCCCGTCACGGTGATCGCATCCAGTTCGAACACCTCTTCGGCCCATGCCGCACCGACGCTCAAAACACCCGCCGCACAAAGCGCCGCCGCAGAAGTCAGCCGCCACATAAACACGTCCGTTTTATTCATCATGCTCATTTTCACTGTCCCGTAATCTCTGCCTATTGGGCCTGACGCGACTGTGCGGCAAAGGCTGCGTGAGATATTTGACCAAAATCAACCAAAGAGCGCTTTCCTGCTGCTGCGCCCGTCACACCCGTTTGCATATGGAAACATTCGATTCTAGAGTCCCGAAATACGCGAACAAAAACAGGTTTCTCGATATGCGCCCCGACGTCGAAATGATTGCACGCCGCTCCTTGCTGTTTGCAAACGCACCTGATTTTCTCGTGGATACTTTGCTTGAAAATGCACATGTCACCCAACATGCGCGTGGCAGCACAATCTTTTTACAAGACGATCCTGCTAGTGCCATTTACATCGTCGCCAACGGGTGGGTGAAACTTTACCGTATCGCCGCTAATGGCACCGAAGCAGTAGTCGGCGCCTTCACCAAAGGGCATTCATTTGGCGAAGCTGTTGCCCTGCGATCGGACACTTATCCCGTCTCCGCCGAGGCCGTCACCGATTGCGAGTTGGTACGGATCGACGCCGCTGCTTTGCTGCGCTTGCTCGAAGAAAACCCCAAAATCGCCATAGCAATGCTCACCGCAACCTATGCCCACCTGCACAACCTCGTCGCACAGGTTGAACAGTTGAAATCGCGCACGGGTCCACAGCGCGTGGCCGAGTTCTTGCTCGACCTTGCGCCGTGTGAGATTGGATCATGCGAAGTCACCCTGCCCTACGATAAAGTTCTGATCGCGGGGCGTCTGGGCATGAAACCCGAAAGCCTGTCGCGGGCCTTTGCCAAGCTCAAAGATAAGGGTGTGAAGGTTCGTCAAAACGCCGCCGACATCAAAGACATCGAAGCCCTGCGCGCCTATGCCGAGGATGATCCCGCTGCGGGGTGGACGCGCTAAGGCGCGGCCATAATCAGCACAAGTGCGACCGCCGCCCAAAACACGACCACGGTCGTCATGCCCGCCAACATGCGCGGCGCTTGGTAGAGATCAAGATACTGCGCCAAGATCACCCGCGACTTGATCAACGCCAAGCCCATCAAGGCAGGGGCAATCCAAATCGCCGACCCGTGCATCACGGCCAACAGCGTCGTGAGCACGCTGGCCACCACCACAATCCCCCATGCATAGATCAATCGTTTCATAGCGACCCCAACAGATAAATGACGGGAAAGAGCATGACCCAGACCAGATCAACCATGTGCCAAAACGCAACGGCGGCGGAGACCTCCGTGGCGCGTTTGCGCCATGCGACCAAGAGCAACAAAAAGATCCCCGCCACAACATGCGCGGCGTGAAAGCCCGTCAAAAGGTAGTAGAATGTAAAGAACGGGTGGCTCTCTGTGGACAGGCCCGACGCGATCAAACTGGCCCATTCATGCGATTTCAACCACAGAAATCCGACCCCGCCCAGAGCGGCAAGCACCAAGGGCGCGGAGCGATTTAGACGCATGCCCACAGCGGCAAAAAAGCCGGATGTGACCAAAAGGATCGTGCCCAACCCCGCCGCCACGGGGTACAAATGGCGCGCGGCTTCGGCAAACCCGTCGACATCCGAAATCCGCACCGCCAAAAACGCCCAAAGCCCTGCGCCGAACACCAACATCTCCGAGACGATCAAAACCCAGACCATCAAATCATGTGGAAGCTGTTCGCCCGTCTCGTCTGGGTCAGCCCTATCAACCGTGTGTTCTGTCATTTAACGCTCAACAATTTGCGCGTAGATGCGGGGCAAAGCCTCGCTCAGACGCTCGGGATCAGGGACAAGCGCATAGCCGCCTTGCCCGAAAATACGCGGGAACCACGCTTTGCCGTCGCGGTCCACGGCAATCCCGAACACCGCATGACCGGCGCGACGCGCTTCCATCACGGCCTTGCGACTGTCTTCGATCCCGTGGCGCCCTTCGTAGTGGTCCAAATCGTTGGGCTTGCCATCGGTGATCACCAACAACAGCCGCCGCATGTGGCCTTGCTCGGCCAGTCCCGTGCTCGCGTGACGGATCGCCGCCCCCAGACGGGTGTAAAATCCGGGCTTGAGCGAGGCAATTCGGGCTTCCACGCCCGCGCCCATCGGCTCGTCAAAGGCTTTGGCCTCGGCCACGAACACGCGGTCGCGTTTGATCGAGGAAAACCCGTTGATCGCAAAGGCATCTCCGCAAGCGTCCAAGCCCCACGCCAGTGCTGCAAGCGCCTCGCGTTCAATGTCGATGACGGGGCGTGCATGCCCGCGGTGGCACGTCACGATGGCCTCGGTCGAGCGCGACACGTCGAGCAAAATCGACACGGCGAGATCGCGTTTGAGCGGACGGTTTTGCCGCCACACCCGCCCGTCGCTCTCGCCCGTTGCGGCGAAATCCGCCACGGCCCGCACGGCGCGTTCGCTGTCCAACTCGTCGCCATCCAAATGGCCTGAGGTCGAAATGAGCGACGGGCGCAGCGCTTCAAACTGTCGTTTCACGGCGCGAATACGTTTGCGCGCCTCATGGTCGAACACGGCCTCGGCGGTGGTATCCGCCTCAATCCGGTGCGCCAGAACACGGGTATGATCGGGCAAATAGACGCCGCGCCGCACATCCCATTCGGGATAGGTCACTTTGGCGGAAATCCGTTCAATGTCCGCGTCTTCGGGAGCAAGATCCAAGTGAAGCCGCAACCGTGTCGCGGGGGCTTTCTTGATCTGCCCAAGGCCAATTTCCTCTTGGTCATCGGCGGATTTTTTGGCGTTGTCCTCGTCATCATCCTCAACGCGGCGGTTGAGATTGACGAATTGGGCAAAGCTCAAAATGGCTTCGAACTTGTGCAAGATCAGACTGTCTTTGCGCTCGATCTGATCGGAGCGGTGACGCCGCGCACGGCGTGGTTTGGTGTCTTCGTCCTGGCCTTCATCCTTGGCCAGTTCGGCCTGTTGTGTTTGGACCGCATCGCCCACCGACAGGGTTTGCACCCGCGGCTCCACCCAGATCGGCACAGGCAAAAACGGACGGTATTTGCGCGGCGCACGCCAGATAGAATAGTCGCCGCTTTGCACGCTGTCCCACATCTTTTGCGCCTTGTCCGAGAGCGTCACATCGGCCCCGAGCATCAGGCGGATCACCTCTTCGACGGCACGTTCGGCCTGTGGCAGCGACGGCGTGGTGCGCCCCGCAAGCAAGAGCGTACACAGCTCGGTATAGAGCGCGCGCAAACCCGGTGCATCCAGATGGGTTTGGATCAGCGCGGCGCGCACATGCGACAGCACCATCAGATCACTCACCAGCGGATCGTCGACCTGCGCAATCGGATCTGTGGCCGCGCCAATCGCGGCAAGCCACACATAGGCGGCGGCGTTCATTTGCTCGGTAGGAAACACCGCCAAGGACGACGGCAAGCGCAGGGCGCTCCCGTCAAAACTGGCGCGTGGCAGTTCCTCGGCATAGGTCCCAAGAGCGCGTAGGCGCGACAGACGGTGATGCGATTGCTCGTCCGAAATCGGCTTGATCTCGACCGATGGATCACCGCCCATCCCGCGAAAGAAAACAGCCAACCGCCCATCGATCAGGGACAGATCGGAACGGGCTCCCTCATACGCCTCAGGCGCATCAAAGCGGCTGGCCCATTTGTGCCATATCTTCCCAATCGTTTCTTCGGGTTCCCATGGCTCAAATTCAATCTTGCCCATTACCGGCCTCACCCGAAAACGGCAGTGACAAGATCGAGGAGCCCGCGTTTCGTGTCCGCATCATCGGTGAGCGGTTCAATCATCGCGGTTTCAATCGCCCGCTCAATCGGCATTCCGCCTGCAATGAGCGTGGCGGCGTAGACGACGAGGCGGGTGGATACACCCTCTTCGATGTCTTGCCCTTTCATGTCGCGCAACTTGTTCGCAAGACGCACGAGGGGCTTGACGCGATCCTCGGACAACCCGCTCTCAGCGGCGACTACAGGGATCTCCAACTCAGGGGTCGGGAAGGCGAAATCAAGCGCCAGAAACCGCTGACGTGTCGACGGCTTGAGGGTCTTTAGGATGTTCTGATAGCCAGGGTTATACGAGGCCACGAGCATGAACCCTGGCGCCGCAGCGATCTCTTCGCCCGTGCGGTCAATCGGCAAAATGCGGCGGTCATCGGTGAGCGGGTGCAACACCACGGCCACGTCTTTACGCGCTTCGACCACTTCGTCGAGATAGCAAATCGCCCCTTCGCGCACCGCGCGGGTGAGCGGCCCGTCGACCCAAATCGTTTCCCCACCCTTCAGCAGGTAACGCCCGATCAGGTCGGCCGCCGAAAGGTCATCGTGACAGGCAACAGTATAAAGAGGAAGGCCCAAGCGGGCCGCCATATAGGCGACAAACCGTGTTTTTCCGCAGCCGGTCGGTCCTTTGAGCAGGATCGGCAAATCGTGTTTTGCGGCGGCCTCGAACACGGAAACCTCGTCACCCTGCGGAAGGTAGAAAGGGGCGTCAGCCACCCCTTCCGATGTGTGATTGATATCCTTCATAATCATCATTCCGCGGCTGTATCGACAGGTTTCCCGGCCGCAATGATTTCACGACGTGGCACCATAATCGCGTAGATGAAGAGCAAAGCGCCCAACACCACCGCGACACCAGAGCCAAAGCGCATCACAAAGAAGATCCAAAGCTGATCCTGCACGTCCATGAAATACTCGCCATTGACGCGCTGCAGGTGGGTTTGAACCGTGCCTGCAAATGTCAGCGTAAAGGTCATGAACAACATGCCACCTGACATCAGCCAGAAGGACGCCATGTTGAGCACTTGGTTGTAAGGATCACGTCCACGCAATTGCGGCATCGCGTAAGTGATGATCGCAAGGTTGAGGGCCACGTAGGCTCCAAAGAACGCTAGGTGGCCGTGAGCCGCCGTGATTTGCGTGCCGTGGGTATAGTAGTTGATCCCGTGAAATGTATGCAAGAAGCCCCAGACACCTGCGCCAAAGAAAGCAAGCACAGCGCAGCCAAGCGACCACAAGAGAGCGGCTTTATTCGGATGATCGCGGCGCCCTTTCCAGACCATGACAAAAGCAAAGGCCATCATGCCAAAGAAGGGGACAACTTCGAGCGCCGAGAAGATTGACCCTATCCACTGCCAGTAGCCCGGTGTGCCGATCCAATAGTAGTGGTGGCCTGTGCCGAGGATGCCCGAGAAGAGCGCAGTGGCGACGATGACATAGAGCCATTTCTCCACAACTTCGCGGTCCACACCCGTCAGCTTGAGCATCAAGAATCCGAGGATACCGGCCATAACCAATTCCCACGTGCCTTCGACCCAAAGGTGCACAACGTACCACCAGTATTGTTTATCAAGCGCTAGGTTGGAGGGGTTGTAGAAGGAGAAGAGGAACAGCAGCGACAGCCCCCACAGGCCGAGCAACATGATGTTGGTGATCGCGGTCTTGCGCCCTTTGAGAACCGTCATCGAGATATTGTAGAGGAAGATGAGAGCGGCCACGACGATACCCGCCTTGACCCAACGGGGTTGCTCAAGGAATTCACGCCCCTCTTTTCCCAAAAGGAAATTCCCGTCAAAGAGATTGAACAGGTAGGTAAACACAACACCCGCAGTTCCCAAGATCATTATCGCCAGTTGGAGATAGGCCAATTTGGTCGAGTGGATTTCGCGCTCTGATTCCTCTGGGATGAGGTAGTAAGCGGCACCGAAGAAGCCCAGTAGCAACCACACGATCAATGAGTTGGTGTGGAGCATACGGGCAATGTTAAACGGCAGGAGTTCGGATAGGAAATTTCCATCCACATAGATCCAGCCCATGATGAGGCCAAGAGAGACCTGAACGGCGAATAATGCCATGGCAGTCACGAAATAGGCCATCGCGATTTTTTGGGTTTGGTATTTCATTTTATGTCTCCCTTAGCCCGCATCATTCGGAGGCCAGTCCTGATTGCGGATCGCATCGGTCCACAGCAGGAAATCACTGAGCGCACGGTATTCTTCGTCGGTCAGTTCAAAAAATGGCATTTGGCGACGGTCTTCGATGCCTGTTGGCATGGCCATCATCCACCCCTTCAACCCTTCAAAAGCGGCCTCGGGATCGTCTGTCACATCCCAACGGGTCATCACGTTTCCAAGCTCAGGCGCAAAATACGCACCCTCGCCCAGAATTGTGTGACAGTTCACACAGCCGTGTTTTTCCCACAGATGCTTTCCCTCAATAACCGAGGACGTCAGCGTATCGGCATCGGTTGAGGTGTTTCGGATATAGATATGGCTATGCACTGATAGCCCCAGAAAGATGAGAATAAAGAACAGTGATCCGCCATAAAAAATATTGCGGGCCATGCTCTTGGTCATGATTTCGCGCATGGCGCGGTCTCCTTGACTGAGCAGTTACGGTGCTCTTCGATAACGACGCCGTTCGCGCGCATCCTTAACGAAAGTCAATTGCTGGAGATAATCGGTTAAAAGTTTCTCATCATGATGAAGGTGGTGGACCAACTGGCGCACGGGGTGCGCGCGGCGTAGTGAAAATTGGCACATAGACCGCGAGAAATCCGGTAAAGGCCACAAGCCAAAAACCACCAGACACCCAGATTGACAGGGCATAGATTTCGCCGCCGAACGTTCCGCCTGCCCAACGTACAATCCCCGCAAAAGGCAGCGCCACAAACCCAAACGCAACCGGCCGCGCCACCACCAGCGCAAGACCTGCATGACCAAGGCTTGCACGCGCCATCACAGCGAACGTCATGCCACCGACGCCGCTAATGGCGATAAAATGTAACCCTGCCACCTCGGAGAGAGAGGTAAAGGGCGCAAGCCCTTTGAGCACCAATCCCGCACCTACTGAGGCGTAACTTAGATGTAAGCTCCACAAGATTGGCTGGCTCCACTGAAATCGCGTGTGCCACACTCCCACCCGAACCAATGCAAAAATACCAGCGGCGAGGTAAACCACGCCACTTACCACGGTCCCATCGCTCAACATCGCAACGAGCGGCAACGTAGCTGCCAAACCAATGGCCAAGGGCGTAAACAGTTTGGGATCACTCGGTGTACCGCTTTCAATGCCTGCACGATGCATCGCATTGCGCGTAAACGCAGGCGTCACGCGCCCACCTAGAACGATGATCATGCCCACAAGCGCCATCAATCCGCCACGCAGGCCAATCCCTGCGGTCGCTTTCGTGACATCCATCCACTCCAGATGCACCAGCAAGTTCGCGGTCCAGAAAAATGTGAGGAACAACAAGAACACCATGTTCTGCGGCTTTGGCTTTCTGAGAAGTTGTGAGGCAATTTTGGCTCCGAGAACGGGCGCAAACGACAGGTCAATCACCGCCACAGCGACAGGAGGTAAAACTCCCGACATCCAAACGACCACACGACCCGCAATCCACAAACCCGCAACAAAGGCAATGAACCGATGAGGCGCGGCTTTCGCCCCTGTCCAGTTGGGCACCGCAGTCAGAAAAAAGCCACCCAAAGCCGCCCCGCCGTAGCCAAAGATCATCTCATGCCCATGCCACAGATGCGGAGCCATCGCAGTAGGGAAATCCGGATTGCCTCCCAAATTCAATACCACCTGATAGGCAATCCAAACGAACATGGAGAGAAAACCAAAGACTCCCGCCCCCAAAAAGAAGACGCGGAATCCTTCTCCAACGAGAAGACGGAAGACCTGTTTCATCGTGAAAACCCTCGTTGCAAAAGCGTTGCTTTATGGGGCCCCAAAATGTCGCACCCCACCTTAACATTGGTCAAGGAGACAACCTCACAAAAGCGTGATGCTCCTCGCAGCTTAAACAGCTCATCGGAGTATTTAAAATGTCCACCAGAGCCACCAAACTCAAACGTTCCTTGCTTGGCACAGTTGCCTTAATGCTCGCTGGCGGCCTTACGCCCGCGCTTGCACAAGACAACTCCCACGGCAGTGATCCGGCAGCCGCGTATTCCCCATCCATGACAACACTCGGAGAAATTCACGTAGAAGTCCCAGGGATGCGTCCAGGCGATCCCGTCATGACCAACGCCGAATTCCAAGACGCCACCACAATCTATTTCGAACGTTGTGCTGGCTGCCACGGTGTGCTGCGCAAAGGAGCCACGGGCAAACCACTGACCACAGACATCACGCGCGACCACGGCTTCGACTATCTGGAAAGCATTCTGACCTACGGCTCGCCCGCAGGGATGCCCAACTGGGGCACCTCGGGCGAATTGTCCGAAGAAGAGATCAACCTCATGGCACGCTATCTGATGCTTGAGCCACCTGCGCCCCCCGAGTGGGGCATGCCAGAAATGCTTGATAGCTGGGAGGTTATCGTGGCTCCCGAAGATCGGCCCACCGAAAAACTCAATGACATAGACCTCGAAAACCTCATGTCTGTGACATTGCGTGATGCGGGACAAGTCGCCCTGATCGACGGCAACACCTATGAAATTCGCACCATCATCACCACCGGCTACGCCGTCCACATCTCGCGCGTTTCGGCCTCTGGACGCTACCTGTTCGTCATCGGACGCGACGGCCTTGTCAATATGGTGGACCTGTGGATGGAAGTTCCAGATACGGTTGCCAAGATTAAAATCGGCATGGAGGCACGTTCCGTTGAGACCTCCAAATTCGAGGGCTACGAGGACAAATTTGCTGTCGCAGGTGCCTACTGGCCACCACAGTATGTCATCATGGATGGCGACACGCTTGAGCCGCTAAAAATCGTCTCGACCCGTGGCAACATCTACGACGAACAGACCTACCACCCCGAGCCTCGCGTCGCCTCTATTTTAGGCTCACACTACAAACCCGAGTTCATCATCAACGTGAAAGAAACGGGCAAGATTTTGATGGTCGATTACTCCGACCTGAAAAATCTCAAAACTGTCGAGATCGAAGCCGAACGCTTCTTGCACGATGGTGGCCTTGATAGCACTCACCGCTACTTCATGGTGGCCGCGAACGCGCGCAACAAAATTGCGGTTGTGGACACCAAAGAGGGCAAGTTGACCGCAATGATCGAAACCGAGGGCCAAACACCTCACCCCGGTCGCGGTGCAAACTTCATGCACCCTGCGTTCGGTCCCGTTTGGGCCACATCGCACTTGGGTGATGAGAGCATTGCGTTGATCGGAACCGACCCCGAGGGACATCCTGAGCAAGCATGGACCCTTGTAGACAGCTTCTACGGTCTGGGCGGCGGATCGCTCTTTATCAAAACCCACCCCAACTCGCAGCACCTCTATGTCGATGCCACCCTCAACCCTGATGAGGAAACATCTTCGTCGGTTGCTGTATTCAACATCCCCGACTTCGACGATGATCGCGAGACAGAGGAAGAGTATACTATTCTCCCAATCGGCGAGTGGGCAGGGATTGAAGGTGGCCAACCCCGCGTCGTTCAACCCGAGTTCAACAAACAAGGGACCGAAGTTTGGTTCTCCGTGTGGAACTCCAAAGACAAAGAAAGCGCCATCGTGATTGTCGACGACGCAACCCTTGAGCTTAAACACGTCATCAAGGATCCGCGCCTGATCACACCAACAGGCAAATTCAACGTCTTCAATACACAAAAGGACGTCTACTAAACCGCGGTAGCATCCTCGGAATTATCGGTGCGCTGTTCGCGTAGATGTCACCGATAAGCACTCCGGCCACGTCTCACCACGTGGCCGGTTTGTATTTACGCCTCCATAACCACGTCAGCACATGCCTCACGCAACATCCCCCGATAACCTAAATCACCTGACTTTGGTCAAGGGAATAAATGCAAACCCGATACATGTTTGTGACATGAGACACGTTTTAACCGTCTTATTATCGGCTCTGCCCACCATAGGTTTTGCATCGGCTCTTCCCCCTTCGTGCCGCAGCTCGGACCACCTATGGCGGGCAGAGGTCCAAACGGACACACTCACGACATGCACTGACACCGCAGTGCCATCTACTGCAAGTCGCGCTGCACCCAATATCCCCCAGTCCATTGACGGAACTTTTCAATGACCAACGATCTGTTTTCTGGCCCTCGCTGGTCACGCCGCAAAATCACCGTTGTACTCTATCCCTTTGCTGCCGCAGCCGTCGCCATCAACCTGTTTATGGCCTCTTTAGTGACGCAGGTTGTCGGCCTTCCTGCCTTACCTCCCGTGTGGGCGCTCGGTCTGTCGTTGCCCTTCGGCGTGCCTGCCGCGATGCTGTTTAGCCGTTGGGTTGAAAGGCTATTGGACGAAGCCTCCAAATAGGCTCCATCCGCATCTCTCGCCTCTTGGATCGATCTGGCCCAGACACAAAAACGCCGCCCCTTAGGAGCGGCGTCTTCACCCGATTTGTTCGCGCGGGTATGTGTGTTAGTTACTCAGCGACGCAAAATATGCGGCCATATCTTCGGCGCCTTTTTTGTGCTTGTAGGTCATTTTGGTTTTGGCACCTTTGTCGCCAGTGGCTTCGATCAGCCACGCTTTTGGATCTTGGATGTAAGCAGCAAGGCTCTCTTCGTCCCAAACGGCGCCTGCTTCGCCAGCGGCAACAATGCTGTCACCGTAACGAAAATCTTCAACGGAACCGACTTGACGGCCAATCACGCCACCCAGATCGGGACCGGTTTTACCACCCTTTTGGATCACGGTGCCATCAGCAGCAGTAATAGAGTGGCAAGCTTTGCATTTCTTGAAATCAGAAGCACCTTTATCTGCATCGCCCGCATAGGCAGTCGACGCCAAGAGTGGCAATGCGCAAAACGCGAGAACGAGAGTTTTCATGTGTGTGTCCCTTCGATAAGTCTATGTCGGATCAAGTGATAAAGGATTCAAGGCGTGCATCCTTGACTATACTCAAGAGGTCACTCGCCTCTTGAGCACTGTGGGCCATGCTTAAACCTGTAGATAAGCCATCCGCAAGTGCCGCGCTCCGTGCCGACACGGATATCTGTTTGGCACCACGCGGGCGCAAAGTACCATCACGCGGGTCAAAAATATGTCCCTGAGTGCCTGCACCATCCAGAACTGTTCCCATCAACGCAGAGGTGGCCAAGGCGCGGTCCCGCAATAGGTGTGGTGCGTTTTCTCCCGCAATGGTGACGGGCCATCCCGCACCATCTTCGTACACGCCAAGAGCCGTAATTTCACCTGTATCTATCAAGACATCGGAGATTCCTTCGGTGCGCAAAAGATGCGCCACGCGGTCCGCAATATAGCCTTGTGCGATGCCGTTGAGCGTCAACGCCTGCCCCTCATCCAGTTGGATCGCGGCACTGTCAAAACGCACACGGTCAAAGCCAATAAGATCCTTCGCCACAGCCAGATCCCTTGCCGCGGGAACCTGCCCCTGTACGGCCGATTGCGCGACAATCTGCCACAAGGGTTGCACGGTCGGATCAAACCGACCTTCGGTGATTTCATGGACCCGACGCACCACGGCCAGACAATCGAGCAACTCGAACGCAGGCGCATCCAGACGCCCTCTTGCGTTCAACCGCATCAAATCACTATCGGCACGAAAGAGGCTAAACACTCCTTCAAGGCGGGCGATCTCCGCTTGCGCCCGCGTTGCAATCGCCGCCGCGTCGGGGTGGTCGAGAATGATCTGCGCCCGCGCGCCAAGCGCAATGCCGTTCCAGCGGTAAGGCGTGGCCCGCGCCACCCCCGCGCTCAAACAGGCCGCAGACGCAATGGTAAGAAATCGGCGTCGAGAAAGGGTCATGGATCACTGTCCTTTATAGCTGGTCAGCGCGTTCAACCGCGCCGCAATATCGTCTTCGCCCTGTGCCGCCTGCGCCCCCGCGTCGGGCGCGCCCAGAACATCCTGCGCGGTGATCGCGTCAAAGGCGCGGATCTCGCCGCCGTGACGCGCGGCAAACGCCTCCGCCGCCGCTCGCATGGCGAAGGGCACAAATTCGGGCGCGTCCATGCCTCCCATCATGTCTGATCCGATCACATAGACCGCCTCGGAAACCTCCACCCACGGGCCAGGCTCCTCCCACGTTCCCGTGGACATCTCCTGCACATAGGTGGCAACAACCGCGTGGCTTTGTTCGGGCATATGCAGGTAGGCCACGGCGTCTTTCACCTGTGAGAAAAACAGCGGCGCGGGCATGCCATCAAGGTGGATTTGCCCCTTTGGCCCGTCATGTTCCAACAGCGCCATTTGGCAATAATAACCCGCCGCTTCCGCCGTGACATCAACGGGGTCGGGCAAGGCCGCGCTCTCTTGTTGGCACGCCGACAGCAAAGCCGCACACAGGACGAGGGAAAGACGAGCGATCATGGTTGCACCTTTTGAAATGCGAGACGCGCAAGGCCAAGGGCCAAGAGCGGCCAGAGTAAAAGCGACATAAGCGGCTTCCAGATTGCGATGGCATTTGCGGCCCCCGACAGGCCCGACACCGCGCCCACAGCGTCCGAGGCCGCGAGGTTGAAAATGCGAAACGCATCGGCAGGATTGAGGACAAGCGCCCATGGGAACACCTGTGTCGTAAACGACCCGCCGTCATCGGCGACAATCGCGGCCAAGAGTGCCAGATCGTAAAGCACAATCGCTATGAGCCACAAACCAATGGCCATCGCCGCCGCCCCTGAGGGCCGCCGCGCAAGGCATGACATGAGGTAGCCGAGCGACAAGAACACCGCCCCCAACAACACCGAAGTCCAGATCAAGCGCCACAGCGCAGGCAAGCCGTTTACGGCCATGCTGCCCCCCGACCAAAACGCGGCCAAGGCAGCCACACCGTATCCCGCCACGACCGCCACCGCGACCACGGCCAGTTGTGCGGCGAGTTTGCCAATGAGCAATTCGGTGCGCGACAGCGGGTAAGTCAGATGCAGCGGCAATGTGCCCCGCTCGACCTCGCCCGCGATGGCGTCAAACGAGATCAACAGCGCGATCAGCGGCACCAGATAGACCGACAATGAGGTCAGAGAGGCGACGGTCACGGAGAGCGGATCAACGGCCAAATCGCCCGAGGGCGCGGAGCCTGCCGCCGACAGGACAAGCGAGAACAGCACCATCATGGCCACCGCAACAGAGACCCAGCGGTTGCGCAGGGCAATCGCGAATTCGATGCGGGCAGTGGAGAGGAAACGGTTCAACATCATGCGGCCTTTGAGCTGATATGAGCGTAGATATCGTCAAGCGACGGCGGATGAATATCGAAATCTTCGATCTGGTCGGCGGCGGCGGTGATCCGCCCGAGCACGTCGAGTTTTTGGGCTTGGGCGAAGTCCATCACCCATTGGCCGTTGTGCTCTTTCGCTTCGGGGAAGCGTGCCGCCACATCGGCCCCCTGCCCCGCACGTGGGCGCAAGGAAACGGTGAGTGGCAAGGCCGCCTCGGTGCGCAAATCGCCCAAGGTGCCTTCGGTGACTTTGCGCCCTTTGGACAAGATCACGATACGGTCCGTGCGGGCCTCGACCTCCGAGAGCGCGTGGGACGACAGCAAGATCGCGGTGCCGTGGGCGGCCAATTCGTCAAGCAACGTGTAGAACTCGCGGCGCGATACGGGATCAAGGCCCGAGGTTGGCTCGTCGAGGATCATCAAACGCGGCGCGCCGATCAATGCTTGGGCCAGTCCGACGCGTTGGCGCATGCCCTTGGAATAGGTGCCGATCCGGCGGCGTGCCGCGTCGCCAAGTCCCACCCGTTCCAACAGCTCCTCGGCCTTGGACACAGGTTCGCCGCGCAGGCGCAGGAAGTGGCGGATTTGCTCGCGTCCCGTCAGCGCAGGATGGAAGGCCGCGTTCTCGGGCAGATAGGCCGTCAACGCGCGCGCCACCACCGATCCGGGCGCATGTCCCGCAATCGCCAGCTCACCGCCATCGGCAGTGATGAGGCCAAGCACGAGTTTCATCAAGGTGGATTTACCCGCCCCGTTGTGACCCAAAAGGGCCACACGCTCGCCCGCCGATACCGACAAGGACACATCGTCCAAGGCGGTCTGACTGCCGTAGCGTTTAGTGAGATGCGAGAGGGTCAAAATCGTCATCACGATCTCCGTTTGCCCAAAGCGGTGTGCCCTGCGCCAAAAGTTGAAAGGAGTGCGGCACGTCACGCACTGGCGCGGATGTGAGCGGATGGCTATCCACAACACCGCCTGTTTGCGTGGCGGGAAACTGTTCTTGCGACCACCGCACGAGTTGCACAGCGGGCGCCCCAAGCAACAGTTTCGCGGCCGGTTGCGACCATAGGATATGGTCCATTAAATCATTGGGACGGTAGATGCTGTCAGCCCGCGCATCGCCATCAAGATCAAAGGCGGGGTGATCAGACCAATAGTTGCCCGTCCCCTCGTGCGACCATTCGACATCGCGCGTGCCCACGTATTTGACCTGCGTGCGATTGCCGATAAAGGCGTTCTTGGTGATGGTGTTGCGCTCTGACCCCGCGGTGAAATGCACGCCTATATCGCAGCCCTGAAACGTATTATCCGCCAACAGGTTCTGGTGCGAGTTGTAGACAAAGACGCATTTTTCCGTCCCGCCCGTCACCAGATTGGCAAAGATATCCGACTTGTTGGTAAAGTTGAGCATGACCCCGTGGTCACGGTCATTGATCGAAATATTATCCCGCGCCACGATCCGGTCCGAGTACATCATCGCAAACCCGAGGTGGTTGCCGATGGACACGTTGCCCGCGATCAGGCTGTCGTTGGTATACATATAATGGATGGCGAACCGCAGATCGCGCATCAGATTGCGGCGGTAGGTATTGTCGCGCGACGTGTTCGAAAAAATCCCGTCCCGCCCGTAGCGGATTTCATTGTCCTCAACCACCGATCCCGGAGCGTTCCAGACATAGACACCATTGCCGCGATCATTCATCCGCGCCAGTCGCAGACCCTCGATCCGGTTGCCCTTCACCAGCGCATCGCGCGCCCCATGAATATCCACACCCACAAGATTGCCAACAATGTCATTGTCGATCACCCGCGCACGCGTGGCCTTCTTCGTCAGCTTCACGCCTGCATCAATCGTATCATGCGAGCGACCCGATCCGGTCAGGGTCAGCCCCGTCACCGTCACATCGGCGGCATCAATCGTGATGACGGAGCCCTCCCTTGCTCCGTCAATCACTACGCCCTGCTCGCCCGAAAGGCGCAGCGGGACGTTGATGCTCAGCGGGCCAAAGTACTGGCCCGCCGAGAGAACGATCTCGTCGCCCGCCACGGCTTTTGCCACGGCGGAGACGAGGGCCCCGTCGCCCGGATGCACCACAATCCGCTCCGCGACCACAGGGGACGCGCACAGGGCAGCGGCAACAATGAGTGCAACGAGACGGATCATCAGGCTTTAGGCTCCACGAACATACGGCCGCGCATTTCCATGTGGAGTGCGTGACAGAACCACTGGCAATAGTACCAGTAGACACCGGGTTTGGCGGCGGTGAAGGTCACCGAAGCGGTCGCCTGTGGTCCGACTTCCATTGCGACGCCGTGGTTGCCTAGGGTGAAGCCGTGGGTCAGGTCGTCGATGTCATCAAGGTTGGTGACATAGACCGTCACTTCGTCGCCCTCTTTAACCGTGAAGCTCTCCAGCGAGAACTGCGGCGCTTGGCTCGACATGTAAACGCGCACCTTGTTCCCGTCGCGGATTACCTCTTCCTGCCAATCGTCGAGATCGACACCATCCGCCTCGGCCTGCGCCCGCGCATCAGCCCACATCGGATCGTTGCGGTCCCAGACATCCACGGGATTGACAATATCACGCCGCACCAGAGTCACGTCATGCGGTTCGGCAAAGGTCGGTCCGTCATGCACGACCTTCATGTCGTCGGTCGCAATGTCGATGATCTGCTCGTTCTCGGGCTTGAGCGGGCCAACATTGATAAAGCGGTCCTTGGAGAACTTGTTCAGCGAGATCAGCCACTTGCCATCCGCCTCTTTGGTCTCGCCCATGGTGGTGTGGTTGTGACCGGGCTGATAATGCACATCGACCTTCGAGACGATCGGGTCCACATCCGCGCCGTTATAGGCCTCAACCGCCTTGGCGATGTCCCACTTCACGATCTGGCTGTCGAGGAAGAGGGTCGTATAGGCAAACCCCTTGCCGTCATATGCGGTGTGAAGCGGGCCAAGACCCAGTTCGGGTTCGGCCACCACAGCCGAACGAGGCTCGGCATCGGCGTCGAACAGCGCGTCCAGCTTGGTCACGTCCAGCACGGTACAGGTCGGCGACAGCTTGCCGGCCACCACAACGTGTTTCATGTCGGGGGCTGTGTTAATGCCGTGCGGGCTGTTGGGCACAGGAATGTAGCGGGTGTATTTCTTGTTCTGTCCCTTGCGCCCGTCGATGACCTTCACGCCGTTTAGCTCGATATAGTCACCTGCGGCGATGCCCGCTTCGATCTCTTTGATGTTGAAGACGACGACGTGATCCATCTCCGCTTCCATCATCTCGGCAAGGTTCATCCCCATTTCCGAGTTGTAAGAGGTCGAGAAGGCGTATTTGCCCTGATAGTCGCAATCGGTGTTGTCGAGGTTGCCCGACACCATCACCTGCCACGAGATATCCATCGTATCACCGTCAATCGCGGTGAAGAAGTTTACATATTTTTCTGGCTCGTCGAGCACCGAACCGTCATTGACCATGGGTGTTTCGTCTTCGCCATTGGCAAAGACATACCCCGTGCGCGGGAATTTCTGCGGACGCAGACCGTGGATCGCCTTGGCATTCGGAATGTCGATGATCTTGTCGGTTTTCATCACGTCACAGCGAATACGGGCCACACGGGTGTTGGCCTTGTCGTTCACAAAGATGAAGCGGCCGTCGTAGGTGCCATCGGTGAAGGACATATGCGGGTGGTGCAAATCGCCGTTATCGTGAACCTTCTTGCCCTGCGCCGCCAGAAATTCCTTGGTCTCCGGCAGCATGTTCTCGGTGAGGACTTTGAGCGACTCATTGGTCTGACCCCAACCCGTTGCAGAGCAGCGGTTGAACACAGGCACCCGCATCAATTCGCGCATCGACGGGAAGCCGAGGATACGCAATTCACCCGTCTGGCCCGAAGACCAGAAGCCGTAATACTCGTCCAGTTCGCCAGGAACGGGACTGAGGTGATCGGTGGTCTGCGCCATCGCGTTGCCCGTGCCCGCAGCCGTCGCAACAGCCGCACCACCGGCCAGTAATCCGAGCCTGCCGCCTGTGCCACCTACAATCGCCGCGCCCGTGGCGGTTGCGCCCATGAAACCACGACGGCTCAGACCGCCTTTGATTTCGTTTTTCATTTTGTCAGACATGGGGTTTCCTTTCCCTATTTGCCAATATTCGGATGGTTTGCCAGCGCAGCTGCCTTTGCTCCCGTAAGAACAGGGGCCGTGACCGCAGCGCGACGTTTGAGTTGTTTGATGACCACAGGACACTTGTCCTCGGATTGGTACAGCACCTGACAGTGCATACAGTTCACGCATTCGTTGGGGTTGATTTCGCCCGTGGGATGGATGGCCTGCACAGGGCATTCATGCGCACAGGTCTGACAGGGGCTTCCGCATTCCTTGTAACGCTTGAGCCAATCGAACATGCGCAGCCGCGCGGGGATCGCCAGAGCCGCGCCAAGCGGGCACAGGTAGCGACAATAGAACCGCTCCACGAAAAGCCCCGCGATCAACAGCGCGCCTGCATAGGCCACGAAAGGCCACGCCCGAACGAACTTGAGAATGATCGCGGTCTTGAACGGCTCGACTTCCGCGAGGTGTTCGGCCTGCTCGATGGAGTAAAGCGACACCCCGAACAGCCCGAGGAAGATCATGTATTTCACCGCCCAGAGCCGTTCATGCAGCCCCCAAGGCAGGGTCCATTGCGGAATGCCGATCTTACGCGCGATCTGGTTGGTGATCTCCTGCAAGGCACCAAAGGGACACAGCCAGCCACAATAGGCCCCCCTGCCCCAGAACAGCAGCGCCGTTGCAACCGAGAACCACAGGATGAAGGTCAGCGGATCAAGCAGGAACGCCTGCCAACTGAATTCCGTCGTCAGCGCCCCGAAAAGCGCCATGAGGTTGACCACGGAAAGCTGCGCATTGGCATAGAAGCCCACGAAAACCAGCGTCACGGTCAGAAAGCTCATGCGGAACCAGTAGGTGAACCGCGCCGAGCGGGTCACAAGCATCTGGAAAAAGAAGGCCGCCGTCAGCACCACCAGCATCACAAGCAGGCCGATCACCTCCGCCGTCTTGTCCTCCCAAATCCGCTTCCACAGCGCGTTCTGCGCATCGGTCTCGCTTGTATCCTCGACGGCCAGAGCAGGCGCAGGCGCGGCCAGAGGCGTAAGGAAAGTATCAGGCAGGCGGTAGCCCAGATCATAGGTCAGAAAGACCTTCTCAATCGCCGCCACATCGCGCTGCACCAAGAGCTGGATGCGGAACGGTTTGGTCGGGTCAAAGCCCACATCGGCGGGAATCTTGAACAGGTCTTTTTCGATGAAATCGGGCGCATCCCCCATGGCCAGCGTGCCAATCCGCTGATGCCCGCGATCACGGAAGCGCACCGACACATCGTCTTGTATCAGCACGATACGGTCGAAAATCCCGCCACGGACGTAACCCGACCCTTTGAACGAGTAGAGCCCGCGCCCGAAAATCGCCACCGCGTGTTCGCCCTCCTCCAGCCACTCGGTCAGATTGCGGTTTTCCGCTTCGCCAAGGATCGCCTCGCCAATCGCGGGGACCGAGACAAGTGCGGCCTGCATGTCGATGAAGGTTGTCTCGGGCGGCTCGGTCAGCGCGCGTTTGGCCGTGCGCGGATCGCCCAACTCCTCGAAAGCGCCATTCACCTGCCCCACGTCGAGCGTCAGGCGGCGCACCGTCCCGTCACCCTCCATCTGGGTCCAGCTTTGCGGCTGCGCGGCCTCCGTGTTGATGGCAAACTTCGGCCCCGTGTCGGCCTCCTCGTGCAGACCACCAAGGCCAAGCGCACGCGCCACCTTCAGCCCCGAACGGATCACGCTGTCATCAATGACCATGATCGTCACGGTCGCGCCCGAAATGATGTTGAGGTCATGCGCCGAGCCACCCGCCGCCGCCTCGTCAACAAGGCTCACGCCGATGTAATCGACCATCATCGCCTTGATCTTGCTGTCGGGGATACCGATCAAAACAATCGGCTCGGAGTGTTTCACCAGATCAATGCCGAGAATACGCGCATCCGCATCCACCGCGACCATCGTGTGAATGGGCTTGCCCGAATAGCCCGTGGTGCCCACGAAATCCGAGGTGACGAAGACATAGCCGATCTGCTCGCCACCCTTGAGCAAGGGTGCGACAGGCACATCCTCGCGGATCGGACCATATCCGTCCGCGCCTTCGACAAGATCAGCGGGGGAAACTTTGGAGAGATATTGCGCAAGAACCGGCTGGGCTGTCTGCGCGTGAGTATCGCTGGTCAGAGAAACGACAATTAGAACCGTCGCGAGAAGCAAACAGGCGGTATGCCGAAAACGAATGAGGAGCGAATGAACAAAACGGCTGGGCATTCTTTAGACCTTGCTTTGGGACGGGGGGCCACGAGACGGATACTCGACGCGATCTGCTCGCGCGGGCAGGGATATCAGAGCCAATGAAACAGAAACGTCGCGGGCAGTGGGAACGGACATATCCGAAGGCGCACTAAACGAGGCGAGGGGTACAAGAGAACAATCGGCGCAATGCGCACAATCTCTTGTGGATGCTGGCGCAACTGCGTTGCCGTTGCGATCAATCTGAACCGTTTCGGCTCCATCGGTCGAGCAGATGACAATCTGCGTCACCCCCGCCCGCGCTATCGCGTGTGCGGTACGTTTATACCCACCGAAACCCGAGCCAAGCATAAGGCTTGCTGCGAGAATCAAGGTAAGGATATGTCGAGTCAGTAACATCATAGCCCACCATTCTAATATTTGGCGGCCCGTGGCATTGACTTAAATCAAGCATATTTGGCTTTAATTTTCAAATACTTACGCGAGAACACAATCATCTTTGTGAATGTGGCTAATTAGGTCTGAAATTCAATGAGATAGAAAAGCTGTAGCTCGGGCTTGTTAGGCCTTTGGGGGCCCTTGTAAATCGACGCGCTGATTTCGCTGCCGTCAAGGCAGCCTGATCAAAAACACGATTACCCGAGCTTTGCACAATAGATACCGATTCTAGACTGCCGTTTGTGGCAACCTTGAGTTTGAGCTTCACTTGCCCCGTCGCACCCTTCGCTGCGCGGGGATACCGTTGTGCCCGCAGAATATTGCGCCGAATAGAAGCGCCCCACTTGGAGATGAGAGACTGCATTTGCGACTTTGACATAGTGGTCGATCCAACTCCGCCCTGGCCATGTTTCACGGCAGGGTTCGTTACACTCTTTACAGGCGGACTCGCCGCAGACTTTAAAACCTTGTGGGGTGAGGGCTTTGTAGAAGTTTTGGGTTTTGTTACCGCCTTTTGGACGGTCTTTTCTCGCCGCTCTGGGCGCGGCGTCGGTACAATGGCGGGGGGCGGAATCTGCGCCAAATCCGTAAGGCCTGGTTCAAGGCGCTCCTGTGAGGGAGCCATCTCGTCAAAGGTCGGTAACTCTATCGCGTCAAGAGGTTCAATGAGAGCGGGCGGCACGCGTTTGGCGCTTTCATGCGCTGCGATCACGGCCTCAGGCTCAGGGGCAACAAGGTCAAGCATCTCATCAACCCGAGGCGGGATCTGCTCGGAAACGCTTTGTGCCACATATACCGGGCGCTCCCACGCAGCAATCATCTGTGCGTAATCTGGCGGCGCGACAGTCAGCTCGCCCGTCAACGCGGGCACAGTCTCAACCGCGACCGTATCCATGCGTGCCAGATGAGTGATTACGGCCCCGTGAAGCCCGAACGCCAACAGTCCTGCGATCAAAACATCAAACCGTGACATGATCCAGGCGCTCATTTTTGCACCGTCACGAGGGTGATATCCTCGATCCCAATGGCACCCAATTTACTCAAAATCGAAGTCAATGCGCGGGCTGATGCCCTTTGGTCGGCCATCAGGTTAAGTTGACAGGCAATGCAGTTTTTCGCCCATCCTGTCAGTGCGGTGAGAGCTGCCGCTTCGCCTTCACTGTCGTTGAACACCAACACTCCAGCGCGTGACAGATACAACGTATCTGCCTCGCCACGCGCCATATCCGATTCAGCCTCAGGTACAGATATGTCCAATGGAGGAGGCGACACCAAACGCGCCGTCATCAAAAGGAAAATCAAAAGCAAGAACACAACATTGATCATCGGCACCAATCCGATGTCCAAACGTTCGCGATTTGTGCGGGACAGCTTCATTATTGCCCCTCCACCAGTGCGGCATTGGGTAGACCTGCGGCAGAAAGATGGCCGAGTAAATCCACCAGTTCCTGCACAGAGACACCGTCGGAGACGCGGACCAAATTCGTATCCGTTGGATCGGCCATAAGAAGGGAAAGCTGCTCGGTCAGTTGCGCAAACGGAGTAGTCACACCGTTCAGCAGAAAACCCTGAGGCGTCACATCCACCAATCGTGGTGGGCCGACATAGGGGGCATTCTCCGCACTCCTTGGTGCCGCATGAACAGAAAGAGTTGTTTCGCGCGAATACTGCGCTGCGAGCATAAAAAAGACCAAGAGAAGAAACACCACATCAATCATGGGCGTAAGTGACGGACGCAACCGCACCTTTCTATATGATCGCGCGAGGTGCATACGACCCTACCCTTCTGTCCTGCTTGAGGCGATGAGGATACGGGTGGCGCGAGCTTCAATATCTCGTGTCATCCGCTCGGCAACACTATCAAAGCCCGCCAAGGCCAAGGATGCTGGGATCGCCACAGCCATCCCTGCGGCGGTGGTTAGCAAGGCTTCCCAAATTCCACCGGCAAGAACGCCAGGATCAGCTTGATTCCCTGATGTTTGCAGTGCTTGGAATGCCGCAATCATACCCAAGACAGTCCCAAGAAGCCCCAAAAGAGGCGCGATGGCAGCGATCACCTCAAGAGCGCGCAATCCTCGGCGGACCTGTGCGACACAATCCAAGGCAACCAATTCTGCCTCGGCTTCGGCGTCGCGTCTCGACAGGTGATTGACGGCCTCCTGCGTGGCCGTCTCAACTCGGGTTTGAACGGTATTACGCGCCAAAGCGCTTAACCACACTCCCAATCTGACAAAATGGATCAGTTTCCAAATGATCAACGTAGCAGTGACAAGCGACAAAATCACAATCGCCACCATCGCATAGCCACCCTTGTCGTAAATCATCGTATAAAAGGACATGACATCCATGAGCCTCTCCTCGGTTCAATCACTGCATATGTTTGGCGTTCCGGACCGAAGATCGCCTTGATCAAAGACAAGTATCAGCATTGTCACGGGCAATGGATTGAAATGGGGCTTAATCGCTGTGAGGGCGCAGTATCTCCCTAAACTTTTAAAGGTTAAGACGCCTTTTAGACTTCCTCGCTATTACTCGTGTTGGGTGAAACGTGAGGTGGTGTTATGAGCGCTAAGGGAAATGCGCCAATAATCATCAAAAGGAAGAAAGTCATTCAAGGCGGCGGCCACCATGGCGGCGCTTGGAAGGTGGCCTATGCCGACTTCGTAACAGCTATGATGGCGTTCTTTTTGTTGATGTGGTTGCTTAATGCGACAACAGAAAAACAGAGAAAAGGGATTGCGGACTATTTCAATCCGACGATTCCCGTAAACCGGATCTCTGGCGGCGGCGATGGATCGTTCGGCGGGGATTCCGTGTTTACACAAGAAACCTTGTCCCAAAACGGGACAGGCGCAACGGGCAGTGGCGCAGGAGATCAAAGCGATGCCGCAGAGCATGCCAATGAGGTCAAATCCTTCGATGAGGTTCAATCTCTCCTGTCCGCATTTAGCGGCGAAAGCATGTCTGCCGATGCAGCGCTTCGACACATCGTCACCAAAGTGACAGACGAGGGGCTCATTATCGAAATTCACGATTTGAAGACTGAGCCACTCTTCGAGCCAGGAACGCACACACCGACCGAAGTCACAAAAACCATCGTGTCGATGCTATCGCGCGTCTTCAATATCGTAGAAAATGACATTGCCGTCACCGGATACGTGAGCGCACAGCCTCTTGTCGTCGCTGACAATCCCGTCTGGGACTTGTCCACACGTAGAGCTGACCAAATTCGTCTGCTCCTTGAGGCCGAAGGAACATATGGAACACGCATCCAACGCGTAACGGGCTATGCGGACCGCAAGCCTGTGACACGCAATCCTATCTCCTTTCGCAACAACCGCGTTGAGATCATCCTGCTTCGCGAGTTCCCGTCATAAAATAGATAGGATTGTACCTATTAGGCGGCTGTTAAGGGTAAGCGTGCATGCTGGGGCAAACATAGGTCCAAGCATCAGAAAGGCGCTTCCCGATGACCATATCCTCCTCGCTCAATGCAGGTGTTGCAGGCCTCAATGCCAATGCCACTCGCCTCGCAACGATTTCCGACAATATCGCGAACTCAGGCACGTATGGATACAAACGAGCCAACACTGAATTCGAATCCTTCGTGATCGGCAGCAACGCCGGTGCCGGTGTCTATTCAGCTGGCGGTGTTCGCGCATTCACATCGCGCCTTGTCGAAGAGCAAGGTGCTCTTATCTCTACGTCCAACGCTACCGATATAGCGGTATCGGGACGTGGTATGCTGCCTGTCACGACTGAGGTTTCTCTCGATACGCAGTCGGGAGATCAGCCCATGATGATGACGACAACGGGCTCTTTTCATACGGATGCAAATGGCGTTCTGAAAACGGACTCAGGCCTCGTTTTGCTTGGTTGGCCTGCCGACGCCGATGGTACGATTCCGACATTCCCGCGTGATACCATGGCGGGAATGGAGCCCGTTGTTATCAACGCCAACCAAACGGCAGGCGATCCGACAACAAAAATGAATCTTGGCGTCAACCTCCCCGCAGAAGATGCCTCTGATCCGCTTCCGCTCTCCGTTGAGTATTTTGGAAACCTTGGTACATCTGAGTCGCTCGACATCGTATTTACACCTCAGGCTGCCGCCAACACATGGGTCGTGAACATTGCTGACTCAGCACAGGGCGGAGCCACGATTGGCGAATATACAGTTGTATTTGATAATTCGCGCGGTGCAGGCGGGACGCTCTCCTCTGTAACGCCGACCATCAACAACCCTGCAAGTGCGGTCTATAATAGCTCCAACGGCACACTATCCCTCACTGTCGCAGGAGGCCCCATTGAAGCGACCATAGGGAAAATTGGCGACACCAATGGGTTGACCCAGCTTTCAGATAGTTTTTCACCAATACAGATTACCAAAGACGGTTCACCCGTTGGGAACCTCACATCTGTCGATGTTGATGAGAACGGCTACATGACGGCAACCTACGACACAGGATTTACGCGCCGCATCTATCAAATCCCACTCGTCGATGTGCCAAACCCCAATGGCCTCATCTCGTTAAACAATCAAACCTATCAGGTTTCGCCAGACTCAGGTTCATTCTTCCTTTGGGATGCTGGCGACGGCCCGACGGGCGCTATCGCGGGATATGCACGTGAGGGTTCGACCACAGATGTGGCAGGCGAACTGACCGACCTAATTCAAACCCAACGCGCCTATTCATCTAACGCAAAGGTCATCCAGACCGTTGATGAAATGTTGCAAGAGACAACCAACATCAAGCGCTGATCAATCGCAGAAATTGAATTGAAATGAGACCTTTATGAGTATCACGAGCGCCCTATCAAATGCACTATCGGGACTGAACGCCACAACGCGTGCGGCGGAGGTTGTCTCATCCAACGTTGCAAACTCTATGACCGAAGGCTATGGGCGCCGTGAAATCGAACTCGGAGCGCGGCAAATCGGGAACACAGCATCCGGTGTTGCTGTTGTCGGCATTCAGCGCGCGACAGACCCTGTGATTACAGGCGAACGTCGGCTTTCAGACGGACTTGTCGGTTTGGAAAGTACACGGGTGGATTACTATGACACCATCAGCCGTGCCTTAGGACAGGCAGATGAAGCCGGATCGATAACCGGACTCGTCATTGACCTTGAATCAAGTCTCATCGATGCGTCAAACCACCCAGAATCCGATACACATCTCTACGCCGTCTCCAACTCGGCCTCAGCCCTATCAGATCGCATCAACAGCGCCGCAGATGCCATTTCACAGGCCCGTCAAAATGCGGATCAAGACATCGCAACAACGGTGGATAGACTTCAAAGCGCACTAGATAAGATTGTTAAAATCAACGTCGATATTCAGAAAAATGTCTCCTCAGGCTATGATGCAAGCGGATTGATGGATCAACGTCAGCTGCTCATCGACGAGGTTTCCCAAATCATACCAGTGAAAGAGGTCGAACGCGAACACGGTATGGTTTCCCTCTACACACCAGGCGGCTCCATCCTTCTTGCCTCAAAAGCTGCGACGATTGAATTCTCGCCCGTGAACACCATCACGCCGGATATGGTTGTTGATCCAGGCGTTCTATCGGGCCTGAAAATCAACGGCCACTCCGTATCAACATCCGCCGAGAACGGACCGATCGCGGGAGGAGAACTGGCAGGCCTGTTCGAAATCCGCGACACACTTGCACCCGAAGCTCAGACAAAACTGGATGCCTTTGCGAGAGACCTTGTAGAACGGTTTCAAGATTCTGCAATGGACCCGACAATGTCCGCAGGCATGGCGGGATTGTTCACGGATGGCGGCGCGGCCTTCGACATCGCAAATGAAGAAGGATTGTCAAACCGTTTGAAATTGAACGCGGTAGTCGACCCGAATGAAGGCGGCGACCTATGGCGACTTCGTGATGGTATCGGCGCCGCATCCGAAGGCGACGCGGGGAACGCAACACTTTTGCAATCCATGCTTTCCAAACTTCAAAGCGGCGTCGCAACAACCTCTGGCGGGTTTTCAACCATTGAGCGTACGAGCAGCGGCCTGTCGTCTGATCTCTTCTCCTATTTTGAGACTGCGGGGCTCGCCTCACAAAGTGACCTCAGTTATGCGAGCGCACAACAAATGTCGCTGAAAACCATTGAGCTTGAAAACGGTGTCGACACGGATAACGAGCTGCAAAAACTGCTCCTTATCGAGAGGTCGTATGCTGCCAATGCCAAAGTGATCGAGACAGTTGAAACCCTGTTCGACCAACTGATGAGGATTTGACAATGAACTCGCTAACCTTGGGTGATCTTTCGACGATGTTTCGACGCTCATCGCTCATCACGCAAAACAAAACCGATTTAGATACATATTCCATGGAAGTTGCGAGTGGTCTTAAGGCCGATCTTAGCAAATCTGTCAGCGGTGATTTCACCCCTCTTGCAAGCATGGAGCGATCGTTGCGCACCTTTGAAAGCTACCAAAGAGGCATTAATGACGCCGCCTTTTTCGGGTCTTCAATGCAGAACGTTCTAGGGACTGTCGCGGACCATGTAGACACATCGGCGGGTCCACTTTTGAACGCCGCAAGTTACAACAACGCCGCAACAATCGAGATCACAAGCACACAAGCCCGCGCAACCCTTGATTCCGTTGTGAATGCCTTCAACACACGCGCAGGCGGGCGAGCGATTTTTGGCGGGGCGGCAACGCAAACAACGCCACTTCAAAGCTCTGAAATACTCATGTCAGAGATTCAAACCGCTATCGCAGGCGCAGCCAGTGCCGACGACATTCTGACCGCCGTTGACGCGTGGTTTGAGCCAGGCACCGGCAGCTACGATACGGTCATGTACAATGGGTCCACATCGCCCAAATCCGGATTTGTTCTAAACGATCAGGAAACAGCAACCTTCGATGTCACCGCAACAGCGCAGGGCATTCGCGAAACCCTTAAAGGCTTGGTGCTCGGTGCTTTGGTGTCCGAGGGTGCGCTGGCTGGCAACATCGATGAACAGGCTCAATTGATGCAGACCGCAGGCGAACGCCTATATGGCGCGAGTGCGCAGTTACAGCAATTATCAGCACAGGTCGGCACGCAAGAGGCCAAGGTCGAAGCGGCATCCCAGCGCAACACCACCGAAAAATACGCCACAGAACGCGCCAAATCAGAAATCGTCTCCGCAGACATTTACGATTCAGCAACAAAGTTGCAGCAGGCCGAAGCTCAACTTGAGATGATGTACACAATCACGGCGCGTCTTTCGAACCTCAAACTATCGGATTACATTTGATGTATAGATTTTTTGCTATCCTACTTGCCGTTTTTCTCACCACAGCACTCAGTGCGAGCGCCAGTTCAATTCGCCTCAAAGACGTCGTTGAGTTCGACGGTGTGCGTGGGAATGACCTCGTAGGCTATGGTTTGATTGTTGGACTTGATGGAACTGGCGATGGCATTCGAAATTCGCCATTCACCGAAGAAATTATGTCAAATATCTTGGAGCGCTTGGGCGTCAACGTCACGGGTGAGCAGTTCCGCCCCAAAAACGTCGCGGCTGTTTTTGTGACGGCGACATTACCACCGTTCGCCCGAACAGGGTCCAAGATAGACGTAACCGTATCCGCCATAGGTGACGCGAAAAGTTTGCTTGGTGGCACTCTGATTATGACCCCGCTTACAGCTCCGGACGGGGAAATCTACGCCGTAGCGCAAGGCACTTTAATCGCGGGGGGTGCAACTGCTGAAGGAGACAGTGCATCCGTAACACAGGGTGTTCCAACCGCAGGCGTTATTCCATCAGGTGCGCGGGTTGAACGTGAAATCGATTTTGATTTTGCTTCGCTAAAAACTATTCGACTTGCCCTACGTGAACCGGATTTCACTACCGCACAACGCATTGAGACCGCGATCAATAGTAAATTTCACAAAGGCGTCGCACGCATGCTCGATGCGGGCACGGTTCAGCTTAACATTGCCGCCACGCGCACACCTTCGCCTGCCCACGCTCTGGGCATTGTCGAGAACCTTGTGATTACTCCTGAACGCAAAGCACGGGTCGTTGTAGATCAACGGTCTGGCACGATTGTCATGGGTGAAGATGTGAGAATTTCACGCGTCGCCGTCAGTCAGGGCAATTTGACTCTTCGAATTGAGGAGGAGCCAATCGTCGTTCAACCCAATCCATTTACCGAAGGCGCGTCAGTTGCCGTCCCCCGCACCACAGCTGCGGTCCAAGAGGAACCTGGGATTGGTCTTGCTGAAATCAACGAAGGAACCTCCCTGTCCGAAGTTATCTCTGGCCTCAATGCCTTGGGTGTTTCGCCCCGAGATATGATTGATATTCTCAAAAGCATCAAAGCCGCAGGCGCCCTCCATGCCGAATTCGTGGTGCATTAATTTAACCGCTACATGAGATTACAGCTAGTCCTGTTTCGAACCGCTTTTTGCAAAGTACACTAAGGTACAGGAGACCCAAGGTCCGCAAACCACATTAGTGCCAAGTTCGAGCAAAAGCAAAATGGTGCCGCTGATAGGACTCGAACCTACGACCCCATCATTACGAATGACGTGCTCTACCAGCTGAGCTACAGCGGCACCTTTTTACGTCTTGATGACAAATCACCAAAGACGTGAGGGTCTTTAACAAGTTATTTTGGGGGTGTGTAGCCCTATTTTTTGTCTTCTGTTTTCGAGGCAACATCCTCAACAACTTCGGCGTCAGTCATGACCGGTGAAGCCTCAGTTTCGGTCGCCACATCGACATCTAGGACTTCGACGGTTGGCTCAGCTTCACCCACGATCATCGGCAGCATTTCTGTACCTGCGGGCATAGCCACTTCGGATTGAGCGGGTTGACGCCAACTCATGGTGTCAAAGCCATTACAATTGCTGCAAACGGGGCCCCATTCAGAATGCACCGTATTACAGTTATCACAGACCCATTGAGGGCCGCGCGGTGCAGTCAATGCGCGGGTGAGCCAACCACGAACGACGACATCGCTGCCGCCTTCGCCGCGTTCGACCGCTGCGAGAATGGTCAGACTACGCGAGGTCGGATTGATCTCTGCCAAATTTCCCAAGGCGCGGCGCGCAGCTGGGAAATCTTCGTTAGCGATCTGCAACTCGGCAAGGAGCATTTTGGTTTCCGGATCGTCTGGTTTCAGCTTGGTCAAAGCACCAAAACGTTTGAGACGTTGTGCGGGCGTCTCATTCGGCTCGATCCGCGCAAATGCCGCTGCAAGATCGGGATGAGGTTGAGCCTGCCACGCCTTTTTAAGAATACGCGCGGCTTGCTTGCCATTTCCTGCCTCGACAAGTTTATCCGCGGCCATCACAGCTGCGGGGATAAGATCAGGCGACTTTTTATTGGCCTCGATTGCGGCTTCGCGGGTCTCGATAGAGGCTCCGTCGTCAAGAATATCTTTTGCGGCCGACAGGGCCAAAACCGCATCCCGACGCTTGTGAACATCGCGCGGGATTGCACCGTGTTTGAGTTTTGCAGACAGCGTGCGGCGCGCGGCGGACCATTCACCTTTCTCTGCCTGTAGTTTCAACAAAACGTCCTGCGTTTCGACATGCTTCGGTTTAATCGCAAACGCCTTTTCAGCAAGCTTCAGTGCGGTGTCCGTGTCACCTGCGTCCAAACGTTGTTTGAGAATGCCACGTACGCCGACAAAGCGAGTGCGGTCATCAGACAAGAGACGTTTGTAAGTTTCTTCCGCTTTTTTCTTGTCCCCCGACGCTTCGGCGGCCTGCGCGGTCAAAAGATTTGTGAGTTCCGGTTTGCGCAAATACTTCTCGGCCTTTGCCGCTTTCGACATGGCAAGACGCCCTTCGCCTGAGGCAAGCGCAAGCATACCGTCTGCCAAAGCTTCGAACCCTTTTCGTTCACGGTTACGGTCAAAATAGCGCGATATGGCTGTCTCATCTCCCATCAGGAATTTCACAAATGCGAGAACAAGACCGATCACCTTTAGAGCCAACCAAAGGGTCACCAAAAGAGCGACAAAGGCAATGACCGCTTGAAGAGGGCCCAGCGCAATTTCATAGCCGCCAAAGGCCATTTGAACGCCACCTTCGGTTTCAAGAAGCAGAACACCGCCATAGGCTACGACTGCCACGATAACGAAGAAAACAATGATTTTTACAAGCGACAGCAGCATTATTGCGCCTTCCTTATTGACCAAGCATGGATTGAAGCGCGTCGGTCACGGCGACACGCGCCGATGCCTTTTCGATCCAATCCGCCATGGCGGTACGGCCCGCCTCTGGCAAATTTTCTAGTTCTGACAGGGCGGCTGCAAAATCAGCATCAGCCACATCCGCACCCGCACGCGACAAGATCGCATCTGCGCTGTCGCCCTCTTTGGGATCCAAAGAGCGCAGGCCTAACTGTGTACGCGTGAAGGTTTCAAACCACCCCTGTGTGCCCTCCTCATACGCTGCGCGGGCAGACGCAGTAAGCGCCTCTCGAGCAGCGGGAGAAAAGGCTTCTTGCAGAGTGGAAATCGCGGGAACGCCCGTGTCAGCGGCAACCTCAATCCCTGCAGGGATGTCGATTTCAATACCAGCCAACAAATCACGATAAGGCGCACCAGAATCGATAGCTGCTTTAAGCGACGCTAATGCTGTGGCAGCGGTAGCCGCCTGTTCCTCAGCTTGCGCTGCGGCTTTTGTCTCTCGCAAACGTGCCACTTCGCTATCAAGAAGAGTGCGCATTTCCGACAATTGACGCTCATAGGCGGCGGTTGCCTCAGGCGATACAATGGCGTCCTGAACAGGACGGGCCTCGACCGAATTCAATCGCGCTTCAAGGGACGCAAGATCATCAGCCAGAGGGGCAATGCTTGCGTTTAAATCTATAGCGGCGACTTCATTCTTGATCTGGTTTTCTAAAGAGGTCTGTGTCTGCGTCAATTCATCGGACAGTTTGGTCGCATCTGATTTCAGGGCTGCAACCTCGGCCTGAAGTGCCTCAACCTGTGCGGTGAGTTCACCAGTGTTCGCACCTGGGAAAGGCCACCCATCAGGCTTGATAAACTGTGCACCTGCATAGCCAAGCCCAAGACACACAACACCCCCAAGTAAAGCAGAGAAAAATCCGCTCTTTTTGACAACAACAGTCTCAACTGGCGGTGTAGATTGCGCCTCCTCGACAGTGGCCATGTCATCATTCGGTTGATCAGGGGTCTCTGGTTCGTCCGTTTCGGCGCTCACCTCATCTTGAGGCGTCTCCTCGACATGGTTATCAAGGGCCTCTTCCCCCTCCGCGGGAGCGTCCTCGACCACGCTGGGTTCCAGAGTCTGATCTTCGACTTCAGCGGGCTTCGGATCATTTGTGGACTTCTTTTTGCGTGCCAACAGTTAAACCTTTCGAATCCTGATAAAGCTTTTTGCACTCGCAGAACGAGACTAGTGAGTCTCCGTCCCGTCCTCAAGGCTTGTTCATGTGAACTGCGACGCAATGGCCTCCCGCATCGCGTCACCTTCAGGTCGCTCGGCGATGATTGTTTTTGTTGGCCGCGGGCCGTCCCACGCCTGCGCAGCGGCGTTTGATATAGCGACAAGCGTCATGTTCGCGGCGGACTTTCCCAATCTGGCGCCGACCAATGTGGCGGACCGAGGCGAGTAGACAGGGACAATAAGGGAATGCGCTGCGTCAATTTGCGCTTGGGTGGCGCGGGGCCAAGGGACTTCTTTTTGATCATAGACGGCAAATGACCGCGTAAGCAGGCCCGCATCCGTGAGGCGCGCAGCAACATCGCCTGCGGTATGGGTTCCGTGAAGATGGGCAAGCGGGCTGATGTTTTCGCGCATCAACAACGCAACCAGATCATCGGCGGTCCCGTTGGCCGATACCGTTTTAAGCCCTGCAACTTCGGCAGCAGTCGATGTAGCCCCCCCGACACAATAGGCCGTCAGATCGGCAAAGGTCCGCGCAGCAATGGGCACGGCGTAACGTGACGTCAGAACAACACCAGAGTATCCTGTCGGTTCGATCTCAGGATCGAGGGCCACAATTTCCATCACAGGCGCGATTACATAGGACGCTTCCAAGCCGTGGGAAGTCAGCATCGCTGCCAGTTTTTCCGCATCTTCACGCGGACGTGTGAGAAGGATGGTCGGCTTCAAATGCATGTCCAAGGATTGTAAGGGTGTGGTGACGGTGATACCTCTCATAGGAGTTTGAAACAACCACCCGGGTCGGGGAGTTCTATCATGAGCGAACTTGTAGTCATTGGTGCTGGTGCGTTCGGCTCGGCCCTTGCTGTTGCTTTGTCGCGCGATGGTACGAAAATCACCCTATGGGGCAGAGACACCAAAGCGATGGATGCTATGCGGGTCTCTCGGAGCAATCTCCGCCTGCCTGGTGTCCACCTGTCTGAAGATATCACGATCACATCAGACCTGTCGGCAATCGGCTGTTGTGGTCCGATATTGATCGCTACGCCGATGCAGACCCTACACGATATGTTAGGTCAGATTAGTGATCCGCTCGCCGGGCGCGCCATTGTCGCCTGCTGCAAGGGAATTGATCTAAAGTCCCACAAAGGCCCGTCAACTTTGATCGCAGAAGCAAAACCAGATGCGATCCCTGCCATCCTGACGGGACCGAGTTTTGCCGCCGACATTGCTCGAGGATTGCCCACCGCGCTCACGCTTGCCTGTGCGAATAAGACGGTTGGCCCAGCGCTACAGCATCAACTGTCCAAGAAAATGTTGCGACTGTATTGGAGCGAAGATGTCATCGGAGCCGAGCTTGGTGGCGCGCTGAAAAACGTGATCGCAATCGCAGCGGGCGCATGTATCGGCAAAGGACTTGGCGATAGCGCACGTGCTGCGCTTATGACGCGTGGACTCGCTGAAATGCTGCGCTTCTCGGGTCATTTCGGCGCCCATAATCAAACCATGATGGGACTTTCAGGGTTCGGTGATCTGGCCCTGACTTGCACCTCGGAACAATCGCGGAATTTTCGATTTGGCGCGTCGCTAGGACGTGGCGAGGCATTTGATGCGTCCGTAACCGTGGAAGGCGTAGCAACCGCACAAGCCGTCACGGAAATTGCCCAAGACATCGGCCTCGACATGCCCATATCACAAGCCGTCTGCGCCATTTCGACGGGAAAAACCTCCGTCTTAGAGGCGCTTCAATCGCTTCTCTCCCGCCCTCTCAAAAAGGAATAATCCATGAAATTCGCACTCTTTTGCAAAGACAAGTCTGGCGCACTCGCCATTCGCAAAGCCAACCGCGACGCCCATTTGGCCTATATTGACGACACGGGTGTCGTGGAACAGGCGGGCCCATTTCTTGACGAGCTTGGTGAAATGTGCGGATCGCTTGTCATCCTGAACGTCGACGATATGGCCGCCGCCGAAGCATGGGCCGCAAACGATCCCTATGCCAAGGCGGGTCTTTTTGAGAGCGTCTCAATTCAAGCATGGAAAAAGGTGATCGGTGCATGACCTATTGGCTATTTAAATCCGAAGCAGAGGTTTGGTCGTGGGACCAACAAGTCGCCAAAGGCGACGAGGGCGAACAATGGGACGGTGTGCGCAACTACCAAGCCCGCAACAACATGCGTCAGATGAAAGTCGGCGACCTCGGTTTTTTCTACCATTCACGGGCCGAAAAAGAGATCGTCGGGATTGTCTCTGTTTGCGGCGAAGCGCATCCGGACAGCACCACCGATGACCCCCGTTGGGAATGCGTAGATATCAAGGCCGTTCGTCCGTTCACCACGCCCGTGACACTGGCCATGTGTAAGGCTGATCCACGGCTTGAGAATATGGTTCTGGTGAACAACTCGCGCTTGTCGGTGCAACCCGTAACCGAAGAGGAATGGAAAGTCGTTTGTGAGTTGGGCAATACCGCACCCTGACACCGCGTTAGGATGTTGGGCTTTGTAGATTGGTTGTTTTGCGGCATAGTTTGCGCATAACAACAAATCAGTCGGAGCTCACTATGGAACTTATTTCAGTTTTGGTCGCCGCGCTGGGCGGCTTTGCTATAGGCGCAGTGTGGTACATGACCTTGTCAAAACCGTGGATGGCCGCTGCTGGCATCGAATGTGATGAGAACGGCAAGCCAAAGGGCGGCGGCTCACCTTTGCCGTTTGTTGTCTCGGCGATCTGCATGATCTTGGTTTCGGGGATGATGCGTCACATGTTTGCAATGGCAGGGATTGATGGCGCGGGCCAAGGGCTCGTCGCGGGTCTCGGCGTTGGCCTCTTCTTTATCGCGCCTTGGATTGCAATGAACTACGCTTTTGCTATGCGGCCGCGCAATCTGCCCATCATTGATGGTGGCTATGCAGTTCTGGGTAGCGGGCTAATCGGATTGATCCTCGGCGCGATGTAAAAGACGCCCCGTTAAAGGTCACAAAGGTCCAAAAAATTGGAGGGTCCCGACCCCCCGGAACCCTCCACCACCCCACGTGCTCCCTAAGCACCACACGTGTTTGAATTTAAGGTCCGGTCCATCCTGGTCCGCATAAAGAAACTACGCCAAAAATCTGATTCCGATCAATTCGCAAGTAGATTGGTTTTCATTCAACCGCGCTCTAATTTGGCAACTTCGCCTTAACAGATGGCATGAAAAAGCCGCCATGAGAAACATAGCGGCTTTTATCGCATTGTGATGTCAAAGACTTAGCCGTAAACGGCTTCTTTTCCAAAGTGCTTTGTGAGCATGTAGTAAACAACAGCGCGGTATTTGTTGCGCTCTGATTTGCCGTATGTCTCGATGACGGAGTCGATTGCACCAGACAAATCATCACTTTCGGACAGGCCGAGTTTTTTGATCAGGAAGTTCTGCTTGATCGTTTCAAGTTCGCTTTCCTGAGATCCTGCGACAGTTGAGGCATCGGCATTATAGATCGCCGGACCGCAGCCGATGGTCACTTTTGTCAAAAGGTCCATGTCGGGGGTCATGCCGCATTTGTTTTTCAAGTCGTCCGCATATTTCGCGATTAGATCGTCACGTTTTCCCATGGTCTTCTCCCACCAAGTTTGGATTTACATCCGTTTATTCGAACCGGATTTGAGGCTCCGTGAAAGATTAGACTCTACAGGGCCTGAAACAAAGGGAATTTTTATGATGTGACGTAATGTGGCCGCCCCGAAAGACGGCCACTCATGGTGTCAATGATGATAGGCGTCAGTAGCGGTAGTGCTCGGGCTTGAACGGCCCCTCGACGGTCACACCGATATAATCCGCTTGCTCTTTGGACAGCGTCGACAGTTTCACGCCGATACGATCAAGGTGAAGACGTGCAACTTTTTCATCCAAATGCTTGGGCAGAATATAGACGTCATTGTCATAGGCATCGTTGTTGTTCCACAGCTCCATCTGCGCCAAGACCTGATTGGTAAAGGACGCGGACATCACGAATGACGGGTGACCTGTTGCGTTTCCGAGGTTCAAAAGACGCCCTTCGGACAACAGGATGATCCGCGAGCCAGAGGGCATTTCGATCATGTCCACTTGGTCTTTGATGTTGGTCCATTTGTGGTTGCGCAGCGAGGCCACTTGAATCTCGTTGTCGAAGTGACCGATGTTGCCGACGATCGCCATGTCCTTCATCTCGCGCATATGCTCGATGCGGATCACGTCGCGGTTGCCTGTTGTAGTGATGAAAATATCCGCCGAGTCAGCGACGTCTTCGAGCGTTACAACTTCAAATCCGTCCATAGCCGCCTGAAGGGCGCAGATCGGATCGACTTCAGTGACTTTTACGCGAGCCCCTGCCCCGCGCAAGGACGCTGCAGAGCCTTTGCCCACATCGCCATAGCCACAGACAACCGCCACTTTACCGGCCATCATCGTATCTGTCGCGCGGCGGATACCGTCGACGAGGCTCTCTTTACAGCCGTATTTATTATCGAATTTCGACTTGGTCACGGAGTCGTTCACGTTGATCGCAGGGAAGGGCAATTGACCCTTTTTCACGAGGTCATAAAGACGGTGCACACCCGTCGTGGTTTCCTCAGAAACACCACGGATTTGCTCTTTCATCTTGGTGAACCAGCCCGGCGTCTCGGCCATACGTTTTTTGATCTGTGCGAAGACAGCAACTTCTTCCTCGGAGGTTGGCACGGCGAGAAGTTCGGTTTCGCCTGCCTCAACACGCGCCCCCAAGAGAATGTAGAGCGTCGCGTCGCCGCCATCATCAAGGATGAGGTTCGGACCATCCTCAAACTGGAACGAGCGGTCGAGGTAGTCCCAATGTTCCTCAAGTGACTGACCTTTAATGGCAAACACAGGCACGCCAGACTCGGCAATTGCGGCTGCGGCGTGGTCTTGGGTCGAGAAGATATTGCACGAAGCCCAGCGCACATCGGCACCCAATGCGACCAGTGTTTCAATCAAAACGGCGGTCTGGATTGTCATGTGGAGACTGCCCACAATCCGCGCACCTTTGAGTGGTTTGCTCTCACCATACTCTTCGCGCAGCGCCATGAGACCTGGCATTTCGGTCTCCGCAATGTCGAGTTCTTTGCGCCCGTAGGCCGCAAGGGAGATGTCTTTTACGATGTAATCGTTGGCCATTGATGTGGCTCCTGCGTGTGTCTGATTTGGGGTGCTGATAGCATTCCAATGACGCCCTTACAACGCAGACGCATTTATTTGGGGTTAAGCGGCGGCGGAATGTTGATATGCAAGAAGCCGACGATTCATTGCGATGAGGTAGAACAGCATGGCACAGGCGCGCGCATGGCAACGGATGCTTTCGGGACGGAGGCTTGATCTGCTCGACCCGACCCCGATGGATATCGAGATCGAAGACATCGCACACGGGCTTGCCTTTGTGGCGCGGTGGAATGGTCAGACGCATGGGGATTTCGCCTATTCCGTAGCCGAACATTCCATTCTGGTCGAAGCGCTTTTCCGCCGTCTTTACCCCAATGAACCCGTCAAATGGCAGCTCGCCGCGCTGCTACATGACGCCCCTGAATATGTCATCGGGGACATGATTTCCCCAGTAAAAGCAGCTGTTGGCGATGGCTATGGCGTGTTGGATGACCGTCTAACAGCCGCCATTCACATCCGCTTTGGCTTACCTGCAAAAGTGCCCCAGACCATCAAGAAGAAGATCAAGAAAGCCGACCGTATTTCGGCGTGGTTGGAGGCGGTTCAGATCGCGGGGTTTTCCATTGCGGAAAGCAACAGGATTTTTGGCAAACCAAACCCCGACATTATCGACGGGCTGAACATCATCTTGCGCCCGCCTGTGGAGACACGAGAGGCCTTTACCTCCCGCCACAAAGAACTGCTGGCGCAGCTGTAAACTTTAACGTTTTGCACGGCTTTGAGGCGTGGGATTTAAACTCTTACACAAGAATAAGGCGCAGTGTTTAACAAACGCAGCGACCATAGAGCCTCAAAATTAGCCGTGATTTCGCCCTAGCGCGGGGAGCGTTTTGCCAAAATGCGTTGCAGCGTCCGGCGGTGCATGTTCAGGCGGCGCGCCGTTTCCGAAACGTTGCGATCACACAACTCATAGACGCGCTGAATATGCTCCCAACGCACACGATCCGCCGACATCGGATTTTCGGGGGGCGGTGGCAATTCGTCCCCTGTCGCCAAGAGCGCATTGGTGATGTCGTTGGCATCCGCAGGTTTCGACAAATAGTCCGTCGCGCCGATTTTGACCGCGGCCACGGCGGTGGCAATCGCACCGTATCCCGTCAGAACCACAATACGGCTATCGGGTCGTTTGGCGCGAAGCACTTCCACGACATCAAGGCCGTTACCATCCTCAAGGCGTAGATCAATTACGGCATAGGCAGGGGGACGGGCCGTTGAGATGGCTTTGCCCGCGGCAACGGAACCTGCCATTTCAACTTCAAATCCGCGTTTTTCCATTGCACGGGCAAGACGGCGCAGAAACGGTTCATCGTCATCTACCAAGAGAAGCGATTTGTCCTCACCGATATCAAGTTTGACCTCTGCGCTCATCTGTCGTCCTCCGTTGCGGGCGTAGTGCGTTTCACAAGCACGCGTTCAACCGTCGGCACAACATAAACACCACGGGACCAAGATCAAATGATATATGTCAAATGCACCAATTAGGCGCCTTCGTTCCACGCGTCGATAAAGCACCCGACGCGGTCTGCCATTTCCTCGGCCTCGTCATCGCGTTTGAAAAACTCGACAAAACCGATTTCAGGGAAAACGAGATAGGCAAAGGTGGAGTGATCCACAAGATAGTATTCGGGATCGCCATCCTGTTTCTTGAAATAGGTTTTATAGGCAAGGGAAGCCGCTTTCACCTGTTCCAACGAGCCTGTGAGGCCGATCATGTTCTCATGGAACAAATCGGTAAACTCATTGACAACTTCGACGGTGTCGCGCTCGGGATCAATGGTGATGAAGGCCGCCTGAGCGTCATAGCCGCGCTCGTCGAGAATACGCAGCGCATCAGCATTGCGCATGTTGTCGAGAGGGCAAACATCGGGACAGAAGGTGTAGCCGAAATAGAGCAGCGTCGGTTTGGTAAACACTTCGGCGTCGGTGACGGTCACGCCATCTTCGCGCACCAATTCGAACGGGCCGCCAATTGCGCTTGACCCGCCAGACACCGCAGAGGCGCGACACTGGGCAAACATATCATCCGATTTAGAGGGCATGGCCATATAGAGGCTGACACCGATCAAAGCGGTGATAGAGGCGGCGGCCGTAAGGGCAATGGTGCGGGTCTTCATGTCTCTCTCCTAGAATCAACGCGACTTTGATCGTAAAGTCTGACAGCGACAGCAAGGGCTGTATTGACGCAGTAGGACTAAAGACTGGCCAATGACAACAGATTACAACGAATTCATGATGACGGAACGGCGCTCTAACTGGGTTCGTTTACGCACTTTGGTCGCACTCAGATGGGTCGCTGTCGTCGGTCAGATCCTCACGATTATCATTGCAGCAGCGCTATTTGGCTTCCAATTCGAGTATGGCGGCTTTGCGCTCGCTATTGGTGCATCGATCATCGTCAACCTCGTCACGACCTTTGTGTATCCTGAAACCACACGATTAAGTGAACGCGGCGCTGCGTTGATGTTGCTGTTCGATATCACGCAATTGTCAGTGCTGTTGTATCTGTCTGGCGGGTTGAACAACCCGTTTGCCCTGCTCATTCTTGCGCCCGTGACGATTTCGGCAACGGCATTGCGTCCGACCTCGGCGGTTCTTACGGGTGGGGCGGCGATCCTCATGATCACGTTGATCGGCCTTATCCACCGTCCACTCCTGTTGCAGGACGGGACCGAATTGCTCCTTCCCGATGTATTCGTGTTTGGGCATTGGGCCGCGATCCTGATCGGTGTGCTTTTTTTGGGTCTGTTTTCATGGCGTGTGACCTCGGAAACCCATTCGATGTCCGAGGCGCTCTTGGCCACGCAACTGGCCCTGTCGCGCGAACAGAAACTCACGGACCTTGGCGGTGTGGTTGCCGCCGCAGCCCATGAGCTTGGCACGCCTTTGGCCACGATCAAACTGGTCAGCACCGAGTTGATTGATGATCTCTCTGACAATGAGGCGCTGCGCGAGGATGCGGTTTTGATCCGCGAACAGGCGGTGCGGTGTCGCGATATCCTGCGGTCGATGGGACAGGCGGGAAAAGACGATCTGCACATGCGCAGCGCTCCGCTACAAGCAGTCATTGAGGAAGCCGCCGAGCCACATATGGGGCGCGGAAAATCGGTGATCATCGACATCCAGGACCCCTCTGGCGAGCAGCAGCCCCATTGCTATCGCCGCCCCGAAATCATTCACGGATTGCGCAACCTCATCCAGAACGCCGTGGATTTTGCGGCGACGACCGTTTGGCTGGATGTGACGTGGACGGATCAAACCGTTACCTTACGCATTATAGATGACGGACAGGGATTTCCCGCCTCGGTCATTGGTCGTATCGGCGAGCCGTTCGTCGGGCGACGCAGGCAGGAACGCACATCCGCGCAGCGTCCCGAATATGACGGGATGGGCCTCGGGTTGTTCATTGCCAAGACGCTCTTGGAACGCACGGGGGCGGAATTTTCCTTTGCCAACGGGTCCGACCGCAACGATCAACACCTTCGGTCTGGCCGCAAATCAGGGGCCATTGTCGAGCTAACATGGCCGCGCGATCGCATCTGTTTGAAGGACGGTGACGAAATGGCCGCACTGGGTCAGAACACACGGTTTTAGACGGCGAGTGGCGGCAACATTAACATAGTTTTAACCAATTTTAACCGACTATGGAACAACTCGGGCCATAGGTCCGATCGCAATCTATGGACGGATATATGTATTTTCAGCTCGTTCTACTTTCAGTGGCAAGCCTCTGTATTGCCTTTTTGGTTATCTATCTGTCGGCGTTTTTCACCACAAGAAACGAGCAAAGAAAGCGGTTTCGCCTCGTTCCCGAGGAAGGCGAAACAGCGTTTTTGTTTGACGAGGAATTGCTTGTCGATGCAACTCCGGAAGCCCGCGCCATTTTGGAGTCCACACCAAAAACGGGGTCCGATTGGTCGCGCCTGTTGTCGGCGTTTACGTCACAGTTTCCGGATCTGAAATCCAACATTGCCGCGCTGGCCGATGAAGAAAAACTAACCATCGAGTCGCGCAATGGACAGGCGAAACTCTACTGTGAATGGCAACGCGGACTTGCGCGCATCAGCCTTAAAAGCCGCGTGAGCGACGACCACCTGTCCGAATTCGACCGCCATATCGTGCAAGCGATGGAGCAGGAGTTGGAAACGCTTCGCGCGACCTCGGAGAACGGTCCGTTGTTAATCTGGCGCGAACACCTCGACCAGACCGTGATCTGGGCCAATAGCGCCTATCTGGCCCTGTCGGACAGTTTTGAGCCGGCGGATGAAGAGTCCAGTTGGCCGCCCCGTCGCCTGTTCAATATCGACCCGTCCAAATCCACGGACGCATCGGGCAAGGATGCCGAAACACAGATCATCGACTCGATGCTACCAACGCGGATGGCGCTTAAAACCCCTGACGACAAACAACACTGGTTCGATCTCTATGTCTCCCGCCAAGAGGACGGAACACTTTACACCGCTGTGCCTGTCGACACCGCCGTGCAGACCGAGGGACAGTTGCGCGATCTGACGCAAACACTCACCAACACCTTTTCGCATCTGACTACGGGTTTGGCCGTGTTCTCACGGACGCGTCGATTGACCTTCCACAATCCTGCGCTTGCCGATCTGACAGGACTATCCTCAGAGTATTTTGAACGCAGCCCGTCGCTAATGGAGTTTCTCGACAAGCTACGCGACAATCAAATGATGCCAGAACCCAAGGATTACAAATCATGGCGTCAAAATGTTGCGGCACTTGAAAGTCAGGCGGCCGATGGCACGTTTGAAGAGGTCTGGACCCTCGCATCTCAAACAACCTACCGCGTTAAAGGGCGTCCCTTGCCTGATGGGGCCATTGCCTACTTTTTTGAGGATATTTCGTCGGAAGTCTCCCTGTCCCGCCGCTTTCGCGCGGAAATCGAAACGGGTCAATCCGTGCTCGACAGTCTTGATGAAGCCTTGGCGGTCTTTGCCCATGACGGACGGCTTATCATGTCCAATAGCGCCTATCATAGCCTGTGGGGTATCGAGGAAGATGTTGCCCTAGACGAAACAGGCATCATTGAATCCGCGCGGCTTTGGTATTCGAAATGCGCGCCCTCATCAGTCTGGAATGACATCAAGGACATCGTTGCAGGCACAGCCCAAGTGAAAGACTGGACGGGGACCGCCCGCCTTTGGGACGGACGCCTCCTAAACTGTTCTGTCACCCCACTGCCCAGCGGCCAAACCGTCGCGCGGTTTGCACCAGAGACCATGATCAAAGGGCCATCGCGCTCCGCGCTTGAGCACGTCGATCCCGAGTACGTCAAGATGTGAAGCAGCTTGTATCCGGCGTCGGTCCGGATAGACTCTGCGCATGACCGAACGCACCGAATATTTGAGAACCTTCGTCGCCACTACCGAGTGGAAAGACGCGACATGGGCCCCCTTGGCGGGGGATGCCTCACGGCGCAGCTATACCCGCCTGATAGATCCCAACACCAACCGCAGCGCCATGCTCATGGATGCCCCGCCCGAGTTTGGCGAGGATGTGCGGCCTTTTCTTAAAGTCGGGGCTTATCTCGCGGACCTCGGGCTATCGGCACCCGAGACGTATGCGGCGGATGAGGAGCGTGGGTTCTTGATTATCGAAGACCTCGGAAACGCCCTGTTCGATCAGGTTTGTCTCGCTGATCCGACATCGGAATGGCCGCTGTACAAAGCTGCTGTCGAAGTCTTGGCACATATCACCCAAGCCGCACCCCTTTCGGGTGTGGCCGATTACGCGGACCAAATGACCGATCTCGCTCTGTCGAGTTATCGTTGGTATGTCGGCGGGATCACGGATGCGCCAACCGAAGAAGCCGCAGCGGCCTGTCGCGCCGAAATAGACCCTTTGATCGCGTCTTTGGGTGCAGGACAAAACACCATCCTGCGGGATTTTCATGCGCAAAACCTGATTTGGTTGCCTGAGCGCGATGGGCTAAAGCGGGTTGGGCTTCTCGATTACCAAGATGCCATGTTGGGCCATGCGCCCTATGACCTCGTGTCCCTCGTCAAAGATGCGCGTCGCGATGTGACAAGCGATGTGCGAGAGAAAGCAATGGCGCATTTTGCGGTGGTTTCGGGTCTAAATCGGGCTGATTTGGACCGCGAAGCTGCGATCTGTTCTGCGCAACGCAATATGCGCATCCTCATGATTTTCGCCCGCATGTCGCTGCATTTCAAAAAGCCGCATTATGTCGATTTGATCCCGCGTGTTTGGGCGCATTTGATGTCCGACCTTGCTCACCCTGACCTCGCGGGGCTCCGTGCAATCGTTCGTGAAACCATCCCCGAACCGACGCCAGAAATTTTACAAGTATTGAGAGACAAATGCGGAACCGTCCCGACACTGTAATGCTGTTTTGTGCGGGTCGCGGGACGCGCATGGGCACACTGACCAACGACCGCCCGAAACCGATGGTCGAGGTGGCGGGCAGGCCACTCGTCGATCATGCTTTGGATCAGGTGGCGACAATCCCGACCCAGATTGCGAACACCCACTATCTCCCCGAAACGCTCGACGCCCATCTGTCCCAGCGCGGTGTGAAACCCATTTTCGAACCGGAACTTTTGGAAACGGGCGGCGGGTTGAAAAACGCAGCGCACCATATCAAAGGCGAAGCGGTTTTCACCATGAACACCGATGCCGTTTGGCTCGGCGGTCATGCGGTAGACACCCTTTTGACCACTTGGAATCCCGATGTGATGGACGCGCTTTTGCTCACAGTGCCGCACGGCCGGACACATGGGCATCTGGGGTCTGGTGATTTTTCTATGGCGGCGGACGGGCAGCTCAACCGCGGTGGCGATTTGGTCTATACGGGCCTGCAAATCATCAAACTCGCCCCCGTGGTCGCCATCGAGGACACGGCCTTTTCAATGAATGTCGTTTGGAATGCGATCCATGAAAAGGCGCGTTTGTTCGGCGCTGTTTTTGATGGCGCATGGTGCGATGTGGGCCACCCAGAAGGCATTGCGAGCGCCGAGGCAGCATTGAGGGGAGACACACATGTTTGAACCGAGTGATAAACCGCGCCTGTTCGGGCTTCCCTGCGGTGTGGATTTTCCGCGTGCCGTCAAAGAAGGCCTGTTGGAACGCTTCGGGACGGATCAGCCCGAGTTGCTCGCGCGAACGGAGATTTTCGTCAACACCTCGCGGATGAAGCGTGACCTGCTTGCGGCCTTTGATGACGGACAGACGCGATTGCTGCCCCGCGTGCGATTGGTCACGGAGTTGGGGCGCGATTTGCGGTTTCGCGATCTGCGGATGCCTGTGTCCGGCTTGCGGTTGCGATTGGAATTGGCGCAGCTGATCACGCATTTTCTCGACAACCGTCCCGGATTTGCGGAGCGCTCTGCTGTCTACGGTCTGGCGGATACGCTGGCCTTGCTGCTTGGCGAGATGCACGACGAGGATGTGACCTATGAGACGCTGTGTGATCTGACGTTGGAAAACACCTCCGACCATTGGCGTGAGGCGCTCGAATTTCTCAAGATCGTCAAGGACATCTATGACCGCGACACCGATATGCCGCCCTTGGTCGAGGAGCGGATGCGCACCGTGGTCGAACGATTGGCGACGGAGTGGGCCAGCTGCCCGCCTGATCATCCTGTTCTGGTCGTTGGCTCCACGGGCTCGCGCGGCACCACGGCACGGTTCATGGAGGTGGTCGCCCGCCTTCCGCAAGGAGCTGTTATCCAACCCGGTGTTGATTTTGACATGCCACAACATGTCTGGGACCGGTTGGCCGATCCGTCCATCAGCGGACCAATGCACGACCACCCACAAGAACGGATCGTGCGATTGGCCACAACGCTCGGCCTGTCGCGTCGCGATGTCACGCCCTTTGCCCAGATGGAGCCGCCCAGCGCGGATCGCAACGCCCTGTTGTCACTGGCGCTGCGCCCTGCCCCCGTCACCGATGAATGGATGAAAGAGGGACCAAAACTGCGCGGGATTAAAGACGCCTGCGCCAACCTCACCCTGATCGAAGCACCTGATCCGCGGCGCGAAGCCACCGCTGTGGCGCTCGTGCTGCGCAAGGCGGCGGAGGACAATAAACGCGCCGCCCTCATTACGCCCGACCGCGACCTTGCCCGCCAAGTCTCCGCGATGTTGGACCGTTGGGACATTGACCCCGATGACAGTGCGGGCGAGCCTCTCAACCAAACCCCGCCCGGTCGCCTGTTTCGCCTGATCTCGAACCTGTTCGGGCGCAAGGTGACGTCCGAGGACATGATGGTGCTGCTCAAGCACCCGCTTGTCGCCAAGGGCAGTTTCGATGGCGAAAGCTCCCGTGGGATTCACCTGTTGTGGACGCGACAGCTTGAAGTCTACCTGCGCAAGAACGCCATCGCCTTTCCCGACAAAGACCTGCTTTTGGCATGGGCGGACAAGATGGGCCGTGCGGCAAATGACAAGGACGCCCGCACGGCTTGGGTTGTATGGATTTGCGATCTGTTGGCGCAGGTCGACCCCGTCGGCACGCGCTCCCTCGCCGCGCATCTTGACCACACACTCGCATTGGCCCGTGGTCTGGCAAGCGGCCCTCATGGCGCAGATGACAGCGCACTTTGGGATAATCTGTCAGGGCGCGAAATGCACCGCGTGATGGATGAGCTATGCCGTGAGGCGCAGTGGGGCGGCGACATGACGCCCTATGAATTTGACGAGATGTTCCGCGCCGTAATCGGGCGCGCCATGTCGCGTGATCCGACCCCAAAGCACCCCAATGTTATGATTTGGGGAACGTTGGAGGCCCGTTCGCTTCAGGCCGATCTGGTGATTGTTGGCGGGTTGAATGACGGTATATGGCCGCCTCAACCCAAACCTGATCCGTGGTTTTCACGCGATATGCGCAAGGAAGCGGGTCTATTGTCGCCCGAACAGATGGTCGGCCTGTCCGCCCATGATTTCCAACAAGCCTTTGGCGCGAAAGAGGTCGTGATTTCCCGCGCCCTGCGCAATGCAGAGACAGAAACAGTGCCCTGCCGTTGGGTGATCCGCCTGACCAATCTGTTGAGCGGGCTGCACGATGAGGGCACACAAGCGATCGACGATATGCGCCGCCGTGGTGCGGTGTGGATTGACTGGGCGAACCTATTGGATAAACCCGATCCGTCCCGCGATGTGACGGAATTGGCCAAGCGCCCTTCCCCGCGCCCGCCCGTAGAAGTCCGTCCGCGCGAACTCTCCGTGACCCGCATAGAGACGCTCATTCGCGACCCCTATGCGATTTACGCGAGCAAAATTCTCGGTCTCTACAAATTAGCACCTCTCAATCATGCGCCCGATCCGCGCGATCGTGGCAATGCTTTCCACGATATTATGGAGCGGTTTGTTGCGGGATTCGATCCGAGTGAAAGCAACGAGGACGCCGCATCACGACTTCTGTCCCTCACCGATGATGTGCTGAACGAGACCGTAGTATGGCCGACCGAGCGCCGTATCTGGCGGTCGCGTATGCGTAAGGTCGCGGACAAACTCGCCGCGCGGGAGGTCGAGCGCCTCAAGACGGGCGGAAACGTCGGGATCGAAAAATCAGGCGAGATTTTCCTCGCAGATATCGACTTCAAATTGTCCTGCTTTGCGGATCGAATTGATCGCATGGATGGCGGCGGCTACCACATTTTCGACTACAAGGCCTCTGCACCGCCCAAAGAGAAAGAGGCAAAAGCCTTCCGCATCCAACTCCTGCTCGAAGCCTTGATCCTGCAAGAGGGCACATTCAAAGACATCGCGCAGGGCCATGTGCGCAAGGTGAGCTATCTTGGCCTCGACAAGGATCTGCAAGTGACCGAGCTTGATATCGACAGCGAGGTGATTGCACAGGTTCGCAAGAAACTCACAACGTTGATTAACAACTATGACAAGTCTGAGACGGGCTATACCGCGCGGCGTGCGCCGAAGTTCAACACGTTTCCAAGCGATTATGACCTCCTGTCCCGCTTCAAGGAATGGACAGAGGCAGATGACGCATGTGCTGAGGATGTCCAATGACCGCCCCGAATGAAGCAACCGCCCGACAGTTGGCCGCCGCCCGCCCCGACCGCTCCACATGGCTCGCAGCCAATGCGGGTTCGGGAAAGACCAAGGTACTCACCGACCGCGTCACGCGCCTTTTGTTGGAAGGCACGCCGCCACAGCATATCCTGTGCCTGACCTATACCAAGGCCGCCGCATCGGAGATGCAAAACCGTCTGTTCAAACGTCTTGGGGAATGGGCGATGCTGGATGAGCCAACATTACGCGATGAACTGACAAAGCTCAGTCCCGACTCCGTGTTGGATGACGCAGTGATCCGTCATGCGCGGACCCTCTTTGCCCGCGCGATCGAGACGCCTGGCGGGCTGAAAATCCAGACGATTCACTCTTTTTGTGGCGGCCTTCTGCGGCGCTTCCCGCTTGAGGCTGGCGTGTCGCCGCAATACCGCGAACTGGATGACCGCACGTCGAAAGATATGCTGCGCGATGTGCTTGAGGACATGTCAGACGGGCCTGACCGCTACATCATCGACGCCGTAGCGCTGCATCTTGGCGAAGATATTTATGGGCTTGGATCAGATGTTCTGTCGAACCGAGACAGCTTTGCGACCCCGCAATCCGAAGAACAGATCTGGTCGTGGTTTGATCTGCCTGACGGTTTTGACGAAGCGGCGCTCTTGGGCGAGGTGTTTTTGGGCGGTGAACAGGACATGTTTGCCGAGATGGCCGAGCTGTTTTCGACCTCTGACAAGGCGACGGATCAAAAGTTCGGACTGCTCTTTGGAACCCTGTCCACCACACCGATTAGCACCGATTTTTTGAACCAATGCATTGGCGCGTTATTGTCCAAGAGCGGTGAGAATGCGGGGCTTTCAAACTTCGGTCGGCGAAGCGGTGTTGCGACAAAGGACTTCCGCATAGCCAATCAAGAGGCGCTTGAACCCTTGCGTCTTTTCATGGAGCGTGTGGAGCAGTCCGCTAAACTTCTTTCCCGCCTACAAGATGCAAAACGAACCGCCATTTTGCATCGGTTCGCAGGGGCACTCATCCCGAAGTATCTGGCGAAGAAGTCCTACGCGGGCTTGCTCGACTTTGACGATATGATCCGCAAGGCTCGCGATCTGTTATCAAACTCGGAGACCGCGCAATGGGTGTTGTTCCGTCTGGATGGCGGAATTGACCACATTCTTGTCGATGAGGCACAGGATACATCACCCGACCAATGGATTGTTGTGCGCCGGTTGGCGGAGGAGTTTGCCTCCGGTCAAGGGGCGCGTCCCGATGTGAAGCGCACGATTTTTGTGGTGGGTGATAAGAAACAGTCGATCTACTCGTTCCAAGGCGCCGATCCGTCTGGGTTTGACGATATGTGCGACTTTTTCGACGATCGGCTTGGCAACGCGGGCGACCCTCTGCAAAAGCTCTCGCTCGAACATTCCTTTCGCTCCTCTCCCGCTATTCTGAACGCGACAGATGCGGTTTTTGCCGCCTCGGAGGGATACGGAGTTGGCGGCAAGCCGCAGCACATCGCGTTTTTTGACACCATGCCAGGTCGGGTCGATGTCTGGCCCCTCATTGAGCAGGAAAAAGACGACAACGGGTCGGAGGACTGGGAAGATCCCTTGGACCTCACCTCGCCGATGCACCACAATCACAGGCTCGCCGAGTTGATCGCAAACCAGATCAGCACGTTGTTGGAAAGCGGAGCACTTCCCGATGGGGAAAACGGGTTCCGCGCGATTGAGCCAAAGGACATTTTGATCCTAGTTAGGCGGCGTTCGGGTCTATTTTTGCCTCTTTTGAGCAAGCTCAAGGAAAAATACCTACCAGTTGCAGGTGCCGATCTTTTGACGGTCGGGAACGAGTTGGCAGTGCGCGATCTCTGTGCGCTTCTGTCCTTTTTGGCCTTGGAAGAGGACGACCTCGCTCTGGCCGAAGCGCTAAAATCCCCATTGTTCAACTGGACGGAGCAACAGCTTTATTCCCTCGCGCACGACCGAAAGGCCGCGAATCTGTGGCAAGAACTCCGTGCGCGGCGTAATGAGTTCTCCGAAACCGTGAAAATAATCGACGACCTGCGTCTGAAGCTCGACGTTCTACGGCCCTATGACCTATTAGAGCGGATTTTGATCAAACACGATGGACGGCGCAAATTTCTTGCGCGGCTTGGCCCCGAGGCCGAGGATGGAATCGATGCTCTGCTCGGACAGGCGCGGACCTATGAAACCACGCAAACACCAAGCCTTACGGGTTTCTTGGCGTGGTTCGAGGAAGAGGACATCAAGATCAAGCGGGTTCTGGATGAAAACTCCAACCTGATCCGCGTGATGACCACCCATGGCGCGAAAGGGCTGGAAGCCCCGATTGTGATCCTGCCCGATACCCTGCCCAATTCAAAAGAAAAACAAGTCCGCGGCTCCATTATCAAACTGGACGAAAATCGCGCCGTTCACCTCGCAAGTGCGGCGGCGGCGAGCGACCTAACCAATGAAGCCAGAACCGCGCTGCTCGAAAAGGCGGAGGAGGAGCGGCGACGGCTTTTGTACGTGGCGATGACGCGTGCGGAAAAATGGCTCATTGTTGCCGCCGCAGGCGCTCAACCGAAAAACGGAACCAGTTGGTATGAACTGGTTATGGCAGGCATGGAGGAGTTGGGTGCAGAGCCACTCGACCATCCGTTGCACGGTGGCTTGCGCTATCAAGTGGGCGAGTGGGGTACGCGCCCCGACGTCTCCACAACCCCGAATGACGAACAGACAACCCTACCGCATTGGGCCGAAAATGAGACCCCAACCCCGCCAAAAGCGCGCGATTTTCTGTCGCCCTCCGACCTTGGCGGCGCAAAGGCATTGGGCGGTGAGGATGCATATCTGGATGGCGAACAGGCGAAACGGCGCGGGCGACAAATTCACCTTTTGCTTGATGCCCTGCCCCCCCTACCACCCTCCGACTGGGAACACGCCGCCCGCTATGTCATCCCTGAGGGGGAGGATGTCATTTTGGATGAGGAGATTTCCGACCTTCTGGACGAGGTGCGGCGTGTCATTGAAAATTCCTATGATTGGGATGTATTCGGGTCGAATTCTCTATCCGAAGTTCCCTTTTCAAGTAATTTTCCCACGCTTGGCGGGCAGGGCGTCCACGGGATCATCGACCGTTTGATTGTTGAACCGGATCGGGTCCAGATCGTCGACTTCAAAACCAACGCCATTGTTCCCGAGACCGTGAATCGCGTCCCTGAGGGGTTGCTACGTCAACTCGGCGCTTATGCGGATGCAGTTGAACGCATGTATCCCGACCGCACCATCCAAACCGCCCTCTTATGGACAAGGACAGCAGAATTAATGGAGATACCTCGCGATATCGTGAGGGACGCTCTTCTTCGAACCACTATATCTTGACCTCACCTTGACGTCTTACCGCCGCAGACATAGGTTTTCGGCAACACCACATTTCAGGAGAACCTCCATGGCTACTTTCCCCGCCACCGACGCCACATTCGAAGCAGAAGTCTTGCAATCCGACTTGCCTGTGCTTGTCGATTTCTGGGCAGAATGGTGCGGTCCGTGTAAACAGATCGGCCCATCGCTCGAAGAACTGTCTGCCGAATTTGAAGGCAAAGTCAAAATCGTCAAAGTGAACGTTGACGAAAACCCCGGCGTTCCAGGTCAGTTTGGCGTCCGCGCCATCCCGTCCCTGTTCATGTTCAAAGGGGGCGAAGTCGTTTCCAACAAAACGGGCGCTGCGCCCAAAACAGCACTTAAAAGCTGGATCGAAGAAGTCGTTTAAGACGCGCCTTCGGATTTCATAAAGGGGGCGTCCTTCGGGACGCCCTTTTTCGTTGGGTGGTTGCATGACCCGAGCTGCGCCCTCATATAATCCGCAACGAAAGGACTAATCATGGCAAGCAACGAATTTCCGGGTTGGCACGGCACAACCATCATCGGTGTACGGCGTGGTGGCGAGGTTGTCATTGCCGGCGACGGCCAAGTGAGCCTCGGCCAGACGGTTATCAAAGGCACCGCCCGAAAAGTACGGCGCATCAGCCCCGGTGGTTATGACGTCGTGTGTGGATTTGCGGGTTCGACCGCGGATGCCTTCACACTTTTGGAGCGCCTTGAGGTCAAGCTCGAAGCAACCCCCGGACAGTTGGCGCGCGCCAGTGTTGAATTGGCGAAAGATTGGCGGACGGACAAATATCTTCAAAAACTCGAAGCCATGCTAATTGTGACCGACGGTGAAAACCTATTGGTGATCACGGGCGCGGGCGATGTTTTGGAGCCCGAGCATGACGTGGCCGCCATCGGATCAGGGGGGAACTTTGCCCTCGCTGCGGCACGCGGCCTGATGGAGACCGATAAATCCGCCGAAGAAATTGCGCGCTCTGCAATGGCGATTGCCTCCGATATCTGCGTCTACACCAATGGAAACCTGACAGTGGAAAAGATCTCCAAATGACTGATTTGACCCCCCGCGAAATTGTCTCCGAATTGGACCGATTTATCATCAGTCAAAACGACGCCAAACGTGCGGTGGCCGTGGCCCTGCGCAATCGGTGGCGGCGCAAGAAACTCTCTGACGACCTGCGCGAAGAAGTCTATCCCAAGAACATTCTGATGATCGGGCCAACGGGTGTTGGTAAAACCGAGATTTCACGCCGCTTGGCCAAACTGGCAAAAGCGCCCTTTGTGAAGGTCGAAGCGACAAAGTTCACCGAAGTCGGCTATGTCGGGCGCGATGTTGAACAGATCGTGCGTGATTTGGTGGATTCCGCGATTTCCCAAACCCGTGAATACATGCGCGAAGATGTGAAGGCCAAGGCCTATGAAGCCGCGGAAGAACGCGTGATCGAGATCCTTGCGGGGTCCGATGCCCGCGACCAGACGCGCCAGATGTTCCGCAAGAAACTGCGCGACGGCTTGCTTGACGACACCATCATTGAGTTGGACGTTCAAGACAACGCAACGCCACAGGGCATGTTTGAAATCCCGGGTCAGCCGCAAGTAGGTGGCATGATGAATATTGGCGACCTCTTTGGCAAAGCCTTTGGTGGCCGCACGGTGAAGAAGAAACTCAGCGTTGCCGACAGCTATACCGTGCTGATCGACGAAGAGGCTGACAAGCTGTTGGATGACGAGACCGTCACGCGGGCGGCTTTGGAATCGGTTGAACAAAACGGCATCGTGTTCATCGACGAGATCGACAAGGTCTGTGTGCGTTCGGATACGCGCGGCGGCGATGTGAGCCGCGAAGGTGTGCAACGTGATTTGCTACCCCTGATCGAAGGCACAACCGTTTCGACCAAATACGGTCCGGTAAAAACAGACCATATCCTGTTCATCGCCTCGGGCGCGTTCCATATCGCCAAGCCGTCAGATTTGTTGCCCGAACTTCAGGGCCGTTTACCGATCCGTGTTGAATTACGCGCACTTGATGAGGCGGATTTCGTACGCATTCTGACCGAGACCGACAACGCGCTCACCCTGCAATACAAGGCGCTGCTTGAGACCGAGGAGGTCAGCATCACCTTCACCGATGACGGGATCAAGGCTATCGCAAAACTCGCGGCAGATGTGAATACAAGCGTCGAAAATATCGGGGCACGTCGCCTGTATACGATCATGGAGCGTGTATTTGAGGAACTGTCCTTTGTAGCGCCTGATCAATCGGGCTCTGCGGTCACGGTGGACGCCGAATATGTAGCCAAAAACGTAGGGGACATGGCGAAGGCGACGGATGTGAGCCGCTACATGCTCTAGACCCATCCAACACAGGAATTTTAAGGCAGGGCGAATGCGCACAAGCGGTTTGCCCTTTCTTTTTTCCGTGGAACGCGCGTTATGGTCGCATGACGTATTTGCGATTTTTAATTGAAAATGTCCGGTGGTTGCTGGTTGGGTTCTTGCTCACCCTAACGTCCTCCTATGGGCAAACCTATTTTATCTCCATTTTTGCCGCCGATATCCGCGCAGAATTCGGATTGAGCCACGGATCATGGGGGGCGATCTATTCGATTGGGACAACAGCCTCGGCCGTAGTGATGATCTGGGCGGGGGTTCTCACCGATCATTTCCGCGTGCGCGTTCTTGCGCCCGTGATCCTCGTTGGATTGGCCATAGCCTGTTTAGCGATGTCGGCCGTACCCAGTGTGGCGCTTCTCGTTGTGGTGATTTTCATGCTGCGGTTTACGGGGCAGGGCATGACGAGCCAGATCGCGATGGTCGCAATGGCCCGATGGTTCCAAGCAACGCGCGGTCGCGCCCTTTCCATCGCCTCTTTGGGGTTTGCCTTTGGACAGGCGATGCTGCCACTGATTTTCGTGGCCTTAATGGCTGCAATCGGATGGCGGCAATCGTGGTTGGTCGCTGCTGGCCTAGCGGTGTTTCTAATCCCTGTGATTTTATGGTGTCTGGCCCAAGAGCGCACACCGAAATCCATCGCCGATTCAACCAGTGCTATTGGCATGGACGGGCGGATGTGGACGCGTGGCGAGCTGCTTAAGCACTGGCTGTTCTGGCTTTGCGTGCCGCTGCTACTCGGGCCACCCGCATGGGGCACAGCGTTGTTTTTCCAACAGGTGCATCTGGCGGAGGTAAAGGGATGGTCACTCGTTGAATATGTCTCCCTCTATCCGTGGTTCACAATTACCTCTGTCTCCGCAACATTCCTTGTCGGGATGGGCGTGGACAAATTCGGGGCGGGTCGCATTTTGCCACTTGTACCACTGCCGTTCATGATCGGGTTTATCGTGATTTCATTCTCCACCGTGCCGATCATCGCGGGGATCGGCCTAATGATCGTGGGGCTCGGCATGGGGATGCAGGGCACAGTTGTCGGCGCATTCTGGGCCGAACATTACGGTACGCGTTACATCGGGTCGATCAAATCCGCCGCTGCCGCCGTGATGGTCTTTGGCTCCGCCATTGGCCCGGGCGTTTCAGGGTATCTCATCGATTTCGGAGTGCCATTCACCACACAGATGTTGGCCTATGCTCTCTACTTCGGACTTTCGAGCGCCTTGGCCACGGCTGGTGTCCTTCGCGCGCGCAAGCGTCTAACGACTACGGCGTAGATAGACGTAATAGGCACCACTGCCGCCATGCTTTAGATGCGCTTCGGTCACTTGCATGACGACCGAACGCAAGGGCGGCTGATGGAGCCAATGAGGCACTTGGTTTTTCAAAACGCCTTTGCGGATCGGAATTGGTCCGCCCTCATCGCGGTTTTTTCCCTTACCCGTAATGACAAGAACAAGCCGACGCCCCGCCAACGCAGAGGAGATGATAAATCCCTGAAGGGCAGGGTGCGCATGGGCCAAGGTCATGCCGTGAAGGTCGATACGGGCCTCGGGGCTGAGTTTCCCGCGCTGCATTTTTCCGTATTTCTTGCGATCCATGTGGATAGGCGCATGGGCGAGGCGTTCGGATATAGAAGGGGCAAGGTCGTGCCCCATCGGCGTTTGCGTTGCCCGCGAACCAACCTCGAAATGACTCGGAAAGTGATCTTGGTACTGCGGTGCAGGCTTTTTGGCTGGTCGGCTTTTCGTCGTATCGCGCGGCGTCATCGGCTCGGAACGCATCGGAATCGCCGTTTTTTTCACCGCCTCCCAAACTGTGCGATCGTCCTCGCTCAATTTTCCTTTGCCGCGCCGTTTCATCCCGACGCCTTTTCCAATAGACCATAGGCGGTCTGGATCGGGAGCAATACAATCATGCGTCCGCCATCCTTGATGCGTCCTGCCTCGGAGCCTGCGGCGTCACCTGTGCCGTAGAAAATATCGGCGCGTTGTGCGCCCTTGATCGCAGATCCGGTATCTTGGGCAATCATCAGACGGTGCAAGGGGGACTCGCCCTCTTTTTCGATCCAGACAGGCGCGCCGAGCGGTGTGAATTTTGGATCAACTGCAATGGAGCGCATGGTGGTGATCGAGCGGTTCATAGCGCCAATCGGTCCAAGTTCGGGGTGCAAATCCTTCCTCTCCCGAAAGAACACAAACGACGGGTTGTGATTGAGCAATTCCTCGCCATCGACAGGATTGCGCCGCACCCAGTTTTTGATCACATCGGCGGAGACCTGATGTTCGTTATAGGTGCCGCGACGCACGAGTTCGCGACCGATGGAGCGATAGGTGTGACCGTTCTTTCCCGCATAACCCACGCGGGTCATCGTCCCGTCATCAAGGCGGATACGACCCGACCCCTGAACTTGTAGGAAAAACAGCTCGACCGCGTCATCAACCCACGCAATTTCCAACCCGCGCCCCGACAAGACCCCGTCGGCAATCTCGCGACGTGAATAATAGGGCACACCGGCCTCGAGATCATTGGGCTTGGCGTAGATTGGGAAACGGTAGCGATCCGAACGGTGGCGCGATCCGTGCAATTCAGGCTCAAAGTAGCCCGTAAACAGCGGCGCATTTCCATCCTCTATGAGGACAGGCCGAAAAAAAAGTTCAAAGAAACTTTTCGCGTCCGGTTTTTTTTGGGCAACTTTGCATAGCTGAGGCCATTCAAACCCTTTGATACGATCGCAAGTTTGCGCAAAAACGGAAAGGGCCGCGTCGTGATCGTCGTCGGCCCACCCCTCCAGATCGGAAAATTCCATCAATGTGACCATAGAGGCATCCTCCCCTTGGGCGGGACCGCCCAAGGTCAGCAGGGCCGACAGCAAAGCGCATGCCAACCCCTTCCGCGTCATGCGCCCGTTGCGACCAACTGCCAGTTGGGATCGTCGCTGCCCATTTCACGTGCAAAGGTCCAAATGTCTTTTTGACGTTTGATCTCTGTCGGGTTGCCTTCGATCAGCTTACCTTCCGCATCGTGAACGGAGGAAATCAATTCGGCGACAAAGCGGATTTTGACCTCGCCTTCGCGTGTGGCGGGATCGAATTCGGCATCGATCAGTTGCAACTCACGAAGACCCACAAATTGCGCTTGGACCTGAAGTCCTTGTTCGCGACGAGTCTGCACCACACTATCAAAGGCGTCATACACCTCATCCGCGAGGAAATCGCGCACGCTATCGAGGTCGTCATGCTCAAACGCCATCAGGATCATTTCATAGGCGCTCCCTGCGCCGCTTAGAAACTCCGTGACGTTGAACGTTGGATCGGCCCGCTTCATCGCGGCCAGTTCATCAACCGCACGCGATCCTTCGGCGACGTTGTCCGCAATATCACGGTCCACACCGCCCTCAATCACGTCAAAAGTCTGTGGACCGCGTTTTGTGGACAAACTGTCATCCACATCAACGCGAGGCTTTTCAAATCCTTCACGTGTGCCAAGCACATTGCGCAGGCGCAAAATCAGGAAAATCGCAATTCCGGCAAGCACCAGAAGAGACAGAATGGATTGGTTCATTTGATCCTCACAACTCACGCGGCATAGAAAATGCCACTGTTCCTTACTATGTAGGGTGGGAACAAGGCCAAGTCCACCAGTGGACGGTCAAGAAAGAGAGGCAAACTCATGTTGCTTTTAGCGTTATTCGTCGCCGTGCCGATCATCGAGATCGCATTGTTTATTCAGGTTGGCGGCTTAATCGGGCTATGGCCGACACTTTTGATCGTCATTGTCACAGCCATCTTGGGGACAACATTGGTGCGCCAACAGGGTGCATTGGCGATGTCACAATTACGCGGTTCGTTTTCCGAATTGCGTGATCCGACCGAGCCATTGGCCCATGGAGCGATGATTTTGCTTTCGGGTGCGCTCTTGCTCACGCCTGGGTTTTTCACTGATGCGATGGGGTTTGCCTTGCTTATTCCCGCCATCCGCAGCGTAGTATTCAAAGAAATGCGCAAACGGATCAAGGTTCAGAGCTTTCAAATGGGCGGATCTGTTCACACGTCCGGATTTGAAAAAGGGCCGTTTCACGATGCGACCGCACGTGAGTCCAACACCATTGATGGAGAATTCAAAGAGGTCGAGATTACCGAAAGCGACACCCCTGGTGATTCAGGATGGACTCGCCATTGAGGCACCTGATCCAAGCTGATACAGTGACGCGAAATTTAAATCTCTGAGGACCAGTTGATGGCAGATGAAGTAGAAACCGCAGCAGCCGAACCTGCTGCACAAGCCGAACCCGTAAAAATGCAAATCCTTGGGCAGTTCATCCGCGACATGTCGTTTGAGAACATCCTCGCTCAAAAAGGTCTCAAGACCGAAGGTCGCCCGAACATCTCTGTTCAGGTCGCACTTGACGCGAAAAAGCGCGAAGTTGAGCATCAGTTCGAAGTCGCCACCAAGGTAAAAGTTGAAAGCAAAACCGAAGATGGCGCAAACACGCTGTTCATTCTCGAGCTTGATTACGCTGGCGTCTTCCACATCGAGAACGTTCCGGACGAGCAAATGCACCCGTTCCTTATGATCGAGTGCCCGCGCATGTTGTTCCCGTTCCTGCGTCGCATCGTACACGACATCACACGTGATGGTGGCTTCCCACCACTGAACCTCGACAACATCGATTTTGTTCAGCTGTATCGCCAAGACATGGCGCGTCGTGCAGAAGCACAGGCTCAAGCCAAACCGAACTAAGTTCGATTTAGTCGAATTTTTTCCACAATGCGCCGTCGCCCAATTTGTCTACAAAGGCAGCATGGGCGGCGACTTCTTCGTCTGTGAGGCGTGGCGGTAGTGGTTCAGGGCGGCGCGTTGGACGCCATACGTCACTCACACCGCTATCTGCAGACGGTTTGTCTGTATTCCCTACAGGGGCAAGAACGAGATCGGGCTGACGTCCGCCGATCAGTTCCAGATAGACCTCGGCCAGAATTTCGGAATCGAGCAACGCCCCGTGCAGAGTCCGTGCCGAACTGTCGATATTGAACCGACGGCACAGAGCATCAAGGGTCGCAGGAGAGCCTGGGAATTTGTTGCGCGCCATCGCAAGCGTATCAATCGCCTGTTCCCACGGTAGTTCCCGAAACCCGTGGGTTTTAAGCTCGGCATTGAGAAACTTCATATCAAAGGCAGCGTTGTGGATCACCAGCTTGGCATCGCCAACGAAATCCAGAAACTCCTGCGCTATCGCTTTGAACAGGGGCTTATCCTTAAGCGTCACTTCGCCCTCTTTGGCGGGGCGGGGCGGGACGAGAAGGTCGGGCCCGATCCCATGCACACCAAAAGCGCCATCAGGCATGTCGCGTTCGGGAAAGATGTATTGATGGTAGGTGCGGCCGGTGGGCATGTGGTTCAAAAGCTCAATGGCACCGATTTCAACCAAGCGGTCGCCTTTATGAGGATCAAATCCTGTGGTCTCGGTATCTAGGACGATCTCACGCATGTTTTAGCCTGTTTTTGATGTGGTCGATGATATCCTGCGTCTGACGTCGCGCAGATTCAAGGTTGTCTGTTTCTATGACATAGTCCGCCCGCGCCCGTTTGTCTGCGTCTGGAAGCTGCTTTGACAAAATAGCCTCGAAATGGGCTTCGGTCATGCCATCGCGGGCGAGGGCGCGGGCACGTTGTGTTTTAGCGTCCGTCGAGACCACGACAACGCAATCCACTTGTTCCTGTGCGCCCGTCTCGAACAATAGAGGGATATCCACAACAACAATCGGAGCCTCGGTTTCGGCAATAAACTGCGCCCGATCGGCGGCCACAAGTGGATGGACGATCTCCTCAATACGTTTAAGGGCTGTAGAATCTTTAGAAATTATCGCCTTTAAAGCTGTTTTGGACACTTCTCCGTCCAAAACCGCGCTTGGGAATTCTGCTTGGAGAGGTTCAACGGCTTTTCCGCCCCGCGCATACAACCGTGCCACCGCCGCATCTGCATCCCAAACAGGGATACCCGCCGCGACAAAGAACCCCGCGGTGGTGCTTTTCCCCATCGCGATTGAGCCTGTTAGTCCAATGACAAAGGGACGGGAAATCATACGCCAAGAATGACGCGGCGCGTCTCCTCATCGACTTCGGGACGGTGATCAAACCACCGCTCAAACCCGGGCACTGCTTGATAAAGCAACATGCCAAGGCCATCGACGGTTTGGCATCCGATCTCTTCGGCCTTCGCCAAGAGCGCCGTTTTCAGGGGCGTGTAAACGAGGTCGGTGACAACAGCAGTTTTTTCCAACGCATCAAGCGGCACCTTGAACTCGGGTTTTCCGACCATGCCCAAGGACGTTGTATTTACAACCGTGGCTGCACCTTCAAGCATATTTCCCGCGTGAACCCAATCGACGATCTGAATTTTGTGTCCGAACTCTTCTCTCAATGCCTCTGAGCGGTTCCGCGTCCGGTTCGCGAGGCGGATTTCAGGCACGCCAACGTCAATGAGCGAGGCCACAACGGCACGTGATGCCCCGCCCGCACCAAAGACCGCAGCAGGCCCAGAGGTTGGATTCCATTTGGCATTGGCCCGCAGGTTTTCGACAAAGCCATAACCATCTGTGTTGTCCGCATGGAGTTTGCCGTCAGCACGGAAAATTAGTGTGTTCGCCGCACCGATTAATGCCGCACGATCTGTGACCACATCCGCAAGTGCCAGAACGGATTCCTTGTGTGGAATAGTAACGTTTGCGCCAACAAAGCCCATTTTTGGCAGTGTTTGCAAAACCTCTTTGAGATCGGCCTGAGCAACATCAATTGGGATATAATGGCCACGAATTCCGTACCGCTTGAGCCAATAAGTGTGAAGCTGTGGCGATTTGGAATGGGCGATTGGCGAGCCAATCACGGCAGCCAGTGGAATTCTTTCACTCATGATGCAACCATCTTTCTATCGACGAGGTAGGACAACACCGCCAGAAGCGGCAAACCCAGAACGTTAAAATATTCACCCTCTATGGATGAAAACAACCGAACACCTTCTTCTTCGAGTTTATAGCACCCTACGGCATCGCGCACACGATCCCAATTTCGTTGGATATAATCGTCGAGGTAAACGTCACTTAAAGGCCGCATCATCATACGGACCTCACCGATGTGGCGCCACTTTGGCTCACCACCCTCATAAATCACCGCGGCAGACAGGAGTCTGTGACGTTCGCCCTGCATTTCACCCAAGAGCGCTCGTGCTTCCTCAGCAGTTGCGCACTTTGAAATGAGGCGCCCTTTAAACGACAGAACCTGATCGCAGCCGATCACCATGGCATCAGGGTGTTTGAGAGAAACCTTTCGCGCTTTTCCCTCCGCCAGCGCATCCGCAATGTCACGCGGGTAGGCGCCTTCGGCAACGAGCGCGTCCTTAATCATTTCTTCATCAATGCGCGCCACTTCTATATCAACGGCAACGCCTGCATCCTGCAACAGCTTGCGCCGAATGGTCGAACCTGACGCAAGAATAATGCGATTTGGCGTGTTGATCATCTTGTGGATATTTCCTGTGTTAAGCTGTCGTTAAGTCGAGGGACAGATAGCGGATCATACTCCCTGTGGAAAAGCCCCCTCTTTGTCCCGTAACCGCCCAACTTTTATCCTTGGGGAGTTTTGAGGATTTTTCTTAGGGACAAGGTCGGATTTTAAAAGTTTGCCATTGGTTATCCACAGTTCCTTCGGGACGGTTTAGTTCATTTTCACCCTTAAACTAAGACCTTTAGACAGTTTTCCAAAATTCCTACCCAACAGAGCCCAAGTTTTCTATCTACAAGGATAGATCTGTGGAAAAGCAACTAATCCACATTATCCACAGGCCCTACTTAAACATCATCTTTCTTTTTCTATTCTTTATTTTATTAAGAGAGAGACACGGAAAGGTCGGAATATGGGTGATTTTCTCGCAACAATTTATCCTTGGACGAAATCACTTCATGTGATGTCCGTCATCTCATGGATGGCAGGATTGTTTTATTTGCCTAGATTGTTTGTGCGCCATACGGAAAGTGTTTCGCTTGGCTCCGACACGGATCGCTTGTTCCAAGATATGGAAATGAAGCTCTTTCGCGTGATCATGCGCCCCGCAATGATGTCGTCATGGCTGTTTGGTCTATGCCTTGTCGCCACACCCGGTGTGGTTGACTGGAGTGCTGGTTGGTCGTGGTTGAAAGCGGGCAGTGTTATTGCAATGACTGTTTTTCACTATTGGTGTGACAAGCGTCGTCTGGATTTCGTCGCGGGTGAAAACAAGCTCACGGGACGCCAATACCGGATGATGAACGAGGTTCCGACGCTGTTGATGTTGATCATCGTCACCATGATCATCGCGAAGCCGTTCTAGCGCGTCTTGCGATGATTTATTGACTCCGGCTGACCTAAATTCTATGAAAGCAGAAATCCCGACCGTCCGGTCATCCACGGGATATCCCTTTTACATGTTTGAACACGGTCGCACCTTGAGGCGACCCATAGGAATTTCCATGACAACTGAAACGCTTAATCTTGCTGATCTCAAAGCTAAGAGCCCAAAAGACCTATTGGCGATGGCAGAAGAACTAGAGATCGAAAATGCGTCCACGATGCGCAAGGGCGACATGATGTTCTCGATCCTCAAAGAACGCGCTGAGGATGGATGGGAAATCTCTGGTGATGGCGTTCTTGAAGTTTTGCAGGACGGGTTCGGGTTTTTGCGCTCACCCGAGGCGAACTACCTTCCTGGTCCAGACGACATCTACGTTTCTCCTGAAGTTGCCCGCCAATGGGGGATGCGCACAGGTGATACCGTTGAGGGTGTTATTCAGGCCCCAGGTGAGAATGAACGCTATTTCGCTTTGACCAAGGTGACAAAGATCAACTTTGAAGAGCCTGAAAAAGCGAAGCATAAGATCAACTTCGATAACCTGACACCGCTCTATCCTGATGAGCGTTTGACGATGGAGATCGAAGATCCGACAATTAAAGATCGGTCAGCCCGTATTATCGATCTTGTGGCACCTATCGGTAAAGGTCAGCGATCCTTGATCGTTGCGCCACCGCGGACGGGTAAAACCGTTCTTCTGCAAAATATTGCGACCTCGATCGGTCAAAACCACCCTGAGTGCTATCTCATCGTTCTGTTGATTGATGAACGGCCCGAAGAGGTGACGGACATGCAGCGCTCTGTGAAGGGCGAAGTGATTTCCTCGACCTTTGATGAACCTGCATCGCGTCACGTTGCCGTGTCCGAGATGGTCATTGAGAAGGCCAAACGCCTCGTGGAACATAAACGGGATGTTGTGATCCTGCTCGACTCCATCACACGCCTTGGGCGCGCCTTTAACACCACTGTGCCTAGCTCAGGTAAGGTGTTGACCGGTGGTGTCGATGCGAACGCCCTACAGCGCCCCAAGCGCTTCTTCGGGGCTGCACGTAACATCGAGGAGGGCGGGTCACTGACCATTATTGCCACAGCCCTCATTGATACGGGCTCGCGCATGGACGAAGTGATCTTTGAGGAATTCAAAGGGACAGGTAACTCGGAGATCGTTCTGGATCGCAAAGTGGCTGACAAACGTGTCTTCCCTGCTATGGATATTCTCAAATCAGGAACTCGGAAAGAAGAGCTTCTTGTCGATTCCAAAGACTTGCAGAAAATGTATGTGCTGCGTCGTATCCTGAACCCGATGGGGACCACAGATGCCATTGAGTTCATGATTTCCAAGTTGAAACAAACGAAGTCAAATAGCGAATTCTTTGACTCTATGAACGCTTAATATTTTAATATCAATGAGTTAGCCTCATGGATACCATCTACGCAGAAGCAACTGCCCGCGGTAAAGCGGGTGTGGCAGTGGTCCGGATTTCCGGGCCACTCTCGTTTGCGGCTGTTGAAATTCTGGCGGGAGATATCCCTAAGCCCCGTCGCACGGCGTTACGTGTTTTGAAGGACGCGGAGGGTGCTGTTCTCGATGAGGCGCTTGTTCTGTGTTTCGAGGAAGGGGCCTCATTCACGGGCGAGCAGAGCGCCGAGCTACAGCTTCATGGGTCCATTGCCATTGTCCGCTCCGTGCTGGCCGAGTTGAGCCGCATTGATGGGCTACGGCCTGCGGAGGCGGGTGAATTTACGCGACGCGCTCTTGATAATGAACGTCTTGATCTGACGCAGGTTGAGGGGCTTGCCGATCTTATCGACGCCGAAACAGAAGCGCAGCGAAAACAGGCGATGCGCGTGTTTTCGGGAGCGATAAGCGAGAAGGTCGATGTGTGGCGTCAATTGCTCATTCGTGCTGCGGCTCTGATCGAGGCAACGATTGATTTCGCGGACGAAGAGGTGCCGGTCGATGTGTCTCCCGAAGTATTGGAGTTGCTTGGACGCGTCACAGACGAACTGAATCGAGAAATCGAAGGATCGCATATCTCGGAACGTATTCGCGACGGGTTTGAGGTCGCTATCGTCGGACCACCAAATATCGGGAAATCAACACTTCTCAACGCACTTGCAGGGCGTGATGCGGCGATTACCTCGGAGATTGCAGGCACAACGCGCGATGTGATTGAGGTGCGTATGGAGCTTGATGGTTTGCCCGTCACGGTTCTTGATACTGCAGGGCTTCGCGAGACGTCGGATGTGGTTGAGAACATCGGTATAGAGCGTGCGCGGTCCCGTGCGGAACTGGCGGATATTCGCGTGGTTTTGCTGCCCCATGCCGGTGCTCAACCAGAGATCGCGCCGAGGGAAGGTGATCTGGTTCTGATCGGTAAAGATGACCAAGGGGCTTTTGGAACAGCATCTATTTCAGGCGCAACTGGCCACGGTGTGTCCGATCTGGTGGCGCATGTCTCGTCCATTCTTTCCGAACGGAGTACGGGATCGGCTGTTGCGACGCACGAACGCCACCGTATTGCGATGACAAGTGCAGTTCGGTCTTTGGATGCGGCGCGAAATGAGGTACTGCTCGGACAAGACAGGACCGAAATCGCAGCGGAGTTTCTTCGTACCGCGATTTATGATCTGGATTGCCTTGTAGGGCGCATTGATGTTGAGGCGATCCTTGGAGAAATTTTCTCCAGTTTCTGCATCGGCAAGTAATCTGAATTTGTGGAGTGTTTCACGTGAAACATTTGGACTTCGATGTGGTTGTTGTTGGGGGCGGGCATGCAGGCTGTGACGCCGCTGCCGCCGCTGCGCGTACAGGCGCGAAAACCGCCTTAGTGACGCTGAAACGCCAAAATATTGGTGTTATGTCCTGTAATCCCGCTATTGGTGGGCTTGGGAAGGGACATCTCGTGCGCGAGGTTGACGCTCTGGACGGCGTGATGGGGCGCGTCGCGGATTGTGCGGGTATCCAGTTCCGACTTCTCAATCGTGGAAAGGGGCCAGCCGTGCAGGGGCCTCGGGCGCAGGCTGACAGATTGCTATATCAAGCGGCCATGATGGCGGAATTGGAAAATACCGAAAATCTGTCGATCATCGAAGCCGAAGTTGTGGACCTACTAATGGACGGTGAGTCGGCTTCGGGTGTCCGCTTGGCCGATGGTGCTGAAATACGGTCCGCTGCCGTTGTCCTCACCACCGGGACATTTCTGAATGGTGTGATTCATATTGGGAATGAACGACGCAAAGGTGGCCGTATGGGCGATAAACCCTCGATCGACTTAGCTGACCGTCTTTATGGATTCGGACTTCCAATGGGCCGTCTTAAAACGGGGACGCCACCGCGTCTGAATGGCAAGACGATCAAGTGGGATATTTTGGAAGAGCAGCCAGGTGATGATGATCCTGTTGTCTTTTCCTTTCTGAATACCGTACCCAAAGCCAGACAGGTATCCTGTGGGATGACCCACACCAATGAAAAGACCCATGATATTATTCGCGAAAACTTGAGCTTGTCCGCGATGTATGGCGGTCATATCGAGGGCGTTGGCCCGCGCTATTGCCCGTCCATCGAGGATAAAGTTGTACGTTTTGCAGATAAATCATTGCACCAAATTTTTCTTGAGCCAGAGGGGCTTAGCGTCGATACGGTCTATCCTAACGGGATCTCTACCTCTCTACCGGTCGAAGTTCAGGAAGCCTATGTGCGCTCCATTGTTGGTCTAGAAGAGGTTGAGATCACACAGCCGGGCTATGCGATTGAATATGATTATGTGGACCCAAGGGCGCTTAAATTGACGCTTGAGGTGAAGGACGTTCCAAACCTGTATCTCGCGGGTCAGATCAATGGCACAACCGGATATGAAGAAGCCGCAGCACAAGGACTTCTTGCGGGTTTGAATGCTGCTCGACATGCAAAGTCGCTTGAGGAGCAGGTGTTTTCGAGAACCGATAGCTATATCGGGGTGATGGTTGATGATCTCGTAACGCGAGGCGTGACCGAGCCATATCGCATGTTCACGTCGCGGGCGGAGTTCAGATTGTCCCTGCGTGCAGATAACGCTGACCAACGTCTCACCCAAAAAGGTATTGATCTTGGCGTAGTCGGCGCAGAACGGGCGCGGGCGCATCAGGAAAAGATGGACGCCTTGGAGGCTGCCGAGAAAACATTGAAGTCGCAAACCTATACACCGAACGAGTTGAAACAAGGCGGTATCGGGGCCAGCTCGGACGGATCACGACGCACGGCTTATGACGTCCTGTCGTTCCCGAATGTAACGTTTGAAAATCTGATCGCGTTGAATTCCGATCTGGGCCAAATACCTGATATTATTCAGAAACAATTGGAAAAGGATGCTCTTTACGCAACCTATATCGAACGTCAGAAACGTGATGTTGCTTCTCTTAAACGGGATGAAGCGGAGGCGATTCCTACTGATTTTGATTACAGCGGGTTGAGTGGTCTTTCAAATGAGCTCCGTACAAAACTGGAAACAGCGCGCCCTCAAACCATCGCCCAAGCGCTACGAGTTGAGGGAATGACGCCCGCCGCAGCGACGCTTGTCCTAGCGCGAATTCGTCAATTGCAGAAGAAGGCGTCGTAAATGAGAGATCTTTCTTCCATCGGCCTTAATGTTTCACGTGAAACATTGGAGCGCCTAGAGGTCTACGACGGTCTTCTTAAAAAGTGGAATCCGGCAATCAACCTTGTGTCGAAAAACACATTAGAAAACACATGGGGACGCCACTTTATCGATTCCGCACAGGTGTTCAAAGTTGCCGACGCTACAAAGGGTCACTGGGTGGATTTGGGCTCAGGTGGCGGTTTCCCAGGGGTGGTTTGCGCGATTCTTGCAGCAGAATTGGCGCCAGACTTGAAATTTACACTAGTCGAATCAGATCAGCGCAAGGCAACGTTCCTTAGAACTGTCCTGAGAGAGACGGGTGTGGAGGCGCAGGTTTTGGCAAAACGGGTTGAGGAAGTTGAGCCGTTAAAGGCAACCACTTTGACCGCGCGGGCACTGTCTTCTCTAACGAACCTCTTGGAGTTTGCGGATCGTCACCTTGATCAGGGCGGCGTTGCGTATTTCCCGAAGGGGATGAAATATCAAGAAGAGCTGTCTGAGGCTCAGGCTGTTTGGCGCTTTTCGCACAGCGAATATAAAAGTGTGACAGATGAGAATGCGGTTATTATCAAAGTCGGAGATATAGAACGTGCCTGATCCAACCCGACCCAAGGGCCCTACCATTATTTCTGTTGCAAATCAGAAGGGTGGCGTAGGGAAAACGACAACAACCATCAACCTCGCTGCGGGTTTGGTTGAACTCGGTTTTCGTGTTTTGGTCGTTGATCTTGACCCTCAGGGCAATGCGTCGACGGGATTTGGCGTTGAGCCATCCGATAGAACCTTGACTACCTACGATTTGCTGCTCGGTGATGTTGATATCCATGAGACAATTCAAACAACGGATATTCAGGGCCTCTGGATTGTGCCGGCGAACGTCGATCTTAGCTCTGCCGACCTTGAAATGGTTTCCAATGAAAAGCGCAGTTTCCTGCTGCGGGATGCCTTACGGCAGCGAGCGCTTGATGCCTACGCCATTGATTATGTTCTGATCGACTGCCCGCCATCGCTGAGTCTGCTAACCGTCAACGCGATGGTCGCTTCGGATTCGGTTCTTGTCCCTCTTCAGAGCGAGTTTTTTGCGTTGGAAGGGCTGACACAGTTGATCATCACCGTGCGCGAAGTCCGTCAGACCGCCAATCCTCACCTCCGGATTTCTGGCGTTGTCTTGACCATGTACGACAAGCGCAACAACCTGTCGAAGCAGGTAGAGGCGGACGCCAGAGAAAACCTCGGGGATTTGGTGTTCAAGACGGTGATTCCGCGGAATGTGAGGATTAGCGAGGCTCCATCTTATGCTTTGCCCGTTTTGAACTATGATCCGACATCAAAAGGTAGCGAAGCGTATCGCGCTTTGGCAAAAGAACTCGTGACCAAAAGGGGCTAAATATGACGCAAAACAACGGAAATGGTAAGAAACGTGGTTTGGGTCGCGGGCTTTCTTCGCTCATGGCGGATGTAAATCAGAGTGCCGAAGTCCCCACAGATGGAGATTCGGAAACATCATCTCGAAATGCGGCCCATATGGTTCCGATTGAGCGGGTTTCTCCCAATCCGGATCAGCCGCGTCGACGTTTTGATGAAGAAAAGCTGAAGGAACTCTCTGACTCCATCGCGGAGAAGGGGGTTATTCAACCGCTAATTGTTCGCGCCAACCCTCGTCGTGATGGCGCCTATGAGATTGTCGCGGGTGAGCGCCGTTGGCGGGCCTCGCAAATCGCAAAATTGCATGAAGTACCGGTCATTATTCGCGAATATGATGACACCGAAGTGTTGGAAATCGCGATTATCGAGAACATTCAGCGTGCGGACCTGAACTCCATCGAGGAAGCGATCGGGTACCATCAGCTTATGGACAAATTTGGCCATACGCAGGAGCAACTTGCCAGTGCCTTGGGTAAAAGTCGTAGCCACATCGCGAATATGATGCGGTTGTTGCAACTTCCCCAAGATGTTCAGGCTTTGCTCGAGCAGGGGGAGCTGTCGGCGGGCCATGCGCGGGCGCTGATTACATCCGAAAATCCGTCCGAACTGGCGCGGGACGTTGTAAAACGGGGCTTGTCTGTTCGCGAGACGGAGAAACTTGCGAAGAAGAGCAAGCAGCCGCCATCGACAAAAGCCAAGGTGAATAGAAAATCTACCGAAAAAGATGCGGATACGCGGGCGCTGGAAGGCGATTTGAGTGCTGCAATCGGGATGAAGGTAGAAATCCAACACCAGAACGGCTCTGAAAAGGGCCAATTGATGGTGTCCTATTCCTCGCTTGATGATCTGGATCTTCTTTGTCAAATCCTGTCGCGCGGCAAATAAGGTTTAGGGCAACAGTTCCTTTACTATCGCATTAATGAGAGGTCGGCCGTCTGGTGTAACAACCAGTCGGCCATCTTTCAGGTCGACCACGCCATCGTCTATCAAGTAATTGATTTTATTATTGAATACATCATTCACTAGGCTCGGAATGCGGGACAGAGCCACGCCGTCATCAATGCGCAGCCCCATCATCAGATACTCAATCGCCTGATCCGTTGCTGAGAGCGCTTGGCGGATGTTTTCGCCGTTTCCCGTCTCATTAACTTGGTTCAGCCATTTACTTGGGGCGAGGGGCGTATCAATCGCGAATTTCTGCCCGTTAATCGTCAGGCGCGCATGTGCGCCAGGTCCGATGCCCGCATAATCACCATAGCGCCAGTAAATCTGATTATGACGGCTCTCGAGGCCGCTTTGGGCGTGATTAGAGACTTCATAAGCCGGATATCCGGCGGCGTTGGTCATCTCTTGCGTCAGAAAATACATATCTGCGCCAAGGTCGTCGTTCGGCAGACCTCGCAGTTTCCCCGCGTTATAGCGATCTCCGAAGGCGGTGCCTTGTTCAATGGTGAGTTGATAGAGGGACAGGTGGCCGTTCGCGATGGTTAGGGCTTCGGCCAATTCCGCTTCCCAATCGGCGATGCTTTGATCTTGTCGGGCGTAGATTAGATCGAATGAGGTGCGATCAAACACGGATTGAGCGACGTCGATGGCACGTTTGGCCTCTGCAACGGAATGGAGGCGCCCAAGGCAGCGTAGATCATCGTCGCGTAGAGATTGGACGCCAAGTGATACGCGGTTGACACCCATTGCTCTAAAATCGCGAAACTTGTCGATTTCGACGGATGTGGGATTGGCTTCAAGTGTAATCTCGACATCGTTGGATAGAGACCAACGCAGCCGAACTCGGTCCAAAATTTTTCCCACAAGGGCAGGTTCCATCAATGACGGTGTGCCGCCACCAAAGTAGATGGATTGCACTAGCCGACCAGATGTTTCGGCGGATACGCGGTCAATTTCGGATAGAAATGCCTCGCCCCATGCTTCTTGGTCTACAGAACCAGATACGTGCGAATTGAAATCGCAATAGGGGCATTTTGATTGGCAAAACGGCCAGTGAAAATAGAGACCAAATCCGCCGTTTTCCCAATCTTCCATGCTGTTCTACACGCGCCCCGCAAAGGGCCCTTTTACAAATTTGGCAAAGGCAACTGCCCTATGGCTCATCGCGTGTTTTTTGGCGGGGTCCATTTCGGCAAATGTCTGTGTTTTGCCCGCAGGGACAAAGATCGGATCAAAACCAAACCCCAAATCGCCGCGCATTGGCCATTCGAGGTGGCCCTCGACTTTGCCCTCGAACACTTCGTCATGACCATCGGGCCATGCAAGGCACAGGGTGCAGCAGAACCGCGCGGTTCTTGGGATCGGTGCTTTCTTGGCTTCGAGTAGATCCCAGACCTTTTTCATTGCCATCGGGAAGTCTCGACCATTGGGCGTTTCGGCCCAATCGGCAGTATAGACACCCGGTGCGCCATCCAGAGCATCAACCATGATTCCGCTGTCATCGGACAAAGCGGGAAGGCCGGACTTTTTGGCCGCGTAATGCGCCTTGATCCGTGCGTTTCCTACAAAGGTATCTTCGGTTTCCTCGGGCTCATCGAATCCGAGATCACCTGCCGATACGACCTCGACACCAAACGGTGCGAGCAGCGCACCAATTTCGCGCAACTTGCCTTTATTATGAGAGGCGAGAACCAGTTTGTCGCCGTCAAACATACGCATCAGGAAACCGCCGCATTCTGAGCTGCGACCAGTTCTGCGACGCCTTTGTCCGCGAGATCGAGTAGCTCGTTCAGTTGGTCGCGGGAATAGGTCGCCCCTTCGGCGCTCATCTGGGTTTCGACCATCTGACCATTGGCGAGCATGATGAAGTTGCCATCGACACCTGCCTCGGAATCTTCGGGGTAGTCGAGATCGAGAACGGGCTGACCTGCATAGATGCCGCATGATACAGCGGCGACATTGGAGATCAGAGGATCGGACGTGATGTCACCGGCTTTGATCAATTTGTTGACCGCAAGGCGCAGCGCAACCCAACCACCCGTGATTGACGCGCAGCGCGTGCCGCCGTCTGCTTGGATCACATCACAGTCCACGGTGATCTGACGCTCGCCAAGGGCAACGCGATCAACGCCTGCGCGCAAAGAGCGACCGATCAGGCGTTGGATTTCCACGGTGCGACCACCTTGTTTACCCGCAGTGGCCTCGCGACGCATCCGAGAGGAGGTCGAACGCGGCAACATGCCGTATTCCGCTGTCACCCATCCTTGGCCAGAATTGCGCATAAACGGGGGAACGCGTGGTTCGATTGTGGCGGTGCAAAGCACATGCGTGTCACCACAGCGGATCATGCACGAACCTTCGGCGTGTTTGGTCACATTAGTTTCAATTGAAATCGAACGCATCTCGTCTAGTTTTCGTCCAGAAGGTCGCATGATCTTTCCTTTTTGTTTGTTGACCCCACATAAGATAGGCGGCGCAATCGGTGCAACCCTCATTGACCCCAACCGCCTAACCCTTTTAATGGCTGTGCCCTTGGAAAATCGTGTCAGATGGTAGAACGCACAAATGTAATCGCTGAAATGAACGAGAGGTCCCGCGAGGTTTTTCGACGGGTGGTCGAAGGCTATCTTGATAGCGGCGGGCCCGTTGGATCGCGGACCCTCACGCGCACGATGAGTGAAAAAGTGTCGGCCGCCACGGTCCGCAATGTGATGCAGGATCTTGAGTACCTCGGCCTTTTGGATAGTCCGCATGTCTCGGCGGGGCGTATTCCGACGCATCTCGGTTTGCGGATGTTCGTGGACGGGCTTTTGGAAGTGGGCACCGTATCAGATGATGTGCGCGAGAAAATGCACGAGACATTGCGCGATGATGGCAAAGACGTCAGCGGGATGTTGGATCGTGTCGGATCGACGCTTTCAGGTTTGACGCAGGGCGCGAGCCTTGTCCTGACGCCAAAGCACGAAGCGCCGCTAAAACATGTGGAATTTGTGAGCCTTGCGCCAGATCGTGCTTTGGTTGTTCTGGTGTTTGCGGATGGGCAGGTCGAGAATCGCGTGTTCACGCCACCCGCAGGACAAACACCGTCCTCGTTGCGCGAGGCGGCAAATTTTCTCAATTCCCTGATCGAGGGCAAAACCCTGTCCGAATTGAAAACGACGGTGGAGCGAGAGATCAAGATACGGCGTCAGGAATTGGACAGTTTGGCGGCGGAACTTATCGAAAATGGAGATGCGTTCTGGGAGGGCGAGGGCGATAATTACGAGCGACTGATCGTTCGCGGGCGTTCGCATCTTTTGGGGCAAAGCTCGGAAGCGGAGGAGTTGGACCGCATCCGCACCCTGTTCGATGATCTCGAAAAGAAGCGCGATATCGCCGAATTCCTCGAATTGACCGAAGATGGCGAAGGAGTTCGCATTTTTATCGGCTCAGAGAACAAACTTTTTTCTCTTTCGGGTTCCTCTTTGGTGGTTTCTCCTTATATGAACGCTGATCGAAAGATAATCGGTGCCGTAGGTGTGATCGGACCGACTCGCCTGAACTATGGGCGGATCGTTCCAATCGTTGACTATACGGCCCAACTTGTTGGGCGAATGCTGTCCAGTAAGGCGTGAAAGGTTAAGAGATGACGGACCCGAAAGACCTAAACTTTGACGACAACACCCTCGAAGACGAGGATCAGATCGACATTGAAGAAATGGAAGATGAGTTGGACGACGAAGTGGACGAACTTGAAACACTGCGCGCCGAACGTGACGAGTTTCGCGATCGCTTTATGCGGGCGATGGCGGAGACCGAAAACGTTCGCAAGCGTGCGGATCGTGATCGCCGCGAGGCCGAGAATTACGGCGGCTCCAAGCTCGCCCGTGATATGCTGCCTGTCTTTGACAACCTGAAGCGTGCCGTCGATGTCATCACCGATGAGCAACGTGAAGCACAGGCTGCGTTGATCGAAGGGATCGAGCTGACCATGCGTGAGCTTCTGTCCGTATTCGGTCGCCACGGGATCGAGGTTATCTCCCCTGAAATCGGTGACGAATTCGATCCGAACATGCACGAAGCGATGTTTGAGGCCGCTGTTCCGGAGACAAAAGCGGGTGACATCATTCAGGTGATGAACGTTGGTTTCATGATCCACGACCGCCTGTTGCGTCCTGCTCAGGTCGGCGTGTCCTCAACGCCGGCGTCTTAATCGCTCGCGAGCGATTTAAGATCATACAAGATTTGAAGCGCCTCACGGGGCGTCAACTCGTCGGGAGAAATCCCGGCGAGTTTTTCTTCAACCTCTGACGGGCCTTTTGGCTGGGGTGCTTGTTGCGGTGTGGGCATCGCGGCGAACAGTGGTAGATCATCAATGATCGCTTTCGGATTCTTGGCGTTCTCCGCCTCACCGCTTTCCAATGCCTCAAGCACGACTTTGGCGCGTTCCACGACCGATGGCGGCAGACCCGCAAGGCGTGCAACCTGAACACCATAGGATCGGTCCGCTTTGCCTTTGAGAACTTCGTGAAGGAAAATAACGTCGCCATCCCATTCCTTGACGGACACGGTGGCGTTCTCTGCGCCGTCGAGTTTCTCGGAAAGCGCGGTCATCTCATGGTAGTGCGTCGCAAAGAGTGCGCGGCATTTGTTGACGTCGTGCAGGTGTTCAAGGGTTGCCCATGCGATGGACAAGCCGTCATAGGTCGCTGTTCCACGGCCAATCTCGTCGAGGATCACAAGCGCACGATCATCCGCCTGATTGAGAATGGCCGCCGTTTCAACCATCTCGACCATGAAGGTCGAGCGACCACGGGCCAAATCATCCGATGCGCCAACGCGGGAAAACAGTTGCGAGACAATTCCAATATGGGCAGAGGAAGCGGGCACATATGACCCCATCTGTGCGATCAATGCGATAAGGGCGTTCTGGCGTAGGAATGTCGATTTACCCGACATGTTCGGACCCGTCAGCAGCCAGATTGCAGCACCATCGCGACCATCGGAGAGGTCACAGCTATTGGCGACGAAGGTTTCGCCACCTTGCTTGCGCAATGCACGCTCTACCACAGGGTGGCGACCATTCTGAATGTCCAGTTTTCGACCCGAATCCACCACAGGGCGCACCCAATTCTCGGAGGCGGCCAGATCGGCGAGCGATGTGGCAAGGTCGATTTCCGACAGGGCGCGGGCGGTATCGGTAATCTTGGCCGCATTTTCGAGAATGCGGGCACAGAGGCCTGTGAACAGTTGTTTTTCGATTTCGAGGGCACGGCCACCGGCGTTGTGAATTTTGGTTTCAAGCTCCGACAATTCCAACGTTGTGAAACGCACTTGGTTGGCTGTGGTTTGACGGTGGATGAATGTCTCGTTGAGCGGAGGAGAGAGCATCTTGTCCGCATGGGTGGCGGTGGTCTCGATGAAATAGCCCAACACATTGTTGTGCTTGATCTTGAGACTTTGGACTCCGGAGAGTTCGGAATATTGGGACTGGAGAGAGGCAATAACACTGCGCCCTTCGTCGCGTAGTTTACGGCACTCGTCGAGTTCCTCGTTGTAGCCCGCAGCGATAAAGCCACCGTCCCGCGCCAATAGGGGCGGCTCGGCAATCAGGGCGGCGTCAAGCAGGTCGATAAGATCGCCATGACCCGTCAAAAACGGCAAATCCTGCTGGATTAGGCTCGGAATCTTGTCCGTCGGCAGGGTGTTTGAGATGGTTTCGGCTTCGGTCAAACCATTGCGGATGGCGGCGAGATCACGAGGCCCGCCACGTTCCAGACTGATCCGCGACAGGGCGCGTTCAATATCGGGCACATTGCGCAGGGCCTCACGCAGGTTTTCGGTGAGGCTGCGGTTGTCCATTGCGAAGTTCACAGCGTCGAGGCGTTGATTGATCACATCAACATCGCACGACGGGCTGGACAGGCGACGCTCCAACAGACGCCCGCCCGCAGCGGTCACGGTGCGATCCATGACACTGACCAATGATCCATCCCGCCCACCCGAAAGCGAGCGAGTGATTTCGAGATTGCGACGCGTGGCGCCATCAATCTGCATATTCCCGCGAGCGAGTTCTTTGACGGGTGGGCGGATGAGGGGCAGTTTGCCCTTTTGGGTGATTTCCAGATAGTCGATCACCGCGCCCATCGCGGACACTTCGCTCAGGGAAAACCCGCCAAAGGCATCCAATGACGCGACTTTGAACAGGTCCGTCAGACGTTTCTGGGCGGATGTGCTATCGAACGACGCTCGCGAAAGTGGCGTGACGCAATCGGCGAAATCAGGCACTAATTCGGCCCAATTCCCCTCAAAAGACTCAGACAACAGGATTTCCGACGGGTTGAGGCGGGCCAGTTCCGGCGCAAGCTGCGCAAGGGGGCAGGGCATCACGTGAAACTCGCCCGTGGAAATATCGACCCACGCCACAGCGCCCTCGTCACGGATTTCCGCGAAGGCCGCGAGAAAGTTATGGCGGCGGGCATCAAGCAGGCTTTCCTCGGTTAGCGTCCCCGGCGTGACAAGGCGCACCACGTCGCGTTTGACGACAGATTTCGCCCCGCGCTTTTTCGCCTCGGCGGGGTTTTCAAGCTGCTCGCAGACCCCAACGCGGAAGCCCTTGCGAATAAGGGTGAGCAAGTAACCCTCGGCGGCATGAACAGGAACGCCACACATGGGAATATCGTCGCCCGCGTGTTTGCCGCGTTTGGTCAGCGCAATGTCGAGCGCTGCGGCTGCGGCCACGGCGTCGTCAAAAAACAGCTCGTAAAAGTCGCCCATACGATAAAACAGCAAAGCATCGCGGTGTCTGGATTTGATCTCCAGATATTGCGCCATCATTGGTGTTACTTTGTGTTCTGTGTCGGCCACGACGATCCCCTAAATCTTGTGCTCCACAACTTACCCGCAGGCGCAGCGGCGTAAAGGGGATGCGGTGTTCTTTGTTGAGATGGTGTGCCTCTGTCGATATGAAAGTGGGACTGGCAAAGAGGAGGCCCACCTGAATGCCCAAAGTAAAACAAACCCGCGAGGAAGCTCTCGCATTCCACATGGACCCACGTCCTGGCAAGTTTGACATCTCGCCGAGCGTGCCGATGTCCACCCAACGCGACCTGTCGTTGGCCTATTCGCCCGGCGTTGCGGTTCCCTGCGAAGCTATCGCGGAAAATCCCGAAACCGCCTATGATTACACCAACAAGGGAAACCTTGTGGCGGTGATCTCCAACGGGACAGCTGTGCTCGGTCTCGGCAATCTTGGCGCGCTGGCGTCCAAGCCCGTGATGGAGGGCAAGGCGGTTCTGTTCAAACGCTTTGCCGATGTGAACTCCATCGACATCGAACTGGATACCGAAGACCCCGACCAGATCATTCAAGCGGTGAAACTGATGGGGCCGAGCTTCGGCGGCATCAACCTTGAGGATATCAAGGCCCCTGAATGTTTCATCATCGAGCAAAAGCTCAAGGAAGAGATGGATATCCCTGTCTTCCATGATGACCAACACGGCACGGCGGTGATCTGTGCCGCGGGTCTGATCAACGCACTGCATATATCTGGCAAAAAGATCGAGGACTGCAAAATCGTTCTCAACGGTGCCGGTGCGGCAGGGATCGCCTGTCTCGAACTCATCAAATCGATGGGCGCGAAGCACGACAACTGCATCATGTGCGACACCAAAGGCGTGATCTATCAGGGTCGTACCGAGGGTATGAACCAATGGAAATCTGCCCATGCCGCCACCACCGATGCACGGACATTGGCCGAGGCGATGGATGGCGCGGATGTGTTCCTTGGCGTTTCTGCCAAAGGCTCCGTGACGCAGGACATGGTGGCATCTATGGCCCCTGATGCGGTGATCTTTGCGATGGCCAACCCCGATCCGGAGATCACCCCCGAGGAGGCCCATGCGGTGCGCGAGGATGTGATCGTCGCAACGGGGCGCTCCGACTACCCCAACCAAGTGAACAACGTTCTTGGCTTTCCCTATCTCTTTCGTGGGGCGCTCGACATTCATGCCCGCGCGATCAACGACGAGATGAAAATCGCCTGTGCCGAGGCGCTTGCCGCTCTGGCCCGCAAAGATGTTCCTGATGAGGTTGCTTTGGCCTACGGGCGGTCGCTGACTTTCGGGCGCGATTATATTATTCCGACGCCGTTTGATCCTCGCCTGATCTACACCATCCCGCCCGCAGTTGCGAAGGCGGGTATGGAGACAGGTGTGGCGCGTCGCCCCATTGTGGATATGGAGGGCTATACCCAAAGCCTTAAAGCCCGCATGGACCCGACTGCCCAGATCCTTCAAGGGCTTTATGCCCGTGCGCGTCAGGCACAGGCCACGATGCTCTTTGCCGAAGGGGACGATCCGCGCGTTCTACGTGCCGCAGTTGCGTATCAACGCGGTGGCTATGGCAAGGCACTTGTGGTCGGACGTGACGACGATGTGAAAGCCAAACTTGAAGAAGCGGGCTTGGCCGATGCGGCTGGGGAGTTGGAGATCGTCAATGCTGCGAATACGCCGCATCTCAACGACTACAAAAACTTTCTCTATCAGCGCCTTCAACGGTCTGGTCACGATCAAAAAGACATCCACCGTCTCGCGGCCCGTGACCGTCATGCCTTCTCCGCGTTGATGTTGGCGCATGGCCATGCCGATGGTCTTGTTACGGGCGCGACCCGCAAATCAGCCCATGTGTTGGATCGGATCAATTCGGTCTTTGATGCCAAGGCCGAAGACGGCGCGATTGGTGTGAGTGCGCTCATCCACAACGGTCGGATCGTGTTTATCGCGGATACCTTGGTGCATGAATGGCCTGACGAAAATGACCTTGCCGACATTGCGGAATCCGCGGCCAAGGTTGCTCGCTCTTTGGGGATTGAACCCCGTGTGGCCTTCGCATCGTTTTCGACCTTCGGCTATCCGGTGTCCGAGCGCGCGACAAAGATGCACCTCGCGCCGAAAGTGCTTGATGAGCGTAAGGTGGACTTTGAATACGATGGCGAAATGACAGTTGATGTGGCGTTGAACGAAGAGGCACAGGCGGCCTATCCGTTCTGTCGTTTGACGGGCCCCGCGAATATCCTCGTGGTTCCCGCGCGTCACTCCGCGTCCATCTCTGTGAAACTGATGCAGGAAATGGCAGGTGCCACTGTGATCGGTCCAATCTTGACCGGTGTGGACAAGCCAATTCAGGTTTGCTCAACTGTGTCGACAGTGAACGACATTTTGAACATGGCAATTCTGGCGGCTTGCAAAGTCGGTCAGTCATAAACAACGGGGGACGCGTATGGCGATCTATAATCTCGGGTCGGTGAATATAGATCATTTCTATACGCTTCCCCATTTCCCAAATCCGGGTGAGACACTTCACGCCATCGACCATTCCATCGGTCTTGGCGGCAAAGGCACCAATCAGTCCGTCGCTGCCGCGAAAGCGGGAGTGCAGGTGTTTCACATCGGCGCGATCGGGAAAGCGGACGCGTGGGTGCGTGAGCGCATGACCTCTTTCGGTGTGAACACCACCTATGTGCAGGATTTGTCCGAGGTCTCGGGCCATGCGATCATCAATGTGGACGCGCAGGGCGAGAACACCATCGTGTTGCAGCCTGGTGCGAACGTGAAACAGGATGCTCAATCCATCCTTGATGCCATTGATCATGCGCAAGAGGGCGACACGCTTTTGCTGCAAAACGAAACCAACCTTCAAGATCACGCGGCGCAGGCTGCGCGGGCCAAAAAGATGCGGGTGATCTACTCAGCGGCTCCCTTTGATGTGGACGCTGTGAAACAGGTCATGTCCGATGTGTCGATCTTGGTGATGAATTCCGTGGAGGCCGCGCAATTGACCTCGGCGCTTGGCGTTGAACTCGACAAACTTCCGGTGCCGCAAGTGATTGTGACCCTCGGTAGCAAAGGGGCGATGTGGCGCTCCAACGAAACAGGAGAGGTCATCGAAGTGTCCTCCCCGAAAGTGACGCCCGTCGATACCACCGCCGCAGGTGATACATTTATCGGCTACGTCGCCGCAGGTTTGGATAAAGGCCAGTCAATCAAAGAGGCAATGGAATGGGCCTCACAAGCGGCGGCGTTGAAGGTTACTCGAAAAGGAACGGCTGACGCGATTCCGACAGCGGACGAGGTTGACGCGTTTTCTGTCTGATGTTTTGGGATTGAATAAAAGAAAAAGGGCGCCGTGATGGGCGCCCTTTTGTATTTCGATGATGCCCGACAAAAGTCCGACACATGTCCGACAGTATGCCGACCCCTTATTTCAGGCGGCGATTCCGCGCGGCGAGAAGTTTCAAACGCAGGGCGTTGAGTTGGATAAATCCTGCCGCGTCTTTTTGATCATAAGCACCTGCATCATCCTCAAAGGTGACGTGAGCCTCGGAATAGAGCGTGTGATCTGACCAACGACCCACCGTGACGGCGGAGCCTTTGTAGAGGCGCAAACGCACGGTGCCTGTGACGTGTTCCTGGCTTTTGTCGATCGCCGCTTGCAGCATTTCGCGTTCAGGGCTGAACCAGAAACCGTTGTAGATCAGCTCGGCATAGCGGGGCATCAGGCTGTCTTTGAGATGGCCTGCGCCGCTGTCGAGGGTGATCTGTTCGATGCCACGGTGAGCTTCAAGCAGAACGGTGCCGCCAGGGGTTTCATAGATGCCGCGTGACTTCATGCCGACAAAGCGGTTTTCAACGAGATCGAGAACGCCGATCCCGTGCTTTCCGCCCAGTTCGTTGAGCTTGGTGAGGATGGTCGCAGGCGACATTGCCTCGCCGTTGATCGCAACCGCGTCACCTTTCTCGAAGGTGACTTCGATGTATTCGGGCTCGTTCGGCGCCTGCTCGACGGGCACAGTGCGTTGGAGCACGTAGTCGGGTGCTTGCTGCGCAGGATCTTCGAGAACCTTACCCTCGGACGAGGTGTGCAACAGGTTTGCGTCAACCGAGAAGGGCGCTTCGCCACGCTTGTCTTTAGCGACAGGGATCTGGTTTTTCTCAGCAAACTCAAGCAGTTTGGTGCGCGATGTCAAATCCCACTCACGCCATGGCGCGATCACTTTGATGTCGGGATTGAGCGCGTAGGCAGCCAGTTCAAACCGCACTTGGTCGTTGCCTTTGCCTGTCGCGCCGTGTGCGACGGCATCCGCACCGGTTTCTTCGGCGATCTCTACGAGACGTTTGGAAATCAGCGGGCGGGCGATGGAGGTGCCGAGGAGGTATTGGCCCTCGTACACCGCATTGGCGCGGAACATAGGGAAGACGAAATCACGCACGAATTCTTCGCGTACATCTTCGATAAAGATGTTCTCAGGCTTGATGCCAAGCATCTCGGCTTTCTTGCGAGCGGGTTCGAGCTCTTCGCCTTGACCGAGATCGGCGGTGAAGGTGACAACCTCGCAACCGTATTCGGTCTGGAGCCATTTGAGGATGATGGAAGTATCGAGGCCACCGGAGTAGGCCAGAACAACTTTTTTGGGCGCAGACATGGGGCATTCCTTTTTCGGATATCGCTTGGGCGATTATCGGGTTTTTACCCGAAGAGCAAGGTTTCGCACCTGAATGCTTTCTGTTCTGCATGAAAAGACTTAAGTCTATGCGCAAATGAATGAATGAGGTGCCCGATGACTGGTTTTCAAATACTCAAGACAGCGATTGACGATGTGTTCAAGAACCTGACCGATGCTTTGGCAATTTCGGGTCTTTTGTGGATTGGCGTCATAGCGGCGCAGGTCGTGTTTGTGGGAACATATGGAGGGGTTTCGATAAACGAGATCGAAAACCCGATTGATCTGCCTGCGGGTATCATCAAATGGATGTTCTTTTTGAATCTTGCGACATTGGTCATTTCTCTTTGGGTGGCTGTCGCTTGGCACCGCTTCATTATCTTGGGAGAGCGCCCAACGACTTTTATCCCGCCTATGAATGGTGCGCGGGTCTTTGCGTACTTTGTGATGAGCTTGCTGATCGGCTTAATCGTTGTTGCAATCATTGTGGTCGGCTCCGTTATTCTGTCTCCGCCTGCGATGATGGGCAATATCATTTCGATTATCGTTGGCTTTATCGTGCTGCTTATCCCGATCACTTACATCGTTTATCGTATTTCCCCCGTGTTGCCGGCCATAGCTCTGGGCGAGAAGAAGGGTTTTGTGGCGGCATGGAGGCAAACTGCGCCAATTAAAGTGGCCGTGTTCCAAGTGGGTATACTGGCGACGCTTGCAGGCTTTGTGCTTCGGCAGATTGGCGTATTGTTTTCGTCCAGCGCCCTTTTGTCCATGCTTTACAGTCTTGCCAGTGGTTGGGTGATGCTGATGGTCGGGGTCAGCGTGTTTTCTACGATCTACAAACTCACAAATAGTGAGGCCCGCCGATGAGCGACGAGACATTCACATCCCGCGCGCAGAATGCCGAAACCTTTGTACGGCAATTGTTCGAGCCAACACCCTGTGCCCGCAATGATCATCTTTCGGCAAAATTTGGCGCGGACATCTGGCTCAAGCGCGAAGACTTGACCCCTGTTCGCTCATACAAGATTCGTGGCGCATGGCACGCGATGCACAGGGCCCGCGAAGAGAACCCTGAGGTTTCGCTATTTGTGTGTGCCTCGGCGGGAAATCATGCACAGGGTATGGCCTATGCCTGTCGTGAGCTTGGAGTGCGTGGTGTTGTGTTTATGCCTGTGACAACACCACAGCAGAAGATCGACAAGACCCGCACCTTTGGCGGCGATATGATCGAAATCCGTCTTGTCGGAGACTATTTTGACGACACCCTAGCATCGGCCAAAGAATACTGCGCCGCGCAGGGCGGGCATTTTCTTGCGCCGTTTGATGACCCTCATGTGATCGAGGGTCAGGCAAGCGTGGCCGTTGAGGCGGTGCGTCAGATGCCCGATGCGCCCGATATTGTCATTTTGCCCGTTGGTGGTGGGGGATTGTCATCGGGAGTTTTGAAATACATCCCTGAGTTCTGGCCGCAGGCTGCTGTTTATTTGGTCGAGCCTAAGGGCGGGGCCTCTCTGAAAGCTGCTCTGGTTGCAGGAGAGCCCGTAACGCTGCCTTTCGTTGATAGTTTTGTTGATGGTGCCGCTGTGGCTCGGATCGGGGCATTGCCATTTGAAACCCTGCGCCACGTTGCGCAAGATCATGTGTTGGCCGCCTCAGAAGACCGTATTTGCACCACGATTGTTGAGATGCTCAATGTTGAGGGGATTGTTTTGGAACCCGCTGGGGCGCTAACGGTCGATGCGTTGCGGGATCTGGGAGATGAGATCAAAGGCAAGCGCGTTCTCTGCGTGACCTCTGGTGGCAACTTCGATTTCGAACGCCTACCTGAAGTGCGTGAACGTGCGCAACGGTTCTTGGGGCTCAAGAAATATTTCATCATGCGCCTACCTCAGCGACCTGGCGCGTTGCGCGAGTTTCTTGATATGCTTGGCCCTCAAGATGACATTTCCCGATTTGAATACCTCAAGAAATCGGCGCGTAACTTTGGCTCTGTGTTGATCGGGATTGAAACCAAAGATCCTAAGAATTTCAAAATTCTGTTTTCGAAAATGGAAGAGGCAGGATTGGTGCATCGCGATATCACCAATGACGAGGCACTGGCCGAATTTGTGCTCTAATCTGCCTTAGTCCGTGTTGCCTATGCCGTTGAGGTAGTCGGTCAGACAGTGACGCGATGCGGTATAGACTTTGATAATTTTGGCGGAATCAATGGCGTCGATCTGACCTAACTTGGCGTGGTGTTCTCCGGAAATACAAAGTTCGGAGAATTCCGTTAGGCCCAGATTAAGTGATGCGCCTTTCAGAAAATGCAGGGTATCCCCCATCGCGGGGGCATCTTTAATCTGGGGAAGTTTTTCAAGCGCCTCGTCCATTTCAGACAGGAATAGGGCCGCGACTTCCATGAAATCTTCGGAGCCGATTTCATTCTCGAGTGTTTTCAGGCTGGATATGTTGATCATGCTGTCTCCAATTGGAGGCATTTGGTCACGAAATAGTTTCGATCCAGTAAGCGAATGAGAGAGAAGCAAACAATTTTAAGTTTAAGGGAGCTTTAAGGCTGATCCGCGAAGGTCGATTAAATTCGATAAGGAAAACCGTGTGGCGCTTGTCCAACCCCAAAATAAAGTTTTGCAGGCAGCCCCTGAACGAGGCGTGGTGAATCGCGTTCTCGTTGTTGATGACTCAATGGCGCAGCGAAAAATTCTTTCCTCGCATTTGAGGCGATGGGGCTATGAGGTTGTCGAGGCAGGGTCCGGCGCCGCCGCGATAGAAATTTGTCAGAACGAAGAGATTGATTTGGTCATTTCTGACTGGGTTATGCCCGAGGTCACGGGGCTTGATTTCTTGCGCGTGTTTCGCGAGCTGGATCGTGAACATTACGGGTATTTTATCCTCGTCACATCGAAATCTGATAAAGCGGAGATTGCCGAAGGTCTGGATGTCGGCGCTGATGACTTTCTTTCAAAACCAGTGTCGAGTGATGAGCTATTGGCACGCATTCGCGCGGGGGAGCGTATCCTGAAGATGGAGCGCGAATTGATGGAGAAAAACAGGCTCGTCTCCAAAACGTTTCAGGAAATGTCGGACCTGTATGACTCTCTTGATAAGGATTTAATTGAGGCGCAACGTCTTCAGCAGTCGTTGATCCGTGAGCGGTATCGCGATTTCGGAAATGCGCAGGTTTCGTTGATGTTGAAACCGAGTGGTCATGTCGGTGGCGACCTCGTCGGATTCTATCCAATTACGGAAACGAGTTTCGGTTTGTTCTCGCTCGATGTGTCGGGGCATGGCGTGGCGTCGGCGTTGATGACGGCTCGATTGGCTGCGTATTTTAGCGGCTCTACACCAGAGCAGAACATTGCGATAGACCGCGCTGAGAATGGGTCGGGTGTCGCTATCAGTCCCGCAAAAGTCGCTGCAGCTCTTAACAAGCTGATGTTGGAGGAGATGGAGACGGACCTCTATTTCACGATGACACTAGGGCATTTTGATTTTTTATCGGGCGAGTTGGTCGTTACCCAAGCGGGCCATCCGCATCCGTTACTGCAAAACGAGGACGGTTCAGCCGAATTTTTCGGTGAGGGCGGATTGCCTGTTGGACTTATTCCTGACGCTACCTTTGAAGATGTGAGAATAGTATTGAAACCGAGGCAGCGCGTTATTCTCTATTCCGATGGTGTTACGGAATGTATGAACCCTGATGGCGAGATGCTTGAGGAGCATGGGTTGAAAGCGATTGTGGAGAATCTTCGCGATCAAAGCGGAAATGCGTTTTTCGACACATTTCTATGGGATGTCAGTGCGTTTAGCAGAGATCAGGATTTTGATGATGATGTCTCCGCGCTGATGGTGGAATTCGACCCTAAATAATCGAGGCAACAAAAGCGCGGTCGCCCGCGTTGCCCAAAGCCGTTGCGGCATGTTCTGGCGTAATCCAGTGGGCCGTATGGCTGTTTTCGATAGGATCACATAGTTTGCGGACGGGGCGGGCCGTATAGATCAGGCAGATTTTCTCCGCCCACATGTCGTATTCGGGCAAATAGGCATAGCGACGGAACCGACCAACAAATCGCGGCCGCGCAATGCGCCATCCTGTTTCTTCCCAAACTTCGCGATGCAAAGCAGCAATGGGTGATTCTCCGGGATCAATCCCACCACCAGGCAGTTGAAATTCGTTTTGGCTGCCTCCTTGATAGGTGACGAGCAACTTCCCATTTAACGGGAGCAGCGCATAAGCTCCGGGACGCCGTGTGTATCGCACGCCGGACTTTTGTGGATCGCCATATTTTCTCATGTCTGCCTTGAGCCCCTCGATGAACTTGTGGGATTAGCTTGAAAAAGGTATGCCAACCCTCTCAACTCAGGGAAAGCCTAAATGCTCGGTTCCAAAATCGCATGGGATGATACGATCCTCCCATTTCAACTTGATGCTTCTGATGTCCGCGGACGCGTTGCGCGCCTCGATGGTGTGCTCGAAAAAATTCTTGAGCAACATGACTATCCTGACAAAATCGAAGCTCTTGTGGCCGAAATGGCGCTTTTGACGGCGATGATCGGTCAAACGATCAAGCTGCGTTGGAAGTTGTCACTGCAGATCCGTGGCAACGGGGCCGCGCGTCTTGTCGCTACCGATTTCATTGCACCCAAGTCTGAGGGCGAGCCCGCAACGATGCGCGCTTATGCATCTTTCGATAAAGAGAAATTACAAACAGCGTCAACGTTTGAGGATCTCGTCGGGAAGGGGTATTTTGCCATTCTGATCGACCAAGGGCAGGGATCGACGCCCTACCAAGGGATCACTCCGCTTGCGGGTGAGTCGATTTCCGCCTGTGCAGAGACCTATTTTGCACAATCGGAGCAATTGCCAACTCGCTTCTCGGTTTCCTTTGGGAAGTCCCAGTTGTCCGGAGAAAGTGAGTTGTGGCGTGCGGGCGGTGTGATGTTGCAGAAAATGCCCAAAGCATCGCCGTTGATGAAGCCTGCGGAGGGTGAAGACCCTGTCTTGGTTTCTGCATCGGATTTGCTCGACGGTGATGATGAGGAAAACTGGAACCGTGCGAATATCCTGCTCGATTCTGTGGATGATCTTGAGTTGATCGGGCCAAGCGTTCCACCAACTGATTTGTTGGTGCGCCTGTTCCACGAGGATCAACCACGCGTGTTCGATGCGCAACCCGTCCGGTTCGGGTGTAGTTGCTCGGAGGACCGCGTGCGTCAAAGCCTGTCGATCTATTCTGCAAAAGACCTCACTCATATGACCACAGAAAACGGCGATGTCACTGCTGACTGCCAGTTCTGTGGCGCGCATTATGTCTTGGATCCTGCGACGTTGGGGTTTGAGGCGAAGGACGCAGCAGATGGCAGTGGCGATTGACATCAAACGCCTTATGCGTGGGATTGAGGTTGGGGGCCCACAGACCTCTGACTTCGATCTCAACCCGAATGCGGAGCGGTTTTCTGCATCGCAGTTGCGTACTGCTGGTGTCTTAGTCTCCTTTATCGAGCGGCCTACGGGTCTGAACTTGATCCTGACCAAGCGGGCCTCTCATCTTAAACACCATCCCGGGCAGATTGCCTTTCCCGGTGGACGTATGGACGAAGGCGACCCTGATGTCATCGCGACAGCGCTGCGCGAAGCACACGAAGAGATTGGCCTGACTGCTGATAACGTCGAGGTTCTAGGCCAATTGCCGCCGCATGAAACAGTGAGCCAATATTCGATGGTGCCGATCCTTGGCCGGATTAGAGATGATTTCGACGCTGTTTGTGAGGTGGGTGAAGTCGCTGAGTTGTTTGAAGTCCCAGCTGATGTGGTTTTGGACCCCGATAATTTTCGCATTGAGCAGCGCATGTGGCGTGGAACCATGCGGGCCTATTACACTGTCCCTTATGGCCCTTACTACATTTGGGGCGCGACCGCGCGTGTTCTTCGGGGACTTGCGGAAAGGGCGTCACAGTGAAGACATTGAATGCTCCGTGGCTGTCCGCGCCAAATACGCAACGAATTTTGTCGACTCTAACCGATGCAGGGTTTGAGGCCTATGTGGTCGGCGGAACGGTTCGAAATACCGTGCTTGGGGCGCCTGTATCCGATATTGATATTTCGACCTCTGCGCGACCGGATCAAGTGACCTCTATTTTTGAAGCCGCGGGCATAAAGGTTGTGCCAACGGGAATCGATCACGGCACAGTTACGGCGGTGCTGGATGGTGAACCTTTCGAGATCACCACATTCCGCAAGGATGTCGAGACAGATGGTCGGCGGGCGGTTGTCCAGTTTTCTGACATGATGGCGGAGGATGCCTTTCGGCGCGACTTCACCATGAACGCTTTGTATTGCGATGCCGCAGGGGTGATTTATGACCCTGTCGGGGGCCTGCCTGACCTTGAGCGCCGTTATGTTCGATTCATTGATGACCCAGATACCCGTATTCGCGAAGATTATCTGCGTATCCTGCGGTTTTTCCGTTTTCACGCATGGTATGGCGATGACACAGAAGGATTGGATGCAGAGGGGCTGGCGGCCTGTGCGGCGCATGTGGATGGGTTGGATGGCTTGTCGCGTGAACGGGTCGGAGCCGAGTTTTTGAAATTGTTGAGCGCCCCGCATCCTGAAACGGCGCTGGGAGCTATGGAGCAATCGGGCGTTTTGGCGCGCCTCTTGCCGGGTGGGGGATGTAAAACGGTTTTCGCGCTTTCGGCGCTGGAGGCCGACCCTGATCCTATCATGCGCCTTGCTGCGATGGGGGGGGAGGACGTGTCCGAGCGCCTGCGATTGTCAAAGAAACAGGCGGCGAAATTGGACCTGTTGCGGATCGCGATGGGATCAAGTGAAACAATCGAAAGTCTGGCCTATCGTCACGGCGGTCCGATTGCCAAGGCTGCTGTCTACCTTCGGTCTGCCTTGTTTGAAACAGCTTTGCCTGAGGGGTGGCAGTTGGCGGTTGAGCGTGGATCGACTGCCACATTCCCTGTAAAGGCGCGGGACTTACCTGCATCAATCGAAGGCCCTGCACTTGGTCGGGCTCTGCGAGAGATGGAGCAAAGATGGATTAATGCTCGATTTGATGTTTCGAAATCTGAGCTTCTTTCGGACTATTTAGGGGATAGCTGACGTGGTGCAACTCACAATCGAACGCCTTGGGCACCAAGGGGACGGCATCGCCGAGGGGCCCATATTCGTGCCTCAAACATTGCCGGGTGAGGTGATCGAAGGCACTGTTGTCGATGGTCGCATTGCCAAGCCGCGCATTTTGACGCCATCGGACAATCGGGTGAAGGCACCGTGCCGCCACTATAACGTCTGCGGCGGTTGTTCCTTGCAGCACGCCTCCGACGATTTCGTGGCGCAGTGGAAGCGGGATGTCGTGGCAACGGCGCTCAAGCATCATGATATCTCGGTGGAAATCTCCGCTATTCATACCTCGCCTGCAAGGTCACGCCGTCGCGCTGTTTTTCACGGGAAGCGGACGAAAAACGGAGCCACGTTGGGTCTGTTTGGTCGGGCGAGTGATATCCTTTACGACATTCCAGACTGCAAACTCATGTCGCCAAACATCATGGATAGGTTTGAAACGCTGCGGGCGCTTGTTGTTCTTGGGGCGACACGCCGTGGTCAAATGACCCTGACGGTAACGGATGTGGCGGGCGGTTTGGATGTCTCTGTCGAGAATGGCAAAGAGCTTGATCTTGATTTTAGATCACAATTGGCGAGTTTCGTGCCTAATTCAGGGTTTATTCGTTTGGTGTGGCATGGCGAAGTCATTGCCCAAAATGGGTCGCCTTATCAGCTTTTCGGGTCGGCAAAGGTCGTGCCGCCTGCGGGTGCGTTTTTACAGGCAACGTCTCACGGCGAAGCTGTGTTGGTCGATGCTATGCGTCGTGCGGTCGGGCCTGCAAAATCTGTTGTCGATCTTTTTGCGGGATGCGGGACGTTTACCTTGCCTTTGGCAGAGCATGCGCGCGTGCATGCCGTTGAAGATGTGGACGCGATGATGGAGGCGTTGGACGCGGGGTGGCGCGAGGCGCGAGGCCTCAAGGTTGTGACAACAGAAACGCGCGATCTGTTCCGCCGTCCGCTTCTGAAAGATGAATTGGCCAAGTTTGAAGCGGTTGTCATGGACCCGCCACGGGCAGGGGCTGCTGCCCAAACGGCTGAGTTGGCGCAGAGTGATACGCGTGTGATCGGATTTGTCTCGTGTAACCCTGTGACATTTGCGCGTGATGCGCGGGTTTTGATCGACGCAGGGTTTGTGTTGGATTGGCTTGAGGTGGTGGATCAATTCCGGTGGTCGGCACATGTTGAGATTGCCGCGCGGTTCGCCCGAATGTGATCAACATTGTCTTTGTGGATTTGAGAGATTGGTGTATCAGCTGCCAAAACAAAATAAGGGCACGAGCATGCACCGACGTCATTTTATCTATTGCCTTGCCGGGATCGCGAGTGTTCCGAGTGTTGGCTTTTCGCGCGAGCTAAAGCCCTATACGGGGCCAGAGATCACGCGCGTTGTATTGCACAAAAGCCGCCGCCGTCTTTATCTTTTGAGCGGCGAAAAGGTAGTGAAAGATTATAAAGTCGGGTTGGGATCGGCGCCTGCTGGACCTAAGCGGTTCGAGGGGGACGGCAAAACGCCCGAAGGCAGCTACATCATCGACAAGCGGAACCCCGATTCGTCATTCCACCTGTCGCTTGGAATTTCCTACCCGAATGAACAGGATGTTGCCTATGCGGCTGCCCACGGAAAACGAGCCGGCGGGGATATTTTTATCCACGGCCGTGCTCGTAAAAATTGGGGGAAAGGTCGCGATTGGACGGCGGGCTGTATTGCCGTCAAGGATCGCCACATCGAAGAAATTTATATGATGGTTCCGCTCGGTACCCAGATCGACATTTATCCCTAACCGTCACTCGACGGTGAGGGTGATGTCGTTGGCGAGTTTCACTTCGTTTGAAGCGCCGCCCGAACGGCCACCCATGATGAGTGTCCACCAGAGCTTCCCATTGCTTTCTTGGTACCAAGCAAAGCCCATATCTGTTGCCCGACGATCGAGAATGATATCACGGGTGTCGGGTTGCTCCATCCAGGCAGACAAGGTTTCAAGCTCTGTTTCATAGGTCTCAGAGATGTTTTCGCCAAGCATCATGCCCGGATAGCCTGCGCGTGCGACGCGGGTAATGGGGGATGATCCGTCAGATCCGAAATGCCAAGGGCGGTTTTGAACTTGCATATCGCGGGAGTGTGTTGCGGCAGCAGCATTGAGGTTGGCATTCAGCTCAATCGTGTTGCGGCCCGCAGCTGTGCGCAGCGCATTGATAGAATCGAGCATACGATATTCGATCTTTGCTTCGTCGCGTTTGGCGATTCGGTACACGCGTGGCAAGGGTTTCCCATCAGGCCCAAGTTGCTCAGGTGGGGCGGCACATGCCGTCAGGCCGAGTGCAAAAATCATCAAGATGGCAAAAATCCGCGTCATATTAGACACTCCAAATTCTGTTCAGTGCCCAACTAGCGTGTTTTTCGGGATGGATCAAATGGCGTTCGCGTGATTTCGCCTCTCGCGATTGTTTGAATTGCGACTGAGGCAATCGCGCCATATATAGGAGAGAGTAGGTTTAAATAATTATGGACGGCCAAAATGTCGAAAACGCCTCACAATACCATTGGACGCCGCGCCTTTTTGGCAGCGGGCGCGGCTAGTTTGGCGGCTCCTGCGTTTGCGCAATCTGAAAACACCACCGAAGTCGAACGTGATTTGTCCGAGTCGGTACGCCGCAATATCTCCAGCTTCCGGTCTCTTGATTGGCACCCCTATTTCAACTCTTTGCGTAATGGGGCAATTCTTGTCGATACCACATCGCGGGCGCTTCATTATTGGAATGAAGAAGAAACGATCTACAAACTTTATCCAACCTCCGTTCCAATGTCCGAAGATTTGACGCGCCTTGGCCGAACGGAAGTTATCCGCAAAGTTGAAGGTCCGAGTTGGGCTCCAACGCCTTCCATGCGCAAGCGTAACCCTGAATGGCCTGCTTTTGTCGGTCCTGGCCCAAACAACCCACTTGGGACACACGCTTTGTATTTGAGTTGGCAGTATTACCGCATTCACGGAACTCACGACACGCGCAAAATTGGTCGTCGGTCGTCGAATGGCTGTATCGGCCTATACAATGAGCATATCGCGGAACTGTTTGGCTTGGCCAAAAGAGGGACGCAGGTTCTGTTGATTTAAAATGGGACTTTATTCTGAAATTGAAAAGGCGGCCCTATGCGGGGCCGCCTTTTCTTTTGGAGCTGCTTTGGTGTCTTGTTAGACCCAGCCGGCAAGGTTTTTCTCAATCACATGGACGAGCGCATCAATGTGGGCGGGATCGTCGTTGAGGCATGGAATGTATAGAAAATTCTCACCACCCGCCTCCTCGAAACTTTCTTTGATCTCTTCATTGATCTCTTCGAGTGTTTCGATGCAATCGGCAGAGAATGCAGGCGCGCATACGGCAATACTCTTGTTGCCTGCTTTTGCTTGTCGCGCCACTTCCTCGACCGTGTAGGGCTGTAGCCAGTCTTCGGGGCCGAACTTCGATTGGAAGGTGGTCATGATTTGCGTGTCATCCCACCCTAACCGCTCTTTGAGCAAGCGCGTGGTTTTGTGACACTGGCAATGGTATGGATCACCGCCCTCTTTGAGGTAGCGTTCGGGTAGGCCGTGGTAGGAACAGATCAGAATGTCGGGTTTGCGCGCGGCGTCCGCATAGGCACTCTCGACCGAGGCCGCGAGGGCATCGATATACGCCGGCTCATCAAAATACGGCGGGACGGTGCGCGAGGCGGGTTGCCAGTTTTCTTCCATCAAGGCGCGGAAAAACTGGTCATTGGCGGTGGCAATTGTCGCGCCCGCGTATTGTGGGTAGAGCGGGAAAAACAAAATTTTCGTACAACCTTGGGCGACCATATTTGCGACCTTGGATTTGGTCGAGGGATTGCCGTAGCGCATACAGAAATCCACCATAACGTTATCGCCATACTTTGACTTGAGCTGTTTTGAGATGGCTCTTGTCTGGTCTTTTGTGATCGTCATTAGGGGGCTTTCATTTGCCTCCTCGTTCCAGATCGACCGATATGCCGCGCCAGATTTTGACGGGCGAAAGGTCAAGACGATACCTTGCAAAATGGGCTGCCATTTCCACTTCGGGTAGTCGATGACGCGTGAGTCGGACAGGAATTCGTTGAGGTAACGGCGCATCGACCAATAGTCTGTGGCATCGGGCGTGCCGAGGTTGGCCAGCAGCACGCCGATTTTTTCCTTTGGAATCCGCGGGTGGTCTGCTTGCGCATGCGCGGGGCATGTCGCATCGGGCGCGTTCATATTGATCCGCGTCGGCTTCATCTTTCCCATGGGGTTCCTTCCATATCTTTGTTCTTTAGGCTTAGAGCGTTCCCGCGCGTGGTCAATATCAACGGTGCCCGTTTTCGGGCAGTTTAAGCTCATTTGTGCCAAGAGCGTCGGCAAGTCGCGTCGTTGCACTTCCAGGTCGTAAGGGTTTGGGTTGGCTTTCATCGGGCGCCCAACCCGTGAGGCAGACCAGATCAAACGTTGCGATGAGGCGATTATCCTCAGCAAAGTTGCCGCGGTAAATGCGCTCGGTCAAATCGAACAAGGATTTCGGGGTAAATGTGCGGGTGCCCTGTGTGAGGGCGGCCGTCTCACCCATGTTGCGCAGATCACGCATGAGCTTGTTTAGGGTCTCATAGCTCGCCTTTCTGACAACTTTATCCGCAACAGGAAGAGCAAAAGACGCGCGTTGCAACAGGCCACCCAAGTCACGGATTTCGCCCATTGGAAGAACGCGAGGAGAGAGACCATCCGTGAGAGCGATCTCTGCTTCGGCTAGACTGCTGCGCAGTTCTTTCAAGGTTTCGTCCCCGAGGAAGACGGCGAGCATCAAACCGTCTGGACGTAGGGCGCGGTTGCATTGGATCAATTGTCCAACGGGGTCATTGGCCCAGTGCAGCGCCATTGCATGAATAACGAGATCAAAGCGCCCTTCTGGCAACGCGAGTGTATCCGTGTCCTCAACCACGGTTGCTTCGGGAAACCACGTTTTCCAAAGTTCAGGAAAGCCTGTGACCACTGCAATATCACGAAACGATTTATTAACCATGTCGAGGCGATCTTGGACTTCAAGGCGGGCCTCTTCGTGAAGAAAGAAGTCCCCTTCAGCGCGTTCCGCACGGCGGCGATGCAGGTCTAGCGTCTCGCGATTGATGAGGGGCGGTTGAGGGGCCATGTCGTGTCCTTTGAGGGTTTCGCGCACCTTAAGAAACGGAAGCGGAAATGAAAACACTCGCGACACTTCTCTACCCGCCACAATGTCTGAACTGTGATGTCTACATTGATGCGGAGCACGGGCTTTGCCCGACGTGTTGGGCGCAGACGGATTTTATCATCGACCATCCGTGTGATCTGTGTGGACGACCGTTGATGGGCGAGGCGCGTGAAGGAGATTTGTGTGACGATTGTCTTGTAGTACCACGTGCTTGGTCCAAAGGGCGGGCTGTGATGCAATATGCGGGTGTCGGCCGGTCGTTGGTTTTGAGTCTAAAGCACGGAGATCGCACCGATCTCGCGCCCGTTTTGGGGTCATGGGTGGCGAAGTCTGCGGCGCAACTAATCACCAAAGAGACCCTGATTGCGCCTGTCCCCCTACATTGGTTACGGCTTTTACGGCGCAGGTATAATCAATCGCTATTATTGTCGCATGAGGTATCTAAACGGACAGGAGCGTCGCATGTCTGTAACCTTTTGACGCGGACACGGCGGACCAGAAGTCTGGATGGCTTAAGCGCGCAAGCTCGTCGGGAGGTTGTGGAAAACGCCATTGAGATTACGCCAAAACACAGAGTATCCATAAGGGGTCGACCTGTTGTGTTGATCGACGATGTGTTGACCACAGGTGCGACTTTGGATGCCTGTGCGAGTGCGTGTCTGGATGCCGGCGCATCACGAGTTGATGTAGTGGTGCTTGCACGCGTTGCCAGTGAGCGTTGAATCCTTATAGTCCGCCTAAAAGCACAAGGATTATTCAATGCAACCCGTCACGCTCTACACCACACCCATTTGCCCATTTTGTATCGCAGCCAAGCGACTATTGGACAGCAAAGGCGTCACCTACACGGATATTGACGTGATGCGTGATCCGTCACGTCGTGCGGAAATGATGCAAAAGGCATCTGGGCGCCACACTGTTCCGCAAATTTTTATTGGCGACACTCATGTTGGTGGCTGTGATGAACTTCACGCAATGGAACGTGCGGGCAAGCTCGACGCTCTTTTGGCGGGTTGATCTGTGACACGCGCCGCGCTCATTACCCTAAACTCAAGTGACGATCCCGTTTCCAATCTCGCGGAAACCTTATCGTTCTTGACTGAAGCGGCGGATGGCGGCGCGGATATTATCCTGACGCCTGAGGTAACGAATTGCATCTCGACGGATCGCACACATCAAAGAGCGGTTTTGCAACTGGAGGCCGACGACCGAACACTTGCGGCTATTCGCGAATTTGCCAAATTGCGCAGAGTTTGGGTCTTGATTGGATCATTGGCACTTAGAACCAGTGATCCGGATGGGCGGTTTGCTAATCGGTCTTTTCTGATCTCACCCGAGGGAGAGGTCGTCGCGAAATATGACAAGGCCCATATGTTTGACGTGTCTGTGAGCGCCTCCGAGAGCTATCGCGAGTCGGCAGGATACAGGCCCGGAAATCGGGCGGTTCTGGCCCACACACCTCTGGGCTCAATTGGTTTGAGTATTTGTTACGATGTGCGGTTTGCCTATCTGTATCGCTCTTTGGCCCAAGCGGGTGCCGACATTTTGACCGTTCCTTCGGCGTTTTCGGCTGTTACGGGGGCTGCTCATTGGGAGGTCTTGTTGAGGGCGCGGGCCATCGAAACGGGGTCATTTGTGTTCGCTCCGGCACAAACAGGGGCGCACCGCGAAAAAAATACAACAAAACGGCAAACTTACGGTCATTCTCTTGCTGTTTCGCCTTGGGGTGAGGTACTGTTCGATGGCGGGACAGAGGTTGGGGTTGGATTTGTGGATTTCGATCTCTCAGCCGTCCATGATGCAAGATCTCGCATTCCGTCGTTGACGCATGACCAGACGTTAGAGGTGCCACGTTGAGTGAAAATGTGACCAAAGATTCTCTGGCTGTTGCACTGTTTTCCGAGATTTTTATGGCGGATCAGTTGGCGCGTAATCGTCTGACCAAGGCATTGCCGCGAGGTATGGAGATCAGCCATTTTTCTGTACTCAACCATCTTGCGCGTACTGGAGATGAAAAATCCCCTGCACAGCTTGCGCGCGCTTTTCATCTGACACGCGGGGCCATGACCAATACGCTCAACAAATTGGAATGGGCGGGCCACATTCATGTCCGCCCTGATTGGGATGATGCCCGCCGAAAATTTGTGTCGATTTCACCCTCAGGGCGCGCGGCTCGTGATGCGGCTTTGGCGGCGATTGCACCTATCTTGACCGATGTGGTCGAGGCAATTGGGCACGACAAGGTCAAAAGTGCCTTGCCTGTGTTGCGCGAAATGCGTGTGCGCCTCGAAGATGAAAACTAGGCGTTAGTCGGGTTTGACGGACGCTGTGACGTAATTTACCGACAGGTCGCGATCAGACAGCGACCACTTCCAAAGCGCGGGGTTGAACACAAACCCTTTGCGATCAACTGGGCGCAGGCCCGCTGTTTCGATCAGCGCAAACAGTTCGTCTGGCGTAATGAACTTTTTCCATTCATGCGTGCCCTTGGGCAGCCACCGCATCACAAACTCGGCGCCGACGATGGCAACCATGAAGGATTTTGGATTGCGGTTGATCGTGGAGCAAATCATCAACCCACCCGGTTTGAGCAGGGTTTGGCACGCATTCAGGTAGTTTTGGGGGTCGGCCACGTGTTCGACCACTTCCATATTCAACACGACATCAAATTGCTCACCCGCTGCCGCCAAATCTTCCGCTGTGGTGAGGCGGTAATCAATGTCGAGGCCTGCTTGTTCGGCGTGAACCTGCGCTACTGGAATGTTACGTTCGGCTGCATCCGCGCCCACAACAGTCGCCCCAAGGCGTGCCATTGGTTCGGATAACAAGCCGCCACCGCAGCCAATGTCGAGCAGGCGAAGTCCTTCAAAGGGCTTGTCTTGCGACAGGTCGCGCCCGAATTCGGCAGCGATTTGTGACGTGATATAATCAAGACGTGTGGGGTTGAGCATGTGAAGCGGCTTGAATTTGCCATTGGGATCCCACCATTCGGCGGCCATTGCTTCAAATTTTGCGACCTCTTGGGGGTCGATTGTGGACTGATGCATTTGCATGATCCTTTCCTTCATGGTCAACTTGCGCCACTACGCGCAGCAACGTTTAGCTCTATATAGGACTTCCATGAACAAGGTCTCAGGCCAAAAGAGCGCATATAGCTATCTCTACCCACAAATCGTCCCAAATGACCACATGATGTTGGATGTTGGAGACGGGCATGAGATTTATGTCGAAGAGTGCGGAAATCCGGACGGTATTCCCGTGGTGGTGTTGCATGGCGGCCCTGGAGGGGGATGCAGTCCCTATATGCGTCGGTTTTTTAATCCCGAGCTCTATCGTGTCATTCTATTCGATCAGCGCGGATGCGGGCGGTCGCGTCCATTTGCCTCGGTCGAGGCGAATACGACATGGCATCTGATCGACGATATCGAAACCATCCGACGCCACTTTGGAATTGATCGTTGGATTGTATTTGGCGGCAGTTGGGGGGCAACACTTGCCTTGGCCTATGCGCAAACGCATCCAGATCGCGCTTTGCATTTGGTTTTGCGTGGCGTGTTTTTAGCGACGCAAGAGGAACTTGATTGGTTTTATGGCGGCGGTGCAGGTTTGTTCTGGCCCGAACTCTGGGCGGAATTTGTGGCTTTGGTGCCTGAGGCAGAGCGAGACGATTGTATCGCTGCATATAATAAACGTCTGTTTTCGGGAGATCGTGCAGAAGAAATCACCTTTGCGCGCGCGTGGTCGGTTTGGGAGAATGCCTTGGCCTCGATTGGGTCTAACGGGGTTGCAGGAGAGCCGCCTGCGGAATTCGCGCGAGCCTTTGCGCGGCTTGAGAACCACTATTTTACACATAAGGCCTTTTTCGATGAAGATGGGCAGTTATTGAAAAATGCGGACCGGCTTGCGGATGTGGCAGGTACTATAGTGCAGGGGCGGTTCGACATGATCTGTCCGCCCGTTTCGGCCTACAAGTTGCAAAAGGTCTGGCCGAGAGCGCGTTTGACGATGATTGGGCAATCGGGACATGCGCTGTCAGAGCCAGACATCACACGTGCATTGGTTCAGGTTATGGATGGTTTGGCGCGCCCTGTGCGATAGGGCTTGCAGACTCACGGTTTGACAGCTATATGGCCTGTAACAGCGGCGCGTCGGTGTCTCACCGAAGCTCCACCGGACTTCTTCGACGGGCCGCGCGCCCGTTTTTTTGTGCTTTCATATCAGAGGGCGCGGATCATAACCGAAACACTAGCGAAAGGTTCAAGAGCATGCATTCCGACCTGATTGCGAAAGCTGCGATTGATCGCCGTTTAGCTGAGATTGTCATACCCGTCCTTGAGGGAATGGGGTTCGAACTTGTGCGCGTGCGCTTGATGTCATCGACGAAATCGAAAACACTGCAAATCATGGCGCAGCGCCCTGATGGCGGGATCGAAGTGGATGAATGCGCCCAGATTTCTACAGCAGTGTCTGCGGTTCTCGACGTCGAAGACCCTATTGAAGATGAGTACACACTCGAAGTGTCCTCCCCTGGGATTGACCGTCCTCTGACACGCTTGAAAGACTTCGCAGCATTTGAAGGCTACGAAGTTAAGATCGAAACGACTGAAATGATTGATGGTCGCCGCCGCTTTAAGGGCGTGCTTGCGGGTGTTGAGAATGAGGACGTTCTTCTAACCATTGAAGAGAATGGCGAAGAGGTCACCATTGGACTGAAATTTGATTGGCTGTCGGATGCCAAACTTGTGCTGACCGACGAGTTGATCCGCGAAATGCTACGCCAGCGCAAAGATGCAGGCGCAATTGACGAAACTAATTTTGACGAAATCCAAACCGAAGACGGTTCCAAAGAGGATTAAGTAGATATGGCAATCACCTCCGCAAACCAGCTTGAGCTTTTGCAAACCGCCGAGGCCGTGGCCCGCGAAAAGATGATCGACCCCAACGTCGTTGTGGAAGCGATGGAGGAGAGTCTCGCGCGTGCTGCAAAGTCGCGTTACGGCTCCGAGATGGATATTCATGTGTCTATCGACCGCAAGACGGGCAAAGCGACCTTCACCCGTGTGCGCACGGTTGTTGAGGACGACGAGCTTGAGAACTACCAAGCTGAGCTGACTGTCGAGCAGGCCAAACAATACATGTCCGACCCCTCGGTTGGTGATGTTCTTTCCGAAGAAATCCCGCCTGTGGAGCTTGGCCGTATCGCCGCGCAGTCTGCAAAGCAGGTGATTTTGCAGAAGGTTCGCGAAGCTGAGCGTGACCGCCAGTATGAAGAATTCAAAGATCGTGTCGGCACCATCATCAATGGTGTTGTGAAGCGCGAAGAATACGGCAACGTCATTGTTGATGTAGGTCGTGGCGAAGGTATTTTGCGTCGCAACGAAAAGATCGGTCGCGAGGCATATCGCCCGAATGACCGCATTCGTTGCTTCATCAAGGATGTGCGCCGTGAGACGCGCGGCCCACAGGTTTTCCTGTCGCGGACTGCGCCTGAATTCATGGCCGAATTGTTCAAAATGGAAGTGCCAGAAATCTATGATGGCATCATCGAGATCAAGGCCGTAGCCCGTGATCCAGGGTCGCGCGCAAAAATCGCCGTGATTTCCTATGACGGTTCCATTGACCCTGTCGGTGCATGTGTTGGTATGCGCGGTTCGCGTGTTCAGGCCGTTGTGAACGAGCTTCAGGGTGAAAAGATCGACATCATTCCTTGGAATGACGATCAGCCGACCTTCCTCGTGAACGCATTGCAGCCTGCCGAAGTGACCAAAGTGGTTCTCGATGAGGATGCAGGTAAAATCGAAGTGGTTGTGCCCGATGAGCAGCTTTCGCTCGCCATTGGTCGTCGCGGCCAAAACGTGCGTCTTGCCTCGCAGCTGACCAACCTTGATATCGACATCCTCACGGAAGCCGAAGAATCAGCCCGTCGTCAGGCCGAGTTTGCCGAACGTACGAAGTTGTTCATGGATAATCTCGATCTCGACGAGTTCTTTGCACAGCTGCTTGTGTCCGAAGGGTTCACCAACCTCGAAGAAGTGGCTTATGTCGAAGTGGACGAGCTTCTTGTGATTGATGGTGTTGACGCTGATACCGCAAGCGAATTGCAGGCCCGTGCCCGTGATGTGCTTGAGGCGGCGAACCGTAAAGCGCTTGAAAACGCCCGCGAATTGGGTGTCGAAGACAGCTTGGTTGGATTTGAAGGGCTCACGCCGCAGATGATCGAAGCTCTTGCCAATGACGGTGTGAAGTCGCTTGAAGATTTCGCGACCTGTGCGGACTGGGAGCTTGCAGGCGGTTGGACAACCGTGAATGGCGAACGGGTTAAGGACGAAGGCGTTCTTGAGAAGTTCGACGTGTCTCTTGAAGATGCTCAGACGTTTGTCATGACGGCACGTATTCAATTGGGTTGGGTTGATCCTGCCGATTTGGAAACGGCGACTGATGACGATGCGGCAGAGACAGAAGAAGGTTCGGAGGCTTGAGTGCAGGCCATCGAGAAGGGTAAAGTATGACCAGAGGCGGCCAACCTAAAAATAAAATGGAAGACGATGAGCGGCGCTGTATCGTGTCGCGCGAGGCGCAACCGCGTCAGGGTCTGATCCGTTTTGTGGTTGGCCCCGATGGCACCTTGGTTCCTGATCTGGCGGAGAAACTCCCAGGCCGTGGAATTTGGGCAACCTCTGATCGTGCGATTCTGGAAGAGGCTGTGAATAAACGGCTCTTTGCCAAGGCTGCGCGACAGGATGTGACGATACCTGACGGCTATGTCGATCTGATCGAGAGAGGCCTTGCAGATCGAGTCGTGCATTTGATCTCCCTTGCCCGAAAGGCAGGGCAGGCAGTATGTGGATTCGAAAAGGTAAAGAATTGGCTGACCGACGAGCATGCAAAGGTTCTTTTGCAGGCATCCGACGGTTCAGAACGTGGAAAAGGTAAACTCAAGACCCCTGAAGGGGGGCGATGGTTCGGTCTGTTGACTAGTGCCGAATTGGGTTTGGCTTTCGGCCGCGAAAGTGTGATACATGGCGCGCTCGCAGGCGGCGGACTCAGCAAACGAATTGTTGAAGACGCTGAACGCCTGAAGGGTGTGCGCGAGACAGACGGTGGAGAGCGCTCCGCCGGGAAGGGTAAGACGACAAAATGAGCGATTCAGACGGTAAAAAACCCCTTGGCATTCGTGGCGGTCCTGGTTCGGTGAAGCAAAGCTTCTCCCACGGGCGGACAAAGAGTGTTGTAGTGGAGACCAAGCGTAAGCGTGTCGTGGTGCCCAAACCGGGTGTTCCAAAGCCTGCAAGTGCAGCCCCGGGTAACAAGCCCATGAAAAGCGATCCCGCACGGCGGCCCGCTGGTATTTCCGACACCGAGATGGAGCGTCGGATGAAAGCCCTCTCCTTGGCGAAAGCTAAGGAAGCCGAGGATGCTGCGCGCCGCGCTGCCGAAGAGAAGGCCCGCGAAGAAGAGCGTGGACGCCGCCGCAAAGAGGCCGATGAAAAGGCTCGCGAGGAGGCTGAACGCGAAGCTGCACTCAAGGCTAAAGAAGAGGAAGAGGCTCGCGCCAAGCGCGAAGCGGAGGCAGAGCGTACGCGTGCTGCTGCCAAACCTCAGAAAAAGGCAGAGATCCCCGATGATCCTGCAGCTGCGCAAGCAGCTATCCAAAAGCAGGGCGAGCGCCCTGGTCGCGGAGCTGCGGCAGCGCCGCGTGCGCGTGAACGCGAAGAGCCAAACCGCAATACGCGCGGCAAAGGTGATGCGGACAGCCGTCGTTCTGGCAAGCTGACCGTTAATCAGGCTTTGACCGGCGGCGAAGGTGGTCGTCAGCGCTCAATGGCCGCGATGAAGCGTAAGCAAGATCGTATGCGTCAAAAAGCGATGGGCTCCAACGAGCCACGTGAAAAGGTTGTGCGCGATGTTCAGGTTCCTGAGACGATCATTGTTTCCGAACTTGCCAACCGTATGGCTGAGCGCGTTTCTGACGTTGTGAAGTCGCTCATGAAAATGGGTATGATGGTTACACAGAACCAACCCATTGATGCCGATACAGCCGAGCTGATCATCGAAGAATTTGGCCACAAGATTGTCCGCGTGTCGGACAGTGATGTGGAAGACGTGATTACGAAGATCGTTGACGATGAAAAAGATCTTCTTCCGCGTCCTCCTGTCATTACCATTATGGGTCACGTTGACCACGGTAAGACATCGCTGCTCGATTCCATTCGTAATGCGAGTGTTACATCTGGTGAAGCGGGTGGCATTACACAGCACATCGGTGCCTATCAGGTCGTGACTGATGGTGGTGCGGTTCTGTCATTCCTCGACACACCGGGCCACGCGGCCTTTACCTCCATGCGCTCTCGTGGTGCACAGGTGACAGATATTGTTGTGCTCGTTGTTGCTGCGGATGACTCTGTTATGCCGCAGACGATTGAGGCGATTAACCACGCGAAAGCGGCGGGCGTCCCTATGATCGTTGCGATCAATAAATGCGACAAACCAGATGCAGACCCGAACAAGGTACGCACTGAATTGCTTCAGCACGAAGTTGTGGTTGAGGCGATGTCTGGTGATGTTCAGGATGTCGAAGTCTCCGCGAAAACGGGCAAAGGTCTTGATCAACTTCTTGAAGCCATCGCGCTTCAGGCGGAAATTCTTGAGCTTAAAGCCAATCCAAATCGCGTTGCCGAAGGTGCTGTCATCGAGGCTCAACTTGATGTGGGACGTGGCCCTGTTGCTACGGTTCTTGTTCAGAACGGGACACTCAAACGTGGTGACATTTTTGTTGTTGGCGAGCAGTGGGGTAAGGTCCGTGCGCTTGTGAACGACAAAGGTGATCGCGTCGAAGAAGCAGGGCCATCTGTTCCTGTTGAGGTTCTTGGCCTCAACGGCACACCAGAAGCTGGTGACGTTCTCAACGTGGTTGAAACAGAGGCGCAGGCTCGCGAGATTTCCGAATATCGTGAACAGGCTGCCAAAGACAAACGTGCGGCTGTCGGTGCGGCAACCACTCTTGATCAGCTACTTGCGAAAGCAAAAGCCGACCAAACCGTGGCGGAGCTTCCGATCTTGGTCAAAGCTGACGTTCAAGGGTCGGCTGAGGCAATCGTTCAGGCGATGGAGAAAATCGGCAACGATGAAGTTCGTGTCCGTGTGCTTCACTACGGTGTGGGTGCGATTACGGAGAGTGACATCAGCCTTGCTGAGGCGTCCGGCGCACCTGTGATCGGCTTTAACGTTCGTGCCAATGCGCAAGCACGTAGCACCGCCAACCAGAAGGGTGTGGAAATTCGTTATTATTCCATCATCTACGATCTGGTGGATGATGTGAAAGCTGCGGCGTCTGGTCTGCTCTCTGCCGAAGTTCGCGAGAATTTCATTGGTTATGCGCAGATCAAAGAGGTCTTTAAAGTGTCCAACGTCGGCAGAGTTGCCGGTTGTATCGTCACCGAAGGCGTCGCACGACGCGAGGCTGGTGTGCGCTTGCTCCGCGACGATGTGGTGATCCACGAAGGTACACTCAAGACGCTCAAGCGTTTCAAAGACGAAGTCAAAGAGGTCCAGTCGGGTCAGGAATGTGGTATGGCGTTTGAAGCCTATGACGACATTCGTCCGAACGACGTTATCGAGATATTTGAACGCGAAGAGGTCGAGCGTAATCTCGACTAATTCGATTTTGATGACCATTAGAAAAGGGCCGGTGCAAATGCATCGGCCCTTTTTTCTGTGCGAATGTGAGGTGTATCAGCTCGTCTTGGTAGACGAGATTGGCTTGCCCTCAAAGGTGCGGTCGCCCACGCGAACGACAATATTGCCGTTGGCGGTGTCACGAACAAACAAGCCTTGAACAGAAATATAACTACCAATTGTGATCGATTTTAGCATTTTTCATCCCCCTTGCGTGGGGGCATTTTAGCAACCATTGTTAATAAATCATCAACAAAAAGAGCGAACTCAGGAAATTTTCGCTCAAATATTGTGCACAAATTGTTCGGCACCTTCAAAATGCAGACTTTCTGGGGCAAAGCAGGCTATAGCCAGTCGCGCAAAATTGGGATGAGAGGCACGTCTGCCGCAGGCATCGGGTAGGATCTGAGGTCGTTTGCGCGTACCCATTTTAATGTCTGACCCTCTTTGGGATGAGGAGTGCCATTCCATTTTCGGCAGGCAAACAGCGGCATCAGCAGGTGGAAATCATCATAAGAATGAGATGCAAATGTGAGCGGGGCGAGGCATGAATTCCATGTCTCGATCCCCAACTCTTCGTGCAGTTCTCGGACCAAGGCGGCCTCCGGCGTTTCCCCCGCTTCGACTTTCCCACCCGGAAATTCCCACAGGCCAGCCATAGACTTTCCTTCAGGGCGTTGCGCCAACAGTACGCGCCCGTCGGTATCAATAAGAGCGACAGCGGAGACCAGAACAGTTTTCATCACGACCGATAATCCGCGTTGATGGAGATGTAGCCGTGGGTGAGGTCACAGGACCAGACAGTCGCAGTCCCGTTGTCTAACCCCAAGTCCACACGAATGACGATCTCGTCGTTCTTCATATAAGCGGCGCCGGCCTCCTCCGTATAGGACGGGGCGACCCACCCATTTTCGGCGACCAGAATATCCCCGAACCAGATCGTGAGCCGGTCGCGTTCGGCGCGTTCACCGGATTTGCCCACCGCCATAACGACACGGCCCCAGTTGGGGTCTTCGCCCGCAACTGCGGTTTTCACTAGCGGCGAATTTGCGATGGCCATCGCCACGCGATGCGCAGGACCATCTGCATTGGCACCTGTTACTTGCACTTCGATCAGCTTGGTTGCGCCTTCACCGTCGCGCGCGATTTGGATTGCGAGGTCTTTCATGACGGCGTGAAGCGCATCGCGGAAGGGGCGCACCCGCGGATCGGCGAAATCGGTGATCGGGGTCATATCGGCCTTGCCCGTCGCTGCCACCAACACGGTGTCGGAGGTGGAGGTGTCGCCATCGACAGTCACACAGTTGAAGGTCTTCGCGTTGTCGAGCCAGAGGCACTGCTGCAGCACATCGCGCGAGATCGAGGCGTCAGTGAAGATATAGGACAACATGGTCGCCATATCAGGGGCAATCATGCCGGAACCTTTGGCGAAACCGGCGATTTTGATCGTTGTCCCGTCGAGGTCGACCGTGGTGGTTGAGCCCTTGGGGAAGGTGTCCGTGGTCATGATCGCGTGCGCAGCCATGGCCATGGTGTCGGGCGCGAGTGCGGACTTCAGATCAGCGATTTTGGCGGTGATCCGTTCCCATTTGATGGGCTCACCGATCACTCCAGTAGAAGACGTGAAAACACGGTTCGCGTCGATCCCCAATTCGTCTGCCACGGCCTGAGTGATTTTCGCGACCGCGTCGAAACCGCTTTTGCCCGTAAAGGCGTTGGAGTTCCCCGAGTTCACGAGGATCGCGGCTTTACCGTCGCTGTGTCCGTCGATCTTCTCCTGACAATCAAGAACGGCCGCGGACCGTGTGGATGAACGGGTGAAAACACCTGCGATTGCGGAGCCTTCGCACAATTCCGCGAGCATGACGTCAGTGCGCCCAGAATAGCGCACACCCGCCTCAACTGAGGCAAAGCGCACACCGTCGATCACAGGAAGGTCGGGAAATCCGCCTTTTGGAGCGAGTGGGGAGACCGTTTCGATTTTGGCCATGGCAGTAATCCTTGGGTGTGTTGCGGATCACTCCGCCAGAAGGGTGTCGTCCTTAACGGCGTCTTTTTCCGCGATATCCACGCGTTCAACCGTTGCTTCGGAGACCAAGCGCTCTACGCTCTCGCGCAGGGCTGCATCGGCCAGTTGGGATTTGATTTCTTCGCGTACATCGTCGAGTGAGGGGATGTCCTGAAGACGTGTTTCCACAAGTTTGATGACGTGCCAACCGAATTGCGTCTGAACGGGTTCGGAGATTGTGTCCACGTCCATTTTTTCGACGGCTTCTTCAAACGGGGCGACCATCATGCCTTTGCCAAACCATCCCAAATCACCGCCATTCGGACCAGATGGACCTGTCGATTTCTGGCGCGCAAGATCAGCAAAATCAGCACCTTCATTGAGTTCGTCAATGAGCGCGAGAGCTTCTTCTTCGGTTTTGACCAAAATGTGTGCAGCTCGGTATTCACGCGATGGTTCTGCGTTTGCGTAGGTCTCGTTATAGCGATTTTCAATCGCATCTTCAGTCACGGCATTTTCGGCGATGTTTTCGAGTGCGGCCCCTGCAAAAATTGCGCGCGTTTCGTTCTCCATTTGGATCTGAAGCGCTTTGTCAGGTTCGCCAACGCTTTGGCGCAGAACTTCTTGTTGGATCATTTGCTCAAGAATACCGTTGAACAATTCCTCGCTGCCGAGGGTCTGATATTGTTCGGGAAGGGTGCCGCGCGCAGCAATCAAATTGCCCATGGTGATCTGCGCTCCATTGACTGTTGCGACCACGGTTTCGGACGACATGTCGTCGGCGCGAAGGGGTGTTGAGAACAATGCGGTCTGGGAGACGGCGAGAATAGCGAGAAAATGGCGGTACTTCATCTGATTTGTCCTTCTGGGGCCGTTCATAACGGGGCGCAACGTTGACACTACACTAATGGCCCCTTACATCGCTTAAGGTCTATAAAGAGGAGCCGTTGCGACCGTTTCTATGGGGTGATGAGCAGCGGGGCAATCCCTCCTCTCACACGATCCTGTTAGGACGCATCGAGCGGAGAAAATATGCTAGGCATTGGTACACTCGCGAAAAAGGTATTCGGTACGCCGAATGACCGTAAAATCAAGGCGACCCGACCTATCGTTGAAAAAATCAACGCTCTGGAGCCAGAGTTTGAAAAACTTGACGATGCAGGCCTGATTGCAAAAACAGAAGAATTTAAAAAGCGTGTCGCGGAGGGCGAAAGCCTAGACGCGATATTGCCGGAGGCCTTCGCCAACTGTCGCGAAGCCGCGCGGCGGGCGCTTGGCCTTCGGGCATTTGATACCCAGCTGATGGGCGGTATTTTCCTTCATCAGGGAAATATTGCCGAGATGAAAACGGGTGAGGGCAAAACGCTTGTTGCGACTTTCCCGTCCTATCTCAATGCGCTTACGGGAAAAGGGGTTCACGTTGTCACGGTGAACGATTACCTCGCCACCCGCGATGCGGAATGGATGTCTAAAGTGTTTGAAGCACTGGGCATGACCTGTGCGTCTATTTATGGTCAACAGCCCGAAGATGAAAAGCGGGCGGCCTATGCGTGTGACGTGACTTATGCCACGAACAACGAGCTTGGCTTTGATTATTTGCGCGACAATAGCGCAACGGATTTGTCACGCGTTGTGCAGCGCGGTCACAACTTCGCGATTGTGGATGAGGTGGATTCCATCCTGATCGACGAGGCTCGTACGCCACTGATCATTTCTGGGCCATCCGATGATCGCTCTGATCTTTATCTGGCGATCGACAAGCTGATTCCCGAACTGACGGAAGAGCATTACGAGTTGGACGAAAAGACCCGTCAGGTGTCGTTTACGGAAGAGGGGAATGAATTCCTTGAGCAGCGTTTGGTCACGGCGGGCCTTCTGCCTGAGGGTCAGTCGCTTTATGATCCGGAAAGCACCACTGTCGTTCACCACGTGAACCAAGGTCTGCGGGCTCATAAGTTGTTCCAGAACGGTGTGCATTACATCGTGCGTGATAATCAGGTTGCTTTGATTGACGAATTCACGGGGCGGATGATGGCAGGTCGCCGTTTGTCCGAAGGGCTCCATCAGGCGATTGAAGCTAAGGAAGGCTGCCCCATTCAGCCTGAAAACGTCACGCTCGCATCTGTGACCTTCCAGAACTACTTCCGTCTTTACGACAAATTGTCTGGCATGACGGGCACGGCGCTGACTGAAGCGGACGAGTTTATGGAGATTTACAAATTGGGTGTGGTTGAAGTCCCAACCAACCGCCCGATTCTGCGTAAAGATGATCATGACCGTGTCTATCGCACCGAGGCTGAAAAGCTCGCCGCTGTTGTGGAGTCTGTTCGTGAGGCGAATGCAAAGGGTCAGCCTGTTCTTGTTGGCACTACCTCGATTGAGAAATCCGAAGAGCTCTCCGCGCTTCTGACCAAAGAGGGTGTGCCGCACAACGTGCTCAATGCACGCCATCACGAGAAAGAAGCGGAAATTGTCGGTGATGCCGGTAAATTGGGTGCGGTTACGATTGCAACGAACATGGCCGGTCGTGGGACCGATATCAAACTCGGCGGCAACGTCGAGATGAAGGTCATGGAGGCTATTGAAGCCAATCCGGACGGAAATCCGGATGAAATTCGCGCTCAAATCGAAGCTGAACATGCAGAGGCAGAAAAGGCTGTTATCGAGGCTGGTGGCCTGTATGTCTTGGCCACGGAACGTCATGAGAGCCGTCGTATCGACAACCAGTTGCGCGGCCGTTCTGGCCGTCAGGGCGATCCGGGCCGTTCATTGTTCTTCTTGTCGCTGGACGATGACCTCATGCGTATTTTCGGATCCGAGCGTCTTGACAAAATGTTGTCGTCGCTTGGCATGAAAGAGGGCGAAGCGATCGTCCACCCTTGGGTGAACAAGTCACTCGAAAAAGCACAAGCGAAGGTCGAAGGCCGTAACTTCGACATCCGTAAGCAGCTTTTGAAGTTTGACGACGTGATGAACGATCAGCGTAAAGTGGTCTTCTCACAGCGCCGCGATATCATGGAATCTGAGAACGTCAACGAGATCGTCTCAGATATGCGCCACGAAGTGATCGACGATTTGGTTGAGGCCGCTATTCCGCCGAAATCCTATCCAGACCAGTGGGACATTGAAAAGCTTTACGTTTCCGTTCTTGAAACTCTGAACATGGATGTTCCAGTGAAGGAATGGGCTGAAGAAGAGGGTGTGGATGACGAGGTTATTATCGAACGTCTGTCCGATGCGACTGACAAGATGATGGCCGAAAAGGAAGCGGCCTTTGGCGCCGAGCAATTCCGTCAGATCGAAAAGCAGTTTTTGCTCAATACCATTGATGCGAAATGGCGAGAGCATCTTTTGACGCTCGAACATTTGCGTTCTGTGATCGGGTTCAGAGGCTATGCGCAACGTGATCCTTTGAATGAATACAAGAACGAGAGCTTCCAGCTTTTCGAGACAATGCTTGATAGTCTGCGCGGTGAAGTGACGACAAAACTCGCACGTGTGCGTCCGATGACAGATGAGGAACGCAACGCGATGGTGGCTCAACTTCAGGCGCAACAAGCGGCCGCAGCAGGTCAGGCTGTGGGTGAGGTGGAGCAAACTAACGCGAACGCTCGCCCTGGATTTGATGAGAATGATCCCGAGACTTGGGGAAACCCGGGGCGCAATGACATGTGCCCATGTGGTTCGGGTAAGAAGTTTAAACACTGCCACGGCGCCGTTTGATACACGTCGAAGATTGAATTGAATGAGGGCCGCGTTAATCGCGGCCCTTTTTTCGCCATTTATTACCCGCGAAAATGCCACCTTATAAAATTAGCTTAAATTTTTATGAAGTTCTTGCGGAGGGTAAGATGATTCAAAAAGATAAAGTCGCCACCGTCGTTATTACGTTGTCGATTGCTCTGGCTATAGGTCATTTTATGCAGCGCGGCTCCGCAGCGGCGGCCCGTATTGAGCCTGAGAAGGTAGACGCGCATGAGATCGAGCGGGCTCTGAGTTCCGCACTTCCAATTGCGCCGCAAGTGGTAGCAGATGTGTCGTCATTGGCGCTTGAGAACCAATCCGTGCCACTTGTATATGCGGCGGCAAATTCCACTCTTTTAGATCGTGTTTTGACCCTCTCCGATGCGCCAACTGTGGGTTTTTCGTTGGCATGTGACGTTGCATTTGAAGCGACACCACAAGAGAACGCTATGGTCCGACTGAGTTTTTCTGCGAATTGTTTGGGTGAAGCTCCAGTGACGGTTCACCACAATGGTCTTCACTTTACACAGTTTACAGATGAAGACGGGACGTTTGACATAGCTGTTCCTGCCTTGTCAAAATCCGCAGACTATACGGTTGAATTGCCTGATGGAGATACGCAAACGGCAAGAGCCGATGTGTTCACCGCCGACGGGTTTGCGCGGATCGCAATCGTTTGGAATGGTTCACCTGACCTCTATCTGCACGCCTTTGAAAATGGCGCTGCATTTGATGATCCGGGGCATATTTGGGCGTTGGCTCCATCCTCTCTTGAACGGTTTTCATCGGGCGAGAGTGGATTTCTAGCAAGCTATGGAAGTAGCAATGCACAGGCGACGCATGCACAGGTCTACTCACACGCTGTGGATTGGACCGGACAAGGCGACGATGTGGAGTTCATGGTCGAGGTTGAGGTCAGTGATGCGTCCTGTGGTCAGGCGCTAACGGGTGCTCTCATCCAAAGTGACGGTCTGACTGTTTCCGAACCTGTGGGATTTTCGGTGCAGTTGCCAGATTGTGATGCGGTCGGCGGGTATATCCAGTTGAAAAACGTTGTCGAAGGCCTGACACTCTCACAAAGCTGACCGGCAGGTTGGAGCATTTGTGGGGCGTGGCTCTATGTTCGGTAAATTCTATTCTGCACTTTGTGCGGTTTTCCTGATCCTGTTTTCGGGAGTCCTTTCAGCGAGCGCACAGGATATATCTCTGATCGCGCGAGACGGGGCAGTTGAAATCAACGGGACGTTCTTGGGGTTTGACGGCGAGTTTTACCGCGTCGACACCGAGTTTGGCGTTCTGACTGTTGACGCCTCGGGTGTGAATTGTGATGGCCCCGGATGTCCTGACCTATCATCATACTTCGCGAACATTAGGTTTTCGGGCGATCCATGGGCTGTGGACGGGTTATTGTCCGCATTGGTCCAGTCCTTTGCAGCGCGCAGTAATTACGCAACGAAAATCGAGCCTCTGGATAATGGACAGCGGGTGACGATGCTGGCGGGTGACACGGTTATGGCCGAGTTTGATCTTCTCTATACGTCGGATGGCGAAGGTTTTGCGGATCTTGCTTCAGAGAACACAGACATTGTTGTGGCGTTGCGCGAGGCCACAGATGCGGAAGTCGGCTTTGCCATTGATGCGGGTGTCGGTGATTTGCGCGACCCAATACGGGCACGGGTGTTGGCGCTTGATGCGCTTGCCCCATTGGTGTCGCGCTCCAATCCCTTGGATTCCATTTCTCTATCGGATTTGAGGTCCATTCTGACGGGTAAGGTGGACAACTGGTCCGACATTCACGGAAATGATGCGCCGATAGCCGTGCATGTTCGCGGGAGTGATTTTGAATCGGAACATGGTGGGTTTGAACTGCTTCCGAAACGTTCCGAGTTTTCAAATGATGTTGTGATTCATGAGGATGTTACGAGTGTAGTTGCCGCTGTAGAGGCAGACCCATATGCGATTGGACTGGGGTTCGTTTCGGCTGGCGGGGCGGTGAAAACGCTCGGGCTAACAGGTGCTTGTGGGTTCTTCGCGACTGTCGCGCCTGTGGATATCAAGACCGAGGATTACCCGCTAACCCTGCCTGTCTTTCTGTATACGCCTGCACGTCGGCTGCCTGCGGTGGCGCGGGAGTTCATAGATTTTGCAACTTCACCCGCGGCTCAGGTCATTGTAGCGCGGACACAGTTTGTGGATCAATCCGTTGAAGAGTTATCTTTCCGTGATCAAGGGCGTCGGTTTGCCAACGGGATTGCAAGCGCGGGCGAGGAAGTTTCGCTTGAGGATTTGCAAGCCGTAACAACCCACCTTCAAGGAGCAAATCGTCTGACCCTTGGTTTCCGGTTTGAGGGAGGGTCGACGCGTTTGGATGCGCAATCCCGTTCAAATACGCGGTTGTTGGCGCGGTTATTGGAAGCGGGTGTGTATGACGGGAAAACGCTCATTTTTGCGGGGTTTTCTGATGGGCGCGGAGGCGCCGGGCCGAACGCCAGCCTGTCCAAGAGGCGTGCCGATTCGGTGCGCCGTGCTGTTCTCGAAGGGATGGGGGATGAGTTCGACGACTCCCGTGTAAGCCTTACGACGATTGGTGCGGGCGAGGCCATGCCATTGGCCTGTGATGATCTGGCGTGGGGACGGGGTCTAAACCGTCGTGTCGAGGTTTGGGTCCGCGACTAACGCCGTATTGGGCCTCTAGAGATAGCCCGCAGAGCGGAAACTGAGTTCCGTAGATTTTCCTACGATTAAATGATCGTGCAGTTTGATGTCCATCGTTTCTGCGGCATCGCGGATCTGATTGGTCATAGTGATATCGGCATCGGATGGGGTGGGATCACCTGAGGGATGATTGTGGACCAAAATGAGCGCAGAGGCATTGACTTCGAGCGCTCGCTTGACCACTTCGCGGGGATAGACTGGTACGTGATCGACGGTGCCGCGTGCTAGGGCTTCGTCTGCAAGCAGACGGTTCTTGCGGTCGAGGTAAAGCACGTGGAATTGTTCGATCTCGCTATGGGCCAACATGGTATGACAGTAATCAACAACGGCATCCCAACTTGAAATGACGGGTTGTTCCATGACTCGCGCCCGCGCCAAACGGTGTGCGCTTGCCTCGATGAGTTTTAGGTCTTGGGCAATTTCCATATCCATTCCGTCTACTTTGAGTAGGCGCGCAACAGGTGCGGATATGACGCTGTTGTAATCCCCGAAGGTGAGCAACAACCGTTCGACCAAGGGCGACACATCCGCGCGAGGTAGTGCGCGACTGATAATCAGTTCGAGAAGGTCGGAATCCTGCAACGCAACCGCGCCCGCCAAGGCAAAGCGATCTCGGAGATCCCGTTTGTGATTGCGCAAAAAGCTAGGAAGGCGCGTGGGCATCTGAACCGGACGGGCATCGTCGAGATCAAAAAGCCATTGTGGCATTTCGCGGAATTCGGGTGCGTTTGATATTTTGGACATGGCGCATATTTGGCCATGATTCGCTAAATTTTGAGTTAATTGCGAATTAGAGTGGTAACGGCTTTGAATCTCCGTCCACCCTGTTTGAAGACAAACGGGGCACCAAAGCGCCCCGTTTCAAATGTCTAGTGGGTCATCCCGTCCCAGAAGCTCTTCACTTTCTTGAAGAATGAGGAGCTTTCGGGACTGTTATCTTCGCCGAGTTTGTCGAACTCGCGCAGGAGTTCCTTTTGCTTGGCCGACAGGTTCACAGGCGTCTCTACCCCAAGTTCGATGAACATGTCGCCTTGGCCTGCGCCGCGCAGCATCGGCATCCCTTTGCCGCGCAAACGCATCTGGCGACCAGATTGGCTGCCCGCAGGGATTTTGACACGGCTTCGACCACCGTCAATGGATGGCACTTCGATGTCGCCCCCTAATGCCGCAGTTGCCATTGATACGGGGACAGCGCAGTGAAGGTGCATTCCGTCGCGTTCAAAGATCGGGTGCGGTTGGACTTCGATGAAAATGTAAAGATCACCGGTTGGACCGCCGCGCAGACCTGCTTCGCCCTCTCCAGAGAGACGAATGCGCGTGCCTGTTTCAACACCCGCAGGGATATTGACGGACAGGGAACGCTCTTTTTCAACACGGCCCGAACCGTGACAATCCTTGCAAGGATCTTTGATCGTTTGACCCATGCCGCCACAGGCAGGACAGGTGCGTTCGACGGTAAAGAAGCCTTGCTGTGCCCGCACTTTCCCCATGCCCGAGCACGAGGGACAGGTTTGAGGCTCAGCGCCGTTCGCAGCGCCCGTCCCAGAGCAGGTATTGCAGCTGACGGAGGTCGGGACGCTGATGGTCTTCTGAGTGCCTGTGTAGGCGTCCTCAAGGGACACACGCATGTTGTAGCGCAGGTCGGACCCGCGTTGTGCGCGAGATCGTCCGCCGCCGCGTTGTTGGTCACCCATAAAGTCGCCAAAGAGATCGTCGAACACATCGGAGAAGGCGGATGAAAAGTCGCCTTGTCCGTGGCCGCCGAAACCACCACGTCCGCCGCCACCCATGCCGCCTTGTTCGAAGGCCGCATGACCGAACCGATCATAGGCGGCTTTCTTTTCGGGGTCTTTGAGTATGTCGTAGGCCTCGTTGGCCTCTTTAAACTTTGCTTCAGCCTCGGGATTGTCGGCGTTGCGGTCAGGGTGAAATTCCATTGCCTTTTTGCGATAGGCTCTTTTCACTTCACTTGCATCCGCGCCTTTGCTGACGCCGAGGACTTCATAATAGTCGCGTTTTGCCATGGACTAATCCTCCTGGAACGCGATGGTCGGCCCGCATGGAGCGGACCGACCGATCGGACCCAATCAACGTTTATGAACGCTTGTTGTCGTCCAAGTCTTCGAAGTCAGCGTCAACGATATCGTCGTCAACACCTGCAGGACCATCGTCGCTCATGTCGGCATCAGCGTCACCGCTGGATTCCTGATCGGCTTTGTAGATGGCTTCGCCGAGTTTCATTGCGGCTTCGGTCACGTTCTGAATGCCAGAACGGATTTTACCCGCATCTTCGGTTTCGAGTTGGTCCTTGAGAGCCGAGATAGCAAGCTCGATAGCCTCGATGGTGGTTGGATCAACCTTGTCACCATGCTCTTCCATCGACTTCTCAGTCGAGTGGATCAGGCTTTCCGCTTGGTTCTTGGCTTCGACAAGTTCCTTGCGCTCTTTGTCGGCCTCGGCGTTGGCTTCGGCGTCTTTCACCATTTGCTCGATGTCCGCGTCGGACAGACCGCCAGAGGCTTGGATCGTAATCCGTTGCTCTTTGCCGGTGCCTTTGTCCTTGGCGCCAACTTCGACGATGCCGTCGGCGTTGATGTCAAAGGTCACTTCGATCTGAGGCATGCCGCGTGGTGCTGGTGGGATACCTTCGAGGTTGAACTGGCCGAGCATCTTGTTGTCCGCAGCCATTTCACGCTCACCTTGGAAGACGCGCAGGGTCACGGCCGACTGGTTGTCTTCGGCGGTCGAGAAGACCTGAGACTTTTTCGTCGGGATCGTGGTGTTGCGGTCGATCAAGCGTGTGAAGACGCCGCCGAGGGTTTCGATGCCGAGGGACAATGGTGTCACGTCGAGCAAGAGAACGTCTTTGACGTCGCCCTGAAGAACGCCAGCCTGAATAGCTGCACCCATCGCCACAACTTCGTCAGGGTTCACGCCTTTGTGTGGCTCTTTACCAAAGAACTTTGTCACCTCTTCGATGACTTTTGGCATACGGGTCATACCACCTACAAGGACAACTTCGTCGATGTCGGATGTGGACAGACCTGCGTCTTTCAAAGCAGCCTGACATGGTTTGATCGAGTTCTTGATCAGATCATTGACGAGGCTTTCCAGCTTCGCACGGGTCAATTTGACCACGAGGTGAAGTGGCGTGCCTGTTGCAGGGTCCATCGAGATGAACGGCTGGTTGATTTCGGTTTGCGTCGAGGAAGACAGTTCGATCTTAGCTTTCTCGGCGGCTTCTTTAAGGCGTTGGAGAGCCATCTTGTCTTTCGACAGATCGACGCCATGCTCCTTTTTGAACGCGTCAGCGAGATAGTTGACGATGCGCATGTCGAAGTCTTCACCGCCGAGGAATGTGTCCCCGTTGGTGGCTTGAACTTCAAACACGCCGTCGCCCAGTTCGAGAATGGTGACGTCGAATGTCCCGCCGCCGAGGTCATAGACCGCGATGGTTTTGGTTTCTTCTTTGTCGAGACCATAGGCCAGCGCCGCAGCCGTAGGCTCGTTGATGATACGCAGCACTTCGAGGCCAGCGATCTTGCCGGCATCTTTTGTGGCCTGACGTTGGGCGTCGTTGAAGTAAGCAGGAACCGTGATAACGGCCTGAGTTACTTCTTCGCCAAGATAGGACTCAGCAGTCTCTTTCATTTTGCCGAGAATGAACGCGGAGATTTGGGAGGGCGAATATTTGTCGCCTTTCACTTCAACCCATGCGTCACCATTGCCGCCATCGACGATTGCGTAGGGCACAAGGTTTTTATCTTTTTCCACTTCGGCGTCGCCAATGCGGCGACCAATGAGGCGTTTAACTGCGAAAACAGTGTTCTCGGGGTTGGTGACGGCCTGACGTTTGGCGGCTTGGCCGACCAGACGTTCATTGTCTGTGAAACCCACGATGGACGGCGTTGTGCGCGCGCCCTCTGAATTCTCGATGACACGCGGCTGCGAACCATCCATGATGGCCACGCAGGAGTTGGTGGTCCCGAGGTCGATACCGATGACTTTAGCCATACTTTTAAGTCCTCTTCTTGGCGATGTTATGACGTTGGGCCCATTTCGGCGCCCGCGGTCAATCCCAGTGTTCAATGTTTAAGATCGATAATTGGTCGATCAATGCTTCGGAGCGTATATAGGCATGGGATTTGACCCCTGCAAGTTGCGCGGGGCTACTAAAAACGGGAAAAATGGAGTCATTGCAGAAGGATCGCAGTTAAATGGACGAGATTCAGGTCGGTTCCCCGTTCGATTTGCGGGGAATGCGGGTGTTTAAGGGGCTGCTTTCCCCGACATTTCAGTCGCGGATTGTCGAGGACTTACGCGGTGTCATCCGCGCCGCCCCATTGTTTTCGCCCGTAACGCCACAAGGCAAGCCGATGTCTGTGCGTATGACGTCAGCGGGACAATTGGGTTGGGTGTCTGACCGACAGGGGTATCGCTACAGCCAGACGCATCCGAACGGAGCGTTGTGGCCGAATATGCCTCCACGCGTTTTGGCGATATGGGATGCTGTGGCGGATACGGCGCGACAGCCAGAATGTTGCCTGATCAATTTCTATGACCAAGAAGCCAAAATGGGGATGCACCAAGATCGCGACGAGAATGATTTCTCTCAACCCGTTGTCTCGGTCTCGCTTGGGGATGATGCCTTGTTTCGGGTTGGCAATACCACACGTGGCGGGAAAACCGAGAGCATTTGGCTTCAATCGGGCGATGTGGTGGTGATGGGCGGGTCGGCACGGCTGCTGTATCACGGGGTTGATCGCGTGAAATATGGGTCATGCCGCCTCCTGCCAAAAGCAGGTCGGATCAATTTGACGATGCGGGTTGTGACTTGACCTACCGCCGTGCCGACCAACTGGCAGAGGCGCGTTTGCGGGTAAAGAACTCGGCCAGAAGACCAATGGTCAGAAACACCAACGAGAAAACGATAGGATAGATTGGTGAGCTGTAGTGCGGGTTGTAGTTCACAAATGTGTATCCACGCGCTTGGTCAATGGTGTGGAAAAGCGGGTTCCATTGGAAAAACGACAGCATGAAGCCTGGCATTGTATTGGCCAGAAACATTTTTCCCGAGGTGAACATATTTGCGCGCGTATAGAGCGTTTGAATGACTTTCACCAATTCCGGAGCCCAAGGTTTCGCGGCAAGTAGCACCGTTCCGATTGCTGCGCCTGAAAACCAAGCGAGCATGAACATTCCAAAGGCTCCGGGGAGATATTGAAATTCAACGCCCCCCCAACCGAGTTGGTAGACGGTTAAGACCACAACGACAGATAGAAACTGGATGTAGAGCGCACTGAGGGCTGCCGATGTGATGGAAATCGCAGTATTCATTGGCGCGTGTTGCATCATCGGTGATGTGGCGGTTTCGGCGCCAGAGACTTGGGAAAGTGTTTTGTTATGCGTCAAAAAGAGAAAAATCCCAGACATGATGAACAGGATGAAATCCCCCCGAACGACACTTCGACGCATGCCAAGGATACTCATCATAAAGGAAAAGACAGCGACGAGGATGATGACCTGAGAAATGTTGATGAGTAGACTCATCACGGGGCTACCATGAGATTTCCGCACATGTCTGACGGTGTTGTGGAAAATAAGCCGTAGGATATTCAGCGCCGCCGAAAAGCCGTTTTGCTGTGAAGAGTATTTAAACACGTTGTGCACCCTTGCGCTTGTGGCGGCTCATGGCTGACTTGCCGATTGACCTTTGGTGAAGCATAAGATGCAAAAGTTGTACAATCAATAAAGCGGTATCACGTGATCCCGTAACTTGGGGTGTTTGCCCCACAAGGAGTGACCATTGGACTACGAAAAACTTATCCCGTTGATGCGCAGCCTTGCCCTCGAAGCGGGCGACAAAATTATGGAGATTTATAACTCTGATGATTTTGAGGTAAAATCAAAGTCCGATGATAGCCCTGTGACGATTGCGGATGAGGCGGCAGATGCCATCATTTCTGCGGGCCTTCGCGCCGCTTTTCCCGATGTAACATTGATTACTGAAGAGCAGGCACAATCCCACACGCTTAAAGCCGACACCTTCCTTATTGTTGACCCGCTTGATGGGACCAAAGAGTTTATCAAGCGGCGCGGTGATTTCACGGTCAACATCGCCTACGTTGAAAAGGGCGTGCCGCAACGTGGTGTGGTCTATGCTCCCGCGAAGGATCGTTTGTTTATCACGGATGCAAGCGGTAAATCCTATGAGGAAGTTGGCCCGTTTGCGCGCGACGTTGCAGGCGTTCAGAACAAAATTTCAGTGAAGACGCCCAACAATGATGCGCTTCTCGTAGTGGCGTCAAAGTCGCATCGCGATCAAGCGACCGAAGATTACATCAACAAATACAATGTGGCTGATAGCAAATCCGCAGGATCATCGCTTAAATTCTGTCTTGTTGCCACAGGTGAAGCTGACATCTACCCTCGCGTCGGCCGCACCATGGAATGGGACACTGCGGCAGGCCATGCGGTGTTGCTTGGGGCTGGCGGTGATGTCGTGCGCTTCGATACACATGAGCCGCTCACCTACGGCAAGGAAGATTACGCCAATCCGTTCTTTATTGCCTATGCGCCAGGTGTTGATCTGAAGCCCGCATCATGAAGACGCTTCTCGTCATCCCGGCGCGTTACGCGTCAACGCGTTATCCCGGCAAGCCGCTTGTGGCGCTTGTCGGGCGGGGTGGCGTGAAGAAGTCCCTGATCCAACGTAGTTGGGAGGCTGCGACATCAGTGTGTGGAGTGGATCGCGTGGTCGTGGCCACAGATGACAAACGTATTCGCGAGACTGCCGAGGCCTTTGGCGCTGAGGTGATTATGACGTCATCGACCTGTGTAAATGGAACAGAGCGGTGTGCAGAGGCTCATGCTACGCTTGGGAATGCCTATGATGTTGTAATCAATTTCCAAGGCGACGCGCCTCTTACGCCCTCTTGGTTTGTTGAGGCGCTTATTGATGATATTGCGTCTGACGCAAGCGTTTCCATGACGACACCTGTATTGCAATGTGACGGGCGGGCGCTCAAAGGGCTTTTGGATGATCGAAAAGCGGGCCGGGTTGGTGGTACGACTGTTGTGTTCGACGCTGCGAAATATGCCCTTTATTTTTCAAAAGAAGTCGTGCCGCGGACGACGACAGAGTTTGCGGATAACGATCCGACGCCTGTCCATCATCATGTTGGTGTTTATGCCTACCGCTCCGAGGCGTTGCGGGACTATTTGTCATGGCCCGAGGGACCGTTGGAGCGTCTCGAGGGATTGGAGCAATTGCGGTTTCTCGAAAACGGTCACCGAATTAAATGCGTCAAAGTGCAGTCGCGAGGGCGTCAGTTTTGGGAGTTGAATAATCCGTCCGATATTGAACGGATTGAATCAATCCTGACGGAAAATGGAACAGAATAGCGAAGGTCTGTTTTAAAGCTGCGCCAATAATGGGCGGGTCGCTGTGTTTTCGACCGCAGTTGGTACTTTAACACACCCCAAATATTTTTGCCCCTATTGTTGGACCGATACTGACCTATAAGTGTTTCCGGTGTATTTGTGGTGGCGAACTTTTGTATGCGCCGTGATGTGGCGAAGGAGCAGTAATGAATCGTAAGGTAACAAAGGCCATTTTTCCTGTGGCTGGACTCGGAACCCGTTTTCTTCCCGCAACAAAAGCCGTTCCAAAGGAGATCATGACTCTCGTTGATCGGCCGCTGATTCAATACGCGATTGACGAAGCGCGTGCGGCAGGGATCAAAGAGTTCATTTTTGTAACCTCGCGCGGCAAGGGCGCCTTGGAAGACTACTTTGATCATGCCCCGTTTCTTGAGCAAGAGTTGCGTAAAAAGGGCAAAGACGACTTACTTGCAGCCCTCAAAAACACCAATATGGACAGCGGCGAAATCGCTTATATCCGCCAACATAAGGCCCTTGGACTAGGCCATGCTGTGTGGTGCGCGCGCCGTTTGTTGGGGCCGAAAGAGCCGTTTGCGGTTGTTCTTCCCGATGACGTGATCGCAGCAGAAAAACCATGTCTTCAGCAGATGGTTGAGGCCCATGAGGAACTCGGCGGGTCTATGGTTGCCGCGATGGAAGTCCCTCAAGAGAAAGCGTCATCCTATGGCGTTCTTGACTTTGAGGGAGAGCAGGGTGCGGCTGTTTCCGTGCGGGGCATGGTTGAAAAGCCGCCAGCTGGTGAAGAGCCTTCGAATCTCGCTGTCATTGGGCGGTACATTCTGTCTCCTGATGTTATGAAAAACCTGAATAAAAAGAAGACGGGTGCGGGCGGCGAAATTCAACTGACCGATGCGATTGCCGACGAAATTTCCGAAGGTCGCAACGTCTACGGCTATCGTTTCTCTGGGCAACGTTTTGATTGTGGGTCCAAAGCGGGCTTCTTGCAGGCGACTATTTCGTTTGGCCTTTCACGTCCTGATTTGCGAGAAGAGCTCCAAGATTTTCTTGATGATCTTTCGTTTGCCCGCTCGGCTGCACAGTAAAGAGAGCACATGACCCAAAATGTAATTGTAACGGGTGGTGCGGGCTATATCGGCTCGCATGCCTGTAAGGCGCTTCGCGATGCAGGGTTTACGCCTGTAACGGTTGACAACTTGTCGACAGGTTGGAGGGACGCAGTCAAGTTTGGTCCGTTCGAACATTGCGACCTTTTGGATCGTGCGGCGTTGGACGCTGTTTTTGAAAAGTATGCGCCCATTGCCGTTATGCATTTCGCTGCTTTCTCTCAGGTGGGAGAAAGCATGCAGGACCCTGCCAAGTATTGGCGCAATAACGTCATGGGGTCTTTGACGCTCATTGAGGCCGCGACAGCTGCGAAATGCGAGAACTTCGTGTTTTCGTCGACTTGTGCGACTTATGGCGATCAAGACAATGTGGTGTTGGATGAAAACAGCACTCAGCTTCCGATCAATTCCTATGGCGCGTCCAAGAAAGCGGTTGAGGATATTCTGGCCAACTTTGAACAAGCGTTCGGCCTCAATCACGTTATCTTCCGTTATTTCAATGTCGCGGGCGGTGATCCTGATGGCGAAATCGGGGAGTTCCATCAGCCGGAAACGCATTTGATCCCACTGATGCTCGACGCGATCGCGGGAAAGCGCGATGCGCTGACCATTTTCGGGACGGATTATGATACCCCTGATGGCACTTGTATTCGTGACTATGTTCACGTTTGCGATCTCGTTGATGCGCATGTGTTGGGTTTGAAATGGTTGCTTGATGGCAAAGGGAGCCGCGTGTTTAACCTTGGCACGGGTGACGGGTTTTCTGTGCGTGAGGTGATTGATCATTCGCGTGCCGTCACAAACCAAGAGGTGCCCTATGTCGAGGGCGAGCGCCGCGCAGGTGATTGCACCAAGCTCGTGTCGGGCTCTGAGCGAGCGGTGACAGAATTGGGGTGGAGGCCTAAGCGGTCAAACCTTGCTGAAATGATTGCGGACGCATGGAAATGGCACCAAACTGGCCACTACGAAAAGTGATCCGTTAGCGTCAGGCGGGAGATTGAAGGGCGTGTAAAATGAGGCAATTATTTCAAGCCTATTTATTACGACAATTGCGCCGCCATCTAATTTGGCGTTCATTTCGCTCCCGTCGCCATTTGACGTCTATTACCAATCGTACCGCTGATATTGCGCGTGATGCCATCCTTGGCATCATGGTCGTTCGCAACGAGACTCTGCGCCTTCCCTTTGTTCTCGACTACTATCGTGATCTTGGTGTGAGTCACTTCTTAATTGTCGATAATGATAGCGATGACGGAACCACGGCGTTTCTGGCGCAGCAGCGCGATGTATCGCTTTGGGTGACGCAGGCGAGTTATAAGGCGTCCCGTTTTGGGATGGATTGGGCCACGTGGCTTTTGATGCATTACGGAAAGGACAAATGGTGCCTGACCGTTGATGCCGACGAATTACTCGTCTACCCCGACATTAAGACCCGAAATCTGCGTGATTTGTGTCTGTTTTTGGACCAAAACCAAATTCCCGCGTTGGGCGCATTCATGTTGGATCTTTATCCGCAGGGGCCGATCAACTCCGTCAGCTATGAGGCAGGACAAGATCCGCGTGAGGTTTTGACGCATTTCGATCCCGGTCCTTACCATGCCCAACGTCAGAAACCGCGTGATAACCTGTGGCTTCAAGGGGGCGTGCGCGAGCGGGTCTTTTTTGCGGATAACCCCAATCAAGGTCCGACGTTGAATAAGTTGCCATTGGTAAAGTGGAATTGGCGCTACGCATATATCAATTCAACGCATTCATTACTGCCACCCAAATTGAATGCGTTGTATGATGGCCCCTCTGATCCACGTCTGACTGGCGTGTTGCTACATACAAAATTCCTGCCCTGTGCCATTGAGAAATCCGCAGAAGAAAAGACCCGAAAGCAGCACTTTAGAAACCCGAACGCGTTTCAAGAGTACTACGAGTCCATTGTCGAAGGGCCCGATCTGTTTGGTGATGTCTCGGTGAAATATGAAGGCCCGGCCCAGTTGGAATCTCTTGGCTTGATGTCTCGCGGGGCATGGGCTTCCTGAGTATTGGTCAAGTATTCGAAAACAATCGCTTAAATGTGCCCTAATTGTTTACCAATCCAAGGTAAAAGCGTAGATTGAAGAAAAAGCAGAAGCGGGTTTAAGCCTGTAGCTATTGGGAACATTTGGTCGCTTGAGCAGGTTTAGCAAATATCGCATGCGGTTGAGGCGCAAAAAGGTCTTGTTCAAAGCCTTGCGTGCGCGTCGTGAACTGACGTCTGTGGTCAATCGTACGGCTCAAATTCAGCCCGATGACACCCTTGTGGTCATGACGATCCGCAATGAGTATGTGCGTTTACCCTATTTCTTGCAGTACTATCGCGACCTTGGCATTTCGCATTTTCTAATTGTTGACAACGATAGCGATGACGGGTCGCGCGAGTATCTCGCTGCGCAGGAAGATGTTTCGTTGTGGCATACGGAGGCGAGCTATAAGCGCTCTGATTTTGGTGTGCGTTGGATGAATTGGATTTCTCGCACTTACTGCCATGGTCATTGGACATTGACGGTCGATGTGGATGAGTTTTTTGTCTACCCGTTTTGTGACACGCGCCCGATTCCTGCTTTGACAGACTGGTTGGATAATTCGGGTCTCAAAAGTTTTTCGGCGATGATGATTGATATGTATCCTAAGGGAAACATTGATGCTGTGCCGTATCAGGTGGGGCAAAATCCATTGGAGATTGCCGAGTGGTTCGATAGCGGAAACTATATGATTTCCACCAATCCAGAGTATTATAATCTGTGGATTCAGGGCGGACCGCGGGCGCGGCGTTTCTTTCAGGATGATCCCTATAATGCGCCATCCATGAACAAAATTCCCTTGGTAAAATGGGATAAGAAATACGCGTATATTCAATCCACACATATGCTTTTGCCGCGCGGGTTGAACCTTGTTTACGATACGGATGGTGGCGAAAAGGCGTCTGGTGCGTTGCTGCATGCAAAGTTTATCAGCACGCTTCGTGAAAAAACGGAAGAAGAGATGCAGCGGCAAGAGCATTACGCAAGTAGCCGCGAATATGAGGCCTACCAACGCAACCTCAAAGAGGACCCTGACCTGTGGTGCAATTGGTCAGAGAAATACATTAACTGGCGGCAACTCGAAATTCTCGGCCTGATGTCCAAGGGAAACTGGGCATGACGGTCGGGTTTGTCATGTTGGTTCATACGGCGCTGAATCGTGCCGAACAGGTGGCACGCCATTGGGCGGAGCAAGGCTGTCCTGTGGTGATCCATGTGGACAAACGTGTGGTTGCGTCTGCGTACCAACCGTTTGTGGAAAGTCTGTCTGACCTCGACAATGTTATGTTTTCGAAACGGCATGCTTGCGATTGGGGGACGTGGTCGCTGGTGGCGGCGTCTCAAGATGCTTCGGAGCTTATGCTGGACCGGTTCACGGAAGTGCAGCACGTCTACTTGACCTCGGGGTCATGCTTGCCATTGCGTCCTGTCGCGGATTTGAAGGCCTATCTTGCGGCACGTTCTACGACGAACTTCATAGAGAGCGTAACCACCGAGGATGTGCCTTGGACCGTCGGAGGGTTGGATTCTGAGCGGTTCACGCTTCGGTTCCCGTTTTCGTGGAAAAAGCACCGTCGCCTGTTTGATGGGTATGTACGGCTGCAACGCCGGCTCAAGTTTAAGCGGAAAGTGCCCAAAAACGTGGTTCCACACCTGGGATCGCAATGGTGGTGTCTTTCGCGAGAAACGTTGTCGAGCATTCTCAATGACCCAAATCGCCACATTTACGATACCTACTTCAAGCGTGTGTGGATTCCAGATGAGAGCTACTACCAGTCTCTGGTACGCCTCTATTCGACGGATATCGAAAGCCGCTCTTTGACGCTGTCCAAATTCGATTATCAGGGCAAGCCACATATCTTTTATGACGATCACCTGCAACTTTTGCGGCGCTCGGATTGTTTTGTGGCACGAAAGATTTGGCCAAGAGCTGATCGCATTTACGATACGTTTCTTAACACGACCCACAACCCGATGCAGGGTGCGGAGCCCAACCCAGGAAAGATTGACCGTATCTTTTCCAAGGCGGTTGATCGCCGCGTAAATGGACGTGAGGGTTTGTATATGCAAAGTCGCATGCCGCACGCGGGCAAAGAGCGGGGGAAAACCTGCGCGCCCTATTCGGTGTTCGAGGGATTTTCCGATCTGTTTGAAGGTTTCGACGACTGGCTGTCACGGTCTGTGGGGGCGCGTGTCCACGGCCATCTCTTTGCGCCCGAAGGGGCGCAGTTCGCAGGTGGACAGCATGTCTTTGCGGGCGCCCTTTCGGACAACCCGACATTACGTGATTATAATGCCTGTGGGTTCTTGACGTCACTCATCTGGAATACACGTGGCGAGCGGCAGAGCTTTAGTTTTGGACCTCGCGACAACCAGGAAATCAGTTGGCTCATTGCGATGGACCCCAACGCTCAGATTTCGGTGATTTCGGGGGCTTGGGCTGTGACCCTGTTCCGATCAAACATGGACTTTGCAAGCGTACGTGCCGAGGCGGCAAGACTACAGCGTATTGAAGCCGAGCATTTGGAAATTCTGAGATCCAAACACGTCAAAGCACGGATTCGCATTTGGACGATGGCGGATTTCATTGAGAGTCGTACAGAGTTGCTACAAACGATCATTGATGAGATCGGCCCGCGCAATTTACGCCGCCTCACAGAGACTCCGCGGTTGCGCGACTTGACGGGCTTCACACAATTCCTGCAAGACCTGAAGAATAAAGGCATGAGCCCGTATCTTGTCGGCGACTTCCCGATGACGTCGGAAAGCAACTTGCCGCAGCGCGAAAGCAAACGCCCCTATCTTATAAAGTGAGCCCGATATGGCCGAACGGTTTGACTATTTTGTAATTCTCGCAGAGATGCGCACAGGTTCGAATTTTCTCGAAGCAACTGTTAACTCATACCCTGGACTGAAATGTTGGGGTGAGGCTTATAATCCTGCGTTCGTCGGCAAGGCGAATGCAGACCAGTTGTGTGGCATCACAAAGGCGCAGCGAGAACAGCGTCCCGAAGCGTTGTTGGAGGCCATGATTGCACAGACCGACGGTTTGGCCGGTTTTCGCTTCTTTCATAACCACGATGCTCGGATGCTCGATCGGTTTATGAATGATCCGAGATGCGCAAAAATTGTTCTCACCCGCAACCCGCTTGAAAGCTATGTGTCCAAAAAGATTGCTGACGAGACGGGCCAATGGCGTCTGGGAGATTTGAAAGACGCAAAAACAGCAAAAATCACATTTGAAAAGCCGGAGTTCGAGAGGATGTTGGACGCCATCAAAGCGTTCCAAATCGAAATACAGCGACGGCTTCAGGTGTCCGGACAAACTGCGTTTTACATCAATTACGAAGATATCAAGGACATTGATGTGGTGAATGGTCTTGCGCGGTTCCTTGGAGTTGATGTCGAACGGAATGCCACCTCGCAAAAGACAAAGGTGCAAAACCCGTCACAACTCAAAGACAAGGTTAAAAACTACGATCAGATGGTCGCGGAACTCTCAGGGATTGATCATTTCAATCTCTCGAATACGCCCAACTTTGAGCCGCGTCGTGGGCCAACAGTTCCAAGCTATGTCGCAGCGGCACAGGCCCCCTTGCTCTATCTGCCTGTACGCTCTGGTCCAGAAGCGGCTGTGCGCGACTGGCTTGCGGCACTTGATGGTGTGGACGGGTCCGAATTGACGATTGGCTTTAACCAAAAGACGTTGCGTCAATGGAAGCGTCGCGCCAAAGAGCATCGCAGCTTTACGGTGATTTCCCATCCAGTTGTACGGCTTCATCGAGCGTTTTGCACACGTATCGTGTCCACAGGTGAGCATAGTTATGGTGAAATTCGTGACCTTTTGCGCACCACATATGATTTACCGCTCCCTGTTGGTGCGGTGGATGACGGGTATTCAAAAGAACAGCACAAAACAGCGTTTCTAAAATTTGTCGACTTCGTGAAGGGAAATTTGAACGCACAAACCTCTGTGCGTGTGGACCCTTCGTGGGCGTCCCAGTCGGAGATCATTCGGGGATTCTCGGAATTTTCCCTACCCGATATGATTGTGCGCGAGGAGACGTTGTCGCGTGATCTGGCCTGTTTGGCGGAGGCTGTTGGTATACAGGCTCCCCCATCATGCGGCGCACAGGATGGGGATCATCCGTTTGCGCTTGCTGAGATTTATGACGATGAGATCGAGCAGGCCGTGAAGCAGACCTACCAACGCGATTATATGATTTTCGGATTTCGCCCTTTGGCGTGAGAGTGGTCAGGCGGCTTTTGACGTAGAGGGGCCTGCGGACAGAATGGCATGTAGTGTGGCGGCTTCTGTGTTCGCACGCAGCTTTGCACAGATGTCACGGTCACGCATGGTGCGCGAAACCAATGCCAAGGCTTTCAGGTGGTCAACACCAGAATTTGCGGGAGCGAAAAGCGCAAAGATCAGATCGACAGGTTGACGATCAACAGCGTCAAAATCCATCGGTGTTTCGAGGCGCACAAACGCACCAACGACACTGCTCAGGCCGTGAATGCGTGCATGAGGCAGGGCTACCCCATGCCCCACACCTGTCGGGCCAAGGCTTTCGCGTTCCTGGAGCGCGTCAACAGCATCTCCCAAGGGAATGCCATAGGTGAGCATCGCGAGGTCGCCCAAGTCTTGAAACAGGCGTTTCTTGCTACTCATTTTTCCAACGACTTTGATCGCCTTTGGATTCAACAGTTCGGTGATTTCCATAGAAGTTCTTACCCGCCCCTCCCGTCCGAAGAGGCGGGTAGGGTCCTTATTTCACGTTGCTAGGGTCAATCCAGCCGATGTTTCCATCTTCACGGCGATAAACCACGTTAAGTTCGGTCTTTCCTTCATTTTTGAACACCAAAGCGTTGACGCCCGAAATTTCCATTTGCATGACCGCTTCACCGACCGAGAGTGTTGGAATTTTCGTTTCCATCTCGGCAATGATCATCGGCTGTAGGGAATCAGGCTCCTGCTCATCTGCGTGTTCTGACGCGGCGAGGATATAACTGGAAGCGTCATGGAGTTCAACCGGCTCCGAACGTTGCGCATGGTGGTCTTTCAAGCGGCGCTTATAGCGGCGCAGTTGTTTCTCCATTTTTTCCGCGCAATTGTCGAAAGCTGCGTAGATTTCATGCGCACTTGCGCGCGCTTGTGTCGTCAAACCAGTGGACAGGTGAACAATGGTTTCGCAGTTAAACTCAGAACCGCTTTTGGAAAAGATCACACTCGCATCGGTGGGGCGTTCGGCATATTTGCTCATAACTTCGCCAAGTTCACTTTTAACGTGCACCTGAAGTGCATCGCCGATGTCGATTTGTTTGCCGCTGATCTGGTATCTCATGTGATACTTCCTTTTTGCTATTGGGGGGTCCGAGGTGACACGTGCCAGCGTGCTACTACGTTTTCCCGCTCGGTTATTTTTGCGTAGCGGATGTGATGCATGATTTATTCACGGGCCCTAGCACTATGCGGGGCCGACATTGCGCCATCGGATGTGCCATCATCTGGGCGCGGATCGGGATACGATCTTGTTGCATCACAGTCATTTGGCGGCAGATTCACCCTGTTTGTCAACTGTCCTAGATCAAACTAGACGCGAAAATTTTCTCCAAGGTAAACATCTCTGACAACTTGGTTTGCCACGATTTCATCCTTGGTCCCTGACATGAGAACCTGACCGTCATGCAGAATATAGGCGCGGTCAATAATTCCGAGTGTTTCCTGTACGTTATGATCTGTAATGAGGACGCCGATGCTGCGGCTTTTAAGCTCAAGAACCAGCGATCTGATTTCCCCAACGGCAATTGGATCGACCCCTGCGAAAGGTTCATCCAGCAAAACATAGGCTGGATTTGACGCAAGGCAGCGCGCGATTTCGACGCGACGTCGTTCCCCACCTGATAATGATAATGCCGGAGCGCGGCGGATGTGCGAAATCGAGAATTCGGAAAGCAAGTCCTCAAGGCGTTCACGCCGAACAAGAGGGTCGCTTTCCGTGACTTCCAATATGGCGAGAATGTTATCCTCAACGCATAGGCCGCGGAAAATCGAAGCCTCTTGTGGAAGATAGCCGATTCCCATTCGCGCACGGCGATACATCGGCAATGTGGTGATGTCTGCACCGTCCACGATGATTTGACCCGCTTCGGGCATCACCAGTCCCGCGATGGAGTAGAAGCAGGTGGTTTTGCCGGAGCCATTGGGGCCCAATAACGCGACCACTTCACCACGTTTCAATTCGAGGGAGACATCACGAATAACGGTCCGTTTTCGATACCCTTTGCGAAGGTTTCGAATGATCAACGCATGATCTTCGCTCATTTGTTTGATCCAGGCTGAAGGATGGTTTTGACGCGCCCGTCGATCATTCCCACGCCTGTCTTCAGATCAATCGTCATCTTGTCGCCAGAGATTGCATTTGCGCCCTGCGTCAATAGCACGTTGCCCGTCAGAACCACCGAACTGGAGTCCAGATCATAGCGCGCGCTACTGGCTTCGACGGCTTCGCCCCCGTTGGTTAGGGTGACACCTTGGGTCGCTTCCAGTCGGGAGATGTTGCCGCTGCCTTCGACTCCGTAGATCACGTCAACCTTTCCTGCGGTGAGGCGCATACTGCCTTGGCCAATTAGAACATTGCCCTCAAACACAGCTTTACCAGTGGACTGATCCACTGAAAGCTGGTCCGATGTGATTTCAACAGGCAGGCTAGAGTCATGTTTTAACCCGCCAAAGGCCACCGAAGTGCCTTGTGCAGTGGCGGCATGAGTAGCAAGCCCCAAAGCGCAGGCGAGCGCGTATGCGAATATGCGTCTGGTCACGGGCGGTCCTCTATCTCTTTTGGTCGATATATCAGCTTAACACCTTCCTTGAAAACAAGAAGGTAGTTTCCCGTGTCTTTGTCTTGGGACAAAAGCATATGACCGGCATCTAAACTGCCAAGGGGGCCAATGGCGTGTACGGCATCCGAGCTTTCGATCTGCGCCGTATCCAACATGGCAGCAAGCCGTTCGGTGGTGATTGTATAGCCCGTCGAGGTTTGAATTCTGACTCCGCCAGATATTTCCGCAATTTTGCTTTCCCCATCAATCACGGCGTTGTCCGCAGACAAATCAATTGTGCCGTTGTCGGGCATACGAAGCCCACCCTCAATGGCGGTTGAATTGATAGAGTTCGAACCTGATAGATCAGGGCGAACAGTGGCGGCCGAGAAATAAAGTTCCGAGCCATCATCGGTGACGGTAGAAAAGGCCGGCCCGTCAATGCGCTGTTCCCGCGCGAGCGAATCAATATCGACCTGTGCATAGGGCAGAGAGGGTTCATAGTCGCCGCCTCGCGCAAACAAAAAGAGCGTCGCGAGGAGGGCAAGACTTAACAGTGGCAGGACGATTTTTGCCAGTGCGACAATGCGCGAGTGTTTGTTGTTATATCGGGCCATAGGTGTGATTTACACAACGCCCGCCCGAAGGCAGTCCTGAATCTTTAAAATCCCGCAAGGGCGCGCATTTTCGGCGGTATTCCGCACAAATAGACAGGTAATCGCGTGGTCGTCCATGCGAGACACGGCCTCGCCAGCCAAAGCGTCGATGGAAATGGTCATGGGGTCTGGTGTCATGACGTCGCTGGCCGTTTGGTTTAAAACGGATTCAATATTTCGGCGTAGGTCGCCATCGGTGATTATGCCGATCAATGCGCCAGTGTCATCAACAACACCCGCGACGCCAAATCCCTTGGCCGAGATGGTATCGACTACGTCTCGCATGGGTAAATCTCTCGCAACGAGTGGCATGTCTGTGTGCATCAAATCACCGACTTTGGTGAGCCGGGCTCCGAGCTTCCCTCCAGGGTGCAGCATTCGAAAATGATCAGCTGTGAACTTGCGGTGATCCATGAGCGCAATCGCAAGGGCGTCCCCGAGTGCTAATGCCATCGTCGTCGAGGTGGTCGGAACGATGCCCGTGCCGCAGGCTTCATCCGCGTGTGGTAGCGTGAGCGCGATGTCGCAGGCTTGCATTAGGGCGCTTTCGGGCTTTGATGTGATCCCGATCAACTTGATGTTGAACCTGCGCGTAAATGCGATGAGATCGGCCAGTTCAGGGGTTTCACCAGAATTGGAGAGGATCACAACCACATCATCGCGATCAATCATACCGAGGTCGCCGTGGCTTGCTTCCGCGGGATGGACGAAGTGTGAGGGCGTGCCTGTTGAAGCAAGCGTGGCCGCCATCTTTCGTGCGACGTGGCCGGATTTACCCATTCCCGCGACAATGGTGTGGCCCTTGGTGTTCAGAATGGTTTGGACCGCCTGAACAAAACTGTCACCGAGTGAGGCGGACAGAAGATGGAGCGCATCTGCCTCGCAATCGACCGCGCGACGGGCGGTTGTTAAAAACTGTTCGGCAGTTGTCATCTGCTATGCCTCGCGGGTCATGTGGTCGCCATTGCTAATGCGAAAAAATGTCGGTGTCAGGCCATCCCGCAAGATCGAGTTTTGCTCGGGTAGGAAGGAAGTCGAAACAGCTCTGCGCAAGCTCGGTGCGGCCTTCGCGGGCAAGCATGGCGTCTAGTTTGTCTTTCAACTTATGCAGATAGAGCACATCGGAAGCGGCATAATCCAGTTGTGCGTCTTTGAGGTTCAACGCGCCCCAATCGCTCATCTGTTGGTACTTGGGAATGTCCACTTTCAACAGTTGTTCGAGGAGGTTTTTCAATCCGTGGCGATCCGTGTAAGTGCGCACCAGTTTCGACGCGATTTTGGTGCAGTAGACTGGCGCGGCCAAGGCACCAAAGGCATGGTACATCGCAGCGATATCAAAGCGACCGTAGTGAAAGAGTTTCAAGGTGTTCGGATCTTCGAGCAATTTGCACAGATTGGGAGCATCGGACTGATCTTTTTCAATCTGGACAAGATGGGCATTGCCGTCACCGTCTGACAATTGCACGAGGCACAAGCGATCCCTGTGAGGGTTGAGGCCCATCGTCTCACAATCAATCGCCACAATAGGGCCAAGGGACAGGTCGCTGGGGAGATCTTTCTTATAAAGAAAATTTGTCACATCGAGCCTCATAGAAAATTTGGTCTGTTCGTGCATACGCATTCAGAGCAGAACCGACAAGTTTCATTGAAGTGATATCTGGAACTGACATTGTGGTGCCCAGAAGAGGACTCGAACCTCCACGTCCTTACGGACACTAGCACCTGAAGCTAGCGCGTCTACCAATTCCGCCATCTGGGCATGATGTCGTGGAGTGGCGATGTATAGGGGGGACGGGCGCGTGTCAACGGGTCTCGTGCGGGAATCTGTCGCTGTTGATAGCGTCTTGTTCATTCTCGTCTGAAAAGCTATTGAAAGTGCGACATTCAGGCATTGGAGATGCAGATGGCAAAATTGGTCACCATCTATGGCGGCGCTGGCTTTGTAGGGCGTTATATCGCCCGTCGTATGGCGAAAGAGGGTTGGCGCGTTCGCGTCGCTGTCCGTCGCCCCAACGAGTCGCTTCACGTAAAACCTTATGGTGCAGTCGGTCAGGTCGAACCTGTGTTATGCAATATTCGCGATGACGCCTCTGTGCGTGCTGCGATGCAGGGTGCTGATGCGGTTATTAATTGCGTTGGTGTCCTGACTGAACGCGGTAAAAACTCCTTTGCTGCTGTTCAGGCAGAAGGCGCGGGGCGTATCGCCTCGATCGCAACAGAATTGGGTGTTCCCAATCTTGTGCATATCTCGGCTATCGGCGCGGATAAGGCCGCTCAAAGCGAATACGCCCGCACAAAAGCCGAAGGTGAAGCTGCTGTTTTGGACGCCTTCCCAAGTGCAGTTATTTTGCGCCCATCGGTGATCTTCGGGACTGAGGATGCGTTCTTTAACAAATTCGCGAAAATGGCCGCGAAAATCCCGTTCGTCTTTTACCTTGTTGGCGGCAACACCAAATTTCAACCTGTCTACGTCGATGATGTGGCTCAGGCCGCTGTCGCAGGTGCACTGGGGGCGGCTCCTGCAGGGATCTATGAATTGGGCGGTCCTGACGTGGATACGCTCAAGGGTATGGTCAGCAAGATGCTTGAGATGATTCGTCGCCGCCGTTTGATCATCAACCTTCCGTTCTGGGTGGGGCGGATCATGGCGACAGGGTTTTCAATCGCACAGTTCCTGACCGCCGGTCTTTTTCACAATAGCATCCTGACAAAGGATCAATTGAAAAACCTCGCCGTTGATAATGTTGTGTCAGGCGGGGCGAAAGGGTTTGACGACCTTGGGATCAAGCCAACCTCGATGTCGGTTATCTTGGAGGACTATCTGTGGGTCTACCGTCCACATGGTCAGTTCGAAGCTGTTCGAGAAAGCGCAAAAGGATTGCGCGACGTCTAAGGCAGACAAGATATGACGCATAAAAAACGCGCCCCGTTCAGGGCGCGTTTTTTGTTGCTTAGGTATAAGCGATAGTCAGAAGGATGAGGCCCAGAATCACGCGATAGTAGACATAGGGCGCGTAGCTTATCGACCGTAGTAGCCGCATCATCAGAATGAGTGCGAGAAGGGCGGCGATGAAGGCGAAGATGGCGCCGAGCGCTGCGAGTTTCATCATGTCGATATTTGCTTCGCCCACGACATCAATTCCAAGCAGAAGTCCCGAGGCCATAATGGTTGGAATCGACATGAGCATTGCGATTTTGGCGCTGTCCTCGCGGGTGTAGCCAAGCGCTCTTGCGCCTGTGATGGTGATCCCTGAACGCGAGGTGCCCGGGATGATGGCAATGGCTTGCCAGAGGCCAAGGATGATGGCGTCACGGCGGTTCCAATCAGAGGCTGCTTTGACAGAGGAGCCCTTTTTGTCGAACCAGTAAAGGACCAAGCCAAAGATCAGCATGGTCCATCCGATGACAGTTATGGAACGCATGGCGTCCGAGAGGCCTGTCACTTTGGCAATGAGGCCGACGATGATGACGGGTATGGTGGCGACAAGTAGGAGGAAGGCCAGTTTGGAGCCTTGCGTGTCGATACGGCCCGTCAACATGCGTGGTATGCCTGCCAGACCTGCCTTAACGTCGGACCAGAAAAACAGGATGACGGCCCCGAGTGTGCCGACATGAACGGCCACGTCAATGGTCAGACCTTGGTCCTGCATCCCTGTCAATTGCGGTAAAAGAATCAGGTGGCCTGAGGATGAAACGGGCAAAAACTCCGTGATGCCCTGAATTAGGGCGACAAGAAGGAGATAAAACATGCTCATGGGAGCCTCTATGCTTCGTTGTTTTCCAAACGATAAACGCATTGAATCTCAATAAGAAGCGCAAATTTGTATCAGTATTGCTTACCTAAATATCTCTGAATGGCTTTGAATATCGATCTCTGACGAGGGTTTGAATCTTTAATACGTCAGCACATATGACTTTTCTTTTGAAATGGGCTTGTGTAGATAGGGCTCAAATCTCGTCAACTCATGGAGATAGTGCGTTATGGCAAAAGAGCCGATGCTGAAGTTTGTGTCTGTTGGGCGTGATATGCCTGAGAAACGGACGGCGGAGGTCCGTAAGGAAGATTTCCATGAAATCTATGCGGAATTCGCGAAGGAAAAGGCAGCGGAGCAGGCGTCGCGCTGCTCTCAATGTGGTGTGCCCTATTGCCAAACACATTGCCCGTTGCACAACAACATCCCTGATTGGTTGCGCCTGACGGCCTCCGGTCGCCTGAAGGAAGCCTATGAGCTGTCTCAGGAGACGAACACCTTTCCGGAGATCTGTGGCCGCATCTGTCCGCAGGACCGTCTGTGTGAAGGCAATTGCGTGATCGAGCAATCGGGCCACGGCACTGTGACCATCGGGTCTGTCGAGAAATACATCACCGACACCGCCTTTGACGAGGGGTGGGTCGCGCCGATTGAACCTGCGCATGAGCGCACCGAAAGCGTTGGCATCATCGGGTCCGGTCCTGGTGGTCTGGCTGCGGCGGACCGCCTGCGTCGTCAGGGTCTGCAAGTCACCGTCTATGAACGCTCCGACCGTGCGGGCGGTCTGATGATGTATGGCATCCCGAGCTTCAAGTTGGAAAAAGACATCGTTCTGCGCCGCGTGAAACAGCTCGAAGAGGGCGGTGTTAAAATCGTTCTCAACTGTAATGTGGGCGAAGACATCTCCTTCGACGACCTGCGTGCGAAACACGATGCAGTGTTGATCGCAACGGGTGTATACAAGTCCCGCGACCTGCAAGGGCCCGGTGCAGGGTCCAAAGGGATCGTGCGTGCCATCGACTATCTCACCGCCTCGAACAAGGTCGGATTTGGCGATAGCGTCGCGGAATACGAGAGCGGCGAGTTGAATGCAGAGGGCAAGAAGGTCGTCGTGATCGGCGGTGGCGATACCGCGATGGACTGTGTGCGCACAGCGATCCGTCAGGGCGCTACATCGGTCAAATGCCTCTACCGTCGTGACCGCGCCAACATGCCTGGCTCGCAACGCGAAACCCAGAACGCCGAAGAAGAAGGCGTCGAGTTCGTCTGGCTCTCCGCGCCAAAAGGCTTCGCAGGCGATCCTGTCACAGGCGTTATGGTTCAGAAAATGCGCCTCGGTGCACCTGATGCCTCTGGCCGTCAGTCACCCGAATTGATCGAAGGCTCCGACTATGTCGAAGAGGCCGATCTGGTTGTGAAGGCACTCGGGTTTGAACCTGAAGAACTGCCGAAACTCTGGGGCACTGATGGTCTGGAAGTCACCCGTTGGGGTACTGTTCTGGCGGATTTCAAAACGCATTTGACCTCGCTCGACGGTGTTTATGCCTGTGGCGATATTCAGCGCGGGGCCTCTTTGGTCGTTTGGGCGATCCGCGATGGTCGCGAGGCCGCCGATGCGATCCTCGACCAGATCAACGCCGCCTCAGCCGTGGCCGCAGAGTGAAAATGTAGGACAGGGAAGGCGCAATAAAATCGGGCCAAATTGTCGGTCAGACCCCCGTCGGACTTTTGTCGGACACCTGTCGGACCCACCGAACGTTGCGCCGCCCATCAGTGTTTTAAATAGGACAACTGTCCTGACCCACCAACGAAGGAAGGGTTTACGATGACAAAATATGATGAAAACTGGGCCGCTCGCGAAGAAGCAAAACGCGCCTATATGACCGAGCATTCCCTGTTCCGCGAAGAGGACGAACACTCCTCATGTGGTGTGGGTCTTGTGGTCTCTGTTGACGGATCGAAATCCCGCAAGGTTGTGGAAAACGGCATCGCCGCGTTGAAGGCCATCTGGCACCGTGGTGCTGTTGATGCTGACGGTAAAACGGGTGACGGCGCGGGTATCCACGTCCAGATCCCTGTTCCGTTCTTCTATGATCAAGTTGACCGCACGGGGCACACGCCGCGTAAGGGTGAATTGCTCGCTGTTGGTCAGGTGTTCTTGCCGCGCACCGATTTTGGCGCTCAGGAAACATGCCGCACGATTGTCGAGAGCGAAGTGCTGCGCATGGGTTATTACATCTACGGGTGGCGTCACGTGCCCGTGGACACGTCCTGCTTGGGTGAAAAAGCCAACGCAACGCGTCCCGAGATTGAACAAATCCTGATCTCGAACTCAAAAGGCGTGGACGAGGAAACATTCGAGCGCGAGCTTTATGTGATCCGTCGCCGCATTGAGAAAGCCGCCGCCGCCGCAGGTGTCGGCCAGCTTTATATCTGTAGCCTGTCGTGCCGTTCGATCATTTACAAAGGCATGATGTTGGCCGAGCAGGTTGCGGAATTCTATCCCGACCTGATGGACGAGCGTTTTGAGTCCGCCTTTGCGATCTATCACCAACGCTATTCCACCAACACCTTCCCACAATGGTGGTTGGCGCAGCCGTTCCGCATGTTGGCGCACAACGGTGAGATCAACACGCTCAAGGGCAACCTGAACTGGATGAAGAGCCACGAGATTCGCATGGCCTCATCGACCTTTGGCGACATGGCCGAGGACATCAAACCGATCTGCCCGCAAGGCTCGTCCGACAGTGCCGCGCTTGACGCTGTGTTCGAGGTTCTCGTGCGCGCAGGCCGCACCGCGCCGATGGCGAAAACCATGTTGGTGCCTGAGTCGTGGTCCAAGAACGCAGAAGAACTGCCGCAGTCGTGGCGCGATATGTATTCCTATGTGAACTCCGTGATGGAGCCATGGGATGGTCCCGCCGCACTCGCTATGACCGATGGTCGTTGGGTCTGTGCGGGTCTGGATCGCAACGGTCTGCGCCCCATGCGTTATGTTGTGACGGGTGACGGTCTTGTCATCGCAGGGTCCGAGGTGGGCATGGTGCCGACTGACGAAGCCACTGTGGTGGAAAAAGGCGCGCTTGGTCCGGGTCAGATGCTGGCCGTGGATATGGCCGAAGGCAAACTTTACCACGACAAAGAGATGAAAGACTCGCTGGCCAATGCGCAGCCGTTTGGCGACTGGGTTGGCAAGATCAAGGATCTCGAATCGGAGTTGTCCGGTCTTGATGAAAAGACGCTGTTCAAGGGTGAAGAGCTTAAGAAGCGTCAGATCGCGGCGGGCTATTCGATTGAGGAGTTGGAGCAGATTCTCGCGCCAATGGCCGAGGATGGCAAAGAGACATTGGCCTCGATGGGCGATGACACGCCTTCGGCTGTTCTGTCGAACAAATACCGTCCACTGTCCCACTTCTTCCGTCAGAACTTCTCTCAGGTGACAAACCCGCCGATTGACAGCTTGCGTGAATATCGCGTGATGAGCCTCAAGACGCGGTTCGGCAACCTCAAGAACGTGTTGGACGAGGACAGCAGCCAGACCGAGATTCTCGTGTTGGAAAGCCCCTTTGTGACCAATGCGCAGTTCGATGCGCTGAAATCGCAATTCAATGCGCCGATGACGAAGATCGACTGTACCTTCCCTGTCAACGGCGGGCCAAATGCGTTGCGTAAGGGTCTTGACCGTATTCGCTCCGAGGCGGAAGACGCGGTGCGTTCGGGTGGTGGTCACATCATTCTGACCGATCAGTTGCAGGACGAAGACAAGGTCGCGATGCCGATGATCCTTGCCACCTCTGCGGTGCATTCGTGGTTGACGCAGAAGGGGCTTCGGACCTTCTGTTCGATCGGTGTGCGTTCGGCCGAGTGTATTGATCCGCATTACTTTGCGGTGCTGATTGGCTGTGGCGCGACCATCGTGAACGCCTATCTCGCCGAGGACAGTCTTGCGGATCGCATTGATCGTGGTCTGTTGGATTGCACCCTGACCGAAGCCGTGACGCGCTACCGCTCTGCGGTGGATGCGGGGCTTTTGAAGATCATGGCGAAGATGGGGATCTCGGTGATTTCCTCCTATCGCGGTGGTCTGAACTTCGAGGCTGTTGGCCTGTCGCGCGCCATGTGCGCCGAATTCTTCCCCGGTATGCATTCGCGGATTTCGGGCATCGGTGTTGCGGGTATTCAGCGCAAGGTCGAAGCTGTGCACAAACAGGGCTTCCACGGGGGTAACACGTTGCCTATCGGTGGCTTTTACAAATCGCGCAAATCGGGCGAGACCCACGCATGGGAAGCGCAAGCGATGCACATGTTGCAGTCCGCTTGTGACCGTGCGTCCTACGAGATGTGGAAGCAATACAGCGCGAAGATGCAGGCCAATCCGCCGATCCATTTGCGTGACTTGCTCGACATCAAACCTCTGGGCAAATCTGTTCCGATCGAAGAGGTGGAAAGCATCACCTCGATCCGTAAACGCTTTGTGACGCCGGGCATGTCCTTGGGCGCGTTGTCTCCCGAGGCACACCGCACGCTTTCCATCGCGATGAACCGCATTGGCGCGAAGTCGGACTCTGGTGAAGGCGGCGAGAGCCCCGATGATTTCACGCCAGAACCCAACGGCGACAATGCCTCTGCGAAGATCAAGCAGGTGGCCTCCGGTCGCTTCGGTGTGACATCGGAATACCTGCTGCACTGCGAAGAGTTGGAGATCAAAGTCGCACAGGGTGCAAAACCCGGTGAGGGTGGTCAGCTGCCCGGCATGAAGGTCACGGACCTGATCGCCAAGCTGCGTCACTCGACCAAAGGCGTGACGCTGATTTCACCGCCACCACACCACGATATCTACTCCATCGAAGACCTCGCGCAGCTGATCTACGATCTCAAACAGATCAACCCGCGCTGCAAAGTCACGGTGAAACTCGTGGCCTCCTCTGGTGTCGGCACCATTGCCGCAGGTGTGGCGAAGGCGAAAGCCGATATCATCCTGATCTCGGGTCACAACGGTGGCACGGGTGCATCTCCCGCAACCTCGATCAAATTCGCGGGTCTGCCATGGGAAATGGGTCTGACCGAGGCGCACCAAGTGCTTGCCATGAACAACCTGCGTGACCGCGTCACTCTGCGGACCGATGGCGGTTTGCGCACGGGTCGCGACATCGTCATGGCGGCGATGATGGGGGCCGAGGAATACGGTATCGGCACCGCTGCACTCATCGCGATGGGCTGTATCATGGTGCGTCAGTGCCAGTCGAACACATGCCCCGTCGGCGTCTGCACCCAAGACGACAACCTGCGGGCCAAGTTCACAGGCAACGCGGATAAGGTGGTAAACCTCATTACCTTCTACGCGCAGGAAGTCCGTGAATTGCTCGCCTCCATTGGTGCGCGTTCGCTCGACGAAGTGATTGGCCGCGCCGATCTGCTGACGCAGGTGTCACGCGGTTCTGCGCACCTCGACGATCTCGATCTTAACCCGTTGCTCTTGTCGATGGATGGGGCCGAGAACATCGTTTACGACCGCTCCAAGCCACGCAACTCTGTGCCTGATACGCTCGACGCACAGATCGTGTCGGACGCCGCGCGGTTCCTCAATGATGGCGAGAAAATGCAATTGTCATATGCGGTGCAAAACACATTGCGCACCGTGGGCACTCGTACCTCGTCGCATATCGTCACCAACTTCGGGATGCGTAACGATCTTCAACCTGACCACCTGACCGTGAAACTCTCGGGCTCGGCAGGTCAGTCGCTTGGGGCTTTCGCGGCTCCTGGTCTGAAAATCGAAGTGTCGGGCGATGCCAACGACTACGTGGGTAAAGGCCTGTCTGGCGGGATGATTGTGGTGCATCCGCCCATGCATTCGCCGCTTAAAGCCTCCGAGAACACCATCATTGGCAACACGGTGCTTTACGGTGCGACCGACGGGTATCTGTTCGCCGCAGGGCGCGCAGGTGAGCGGTTCGCCGTTCGTAACTCGGGTGCCAAAGTGGTGATTGAGGGCTGTGGCTCCAACGGTTGTGAATATATGACCGGCGGTATCGCGGTGATCCTCGGCTCTATCGGCGCCAACTTCGGCGCGGGTATGACGGGTGGCATGGCCTATCTCTATGATCCTGAGGGCACGGTTGAAAACCTGATGAACCTTGAGACGCTCATCACCTGTCGTGTGACCGTCGATCACTGGGAGAACGAACTCAAGTCCCTGATCGAGCGTCACGCGGCGGAGACCGGTTCCGTGAAAGCACGTGAAATCCTGTCTAACTGGGAGGTGGAGAAAGCCAACTTCCTTCAGGCTTGTCCGAAGGAAATGCTGGTTCACATTCCTGCACCGCTCTCGCTCGAAGAAAGCGCTATTCCCGCAGAATAAGCAGGATTAGAGACACAATTTGGGAAGCCCTCGCGGATGCGGGGGCTTTTCTTTTGGTCACACCTGCGCAGGGATTGTGCTGTGGGTGTGTGGCGGTCCTTGACCCCTATGGGAGTTCCATGCTCCCTCTAGGCCATGGCAAAAAAGACAGTGAAAAAGACGGCGCCTGCAAAGACGCGACAGACAAAGCGCACACGAAAGAGCGCTGATGCCCCCAAGATCGGGATGTTTGGTCGATTGCGTCGGCGTATCAGGCGTGTCCTATTCGGTGTTGTGGCGCTTTGGGTTCTCTGGATTTTGGCCTATAGCGTCGTCCCCGTTCCTGTGACCCCCTATATGATGGCGGAGCGTTTGCGGACTGGCGATCTGGATTATCAGTGGACGCCGATTGATGATATGGCTCCCGTGTTGGTGCGCTCTGCGGTGGCGGCAGAGGATGCGAATTTCTGTCTGCACTGGGGCTTTGACATGGCCGCGATTCGCGATGCGATCGAGAGTGGCGGTGCGCGTGGTGCCTCGACGATTTCGCAGCAGACGGTCAAGAATGCCTTTTTGTGGCACGGGCGGTCATGGCCGCGAAAGGCGCTTGAGGCATTGACCACACCCGTTGTGGAATTGCTTTGGAGCAAGCGGCGGATTATGGAGGTCTATCTCAACATCGCCGAGTTCGACACGGGCGTGTTCGGGGTGGAGGCGGCCAGTCGCCACTATTTCGGTGTTGGTCCTGATGAGGTGACAGCGACACAAGCGGCACGCCTTGCCGCTGTGCTGCCTAGCCCAAAGACACGAAATGCGGGAAAACCGGGTCAATTTGTGCAACGCCGTGCGCGTCAGATTGCCGATGGGGCCGCGACAATAGCCGTCGATGGACGTGCGCGCTGTTTCGAGGATTGAAACGTCCCGCCATTCGCGGCAAAGAGGGATAAACAAAGAGTAGTAGCCTATGAACCGACTTTATCACGTGCCCCTCTCTCCCTTTTGTCGCAAGGTCCGTCTTGTGCTTGCGGAAAAGAAAATCGAAGCCGAGTTGGTTGAGGAGCGGTATTGGGAACGCGATCCCGATTTCATGCGCCGCAACCCCGCAGGCAAGGTGCCGATCTTGCGCATCGGTGAGATGAACCTGTCTGAAAGCTCCGCGATTTGTGAGTATCTCGAAGAGGTCTATCCCACGCCATCCTTGATGCCTAAAGATCCCGAGGGACGTTATGAGGTGCGGCGGCTGATGAATTGGTTTGATGACAAATTCCATCAGGAAGTGACGTCGAATCTGCTCTATGAGCGGGTGAACCGGAAGTTGATGAAGGCGGGCTATCCCATCTCCGCGAATGTGAAGGCAGGGGCCAAGGGGATTAAGTATCACCTTGATTATATGGCGTGGCTTTTGGACCGTCGCCGTTGGCTTGCGGGCGATACGATGACGCTTGCGGATTTCACCGCGGCGGCACATCTGTCGTGCCTCGACTACATCTCGGATGTGGACTGGAACCGCTCGGCTGTGGTCAAGGATTGGTACGCAAAGATCAAATCGCGTCCTGCGTTCCGTTCGCTTCTGGTTGACCAAGTGCCAGGCTTTCCGCCGCCCGCCCATTACGCCGACCTCGATTTTTGATCCGTCCTGTCCCTGAAAGGGGCACCTTTGACATATCTCGATAAGGACACCGTACGCGCCAAAGCGCTGGAGGAAGGGTTCTCCAAAGTCGGGTTTGCGCGACCCGATTTGCCTGAGGCGATGGCGCGGTTGCGCAGCTTTGTCGAGTCGGGGCACCACGGGCAAATGGGGTGGATGGAAGAGCGCATGGCGTGGCGCGGTGATCCGACTGCGCTGTGGCCCGAAGCCAAATCCGTGATCATGCTCGCGGAGGCCTATACGCCGGACGAAGATCCGATGGAGGCCGTAAATAGACCCCAATCCGGCGCAATATCGGTTTACGCCCGCAATCGCGATTACCATGACATCGTCAAGAAGCGGCTCAAACGCGTTGGCCGTTGGCTCATTGAGCAAGCGGGTGATGACACGCAGATCAAGGTGTTTGTCGATACCGCCCCCGTGATGGAAAAGCCTCTGGCGGCAAAGGCGGGGCTTGGTTGGCAGGGCAAGCACACCAATCTGTTGGGCCGTGATCTGGGCAGTTGGTTTTTCCTTGGCGCGATCTTTACCACTGTCGATTTCGACCCCGATCCTGCTGAAATCGAGCGGTGCGGGTCGTGCCGTGCCTGTCTGGATGCCTGTCCGACGGATGCCTTTCCTGCGCCTTATCAACTCGATGCGCGGCGCTGTATTTCGTATCTCACGATTGAGCATCATGGCCCCGTGGATGAGGAGCTTCGCGCTTTGATGGGCAATCACATCTATGGCTGTGATGACTGTCTCGCCGCCTGCCCGTGGAACAAATTCGCGGTGGAGGCCAAGGAGCTGCGCTACGCAGCTCGCGATGATCTTCGTGCGCCGCCTTTGGCGGAACTGGTGCAACTCGACGATGCGGCGTTTCGCGAAAAGTTTTCCGGCTCGCCCATCAAACGGGTCGGGCGCAATCGGTTCGTGCGCAACGTGCTTTACGCAATCGGTAATTCGGATGATCCGAGTTTCATCCCGCAGGCGGCAAAACTGACCGAAGACCCCGACCCGACAGTTGCCGATGCGGCGCGTTGGGCGATAGGGCGGCTTGCAAAAACGTAAGAGGTTGTGACCTTGCGCAAGGTATTGTGTGCGCTACTCTGAAGGTCCGCCAAAGGAAGTCAAAACCGTGAATGTGATGCGTGGGATCGGATTGAAGCTGGCGTCATTGGCCGTCATGTTGGCAATGGCGTCTTTTGTCAAATCCGCGACCGCCGAAGTGCCGCCGTTTCAGGCGGCATTCTTTCGCTCGCTCTTTGCTATTCCCATTGTCGTCGGGTTTTTGCTTTCCCGTGGGGAATTGCGACAGGGGTTGAAGATGGTCAATCCCAAGGCGCATTTAATCCGCGGCATTCTGGGGGCGGGAAGTATGATGCTCGGCTTCACGGCTTTGTCGCTTTTGCCTCTGCCAGATTCCACCGCCATCGGATATGCGCGGCCCCTGTTTATTGTGATCCTGTCGGCTGTGATCCTGCGCGAGCGTGTGCGGGTGTTCAGGTTCACGGCTGTGGCGATTGGCATGGTAGGTGTTTTGATCATCCTGTCACCGCGCCTGACCATGTTGCACGGTGCGCCTACGCCCGATGAGACGCTCGGAGCCGTTGCCGCCTTGCTCGCGGCGATCGTGGTGGCGTTTATTCAACTGCATTTGCGGGTCATGGTGCGGACGGAAAGCACGACGTCCATCGTGTTCTGGTTCTCCGTCATTGCCACTCTTGTCACGGGGCTGACCTTTCCCTTCGGGTGGGTGATGCCGAGCGGATGGGTCATGGCACAACTGATCCTTGCGGGGCTTCTTGGCGGGTTTGGACAGGTGCTTTTGACATCGTCCTATCGCTATGCGCCGGCCTCGACATTGGCCTCGTTTGAATACACGTCGATGGTTTTTGCCATCCTTGTCGGCTATGTCTTTTTCGATGAAATCCCGACATGGATGACGATCATCGGGGCCGCGATCATTGTGGCATCGGGGCTGTTGGTGATCCACCGCGAGCGGCAATTGGGTCTCTCCGCCGAACGATTGAAAAAAACCACAGCGGTGATGTAGGGCACCTGTGGCGTCGCCTATTCAGACAGGATGCGGGCCCAGAATCCTTGTTCCTGTTCATTGCTTTGTTCTTTTTGCGCGAGGATTGCGCGTTGCTTTGTCACCATGCGCTCGGCCTCGACCGCGGCGCGGATGCCCTCGGCGGCACGTGAAATCGGGAAGGGGCCGATGACGCTGTTGCCAACTTTGTAGCGAATAATGATATCGCGGCCCGACTTTGCATTTCGGAACTCAACACGGGTCTCGGTGTTGAAAATGCCAAAGGATTTGTCGAAGGCCGTGCGATAGTCGTCTAAGGAGAGGTTCGACTCGGCATTGGGGCCGAATGTGACCTCGGTCACGATAAGTGTCTTGTCGGCGATTTGCCCCGCTTCGAGCAGCTTTTCCAGAGTGATCCCGAGTGGTCGGTAAGAGGGGTTATGGGTCGCATAGTGCAGGGCCAGCATGAAGGTTGCGGGTGCCACGACGAGAAAAACGACAAGGACCAGATAGAATGTATCGCGCTTCATCATAAAAAAACTCTCCGCCAATTCGAATTGACGGAGAGTGGCATTTTTGAGTTTAGCTCGGGTTAATGTGTTAGGCGCGCACGAGTTTTTCGTAGCTTTCCGCGATGTCGCGGGTCAGAGCGCCGACCTCGAATGTGTAGTCGCCGATCTGGCCCACGGGGGTCACTTCGGCTGCCGTTCCGGTGAGGAAGCATTGCTCGAACCCTTCGAGTTCTTCGGGAAGGATGCGGCGCACGTGGACTTTGACGCCCTTTTTCTCAAGCATTTCGATCACGGTCTGGCGGGTGATGCCGTTGAGGATCGCATCGGGATCAGGGGTGTGAACCTCGCCGTCCTTGACGAAGAAGATGTTCGCACCTGTCGCCTCGGCCACGTAGCCGCGATAGTCCATGAACAGCGCGTCGGAGCAGCCTTTGGCTTCGGCGGCGTGTTTGGACATGGTGCAGATCATGTAGAGACCTGCGGCTTTCGCGGCGGTCGGGATCGTTTCGGGGGAGGGCCGTTTCCACTTGGCGATGTCGAGTTTGGCGCCGTTCATTTTGGCGTCGCCGTAATAGGCACCCCATTCCCATGCGGCCACGGCCATACGGACGGGGTTTTTGTTGGAGGCCACGCCCATGTCTTCGCCCGCGCCGCGCCATGCCAGAACGCGCACATAGGCGTCGTCCCAACCGTTGGCTTTGAGCACGTCGTATTTGGCTTTTTCGATCTCCTCGACGGTGTAGGGGATCGGCATGTCGAGCAATTTGCCAGAGGCCAGAAGGCGTTTGGAATGTTCGACGGATTTGAAGATCGTGCCGTTGTAGCAGCGTTCACCCTCAAACACCGAGGACGCGTAGTGCATGGCGTGGGTCAGGATGTGGACGTTGGCGTCCCGCCACTCGACCAGTTTTCCGTCCATCCAAATTTTGCCGTCGCGATCATCATATGCACCTGCCATGGGGTGAGTCCTCTGCTTGGGTCGTGGGGCATTGTAGAGATCACGCGCCCGCGAAACCGTTATTTTATTGCACGAAATCGCATTGTCGCTATCAATTGGACCTTGGAATGTCAATAAGGCTGACATAAGCTTGGCCATACCAGTGGCTGATGTGAGGATCGTATGGCGGACGGGAAAAGCGGCGGCAATACGGGAAGTGAAAGTCTTCTCTTTCTCACGGATGAACAATTGCGCAAGGGCATCGAGGCGATGTTCTTTGCCTATCGCGGGTTTACCCAAGACCCTGATCGTATCTTGGAGGAGCATGGATATGGCCGCGCCCATCACCGCGCGGTCCACTTTATCAATCGCACTCCGGGCACGACGGTCAACAATCTGTTGAACATTCTCGGCGTGACGAAACAGTCTCTAAACCGCGTGCTTCGGGCGTTGATCGAGGACGGATTGGTGGAGAGCCGTGTTGGCAAGCGCGACAAGCGCGAGCGGCATTTGTATCTGACCGAGACGGGCAAGAAGCTTGAGGCGGAACTTTCGGAAGCGCAGCGCGGTCGGATGCGGGCTGCCTATCGCGAAGCAGGTCACGAAGCTGTGGCTGGATTTCGTAAAGTTCTTGAGGCCATGATGGACCCTGACCAAAGGGCGTATTTCGACGCCTTTAAGGAGGGGGAAAGTTGAAAAGCGATATTCACCTGCTCATCGTTGATGATGATGAGCGGATCAGGGATCTACTCAAAAAATATTTGATGCGGAACGGGTTTTGCGTCACGGCGGCGCGAGATGCCGCCCATGCGCGACGTTTGCTGGCGGGGTTGGAATTTGACCTGATCGTCCTTGATGTCATGATGCCGGGCGAGGACGGGGTTTCCCTGACGCGCGATTTGCGGTTGCGTATTGCGACGCCGATCATGTTGCTGACGGCCAAGGGCGAAACCGAGGACCGGATCGCGGGGCTTGAGGCGGGGGCGGATGACTACATCGCCAAACCATTCGAGCCCAAAGAGCTCTTGCTCAGAATTAACGCCGTGCTGCGGCGGGTTCCCGATGAGGATGTGACGGAGACGGCACCAAAGCACCTGCTTTTGGGTCAGTTTCGCTATGATATCGAACGCGGCGAGCTATGGGAGGGCGATACGCCCTTGCGGCTGACGGCGACCGAGAACCAGTTGATGCGCATCTTTGCGGCCTCCCCTGGTGAGGCTGTGTCACGCGCCGATCTGGTGGAGCGGTTGGGCCGTGATGGCGGACAGGCGCAAGAACGCGCTGTTGATGTTCAAATCACGCGATTACGCCGAAAACTGGAAACGGACCCGCGTCAGCCGCGTTACCTGCAAACGGTACGTGGTGAGGGCTATATGCTCGTGCCCGAGTGACAGACGGGGCATAGGCGACATTTGTAAAAGCGGGTGGCGCAACGAGGCGTGAGGGACTAGTTTGATCGCGAATTGAACTGCGCCGAGGAGCTTTACATGTCGGATACCGCCGTAGAACAAATGAGTTTCGAAGCCGCGATGGCGGAATTGGACCAAGTTGTTGGTAAACTTGAACGCGGCGATGTCGCGCTTGAGGACAGTATCGCGCTCTATGAACGCGGTGCGAAGCTCAAAGCGCATTGCGAGGCCAAACTCAAAGACGCTGAAGAGAAGGTCGAGAAGATTTCTGTCGGCGGTGACGGAAAAGCGACGGCCGCCACGCCTGTTGAAGGCCTCTAATGCAAGACCGTATGGAACAGTGCCGCAGCGCCGTTCAGGCCTGTCTGGATGAGGCGCTTGCCCCTTTAGGCAGCCGTCCGGTTGAGGTTGCAATGCGCTATGCCTTGGGTGGCGGTAAGCGGCTTCGGGCGTTTCTTGTGATGGAAGGGGCGCAATTGCATGATGTGCCGCCCGCGCAATCCGTTTGGGCCGCTGCTGCGATTGAATCCATCCATGCCTATTCGCTCGTCCATGATGATCTGCCGTGCATGGATGATGACGATCTGCGCCGTGGTCAGCCAACCGTGCATAAGAGGTGGGACGAGGCGACTGCCGTGCTGACGGGAGATGCGCTTCAAACCCTTGCGTTTGATCTTTTGACGCGGCCCGAATTGGGCGTTTCAAGCCAGATTAGGGTCGAATTGATCGCCTCTCTGGCCAAATCATCGGGCATTCACGGAATGGTTTTGGGACAGGCGCAGGATATCGCGGCGGAGACTGCCGCGACCCCGCTTGATCTCGCTGCGATCACCGAATTGCAGGCGAATAAAACCGGCGCGTTGATCGAATGGTCGGCGCGTGCGGGGGCAATCTTGGGCGGGGCCGACCCGACGGCGCTGGGCCATTATGCCAAAGCCGTGGGTTTGGCATTTCAGATCCAAGATGATATTCTCGATGTCGAAGGTGACGCGGAAAAAACGGGCAAGGCCGTTGGCAAGGACGCCGATGCGGGCAAGGCCACGTTTGTCTCTCTTTTGGGGCTTGCGGGTGCGAAAACGCGCGCGCGTGATCTGGTTGATGAGGCTTGTGCGGCATTGAGCCACTACGGAACTCGTGCAGATGCCTTGCGGGATGTGGCCCGTTTCGTTATCTCGCGTGAAACTTAAGGCAGGAGTTGCGACAATGTCCGACCGTCCTCAAACACCGATCCTCGACCGTGTTACGGTTCCCGCCGATATGAAGGCGCTCACGGATGGTGAGTTGAAACGCCTCGCGGGGGAATTGCGGGCCGAGACGATATCGGCCGTGTCCGAGACGGGCGGGCACCTTGGTGCGGGTCTGGGTGTGGTTGAGTTGACGGTGGCGCTTCATGCTGTGTTCGACACGCCAAAGGATCGGTTGATCTGGGATGTGTCGCACCAATGCTATCCGCACAAAATCCTGACGGGGCGTCGTGACCGCATTCGCACCTTGCGCCAAGAGGGCGGTTTATCCGGGTTCACCAAGCGCTCGGAAAGCCCCTACGATCCCTTTGGCGCGGCGCATAGTTCGACGTCGATTTCTGCCGCACTCGGGTTTGCCGTGGCGCGTGATCTGGGTGGAGCGACCGAGCATGGAATTGGCGACGCGATTGCCGTGATCGGTGACGGGTCGATGTCTGCGGGTATGGCGTTCGAGGCGATGAACAACGCGGGCCATTTGGGCAAGCGGATGATCGTGATTCTCAACGATAACGAGATGTCGATTGCCGAACCTGTGGGCGCGTTGTCGTCTTATCTGTCGCGCCTTTATGCGGGCGCGCCGTTCCAAGAGTTGAAAGCCGCCGCCAAGGGCGCGGTGTCTTTGCTGCCCCATCCGTTCCAAGAGGGCGCGAAACGGGCCAAGGAAATGCTCAAGGGCATGACGGTTGGCGGCACGATGTTTGAAGAGCTTGGGTTCTCCTATGTCGGACCGATTGACGGGCACGACATGGATCAACTGCTGTCGGTGCTGCGCACGGTCAAGGCGCGGGCCACGGGTCCGATCCTGATTCATGCCATCACGAAGAAGGGCAAGGGCTATGCGCCCGCCGAGGCCGCCGCCGACAAAGGCCACGCGACCGCAAAATTCGATGTCGTCACAGGCAAGCAGAAAAAGGCGAAATCAAACGCGCCGTCCTATACCTCTGTCTTTGCCAAGGCGCTTTTGGATGAGGCGGCACGGGATGACAAGATCTGTGCGGTAACAGCAGCGATGCCTGATGGCACGGGGTTGAACCTGTTTGCGGAGCGCTATCCGTCGCGGTGTTTTGACGTGGGGATTGCCGAGCAACATGGCGTGACCTTTTCTGCGGGTCTGGCCGCAGGCGGGATGAAGCCGTTTTGCGCGATGTATTCGACGTTCTTGCAACGAGGTTACGACCAAGTGGTGCATGATGTGGCGATCCAACGCCTTCCCGTGCGCTTTGCGATTGACCGCGCGGGTCTGGTCGGGGCCGATGGCGCGACCCATGCGGGCTCGTTCGATGTGGCGTTTTTGTCCAACTTGCCCGGCTTTGTCGTGATGGCTGCGGCTGATGAGGCCGAGCTGGTGCATATGGTGGCCACGGCCGCGGCGCATAATGACGGGCCGATTGCGTTTCGGTATCCGCGCGGCGAGGGCGTTGGTGTCGAGATGCCCGAGCGCGGGGAACCGCTTGAGATTGGTAAGGGCCGGATCGTCAAAGAGGGCACGCGCGTGGCGCTGTTGTCCTTTGGCACGCGCCTTGACGAGACGATGCGGGCGGCGGAAGCCTTGGAGGCGCGGGGCGTGTCCTGCACCGTGGCCGATGCCCGTTTTGCCAAGCCGCTTGATGAGGATCTGATCCGCGATCTGGCCGCACACCACGAAGCGCTCATCACCATCGAAGAGGGCGCTATCGGTGGATTCGGGTCACATGTGGCCGATTTCCTCGCCAATGATGGCGTGTTTGATCGCGGGATTAAGTTCCGCTCTATGGTGTTGCCCGATACCTTCATTGATCAGGCCAGCCCTGAGGCGATGTACGAGGTTGCGGGCCTGAGTGCGGCCAATATCGAAGCCAAAGTCCTGTCCGTCTTGGGCGTGGCGGATCTTTCGGCCAAGCGCGCTTAACCCGCGTTTTCCTCTGCCTTGAGAAGCGCCTCTAGTCCCGTTTTGTAATCGGGATAGAGGAGCCGTACGCCCAAATCACTCTTGATCCGGTCATTGCGGACTTTCTTGCTCTCAGCATAAAAACTGCGCGCCATTGGTGATAGCTCCGCCGTTTCAAAATCCACAGCTTCGGGAAGCGGTAGCCCCAAGAGCTCTGCGGCATAGGCGATCACGTCTTGTGGTGGCGCAGGATCATCGTCGCAGACATTGAATATTCCGCTGCATTGGGGTCGATTTATCGCGGCCTCAAGCACCTGCGCGATATCTTCGACATGGGTGCGTGAGAACACTTGGCCGTCCTTGATGATCCGCCGTGCGGTCCCTGCGCGGACTTTTGCGAAGGGGCCGCGTCCCGGACCATAGATGCCCGCGAGACGGAAAATGGACAGGGGGAGATTGCTGTCCGTGCAAAACGCGGTCCATGCGTTCTCTGCTTCCACCCTCATCTGCCCGCGCCGCGTCGCGGGCGACAGGGCCGTGTCTTCGTCCACCCAATCGCCGCCATGATCACCATAGACCCCCGTGGTCGACAGGTAGCCGACCCATGTAAGGTGCGGCGCTGCTTCGGTCAGGAGGTCTTGATACCGTGCCAACATCGGGTCGCCATTTTCGTCGGGGGCGGCACAGACCAGGAGATGCGTGGCCTCGCGCAGGGCGGGGGCGATATCTTGGTCAGGGACAATCACGGGGGTGACGCCGCTGGCACGGATGGCATCGGCGTTATGCGCCTCACGTGTTGTGCCCGTGATGCGCCACCCTTGCGGCACCAACCGCGCAGCCAAAGCGCTGGAACTATATCCATGTCCGAAAGAAAAAAGATGTCCCGTCACGATTGTCCGTCCTCAATAGGTAAGTTTGCACACACGGCCTTGCGTCGAATGGCGAAGTGGTGACAAATGACTCTAGAGGCTTGGCTCCAAAATCAAGCGCAAAGAAAAGACGAACAGGAATAAAGAGACCTCCCGTGATCCAGAATTCAAATCCATTGACCATTGAGACGCCTGAGGTCCCCGATGCCGAACTCTTTTCCGATCCCGTTGCGGCGGTTGATCGGCTGGAGAAACTGTATCGCACCGCGACCCGTTACCTCACGGAGCGATTTTCGCAGGCGGCAGCGGGGAAAGTCCCCACCGCGCGTCATCGTGCCTATTATCCTGAAATCCGCGTGACCACGACCTCGTTCGCCGCGATGGACACCCGTCTTTCCTTTGGTCACGTGTCCAAACCGGGGAGTTATTCCACCACGATCACGCGCCCTGATTTGTTTCGCAATTACCTGATCCAACAGATCACGCAGATTGTGCACAATCACGGGGTTTCGGTCTCGGTCGGGGCGTCCAATGTGCCGATGCCGGTGCATTTTGCCGTAGCCAATGACGAAAGCATCACCATCCCGCAAGAAGGCGCGATGGATTACCCGCTGCGGGACTATTTCGATGTGCCTGATCTGGCCACGACCCATGACGATATCGTCAACGGGTCCGGCTATCTGAACGAGGACGGCTCTGGTCCGCTAGCGCCCTTTACCGCGCAGCGCGTGGATTATTCTCTGGCCCGTCTGTCGCATTACACCGCGACCGACGCGACACATTTCCAGAACCACGTCCTGTTCACCAATTACCAATTCTATGTCTCCGAGTTTGAGGCCTATGCACGCGCACAGCTCGACGATCCAAAGAGCGGTTACACGTCCTTTGTCTCGACGGGGAATGTGGAGATTTTCGACGGGAAAACCCCGATCGAGCCGACAACGAAAATGCCGCAAATGCCGACCTATCACCTCAAGCGGGAAGATGGATCGGGTGTGACTTTGGTCAATATCGGGGTGGGACCGTCGAACGCTAAAACCGCGACGGACCATATCGCTGTTCTGCGCCCTCATGCGTGGATCATGGTCGGGCATTGCGCGGGTCTGCGTAATTCGCAACGGCTTGGCGATTTTGTTCTCGCGCACGCTTATTTGCGAGAGGATCATGTGCTGGATGCGGATCTTCCTGTTTGGGTTCCGATCCCTGCCTTGGCGGAAATCCAGACCTCGCTTGAGGATGCGGTGGAGGAGATTACCCAACTTGAGGGCTATGACCTGAAACGCATCATGCGGACGGGGACGGTGGCGACCATCGACAACCGCAACTGGGAATTGCGGGACCAATCCGGCCCTGTGCAGCGGTTGAGCCAGTCCCGCGCTGTGGCGCTTGATATGGAAAGCGCAACGATTGCCGCCAACGGTTTCCGCTTCCGTGTGCCATACGGGACACTCTTGTGCGTGTCGGATAAACCGTTACATGGGGAGTTGAAGCTACCCGGTATGGCATCGGAATTCTATACATCGCAGGTTTCGCGGCACCTTTTGATCGGTATTCGCGCGATGGAAAACCTGAGAAAAATGCCAATCGAGCGCATCCATAGTCGGAAATTGCGCTCTTTTGAGGAGACTGCCTTCCTATAATCGTGCTTTTTCGTCCAAATACGGTAAAAGTTCGCCTAAATTCACACTAATCGTTGTGTCCCCACACAATATTGGCTTAAAAATGCGCAATACCCTCTAATTACATGGGGGAGAGTTACGAGGAGTTACAGAATGTCCACTAAACCAATGACAAAGACCCAGCTTGTTGCCGCACTGGCTGAAGACATGGGCACCGACAAAAAATCCGCTGCTGCTGCACTGGAAGCCGTTACTGGCATCATTACCAAAGAAGTGTCTGCCGGCGGTGCTGTGACCCTTCCTGGTGTTGGCAAAATCTATTGCCGCGAACGCCCCGAGCGTATGGTCCGCAATCCGCAGACTGGCGAGCAAATGAAAAAAGCTGCCGACAAAGTTGTAAAAATGACGATCGCTAAAGCGCTCAAAGACAGCGTGAACGGCTAAGATCGACAATTTGATTTTGGGAGGGGGTCGCTATAGGCGGCCCCTTTTCTATTTGATTGCGGCACAGTTTCCGCGCCTGCCATGTAGCCAAGGACGAACTATGGATATCAAAGCCATTTTCATGGGGTTGGCCTTCGTATTTATCTGGTCATCTGCGTTTACGTCTGCGCGTGTCATTGTGGCGGACGCGCCTGCATTGGCCTCGTTGTCGTTGCGGTTTTTTCTCTCTGGCGTGGTCGGTGTCGCGATTGCATATCGCCTTGGTCAAAGCTGGTCGTTCTCGCGGGCGCAGTGGCGCGGGATCATCATTTTCGGGCTGTGCCAGAACGCCGCCTATCTCGGATTGTATTTCCTTGCCATGCGCTCTGTCGAGGCGTCGCTTGCCTCTATTCTGGCGTCGTCGATGCCACTGGTTGTGGCGCTGCTTTCGACCCTATTCCTGCGTGAACATCCCAAACCCATCGCCATTGCGGGCCTCGTGACGGGCTTTGTCGGGGTGCTTGTGATCATGTCGCACCGCCTTTCGGCGGGTAGCGATGTTGTGGGCATTGTGATGTGTGTGATCGGGACGGTTGCGCTCGCCGTTGCGACGCTATCCGTGCGCTCGACTGGGGCGGGCAAGAACGTGCTGATGGTCGTCGGTATCCAGAGTTTGATCGGTTCGGCTGTCTTGTTGGTTCTCTCGCCCTTTGTTGATAGCTACACGGTCAACATGTCGGGCAAACTTGTTTTTGCCTTGCTCTACACGACGTTCCTGCCGGGGCTGTTTGCCACATGGCTATGGTTCAAACTGGTCGAGCGCATCGGCACGGTTAAAGCCGCCGCTTTCCACTTCCTCAATCCGTTTTTCGGCGTCGCCATTGCGGCGGTGTTCTTGGGTGAAGTCGTGACAGGATGGGACATCATCGGCGTGGCCACCATAATGGCGGGCATCCTCGCCGTGCAGTTGTCAAAGGCGTAAGCGGCGGGGCTTAGCCGCCGATCTTACCCTTGGGGCCTTCGCCCACCTGACCGCGATGCAGGAGCAGATGATCAAGCACCACACAGGCCATCATTGCCTCGCCCACGGGCACCGCACGGATGCCGACACAGGGGTCATGGCGGCCCTTGGTGATCAGGTCCGTTTCTGCACCCTCTTTGGTAATCGTCTTGCGTGGCGTAAGGATCGACGAGGTCGGTTTGACGGCGAAGCGCACGACCAGATCCTGACTTGTGGAAATCCCGCCCAAGATGCCGCCTGCGTGGTTCGACCCGAACTCTGGCCCATCTGGCCCCATGCGCATTTCGTCAGCGTTCTCCTCGCCCGTCAGGCAGGCGGCGTTCATGCCCTCGCCAATTTCGACGCCTTTGACGGCGTTGATCGACATCATCGCAGCGGCCAAATCAGTGTCTAACTTGGCATAAATTGGCGCACCTAGCCCCGCAGGGACGCCCGAACAGGTGATCTCGCAAATCGCGCCGACAGATGATCCGCTCTTGCGGATACCGTCCAGATAGGCGGCCCAGTTTTCGGCAGTTTTGGCCGAGGGCACCCAAAACGGGTTGTTGTCGATCTCGGCCATATCGCGCGGCCCGTCGATGCCGTGCGGCCCGATTTGGGTCATGTAGCCTTTGATTTTGATGTCAGGCACCAGTTGATCCAAGACCGCGCGGGCAATGCCGCCTGCGGCGACACGGGCGGCCGTTTCACGCGCGGACGAGCGGCCACCACCGCGATAGTCGCGAATGCCGTATTTTTGGAAATAGGTGATGTCGGCATGACCGGGGCGAAAGGCTTGCGCGATCTCACCGTAATCTTTGGAGCGCTGATCGGTGTTGCGGATCAACAGCTGAATTGGCGTGCCTGTGGTTTTGCCCTCGAACACGCCCGAGAGGATTTCGACCCGATCGGGCTCTCTGCGCTGCGTGGTGTATTTCGATGTTCCGGGTTTGCGCTTGTCGAGCCAGACTTGCAGCATCTCTTCGTTGATCTCGATGCCGGGAGGGCAGCCATCGACAGTCGCGCCAAGGGCAGGTCCGTGGCTTTCGCCCCAAGTGGTGAACCGGAAAAGATGTCCGAAGGTATTCATGCTCATGGTCTGCTCCTCGTGTTGTCTCTGCTTTATCCGAAGTCGATAGGTTGAGCAATCAGGCGTGCCGTATTGCGGGAGGGCTTGCACTTGGCGTCAAAGGCTCATAGCGTCGCCATCACCTCGGGGTGCCACCTTTGTTGTGGCTGAGATGCGAAAGCGGACCCGTTGAACCTGAACCGGCTAACACCGGCGGAGGGAAGGTATCAGCGACATTGCTGCCCTTTTTCTTCGCCCATTTGACTATGGAGCGAGCCATGAAATATGGACTGACTTTTGCAGCAACCTTTGCTGCTTTCGGCGCGAATGCCGAACCTTTGACCATCTACGCCCCCGACTACTTTGCCTCTGAATGGGGGCCCGGTCCCGCGATCAAAGCGGCGTTCGAGGAAAGCTGTGGCGGTTGCGAGATCGAATATGTGACGGGCGATGTCCTGCCGCGCATCTTGCTCGAAGGTGAACGCACCCCTGCGGATGTGGTGATCGGGCTCAATTCCGATGTGACCAAGAAAGCCCGTGAAACGGGGCTTTTTGCGCCTCATGGGCTGGATTTGTCACCTTTGACGCTGCCGCTTGAGTGGAACGATGACACGTTTTTGCCGTTCAACTGGAGCTACACGGCGTTCGTGTATGACAACACGAAAATCACCAACCCGCCGACCTCCTTTGCCGAGCTTGTAAACTCGGACGAGGATTGGACCATCGCGATCCAAGATCCGCGCACCTCGATTTCGGGGTTGGCCTTGGTGCTTTGGGGCAGTGAAGTGTTTGGCGACGAGGCGGAGGCGGCGTGGGCGAAACTGGCGCCCAAAATCACCACGGTGACAAAGGGATGGTCGGAGGCCTACGGGCTGTTCACCGATGGTGAGGTGGACATGGTTCTGTCCTATACGACCTCGCCCGCCTATCACATCATCGCCGAAGAGGACGAAACCAAGTCCGCTGCTTTGTTCGATGAGGGGCATTATTTCCTCGTTGAGCTGGCCGCGAAACTGGTGGGCACCGATCAGCCTGAGTTGGCCGATCAATTCATGGCGTTTATCCTCGATGAGAAGTTCCAGAGCCTGATTCCAACGGCGAACTGGTCCTACCCTGCGGCCCTGCCAAAGAATCAGTGGCCAGAGGCGTTCTCGCAGTTGAACTATCCTGAAAAGGCGATCTTCCTGAACGAAGATGAGGCCGCTGCGGCCCGAGATGAGGCAATCGCCGCATGGCGCACCGGCCTGTCTCAATAGGCACTTGGTCGGGGCTGATTGCGGCGGCACTTGTTGCCGTTCTCAGCCTCGGCACATTGGGGGCTGTGGCCTTTCGGGCGGAGGCCTTCTCTGCCCTCTCAAGCTATGATTGGGCGGCTGTGCGGTTCACCGTTGTGCAGGCAGCACTATCGGCGGCGCTGTCGGTGGGGGTCGCAATCCCTGTGGCGCGGGCGCTTGCGCGGCGAACGTTTTGGGGGCGCGGGGCGCTTGTCACGCTGTTGGGTGCGCCGTTTATCTTGCCCGTGATCGTTGCAATTCTTGGTCTTACGGCGGTGTTCGGGAAAAGTGGAATTGTCTCGAAAGTGCTGATTTGGGTCGGATTAGAGCCTCTTTCGATCTATGGGTTCCACGGTGTGATCCTTGCGCATGTGTTCTTCAACATCCCCCTCGCTACGCGTCTTTTGCTACACGGGTGGGGCGCGATCCCTGCCGAGCGGTTCCGCCTTGCGGCCTCGTTGCGATTCACGTCTCGCGATGTGTTTCGTCATATCGAGATGCCGATGCTGCGCGACATTGTTCCCGGGGCGCTTGCGGTCATCTTTCTGATTTGCACGACGTCGTTCGCGGTGGCGCTGACCTTTGGCGGCGGGCCGAAAGCCACCACGGTTGAGTTGGCGATTTACGAGGCGTTCCGCTACGACTTCGATCTGGGGAAGGCCTCGCTTCTGGCGCTCATTCAATTCGCGATTTGTGCGTTGGCGGCTTTTGCCTCGATGCGGTTTCAGGTGCCGCAGGTTATGGGCGGTAGTTTAGATCGCACGGTGTTGCGGTTTGATACGGCCACCCTGTCCACGCGTCTGGCCGATGCGGTCTGGATCGTGTTGGCTGCGCTGTTTTTGCTCTCGCCCTTGGCCGCATTGCTCGTGGATGGCGCGGGGGGGGTGATGCAGCTGCCCGCCTCTGTGTGGACCTCTGCGCTACGATCCATTGCCACGGCGCTTGGGTCTGCGGGGCTTGCCATTGTGTTGTCTCTCGCGCTCGTTCTGACGGCGCAGCGGTGGGCGTGGCTCGAAGGGGTCGGAATGCTGTCGATTGCGGCCTCGCCCTTGGTGATGGGGACGGGGCTGTTCATTATGGTTTTCCCGTTCATTGATCCCGCGACACTTGCTCTCGCCATTACGGCTTTGGTGAATGCGGTGATGGCGCTGCCGTTCGTGATCCGCGCAATTGGTCCTGCCGTGGCGGGAAGCGAGGCGGCCTTTGGGCGTCTGGCGGACGGGCTCGGCATGTCGGGATGGACGCGCTTGCGGTTGGTGACGCTGCCGCGCATTCGTGCGCCTTTGGGATTTGCGGCGGGTCTGTCGGCGGCGCTGTCGATGGGCGATCTGGGTGTTATCACCTTGTTTGCCCGTCCTGAGCAAGCGACGCTGCCGCTTCAGATTTACCGCCTTATGGGATCTTACCGCATGGACCAAGCGATGGGGGCGGCGCTGTTGCTGCTCGCGTTGAGCCTTGGGCTGTTTTACATCTTTGATCGGGGAGGGCGCGGCCGTGCTGACACTTGATGACCTCATCATAACACAGGGCGACTTTCGCCTGAGTGCCGATTTCGACCTACCCGCAGGATCAGCGACGGCTATTCTCGGACCTAGCGGGGCGGGGAAATCAACCTTGCTGTCGGTGATCGGCGGTTTTTTCGCGCCCACGTCGGGGCGTGTTGTGTGGGAGGGCGTGGATATTACCGCGATGCCCCCCGCGAAACGGCCCGTCTCGCATCTGTTCCAAGACAACAATCTCTTTCCCCATATGTGCGCGGCTCAAAATGTCGGTTTGGGGATCAATCCGACGCTGCGTTTGTCGGCCGACGACAAGATCGCGGTGCAAGAGGCGCTTGAGGCCACGGGCCTCGGGGATATGGGGGATCGGTTGCCCGCACAGCTTTCAGGCGGGCAGCAGTCGCGCGTGGCGCTTGCGCGAGTGTTGGTGCAGCGTCAGCCGCTTGTGCTTCTGGACGAGCCGTTTTCGGCGCTTGGCCCCGCGATGCGCAAGGATATGACAGGACTGGCGCGGGATGTGGGTGCGCGGATCGGCGCAACCCTGTTGATGGTGTCGCATGACCTTGGCGATGCACAGGCCTTTGCGGACCAAGTGATCTGGGTCGAGGGGGGTGAGGCTCATCCACCGCGTACATGGTCCCAGATCGCAGCCCATCCGCCCCACGGCTACCACGACTACATCGGTCACTGAGTCCGTTTTAGAGATTCCCCCATGAAAAAAAGCGCCCCGAAATTCGGAGCGCTTTTCTTTTTGTGTCAGACGACCGGATTTACAGGTCGACTTTTTTGCCTTTGTGCGGTGCCCAAAGCTTTTTGTTCGTCAGATACAAAAGCGAGGTCAGCACAGTGAGGAAGACCACTGCGAGGAACCCAGCGTGCTTGCGGGCTTCCAGTTTTGGCTCAGCCGCCCACATCAGAAAGGCTGCGACGTCTTCGGCTTCGTGGTGCAACTCGCTGGAGTGACCGTCGGCATATTCGACATCTTCACCGTAAAGAGGTGGAGCCATCGCGATCCAACCACCAGGGAAGGCGGTGTTTTCGTAGTAGATGGTGCCTGCTTCTTCTTTCTCTTCACCGGTGTAACCAGTGAGGATTCCGACGATGTACTCGGGGCCACCAATGCCACGCAAGAACTGGTTGATACCAGTGCCGTAAGGACCGTGGAATGCTGCACGACCTTTAGCCATCAAAGACAGGTCAGGCGCGTTTTGCGAGTGGTTGGCGGGGAAGTGGTCATTCTCCGTCAGCGCACGTGCGGCACCTTCGTCATAGTCGTACAGGTGCATGTTTGCGGCTTCATCGTTCACGGGGAACTGGGCCGCATAGGCGCGGACCTGATCCTCGGGAAGCATTGGGCCACCTTCGTCCGCAAGGGTACGGATCGCAACATACTGCATACCGTGACAGGCAGAGCAGACTTCAGTGTAGATCTGAAGACCGCGCTGGAGCTGCATCTGGTCGTAGGTGCCAAACGGGCCTTCAAAGGAGAAGTCCACGTCATGGATGTGTGCCGCATCGCCCGCAGCCATAGCCGCGCCAGCGGATAGACCCAGAGCGGTGAGGGCGGAGAGGGTGAGTTTCTTCATCATTTCCCTAGTTCCTTTCTCACTCGGACGTTTTTTTGGCTGCGGCCGGATAGTGGGCCAAGAAGTCTTCTTCGATCGATTCCGGAAGTGGAAGCGGTTTCTCGATGACACCCAAGAGCGGCATGAGAACGAGGAAGTAGGCAAACCAATAGGTCGCACCGATCAGTGAGATATATGGATAGATACCGTCGGTTGGCATCGCCCCAACCCACATCAGCACGACAAAGTCGATTGCCAGAAGCCAGAACCACCATTTGAACATTGGGCGGTACTTGCCGGAGCGGACTGTCGATGTGTCGAGCCAAGGCACCAGAGCCATGACAATGATAGCGCCGAACATGGCGAGAACGCCAAAGAACTTCGCATCGATGATGCCGCCTGTGATGAACGACGCGGCCTGAACGATCCACACATCAGCGGTGAATGCGCGCAGGATTGCGTAGAACGGCAAGAAGTACCATTCGGGCACAATGTGCGACGGTGTCGAAAGCGGGTTGGCTTCGAGGTAGTTATCGGGGTGGCCGAGGTAGTTCGGCATAAAGCCTACAACAGCAAAGAACACGACCAAGACAACGCCGAGAGCAAAGAGGTCTTTGATCACGAAGTAGGGCCAGAATGGCAGCGTGTCTTTCTTGGCTTCCGCTTTGGAGGTGCGGCGCACTTCAACACCTGTGGGGTTGTTGTTGCCCGTGGTGTGGAAGGCCCAGATGTGAACGATCACAAGAGCGGCAATCACGAAGGGCAGCAGGTAGTGCAGCGAGAAGAAGCGGTTGAGCGTGGCGTTGTCCACAGCGGGCCCGCCAAGCAGCCAAGCCTGAATAGGCTCGCCGATGAGAGGGATCGCACCGAACAGACCGGTGATCACAGTCGCGCCCCAGAAGGACATCTGACCCCAAGGAAGCACGTAGCCCATGAAGCCTGTCGCCATCATCAGGAGGTAGATGATCATGCCGACGATCCATGTGATCTCGCGCGGGGCTTTGTATGAGCCGTAGTAGAGGCCGCGGAAGATGTGCAGATACACAGCAAAGAAGAACAGCGATGCGCCGTTTGCGTGCAGGTAGCGCAGCATATGGCCGCCGTTCACGTCGCGCATGATATGCTCGACAGAGGCAAAGGCCAGATCAACGTGTGGCGTGTAGTGCATCACCAGAACAATACCGGTGACAATTTGGAGGGCGAGACAGAAGGCAAGAACAATGCCCCAAATCCACATCCAGTTGAGGTTTTTCGGCGTCGGGATCATCAGCGTGTCATAGACAAGGCCAATAACCGGAAGGCGGGTGTTCACCCATTTTTCGATACCGGACTTTGGTTCGTAGTGGTCGTGTGGAATACCAGACATCAGTTTCTCCCTCAGCCCAGAATGATTTCAGCGTCGCCGTCAAAGGCAGCCGTCGGAACCGGAAGGTTCTCAGGCGCTGGACCTTTGCGGATACGGCCGGATGTATCGTAGTGCGAACCGTGGCAAGGGCAGAACCAGCCGCCAAAGTCACCTGCACCATCGCCGAGTGGCACACAGCCAAGGTGGGTACAAACGCCCATCATGACCAGCCATTCGCCGTTTTCGTCCATCGCGCGGTTTTCGTCGGATGCGTCAAGTGCCGCGTCCTTGTTGTCGTTGCGCGCAATCGGATCAACCAATTCGTCTACCGAGACAGCGCGGGCTGCGTCGATCTCGTCTTGCGTGCGGCGACGGATAAACACGGGTTTGCCGCGCCACTTCACCGTCAACTGCGTACCGACGGGAACGTCGGCAATATTCACGCGGATGGAGGCCAGAGCCTTAACATCTGCGGATGCGTTCATTTGATTGACCAAAGGCCAGACCGCGGCGCCGGCTGCTACTGCACCTGCGCCACCAGTGGCGTAGTACAGGAAATCGCGGCGGGTGCCTTCGTGTTCGTCTACGTGGGACACGAGCAAATCTCCATTGTCTCAAGCCGGAACCAACCGGCCAATGCATTCGGGACCATAGTTTTCCTATAGCCCTTCGGAGGCGCTTTTAGCGGCGCAATGCGCCCACGTCTAGCATACAATAGGCCGCAGGTGCTGTTGAGAGGGTCATGCGTGACATTCAGGCCCGTGCAAATCGGGATTTGGTCGAAAATGTGAGCGCAAACATCGCCGTAAGATGGTGATCGGATTGCTTTAAGGGAAAAGTACAGGCTCCGAGTCAGGTTGCCATTTGGGATACTTCTCCATGATGGCCTCGAACCGCTCGGATACGAGGAACCGCGTCAGCCATCCGTGGACGCCGATCCAGTCTTGCGCGTCGAACCATGCGCGGTCGGTGTTGGCGAACTGGCGCACAAAGGTGATCGTGGCCATATCGGCCAATGTCGGTGTCTCGCCATAGAGCCAGGGCGTGTCCCGCAATTGTGCATCGACGCGCCACAGCAGCGCTGCCGCCTTGTCGCGTTCCTGTGTTGCATCGGCGTCGGCGTAGCGGGTGTCGTATTTGTAACGATCGAGCGCGGTTTTGAACGGCCCGTCGATGGTAGCGATCCAGTCCTCCCCGTCAGACGGCATGTCGCGCCACGCTTCGGGGTCGGCCTGCGCAAGCGCCCAATCCATAATGTCACGGCTCTCGTCGATCACGGTGTCGCCGTCGATCAGGACGGGCACGGTTGCCTTGGGAGAGGCGTCGATCAACTGCGCGGGCTTGTCGCGTAGCACAACTTCGCGCAATTCCACCTCAAGTCCCGCGGACGCAATCGCGAGCCGCGCCCGCATGGCATAGGGGCAACGACGGAAGGAATAGAGGATAGGGCGGCTCATGGCGTCACGCCGTCAGTTGCGAGCCGATCAGCCCGAGAATTTTTGCGCTCACAATCGCCCCTTCGGTTTGCGGCGCGGCAAAGCTGACTTCGGTGAATTGTTCCGTGCGCCCCATGTGAGGATTTTCCATCAGGATGGAGTGCGAGCGTCCGATTTGCGCGTCTAGGTGTTTGCGCACCTGTGCGTCCCCTGCGGCGCGCAATTGTGCCGCGCGGGCCTTGATCACATTGCCGTCGACCTTGTTGGGGATTCGCGCGGCGGGTGTGCCCTCGCGTTTTGAATAGGGGAAGACGTGCAGCCATGTGAGGTCGCAGTCCGTCACGAGCTTCAGCGAGTTTTCGAAATGGGCGTCTGTTTCTGTTGGGAAGCCCGCGATAATATCCGCGCCGTAAGTCATATCGGGGCGCAGTTTCTTGGCCTCCTCACAAAAGCGAATCGCATCATCGCGCAAATGGCGCCGTGCCATGCGCTTGAGGATGAGGTCATCACCATGCTGCAAGCTGAGGTGAAGGTGTGGCATGAGGCGGTTCTCGGTCGCAATCGCCTCCATCAGCGCGTCATCGGCCTCAATCGAATCAATCGAGGAAATCCGTAGTCGTGGCAGGTCGGGCACCAGTTTGAGAATGCGCATGACTAGATCGCCCAAACGCGGCGCAGCGGGCAGGTCCGCGCCCCATGAGGTCAGATCAACGCCCGTGAGGACCACTTCGTTAAAGCCCTTATCCACGAGCCGTTTGATCTGATCGACCACAACGCCCGCAGGCACGGAGCGGGAATTACCGCGACCGTAGGGGATGATACAGAAGGTGCAGCGGTGATCGCAGCCGTTTTGCACCTGCACATAGGCGCGGCTGCGCGTGCCGAAGCCGTCGATCAGGTGGCCCGCCGTTTCGGTGACGCTCATAATGTCGTCAACTTGGACACGCTCGGTTTGGCCGATGAAATCCGGCCCCATCGCCGACCATGTTTCGGGCTGCATCTTTTCGGTGTTGCCGATCACAAGATCGACCTCACTCATGGCATTAAATGTCTCTGGTTCGGTCTGCGCGGCGCAGCCTGTTACGATGATCTTGGCATCAGGATTGTCGCGGCGCAGTTTGCGAATCTCTTGGCGGCCTTTGCGCACGGCTTCGGCCGTCACGGCACAGGTGTTCACCACCACGGCGTTTTCCACGCCTGCTTTCGCCGCGAGATCTTTCATCGCTTCGGTTTCATAGGCGTTGAGGCGACAGCCGAGGGTCGCAAAGACGGGCGGTTTAGCGGACATCACAGACGCTCCAGAAAGGTCGCGTCGAATTCGCCTTTAAACACAAGTTGCACAGGCCCCGTCATCCACACGCCATCGTCGCGCCAGTCGAGGGTCATCCAGCCGCCATCGACCTCCATGCGCACACAGCGATCCGTCAGGCCGCGCTGGGCGGCGGCGACCACGGTGGCACAGGCTCCTGATCCACAGGCCAGTGTGATGCCCGCCCCGCGCTCCCAGACGCGCATTCTGATCTCGTCGCGGCTGCGCACTTGGGCGAACTCCACGTTGGTGCGCTCGGGGAACAGCGGATCATGCTCGACGCTTGCGCCGCGTGCGGCCACATCCACATTTGCAATGTCATCGACAAAGAACACAGCGTGGGGATTGCCCATACCGACCGCCACGGGGGCGCCCGCGAGGGGCAGGTGGTCGGTGTCCACAGCGTGGCTCAAGGGCACTTCAGCCCAGTCACGTTGCGGGTGGCCCATGTTGACGGATATCTCGTCGCCTGTCCGCACCGCGCTCAAAATGCCGCGCTCTGTGCGAATGCTGACGCTATCCGCGCCGCTCTCGGTCATCATCAGCCAAGCAACGCAACGGGTGGCATTGCCGCACGCGCCCGCACGGCTGCCATCGTTGTTCCAAAAGTCGAGCGTGATGTCGGTGTCATCGCCGTCGCGAATCTCGGCAAGCTGGTCAAAACCCACGCCACGATTGCGATCTCCCACCGCCTTGGCCAAGGCAGGCGTGACGCGCGCGTCCATCCCCCGAGAATCAAAGATCACGAAGTCATTGCCTAGCCCATGCATCTTCACAAAGGGCAGGTTCGAGGGGGAGAATACCTGTTTCATATCGCGGCATATAAACCTTGATGGAACCTTTTCCAAGAAAATCTCTGTTTAGTCCTTGACCCTCACGCGCTGCGCTCTTAATACCCGCAACACGATGAAAGTGGGCCGTTAGCTCAGTTGGTAGAGCAACTGACTTTTAATCAGTAGGTCGATGGTTCGAACCCATCACGGCTCACCACTTCGTCCCTAAGAACCCGCGCTTTCGAGCGCGGGTTTTTTGATTCTCCGATCTGATGCCGAGATTCGCGTGAAACCCCTGATAAAACGCAAAACGCCGCCCCGAAGGGCGGCGCAATATCAGTTCGTTAATGCAGGCCTTATGCGTCGTCGGGCAGGATGCGCACAGCCCCTTTGTCCGCAGACGACGCCATAAGCGCATAGGCTTTGAGCGCGGAGGAGACATGGCGGGGACGCTCTTCCTTTGGTTTCCACGGCAATGGGCCCATTTTTTCACGGCGACGCGCCAATTCATCAGCGTCAACTTTGAGTTCGATGGACCGGTTGGGGATGTCGATCTCGATAATATCGCCCGTTTCGACCAAACCGATCATGCCGCCTTCCGCCGCTTCGGGGGAGACGTGACCGATGGATAGGCCCGATGTGCCGCCCGAGAATCGACCATCCGTGAGCAAGGCGCATTTTTTGCCGAGGCCTTTGGATTTGAGGTAGGAGGTGGGGTAGAGCATTTCTTGCATCCCCGGACCGCCCTGTGGCCCTTCGTAGCGGATGACAACAACTTCGCCCGCCTCAACCTTACGGCTGAGAATCGCGCTCACCGAATCATCCTGACTTTCAAACACGCGTGCTTTGCCTGTGAATTTCAGGATACTGTCATCCACACCCGCTGTTTTCACGATGCAGCCTCGCTCGGCGATGTTGCCAAACAGTACGGCCAAGCCGCCATCCTTGGAGAAGGCATGCTCTGCGGAACGGATCACGCCGTTTTCACGGTCTTTGTCGAGCTCTTTATAGCGGTTCTCGGTGGAGAACGCCTGTGTCGTACGCACGCCACCTGGAGCGGCCTTGAACAGTTTCTCGGCCTCGGGGTTATTGGCAACGGTAATATCCCATTTGGCAATCGCTGCCGCCATGGTTTCCGAGTGAACCGTTCGCGTGTCGCCATGTAGCAACCCTGCGCGAGACAACGATCCGAGAATGGAGAAAATGCCGCCCGCGCGGTGGATATCTTCCATGTGAACATTCGCCACCGAGGGGGCCACTTTACACAGCACGGGAACGCGACGGCTCAAACGGTCGATGTCGTCCATCGTGAAGTCGACCTTGCCCTCATGTGCAATGGCCAAGAGGTGCAGTACGGTGTTTGTCGATCCGCCCATCGCGATGTCGAGCGACATGGCGTTCTCAAAGGCTTCAAACGTTGCGATCTCGCGTGGCAGATAGCCGGGAAGCTCTTCTTCGTAGTGTTTCTTTGTGATCTCGACGATCTTGCGCCCTGCTTCCAAAAACAGGTTTTTACGGTCGGCGTGTGTGGCAAGCGTCGACCCGTTGCCCGGAAGCGCCAGACCCAAAGCCTCGGCGAGACAGTTCATCGAGTTGGCAGTAAACATGCCCGAGCATGACCCGCAGGTGGGGCAGGCGTTCTCTTCGATGTGTTTGACCTGCGCGTCGGTGTACTTGTCGTCCGCAGCGACAACCATCGCGTCGACCAGATCGACCTTGGTCATTTCAAGATCATCCATCGTGACCTTGCCTGCTTCCATCGGCCCACCCGAGACGAACACAACAGGGATATTGAGGCGCATTGCGGCCATCATCATGCCGGGAGTGATTTTATCGCAGTTGGAAATACAGACCATCGCATCGGCGCAGTGGGCGTTGACCATGTATTCAATGCTGTCGGCAATGATTTCGCGCGAGGGCAGGGAATAAAGCATCCCGTCGTGGCCCATCGCAATACCGTCATCCACCGCAATGGTGTTGAACTCTTTGGCAACGCCGCCCGCATCTTCGATCTCGCGTGCCACCAATTGGCCGAGGTCTTTGAGGTGGACGTGACCGGGAACGAATTGGGTAAAGGAGTTGACGACCGCGATGATCGGCTTGCCGAAATCGCCGTCTTTCATGCCTGTGGCACGCCATAGGCCACGCGCACCGGCCATGTTGCGTCCGTGGGTGGAGCGGCGTGATTTATAATGGGGCATATGCTTTTTCCGTTGTCTAGAGTGTGTCTCGGAGACGCGTAATCGCGCGCGTTGGTCGCACGTTTACGCGGTTTTCGCGCGGGTTTCCAGTCAATCAGTCACGAGAAAGCGTGAGGTGTTGCGGGACTCACAGCGCCTTTTTCTTACGCCGCAGGGTCTCGCCGAAATAGAGCTGTGGCTCAAGGATGACTTCTTCATGTGTCGACGCGGTGTTGTCGGCGGCGCGGGCGGCGATGATTTTCGCGGCCGCACGGCCGATTTCGGCGCGACAGGCATCCATCGTTGCGAGCTTTTTGGGCAGGCCTTCGATGAACTCGATTTTGTTAAATCCTGCCAAGCCAATATCGCCTGGCACATCAATACCCTTGTCTAGACAATAGAGCAGACCGCCCGAGGCGATCATGTCGTTGGAGTAGTAGAGGAAATCCAACGGGTGATCGGTGTTGCGATCCAGAATGGTCTGGGTCATCTCGCGGCCTTTGACCAAAGCGGAGCCGCCCGAATAGAATTCCTGATCGGCGATCTCCAAGCCCGCTTTGGCGAGGGTTTCGGTAAAGCCCTCGAAGCGCTTACGGGCGCGGTGGTCGAGTGGCATTTTGGTGCCAAGGAACCCGATCCGTCTATAACCCGCCTCGATAATGGCCTGCGCCATCTTGCGCCCTGCGCGGCGGTGTGAAATGCCGACCTTGGCGTCGATAGCATCGCCGTCCGTGTCCATGATCTCAACCACGGGAATGCCCGCCGCGGCCAACATCGCCTTGGATGCATCCGTATGTTCAAGGCCTGCAATGATGACACCCGAAGGCCGCCATGAAAGCATCTGGTACAGCACTTTCTCTTCGCGCTCTGGTTTGTAATGGGTAACGCCCACAACGGGCTGCAATTCCGTGTCGTCGAGAATGTCGGAAATGCCTGTCATCACTTCGGGGAACACCATGTTGGACAGTGACGGAATAATCACCGCGACAAGGTTCACATGGCTTGAGGCCAAGGCCCCTGCAATCTTGTTGGGCACGTAGCCAAGCTCGCGGGCGGCTTCTAACACTTTATTACGCGTGTTTTCCGAGACGTCCCCACGATTTCTGAGCACGCGGCTGACCGTCATCTCGGACACCCCCGAGGCTTCCGAGACATCGCGAAGTGTAAGCGGACGCTTTGGTGGTGTGAAATCCTGATCCTGCGACATGGCCATTGGCTCCAAGTTTTATATCCCTCACAGAATACATTATAAAATCACCTTGTCCACGTCACGCAACCTGTGTATGTTATCGCTAACAAGCTGCGTGATGCTTATTCTGCGCACACTATATCCGGATCGTCCTGCAAGCTCTCTAACTCACAGAGCGGTTTCGGATTTTAAAGGGGGAGTGGTGGGCCAATTTCACTCCCCCTTTTCCTTACCTTTTCAACATCGCAGTTCCCGACCGAAAGTGTGGCCTCTTGCGCGATGTCGCAAAGAGACGGCGCAACGGCTTTGTGCTTGCCCCCCGACAACCCCTCCCGTTAAAACGCCCCCGTGGTCCCGTGGCTCAACTGGATAGAGCAGCCCCCTCCTAAGGGGCAGGTTACTGGTTCGAATCCAGTCGGGATCACCAAAATCCATTGAAAAATATAGATTATTTTTGCGCGACTGTGCAGTTGTACGCAAAAACGTGCATATCGTTTTCCTCGCTGATAGGACCCAAAAACTGATTTCTCGTACAAAACCTGTACAAAATCAGACGCCCGTGTTGGCTAAAGGGTGTCAAACATGAGTCGCCATAGCTTTGATCCCGATATCGCTGCTCTCGTCGGTTTGAATGCAGCGGTAATTTTCCAGAACATCACCTTTTGGATTGAGAAGAACCAAGCCAACCGCCGCAACTTTCGCGACGGGCGGTATTGGACCTACAATTCGATCTCGGCCTTTGGTGAGTTGTTCCCCTATCTGAGCGAAAAACAGATTCGTACTGCGCTCGAAAAGCTGGTCTGTGCGGGGCTAATCATTAAGGGCAATTTCAGCGATGATCGGTATGACCGAACCTGCTGGTACGCCTTGGGCAACTCCATTTGCCCAAAAGGGCAAATCGATCCGACCAAAAGGGAAAATGATGCATTTGCCTCTGAGGGCAAGCCGTCTGCCCCTGAGGGCAAATCCTATAAGAACAGATATAAACCATATAAAAAACCAAACCCTTCGCACGCGAAGGCGGCGGTGGAAGATGAGATTTCAGAAAGGATTTTGGCGGCCTACCCCGAGGATCGAGTTCGCGGCAAAGCGGTTTGCCTCTCACAGATCCGCCAAGCGTTGGTCGATGGAGTGGATGCGAAAAATCTCGAGGAGGCCGTGCGATCGTACGCGACCGAGACCGACGGCTTTACCCGATCCAAGGTTTGTTTCTCCGATAATTGGTTCAGCTCTGGCCGTTGGCTGAAATACCTTCACGAGGTCGAGCAGGCGCGAGATGCGGGCAAAGTCAAAGAGCTTGAAGTGCTCAAAGGCTTGGCCGATTGGGTCACGGATCGGCACCCGCTGTGCCGTCACATCACGCCCAATCAGGTGAGCGCCTTGCTTGCTGAAAATCTTGTCAGTGTAGAGCAAATTCGAGAGGCCGGTTTGCGGTGAGTGGGTCAACGATTCTGATCAAAATAAATTGGGCTGTTGGGGGCGAAACGGAGACTATGGGGGTATGTCAGACGCAAGATAGCCTGATTTTGGGATTTGCCGAGACAAGCCTATCAAGCCCTTTTTCCGCGCATGAAGGAAGTCGAAGAGAAATTGCTCGCGACATTGACCCGGCTGGAAACCGAAGAACTCGTGCGGGTGATGGCCAAGATCAAGATAGTGGAAGAGACACTTGGCAATCAAGAATGACGGACGCTAAGGCGCCCGCCAGTCTGAGCTGGGTGCTTCGTGCCGATATGATCGCGCAAGCTACATGCCCCCCACTGTCGGGGTCCAGTCCGGTCGCTTTGGGTCCTGGTGGAAACGAGAGTAATAATCGCCCTTTTCCTCGTAGAACTTTTCGTAAAACTTCATCTTGTCTTCATCCAGAGTGACGCCAAGCCCCGCACCAGTGGGCACGGCGATGCGCCCATCTGCATATTGCAGTTTGCCTCCTTCGATAATGTCATCTTTCAGATAATGGTAATGGGCATCCCCTGCAAAAGTCATTTCAGGGATTGTCGCGGCTGTGTGCAGCATGGCTGCAAGCTCGATCCCGAATTCCACACCCGAATGCATGGACACGCCAAGACGGAATGTCCGGCAGACAGCGGTCAGGTCTTTTACTCCTTTCGGCCCTTCCCAATAATGCAGATCCGTCAGGATGATATCGGCGGCCCCCATGCGGATCGCCGGACCAAGATCATCGAAACAGGCCGGATACATGTTGGTCGCGATTGGCATCGAAACAGCCTGACGCACAGCCGCGTTGCCTTCGAGCCCCCAGGCGGGATCTTCAAAATACTCGATGCCCAAATCGCCCAAACGCTGCCCTATGCGAATAGCTGTGGGCACGGTCCACAGACCGTTTGGATCGATCCGCAACCCGAAATCATCGCCCAGCCGGTCACGACAAAGCTCCAACACCCGCGCCTCTTCGGCAGGTGTCATCACGCCCGCCTTGAGCTTCATCGCCCCTACGCCAAGCGTTTCGGCCAGTTCTTCGCAATGGTCTGCCAAATCCTCGGCGCAGCTGTCATCGCCGCCTTGGGGGCGGTCGTAACGCCAGAACAGATAGCCAATAAACGGCACGCTATCGCGTACCTTACCGCCCAAAAGATCGGACATGGGCCGGTTGAGTGCCTTACCCTGAATATCAAGGCAGGCCATTTCGATGGCCGCGTAAATGCGCGCATTCGAGATGTAATAGACCGATCTGAGCACTCGCAGCTTGATCGTCTCCAAGTGAAAAGGATCAAGCCCTATGGCACGCGACTTGATCTTTTCAATCGCACCGCGTTGATCCCCGCCGCCGATCTCGCCGAGACCCGTAATACCTTCATCCGTAATGACTTCGACAATCGTGCGCAGAAAATAGCCGGGATGAACGCCTGTGTTATGACGCAGCATGCAGTTGAGCGGAATGGCGACACAGCGGGTGCGAATATCTACGATCTTCATAAGAGGTCCTCATAGGTAAAATATAAATACGAAAGGGAAGGAGGCGGCGTTTGCTCGGGCCCAGCCGGGGCAAAACCCCGGGCGTCATCCCAGCCTCATGCCGCCATCCACCGGAATATCGGCGCCGGTGATATAATCTCCGGCCTCGCTGCACAGCATGGCGACCACGCCAGCGCATTCCTGTGGCGTTCCAATCCGGCCAAGAGGGATGTTGCCCTCGACCTTTGCCCTGTATGCATCGTCCGAAAGAGCAGCATTGTTGCGATCTGTCGCAATTGCCCCCGGAGCGACATTGTTGATCGTGATCCCGTAAGGTCCCAGTTGCACCGCAAGATTACGGACCAGATTTTCCATCCCGCTCTTCAACGCGGCATAGACCAACATCTGCGGATGTGGTCGCCACTGCTGAACCGAACCTATGGTAACGATGCGTCCAGCTTGTGCGGCTTTCATCTGGGGAAGGACAGTCTGTATCAAACCAAGAGTGCCGTAAAGATTTGCGTCGAACTGATGACGTGCCGTTTGCTGATCAATCTCAAGGAATTCTTGCGGCGTCTGAATTGCTGCATTTATGACAAGTAAATTGATAGGCCCGCCCAAGGATTGTTCTGCGTTTTTGACAATTGACGCCGGCGCTTCGGGATCAGAAATGTCGCCTTTGACGGTGCCGGCGCTGCGCCCAAGGCGGCGCACCTGTGCGGCGGTTTGTTCGGCACTCTCCCGCGATCCGGCAAAGTGAATGCAAACATCCGCGCCTTGTGTCGCCAGCCCGATGGCGATCTCGGCCCCGATGCCGCGGCTTGATCCTGTCACCAGCGCGCGTTTTCCCGTCAGATCGAACACGTCAAAGCACCTCCTTTTCGGTATGGGTTGTTATGTCATCTGGCCCCCGCCGTATTTGGCCGGTAAGCGCAAAGACTTGTTTGGATTGCAGTGCCGGCTGCCATGCCGCCCCGCGAATTAGTGCATCATGCATCCGACCATCCGTTCGCCTGCATCAACCCCTTCATATAGCCCACGGTAAAAATCATTCCGTTGGACTCGTAGCCGACGTTGATACCGTCGACCTGCGCGTCGGCCACGCTATCGCCATCCATTGCCGGTGCATGATCGGGCCGGATGGGACAAGTCAGCCCCAAATCGCGGTAGGCGGCAAACGTAGCGGCCATGTCAATCTGGCCTTCATCCGGAAAAGTTTCGGAAAACGCCTTGGCGGTGCCACGAACATCGCGGATATGTACAAAAGCGATCCGCTCTTTCCCCAAGGTCTTTGCGGCTGTGACAATATCCTCGCCCGCCGTTGAAAGTGTTCCTTGGCAAAAGGTGATCCCGAGCGCGGGGCTGGACGCGATCTCGAGCCCGCGTTCAAGCGACTTCAGATCAGTGAACACTCGGCAAATGCCACGAAGCGCAGGAACCGGTGGATCATCAGGATGCAACCCCATCCGCACCCCTGCCTTTTCGGCGGCCGGGACCACCCGCTGAATGAAATAGGTGTAGTTCTCCCAGATCTTGTCATGGGGAATCGTGCCCAATTCCGTGGGACCCGCGGCCTCGGCAAGAGTCGCATCAAAATCGCTCACCAATGCGCCGCCACGTGTCGGGATGCCGGTTCCGGTGCGAAACCATCCGAAATAGGCCATAAAGTTAAAGCACAGCAAATTGATGCCAAGCCGCCCCATGTTGCTTAGCATGTCACAATAGCGACCGATGTCTTCGTCGCGCCCGTCCAGCCCCAGCTTGATGCGCGACATATCAAACTGATCGCCTTCCAGCCCGATGATTTTGAAGCCGCCTGCGCGATAGCGCTCGACCTCGGATGACAGCGCCTTGTAATCCCACGGCGGCGTCTTGCCCGTCAGTTCCGGCGCAAGCTTGGCAATTGCACAATCAATGCCCATCTGGCGCGCGACACGCCAGCGGCGATCTTCAATCGGGGGGATCATCATGCAAAGCTGCACAGGCGTTTCCTTTCATCGAGGCGGATAGACATTGAGAGGCGATACAAGGTTAAATCGCGACGGGCATTTTCGGCACCGCGTCGATCAGGTTGCGTGTGTATTCATGGGCCGGGCGGTCAAATACCTGTTCGGCACTGCCCAATTCGACCAATTCGCCATGGCGCATGACGCCAATCCGATCGCACAGATTTCGCACCACCGCCAAATCATGCGCGATAAACAGAACCGTCATTCCCAGATCCGTCTTGACCTCGGCCAGAAGCTCCAGAACCTGCGCCTGCACCGTCACATCCAGGGCTGAGACGGATTCATCCGCGATCAGCAGCTTTGGTTGCACGGCAAGCGATCTGGCAATGGACAGGCGCTGCCGTTGCCCGCCGGAAAACTCGTGAGGGAACCGGTCCAACGCAGAGGTTGGCAGCCCAACACGTTCCAAGAGCGTGCCGGCCGCCCGGCGCTGCGCCTTGCGATCACCGTTGAGCCCGTGAATGACCATCGGCTCCATCAATATTCGGTCTATCCGCCAACGCGGGTTCAGCGCGGCAAACGGGTCCTGAAAAATCATCTGGATCGCCCGCCGCATCGCAAGCTTATCCTTGCCAACATATGACAAAGGGGCGCCGTTATGGAAAATTTCGCCACTATCGGCTGTTTCCAGTCCGACAAGAAGTTTGGCAATCGTACTTTTTCCTGAACCGGATTCTCCGACAATGCCAAGGATTTCGTCTTTCGCGACATCCAATGTCACTGACCGCAGGGCATTAACGATTTTGCCATCCGGCAGCGCATAGGATTTGCAAATGTCGCGTATCGTGATTAATGGCGTCGATGCACTTGCAAAGTTAACTTGCGGTCCCAATTCTGAATCAAACTTGGGCACCGCATCAATCAACTTACGGGTATAGGGTTGGGTCGGGCTGGTTAATATCTGGGTGGCAGTGCCGGTTTCCACGACGCGCCCTGCTTCCATCACGATAACCTTGTCGGCAATTTCGGCCACCACACCCAGATCGTGGCTGACAAAGATCATTGCCATCCCCAGATCTTTTTGCAGATCCCGCAACAGGTTTAGTATCTGAGCCTGGATGGTCACATCCAGCGCCGTCGTGGGTTCATCTGCGATGAGCAATTTCGGTCCCCCGACCAAAGCCATTGCGATCATCGCGCGTTGGCGCATGCCGCCGGACAATTCATGCGGATACGCACGCATCCGCGAGGCGGCCTCGCGGATGCCGACTCGTTCAAGCAGCGAAATCGCCTCATCCCTGCGCGCCCGGCCACGCAGTTTAGTGTGCAGGGTCAATGCCTCTTCGATCTGGTTTCCGATGGTGAACAACGGGTTCAGCGAGGTCATCGGTTCTTGAAAAATCATGCCGATTTGTCCGCCGCGTATTTTGCGCATCTGTCGTTCGCTGAACGACAGAAGTTCATCCGTTTGACCGCTTCCCTGATTGATCTTGATGTGGCTGCCCTCTGCCACACCCAGCGCATTGGGCAACAGTCCCATCAGGGCGAGGCTGGTTAACGACTTGCCACTTCCGGACTCGCCCACAATGGCAACTGTCTCGCCAACAGAGATATCGAAGGATACGCCCTCTATCAATGGCATCCCTGTCTTGCTCAATTCGATCTTTAAATCCGAGATCGACAGATAAGGGTCCAGTTCAGGCAATTCGCGGTTCTGTTGATCTGTCTTTGTCATGTAACTTACCTTGTAGCGCCCATGCTGGGCCACGCTGACTCTCACCGGATCACGCCATTATCGCGTCGGGGAATATCGCCCGCTGCAAGATAACTGCAGGCGACCTATGGCTGGTTTTAACAAGCTACGCTTGCATGACTGGCCTCTATTTGGCTTTCGCAGCGAGATCCGGATTTTCGCGCTTCCACTGTTCAAACTCTCCTTCGGCTTCCGGAGCAAGAGGATAATACCGACGCAGATCTCCACCCTTGGCCAGCTGAATGCGGGAAAAATCCTCCCATTCAGCATGCTCGCTACCGTGGCGAATAACCTCTTCCGCAAGATCGATAGGCACAGAAACCGCACCATCATCGTCTGCAATGATGATATCGCCGGGAACCACAAAGGTGCCCCCGCAGGCGATCGGGGTGTTTACGGCATATGGCATCAATCTGGTTTGCGTATGGAAATTCGGGGTTGTTCCCCGCATCCAAAAGCCCAAGTCCGTTTCAAATGCCTTGGTCGCATCGCGGATACATCCGTCGATGACCATGCCGATGCCGCCCTTGCCAGCAAAATACGTTAACATCATCTCGCCAAAGATTCCGCTGCTCATATCGCCGCGTGCATCAACAACCACAATGTCGCCAGGCTGCGCATCGTACAAGACGTGCCGGTGCAACTGTTTTTCGCGGTCAGAATACTCGTCTTCGCCGTACAGGTCTTCGCGCTTGGGCATGAACTGTAGCGTCAGCGCTGGCCCAGCGATGCGGCGGCCTCGCGTAAACGGCGCTGCTCCTTCTATAAAGGGATCGCGAATGCCAAGTTTATACAGCTCACTGCTCGCGGTTGCGCTGCCAATTGCGGCAAGCGCATCGACAATTTGGCGGGGTGGGCGTTGAATGCCGGGTATCTGGTTCATCTTCTGGGGTCTCCCTGAAAAATTATCTAATGGATTGGGCGACTCAGACAGTCGTCTTTGCCGTCGTAGCGGACGCACAAAGCTGTTGGCGCGACCAAGGTTTTCGGGGCAAATGGAATGCCCGTTTCAAGGATATGTCGGCGGCGGCGGATGCCAGAAATCAGGCTGGACAAATCAGCCCTATGGCACATGCGGGTTCGGCGGCCACGTCTTATTTCCTGCGGTCAGAACGGGCGCGCAAAGGATGCGCCCGCCCTGAACGTCGCCATATCAGTTGGTAAAAAACGCTTCTTCCAACCGCCACGTTCCTGAGGATTCACGGAACAGACCTTCGAGGTTTTCCGCAGCAACATCACGGATCGGCCGCAGAAACATGAACCCGTAAACAGCGTGGTCGAGCAGGTGCTTCTGGACATCGATATACAATGATTTGCGCTGATCTCGATCAATCGTGTTTTGCGCCGCATCAACCAGATCAAAAAATTCTTCGTTGGAATAGGCGGCAAAGTTTAACCCAGCGTCGCGCCCCATCAGGGACGTAAAGACAAGGCTGGGATCAATCCGCGGCACATTAATGCGCAGCAGCCCGATCTCATGGTTGGCTGCACGCACCTTGTCGACCCAAGCACCACGTTCAAGAATTTCAACCTCTACATCAAAACCTGCCTGCCCCAGCATCGCCTGTACAATCTGCGCAATCTGGGTGTCAGGGTCGCGCTGAATTACCGAAATGGTAATCGTCTCGTCGAAACCCAGTTCTTCCCGCAAAGATGTCGCTGCTTCGACGTCAAATTCAGTGGCTTTCAGATCGCCGTCAAAGATGAATTCCGACGGGGGGACAAGCGTCGGTGTCAGCGCCCCATAACCTTTCGAGACGACCTGCTCAATTGCGGCGTTGTTCACGGCATGCAGAACCGCACGGCGCAGATCAACATTGTCGAAAGGCGGCTTGCTGGTGTTGAACGCCATGAATTGATGAATGCCCGTTGGCTTTTCGATCAGCTCAATACCGTCGGCCTCTTCGATGGCGGGGAAATCCTGCACCTGAACAGTATCAACCAGTTGCACTTCGCCGGACCGAGCCTCAAGGATTTTTACAGCCGTATTGGGAATGACGCGGATCGACACCTTGTCCAGGTACGGAAGCGCGTTGCCGTCTACGTCCGTGCGCCAGTAATCAGGGTTTCTTTCTCCGACGACACGATCGCCACTGCGCCACTCCACAAACTTGAAAGGTCCGGTGCCGACAGGATTGCGGGCGAAACCTTCTGCTTCAGCTGCCGTTGGCGATACGATCATGCCGGCCTCGTTCGCTAGACCGGGCAGAACCGCACCGTTAAAACCACTGAAATTGATGCGCACTTCGTAATCCGACAGAACATCAACCGAAGTGACAGCGGAAATATCCGTTCCGTGCGGCGCGTTCACTTCTGGATCAATCACACGCTCAATGGAATATTCGACTGCTGCCGCGTCAAAATGGGTTCCGTCATGGAACACGACACCTTCACGTAGTTGCAGGGTCATGGATGAGCCATCTTCAGCAATCGACCACGAGGTCGCAAGCTCGGGCTGCATCTCGCCGTTGGCATCGACATAAAACAGGTTGTCATAAAAGAGATTGTAGTAGTTGCCATCAACGGACGGTGCATTGCCAAAAATTGGATCAAGGCTGACCGGCTCGATATCAGAGGCCGCAACCAGAGCTCCCCCGGCCACAGACTGCGCCCATCCGGGCACGGTGCCCGCGGCGGCAACTGCGATTGCGATTAAAATACTTTTGTACATCATTTCCTCCCAAAATTTATACTGGACAGTTATCTGATATCTTATAAATTTTGACTTGGCAATAGATCAGATATCAGATAACTTGAGTTCTGGAGGATCCACACATGAAACCCCTTAGAGATATCAATAATTGCCTATTCGCGCTTCCCGACGAAGATCGGGCGCAAAGCCGGTCCGAGGCTGTACTCAATCGCTTGACCGATCTCATTTCGGAAGGCCGCTTGGTGGCAGGGGACGCATTGCCCCCCGAAAGCGATCTGGCTGCGCAATTCAAAGTTTCCAAGCCGACAGTTCGCGAAGCGCTTCGCAAACTGGAAATGATGGGCGTGATAGAAATTGTTCATGGGCGGGGCTCGTCCGTCCGGCAGATAACGGCAGAGCCTTTGCAGGTCTTTCTGCGCTTGGCGGCTGGATCGCTGGACGAAGGGATCTCTCAGGTCATCGAATTTCGACGCGCCATAGAAGTAAGTGCTGCAGGTCTTGCTGCTCTTAACGGCACGCTGGAACAGCAGGATGCTCTACGGCAAATCATGGCGGACATGGATATCGCTGCGACCGATCATGACAGTTGGGTCGCCTGGGACATATCGTTCCACAACCATATTGCAGCAATGACCGGCAATACCCTGATCCGGTTCATGGTTGAAGCCATGCAGCCGATCATGCGCCAATCCATCTCGATGATCCATGGCCAGAAACAGCATAGGGATGCCGAAAAAACGCTGGCGCGGCACGTCACCCTTAGCAACAACATCCTAGCAGGAGACATCTTCGCTGCGCAAAAAGCTATGGAAGAGCATTTCGATGCATCTGCCTCTGTCGCGATAACCTATTTGTCCCAAGAGCCAGGCGGAGACCGCTAATGAAGCGCTTAGCGAACAAGGCAACGCAACTGGCAACAGTCTTGGTGATCTCCAGTTTTATGGTTTTTGCAATCGGTGCGCTTCTGCCGGGGGACCCTACCCTGACCGTTCTAGGTGAAAACGCCACGGTGCAGCAGCGTGCACAATTGCGAGAAGAGCTTGGTTTGGATGATCCGATCATCGTGCGCTACGCCCACTGGGCAGTGAATTCGCTGCGGGGTGATCTGGGCACATCGCTGCGCACGCAGGAACCGGTGGGCACGATTATCGCCGAACGGTTGCCAATCACGCTTGAGCTGACGTTTCTATCGGTGGTTCTGGCCGTTGTAGTTGGAATTCCTCTCGGCGTTGCCTCCGCAAAATGGCGGGGCGGCGCACTCGACCTCGGTATCGGGGTGGTGGGGTTGTCGAGTCTGGCCGTTCCCTATTTTTGGCTCGGTATTCTGTTGATCTTGTTTTTTTCCATTCGGTTGGGATGGGTGCCTCCCTCTGGTCATGTACCATTTTTTGAAGATCCTCTCGAAAACCTAAGGTTGATGATCTTGCCTGTCCTGACCGTTGGCACAGCGATGGTCGCGTTGGTGATGCGACAAACTCGGACAGCCATGCTCGAAGCCTTGTCACAGGACTATGTCCGAACCGCCCGAGCAAAGGGCACGTCCGAGGCAAAGGCCGTCCTGTATCACGCGTTGCGCAATGCACTTAACCCCATTGTCACAATCGTCGGGTTGCAATTCGGAGCGCTGATGGGTGGAGCTGTGGTGACAGAAACGATTTTTTCCATGCCCGGCCTGGGCCGATTGGTTGTCGATGGCATTTTCAACCGCGATCTGGCCGTGGTTCAGGGCGCGATCCTGACAATCGTGCTTTGCGTGGTGGTGATCAACCTTTTGACCGACCTTCTTTATTCGCAGCTTGATCCCCGCATAAAGCTTTAGGATTCGATTATGACCAGAATAGATATGTCGCAATCGCAAAAAACCGAACGGTCGCGCACGACCAAAGCGCTCTGGGCTCTTGCATCGCATCCGATGGGATGTCTCGGAGGCCTGATCCTGTTGTTCGTTATTCTGGCGGCGGCCCTGGCCCCTGTCATCACAACAGTCGGTCCCGCCGAGATTGACTATACCGCGATCATGCAGCCACCGACCGCAAACTATATCTTCGGCACGGATGAGATCGGGCGCAGCGTCTATAGCCGGACAGTCTATGGCGCGCGGATTGCTCTAGCCATTGTCACGATATCGGTTGGGTTGGCCCTCTGTCTCGGCACGTTGATGGGCATCATCTCGGGCTTTTTCGGAGGCCGCACAGACACGGTAATTATGCGGATCATGGATGCGGTTCTGGCGTTTCCCACTCTGGTTCTGGCTCTGTCGATTGTCGCCATTATGGGGCCGAGCCTGATCAATGCCCTTATCGCGATTGCTATTGTTACTATTCCCAGCTTTGCACGCCTTGCGCGTGGGACGGTTCTGGTTGTACGGGAACTCGATTATATAAAAGCGGCTCAAGTATTGGGTGCGTCAAAGCTTCGCATCATGTTCCTCCACATCGCCCCCAATATTATGCCCAACGTGATCGTCTTTGCATCGCTGACTGCCTCGGCGGCGCTGATCACGGAATCCGGCCTCTCATTTCTCGGCCTGGGTGTTCAGCCCCCAACCCCTAGCTGGGGGTATATGGTCGCGATCGGCATGAACTACTGGACATCATGGTGGATGAGCTTTTTCCCCGGGCTTGCGATTTTCCTCACTGTGCTCGGGTTCAATCTTTTCGGTGACGCGCTGCGCGATGTCCTTGATCCCAAGCACACATAATACATCACTCCGGAACTGCGCAACAAAGCCCCAGCGCAGGATCGCCCAACGAGCTAAGCACGGGACGTTGCGCTATTTGAATTGAGTCGGCTTGTTGTCTGGCGGATGTGCTCGGCCATGAAGCCTCGAACAATAGGCCGATAAAACGGATCTACGCTTTAACTGTTGATTTCCGCTGAGACGATGATTGACCTCTGCTTTGTAGAGGCCAATCATCGTCTCAGCGAGCGCATTGTCATAGGCACAACCGACGGTTCCGACACTGGGTTCCAACCCAGCATCCGCAAGCCGTTCTGTGTATTTGATTGACAGATATTGGCTGCCCCTGTCGCTATGGTGGATTAGGTTCTCTGAAGGCCGCCGTTCATAAAACGCCTGTTCCAATGCATCTAAAACAAACTGTGTTTGCTGTGATTTTGATGCGCGCCAGCCAACGATCTTGTTGGCAAAAGTATCGATAAGCGTGACCTTGTCCGCCATTGGTCCGAGGACAATGGTTGCGCGGCCACATAGACAAAGCCTTGCCAGGTCGAGACGTAGGTAAAATCCGATACCCAAAGTTGATTGGGCATGGTTGCACGGAACTGCTGTTCACTCGATCCAAAGGACTGGGCAGAGCCTTGTCCGGCCAAGTCGTCTTCACCTTCTTGCCGCAGCTGACTGACTGTCATATTCGGCCTGATGTTCTAACTCCATCCGCAAAGCTCGTTCGCGCACTTCAGGTCAATATCTGTTTCCACATTTGTTCTTTTCCATAACTCAGCATCCTTACTTCTGGGTTTCCGGCAAACAAGGGGCGGTTCAGTCTCGCAACGGCGGACATCCATTGACCGCGCCCAGGACTTGCGCCCGAAGTTCCCCCTGCCCTGGTCGCCCTGTGGCCTGATGCGCTTAATCCGTACCTCCGAGCCAGATTAAAACGCAGCCACATGCTCGCACAGGGCAGTGTGCCTTAGTCCGTCGGATAACAGTCACTTTTGAGGTTTGGGTCAGCTTGTGACGTGAAGGTCAAAGTTGTGTGACGTTCCACACAAAGGGTTTCATTTGCGGCTTGGGGTTCGGGTGAACCGAACGCCACTGCGCTGCATCAGGGTGAAGGCGCGGCCTTCCCCCTCGTGCAATCCTATTAGACAGCACCGTGTCCTCGGCTACGCCTGCGGGCCGCACCATAGCTGTCGAATAGCATTGCCTCGCCCCCATCCGCGTTCGCCACGTGGCAGGTTTTAGAGACGAGGCCCTGAAGGCCATCTCTCAAAACCAGCAACCAAGGGCGCATGTCTGAAGCGTTTCGACAAAAGACATACGTACTCTCCCACTCTGTTCCGCCGAATACATGCGTATTCGGTCAGATCAGGTGGCCGAGGCGCAGCCCATCGGCGGAAGGGGCGAAAAGCCTCACCCGCGTCACTTTGATCGAGGAGGCCACAAATGGCACAGAAGTTTGATGTTTATGCCCATGTCACCGAAACCATTATCGCAGAGATCGAGGCAGGCACGCCGCCGTGGCGCAAGCCGTGGACTGGAAGCGCATCCGGCATTGCCCTGCCGACCCGACACAATGGCGAGGAGTATCGCGGGATTAACATCCTGATGCTCTGGGTCATGGCTGCCAAGCATGGCTATGCGTCCAGCCGCTGGATGACCTACAAACAGGCGCAGGAACTGGGCGGTCAGGTCCGCAAAGGTGAGACGTCGTCGACCGTGGTCAAATACGGGACGTTCACCCGAGAGAACGAGCAGGGCATTGAGGAAGAACTACCCTACGCGCGCGCCTATCGCGTGTTCAATGCCGATCAGATCGAAGGTTTGCCGGAGGAGTACTACATCCGGCCCGAGGCCCCGCGCGATCTTGGGACGCAGGAAGAACCAGAGCTTGAGGCGTTTTTCAGCCGGACAGGGGCGGAGATCCTCACTAGCGACGACCCGCGCGCCTATTATTGCCCCGCCAAGGATCACATCCATATGCCGCCGATTGCCACGTTTCACGATGCGGCAGGCTATTATGGGACGTTGGCCCATGAGGTGATCCATTGGACTGGCAGCGAAAAGCGGCTTGAGCGGATCAAGAAATTTGCGAACCGTGAGGCCTATGCCTTTGAAGAGCTGGTCGCAGAAATCGGCGCGTGTTTCCTTGGGGCTCAGATTGGTGTCGCGCCTGAGATCGGTCAAAGCGCCGCTTATGTTGAAGGTTGGTTGAAAGCGCTCAAGGAGGACAAGAGGGCGATTTTCCGCGCGGCGTCCGAGGCGCAGAAGGCTGCCGATTTTGTCCTGGCAGCCGCAGGTCAATCGAAAGCAGCCGCAGCATGAGTTGCCCCGCAATCTTACCCACGATGACGTGCCGCAAATGCGGCGCGTCAAACCCAGTGATCTTTCTCGCGCCGATTATCGTGAAAGGCAGTTGCACCTGTATTTGCTTGGATTTTGCAGAGGCCCGTTCGTGGCTGGATCCGGACGGAAACTTGAAACCCAGTGTTGAGCTTTAAACGTCTGCGCGCTGCCTCATGTGGCGGGGCGCAGACGTTGGGGGATGAGATGAGAAATTATGGCCCGTGCTGTTGCGCAAGGGCCGCCCAACATCCCTGTAGCAGCCTATGGCTGCTCCAAACGGAATACAGGCAGTTGATACAATATTATAATATTGAATCAATTATGGCGAAATGCCATAACGTGACTGCCTGTATGAAGCTGGCAAGAAATAGGGGTGATTACTTCACATGGGCCGACCGCGCGCACCACGGCACAAGCGACTGACGCAGAACCAGCGTTTTGCCATTGTGCGCAAGCGTGCCGAGGGGGTGCCGATCGAGGATCTGGCCCGTGAATTCGGCGTCACGACCCGCAGTATCTTCTACACATTGAAGGCCGATCAAAGCCGCAAGTTCGATGCGCGCGTGCGCTCTGAACTGGTGAATGTCCGGCTGACGCCAAAGGAGCTTGCGGGCTTCGATGCGGTGTTGACGCGGCATGATATCACCAGCCGCGCCGAAGGCCTGCGGCGGCTGATCCATGCATCAAATGATCTCTTTGTTCCCGATGATGAGCTGGCTGAACAGATGCAGGGACTGTCAGCCTCGCTCAATCGCACCGGCAACAATATCAACCAGATCGCGCAGCGACTGAACGAGGCAAAGCGCCAAGGCAAGACGCCGCCTTATGGCAATTCTGCCCATGGCCAGGTGCGCGCCTTGGCCGGGCTGATCTTTGACATCGCGGATCAGGTTCAAGACATGGCGCAGCGCCGCCGCAGCGCGCTATCTGGCGAGGTCGCCCGCGTTCTGGGGGGCTTTGCCGATGGCCCGAAATAGTGCCGTTGTCGCCGCGCAGGAGGCCTTCTTTGATCGCGACTGGAGCCGTATTCGTGGCGGCGTCCCGCGCGCTCGCGCCAAGCAGATGGCGCGCGCGGCCATGGGGCATTCCCCCGCGATCTTCAAAGCCATTCGTGATGGCGGAACGCACAACAAATCGCAGCTGCGCAATCAGTTGGAATACCTGACCACCAAGTCGAGCTTTATCATCGACAGCCGTGGCACCTATGACGGCCAAAGCGTCCTGTCAGCCAAAGAGATCGAGCAGGTCACGCGCCGGTTTTCAGCGCAATGGAATGAGGGGTTCCATCCCAAGCTGGGACATACCTCGCACCTCTTGATGGCTTTCCCGATTGGCACGCGTGGCGAGGATGTCGCCGAGATCACGCGCGAGATCTGCGAGCGCTTCTTTCAGGGCGAAGGCAGCCACTTCGACTACATCGCCGCCGTACACGAGGATCGGGACCACCCCCACGCGCATATCGTTCTGAACCGGCGCAGCAAGGATGGGGAGTTCTTCTTTCTGAAGGAAGGGCACCATTTCAACTACGACAGGTTTCGCGAGGCGATGGTCGAGGTGTCGGACCGCTATGGGCTGCGGCTTGAGGCGACGCGAAAGCTGGAGCGTGGGGTGACGACAAAGACGCCAAGCGACGTGGATCAACGTCGTGCAGAAGCCACGGGACAGAAGCCGACCGAGCGCGAGCGCGTGGGGCCGGAGCTTGACCGCGCCTTGGCTGAAGTCGCCCTGAACGCGCGGCTCTATCGCGGCTTGGCCGCCGAGGCCTCGCGCGAGAACCAGCATGACATTGCAGCAGCATTGGACAAGGCCGCGACGCTTTTGGCGCAGGGCAAACCGATTGAAGCAGATGGAAAGGTATATGGCATGGCCGAAGAACAGCATTCCTTTGACGAGGTCGTGGATGCCTTTCACGACAAGATCAACCAGGCCGAACGCATTGTGGCAGACGCGCCTGTAGAGCGACGCGCGGCGCTGGAACATGAGCTGAACGACATCTATCGCTCTTTGTCACATCTGAGCCCAATGGGAACGCAGTCCCATACCTTGCTCGAAGACGCGTCCAGGACTGGGATCTATTCGGCCGCGAATATCCAGGCCGAAGCTAAAGAAGCGTTGCAGGATCCAGCACTGGCAGAACGTCTTCAGCAGGCTTTGAAAGGCACCGGAATTGACGCCCAAGAGGTGACACGTCGTGTCGAAATCGGCGCGGAAAACGCGGCACTGGAAAGGCAATGGCTTGGACAGGATTTGAAGGCGATTGCCGAGAAGGAGGGCCTTGACCTGTTACGCGCTGATGAGCTTGAGAAAGCGATCGACCGCCTTGACCATATTCACAGTGATCTGGGTCGTTTGTTGGCAGATGCTCAGGTTCTCAAAGACAGTGGGGCTGTGGAGGCCAACCGGCAGGAAGCCATAGTCGACCGGCTGCCGCCGACCACGGCTGATATTCTAAGCCGTATGAGTGACGACCCAACCGCAGATCCATTCCGCAGCGATCTGGAACGCGAGACCTTCCGTGCTGAGATGGAGGAACTGGTCGGTGAAGAGCAGGCCGCCGACTTGGCGATTGGTGACGAAACCACGCTCGAAGAACACATCGAAGACCGCCTTGATCGGCTCTATGCGGCCAAGGCCTATCTCCAGAGCGATGCCGTACTGGCGAACAGTATGGCGATGGAGCATGTCCTCGACGAGATCGCCAATGAAGAAATTGATGTTCAACGCGAGCGGCATGTCGATGCCGATGGTGAAAAGGGGATGACGCATGGGTAAGGCGCAGATCGTACTCGGGGTCATGTGCTTTGCTCTTCTGGGCGCTGTGCTGGGCTATGTTATGGCGTCGGCCTTTCTGACGTTCCGTTGGTATGGAGTTGGGGTAGATATCGATTTCCTGATGTTGGCGCGCAGCTATGGGGTTCTCCGAATGACCCATCCGGCCGATATGCAGATTATTCACTTGATCATCGGTATCAGCACCGGCGCGGGTGTCTTGCTCAGTGCGGTCTTGATGAACGATGCGCTGACCAAATTTGGGCAAACCCACTGGCAGCAGATGTCCGAGATGAAGCGGAACGGCTTTTTCGGCAAGCCTGGCCACGGCTTTGTCCTCGGCAAAATGGGCAAGCCCCAAAGCCGAAAGCCCTTTGTCATGTCCAAGGTTTTTCCCCATGCCTTGATCGTTGCCCCGACTGGACGCGGTAAGACGACGGGTTTCGTCATCCCGAACCTTCTGACCTATCAGGGCAGTGCCGTGGTGCTGGACGTGAAGGGCGAGAATTTTGAAGCCACCGCGCGCCACAGGGCCGCGCAGGGCGACAAGGTGTTCCGGTTCGCGCCAACAGATTGGAAAGATGGCCGCTCGCACCGCTACAATCCCTTGCTGCGCATATCGGCGCTGGAGAATGTCGACCGCCAGCAGATGGAGTTGCAACTCTTGGCTTCGTTGTTCCTACAAGCTGATAGCGATCGGGTTCAGGGCCTTCTCGATGGCGGTATCGATCTGTTTGTTGCGGCAGGACTTCTTGCCTTCGAGCGAAAGCGACCGACTTTAGGCGAGATCTACCGGATCACTGCCTCTGGCGGTGACAAGCAAAAGGAATATCGCCGCTGCGCTGACGAAGTGGTCAATCCGGCGGCCAAGCTGATCTTCATGCGCATGGCCTCGACGAACAACGACACGCTGACGTCTTACTTGTCGCTCTTGATGACTTCGGGCCTCAAGCAGTGGTCGAACCCTGCAATCGACCGTGCAACAGCAACTTCAGACTTTGATTTTCGTGACATCCGAAAGACGCCGTTTTCCGTCTATCTGGTGGTCGAGCCGCTGATGGTGAAACCCCTCGCGCCATTGATCCGCTTGTTCTTTTCCGATTTATTGGCATCGCTGCAGGACCATGAACCCGACAAGGACGAGCCTTGGCCGGTGATGATCATGCTCGATGAGTTCAACCGTCTGGGCAAAATGCCGATTGTGCTCGACAGCATCGAAACCCTGCGATCCTACCAGGCCAATCTCGCAATCGTCACACAGACCATCCCGGCGCTAGATGAAATCTATGGTGAAAACGCCCGACGCGCCTTGCAGGGCAACGCGGGCATCAAGCTCTATCTGACCCCTTCAGACGAAAAGACTATCGGAGAGCTCAGCAAGGCCGTCGGCAAAACCACCAAGCGCGTTGTGACCCGCTCGCGCTCAGTCGGCCGCAATCCCTTCGCTGGGCGGAGCATGTCCGAACGAACTGAAGAAACCGCGTTGCTGCCCGAGGATGAGGCGCGGCGCATGGATCTTGATGACATCGTTCTCGTGGTCGACGCGCAAATGCCCGTGCGCGCCAAACGGATCAAATTCTATGACGACCGGTTCTTTAAGAAGATCTTCGACCAGCAGACCGGCGATCTGCCTTATCCCTCAGCCGGAGACCAGATGCGCGGGCTGCAAGGGCAGATCAAAGCGCTGGAGGCGAAGATCGGGGCGTTGGAAGTGCCGAGAGCCGTTTCAGGTGGCCCTGAAAGTGGTGGAGAACGGCGAGAAGAGATCGATGATTTGGCCAGGGAAGAGCGGGGTGAGCCGAACGATGATAACCCTAGTTTGGACGAGTATCAGGCCGGAGCTGAACGGGTGGAGAGATTTATGGAGGAGGCAGCTCGGGAATGAAGGGCGGAAACCGGTCATCTGTTTTGTTTTGCACCGAGACTTGCTTCGGGTAATCCACTTTCTACGACGAAGAACATTTTGCGTCGCAGCGACTATCTCAATGAAAATCCCTGCTCGGAAACAACCGCTTCGCCTGATCGCGCGGGTGCATGGCGCGGGGTTGGGGGCGTGAACGCGGGGCGTCGTCGGCTTGTGGCTCGGTCACGCCAACCGCACCGTCCATCGGATGGCCGAGGGTGCTGAGGCGATGCGAGACGTCTTCGATGTGCTGCGCAATGAGATGCACCACGATGCCCTCGCGCTGCACCACGCCTGTGACGCGCAGCAACCGCCCCCCCATGACGGCACGGCGGAACTGTTTGTAGACTGTTTTCCAGACCACCACGTTCGACACACCCGTCTCGTCCTCCAGCGTTAAGAACACCACGCCTGACGCGGTGCCAGGGCGCTGGCGCGTGATCACCAAGCCACAGACAGAAATAGACCGCCCCGCAATCGGGCCAAGAGGCACATCGGGGAGTGCCGCGTGGGGCGTCAGCCCGTCCATATCGGGGCGTAGTAACTCCATCGGGTGGGCTTTGAGCGACAGGCGCATGGCGACGTAGTCTTCGACCACTTCCTCTCCGAGGTGCATCGTGGGCAAGGTCACGGATGGCTCATGTATGCCTTCGCCTTCGATCGGATCGTTAAACAGCGGTAGCGGCTTGGGGCCTGTGATTGCCTTCACCGCCCAGAGCGCATCGCGCCGCCCCATGCCGAGGCCCGCATAGGCGTCCGCTTCGGCCAGCCGTTCCAGCACCGCAGGTGAAATCCCCGCGCGCAGCCACAGCGCCTCGGGGTCAGGATAGCCATTACCACGCGCCGCGACGATCCACGCGGCATCTTCCTCGCGAAAGCCTTTGATCTGACGAAAGCCGAGCCTGAGCGCCAGCGATCCATCAGCACGGCGTTCCAATGTGTTGTCCCAATCGCTGTTGTTCACACAGATGGGGCGCACCTCGATCTGATGTTCACGGGCGTCACGCACGATTTGGGCGGGGGCATAGAACCCCATCGGTTGGGAGTTGAGCAACGCGCATGCAAAGGCGGCAGGGTGGTGACATTTCAGCCATGCGGAGACATAGGCGAGCATGGCAAAAGCGGCGGCATGACTTTCGGGAAACCCGTATTCGCCAAAGCCCTCAATCTGCGAAAAACAGCTCTCTGCAAAGGCCAACTCGTAGCCGCGCTCCAACATGCCGTTGATGAATTTATCGCGTAGCTGGCCGATGGTGCCCATCCGCCGAAACGTCGCCATGGAGCGGCGTAGCTTGTCGGCCTCGGAGGGCGAAAACCCCGCCGCGACCACGGCGATTTGCATGGCTTGCTCTTGGAACAGTGGCACGCCGAGGGTCTTGCCGAGCACTTTTTCGAGCGCGTCGGAGGGGAAGGTGACAGGCTCTTTGCCTTGGCGGCGATTGATATAGGGATGCACCATGCCGCCTTGGATCGGCCCGGGGCGCACGATGGCGACCTCGATCACCAGATCATAAAACTCGCGTGGCTTCATGCGCGGCAGGAAGTTCATCTGTGCGCGGCTTTCCACCTGAAACACGCCAATGGCATCAGCCGCGCAGAGCATGTCAAAGGTCGGCGCATCGGCTTGCGGGATGGTCGCAATGCTATAGCTCGGGCCGTTATGCTGCGCGATCAGATCGAAACTCTTGCGGATGCAGGTGAGCATTCCGAGACTGAGAATGTCGACCTTGAGAATGCCGAGCGCGTCGATGTCGTCCTTGTCCCATTCGATGATCGTGCGATCCTCCATCGTCGCATTTTCAATCGGACAGAGTTCGTCCAGCCGTCCCTTGGTGATGATAAATCCACCGACGTGCTGGCTGAGGTGGCGCGGGAACCCGATGATCTCCCCGATGAGCTTGATGGTCAGCGCAAGGCGCGGGTCGCTCATATCGAGGCCCAACTCCTTGACCCGCTCAGGGTCTGCACCGCCATTACCCGATCCCCAAATCTGCCCTGACAGGTTGGCCGTGACATCCTTGGACAGGCCCATCACCTTGCCCACCTCCGCAATGGCGGCACGTGAGCGGAAATGGATCACCGTGGCACATAGCCCCGCACGATGACGTCCGTATTTGGCGTAGATGTGTTGGATGACTTCCTCGCGGCGCTCGTGCTCGAAATCCACATCAATATCGGGCGGCTCGCCACGATGCTCGGAGACGAAGCGCTCCACCACCATAGTGATGGTCTCGGGACTGACGTCGGTGATGCCGAGTAGATAACACAGGATCGAATTGGCTGCCGAACCGCGCCCTTGGCACAAGATGCCTTGGGAGCGGGCAAATTGCACAATGTCATGGACGGTGAGGAAATAGGCGGGGAAGTCGAGCGTTTTGATCAGTGCCAACTCCTTGTTCATCTGCGCGATGGCCGTATCCGGTGCGCCGTTCGGGTAGCGAGTGCGCAGCCCTTCACGCGCCAGCCGCGCCAAACGCTCTTGGGGTGGCTCGTCCCCCGCGACCTCATCTGGATATTCATAGCTCAACTCGGACAGGCAGAAACTCGACCGTGCCGCGATCTCTACCGTGCGGCGCAGAGCTGCGGGATGACGCGCAAAGAGTCGCGCCATATCGGCCTCACCTTTGAGACGCCGTTCGGAGTTCAACAACGCGCGGGTGCCGATTTGGTCAATCGTGATGCCTTCACGTATGCAGGTTAAAACATCGGCTAACTGCCTACGCGATCCGTGATGCATGAGCACATCACCGACCGCCACCATCGGCGCGGCGGTGCGGTGCGCAAGCCGTGCAACGGCGTCGAAATGTTGCTGGTCGCTGCCGTCATAGCGCGGGGCCGCGCCGATAAACACGTCCTTGGGGAATTGCTTTTTGAGTGTGGCGATTTCGGGGGCACTTGCGCGCAAGGCCGATTGGGGCAGGGCAATGAGGCTCATTCCCGCGCCGCCTTGCGCAATGTCGCGCAGGTCGAGGTAGCACGCACCTTTGGGGGCGCGGCGCTTGCCGAGTGTGAGTAACCGCGTTAGCCGCGCATAGGCGGCACGGTCATGCGGTAGAGCCAGCCAATGCGTGTCGCTGTCGCGCAGGACCAGACGCGCCCCGATGATCAGTTTGGGCAGCGGGGCATCGTCGCCAAACTCGCGGCGCAATTCCTTGAGCGCGGAATAGGCCCGCACCACGCCCGCAAGCGAGTTGCGGTCGGTGATGGCCACGGCGGTCAGGCCGAGGCTTGCTGCGCGGGCGATCAACTCCTCGGGATGCGATGCGCCGCGCAGGAAGGTGAAATTGGATGTGCAGCACAGTTCCGCGTATCCGGGGTCCAGCGATGGATTGCGAGCGTTCATGCGAACTCCCCATGCACAAACCATCCAGGGTTTTGCGGTGTGTAGAACAGCCACAACCGTCGCCCCTCTCGCGTCTCGACATGCCAGTAGTCACGCACGCCCGATCGCCAGGCCTCATCAGGCAGCCACCATTCTGGCGCGATGCGTTCAGGCCCTGTGCTGCGTCCGGTGGTGAGCGCCATGCGCCGCCAGCGGAAACGCGCGGGCGGTCGCGCACCCATGCCTGCTATCGGTTCGGGGGAGAAGAGTTTCAACGGGCGTGGACGATGGCGCGACCATGCGCCCTGCGCTTCGCTGTAGGCCGCAGGGGCGATCTGAAAACTCCGCTCGGGGATATGGCTATCGGCGGGCAAAAAACGCTGGATATTCTCCAGCCCGATGCGGTTTCCTAGCCGCGTGATGAGGTCGTCCAATCCATCGGGACGCGCCGCCGTGTTCGTCGTGATTTGCGCGGGCAAGAGAGGCTCCACCTGCGTGGCCTCAAGGCGCATCTGGTCAATGCCATAGCCTGCATCCACTGCATCAACACCGCGTGCGAACAGCGGCAAAATCCGCGCAGCATCGCGCATGGGGGCGGCAAGACGCAGTTCGACCTGTTGCGCGCCTTGATCGACGCGGCGCAGGGTGAGTTGCAACTGGCGCGCGCCCATGTCCTGCTCTTTGAGCTTTTCGCACAGTCGTGCCAAAAGGCGCTCTGTCCCCATCATCACGTCTGCCGCCAAGCCAATCGGGTCGGGTAATGTGAGGCGCACACCGTAATGTGGCACCTCGCCCAAGGGGGTGATGACCTCATCTTGCGCCCCCATAGCCTGATCCAGACGCAACAGCACATCAGGACCGAAACGACGCGCAATCGTGGCGCGGGGCAGATTGAGAAGGTCGGAAATCTTGCGCAACCCGAGACGTTGCAAGGCCGTGTCCGTCTTGGCATCAAGACGCAGTGCCGCAACGGGCAGTGTGCGAATGTCGTCTTGGGCGGAGCGCCCGTAATGGGTGAGCGCCCAGGCCGCCCCGCGTGTGTTGGCCGCCGCGATATGGCCGCTTAGCCCCGCGCGTGCGAGGCGGTGACGCATGTCGTCTAGCATCGCCGCCTCGCCACCGAACAGATGTGCCGACCCCGTGATGTTGAGCATCAACCCATCCGCGCCATCAAGGCCCACCCAAGGGCAATACCGCTTGCTCCACCGCGCGAGCATTTGCAAAAACCGCGCATCGGCAACCGTGTCGGCGGGCTGGCTTTGCAGGTCGGGACAATAGGCCCGCGCATCCGATAACCCCATGCCACGGTGCAGGCCTTGAGCCTCGGCGGCGCGGTTCAGGCAATAGATACGGTCAGTGTTTTTCTCGTGATGTGTGAGCACAAAGGGACGGTTGTCGTTGGCTGTGACCTGCGCACGTGCGCGTAGAACCCTATCGCTGGGCAGCCTCGGAAACCACATTGATACGACGCGTTTGCGCATCCCACTTCACATTCCACGCTTTTAATGTTCCTGATTTGTTCTTTATAATTTTCCACCGCTGGAGAGTCGAGTCTGTCTGTCCCTGCGGATCGAAAACGGGGGAGCAATGCCACCGAGTTTGTGCGGCATTGCTGCCCATCCCCTCGGGCAGAATGCAAAGGCCCATTGTTTTTCCGCTTTGAGCCGCAAGCTGCAATCGCCGCCCTTCAGTCAGGCCAACGGGCTGGGTCAGCTCCATGACCACCAAGGCGACACTGCCAGAACGCAGACCTTCTTCGGCGCTAGCAAGCACATCCAAGTGGCTCGGAGCCTGTGCCAAAAGCAGGTGTTGCGGATCAAGATAGGGGATCACCCCAGCCGGATTGATTTGCTCGCCACGCCATGCCTTACGGACCCACAGCACCTTGCCGCCCAACCGAGCACCAAGTGCAACAGCAAACGCCATCGCCGACGGTCCGCAAACCTCATGGGTGCGGGATGCCATTGGAGGGAAGTGGGATTCGAAGGTGGTCATGGGGTGAACATATAGGAACGCGTGATGAAAATGAATGTTGGTTGGAGGTGCGCCAAGAATAGAGATATTGGGCCGATTTCACTCCAACCGCTTCGCCCGATCCGCAATCTTCTGAACCAGAGAAACAGTAGCACTGCCCGCCTGCCGTATCCCAACCCCCGCAATTTCCGCATTAGACCTACTCCCAAAACGTGTCCTTGCACGTGAGCCCTTTGTGCCGATCAAGCCTTTGGTGAAACTGCTAGGCCCTGTCATGCTCGGCGGTCCGGCCATCATGAAGTTGCCAGAGATAGAGCGGACGATCAGCGGGGTGGCGATGATCATGCCGCCTGCGAGAAACATCATCATGAAGAAGGGCACCAGTGCGCCGATGTTGTTCGCGCCGGAGGGGTCTCCGAGCTCGGCCATCAACGAACGTGACATGCCGACGACCGTGGAAAACACCCCGGCGATCACGAGGGGGTAGAGAGCATAGGATACCGTGCTGGACAGCCAGCGGTGGAAATAGTCCTTGCTGACATCAAAAAGCGAAAGTGCGATCATGATGGGGGCGATGCCGATCATGAAGGCCAGCATGATCTTTGCGAAGATCAGGACAAGGCCGCAAAGCGCCCCGATGACGCCGAGGAGGAAAGCGCCGATCGCGCCGATCAGGGCTCCGGCCATCCAATGCATGTTGTCACCAGCCGCGTTCAGGTAGTCGCCAAATTCTTCGATGAGGTCGTCGAAAGCCTCGGCGAAATAAGACGCACCCGCACCGCCGCCGCCAAGCCCAGCCACCATGCCGCCCGCGAGCTGGTCGAGCCCGTTGATGAGGGCGCTGGCCACCGCGTTGAATTGGACCCAATTCATTGCAAAGAGGGAGATCAGCATGAGCTTGAGTGCGAACCAGAAGGCGGTCCGCCCGTCCATGGACTTGTACTGAAACACCATGTTGAGGAAGACGCCGATCACGGCGAGCGTCGAGGCCACGGCAATGACGCCGCCGAGTTGCCCAGCGACGTTGCCAAATGTGGTTTGGGCCGCGTCGTCCAGAAAGTTGTCGGTTGTCTCTACCATCCAGGTGACAACGCCCATCAATTCCTCCTCGGTTGGATTTAGGCGCTGTCACCAGTGCGACGTTTCAGGAAGGCCTTCAGGATGTGCTCGCCGTCGAAATCCGGCACGACGGAGACCAACTCCCAGCCATCTTGGCCAAGGGCGGTCAGCTGTGCTTCGATCTTCGGTGGCTTAGTCTTGGCGGTGTTGATCTTTTCAATCTTGTATTCAAACATGGGCGGTTTCCTTTGAATGGGGCTCGATTTGTTGGTCATGGTCAACCGGCAGGTAAAATTCGGTGATGCCGCGCGCGCCTTCATGGCGACCGGCTTGGATGATCACATCGATGGAGCGGGTGATGTAGTCGTTCATATCCTGGTAGGTCATAGGCACATCGGTTTTCAGGGCGGCGATGGCGAGGCGCTGCACGGCCAACTGAGGTGTTTCAGCATGGAGCGTGGTGAGAGAGCCACCATGCCCCGTATTGATGGCCTCGAGGAATGTCATGGCTTCTTTGCCGCGCACTTCGCCTAGGACAATACGGTCCGGCCGCATGCGCAGCGTGGAGGTCAGCAGGACATCAGCGCTGCGCGTGGCTTCATCCCGGTCAGACATTAGCGTGACGACATTGGGCTGCGTCGGACGCAACTCGGCGGCTTCTTCGATGGTAATGATGCGCTCGTCAGCGGGGACGAAGGAAAGGATTTTTCGCGCCGTGACGGTCTTGCCAGTGGAGGTCCCGCCGGCCACGATCATGTTGAGCTTGTAGGTAACGCAAAACTTGATCGCGGCATCAATGTCGCCCGTGGCCACGACATCGCGCAGCTCAGCATTGCGCTTGCGTCTTGCGCCCTCGTTGCTGCGTTCTTTTCTGAAGAGATAGGACAGCTTGATCTGCTCCAGCGGCAGGTCCGCAAAGAACCGCAGCGAAATCGCATAATCGCCATCAACGGCGGGAGGCTGGATGACTTGCGCGCGGATTGGGCGGTCACAGTAGGTGATGCTGACCGATACAATCGGTTTGGTCCGGCTGAGTGTGGTGTTCGCGGCGGAAGCAATCTGATTGCCCAGGTCTTTGATCTCGTTGGGTGAGAGCTGTCGATTGAGGGGTCGCATGAAATGATCCCCCTGAAACTCGGCCCACAACGTGCCGTCAGGATTGATGCAAAGCTCGATCAGCTTTGGATCGCGCGCCTCAGGGATCTTGTCCATCGAGCTTTGCAGATAGCTGGCCACCATGATCAGAAAATCTCCAGATCGCGATCAACCATAACGGTGACGCGGGCTCCTTGGTCGACATAGGTCACGGGCGAGACGGAGAGATATTCGCCAATCACGCTTTGCGCGCTGTCTTGAAGGTCTTCGCCAATGCCTTCCAGAACATCAGAGGCGATCTCATCTTCGGTGTTCTGGGCTGCAACAGCAGGCAAGGCTCCGATCAGCGATATCAGGGCGGCTGACCCGAACCGCGTGCCAAAACGGCTGTCGACAAAGCCGCTTGTGCCGGACCGCCCCAGTTCGTCCCCGCCAAAGGCGCTGATTTCGACGGTCTGGTTGCTTGGCAGAATGATCCGATCCCAAGCAATCGTCACGCGTCGTTGCGCTATGTCGAGGCCAGATTGATACCGCCCGATCAGACGCGCGCCGCGCGGGATAAGGACCCGCGAGCCGTCAAATGCGTGGACATCTTCAGACACCATTGCGCGGACCTGACCAGCGAGTGAGCTGTCGATCGCTGTCTCCAGCACGGCCTGAATCATTGTGCCCTGAACGACGGTGTTTGACGGGTTCACGATCAACTGGGCTTGCGTCACCTCTGCGGGTTCTGCACCATTTCGAACAAAATCTGTGTCGCCATCAAGCCGCCTCTGCTGTGCGGCGGTTTCATTGGTGCCATTACCCGAGCCGCCAAAGGCGATGATTGGGCTGGCGATACGGGCTTGTAGCTCTTCAAGTTCGGCTTGCCGCCGCCGCTCGAGCTCTTGAAGACGCTGCTCCTCGGCCGTGGGGCCGGTTGGTGCGGGGGAGCGCGGGGTTTCAAGGCGCACTAGCTCAAGATCGTTCTGCAGGCGCTGGATTTGCCGCGCGCGTTCTTCCAACTCTTCGCGCAAAGCGGCCTGAGTTGCGGCGGCCTCACTGCGCAGGGCGTCGATCTCTGCTCCCAAGGTGTTCAGCGCTTCTGTGTCGACAGCAGGGGCTTCGGCCGCAGGTGCGTTGCGCAGGGCTTCAAGCTCGGACCGCATGGCATCCATTTGCGCGCGCAACTCTTCTGTTTCGCTGTCTTGTTCCGGCTCCGGCGGCGGTGATGTGTCTATCGGTGCAGGCGTGGGCTCGAGCGCGCCAAACCCCGGTCCCGCCGCTTGGAACTCATCCGGTGAAGCCGTTTCCAGGCTTTCGGGTTCAGAGTCGCCAGAGAACAACAGCAAGAGGCCGCCAAGGGCCGCGATTGCCGCAATGCCCAAGGCAATCGCAACAATAGACGGCCGTGCCTTAGGATCTTGTGGTTTGCCTTCAAGTGCTTTGAGGCGCCTTTTCAGCTCAGCTGTTTCACTCATCCTGATTTGCCTCGCTCATCTCTTGAACGCAGATTTCATCCTCACCGAGCCTGAGAACCCATCGATCGCTGACACCTGACACACGGATCACACCATCAGGTCGGGCCAGAGCATTCACACTGCGCTCATTGCCAGCAGACCAGCGAAAGATTGCGGGCAACGGCGCGTTTGCGGCAAAGCGGAAATAGGTGAAAGTGCCGTCGTCCCAGATTTCGCGTGGGGTGATCTCGGACCGCGCGCTGACGCCATAGGCGTGGTTTGCTGGCGCGTTCGCTGCGACTCGGGATTGTCGTGGTGCCGCCTCGGGATAGGTGAAGCGAATAACGTAGAAGGTCGGCGAGCTCGCCTCGGTCACGTTGAAATAATAGCTGCGCCGGTTGGTGTAGACGGTGATGTTTGTATGCGCGCCGCGCGAGACGGGCTTGATCGCAAAGGCCTGGCCACCAGGCACGCCGTCCAAAAGGAACCCTTCGGTATCGCCAGCAATGATTGAGCGGATGGTCTCGCCTTGGCCGAACTCGATGCTGGTCACATGGGTCAGGCTGGTGCGGATGCGGTAGACCTGTCCATCCTGATAGGTGGCCAGGCGGACGCGTGCATCATAGGGGCCTTGGCGCGGCTGGGTTTCAGCATAGGCGGTGCCAGCAAGCGGAATTAGGAAGGCGAGGATCAGGAACAGGCGACGCATTGGTTACTCCAGACGATCCGAGCGGATCGCATATTCGGTGACGGTGAAGCCGAAAGGGTTCTGCCAGACATCGTCGATCGACCGGCTGTTCTCTGGACGAAACTCAAACATTAGCGTTGCGGTGAAGAGCCCGTTTTGACTGCCACGCGGCGAGTTCAGCCGCTTGCGCAGGCGCACCTGAGCGCGGTTGGCGCTGATATGGGTGATCGACAAAACCTCGACATCCAGACGTGCATCTGTGCCGTAGCTGTCGGGCGGATAGGCCTCATGGCCGCTGGTCCAAAGCGCGCGCAATCCAGCAGCGGCCGCGCCGTCCGACTGGTCCAGGACCCGCCGCACCCGCACATCATTGTCGAGCTGATTGTACGTCTCTCGATCAATGACATAGCGGTAGACCTGTGCCTCGATGATAGCGGGGCGTTCCGTGAGTGAGACCGCCTCAACCACGGCATTGGGGAGGGCCATGCCGGTCTCAGAATCAAAGGGCACGATCATGGGCGGCGGGTCCACATCGAACAGGGCCACGAGGGCAGCGGCGAGGCAACCTGCCATGCCAAACGCCATGCCTGTCAGCCCCAGTTTCTGCCACAAGAGCTCGCGTCGTCGTGCGCCGTAGACGAGCTCTTCTTCGATGATTTCTGCCTCACTGTTCATAGGATCAGTCCGCGCGCAGCTCTGGCAAGGTGAAGTCCATGTAGCGGCGCTCTTCGGCCAGCGTGGCGGCATCCAACACGCCGGACTGGCCCGCGCCGACGGTCTGAATGGCTTCGAGTTCCCACATGCGCGTCATGGCAATCGCCAGTTCGGCTGTAACGCGTGTGTTGTGATCGACAGCCTCCTTGAGCGTTTCCATGTCCGGGATCAATGAGACTAGCTGTTCGACCCGTTCGAGGGATTGCGCGGCCTCGTCATAGCTGTTCTCAGCGGCCGCCGACATCACGGCCCCGGTGCCCGCCTGGCTGGCAATGCGCTCAGCCCCCGGATTGCCGCTGCTGGCCATGTCAGAGAGGGTATCTTGGTCGAACCCCGCATCTTCGAGGGCTTGCGTCATGCGGCCCTCCATCTGAGGGGCGGCATTGCCGATGAGCCCGCTGAAATCGCCGCTCTGGATTTGCCGGATGGTGCCGAGGAGATCGCCGAATTCCTGATCGAGCAGGCCGTCAAGATCACCACCCATGGCCATCTCGATGATATCCGACGCGCCGGTCAGGGCGGCGTAGGTCTCGTTAAGCGAGTCGAGTTGCTGCTGCACCAAGTCAAGCTGTTCGAGAAGCGTGTCGAGCTGATCGGTCTGGATCCCGAAATCCTCCAGCATCTGCTGCAGCTGGCGAATTTCCTGCGCAATGTTACGGGTGTCGACCGTCGGCACGCCTTGGGCAGATGCGGGGGACGCCACCAGCAAGGCGCAGGTGGCGACGGCAGAAAGAAAGCGGATCATCGGAGGGCCTCCAGATCGAATTGCATGAAGTCTTGTTCACGTGCCTGCGCGGCCGCCATGGCCAGCTCTGCGGCGCTAAGTGGACGGGTATGGGCTGCCTTGAGGCGCGTGCGGATTGCGATCAAACGGGCGAGTTCGGCCCGCGCATAGGTGTTGAGCGACATGGCCGCGTGAATGTCGTCGGTTTCGCCAATGCGGGTGATGATGTCCTGCACCCGAAGCGCGGCCGCTTGCACGGAGATCAAGGAGTAATCGCCATAGATCCCTGCACCGAAAGAGGTCAGGCTCATGGTGGAATTTGCGAGAAGGACCGGATCTATGGTGCCAAGCGCATCAACGCCGCCGACACGGGCGAGGTAGAGATTGTAGCGCTCAGGAATGACCTCAACGTAGTGCTGGGTCTCAGCAAAGGGCGGCACGCCGCCGTAGCGCTGCACATTGCCGGGACCGGCATTGTAGGCGGCGAGCCCGTGAATGATGTTGCCGTCAAACATGGCCAGCATCTGCGCCAGATAGCGCGCGCCGCCAGTGACCTGGATGTAAGGGTTTTCATAGTAGGCCGGGTAAATCCCGAGATCCTGAGCCGTGCCGGGCATGATCTGGGTCAGGCCGAATGCGCCGACAGGGGAGCGCGCGCCGATGGTGAAGCGGCTTTCTTGCCAGATCAGCGCCTGCAACAGACAGCGCCATTGCTTGGGCGACAGCCCCGCAGCGCGCACGCCGGACATATTGTGCGTTTCCTGAGCGGCGCGAATGATCAGCTGTTCGATCGAGCCAGAGGCATCACCGAACAAATGGGCAGCTCCAGGGTTTGGGTCGACCGAACCATAGAGCGTGTCTGCGGCGCTTTCAGGTGATGAACCCGCTTCCAAGCTTGCGACCAGCGCGCCTGAATTTCCGCTGGCAAGCGTCGTGGCATCGAGGATGTCTTCCAGCGCTTGGAGTTGTTCTTGTTCGAGCTCTTTTAGCTCTTCTTCTTTGGACTGCCGATCCCGCTGGAGCGCCAGATCTTGTTCACCCTGCTGCAACACGCGCTCGCGCTGCAAGAACATACCCGCATCAAATGTGGGCACGCCTTGGGCAAAGGCCATTGGCGCAGCGAACCACACCAAGCCCGCAAGGATATGCAGGCGGTGCCTACTCACCGAGACCACCAATCGGCCCGAGCAGCTCGAAATTGCAGTTACTGCGGCTGACCTCGGCAAATGAGTTGAAGCATTTTGCTTCCGACGGCCGGTATTCCGCGCAGGCTGTCAGGGTCAAAAGGGTGAGGGTCAGCACGCCAAGTCTACGCATCAATCTGTCTCCAAAAATCAGGGTTCCGGCGATAATCCGCGCCGACCAGCGCTTCGCCTTTTTCCATGCCGCCAAGGATCGTGAGGTATGGGCCAAGGGCGCTGAGATCAGCGTCGATCACCACCGAGCCTTGATCGTCGCGCACCAGCGCCAGACGGGAGTTACTACCCGTTCCTAGGAGCACGCTCAGCTCTTTTTCAGTGAGGCCCAGCATGGTGTAATCGCTGGCCGAGGCGCGGATGTTGGGAAGCAAGAGCTGCGTCGGCACAGCCTCGACAATCGTTTTGCCAGTGCGTGTTTTCTCAAGTTGGCTTGCGTATTGGGTCATCATCACGACAACCGCGTTCTGTTTGCGCGCGGTCACAAGCCAGTTGCTCAGCCGGTCTGCAAAATACGGGTTGTCGAGTGCTTTCCAGGCCTCATCGATGACGATCAACGTGGGCTTCCGATCCTCGATCACGCGCTCCACCCGCCGAAACAGGTAGGAGAGGACCGCCATGCGCTCTTTCTCGCTTTCGCTGTCGAGAATGCCGGTCAGGTCGAACCCAACAACATCACCATCGAGCGAAAAGGTATCCTCCGCGCTTTGACCGAAGATCCAGCCATATCGGCCGTCTGCGGTCCATTCCTGGACCCGTTCGAACAGGTCCCCTTCGTCCGCCCCGGCGACAAAGAGTGAGGCTAGGTCCTGCCAGTTGCGAAGGGCGGCATCGCTCGCCTCGGCGTTCTGGCGCACCACTTCTTGGATGCGGTTGATCTGAACAGGGCTCAGGGGTTTGTCGGCGCGATGAAGCAGCGTGGCTAGCCAATCAGACAGCCAGGCTTGCCCGCGCCCATCGATTTCTGTGCGGAGCGGATTGAGACCAGTTGCTTCGCCCGCCTTGATGGCGCTGTAGCGCCCGCCATTGGCTCGAACCGCCATTTCCATGCCCGTGCGGTAGTCAAAGACAAAGACGCGCGCTTCGCAGCGGCGGGCTTGGGTCATGAGGAAGGCTGACAAAACCGACTTGCCGGAGCCAGGACGACCAAGAATCAACGTATGTCCACCGGTTGGCTCTCTGTCCGGCTGACCCATCTCATGGTAGTTGAACAGGAAGCCCGAGCGTTCGGGCGTCGGGAAGAGAGTGATCGGCTTGCTCCAAGGCACGTTGTGTCCGGATTTCCCCAGTTGACCGCGATGCAGCGCTGCGAGGTCGGCAAAGTTCGTGTTCGTGATGGCGGCCTTACGGCTACGCATCTGCCCGTTGCCCGGATGCTGCGCGAAATAATGGGTTCGGGCGGCGAAACTCTCATTGACCAGATTGACGCCTTCACTGGCGGCGATGTTGCGCACTTCGGCGGCAATTGCTTCCAGCTTTTCCTCGGTCTCGGCGAAAACCGTGACGGTCATGTGATGATCGCCAAAGCTGAGCCGTTTGGATTCGAGATCGTCCAGCGCGTCGACCAGTTCTTCGGCGAGGGAAATTGCGCCATCATCACTGGCTTTCATAAGGCGCTGTTGACGCTTAATCCGGCTGGCCATGATGTTGCTGTTGATCGGCGTGAAAGAATGCGTGACCACCATGTCGACAGGCAGGTTCAGCTCATCGAACATGGTGCAGTTGGTTTTGGCCGGATAGGTCTTGATCGCAAAGCTGGTGCCAAACCGCGTGCCCGCCGTCCCATCGTCGAGCGTGAAGCTTCGCCCCTGAAACGTGACGCGGGTGTTGGCCACATCTTCGGCAATGACGCCAAAGCGGGATATTGCGAAGAGCGGTCGCTCCTGACCGATGTTGAGCGACCCGAGAAATCCCAGAAGTTCGCCGCTTTCAGCACCGAGCAGGCGCGGATGCATCTCAGCAAAAGATGACAGCAGAAAACCGACGACCTCCTCGAGCTTGCGCAGTTGCTTGGCCGTCTGGTCTTTCAGCTGAGCGATCGAGTCTGAGCGCTTCAGGCGCAGCCGCGCGCCGAGGGGAGGACGTTTCAGTACCGTGAGCGTGAGAGTCTTGTCTCGTAGACCGGACCGCGCCATCGCCGTTTGCCAGCGGGTGTCGAGCGCTTGTGCAAACCCCTCATTGGGCACTGGTGGCAAGCCGGTTTCGATCGCCTTTGAGACCTTGTGGACGTAGAAGCTGTACTCTGGCCCAATCTGCGCAATGATCGCAGCGAAGAGCGCGCGGATCTTCTCCAGATGCGCGTCATCGCTGGTCATGCTGTTGACGCCATCGAGACGGATGCACTGGAACAGCGCATTGCCGCGCGTGCGGATCGTCAGGTCATTCACCAGGCTGACATAGGGCAGCATGCTGGCCATCGGGCGCTCTTTGCGCGCCCAGTCCGGCAGCGTTGCAAGATCAACCGACGGATCACGGAGCATAGCTGTCCCCCGAATGGATCTTGCGGTTCGGCGTGGGCGGCGTTTCCTGCAGGGCAGTGACCATCACCTCAAGAAAGGCCGGATCCCAATCCGCCGCTTTCCAAAGGGCGGGATAGGCCAGAGCGGCGATGACGATCACCGGCCAGCTCTGGACCCAAAGAAACAGCAACACAAACCCGAATAGCCAAACCATGGCATACATGATCGGCAAGCCGATGAGCTTTGGCGGCCGGATTAGGCCGAGGAAGAGGCGGGTTTGCGTAGCCATGTCAGATTTACGCGCCCCAGATGGCGGTCACGATGGTTGGCGCGGCCGCGATGCCTGCAATGGCAACCAGCACCCAGAGGGCTTGGCGGAAATCCAGAATGCCAAAGAGCCAGGAGAAGAACACACCGATCAAGGCCAAGGTGCCGATGACAATGCCCAAGGGGCCGGTGATCGTGTCGACAATGCCTTGCAGAAGGTTCTGCACCGGCGAGAGGTCGATGCTCTGAGCAAAGGCCGGTTTGGCAATCATCAAACTGGCCAAAGCCAGCGAAAGGATCGAGCGGAATTGAATGTGCATCAGGAGGCTCCAGTCAGTCGATCACGCACGGCCATGACGCGGCGCACGTGATTTTGGGTTTCTCGATAGGGAGGGATGCCGCCATAGCGCGCGACCGCGTCTGGTCCCGCGTTATAGGCCGCGAGCGCGAGTTCGGGTGTGCCGAACTGCGCCAACATCATCAGAAGGTAGCGGGCAGAGCCATCGAGGTTGGCTTGCCAATCATACGGATCTACGTCGAGCTGCGCGGCCGTCGCGGGCATCAACTGTCCGAGGCCAATCGCGCCTGCAGAGCTGCGCGCGTTTGCGCGATAGGCGCTTTCGATCTCGATATTGGCTTGGAAAAGGGCCTGCCATTCTGTCACCGACAGACCAGCCCGGCGCAGCGCGGGGTGCCCGCCATAGCGATGCGCGGTGCTTTCAAGGGCTGCGAGGATTTCGGGGCGGGGAACAACGCGGGCGGGTGCAGGAGGCGGATCTACAGCCTCAGGCGCTGCGAAAACGATCAGCTCTGGTGGGTTTGCGCCAATCCCGTCGACATAGTTTTGCGCAAAACCTGATTGGGGTGCCTTGGTCTCCAGCTGGCCATCGGCCCGCATGGAAAGCACGAAGCCTTCAGAATAGGCTGGGGCAGCAAGGAATGCCGCGAGGACGGCAAGTGGTTTAGCCCGCGTCGTCCAATTTGTGAGAGGCGACCTTGCCTTCGAACATAGGGATCGAGACGATTGACACACCAAGCCCAGCAAGAAAACTGGACAAGCCATTGATTGTCTTAAATTTTCGGGCTTCCATGTTGTTGCGCGCGGTGACGAGCAGGCGACGCGTCTCGCCATCAGGCGAGACGCAATGCACGGTCCAAACCCCGGACCACTGAGCACCTGTACGTTTGGGCGTAACCCGGCACACAACATCCGCCGAATGACCCTCGGCAAGCAGCGTGCGCAGCCCATCTTCACTAACAACATTGGGGGCGTCTTGCATCAAATTCATAGGATCGAGCCTTGCAGAATTGTGCATTAGCCCGGCAGCCCCTCATGGACTACCGACCCAATACAATATTATAGTTTTGTAATCAATGGGAGTATTTTGTATTATTGCTCCCATCATGCTTTGAAATAAATTTACTGCAACGGAGTGGATGAGCCAAGATAATATGGCACTTTTGAAACAAACATGGGTGATCTTAGTCGCGCTGAGTTGGGGATCAGTCGCAATCGTAGGCAGTTGCCTGCGGCCTGTGTCGCCATGGTTTCCGGCCAATTCCGATGATGTGTGCGCCTATGCAGATTTGTTGAGGCGCGATGCCGAGACGTATTTTGCCGATGTTGAGCAGTATTTCCGTTGCCTAGATCAGCAGAGGCGAGAGGCCTTCGAGCAAGCCCGCGAGGTCAGTGAAGACTATGTGCGTGTTTTGGAGCTTCAGAGCCGCGCAGCGGAATGATACTTACCTTGATTGTAAAGAAAGCTGTCGTTCAAAGCCTGGCAATGAAAGTCTGCAGAGCGGACGAAACGGACTTTTCCCGCAAGTGCCCCAATGACCACTTTTGTGGACCGTTCAAAAAACAGCCGTTTAAGAAAGATACACAACGCTGGTAATTGGCAATTTAGCGGCGTTTGATCAGAGGTGACTTAAGCATGAAACGAGAGCGACAAAAAGGTGCGAAAGCTCCATGATGACTGCCCGCGCACTTCTACTTTTACTAGTGGATTAAAGGTCGCATTATTGCTGTGAGGCTACCAGAAGCCCCAATAGGAAGGCCAGAACGCCCTCAATAAGAAAAACCTGAAAGAAAAGGCATATCCTCTTGGATTGGCCATTCTTATCATAGTTCTTGTGTGTTTTAGGGCGTTCGGGGTGGAAGGATTCAGCTAGAGTAAAACTCGAGAATAGAGTGAAAACTGCCCCTACGGCTAAAAGGATGGCATTCGATTCTTGAGCCAAATTTTCAGTGTAAGTTGTCCACCCCATGAGCATAGCGCCGGCGGCAATCGGAGCGGATTGCCACTGGAATGTGGACAGATCGATTGCCCAATTTTTCTTCAAGGCCCATTGGGCAACTATCAGATAAATAGCCGCCAAACCAATGAAAACCACGATTATCCATGTGATGGCCCAACCGTGCCGTAGTGCCCACCAAGCACCGTATATGGATAATATCAGCCCCAAAGCGATAATCATCGACCATAGATGTTTGTAGAAACCTCTGCACCTAGGTTTGATAGACATTACGCTAACCTTATACTTAACGCTCCTGACAAGTTTCTAGCCAATTGTGCAAGACGTGACCAACCACAAAGTATAGCTCCATGTCAAAAACAGCCGTTTGTAGCACGCTCGAAAATCACCCCAATTGATCCCGCCAAAAAATCGTTCAAAACGAAACCAGTTGTTGAAGGTTTTTGAGCGTCACCTGACAGCGGACTTTAGTTGCATTGCAGTGGTCCTGCAAAGAGGGCTCATTGTCGCCGTTAGCTGCGCGTTGCGCCAATATCCGGTTCAACAGCGCTACTTTGGGAGGTTGGCAATTCGTTTGAGTTGTCTTCGTCCAATGCAGCCTGCATCTCGCCGTTGTCCCATTGATAAAGCAGACCGATTTCTTCGCCAGTTTTGATGCACGTAATGCGGCCGATTGCTTCGGCTGTTTCGCGAACACTCTCAAATTCGGGCATAACTAGCCCCTCTCGTTAAACAATACCTTGGCATCGACGTCGAGAGCATCAGCAATCCGCTCCAGAACATCGATTGATGCTGAATTTTTGGCGAGTTCGATCTCGCTGATGTAGCTGCGATCAACGTCCGCAGCTAAAGCTAATTGTTCTTGGCTCAATCCTCTGGAATTTCTTAGATTCCGAACATTTAGCCCTACTCGGTCCCGTAATTTCATGACCTGTATTCGGCCAGATCACGAGAGCCTCTCTACGGAATATATTCCACAAAGCGCGCGCGAACATCATAAACGCAATGCTCGCATATGGTGAAAAGGTTGAGGTTGGTCGTAGAGTAACAATAATATAATTATGTAGATAATAGGATATAATTGAAATGTGGCGTCGGTTGGTCAGTGATTGGGTTTTGGGAGCTGCAGTGGCTCTTCTTACCAGTGTAGCTCCGCAGGCGGCTAAGGCCTATCAGGTCGACTGCGCCATTCTGCTTTGCCTGGCTGGTGGGTGGCCCGCGTCAGCAGAGTGTGCTCATGCCCGTGCCGTGTTCATCCGTCGGATCACGCCCTGGCCCATTGAACCGCCTTTACAAATCTGGCGTTGCCCTATGGCCGCTTCAATGAGTGGTCCATTGCAAAACACGGCCCCAAGAGTTTGGGAAGCCAGCAACCAATCAAGCCAGACGCTTGGCCAAATCATTTTGGCTCAGGTGGTTGAAGGCGGTGCCGACATCGACATCAGTGGCTTGGAGTTCGATTTCGTGCGCTCAATCCGTGTCTGGGATGTTCGCCATTACCGTCATCGCGAAAGTGGCAGCGACGATGATTGTTCAGAGAACTACAATATTCGGCTAGGGACTTACGGTGCGCAGGGTGAATTCAGGTGGCAACGCACGACACCCGCAGCCGCCCCGCAATGGGTGTTGCCATCACGCCGCTGTTTGCCATCGAGTTGGCGGCGAGGGGTAGGCGTTGAATGGGAAGATCACGAAGGCAACCACGGATATGAGTGGGTGACTTACTAAAGACAGGGTGATTGATCGAGTTATCTAAAAGAAATGCCGACCGAAACGCGGTTTACTTCGCTTAAATCGATAGGCGGTTCAGGCACTGTTATGACAGTCAGAGCTCTGGAGGTAGGGATCGGAGCCGATTTGGTCGGCGTCTTTTAAGTAATTGTATTTACTTTGATCTGTATTTCCCGCAGATGGAATTTTACGTGATTTGTGGAACGGAGGTGGATCTGTTCCCGTAATGTTCACGCGAGTTGTCGTATGATGCGCGGCGGCGATGGACTAGTAAAAAATTTGGGGCGACGTGCTCGGTATGCGTGGTGACCGTCGCAATTTAAATTCACAGCGTCAATATACTGCTGTCAGTTGGGTGATCGTTAATGTTGGCAGGCAAACGCTTTTTACAGCGATTCTGACATTGAGCGAAATGCTAACGCCTTGATCCCAATTCTATTGTACACATGGGAATAGCTAGCCGCTCGGACTACCTAGTAGGTGGTGCCGCTTCATCGTGCCGGCCGCACAGGACCCAAAATACCTGGAACTAGATAGCACACTCACTAATTCTTGTTTGATGGCATAGTCTTGTGATTCACTACCGGACGGACATAGTGCGGGAGGAGATAAATGGCGCGATCAGATATGAGCGATCTTGAATGGGAATTCATCAAGGCGGTCTTGCCCAACACGACAAGGGGCAAAAATCGTGTTGATGACCGCCATGTGATTCACGGCATTTTCTATGTCCTGCGCTCCGGCATTCCTTGGGCTGATCTCCCCGAACAATACGGCCCGCCGATTACGGTATACAACCGCTTCAACCGGTGGAGCTATGCGGGCCACAGGGATCGGATCATGGAGTCCATTTCCAACGCTCAAAACGTTGATATGGTGATGGTCGATGGGACCAGCGTGCGCGCGCATCATTCTGCCACCACGCTCAAAAAAAGACCCGCGCCGCTGTTCAGGTCGTTCACGGGACGGTTTAGGGACGAAAATAGATGTGCTTACCAATCAGGACGGGTTGCCGATCCGATATGAATTGACGCCTGGCCAGGCCCATGATGCACCGCCGTGCAAGACGCTGCCCGACAAGCTGCAGCCCAGTCAACTTGTGCTGGCGGACAAGGCATATGAGGCTGATTGGATCAGAAACATGATCTGAGAGCAAGGCGCTATCGACGTGATACCTTCCAAGAGTAACCACAAACTGCCCACGGAATTTAATGCGAAAATCTACCGAGAACGCAATAAAATCGAGCGGTTCTTTGGACGACTGAAAGCCTCGTTTCGCCGCATCGCAACCCGATACGAAAAGACATCATGAATTTTCATGCAGTTGATCAAACTGGCATCCGTCAGGCTGTGGATCGAATTCTATGAGTCCGATGCCCAAAATTTATTTTTTGCCTCGTTTGAATCGGAATTTCTGAGTCTCGGTTCTAAATTTTTCTGGGACCATAGTTCCACCGCTAGATGGAAAGGGCGCGAAGCAAAGGAAGTAAGCTCAATGATATCCGAATCGTAAGTTTGTTTCCCTGCAAATATCGTGAATTCTTTTCTCGATCGGATCCATTGATCCAACCGACTTATTCGGGCCGGCTCCTCGAATAACGGTCTGATTATAGTAATCGAGGACGGAAGTCTTGTCCTGAATCTCAGCAAAGGCGATGAGATCTTCGATGCTCTTTGGCGCAGTTATCAAGTCTTCATAGCGGAGCTGGAAGAATGTCTCCATCGGTTGCTTCGCAAGGAAAGATTCGATTGTTTCGACTGAATGGCGCCATTGCAGTGCGCAGACCTCGTGGAGGGGGAGAGACAATGTATCGTCGAGAATGCCCGGATAGCGAGGCCCCCAGAGCTTAGGCCCATTTTCGGCCCGCGTTATGCGCCGCGCAATTTCGTTGATGCCATAGCGAAGCACATATCCCAGTTGGCGCGGTGGCACGAAACGCAGTTTACGCTTTAGGTGCGATGTATCTGCGGGGGATATCCAATTCTTCATGGCCGAGCGAGATGTTGCGCGTCCGTCGCGAACAAGGTGAATGAAACGGGCCTCGGGAAAGACACGTTTGACGAATGCGGGGCTCAGCGAGTTCGTAACTGATTTCTCGATCAGGACGCGCGGCGGTATGCCGTTATTTAGGCGTGTGCAATAACGAAGAATGGTCTTGCGGATGTTCGCTATCTGGGCGTTAGTTGGGAGCGCTGGATCGAGCATGTCGTGTCTACTGCGGGGGTGATACATTGACCAGATATAGCCGATGTCGAAATCTATCGCGCCGGCGTCGTCGGCGCGAGCGAGTGTGTCTCGTAAGAATTTCGTGCCCGAGCGCGCAGCTCCGAGAATAATCAGGACGTCTTGCTCTGACATGGTCAATCTATCTCCGCGGCCATTTTTTCGTAAAGGGAAACATGAGTTGCGTCGATGTTGTTCATGTCGAACTCAGTCTCAACACGTCGGCATGCTCGTTCGCCGAGCAGGCCGACTAAGTTGGGATTATCAGCCATTGTGGCGAGAAGAGCTGTCGCCGTCGTGGTGTCGTGGGGGGCGACGACGAAGCCAGTATCGCCGTCTTTCACGAATTCCTCAACGCCGGGGTTCTCATAGACGATGGCAGGGATCCGCATAGCGCCGGCCTCCATCAAAACCCGCGGAATGCCCTCAGCGTAGGAGCTCGGTAGCATCAGAACGTCAATGCGTTCAAGGAGTTCGGGTATGTTGTGGATGAAGCCAAGATCGGTGATTAGTCCATCGGCTGCTGCGGCCTCAATTTCCGCGCGCGGGAAGGCGTCAGGATGGGAGACATGTTCGCCGGCAAGCAGGAAATCGATCGCGAGTCCCTCGGCGCGAGCGCGCTGGGCGATGTCAAGGAAATCGCCGACGCCTTTTGAGCGCAGAAAACGCCCAGCGAAAAGAATCCGCAGGCGTCCGTCGTTGGGTTTGCGCGTGAGCCCTGCGAAACGGTTGAGGTCGACACCAGAGCCTGCCACCTTGAGCGATCTCTCTGGTGCGGCCCACCCCTGTGACATGAAAAAGTCCATATTGGCTTGGTTCTGAAATATGTGTTGGTCGACGCGAGACGCCGAAAAACCGTAAAGTAGACCCGCGACTTTGCCAAGACTACGGCTTGAGGAAAAACTGTAGCCCAGCCCGGTGATCGTCGTAATCAGTATCGGTGGGCGGTGGCGGTGGAGGAGCTTAATCAACATGCCGCCGAGTAACACGGGTTTCGCATTGAATAGGTGAACGATGGATGGCTTACGGCGACGGATCTCGCGCATCAGCACCCGCGCGCCCTCGATCTCATGGCGCAGCACCATGCTTCCGACCGAGAATGGCGCCTGTATCGCGGTAAAGCCGGCGTCATCTATTTCTGCCTCCGGGTCGGCACCTTCGAAATTCGTCACCAGAGTTACCTCGTGACCACGTGAAAGAAGTGCACGTATCAGGTTGAGACGTGACTGTCGGATGCCGAAGTAGCGTTGGGAAGAAATGAGAATGTGCATGGATTATCTGAATTTTAACGGATTTTTGAAACGCTCGGGCCACTTCCCTCTGCCTTGCTACATGACAGATTCAGTGCCAAGGCGCAATTTCGTTATGTCGGCAGGCTCGGTGATCAGTTATCGCCAGTTGTTGTCTCCTGGGACTGGCGTGCGCGTCTTCGCCGCGATCATTGCCGCGAGCAACACCCAGAGCAAGCCTGAGCGGATGCCATTGTGTGTGATACCGTAGAGAAACGGGCCGGAGAAGAAGGCAATATTTACGATGAGTGTGGAGCGGGAGAGGCAGCGGTAAAGAAAAAAGAGGAACAGCGAAAAACCAGTAATTCCGTAGGCGAAGAGCATGTTTCCGAAGGTGGAGTGCATTTCGTTCTGAAGCATGCTTTCGAACCGTCCAACTTTGTAGGCACCTTCGCCTGCGCCGAGGATGAGGTACTCCATGTTCAGCACCAGGCGGTCATAACCTCTCCCCGCGGCTGAGTCATCTCCTCCGATGCTGAGATTGCTGAACCTATCAATGACCAGTTCAGCGTAGCCAGTTTTCTGGACGTAGTAGTAGATGGCGCCAACGACAAGGGCGAAGATGACGATGGTTCTGACACGGGTGATCGAGTGCAGTGCGAACATTGCGAGCATGACGACCAACGAGGCGATTGCCGCCTTGGAGAAAGTCATCGCGACTAAAAACGATGCCGGCACGAGGGAGATGAACACCATCTTGTTGATTGGGCGGTGGCTGTTGAGCGCCACGACGACCGCGACAGCCGTGACAGCGAAATATCCAAGTTGGTTGGGGTTATTAAATGTTCCTATCTCACGGAAACCGTCATTGGGTATGGTCAGGGCGAGCGGCAATTGGAGGCACAACGCTATGATCACGGCCTTTTGCAGGAATTCTGACGCCTTGTCGTCCCGGCGCAATGATAGGACAGCGTAGGTGGCAAAGAAAAGATACGCGTTGAACACGTAGTAGAGGGAATACTTGATGAATCCTCCGTAGGGTGACGTGGCCTCGTAGTAGCCGTTTACCATCAAGGTCCAGAAAATGAAGGCCAAGAGGCTGCCGGCGGCAATCGACTGGCTCCGGATGGAACGGATGATGAGCCCGGATGCGTATACGACGCTTGACAGGATCATAAAATCAGATACCTGCGGCTGCCCACTTTCGAATATATAATAGGGAAAGAGGAACAGGTAGCCTGCAACGGACCAAAGTAGCAAGGTATCGCGACTAATTCTCATATCCGAGACTGGGATATTGTGGCCATCCAGGACAGCAGTACCCGCCTCACATGCCGCAGGAGCGACCAGAGGATAGCAATGACCTGAAGTAGACGCCCGGATATTCCGGGCGGATTATGGCGGGTGAGGTTGCGGAGTTGACCTTTCATCATTGCGCCAAGGTTTCCACTCAACCCACCCCTATGAAACGGCGGATTTACGCAGGCTGTTAGTGGCGCGGCAAGGAACAGGAGTTCCTCGTTTCGGTCGCGAATATAGCGAAGCCAGAAATCTTGATCCTCAGCATAGCGCAGCGCGGGATCGAAGCGAAGAGAGTTCTTGCGCAGGAGCACAGTCGGAGTCGGCACCTTGTTCTTGAAATATTGCGACGAATAGGTAATTTTTCGGATCTCCGGCGAGGGCCGCCTGTCGATGGATCCCGGATCGCGAGTGACCTTGTGGCCGCTGATTGAGGCCTTGGCGTTAGACATGGCCTCGCATTGCAGCGCCAACTTCCATGGCAGCCAAAAATCGTCCGAGTCGAGGAAGGCGACCCAGTCATGCTGAGCAGCGTCGATCCCCATGTTGCGCGCGACCGCCGCCCCTCCGTTCTGGTCCGTAGCCAAGATGCGCACGGGAACGTGCGTCGACCAGCTCGCCAGCTGCGCTTCAACACGCGCGCGCGAATCATCGGGTGAGCAATCGTCGACGATGATTATTTCTGCGGGCAGGGAGGTTTGCGCCAGCACCGATTGCACTGCGCGATTGATTGTGTCGCCACACCTGTAACAGGGAATTACAACGGAAACGTCTGACGGATGGCACCAATCTGTCATTTCATCCAGCCACTCAGGTCGCGGTTAATCAGCTTTTGGAGGCGCTCGATATCTGGCCGGAACAGCGCAGTTAGACGGTCGCGCGTGGACTCGGCCATTTCTTCGGGCTGCACTAGGTTCCGCTGTACGATTATCTCGCGCACGCGGGCTACACGGTGAGGCAGGATACGCTTGGCCACGCGCCGGAATCGGTTATTTCGGGCAAAAACGTAGGAGATTAGGCGGCTGCGATGTTCGCCGCTGCGATTGTGGATTTTCTCGGTCGAAATCTCGATCTCCTTGACACCAAGAAATGCGCAAATATCGTGCATGACGCTGGAGGAATCCTGCTTGAGATCTTCCATGGTGTAGATGCGGACCTGATCTTTGCCGAAAGTTTCGAGCCAGCGCCTAACACTGTCATAGTATAGCCCGCTCTTCAGGTAGTGGAAGCCGAAAGGTGCCTTTTGAGCGATCCGTTCGTCTTCGAGTGCCAGGGCGTCCTCGAATGAGACTTTTTCGTGAAAATCGCGGCGGTGGTGCCAATAGAGCGAATAGGCTCGGTCGCGAGGGTCACGAAGTAGGATCAGGATCTTTGCCTTGGGGTTGTGTCGGAATACCTCCTGCGGTGCGGTCTCGCTATAGAGATAGGCAGTCGATCCCTCTCCCCAAATCTGCCCGTCCTTTGCGTTGCGAAACAGGGACATGTAGCTCTCGAAATCGGGATACAGGCCGTACTTGATTTTCGGGCGCTGATCGCCGAAGAAGTGAGGCTCCTTGTCTCGTGGGAGGAATATCTCCGGGTGCGCTTTGAGGTGGCGGAACACTGATGTGGTACCCGACTTGGCCGCGCCGACGATAAAGAAATCAACTTTTCTATTCATGACTATAATTTTCCGTATTTCTTGATTGTAATGAAACAGGATAGGTTCCAAAATCCAGCGACAAAAACCGCAACGATCCCGATGCCGAGCATCCCCCAGACGGTTCCGAAGATCGCGCAGCCTAGCAGTTGCAGCACGACCGCCACGATCATAATCCGAACAAAGGGTTTCTCGAGATCTAGCTGGACCATAAACTGTCCAAAAGGAATCCCGTTCACGACGGCGGCGAGTGAGAAAACGATCAGCTCGGGGTAGTATTGTGTGAAGACAGAATTGAAGATCCCAAGGAACCACGAACCGAACAGGATGATCAATGCCATGAAGAGCCCACCGACGAGAAGCATCAAGCGCGAGGAAAAGCGGAACAGCGACCAGAGCGCCTCCTTGTCTTCGTTGAAGCGCGACATGCGTGGCGAGACAAGGGAGGACACGGTCGAAGTCAGGACCGTAAGGCCATAGGTGATGCGGATAATGACCGCATGTGCGGCGACGTCCGTTTCGCCTCCGAATACGGCAATTGATTTCACCGCAATAAAGCCGAGGGCGACGACAAGTGTGGTGGCGATTCCGACAGGCACGTAGTCCCAGAGCATCTTTTCGGGCTTGGCATGGATTTCGCCCTTAGCTCGCGCTGTGCGTGAATGGCGGAGAAAAATATATCCGATGATTGCACCGCCGAGGACCGCTATCATGAGCCTCCCGATCACGGGCGAATAGGCTATGAGCCAATGAGACCAGCCTGATGGCAGGACCGTCATGCTTGCGTAGATGAGTGCGAGGATGGCGAGGTTCGGAAGGAAAAACCTGATACAACTATGTATACTCTGGCGTTCCGAGGCGCGGTAGAACTCGATCGCTATAACGAGGAAGGTGAAGGCGACTAGTGAGATCGCGATGAGCGCCACCGTTAACAAATCGGCGCCGGTCATCGGTTCGAACACGGCAAGATAGATCACTAGAACCGGCAGCAGGACGGCAATCGGCAGGCATGCTGCGCGCAGCGAGTCACGAATGACGAGGATTTTGGCAACGGCACTTTCCTGCCGCGCCGCAAGTCGTAGTGAAATCGTGTCTAGCCCGAATTTCGAGGCGATCAGCCAAAATCCAGCCAGCGTTGTGAGCAGGTGGTAGGCCGCTAGCCCGTCGGTCTCCGATCCCTTGGCTAGCAAGAGGACGATCAAGAAAGACACCACGGTGCCAGCGATGCGCATCATGGCGGGGCCGAGCAGTTTTCGCAGCAAGCCGGAATGAGCCTGTCTAGTCATGTCTCAGTCCGATCCGACAACGATGCCTTGGGATTGGGCAAGTCGGAAGCTGAGCCCGATACTGGCACGGTAGTGCAACTCGCAACCCCAGATTATGGCATTGAGTACATACAGCAGGTGCGGCAGCACGGGGATGTGCCAATGCGCTAGTTGGGCCGAAAGCCGGAAGCCTCCGACCGCTATCCTGTTGTAGTGCAGCGGGAAGAGTCTGTTAGCTATCATTGAGAATCCTTATTATTATCCACTCCGATGATGCGGGCCAGCGTCTGTAGGATGATCTTGAGGTCATAGATCGTCGATTTTCTAGGGATGTAATCGCAGTAAATCGCGCCCTTACGCGGCACGATTACATCCCGGTAATAGGTCGCCGGGTCGCTTTGTGCGGCAAGCTCTGTTTCCTCATCGCGGAAAACGATGGAAGCGGTATCGGTAATGCCCGGGCGCACCGAAAGCATAGTTTGGCGCACGGTGTCGGAGTATAGCCCGATGAGCTCGGGCACTTCGGGACGGGGGCCGACGAAGGACATATCGCCGCGAATTACGTTGAAGAGCTGGGGAAGTTCGTCGATCTTAGATTTGCGAAGAATTCTGCCAACCGGCGTGATGCGGCTGTCGCCCGCGGCGGTGACCAGGGAGGCGCCATCGCACGGCTTGGCCGTCATCGAGCGGAATTTCAGGATCTCGAACAATTCCCCGTCACGGCCGACGCGTTCCTGGCGGAACAGGACCGGGCCGGGCGACATGATCGCCACCAGTAATGCGCTCACGATGATGATCGGGAAGAGCGCTACAATGCCGAACAGGGCGAGCAGTATTTCAAGCGGTCGGGGCACGATCTATCCCTTTAAACAGTTCCGTAGCACTTCGACGACGCGGTCTTGTTGGGCGTCGGTCATGCCCGGAAAAAGTGGCAGCGAGAGCGTCGTATCGAAATGTTCGTCTGCGACGGGAAAGCTATCCTGCGGCGAAACGAATTTCTCGGCCCAGTAGGACATCTGGTGCAGAGGGCGATAATGGACCGAGAAGCCAATCTTTGCCTTGGAGAATGCCGCCGCAAGTTCGTTACGGCTAACAGGCGCCTCGCGCTTCACGCGGATTGGGAAGATGTGCCAGGCATGGGCGTCCTCATTCGGTCCGGGGGCGGGCAAGTAGAGCGGCAAGTCGGCGAGCCTTTCGAGATAGCTCACGGCCCGCGCATGGCGCAGGTCGCGAGCAGTGTCGGCTTTCTTTAGCTGTTCGATACCCATCGCCGCAGCGATATCTGTCATGTTATATTTGAATCCCGGGGCGATAACGTCGTATTGCCAGGAGCTTGTGCGGAACCTTTCGGACACGTCTCGGTCGATGCCGTGTGTGCGCATGACGCGCATGCGCTTGGCCAGATCCGGGTCGCGGGTCGCCACAGCTCCACCCTCGCCGGTCGTTATGGTCTTGTTGGCGTAGAAGCTGAAGACTGTCGCCGCCGACTCAAAGGCACCGATGCGCTTATCGCCCTGTGACGCAGATAAAGCATGGGCGGCGTCTTCGATCAGGTGCAGATTGTGGCGCGCCGCGAGATCGCCGAGCTCGTTCATGTTACAAGGCAGGCCGGCGAAGTGAACTGGCATGATTGCGCGGCTCTTGTTTGTGACCTTGGCTTCTGCAGCTGCCAGATCAATGTTGAGGGTCTGCGGGTCGACATCGACGAAGACCGGCACTGCACCGAGGTAGCGTACCACCTCGGCCGTCGCCGTGAATGTCAATGTCGGCAGCAATACCTCGTCGCCCGGGCCGATCCCCACGGCATCGAGCGCGAGGTGCAGGCCTGCTGTCGCCGAGTTCACTGTCACGACCTCCACCCCAGGGCCAACATAGGCCGCGAGAGCTTCTTCGAACTTGCGGCAACGCGGCCCCGACGTGAGCCAGTGCGACTGAATCGTATCGAGAACAGCGTTAGCTTCAGTGCTATCTGTGAACGGGATGAAAAAAGGTACGGGTTCAGTATTTGGCATTCGGGTCCTCCAGCTTCGAAATGGTATCATATTCAAGATACCATTTCGCCAAACGTGGTACATTGGCCATAAATTTCGTTTTCGTTATAAAATGGGTCAGCCGTTGAAGGATGGTCACATCGGTTCAAGCCGCGGGCACATCGCCTGCCCGCATCGGAATGTAATTGCGGATCGCCTCGATGTCGAGCTTGTCCTCGATCGGAGTTGCCGATATTCACTAGGCGGAACGTCGCACCACCATATCCCACCGCGGTTGTAGTTGTTGACGAGGAGGCTCATAGCTAAATTGAATAATGGTATAGTGGCACCTCCTCTCACCACAAGGTCCATAGACGGGAAAGAGTCGGAACATTGTTGTAGGTAGCCGTAGTAGTAGTCCGTCATGTCATCTAAGCCACCAACTCTCAAACCTTCCTACAATATGAGCCTCGTCAGGTGAAAGCCAATGAACCCGCCGGTTCCAGTAATGAAAGCTGTTCTCAACGTCCTACTCCTATGTAGTTCTTGAAGCCGGCCGATCTTGCCGCGCCCTCGTCGTAGATGTTACGTAGATCAGCCATGGCTGGTTCGGTCATGCCGGATGCTAGCCGAGCAAGGTCAAGCGCGCGAAAGGCGTTCCACTCGGTTAAGATTACGATTGCGTCTGCTCCATCGCCGGCCAAGTAGGGGTCTTGAATCCAATCTACTCCCGGCAGCAAGGCTTCGCCCTCCTTGCGACCTTGTGGATCTACGACCCGCACCTTGGCTCCGCTGCCTACGAGAGCCGGCACGATCGTTAAGGCTGGCGCATCGCGCATGTCGTCGGTTTCGGGTTTGAATGTGACGCCAAGCACAGCGATGGTTTTGCCGTTGACCGATCCACCGCAGAGATCGATTACCTTGTCGATCATTCTACGTTTGGTCGTATCGTTGACCGTGATAGCCGACTCAACGATGCGTTGAGGTACGCCGTGCTCTTGTCCCATCCGTGTCAGTGCCGAGGTGTCTTTGGGAAAGCAGGAGCCTCCATAACCAGGGCCTGCATGGAGAAACTTGTTGCCGATGCGCCCATCCAGCCCCATGCCGCGCGCAACGGACTTTACGTCGGCGCCGACTCGCTCGCACAGGGCCGCGATATCGTTAATGAAACTGATTTTGGTCGCGAGAAAGGCATTCGCCGCGTACTTGATCATTTCGGCTGTCTCTAGGTCTGTATAGATGATCGGGAAGTCGCGCAGATAAAGCGGACGATAGATGTCGCCCATCACTGATTGCGCGCGATCACTTTCAACGCCAACGACAACACGATCGGGTTTCATGAAGTCTTCGATCGCCGCTCCTTCGCGCAGGAATTCGGGGTTCGATGCGACATCGAAAATGGCGTTTGGATTGGCCGCGCGTATCGTTTCGGCGACCTTGCGGTTGGTCCCGAGGGGCACGGTCGACTTGGTTACGACGACGGTATAGTCGGTAAGCGCATGTGCGATGTCTTCAGCTGCCGCCATCACATAGCTCAGATCCGCGTGGCCGTCGCCTCGTCGGGTTGGAGTTCCGACCGCAATAAAAACCGCATCCGCGCCTGCAACGGCTGATGCCAAATCAGTTGTGAAAGTTAGACGTCCCGCGGTGACATTGCGCTCAAGAACGGCGTCGAGACCTGGTTCGTAGATTGGTACTTCGCCCCGTTCAAGCATAGTGATCTTTTCGGGCAACTTGTCGACACAGACGATGTCATGCCCGAAATCGGAGAAGCATACGCCTGATACAAGACCTACATAGCCGGTTCCAATCATTGCAATTTTCATTTTGGGGATATCCTGTGTCGTCGCAAACTAGTATTGTTACTTATGTTCGATTGCTTTGTGTGTTTAGCGGGATGATTTTTATGCCGAAGGTAATGCGATTGGCTTTTAGGTTAATCGCGTTCGTGTGCGGGTTCAGACCCGCGTGCAGGTAATTCGTTCCGAAGCGTCTCAATCTCTTCCCTAAGAGCTACATACTCCGCCACCTTCCGCGCCAAGAATGACCTTGTCAGCGCAGCTTTTTGCGCAATCCCCTTTGGTGTCAAAATATACGCATATCGCCGTTTGTCCTTCGCCGCCGTGAAGTTCCCTAATTTCACGAGCCCTTTATCCACGAGCGCATTGAGCACGTAGTTCATTCGCCCCACGCTCACGCCCACTGCTTTTGCTAGGTCGCGCTGCGACATTTCAGGGTTTTCCTGAAGGAGTCGAAGGATGCGAAAATACATATCTTCCTGAAGTTGGGAGCGTGTCATATGGCTGTGGTCTTGGCAGGCTACCGCACTAGAGCTGCCTGAGCGGCGCTCCGTGAGAAATTAGCTGGCGTGACGAGTAGATGTTCCATCGTTCAAATTTGAGCAGTAGCGAATGATTAATAAACAGGCAACCGTAAAAATCGCGGTTTAGGACTAAGGTGCGATGTCGTTGATGTTGCAATTGTTCGAAATTGAACGATACATGGCGTCGTGGTTGTTAAGGGGTGTGGAATGACACGGAATGTCGTTGATAAAGAGATGAGTTGGTTCTTGGCTCAGTTGAAGCCGAACAGCGCGCAGATTGCAAAACGCAATCTCGAACGGCAGGGGTTTGAGACGTTTCTCCCTCTCGAAGAGACCACACAGCAGCGGTCAGGCAGGTTTGTGACCGCGCGGCGCCCCCTTTTCCCTGGCTACATCTTTGTCGCGTTCAATGCCGTGCAGGGGTGTTGGCGAGCGATCAATTCAACGCAAGGCATCACGCGGTTGGTGAGCTTTGGTCGCGCGCCAGCACCAGTGCCGGGCGGGCTGGTGAATGGGTTAAAGGCGCGGTGCGACAGTATGGGCAAACTGGTCGCGGCGTCCGTTCTCGCGACGGGAGACGCCGTGACGTTCACCAAAGGCCCATTCTCCGATTTTGTCGGTGAGGTCGAGAAAATAGACGCGGATCGCCGTGTTTGGGTCTTGATGGATCTCATGGGGGCGCAAACACGTGTCAAAGCCGATGAGGCACAGTTGCGGGCGGTTTAGTGTGCCGTTTCGCTGCCCTGCGCCACCTTTGCCAACCTCATCGACATAAAGCCGAGCGTCATCACCGCGCCAGACAGAATGAGGAGCAGGAGGCCTGACACTGCCGTTCCGAGGATCTGGAGCGCGTCGAGCCATGTGTAGTTTTGGCCTGTTTCGGCAAGTATGTTAAGGCGCACAAATCCCGCGCTATAGAGCAAGACTGTCGCGACGAAGAGTGTGGAAAGTGGCTGCATAGGATCGATTACTTGACGGCGCGCGCGGTCCAGAGTTGCGCGTCTAATCTGCTGCCATTGTTTGCTTGGTTCATTCACACTCTTACTCCCTTACCAATTCAATCCATGTGTGCACGTCGTCGTCGGAGACTTCGCGACCCTCGACGTGCGACTGATACCAACGCGCGACGATTGCGCCGCGTTTTTCGCTTTTGATTTTTATGCCTTCTGATGTGAGGTGCTGATCGAGCTCGGTCTCGATACGCTTTAGGGCGTCGAAGTCATGCGCCGTGCGGATGGCTTTGGTGCCCATAAGCACCCATGCAATGTCGACATCAAAGCTGTCGCCTAAGGCAACAAGCGCTTCGACCGGTAATCCGCGCTGGCCCTTTTCGTAGCTGTGATAAGCGCGGTGCGACACACCGAGAGCATCGGCAAGCGCAGTTTGGGTAAGGCCAATTTCGTTGCGCACGATCGCCAGTCGAGCGCCCATAGCAACAAACACACTTTTAGAATCTCGTGACATGCACGGTTTCCTGTTGACGAGACTGTATTTACGCGCGAGACTGCACAAAATGACAGTATTTTACATTCTAATCCATCTGATCACGTCAGATGGTGCGGGACAAGCGATTCCATGCGGAACGCGAATCTAGGTTTAACGAGGAAAGGCGGTTCACAATGGCTGAAGTCGAAGCACCAGAAGGCTCCCAGATCCTTGCGTTGGGCAAGACTCCGACACAGTGGGTTGAGGTCATGGCGGGCATGGGCATTGATGTTTCCGAGCGCACGTTGCGAGAGCGCGCCAATGCGACAGGGGCATTTTATCGTCTCGGGCGCACCATGCTCATCACGCCTGCGCAGATCGATGCCATTTTCGAAGGAGGTCCGTCATGCCACTCGAAATCTACAAACGTGGGAATTATTTCTGGGCGAAAGGCTGGGTCGAATACAACGGCAGGCCAATCGCCGGTCCATACCGGCGCAGCACTAAGGCATCTACAGAAGCAGGCGCACGGGACTGGATAACGCGCGAGACCGAGTTCCAAATCCGTCGGTATCTCATTGGCGACGAGGTCAATATGACCTTCGCGGACGCGATCATGCTCTACAAGGCATCACCGGTCGCCGCGAAGCAACTGATCCCCATCGTTGAAGAGATCGGCCATCTGTCATTGGGTGCGATTACTGGTGCGCGCCTCAAAAGCCTTGGCCCCAAGCTGAAACCTAAGGCTTGCACAGATACGTGGTGGCGTGAGATTGTGACGCCCGCGCGTGCGGTCATCAATAACGCGCACGAGCTGGAGGGCACGCCGCTCATTCGCGTGAAGGCTTACGACAAATTTGAACGGATTGCGCAGGACAAGTTTCGAGGCAAGCCAAGCCGTGTCGAACGCATGCCGTCGGACAAGAACTGGGTGGAGGCATTTTGTGCCGCCGCTGATCCTTACAATGCGGCTTTGTTGCGGTTCATGTTCGAGACTGCCGCCCGTATCGATCAGGCGACCTCGCTTGAGCCTGATGATCTGCGTCCCTCCGAAAATCAGGTGAGGCTGAAAGCGCAGAAAGGGCATCCCGATGAGTGGATCACTGTCTCACCGCAGATGATGCAGGAAATGTGCGCGCTCAGGCCCAAGCAGCCGAAGAACCGCAAGACGGGAAAGTTCATGAAAGCGCGGGTGTTTGGCTATGGCAGTCCGACTGGATACTCCAAGCGTTGGCGGACAATCTGCAAGCGTGCGGGCATTCCCTATTTGTCAGCGCACCGCGCGGGACGGCATGGGTTCTTCACCGAGCTTGTGGTGCGTCAAGGGATTGATCCCGTGACCGCAGCCAAAGCAGGCCGCTGGTCGGACCCGAATTTGCCGATGCGGATCTATGCCCATGCCGAGACGGACGAGGCCGATGTACGGGCGCTATTCAGAACGCGTACGGTACAAAATGACCACTAAAATGCATTCAACTATTTGAAAAACAACAAGGACAAGCGCAATGAAATACACCCTCCTAAGGGGCAGGTTACTGGTTCGAATCCAGTCGGGATCACCATTTCGATTGGACGCTTGCGGGCTGAATAGCCCTACACCATCTCGATGACGTCTTTTGAGACGGAGAGGACGTAGCCTTTGCGGGCGACGTTTTTCACCAACATTTCGCTGACCATTTGATTGCCGAGCGTGTCGCGTAGGCGTTTGATGCGTGTGGCGCCTGCGGCTTCGTCGCAGTCGGACACCAAGCGCCCCGAGATCATCGCTTCAATCTCTGCGCCCGAGAGCATATCGCCGTCGAGACGGGCTTCGGCGAGGATCGACATGGTTTCCATCGCGGCGGGGGTCAGTTGAAATGCCATGTCGTTGAGGTAGACGGCGTTCTCGGCGCGGGAGATTTGCAAGCTCGACACCTGCATCCCTGCGCGTTCAATCTCGCTCATGCGGCGGTTCATGGCGATGATGGTCACCACAAATACCAAAGATGCAACGAGCAACGCTGTGGCGAAAATCAACAGCACGAAGATCACCATGCGGTAGCTTGTCAGCGTGTCGGAAAAGGCCGTGCCCGATTGCGCGAGGATTTCGAGCAGTTTGATCTGTGCGTTTGTGGTCAGATCGTTCTCGACAAAGATGCGCTCCACCCGTGCGTTGAACGCATTGGCATCGGGCAGGTTTGCGAACAGGAAGGCCGCAGCCGCAAGCAGGATGACCACAATCGCCCCGACGCCAAGCGCCACAACCCGCGCGGATCGCGCACTATCAGTATTTGAGGAAAAACGCGCCAGCACTGTCTTTCAGAGCCTCCAGTTCGGTTTCGTCGACCATTGCGGCAATCGTCAAAAGAATCCACCCGTCTTTCGCAAGACGTGGGGCAAGCACCGTCGCTGCGGCGTCTTTTGAACACGCGGCATCGGGGACTTCCGCCACACCGAAATGAAGCTTCAACGGGTTTTCCCGCTTTGCCTTATAAGAGACGTAGCACTCCGCCTGCGCGATAGCGGGCAAGAGCGCGATGAGGCCAGTGGCCATCCCGATACGGGCGATTTTAATGAGGCGTGTCATGCCCACATCCTTGGGCAAAAACCGCGTGTTATTCAATAACAAAGCCCGCCTTTATGCCTGCTATCCAATATCACGCGGCTGATATTGAGCGATTTTGCGGATCTGGCCCAAAAGTGATCCATCACCGACGCATCCTGTCCCGTGTCGGTCACGTCACATAAAGGAACACCAGATGAGACATACCAAATTCACCGCAGGCCTCATGGCGTTTTCAATCTCCGTTGCAGCCTATGCCGCTCCCGCCCGCGCAGGTGACGAGGACGTTGCCCGCGCAGTTGGCGGACTTCTGACCCTGTTTGTTGTCGGCAAGCTCATCCACGAGTCGAATAAATCGTCCACGCCCGTGGCCGCCCCACAGCCGACCCACAAACCGCACAACAATAAAGGTCATAATGGTCCGTCCCGTCACAAGGCGCAGCCCTATTCCCATTTCGACATTCCCGCACAATGTGTTGTGAAGGTCGATCGCCGTCATGGTGCGGATACGTCGATTGCCGTTGAACGGTGCCTTGATAAAACCCGCCGCTCCAACGCGCCCCTGCCAAAGCGGTGCGAAACGGATATCCGCGCCAAAAGCGGAACGGTCGAAGGTTATGACATGAGCTGTCTGGGACGCTTTGGTTATAAGGTTGCCGACAACCGCCGCCATTAACACATACCCTGACACATCCTATACGCGGCACTCATGTCCCCATGGGTCGCGTCACTCGGGCGGGAGGTTTCATGCGGACCTTCCGCCTCTTTTCCAACCTGTTTCTTGCCATTCCCACCGCGATGGGGTTTCACAGGTCTATGGTAAAAACAGCTCCAGACTATTCATTTGAAACTCAAGCCGCCGCGCGGGGCTATGGCCGTATCGTCGGTGTGGATGAGGTGGGGCGTGGCCCGCTCGCCGGTCCCGTCACTGCCTGCGCCGTTTGGCTCAACCCTGATCGTATCCCCGAGGGGTTGAACGACAGTAAGGCGCTCACCGAAAAACGCCGAATCGCACTTTACGATCAGATCATGGAGGTGGCGGATGTCTCTATTGCCTCCTGTTCGGTCGAGGAGATCGACGAGATCAATATTCTACAGGCGTCCTTGCGGGCGATGGAGCGTGCGGTTGCAGGTCTTAAAGTGCCCGCTGACTATGTTCTTGTCGACGGGAACAAGATTCCCCCCGCCTTTGGCCTAGATGCCGAAGCCATCGTCAAAGGCGACGCGCGATCCGTGTCGATTGCGGCGGCCTCAATCGTTGCGAAAACATGGCGTGATCGGCTGATGGTGGATTTAGCGCAACAGCATCCAGGTTATGGATGGGAGAAAAACGCGGGCTATGGGACAAAATTGCATCTAGAGGGACTCCGAAATCTTGGGGTGACCCCACACCATAGACGTTCGTTCAAGCCCATACACAACATCTTGTATCAAGATAAATAACTAAGTGACTGATTCAAAAAAGAAATTGACCGGGAATCAACTTTGACTCATCTTTGTCCTCATAAAACGACGCCGAAAACGGTGCGGTAACGATGCCCCATAAGGGGCACGATAAGAGGCAGAGTATGACGACTAAAACACGTGAGGCAGCCAAAGAGCTGCCGCTAAACCAGATTCTTGGTGGCGATTGCATTGAGATCATGAACAGCCTTCCCGAAGGCTCGGTTGATCTGATCTTCGCAGATCCTCCCTATAACCTTCAGTTGCGCGGTGACCTGCATCGTCCTGACAACTCCAAAGTCGACGCAGTTGATGACTCATGGGACCAGTTCGACAGCTTCAAGGTTTATGACAATTTCACCCGTGCTTGGCTTGCCGCCGCGCGCCGTATTCTCAAACCGAATGGCGCGATCTGGGCGATTGGCTCCTATCACAACGTCTATCGCATGGGCGCCGAGCTTCAGAACCAAGGCTTCTGGATTCTCAACGATGTGGTCTGGCGCAAGTCCAACCCGATGCCCAACTTCCGTGGCAAGCGGTTCACCAATGCCCACGAGACGATCATCTGGGCATCGAAAAACGAGGCCGCCAAATACACCTTTAACTATGAGGCGCTCAAGGCGCTGAACGAAGGCATCCAGATGCGCTCGGATTGGGTCTTGCCAATTTGTAACGGTGGCGAACGCCTCAAAAACGAAGATGGCGAAAAGGCACACCCAACGCAAAAACCCGAAAGCCTGCTGCACCGTATTCTGGTTGGTACGACCAACCCCGGTGATGTGGTGCTTGATCCGTTCTTCGGGACGGGGACAACGGGCGCGGTTGCGAAAATGCTTGGCCGTGAGTTCATCGGCATCGAGCGCGAAGAGAAGTATCGCAAGGTTGCTCAGAAACGTATCGATTCCGTGCGCAAGTTCGACAAGGACGCGCTGCATGTTTCGACCTCGAAACGCGCCGAGCCACGCGTGCCGTTTGGCCAGTTGGTCGAGCGCGGCATGTTGCGCCCGGGTGAGGAGCTTTACTCGCTCAACGGTCGCCAGAAGGCAAAGGTCCGTGCCGACGGCACGCTCGTTGCCAATGATGTGAAAGGCTCGATCCATCAGGTCGGCGCACATCTAGAGGGCGCGCCTTCGTGCAACGGATGGACCTATTGGACGTTTAAACGCGATGGGCAACAGGTGCCGATTGACGTGCTGCGTCAGCAAATCCGCGCGGAGATGAACTAGCCCCCGCGGCCCTCATAACATTCGGCATCCGCCATTTTGCCCGACGCAAGTCCGACAGAGATCAGACGCGTCATTTGCGGGTGCCGAAATGCGAATTTTTCACCAGAATACCGCCAGGTGCCTGTGGTCTGACTTCCACGGCATCAACTTATGCCCCGCCTTTTGGCGGGGCCTTTTTTTGTCTGGCAGTTAAAGTTCAGGAAGCGGATTGCGACCGTATTTGTAGTCGTCCCAATCCTCGATGTCAGGATAGTATTGTTCGCGCCACGCCCGCACTTTCGGGTTCATAATGCGACGCCACAGCGGTGGGACCATCGCGGCAAAAGCGATCACGGTGTAGCCACGTGGAAGCTGTGGCGCATCGGTTTTGTCGTAGTTTTGCAGCAGGGGGAAACGGCGATCCGGTTTGTAGTGGTGGTCCGAATGGCGCTGCAAATTGATCAGCAACCAATTGGTCGCCATATGCGCGGCGTTCCAACTATGATGGGGTTTGACGTGTTCATATTTGCCGTCCCCGAGGTGGCGGCGCGTGAGCCCGTAATGCTCGATGTAGTTGGTCAATTCCAACTGCCAGATTGCGACAATGGCTTGCCAGAACAACAGCAACAGCCCCGTCACACCTCCAAGCAGCACAGCCAGAATCATCATCAAAATCTGGAGCGTCCAATAGCGGAAATGCGGATTGCGCGGGTGCCACGGCGACAGGCCGCGACGGGCCAACATCGCCGCTTCCGCCCGCCATGCCGAGCGAGGGCATTCGCGCAGAACGCGGAAGAAATACCGGTGGAACCCCTCGTTATAAAGCGCCGTCACCGCATCGCGCCGCGTGCCGACATGGACATGGTGGACAAGCAAATGCTCAGAGCGGAAATGGGAGTAGAGAACCGAAGCCAACAGCAGATCGGCAAGCCATCGTTCCATCGTATTGCGTTGGTGCATCAGCTCATGGGAATACACGATCCCGATGGTTCCTGACGACACGCCGAGGCCAAAGAACAGGACAATGGTGGCCAGTGTGGACAGGTGATCGGTGTGGGTGACAAAATAGATTAACCCAAAGATGTTCACGAACTGCAACGGGAACCAGATCAGCGTGACCAACCGATACCAGAATAACTCCTGTTCAGGCGTTTCGGGATCAGGGTTGTCGAGGTTCAGACCCAGTACGGCGTCCAGAGCCGCGAACAGATACCACGCGTAGAGTGGCACAAGGGTCGTCCACCAACCGCCTTTCACCGCGCCAATCCATAACAGGGGAACGATCCCAAGCGACAACCAGAAGGGTATCGCGTTTCGAGTAGAAATCTTGGCCATATTCATCTCGGCACCTCGTAATGTCACGTCACCGTGGTTTCTACCGCTTAATTGTCGAAGATTGCTTGAGAAAGATCAAATGCCTTTCGCATCAGGGTCGGCAAGTCGGAGGGCCGAAAGTCTGAATGATGCAGTAAAACGGCATGTTGTGGCGCCGTGACGGGATGTGACACATGCACACGCAAGATCAGATGGAAGTGGGTGAAGGTGTGGCGGATCGCGCCAATATCCTGCCATTCGGCATCAAAGGGCGGGCGGTCAGATGGCGCGTCGCTCCACTCCGAAGTGGGCCAACCCAGCATCCCGCCGAGAAGCCCCTTTTCGGGCCGTGTCTCCAACACCCATTCTTTCGCCGCTGTGCGTGAGACATAGATATGGCCCAAGCGCACAGGCTTGGGTTTCTTCGGCAGTTTCTTGGGTAGATCGGCAGCCACGCCTTCACGGCGGGCACGGCAATTCTCGCTGAGAGGGCAAATGCCGCAACTGGGTGATTTCGGTGTGCAAACCGTTGCCCCCAAATCCATGACCGCTTGCGCATAATCGCCTGCGCGGTGTTTGGGGGTGAGGCGCGTGGCTAAGGCCATCAGTTCGGGCTTTGAGGTCGGAAGCGGTGTCTCTACTCGATATAGCCGCGACATCACGCGTTCTACATTGCCGTCCAAAATGGTCTCGGGCGCATCAAAGGCAATCGCGGAGAGGGCTGATGCCGTGTAAGGCCCAATTCCAGGGAGGGTCAAAAGTGTGGCGTGATCATTGGGAAACACGCCGCCGTGATCCGCGACTATCACCCGCGCACATTTGAGCAGATTGCGGGCGCGGGCGTAGTATCCGAGCCCTGCCCATTCGGCCATAACCGCGTCGTCGGGAGCGGCGGCCAGATCCTGCACCGTTGGCCACAGCGCGGTGAAACGTTCGAAATAGGACTTCACCGCCGCAACAGTTGTCTGTTGCAGCATGATCTCGGAGAGCCACACCCGGTAAGGGTCGGGTGTGACGCCATTCGCGCGATCTTGGGGGGAGACACGCCACGGCAAATCGCGCGCATGAGTGTCGTACCACGCCAAAAGCGTGTCGGCGATTTCAATACATTTCAATTCGTCACGCAATGTTTAGCATCCGTCATCGGCTTTCTACTGGTGCAGGGCGTCGGGACCACTACAATAGGGCGCAGGGCCAAAGAGGCCAGATGGAGACTTGGAAAATACGATGGCAGCTAAATCGGGTAAAACATTCGCACGGAGACGAAAGGGGTTCGAGATGACCTCTGGTCTTTTGCAGTCGCGAATCCGAGCAGCAACCGAGGCCCGCGGATTTTCCGAGACGCGGTTGTTGACTCATTGGCCCGAGGTGGTCGGTGAGCAAACCGCCGCGATGGCCCGCCCGATCAAGGTATCCTATGCCAAGGGTGGGTTTGGCGCGACGCTGACGCTTTTGACGACGGGTGCATTTGCCCCAATGTTACAAGCCGAGTTGCCCAAAATCCGTGACCGCGTGAATGCGGTTTACGGATTTAGTGCCATCAGCCGTATTCATATTACACAGACTGCGCCCACGGGTTTTGCCGCGGGTCGCGTTCAATTCGAAACGACGAAAAAAGACACAAAACCCGCCCTTGATCCAAAGTTGGTTCATGAGGCGCATGAGATGTCGACGGGTGTCCATGACGAGGGATTGCGCGCTGCGCTTGAAAAACTCGGGGCAAACGTCCTAACCAAAAACGCCAACCAATCAAAGGTGGACCCATGAATAGACGTACTTTCCTTACCACAACCGCATTCGCTACGGTTGGCATGATGTCGGGCTTTGCTCTGCCGAGCTTTGCACAAGAAACAGAGAAGGCAGAGCCAGCTACCATTGTGGTGCCTGATTTGACGATGGGTGATGCAGATGCGCCGATCGAGATCATCGAATACGCGTCCTATACATGTCCGCATTGCGCAAATTTTCATGGGTCTGTCTTTAAACCTCTGAAAGCAGACTACATCGATACCGGAAAAGTGAAATTCGTCTACCGCGAAGCCTACTTTGACAAGTTTGGCCTCTGGGCGGCAATGGTGGCACGTTGTGGTGGAGCAATGCGCTACTTCGGTATTCAAAGCCTGCTTTATGAGCAGCAAACAGAGTGGCTTGCCGGTGGTAAAGATGCGATGCTGATCGTCGAAAACCTGCGCAAGATCGGTAAAACGGCGGGGCTGTCCGATGCCGAACTGGATGCCTGCATGAACAATGGCGAAATGGCGCTGGCAATGATCGATAAATCCGAGAAAGAGGCTGAGGCGGATGAGATCAATGCGACGCCGACCCTCGTCATTGATGGCGTGAAACACTCCAACATGTCCTACGCAGATCTCAAGAAAATTCTGGACAAAAAACTGGCTGAATAAGCCTTATTCCAGTCCGAGCCGAGCGAGGATGCCGTCGAGAACCGACCAATCCTCGCTCGTTAAGCGCACGGGCAGGGTGACAACCTTTTGGCGAAAGGCGCGGGGCAAACGCACCGCGTCTTTTTCCGTTGTGACCATCTGTGCGCCCAAGGCGAGGGCCTCGATCTCCAATCGTGTCATCAGCTGCGTCGACAAGGGTTGATGGTCGCTCAAGGCTTCGGCACGAAGGAGATTCGCTCCGAGGCCTTTCAGTGTGGCAAAGAACTTCTCGGGATGGCCAATTCCTGCGAAGGCCAGAACGGGTTGGTCGACCCAATCAAAGCCCGTTTGCAAGGGGGTCAGCGCGGCGCTCAGGCGCGGGACCGTCACCGCATTGGACCAAAGAGCGGAAAAGCGCTCTTGCGCTATCGCGTCTCCAATCGAGATGACTGCATCGGCGCGTGCAAGGCCGCGTGAGATCGGTTCGCGAAGTGGCCCTGCGGGTATGACCCGCCCGTTGCCAAATCCGCGATGTGCATCGACAACGACGAAGGTCGCGTTTTTCTCAACACTGCCATTTTGCATTCCGTCATCAAGGAGAATGACATCTGCACCGTCCTCTTGCGCGGCACGGACGCCTGCGGCGCGATCCTTGGAGATCCATGCGGGGGTGAATGCGGCAATCAGCAACGGTTCATCACCGACTTGGTCCGCGCTGTGGCGGCGCTCGTCGACACGTACAGGGCCATCGAGCGATCCGCCATAGCCGCGTGATACAACGTGTACCGACTTTCCGCGCTCTATGAGACGTTGGGCCAGAGCGATGACCGTCGGTGTTTTGCCTGTCCCACCAGCATTGATGTTGCCGATACAAATGACGGGAACGGATGCTTTGAGCCCGCTTTTTGCGACGCGACGAGCGGTTTGGTCTGCATAGATTGCGCCAAGAGGTGCCAGAACGCGAGCGGCAAGGCCCGGGCGGTCGGCAGGATTTGACCAGAATTTTGGCTCTTTCATGCGTCCATCGCCTCCCGTAGATCGAGGAGATCATGGAGCAGGTCGGCGGTGCGAGTCGAGACTTCCGCCCCTGATGACATCACCGTCCACGCCGCATTTGCGGCCAATGCGGAGGCATCGGGGGCCAGAAAGGCGCGAACGGCATCGCTCAAGTCACTGTCCGAGCGCACCATTCGTGTGGCGCCTGCTGCCGCCAAGCGGGCATAGGCATTTTCGTGATGAAACACATGTGGGCCGTGGACAATCGCCGAGCCGTAACCCGCCGCATCATTGGGGGAAATCCCACCATCCTTCGTCAGGGACGAGCCAAGAAAACTTGTCGGGGCGGCGCGATACCACAGGGCGCTTTCGTCTATTTCCGAGTCAGCAATGAGGACTTGGACCTCTTCGCTCACGGGGGTGTGGTTGTTGCGGTGGGCGACGCGCAGTCCTGCGCTGGCGGCCTGTTTCTCAAAGGTGTCTTGGGCTGCCGCATCCTTGAATGTTGCGATCAGCAAAAGACGGTGGGCATGGCGCATGACGGTTGTGTGGGATTTGATCACATCGGTAGCTTCGCCCGCAGACAGGCAGGCGGCAAACCACGTCGGGCGCGTTCCAATGTCTTGGGACAGTTCCACAAATCCGTGTTCCTCGAACCGATGCGACAGTGACCCTTCCTCAAGGGGGCCGACCACGTCGATCCGTTGTTCATTCACGCCCATACGAAGCCATGTTGTGGCATCGTTGTTATTGCTCGCGATGACATGATCGAACTGGGACAGGGTGGACTGGCGCAGTGACGGGAGAATAAACCGCGCGTCGAATTCGTGGGCGCACTCAGGGGCGGCAATGGCTACGCTCGGGATGCGGGCCTCTTGTACATGCCAGAGAAGTGACGGGCGAAACCCGTCTCCGACCCAGCCCAGAACGGTTGGAGACCAGTGGTCCAAAAAGCGTCTGACGACCATCACGCATTCCTCGGGAAGCGGCATATGGATGACGTTATTGAGGCGATCCATCTGTTCCGGAAGCGGGTCTGTCGTGGTTAGAAGGCAGGACAGATCAGGGCGTTCGTCGCGCAGTGTATCCAATAATTCGAGGGTTGCGGTAACGGAACGCGTACGCGCGACATGAAACCAGATCAATTCTCCCGCAGGACGCGGAGGCAAGGCTCGGGCAAGCCTGCAGTCAACGCCGTCTTGGGAGAGAACGCCAGAGGACTGAAGTCGCTTTAGCCGCTTGACGGCTTGCGATTCCGAGCGTGCGGTTGTGGCGAGATAGACGCGAAGAGATGTTGGTTTGGCCACGCGGCCGATCCTTAGGAATCAAGCTCTTCGGTAGAGCTCGCGGCGACTTCTTCGTCACGCAACCGATGGAGGTGAGCGATGAAGTAGCGCATGTGGGCGTTGTCGACGGTGCGTTGAGCCTCGGACTTCCACGCCGCATGTGCGGATTCGTAGTCAGGGAAAATGCCGACAACGTGGATGTCATCTGTATTGCGGAATGTCGTTTTGGTCGGGTCGACCAGTTCGCCACCGAAAACGAGGTGCAGTCGTTGAGCCATGATGTCCTCCGTCGGGTCATTGCGGGTGCACCCTATCCGATCCAGTTGGGCGGTCAAGACGATCCGGTGGCGGCGCGCGGGCGTCTGCCTAAAAAATGCGCAACGTCTCATTTATGAGGCTGAATTGTGCCGCTAGCTGTTTCTCTTGTTGGCGAGAGCGGTCAGTATTGATCCATGAGTTCAGATAACCCTATCACGCCCGCACTGATCGTGTTTTCCGATCTTGATGGGACACTCCTTGATCATGACACCTACGATTGGTCTGCGGCGATCCCTGCATTGGAGCGGATGAAAACCTTGGGTGTGCCTTTGGTGTTGGCGAGTTCGAAAACGGCGTTTGAACTTTACGAATTGCGGGCCGCGATGGGGTTTGCGGATGCTCCTGCTATTGTCGAAAACGGGGCGGGGTTGCTTCCTGCTGATGGGAAGCCGCGCGAGGATGCCAAGGTCTATAATGCGCTTCTCTCGGCGCTTGCTGATGTTCCATCCGCTTTGCGAAAGCATTTTCGCGGGTTCTCTGAGTGGACCACGTCGCAGGTCGCACGTGAAACAGGTTTGTCGCAGGCCGAGGCGGCCCTTGCCGCAAAGCGTCAGTTTTCTGAACCGGGACATTGGATCGGAAGCGAGGACCAACTGTCCGACTTTCTTGCGGCTCTTGCGGAGCGTGGGATTGTCGCACGGCGCGGCGGGCGGTTTCTCACGCTGTCCTTTGGCGCGACGAAGGCGGATCGTGTTGCGGAAATTACTCGTAGCTACGACCTGAAGCCCGTGACAATGGCGCTCGGCGACGCGCCCAACGATGTGGAAATGATCGCGGTGGCGGACTTTGGTGTGATCGTCGCAAACCCGCATGGCGCCCCGTTGCCTGCGATGGCGGGTGAAGCCACAGGGCAGATCACTCGAACCACAGATGCGGGCCCTGTCGGGTGGAATAAAAGCGTGTTGGCACGCATGGAACAAATTTACGGAGTAAAGAGGTGACTCATGGCTGATTTTCATCAAGGCGGACACGTCGCGACATTGCACAACCTGCGACACAACACGGCGGAGGATCTTGCGCGTGAACTGAACATCTTTGCGTCGAACCGAAAAATCACCCTTATCCTTCCGTCCCTCTTTTCTGAACTGGAGGGCGAGGCCCTGCCCGCGATTATTGACGAGTTGAACAAGGTGGATTTCATCCACCGGATCGTCATCGGTTTGGACCGTGCTGATGAGGCCCAATACCGCTATGCGCGAAAGTTCTTTTCCAGACTGAAGGCGGATCACGTGGTGCTGTGGAATGACGGCCCACGTCTTCGGGCGGTAGATGCGCGGTTGCGCGAATTGGAATTGTCACCCGCCGAACCTGGGAAGGGGCGCAATGTCTGGTTTTGTATGGGCTATACAATCGCGCGGGCGGATAGCGCGGTTGTGGCGGTCCATGATTGTGATGTTGTGACCTATTCGGCCGATATGCTGGCGCGGTTGGTCTATCCCGTCACCAATCCGAATTTCCCCTACCAGATGTCGAAAGGATTCTATCCGCGTGTGGCGGATGGCAAGTTGAACGGCCGTGTGTCGCGCCTCTTGGTCTCGCCGATGTTGGCTGCTTTGCGAAAGGTGCTTGGGCCGCGTGAGTATCTCGATTTCCTGTCGGATTTTCGCTACCCGCTCGCGGGGGAATTTGCCATGCGGACGTCGATCCTTCCCGATATGCGCATTCCGTCTGATTGGGGATTGGAGATCGGTCTGCTGTCTGAGGCTTGGCGCAATCTGAGCCCGCGTGCCGTGTGTCAGGTCGAGATTTCGGACCGCTACGATCACAAGCACCAAGACCTCAGTGAAGAGGATGCGAACCAAGGGCTGTCGCGGATGTCCGTGGATATCTGTAAGGCGCTCTACCGCAAGCTCGCCGCTGATGGCACGGTGTTTTCCGAGGAGATTTTCCGCTCGATCAAAGCCACTTATTACCGTGACGGATTGGATCTGATTGAAACCTATTTCAATGATGCACGGATGAACGGGCTGCATGTGGATCGCCATGTCGAGGAACGTGCGGTGGAACTGTTTGCCTCGAACATCATGCGGGCGGGGCAGGTGTTTTTGGACAACCCAATGGAGACGCCATTCATCCCGAACTGGAGCCGCGTTCACGCCGCCGATCCCGATCTTGTTGCCAATCTGGTTCAGGCTGTATCAGAGGATATGGCGGACTATGAGGAGCGTTGAGTGAGGCGTTCAAGGATGGCGTTTGAAAGCGCCGCGCTGCCCGCGACAAGGCCATCAATTGCGGGGTGAGGTTGGTTGAACAGAGGGCGCGCTCCCGTGCGATCCGTGACCACGCCGCCTGCTTCTTCCATGATCAAAACCCCTGCGGCCACGTCCCATTCCCATGTCGGGCGCAAAGTGAGCATTGCGTCATAACGGCCTTGTGCCACAAGCGCGAGACGGTAGGCCAGTGACGGGCGGAATTTGTGGTCGAACAAGGGGGGGAGACCCTGCCAATGCTCAGCGGCCAGAATGCCCTTTTTCATCAAAACGCGCGCTCCGTCCAAGGTGCCGCACTGGCCAACGTGAATCGGCTCACCATTCAATGTCGCGCCGCCGCCTTTGGTCGCCGCAAACAGGCGGTCGCGTAGCGGCAGGTAGACGACGGCCGCAATCGGTTCGCCGAGTTCAACAATGGCCAGTGAGTGCGCCCAATTTGTATCGCCTTGGATAAAGCTGCGCGTGCCATCAATGGGATCGACGATCACCACACGCTCTTTGGTCAGGCGGGCGTCGGTGTCGGTGGTCTCCTCGGAGAGCCATCCATAGGTCGGACGCTCTGCCGCAAAGCGATCACGGAGATAGCGGTCAACGGCCAAGTCCGCCTCCGTCACGGGGCCTGCGCCGTTGCCTTTGTCCCATACTTCGGGGTTCGATTTCCAAAACGGTGTGGCCAAGCGCCCCGCCTCGCGGGCGGCGTCGATCAGCAATGCGAGGTCATCAGTCACCGGCAAGGGTCATTCCTTCGACCAGAAGCGAGGGCACCACGGTGCTCAGGTGCGTGCGGGCATCGTTTGCGGGAATGATCGTGGCGAGCATGTCGCGCAGATTGCCCGCGATGGTGCATTCATTCACGGCATAGGCGATCTCGCCGTTTTCGACCCAAAAGCCTGCCGCGCCGCGTGAATAGTCGCCCGTCGTGGGGTTGATGGTCGAGCCGATCATCGAGGTGACGAGCAGGCCCGTTCCCATATCGGCGATTAACTCGTCTCGGCTCTTCGTGCCCTGCGTCAGGCTTACATTGGACAGCGATGGGGAGGGCGGGGATGACACGCCCCGCGAGGCATTTGCGGTGCTTTGCATGTCCAGTTTGCGGGCGGATGCGAGGTCAAGTGTCCAGCCCATGAGGCGTCCGTTTTCAACTATCGCCCGTTCCTTGGTGGGCAATCCTTCTCCATCAAACAGACGCGAGGCGGTGACGCGTTTGCGGTGCGGTTGTTCCATAATGGACAGGTTCGCAGGCAAGACGAACTCACCCATAGCATCGCGCAGCCAGCTTGAGCCGCGAGCAATCGAAGCGCCGTTCACCGCAGCGAGTAAATGTCCGATCAGTGAAGACGAGATGCGTTCATCGTACAAAACAGGGTAGCTGCCCGTCTTCGGCTTGCGTGCGCCGATACGGTCCACGGTGCGTTGGCCTGCGAGCGTGCCGATGTCCTCGGGTGTGGGCAGGTCGGTTTGGAACACCCGTGACTCGCCGCAGTAATCACGCTCCATGTCGGCGCCTTCGCCCGCAATGGCCACGCAGGAGGTCATACGGTCGGAGCGCATGTAACTGCCTTCAAACCCGTTTGAGGCGGCCATCTGGATGCGGCGACGGCCATAGGCGGCGGAAGCGGATTGGACTTGGCTTACGCCGTCAACGGCCAAGGCCGCAGCTTCTGCGCGGGCCGCGTCCTCTTGGAGCGCGGCGGGGCTTGGCTCGTCTGTCGGATCGTAGAGTTCCAGAACAGAGGTGTCGCGGTCTTGGGCCAACTGGCTCTCATCCGCCAGACCGATATAAGGATCTTCGGGTGCCATGCGGGCCATCGCAACCGCCCGCTCGGCCATTGTCGTGAGCGTTTCCTCACGGGTGTCCGACGCCGAAACACTGGCTTGTCGTTTCCCGATCAAAACACGCAAGCCGATATCGACGCCCTCGGAGCGCTCTGCATGTTCCAGCGCGCCTGCACGCACGTTGATGGACACAGATGTGCCATCCACCGCAACCACATCCGCCTCTTGTGCGCCTGCGCGCTGCGCTGCATCCAAAAGCTGTGCGGCCAGTGCCGAGAGGTCTTGCGCCATGTCATTTCCTTTGTCTCGTTTGGATAGAGGACTTAAGCCGCATGGCTCGGTCTCGCAAGGGTGTGCAGGGCGCCTGCGCGGTGCTTAGAACGGAAGCGGCAAGCCGTTGGCGAGGATTTGTCCGTCTTCGGTGCGTTCGATATGGGACACCAAAACCCCTGGCTCCGAGCCCGGACGCGCGAGCATACCGAGCATCATCTGTGCCATGCCACCAAATTCAGGTGGCGCGAGGCCGATGCGTGTCAGCGTGTCGATGAGCGAGGTGACATTTGTCAGCGTTGCGTCGATGCTGCCGATCAAATCTGGGAAGCCCATAGTGGCCATGCCGCCCTCGTTTGCCTTGAAGGCACCTGTGGCGTCGATTTTCGCGCCAGCGAAGGATATCAAGAGTGTTTCGAGATTGAGCGTTTCGAGCGTTGGCATGTCGTTTTCTGCAAATGCGGTCGGGTTTGAGGGCGTGAGATCCTCTGATACCAAAGCGCTTCCGCTCAACTGCACAGTCACGGTTGCAGGCTCTTGGTTCAGCTCGCCAAGCGGGTCGAACATCGCCCAAAGCGCCGAGGATACCCCGAGACCCTCAAATGACATGCCAAGGCCGAAGGGTTGCGGCGTGTCGCTTCCGGTCATGGGGAGCGTGATGTTCGACGTCATTTTGGACACAAAGAACTGCGCATCCTCGACTGGCACGGCGGGGCCGGAGAGTTTCGCGGCAAGGTCGCTGCTGCTGGTCTCATAGCTGACGTTGCCATCCAAGGTCGACATGTCGATCCACGTGTGACCGATGGTGCCTGTCGCATTTGTGGAAGAGGGGCTGTCACCGTCCGCAAATTTTGCGTCGAATGTGCCTGCTTCAAAGGATTGAGCGAAACGGGCCGAGATGGCCTCCAGAGCTGAACCCATGTCCGCAGTGTCTGTGCTGCCTTCGTAATCCCCTTCGCTCGCCACACCTGTCATCGTGGCATTGATTTGGGTGCGTGGACCCTCGGCACCCGGTTGGTACATCTGGAAGGTATATCCGTCAGCGTCGAGTTTGAACTGACCCTTGATATTGCTCGCATCCCGTTTTGACGTCCACGCGCCGGATACGTCAGTCATCGCCATTTCAGTGGTTTGATCCAAGGCCAGATCATCATCGGCTGACACTTCGGACAAGAACTCGAAATCGATCCCATCAACGGTGTAGGTCAGGTCATCGGGATCGCCAGAGACGATGATATCCCCTTTGATCAATATGTTGCTCGTCATTTCTGCGAGGGCTTCGTCTTCTGTAAGCGTGCCGTAGGATGGGAAGGATGACTGGCTTGTCACTGGGGAGACGAACACCATTTTCACCGAGCCATCGCCCAGATTGACGAGGTCCAGTTGTTCCGTCGTTGTCACGGTTTCAAACCCGTCTTCTTCGGCGGAGCGGAATTCGATGTTGCGCGCGATGAGCGTTTCTCCGTCGCGCTCCAAATCTGCGGTGAGAGTTTGGCCAAACAATTTGACTGTCGCTAATGTGTCATTCCACACATCCTCTGGCGTCACATCCGCGACGGCGGGCATGGCAATGGCGCTGCAAAGCAGAGTGGGTGGGATGAGTGCGAAAATGCGCATGGAATATCTCCTCAAAGAAAGTTGTGCATAACGTTTCTCGCTTTGCTCGCAGGGTCAAGGCTCGAACGTACTTGCGGCTCAACTTAACATGAGCCAATCAGGTCATATACATTCGTTTTAGGCAAAACGTGGCCGATGGCTTGCGATAAGGAGGCATAGGATGATCGATGTAGAAAAAGAGGGCGAACGTTGGGTTGTGATCATCAATCGGCCTGAAAAGGCAAATTCGCTCACCGCAGATATGCTTTCCGCATTGATCGATACCGTTAAGGCCGCGCGAAGCGAGGCAAAGGTTTTGGTGCTCACTGGAACGGGAAAAGTTTTTTCTGCAGGGGCGGATTTGGACGCAGCGAAAGCGGGTCTTGCCGTGTCGCCGCTTTGGGAAGACCTGTCGAGCACATTGGCTGAATTGCCGTGTCTGACGATTGCCGCATTAAACGGGACGCTTGCGGGTGGTGCGTTCGGTATGGCGTTGGCCTGTGACCTGCGTCTGTGTGTGCCGGATGCTAAGTTCTTTTACCCCGTGATGAAGCTCGGCTATTTGCCGCAGCCGTCCGACCCCAAACGTCTCGCCGCACTTGTCGGGCCAGCGCGGGCCAAAATGATCCTGATGGCGGGTCAAAAGATTACCGCAGATGAGGCGCTTTCGTGGGGGCTTATTGAGCGGATCGTGGAGCGCGAGGCGCTTATGACGGCCGTGTCTGAATTGAGCGAAGCCGCACTTACGGCCTCTTCTTATCACGTCGCAGGGATCAAGGAATTGATCAAGTGATGCCCTAACAGTCCTCGGCCCGACATCTTACCCGTTCAGAACAATGAGTTCGGTGTCATTTTGAAAAGCGGTAGAGGCGGTGGGCGTTGCCAGCGAAGAGCGCTTTGCGTTCGTTCCACGTGAAGCTCGCGGTGATCTCGTCAAAGGCCCGCCAGATCGTGCTCATGTCACTGAATTGTTTGTCGGTTGGGAAGTTGGAGGCAAAGCTCACGCGGTCGGTGCCGAAAATATCTATCGCCTCAAGGACGTAATCGCGGATGCTCTGCGTGGTCCAGTTCGGCACCGTATTGCCAAGGCCAGAGATTTTCACATCCGCATGGGGAAGCGCGGCAAGTGCCTTCATCCCCTTGCGCCAGACCTCGCGGCCTTCGTCGCTGTGGTCCCACGGCAGGGCGGCGTGTTCGAGATGGACGGGAATGTCGGGGTGCAGTGCGGCCAGTTTGGCAAAAGGCTCAAGCTGGTGGCCAAAGCACATCAGGTCGAAATCCAGCCCATATTTGCCCAAGAGCCCGTATCCCGCGCGCCACGTCTCGTCATCGAGATATTCGCGGTCGGCCCAACATAGCGCGGGATTACCCTCGACCCGATTGAGGATATGGCGGATGCCGCGTGTCAGGGGCATGGCCGCATGGGCGTCAAGGATGCCCTCGACCTCGGAGACAGGTTTCGAGAGATCGCAAAAGCCCATGACCACCAAGGGCAGGCCCGTCGTTTTCCTGCCTGTAGCGAGACCGTGCAGCCAACGGGTTTCGCCCACCGGATCCGCCTTGCTCCATTCCGCCTCGATATGGACCACGCCGACCACATCGACGTCCGCAGCATCGGCACGGTAATCCTCGGGCAGATAGGGCTGCACCTCTGCGCCGCCGCGATTGCCGTTCTCGTCAACGGTATCGGACAGCGCCTCATAAGGGTTGATCGGGTCGCGCCAATGCACATGGCTGTCGATGATCGGTGGCAGCATGGTGGTTCCTCCCTTTGCCGCGTGTCAGGCCTCGGGTTTGAGCAGGATTTTCCCCGCGGCCTTGCCCGCCAGCATGTAGTCTAACGCGTCCTGAGTCTGCGCCAGCGGGAAGCGCGCGGCAATCAGACTGTCGAAAACATCGCCGTTTTGCGCGATCAAGTCGAGGGACTGTTTGAACTCGACGTTGAACTGGAACGAGCCGTTGACGGAGATTTCCTTGAGCATGATCTTGTGCAGGTGGATGGCCGTTTCCGAAAGCTGGATGTTGGAGAGGATCGACAGCGTGCCGCACCGTTTGACCGCATCAAGCGCCCCGTTGAAGGCATGGGGCGAGCCGCTGGCCTCGATCACGGCGTCATAGCTGTTTGCGGGGGGCGTTTGGTCCGGGGCGACAAAACCTTCGCTCGCGCCGACTCTCTTGGCCATTTCCACAGCACTGTCGCGCACATCGGACACGTGGACCTCGATCCCCCGCGCCTTTGCCGCGACAACCGCCAGAAGCCCCATCGGGCCGCAGCCAGTCACGAGCAAACGGTCGCCCGCTTTCGCACCCGACATCGTGACGGAATGCATGGAGCAGGCGAGCGGCTCGGTGAAGGTGATGTGGTCGGGGTTTGCGCCCTCTGGCGTGGGGTGGCAGCAGGCGGCGGGAAAGTCGAATTCCGCCTGAAAGAAGCCGTCGATATGGGGCAGGGTAGTGGCGGAGCCCGGAAATTTCTTGTTGGCGCAGTGGTTTTCCTTGCCCGCCTTGCAGGCCTCGCAGGTGCCGCAGTTGATGATCGGGTTGAGCGCGACGAGCTGCCCCTTTGTCAGGTCCGATTGCGCGGGGTCAGTGACATAGGCGCAGGCCTCGTGCCCCAAGGTAACGGGGCGCTGCATCTCGAAGCCCGCATTGGAGAAATGGCGGTAGTAGTGCAGGTCGGTGCCGCACAGGCTGGCGGTGGCCAGTTTGAGCCGCACGTGGCCTTCAGGGATATCTGAGGGCAGATCGCGCTCAATCGTGTCGATGGTCATTGCGGCGCTCAGAACGGTGGCGAAATGGGTCATGGTGTGGTCCTCAAAATCCGATGGAGTAGCCGCCATCGACGGGCAGGGCGGTTCCGTTCACATAGGTGGCATCATCGCCCAAGAGAAAGGCAACGGTCGTGGCGACGTTTTCGGGCGTGCCGAATTTGTGCGAGGGGATGCGGCCCTCGATCTTGTCGCGGCGCGCGGGGTCTTTGGCGAGGACCGCGCGGGTCATATCCGTGTCGATGAATCCGGGGCAGACCGCATTGGCGCGGATGCCGAAGGGGGCTGCGTCCACCGCGATGGAGCGGGTCAGCCCGATGACGGCGGTTTTCGCAGTCACATAGGCGGCGGCACTGGGCAGCGCCATCAGCCCGCCCATTGAGGAGATATTGACGATCGCCCCGCCGCGCTCCTTATGCAATTCGACATAGCGGCCGCAGGCGGCGAACATGGCTTTCACGTTGATGTCCAGCACCTGTTCCAGGGCGTCGGCGTCGACCTCCCACGCAGGTTTTTTCAGATGGACGCCTGCGTTGTTGACCAACCCGTCAATGCCGCCCGTTTGCGCGTGAATGGCCTCAAGCCATGAGACATCGCGCCAGTTGGACAGATCGGCCTTGTGGTAGCTGAGACGGTCGCTTTGCAACCTGTCCAGATCGCCTTCGCTACGGGCCACCACATGTACATGGGCGCCGCGTTTGAGAAGGGTTTCGGTCTGGGCGAGGCCGAGGCCCTTGTTGCCACCCGTGATCACGATATGCGTCATTGGTCTGCCTTTTTGAGTGCGTTTTGGTAGAGGGCATTGAGCTGGTCCATGAAGGCGCTTTCGCTCATGTCCTTGAGAAAGAAGTCGGGGAATACGGCGCAGGCGTCGTCTACGAAGTGCAGGAACCATGCATCCCGCGGACGGGTCCATGCGGTGCGCATGGTCTCGAAGCCCCCTTTGAAGAATCCCGCGTAGGTCGGGTCGTTCTGCTTGGCGCGCCATGTGTCGATATGGGCGGGCTGGCCCTCGTTTTCGAGGTAGACGCCCGACTGTATCGGTTCGGATGTGACCCACGCGGCGAAGTCTTTGGCCGCCTCGGCGTTCTGGCGACGGGCCGATACTCCAATCCCCGCGCCGCCTAGAATGGAGCGCCGCGCCCCCGTGTCAGAAAAGACGGGGAGGTCAACGTAGCGCAGTTGGTGTTTGCGGAAGCCGGGCCGCGCGTAGTTCACATAGCCGAACAGCGCAGGCGATCCCGCAAAGTCGTCGCTCTCGGAGAGGATTTCGAGCACGTGGATCGGGTTCCACTCGACCGCCTCTTGCGGCCCGAATTTGAACAGGGCCTTGAGAACGGCAAGCGCTCTCTCCCCGTTGGCGCGTGAGCAGAATTCGGTCGCGCTGAATGGCAGCTTCTCCTCGCCACGGCTTGCAACCATCGTGAGCATAAGATCAAAGGCGTCCACGGGTTTGAGCGCGGTGACAAGGCGGAAATCGGTGGCGCTTGCGGTCAGCACCTCGTCCCAATGAGTGGGGAAGGGCGCGTCCATATCGGGGCGGACCACCGCCATCTGGCAGGCGCCATCAATGGGCCACGCCCAGTATTTCCCGTTCCACATATAGGATTCGACCGAGCCGCCCATCGAGGTCTCGATAGGCATGGGGGGCAGCGGCAAGAGGCAGCCGCTTTCCGCGATCTGGCCCACATGCGGGTGGTCAAGGATCACGAGGTCATAGGCATCGGCGAGGCTGTGGATCGGGACATCGGCGAAGTCCTGAAGGCTGCGCTTCTCCCAGTTGATCTGGACGCCTGTCTGCGCGTGCCAACGTGCGGAGGCGGCAACAAGGCTGTCATATGCGCGCGGGTGATCCCACGTCATGCCAGTCAGGGTCACGGGGTTTGTCATGGATAGGGCTCCTCCCAAGCCAGAATCATTTTCGAAACACACTCTCCAATATAAAAATAAGTTTTGCAATGGTTTGGCGTGAACGCACAAGTGCGGGCATATATATGTGCAAAAATTAGAAATTGGCGCTTTTCTTGCAGGAGAATACTGCGCCAGTAAAAATGTGTTGCGATCTCTTTGGTAAAATGTTTTTTTATATACGAATCGTGGAGGATGGATGTGACGCATAATTTTGTGCAGGTAGAATTGCCGCTGGATGGCGTGCGGGTGTTGGATTTTTCGCAATTTCTGGCGGGGCCGGCATGCGCGATGCGTCTGGCTGATCTGGGCGCGGAGGTCATCAAGATCGAGCGCCCGCGTGGTGGTGACCAATGCCGTGCTATGGCGGTGGCGGATCAATGGGTTGCTGATGACAGCCTGCTCTTCCACACCATCAATCGCGGTAAAAGCAGCGTCGCGGCCGACCTCAAATCCGAGGCTGATCTCGACGCAGTCAAATCGCTCATCGCCTCCGCTGATGTCATGATCCATAATTTTCGCCCTGGCGTGATGGAGCGTATCGGGCTTGGTTTTGACGAAGTTTCCGCGCTCAACCCGCGTCTCGTTTATGGCGTGGTGTCGGGCTATGGCACGCAAGGGCCATGGCGCGACCTTCCGGGGCAGGATCTTCTGGCGCAGGCGCGTTCGGGCATGGTTTGGCTCTCGGGGAGCGATGGCGATGCGCCGATCCCCTTTGGCGTTTCGATCACCGATATCGCCGCAGGTGCCCACCTTGCCCAAGGCATCCTCGCTGCACTCTTCCGTCAGGCCCGCACGGGGCGCGGCGGTCTTGTTGAGGTGAGCCTGCTGGCGACGGCGATGGATTTGCAGTTTGAGCAATTCACCAGCTATCTCAACGATACCTCCGACGCGCAGCCTCGCCGCTCAGCGGTCAACGGTGCAAACGTTCACGCGACGGCCCCTTACGGTCTTTACGAGACACGCGACGGGCATCTCGCGCTGGCCATGGTGGCAATTGCGCAATTGGCGGAGCTTTTGTCGATCCCCGCACTAGACCCCTACGCCGACCCCGATCTGGCCTATTCACGCCGCGACGAGGTCAAGGCGATCTTGCGCGATGCGTTGAAAACTAAGCCGACGCAGCACTGGCTGTCGCTGTTGGAGCCTGCGGGTGTGTGGTGTGCGCAGGTGCTGGACTACCCCGCACTTTTGAAAAGCGGGGCGCTGGAGGCGCTCGGCGTCGTGCAGGATGTGGGCGGGATCGAGACGACCACCTGTCCTATTCGTCTCGACGGTGCGGTGCTGCGCAACAGTATGCCTGCACCGCAACTGGGTGCGGATACCGCCCGCGTCCTTTCAGAACTCAACAACAAGAAAACGGGAGTGAGCGCATGATTGTGGAGGACTATTTCGAGGACTACGAAATCGGGTTTACCCGTACCACTTTCGGGCGGACGATTTCGGAGGCCGATATTCTCGCCCATGCGGGTCATACGGGAGATTTCTTCCCGCACCACATGGACAAGGAATGGTGCGCCACCCAGCCGTTCAAGCGTCGGATTGCCCACGGCACTTTGGTTTTTTCGGTCGGTATCGGGCTGACCGCCTCGACCATCAACCCGCACGCCATGTCCTACGGCTATGACAAGCTGCGCTTCGTGCGCCCTGTCCATATCGGCGACACGATCAAGGCCAAGGCAACAATCACGCAAAAGCGCGATCATCCCAAGAAGCCTGACTATGGCTATGTCCACGAGGCTATCGAAATTACCAACCAGAACGATGAGACCGTTCTGGTCTGCGACCACCTCTATCTGGTCAATCGCAAGGAGGCGCTTGGTTAGCAAAAGGGTGACGGAGGACGGTGCATTTGCACCGCAGCATAATTGCTCAAAACATTTCGGGAGGAACCAAAATGACAAAAATACTCACAACATTAGCAAGTGCATCCGCACTGGCGATTAGCCTGTCTACCGCGGCCTATGCCGACGGCGCATCCTATGGCATTTCCAGTAACGGCTTGAGTGGAACGTTTTCCTCAGCCGTGGCGCGAGGCTTTTCGGAAGCCGCAAAAGAGCAAGGGGTCAACGCGATTGTGCTTGATTCACAAAGCGATGTGCTCAAGCAGACCAATGATATTGCTGACCTTGTTTCGCAAGGAGTGGATGGAATCGCCATTCACCCCAATGATTCCGTTGTCGCGATGTCTTGGGTAGACAGTGCGATCGCTGCGGGTATTCCCGTCGTTGCGGCCGCGTCGATGGTTGGTGACCCGACCGCGCGTCCGATTGACGACGTTTATGAGGGCATGGTTGCACTCGTGACTCAAGAAGAGGTCGGTGCGGGCTATCAGATCGGTGAAATGGCGGCGAGCCTCCTGTCCGAACGCGGCATCGAGACAGCAAAGATTGCAATCGTCGAAGGTAGCGCGGGCAACTCCGAGGTTGCACAGCGCACACAGGGTTTTGAGGCCGCGCTGAAGGAAGCCGGACAAGCCTATCAGATCGCGGCAACGCAACCTGGTGATTGGACCATCGAAAAAGGTGAATCTGCCTGTCAGAACATGGGTGCAAGCAATCCCGATATTGATCTCTACTTCACCCAATCCGACGATATGGCTGTCGGTTGTGCGAGGGCAATCAACAGCGCAGGATCGGATGCTCTGGTTCTGGGGATGGGCGGCTCGCAGCTCGGCATAGATGCGGTAAGCGAAGGCAAGATTGACGGAACGATTTGCTACAAGCCTGAGGAAATCGGGCGCCGTGCCTTTGCTGCGCTGCATGAGGCGGTCAGCAATGAGGCAAGCGGTGGTGAACAGTTCATCACCTATCCAACTCCAACTATTACCCGCGACAACATCACGGACTGCGTACCCCAGTGGTAAGCGCCGGTTTTACTGATGCCCTGAAGGAGAAGGGCTGTTTCCTGATCACACGCTGTGGATGCGGCGGGGGATCATCTATCGGCCATAGGGCCGGATTTTTACTGAGGAGGAGAAAACAATGACATCTACATTCAAACTTATGGGCTGCGCTTCGGCGCTTGGTCTCGCGATTGCTGGTGCTGCTAACGCACAGGAAACGGGCCCTTTTGGGCACTCTAGCAATGGCCTGAGCTTCCCTTTTGCTGCCGCAATTGCCAAGGGCTTTGCCGATGCAGCTGCCGAAGTGGGCGCAGAGGCGATCATCCTTGACTCGCAAGGTGACGTGCTCAAGCAGACCAATGACATCGACGACCTTCTGGCGCAGGGCGTGGTCGGGATTTCCGTGCTGCCCAATGACTCTGTTGTGGCGACCGCATGGGCTGATAAAGCTGCCGCTGCGGGTGTGCCCTTCGTGGCGTCTGCGGGTCAGGTCGGTGATCCAACCACTCGTCCGATTGATGACGTCTACGAGGGCATGGCTGCGCTTGTAACCCAACACGAGGTGACTGCGGGCCATCAGATCGGGCTTTTGGCTGCGAAACTTCTCGATGACGACAAAACCGCCAAGGTCGCCGTGATCGAAGGCGCCGCTGGGTATGCCGAAGTTGGTCTGCGCACCGAAGGGTTCGAAGCAGGCATGAAAGAAGCCGGTCAGCCCTATGAAATCGTCGCGGCGCAACCGGGCGACTGGACCTCGGAAAAAGGGGAGTCCGCTTGTCAGAACATCCTTGCGTCCAATCCTGACGTGGATCTGTTCTTCAATCAGGCTGACGATATGGTTGTCGGCTGTGCCCGTGCGGTAGACGCCGCAGGATCTGACGCGCTTCTGTTGGGCTTTGGTGGTTCCAAACTGGCCATCCAAGCCATCAAAGACGGCGCCGTGGACGGCACTGTCTGCTACAAGCCAGAAGAAATCGGGCGTTTGTCCTTTAACGTCCTGCACGACATCGCCACGGGAACAGCGGATCACAAGGAGGAGTTTGTGACCTACGAAACGCCTGCTGTGACCATCGACAACATCGACCTTTGTGTCGGGCAGTGGTGATCGGGCGTGACCCATTCCGACTATCATAAGGGTGAGCAGCCGCTTCTAGAGCTGCGCGGAATCCAGAAGACATTCCCAAACGGGACGGTCGCCCTCAAGGGTGTGGATTTCGCTGCCTATGCGGGCACTGTTCACGGTCTTCTCGGTGCCAATGGTGCCGGGAAGTCCACACTGATCAATGTCCTGTCTGCAAGCTATGGATCTTCGGGGGGCACGATGTTGTGGAAGGGGGCTGAGGTCGCCTTTTCCGCGCCGCTTGAAGCCAATAAGGCAGGCATCGCGACGATCCATCAAAATATCCCTTTGGTTCCGACCCTGTCGGTGCTCGAAAACGTCTTTTTGTGGAAAGAAAAGGGGTGGCGGCGCACAGCCGAGGACGTTGCCACCTTTGCTGCGCTGTGTGAGGACGTGGGCTATTCGGTGCGTCCCGACACGTTGGTCGAAGACCTCTCCATCGGCGCACGCCAAATGGTCTGTATCCTTCAGGCGCTCAGCCTCGGGGCCGATCTGATCGTGATGGACGAGCCGACCGCCTCTTTGGCGAAAGAAGAGCGCGAGATCGTTTATTCCACCGTGCGCCGTCTCGCGTCGCAGGGGAAAGGCATTATTTTCGTTAGCCACTTCCTCGACGAGATCGTCGCACTAACCGATGAACTCACTGTTCTGCGTGACGGGCGTACGGTGATGTCGGCGCGGACAAATGATGTAGGTGAAAGCGAAATTGCCGAGGCCATCGCTGGTAAAACGGTGAACGCGCTTGAACATCTGCGCCACCAACGCGGGACAATCCGCGATGAAGTGGTGCTTGAGGTCCGTGATCTAGCCTCTCCCGAAGGGCTTGAGAAAACCGATCTGACAGTACGTGCAGGCGAAGTTGTCGGCATCGCGGGGCTATTGGGGTCGGGGCGATCGGAACTGGTCCATGCCATTTTCGGCTCGGATAAACAGGCCACAGGTGAAGTGCGTTTCGACGGTCGCCTCATGGCCCGTTCGCCGCGCAAATCGGTCAAGGCTGGCATGGCGCTTGTCCCCGAAGATCGCGACCAACAGGCCATTGTGCCCGTGTTCGAGATCTGGCGGAACAACTCACTTCCTTACCTCGACAAGACCGCCAAATGGGGTTGGTTGTTGCAAAACGATGTCGAGATGCAATGGGCCGACAAGGCGATCGAGACGCTCAAGATCAAGACAGACAGCCCCGAAACCTTGGTAACAGAGCTTTCGGGTGGCAACGCCCAGAAGGTGACGATCACACGTTGGCTCTTTGGCGATGTCAAACTCCTCATCCTCGACGAACCCACCGCAGGGATCGACGTGGGGGCCAAGGCAGACATTCTGTCCTTGGTGCGCGAAATGGCGGCCCAAGGGGTCGCAGTGATCATTATTTCCTCGGAGTTCGAGGAAATTCTTTCCGTCTCCGACCGTGTTCTCGTGATGCGCGATGGGGAAGTCGTGGCCGAACGTGACGCTGCCGATACGAGCGACCACGAGTTGATCTTGCTTGCTAGTGGCAAGAGCGAAACGCATGAACAAACAACCTCGGACACAGGTGTTCCGACTGAAGAAAGGCTGCACCATGCTTAAATCCGATTGGAAACGTCATTTTGGCCTGCGCGAAGCAGGTGTGTATTACGCCCTGATCATTCTGATGTTGATCTTGGGACTTGTGACCCATTTTGCGGGACGGCCCGCCTATTTGAGTGCGACCAACCTCACCAATATTCTCTATCAAGCCTCTATGGTGGGGATGATGGGGGTTGCGATGACCGTGATCCTGATCACAGGCAACTTTGACCTCTCTGTGGCCTCTGTGGCCGCGCTCGGGGCGGCCGTTACTGTGGCGCTTGCGGGGCCTTTGGGCTTTTGGGCTGCGGCAGGGATTGCCTTGCTTTCGACCATCGGTGTGGGCGTTCTGAATGGCACGATTGTGCAGGTATTGGGGATCAACGCCTTTATCGTGACCCTTGGCACATTGACCGCAATTCGCGGCCTCGTTCTGATCCTGACCAACGGGCGTTCGTTGCTAGTTTCTACTCCTGAAGCTAAGGCGCAGATGGTCGCCTTTGAGGGTGGTAAAGTGCCCATGCAGATGGCGCTTCTGGTCATCGCCGTTCTCTTGGTTGTGTGGTTCGGTAGCAAGCTGTTGCGCGCGCGTTCCAAAGGGGAAGCTATGCCCGTCTCCACACCCGGTGGTGTGGTCGCAGGGCTCGTTGTCGCTGCAATTGCGCTGATGGCGGGGCCGGAGTTAACAGTGGCCAAACCTGTGATCTATGCGGGCATCTATACAGTTGTGGTCTGGGCTGTTCTATCCTTCACGACCGTGGGGCGCCGCGTCTATGCTGTGGGTGGCAACCCTGTTGCAGCGCGTTTGGCGGGGATTAACGTCAATGCCTACAAAATGGCGGGTTTTATTCTGGCAAGCGGCACGGCAGGATTCGCCGGCATCCTGTTCGCCAGCCGTCTGGGGGCGGTGAACCCGACCGCCTTGCAAGGGGCTGAGTTGACCGTCATCGCGGCGGCAATTCTCGGCGGCACCTCGCTCTTTGGCGGCGCGGGCAGCGTGATCAAAACTCTCGTGGGTGCATTGCTGTTGTTTACGCTGACCAATGGTTTCAATATCCTTAACCTTGGTGCAAATTACCAAGGGGTGATTGAAGGCACTGTGGTGGTTGCCGCTGCGGCGATCTACACTGTAGGCGGTAATAAACGCAAAAAGGCCGCTGCCTGATCCAATCTGATCTGGTCGTGCCTTGTGACCAAGGCGCGGCCAACGGGTCGGGACGGTAGCTACGAAAGGCGCGAAAGGTACATTTATGGCAGACCAAGACAAGACCACAGGTCGCAAGACTGGCCAGAAATATACCGTGCCCGCTTTGGACAAAGGCTTGGACGTCATCGAGCTTTTGAGCAAAAGCGCCGCTTCAATGTCACAGGCTGATATCGGCCGGGCCATGGGGCGCAGTGCCAGCGAGATTTTCCGCACGCTTTCTGCCTTGGAGGCACGCGGTTACATCCGCCGGACACAGGGTGGGCAGTACCGTCTGACGCTCAAGCTTTTCGAGTTGAGCCGCACTCACTCGCCCTATGAGGAGTTGCTGCGCGTTGCTCAACCTGTGATGCGTGATCTGTCCGAAGAGGTGGGTGAGACCTGTCATTTGACCACCCTGCGCGAAGGCGAGATTGTCGTTCTGGCACAGCATGAAAGCCCAAAGCCGCTGCGCCTGTCCATCGAAGTGGGCTCACGACATTCGCCTTTGGCGACATCCTCGGGGCGGATCATTCTCTCTGCTATGGGCGATGATGAGCGCCTCTCGTTTTTGCGAGCTTACACCGAGTATTTCGACCTTCCCAAGGAGGTGCAGGATGCCTTTTTGGTCAAGGTCAAGAATGCGCAGGACTGCGGCTATGAAATCTCTGTGGGCGAACGGTTTGTCGGCGGGCTGGACGTAGGCGTGTTGATTGGCTCGCCAAAGTCAAAGGTCAAAGCCGCGCTTATCGTGGCCACGTTGCAGAGCGCGCATGGCCCTAATCTGGAACAAATTCGTGAAGCGGCCCTGCGTGCGGGCCGCAAGATAACGGAGTTGGTCGGCATCGACTGACCTGACCACTACATCGAAGGAAATAGCGCTATGGGATTCAGTCAGAATTGGCCCAGACCAGAGAAGGCACGCCCGATTGTCATTATCGGTGCGGGCGGGATTGTCGTCGACAGCCACATGCCCGCCTATCGTCAGGGCGGCTACGAGGTCGCGGGGATTTGGAACCGCAGCCGCGACCGCGCCGAGGCCGTGGCCGAGACATTCGGTATTCCCAAGGTTTTTGACAGTATCGAGGAGGTGGCCGCGCAAAAGGATGTGATCTTCGATCTTGCATCCAGCCACCACGTCCACGCCGACATGCTCGAAAAGCTGCCCGATGGGGCGCCCGTTCTGATCCAGAAGCCTCTGGGCGTGGACCTTGCCGAGGCGAGTCGCATTCTTGAGATTTGCCGTCGCAAATCGCTAACCGCGGCTGTGAATTTCCAGTTGCGCTATGCGCCGATGATGTTGGCGGTGCGCGATGCCATGGCCAAGGGGTTCTTTGGCCAGTTGACCGAGATCGAGGTGCATCTCAACCTTGTCACTCCGTGGCATCTTTTCCCGACCTTGGAGCGTGATCCTCGGGTCGAAATTGTCTCTCATTCGATCCATTACATAGACCTGATCCAGAGCCTCGTGGGTCTGCCCAAGGGTGTCGTGTCGCGCAATTACAGCTACCCCGGATCAAAGCTGACCGACACGCGGACCACGGCCATTCTCGAATACGACAATGACCTGCGCGTGGCGCTGTCGATCAATCACCACCATGATTTCGGCCGCTCCCACCAAGATAGCTCCATCCGTTTCGAAGGCGACGAGGGCGCGGCGGTGGTCAAGCTCGGCGTGCTGCTCGACTACCCCCACGGTGAGGCCGACGAGCTGTGGATGGGCAAGCGCGGAGGGCCGATGGAACAGGTGCCGCTTAATGGCCATTGGTTCCCCGATGCTTTCGAGATGATCATGAACAACATGCAGCGGTTCGTGTCTGGCGAGGACGACGTGCTGATGACCAATGTTGAAAGTGCGTGGCAGACCATGGCAATTGTCGAGGCCTGCTACGCCTCCGCAAACCGCCCTCTGGAACCCGTGCCCAACCTGTCGAAAGGAGCATCGTGATGGAACGCAAAGGTTTTGCCATTCGGGTCAAACCCGAGTTTATGGAGGACTACAAACGGGTGCACGCCGATGTCTGGCCCGAGGTGCTCGACAAAATTCGTGATTGCAACATCCGCAATTATTCCATTTATCTCCACGAACCCGAACACCTGATGTTCGGCTACTACGAGTATTTTGGAACCGATTACGAAGCGGACATGGCCAAGATGGCTGCGGATGCCAAGACGCAGGAATGGTGGGCGCTGTGTATGCCCATGATGGCGCCGCTGGAGACCCGTAAGGACGGGGAGTTCTGGGCCGAGATGGACCGCATATTTTTGATGGAAGAGTAAACGTGTCAGACACTACAGCCTTGCTCGACGGAATTCTCGTCGTTGACCTGTCCCAGTTTCTCGCAGGGCCCTATGCCTCTTTGCGGCTTCAGGATCTTGGCGCGCGGGTGATCAAGATCGAACGCCCCGACGGCGGCGATCTGACCCGTTCGCTTTACCTGTCGGACACTGTGGTGGACGGGGAAAGCACGATCTTCCATGCCATTAACCGCGGCAAGGAAAGTCTTGCGCTCAATCTAAAAAAGGCGGGGGATCTGGCCGCGCTCAAGAAGCTGATTTCCAAGGCTGATGTGGTGATCCAGAATTTTCGTCCCGGCGTGATCGAGCGGTTGGGCTTGGGCTATGAAGACGTCAAACACTTTGCCCCTCAGGTCGTTTATGGTTCGGTTTCCGGCTATGGCCCCGACGGGCCTTGGGTCAAGCATCCCGGTCAGGATCTGCTCGCACAGGCCCGTTCGGGTGCGATGTGGCTGAACGGTCATGAGGGGGATGGTCCTGTCCCCTTCGGTCTGGCCGTGGCGGATATGTTTGCGGGCGCAAACCTGTGCCAAGGCATTCTCGCTGGCCTCGTGCGCAAGGGTATTACGGGAAAGGGCTGTCTGGTCGAGACCAGCCTTCTGGAGAGTATGGTGGATTTCCAGTTCGAAGTTCTGGCCACCCATCTCAACGACGGCGGGCGCTTGCCCGAGCGGGCGGGATATCGCAATGCCCATGTCGGACTGTCCGCGCCCTATGGTGTCTATCCTGCGGCGGACGGCTATCTGGCCTTGGCGATGACCCCGCTGGACCGTCTGGTTGGGCTGCTCGAACTGGATGCGCTGGCCCCCTTTGCCGCGCAACCCGACACGTGGTTTTCCAAGCGTGACGAGATCAAGCAGATCATCGCGGAGCGTTTGGCGACGCAGCCGACCGAGCATTGGCTGTCGATCCTGCAACCCGAGGATATCTGGTGCGCCAAGGTTTTGGATTGGTCTGAATTCCTGCAAGAGGATGCGTTCAAACGTCTCGATATCATTCAGCAGGTCGAGAACATGCACGGCACATCACTGCGCCTGACGAGAGCGCCGCTGCGCATAAACGGTGAACGCGCCCGCTCCACCACCGCCGCGCCCGACATAGGCGCGCAGTCCGATAGTATTCGTCGCGAGTTTGATCTGTAGGACCATGCGGCATTCGCGTCGGTTTTAAGAACGAAAAAGCCAGCCCCGAGAAATCAGGGCTGGCTCTTTTGTCTAAAGGCATAAGGAGTGGTGGCTTACCGCCCCATCCATCCGCCATCGACGACGAGGATTTCACCGTTGACGTAGTCGGAGGCATCTGAGGCGAGGAAGACGGCGGGGCCGGCGAAGTCTTCGGGTTTGCCCCAACGGCCTTGCGGGATTCGTTCAAGGATCGCCTTGGAGCGCACGGAATCGTCTTGCAACGCCTGTGTGTTGTCCGTGGCGATATAGCCCGGTGCGATGGCGTTGACGTTGACGCCTTGCCCCGCCCATTCGTTGGCGAGCGCCTTGGTCAACTGGCCGATACCGCCCTTTGAGGCTGCGTAGCCCGGCACGGTAATGCCGCCTTGGAAGGTCAGCAGCGAGGCGGTGAAGATGATTTTGCCCGACCCGCGTGCCAGCATTCCGCGTCCGATCTCGCGGCTCAGTACAAATTGCGAGGAGAGGTTCACGTCGATCACCTCGTCCCACCATTCGTCGGGATGCTCGGCGGCGGGTTTGCGCTTGATGGTGCCTGCGTTGTTAACAAGGATATCGGGCGCGTGGCCGTCATCCTCGATCGCCTTGGCAAAGGCATGAACGGCGGCACGGTCGGAGAAATCGCATTGGTAGGCGGTAAACTTGCGCCCCATGGCGGTAACAGATTTCTCCACCTCGGAGCCTTCCAGCTCCAGCGTGGCAGACACACCGATGATATCCGCGCCCGCCGAGGCCAGCCCCTCGGCAATGCCGCGCCCGATGCCGCGTTTGGCACCTGTCACCAGTGCGGTTTTTCCTGTCAGGTCGAAGGTCTTGAGAATGCTCATGCGTCTGCTTCCACTTTGATAAGGCTTTTCATGGCGGTCGGGCTGCTGTCGAGGGCTTCAAAGGCGGCCTGAATGTCGGACAGCGGGGCCACGTCGGTGATGATGGTCTCCGCATCCACACCCCCCGCGGCGATGATCGCGATGGCCTTCTCGTAATCTTCAGGCTCGTAGACCCGCGCGCCGATCAGTTGCAACTCGCGCCAGAAGAACTGGAACATGTCGATCTCGGGCTTCTTGGCGTGGATCGCAACCATGACGATGCGGGCGCGGGTGGCGGCCACGGCGGTCATGGCGTCAACACCGGGCTGGGTGCCCGAGACTTCAAAGACCACATCCGCGCCCTTGGTGCCTGTGCGTGTGTTGATCTCTTCCTTGAGGTCCACTTCGGCGGGATTCACGGTGTCGAACCCGAGTTTCTGCGCGATGGCGAGGCGGTTGGGGTTCACTTCAGAGATTACCACATTGCCGCCCGCATCACGGGCAACCATCGCCACGAGAATGCCGATGGGGCCGCCGCCGATGACGACGACATCCTCACCCGCTTTTAGCCCCGACATACGCACATCGTGGCAGGCTACGGCGACAGGTTCGATCAGCGCCGCATGGTCGAGGCGCAGTCCGTCAGGCAGTTTGTGCAGCGTGTGGGCAGGCACGTTCCAAAGCTCCTGCATCGCGCCGTCCGTGTCGAGGCCGAGGAATTTCTGGTTGTGGCAGATATGGGAATGACCCGCCTTGCAGGCAGGGCAGTTGCCGCAGGGATCAAGCGGGCGGACGACAACGTTTTGTCCGACCAAATCCTGAGAGACGCCTTCGCCGACGGATTCCACTGTGGCCGACATTTCGTGGCCGATTGTGCGGTTGGTGTCCACGCGGGCGTCCATGTTGCCGTGGAAGACATGCATGTCGGTTCCGCAGATCCCGCAATAGGCAATCCGCAACCGTGCCTGACCCTTTGCGGGTGGCGCTGCCTCGATCTGCTCGACAACGAATTGCTTGTTCCCGCGATAAAATGCGGCGTTGATTTTCGGAGTGCTCATTTGTGCATATCCTCATGTGCGGCTTGAAGTTTGTCCCAGTCGAAGGTGACACCGATCCCTGCTTCGGAGGGGGCAACGGCCATGTGGTCTTCGACCACGAGGGGACGGGTTGTGTATTCGTCGATGGGGAAGGAATGGACCTCGATCCACTCCGCGCCGGGCTGGCCCGAGACGAGGCTGACGTGGAGTTCCTGCATGCCGTGGGAGCAGACGGAAATCCCGTGTTTACGGCCCAATGCAGCGGCCCTGAGCCAACCCGTGACCCCACCACAGTTGGAGGCGTCGGGTTGGAAATAGCCCAGTTTGGCGTCGTCGACCGCGTATTCAAATTCGTGGATTGTATGGAGGTTCTCGCCCATGGCCAGCGGGATTGAGGTGGCCTCCGCGATGCGGCCGAAGCCCTTGTAGTCGTCAGGGATTGTCGGCTCCTCGAACCACGTCAGGTTATAGGGTTCAAAGGCTTTTGCTGCCTCTATTGCCTGCTCGACGCTCATCGAATAGTTGGCGTCCACCATGAAAGGCATATCCGGCCCGATCAGCTCGCGCACGGCGCGCACGCGCTCCACGTCCTCGGCGAGAGTGGGCTGGCCGATCTTGATCTTTACCGCATTGAAGCCACGGTCGAGATAGCCGCGAATGCTGTCGAGCAGCTTGGGCAGGGGGAAGTTGAGGTCAATCCCGCCTGCATAGGCGCGGCAACGGTCACTGTCCCCGCCTGCCATTTTCCAAAGCGGTTGGCCCGTGCGTTTGCCGCGCAAGTCCCACAGGGCAATGTCCACGGCGGAGATGGCAAAGGAGGCGATCCCGCCGCGCGCCACGTAATGCACATGCCATTGCATCCCGTCATAGAGCGCGTCGATGTCGCCTGCGTCCTTGCCGATCAGGAATGGAGCAAGGTCATGCTCGATCATCGCCGCAATGGCGCGTCCGCCTTTTCCGCCTGTGTAGGTATAGCCCGTGCCGGTTGTACCGTCGGCGAGCCGCACGGTGGCGCAGACGAGTTCGAAGTGGGTGTGATCACCATGTTTCGCGTCGGTGAGAACTTCGGCGAGGGGGACGTCGAACAATCTGACGTCAACGGCAGTGATGCGTGTGTCTTGGGAGTTTGTGGACATATTTGCTTTCTCTTTTGGTCGGACCAAACATAACCCAAATATCTATTAGATCCACCGAGAGTCAACAAGAACTCCACAATCTTGATATTTTGTTGTACAAAAATCGGAAATCACTAGGTTTGCACCAAGACAGAGCCGACAGGGGCAGGCAGGACACTGGACATGAAAGAACATAATGCAGCGCACCGCGCGTCCGATCAGGTGGTTGCTGAAATCGAAAAACGCATCCACACCCGCGAATTGGCCGAGGGGCAGCCTCTGCCGCCCGAGCGCGATTTGATGGAGGAATTCGGCATCTCCCGCACGGTCGTGCGCGAGGCGGTGCGCATCCTTTCGTCGCGCGGTTTGGTCGAGGCGCGGCCGCGCTTTCGCCCCGTGGTGCGTAAGCCCGGCTATGACGGGGCCGTGGACGTCCTGAGCGGTATCGTCCCCAATCTGTTGACCACGAAGGACGGGGTGAAAAACCTCTTTGACACCCGTGTGTTGATCGAAGGGGCGCTGGCCCGTCAGGCAGCGCTCACCGCGCGCAAGGACGATATTGCCGATCTGAAAGCGGCCCTTGAGGCCAATGAGGCGGCGATGGAAGACAGCGACGAATTTTACGCCACGGACAAGGCGTTCCATAACGTTCTCTACAAGATTTCGGGCAACCCCGCGCTTCTGGCTGTGCATCGCGCCTATACCACGTGGCTTGAGCCGCACTGGTCGCAGATGCCCCGCCTCAAGGAACGCAACGCGCGCAACTATCAGGCGCACAAGGATATTTTTGACGCAATCCTGATGCGTGATCCCGATGCTGCCGAGAAGGCACTGGTCGAACACCTCGAAAATGCCTGGACGCAGGTTAGCTCCACCTTCGACAATTCGGAGGCCTGAAACGCAACGGACCGCCTCAAGTGAAGCGGTCCATCGAAGGGCTTTACAGGGATCGCGTAGGAGCGGTGGGCGCGGGCACGTTTCGTTTAAAGGCTATGGATACGATGTTTCTCCAAGAGATCCGTCAGAATATCGCGGGCATGTTCACGGTGGGCATGGTGAATACGTCGTGCAGTATCCGCATCGCCTTTGAGGATGGCGCGATAGACCGCGCGGTGATCCTCATTGGACTGGACGGGTAAGGGGCGGATAAAAAGAGTCGATGCTTTGGCGCGTCGCACTTGATCACTCATCATCGCCACAATCGAACTGACGCGGGAGTTGTCGCCCAGACGGACAAGTTCGGCATGAAACCGGTCGTCGGCCTCGGCCCATTTGTCGAGGCTCTCTTCTTTAATCGCTTGATCCATATCGTGAATCGCGGCTTTGAGGTCGGCAAGCTCTTCTTTCGAATAGCCCGCCTCGGCAGCGCGGGCGGCGGCCAGACTTTCAAGCTCGGTCAGCACATCGTAGATTTCGCGCATATCGCTGGCAGAGACCGGCAGGATGCGTACACCTTTGCGCGGGCGCATTTCCAACAACCCCTGACTTTCCAGCATCAAGGCTGCCTCGCGGATCGGCGTGCGCGACATACCCAGTCGCGCCGCCAGTTCTGTTTCCAGATGGTCTGATCCCGCTGCAAGCTCGCCCGAAAAAATCAGGCCGCGAAGTTCCTGAACTGCCCGTTGGGCATTAGATGCAGGTTTAGACGTGTCTTTGTTCACGGATGGTTGATTCCCAACTGGATCTTCCTTGCCTCGGCGGCCGAGGTATAGACCGCTTCCTCGATTTCGATCACCTTCAAATAGGCGGGTGCTGTGTTCTCCAAAACACCGTCGCCTAAAAGAGCGGAAATTACATGGCTCTGCAAGGCATGAACGCAATCACCGCCAAAACCCTCCCATGTATCAGGGCCGCGCAGGGTCTCCTCGGTCTGTGATTTAAAGGGACGCAAATGCACCGCGCCGTCACCTGTAATGCGGATGCTGCCCTCCGTGCCTTCGAAATAGGCCTCGCCCATCGTGCGGCGCAGGTTGTCGGCGTCATGGTCAAGATGCCGGTTGCCGTCAAAAATGGCTCGTACTCCGTCGGGATGATCAAAGAGGACATAGCCGGCATCTTCGCCCCGTATCGCCGAATTGATCCTGCGGAGATCGGCATAGACATGTGTGGGGTCGCCGAGCAGGTAGCGGAAGGTGTCGATCCAGTGAACCCCAGTCTCGTGGATCAGGAACTTCTCCATCTTTTGAAAATAGGGCTGGCGATCGAGATAGGCCTCTGGCCCCTGTCCGTCTCCCGGGCGAAAGCGGAAGGTCATTTGTTGGAGCTTTCCGATCCGACCCGCATCAAGTGCGGCTTTCACCGTCCGATACCACGGTTGGAAACGGAAATTTTCATGCACCACTATGGTCGCGCCCGCAGCATCGGCTTCGGCGGTGATCTGGCGCGCCTCGTCGAGGCTTGTGCAAAACGGTTTCTGGCAAATCATGTATTTCACACCTGCCGCCAATGCGGTGCGGATGGTTGTGGCATGTGCCTCCGGCGGCAGGATGATGTCGAGCAGGTCGGGAGACGTCTCGGAGAGCATCCGCGCCAGATCGTCATAAGCGGGCAAACCCGTTGCCTGCGCTCGAGTGATATCGCGGTTGCATGAGGCCACGGCACGCGCATTTTTCATGCGTGCCCAACTGTCGTAATGGAAACGGCTAAAGTAGCCTGCACCAACGCAGGCTACTCTCACCAGGGAGGTTCGTAAGGGGGTCATTCGCGTTTCAACAGACGCAACACGGCGTCCGCTGCCTCTTTCGTCCCTGCAACACCGCCTAGATCGCGGGTGAGGCTGTCGGCACGGGCAACGACGTCCTCAACCGCCTCACGAAGGCGTCGGCCATCTTGGGCCATTGCTGCATTGTCATGTTTCACGGCGAGCCAGTCGAGCATCATTGCGGCCGACAGGATCATGGCGTGGGGATTGGCCACACCGCGGCCCGCGATATCGGGTGCGGAGCCGTGGCAGGGTTGGAACACGGCCTGTTGCAGACCGATGTCGGCGGAGGGTGCAAGACCAAGCCCACCCATCAGACCAGCACCGAGATCGGATAGGATATCGCCGAACATGTTTTCGGTCACGAGCACATCGAACTCCCACGGTTTTTGGACCATCCAGAGCGCGGTTGCATCCACATAGGCGTGGTCCGCAATCAGGTCAGGATGACTATGGGAAATGTCGTCAAATATTTCACGGAAAAAGGCGAAGGCGCGGAACACATTGGCTTTGTCGACACAGGTCACACGACCGGGGCCGCGACCATTTTTCTTACGTGTGGCGGCCAAATCGAAGGCAAACCGGAAAAGTTTTTCGGAAACATCGCGGGTGATGCGCAGGGTTTCCGTCGCTTCGTCCTCCGAGACTTCACCACGCCCTTGGGAATAGAATAGGCCTTCAGTACTTTCGCGGATCAGCACAAAGTCGATCTCGCGTCCTTCGGGTAGATTGAGGGGGCTTGCCTGTCCCGCGCTAAGGCGCACAGGACGCACTCCAGCGAACAGTCCGAAGGCTTTTCGAAGCTCGATTTGCGGCGAAATTTCGGTGCCATCGGGGTAGCGCACATCGGGCAGACCCATGGCGGACAGCAGGATAGCATCGGCTTTTCGTGCGCCCGCGAGTGATGTTTCAGGAAGCGATTCTCCGGTTTTTGCATAGTGGGCAGCACCCGCAGGTAATGTGTTGAAATTGAATGCGTAACTATTTGAGTGCGAAGCGATATTCTTAAGAATGTCGACCGTGGGCGCCATGATTTCAGGGCCGATTCCGTCGCCCTCGAAGACTGCGATTTCAAACGTCTTGGTCATTTCTGACTGCGCCTTTCTTTGTTTGTTCTAAACGGAGCAACGTCATTGATGCATCCGGCATTGACAGCTTGCTATTTAATGCATACATAAAAAAATGCAATACTAAACGCAATGCAGTTGGGAGGAGCTAACTGATGAAAATTTCTATTTCCGCAACACTAGCGGCGCTTTCGCTTGCTATGGGGGTTTCAACGTCCGTACAGGCGCAAGATTATCCCTATCGTGACATCACCAACGCTGTAGTCTGGGGGGCCGGCGGCGGCACTGACACAATCAACCGTATGATCATGGCGGAGATGGAAAAGCATCTACCTGTCTCCATCAACGTCGTGAACCAGACAGGCGGCGTCGCAGGGTCCAACGGGATGGTGTATGTCGCCAACCAGCCTGATGATGGATACACGCTTGTGGGTTTGTCAGAATCCAATGTCACCGCCGCAGTGCAGGGCGGATGGGATAAGAAATTCGATTTCTGGTATCCCTTCATTGTCGGCGGTTCGCCTGACTTGATTTCGGTTCCGGCAGACAGCCCTTTCCAAACCATCGACGATCTTGTGAGTGCTGCTAAGGCAGACGCAGGTTCCATTCCCGCTGCCGCTGGCGGTGCGGGTTCTATCCACCACCTCAACTTGCTCGCGCTTCAGCACGGGACATCCGCAGAATTCAAATTCGTGCCCTACAAAGGGTCGGCTGCAGGCCAAGAAGCTGCGATTGCGGGCGAAGTGCAGGCCGTTGTGACGTCGCTTGCTGAACAAGCGCCGCTCATCTCAGGTGGTCAGTTGCGTCCATTGGCAACGCTGACGCCAAGTGCAGCAGAGTTCAATGGCCAGACCATTCCTTCGGCGCTTGAGATTTATCCTGCGCTCACGGATTTCCTGCCACTTAAACAGGCCATCGGGTTCGCCGTTCATAATTCCGCACCCGACGATGTAAAAGCCACTCTCGCCGCGGCGTTTGAAAAAGCGATGGCGTCGGATGCCGTGGCGGAATGGGCCAAAACAAACAACTATGACCTCAGCGGTCAATATGGTCCTGAAGCACAGGCGCTGTTCGCGACGCTCGAGAGCAACTTTGCCTATACGTTGCAGGATCTTGGTGTCGCGACTGTCGATCCCGCATCCCTTGGAATTGAAAAACCATAAAAGCCTGAAATCCCATTCGGGACAGTTCGGGTGAATGCTCACGATTTGGGGCGGACGGAGTGTCCGCCCCAGCATGGGAAGGGAGAGGCAGGCCTTTGGATTTACATGTTACATCTGTCGCGGAGGACAAACAGGCCCTTCGCGCGCGCGATTTTTGGAGTGCATTGGTACTCATCGCGCTATCTTTGTTCTTTTTAGCCAAAACGTTGGAGCTGCCACTCGGGACTCAGACGGGTGGCGGCGTGTCGAGCGCGGGGTGGTACACTTCGGCGGCAATTGTGCCTTTGGGCATATTTGGTTCTGTGTTGTGCCTGTCGATCATTCTTCTGGTCATTTCGATCCGTTCGGGTGGCGCGGCACATGCACTTTCGGCCGCGGGCGTGGATTGGCAGGGCCGCGAGGTTCTGCGTTTTCTCGCCGTGGCGGTCATGCTTCTGGCCTATATCGTGGGTCTCGTGCCTCGTGTTGATTTCATCCTTGCCTCAGGGCTTTTGATAACAGCGCTTATTAGCGGATTTCATGGCCGTGAAACCCCACGGCCTCTAGTGCCGGTCTTGGTGATTTCAGTGGCCGCGCTCTTTGCCTTTCTGGTCTACGGACCTCAGTCACGTTGGTCGGCATGGGGGGATGATATCGTTGCGCTTTGTGCGTTGGTGGTGCTGACGGTTTGGCATCAAATGACGGGTGTAAAAGGAACAGCCCGCAAAGTAACTCCGCTGCTGGCTATCGGGGTTCCTCTGGTTCTGGTTTGCGCAATGGCCTTCGGGTTTCGTCAGAACGTACCCAATCGCGGCGGGCTGATCTTCTCGAAAATTGAGTACAGCTATTACGTCCACCTTCGTCCGCTTTGGAGACCGTGACTATGGAATTTGTGCTTGGACAACTTATCGGTTTTGGCGGGGCCTTTTCCGCTCTCGTTTCGGACCCTTTGACCTATGTATATTTGATTTCTTCGGTGTTCCTAGGAATTGTTTTCGGGGCATTACCCGGTTTGACGGCAACGTTGGCCGTGACGATTCTCACAGGTTTCTTCGGCAATAAAATCCCACTCGATTATGCGCTGATTGCCTTACTCGGGGCCTATGTGGGCGCGATCTATGGCGGGTCATATCCGTCCATTTTGCTCAACATCCCAGGCACTGCGGCGAGTGCGGCCACGGCAATGGATGGCTACCCGTTAGCGCGTGAAGGGCGCGGGGCGGAGGCTTTAGGGCTGACCACCACTGCGAGTTTTATCGGGACACTCGTGGGGACCGTGGCCCTCTTGATTTTCGTCTGGGTGCTTTTGTTGATTTCCAAGAATATCGCCAGTCCTGAAAAGGCGCTTTTGGCTCTCTTTGGCATTCTGCTTTCGGGTACGTTGATGAGTGAAGATTTGGCGATCAAAGGATGGATTGCGGGCTTTATCGGTTTGGCCTTGGCGATGGTTGGTATGGACCCGATTTTAAGCGAGGCACGCTATACCTTTGGGTGGTCCTATCTGTTGAGCGGAATAGCCGTGGTGCCTGTGTTGATGGGGGCTTTTGCTGTGCCGCAGATCATCAATGGGCTGCGCTATGTCAAAACAGGTGAAGTCATCGAAATTTCGGGTCGAATCCTGCCCAACATGGCTGCTGTCCGACATTTCTTGCCGACAATCGGGCGCTCGGGAGTGATCGGTACTGGTGTGGGTGCCTTGCCCGGTGTGGGTGAAGACGTTGCAGGTTGGGTCAGCTACGGCGTGGGTAAGGCCGTCTCTAACGAAGGCGACAAGTTTGGCAAGGGCAGTCTCGAAGGATTGCTCTGTTCGGAAACGGCCAATAACGCTTGTATCGGTGGGGCATTGATCCCGCTTTTGGTGCTGGGCATTCCTGGTTCCCCGCCCGCAGCGGCGCTGATGGGAGCGTTCAAGATCAACAATGTGATCCCCGGCCCTACAATTGATCCGGCGATCATCCTGCGTGTTGTCGCGATTATGGTGTTGGCGAGCTTTACCATGTTCGTGATGGGCCTGTTTACAGCACGGGTGTTCATTAAAGTGCTGCGCATTCCCCAAACAATGTTCCTGCCGCTTGTCATGATCCTGACGACCATCGGCTCTTTTAGTGTCGGTGGCGGGTTGAATGATCTCTATCTGATGCTTGGCATCGGTGTGGTCGCTTATCTAATGAATATGCTCAAATACCCAATTGCGCCTTTGGTAATTGGTGTGATCCTCGGGGGCATGTTCGATGAAACTTTCCGCAGGACGCTGTTCCTATCCGATGGGGATCTTATGGCCTTTGTTTCTCGTCCTGGTGCGGCCATTCTACTCTTTCTCAATGTCGCCCTTATCCTTGGCCAGTTGCCAGTGGTGAAGCGGGTTATGAAACGCCAGAAAGGACGTGCAGCCTGATGTTTGTTGTCGCTGTAACACTCACCTTAAAAGAGGGTGCCGAGGCGGCGTTTATGCCGCTGATGATTGAAAATGCCCGCCTGTCGCGTGAGACGGAAGTGGGCTGCCATCTCTTTGACATTTGCGTAGGTGAGAACGAGACTGGGGCACGTGAGGTCTTTCTCTACGAGATCTACACTGATGCCGCAGCCTTTGAGGCACATTTGCAAACCCGTCACTACAAAAGCTTTGATGCGGCGGTGTCGGAGATGATCGCCACAAAGGTGCTGAAAACCTATGACGAGGTGATCCGATGAGCAATTGGGAAGTCCATGCCGTCAAATACGCCGAGCGCAATGAGCGGGTGCGCGGCGACAGCTTTATCATTGATGACAATCACGATGCCCCTCATGCGATGGATTACTACATCTGGGTTCTGCGCAGGGCAGGGCGTGTGATCGTGGTGGATACAGGCTATGACGAGGCCGAGGCCACGGCACGCGGGCGGCCGATTATTTTGCCGCCGCAGCTCGCGCTCAAACCGCTCGGGATTGATCCCGCGACCGTCAGTGATGTGATAGTAACCCATCTGCACTATGATCATGCGGGCGGGCTGCACCTCTTTCCCAACGCGCATTTGCATATGCAGGCGGCGGAGATGACTTATGCCACTGGTCCGTGCATGTGCCACGACCATTTACGTGCGCCCTTTAGTGCGGGTCATGTCTGCGAAGCGGTCAAGCGGGTCTACACGGGAAAGATGACCTTTTACGAGGGCGACGGTGAAATCGCTGAGGGGATCACCGTGCACTGCATTGGAGGGCATTCGCGCGGGCTGCAATGTGTGCGTGTGCGCACTGCGGCAGGGTGGTTGGTGTTGGCCTCGGATGCGGCGCATTACTTTGAAAACGTCTATGCGGGGAAACCCTTCCCGATTGTGGTGGACATGCAAAACATGCTCGACGGGTTCACACGGCTCAATGCCTTGGCCTCAAGTCCCGAACTGATTGTTCCCGGGCATGATCCGATGGTGCGCGCGCTCTACCCGTCCGACGTTGCGCCACATATTTTTAGGCTCGATCATGGCCCAAATCGTGATCCCCGTGCGGAAGTGACGCCACAAAGCTGAGTAGGGGAAAATAGCGTTGGAATAAGGATCGCGCTTACATCACGGCGCCGATTTGCCACGGCACAAATTCGACCGCGCCGAAGCCTTGCGCCTCGCTCTTGGTCTTCTCGCCAGAGGCCACGCGCAACATCAGGTCAAAGATCTCCTGACCCTTGTCTTCGATGCTGACGCCGTTGAGGATTTCTCCGCCGTTTACATCCATATCGCCTTCCATCCGTGTCCAAAGGTCAGGGTTAGAGGCGATTTTGATCGAGGGAACGGGCTCGTAGCCCGACACCGATCCGCGGCCTGTGGTGAAGGCAATCAAGTTTGCGCCCGAGGCTGTTTGTCCCGTCACCGAGCAGGGGTCATAGCCTGGACTGTCCATAAAGACGAAGCCCGCTTGGTCGATAGGTTCAGCGTATTTGTAGACGCCCGCGAGCGGCGCGGTCCCGCCTTTTGCAACGGCTCCGAGGGATTTTTCCAGAATGGTCGTCAGCCCGCCGCGTTTGTTACCGGGACTCGGATTGTTGTCCATCTCGCCAAAGTTGCGCGCGGTGTAATCTTCCCACCAGTCGAGAAGGTCCACCAGTTTGCGTCCTGTTGGCTCATCCACAGCACGGCGGGTCAAGAGATGTTCTGCGCCGTAAATTTCTGATGTCTCCGACAGGATCGAAGTTCCACCGTGGCGCACCAAGAGATCGGACGCCACGCCAAGGGCAGGGTTGGCAGTAATGCCCGAATATCCGTCCGAGCCGCCGCATTGCATTCCAAGCACCAGATGCTTGGCGGAAACGTCCTCGCGTACGGCTCGATCTGCCTCGGCGGCGAGATCGCGCAAAATGGACAGGCCTTTGTCGATAGTGGCGCGGGTGCCGCCTTGTTGTTGAATCGTCATGTAGCGGAAACGAGCTGAATCACGCAGCACTTTGCGGTCGATGAGGTCGGGAATTTGCATGACTTCGCAGCCAAGCCCGATCATCAGGATTGCACCGAAGTTGGGGTTGTGTCCGTAGCCCGCGAGCGTCCGGAACAGCGTATCGTAGCCTTCGTCCTTACTTGACATGCCACAGCCCGTCCCATGCACGATTGGCACGATACCGTCGACATTGGGAAACGCTGCCAAAAGGTTCTCGCGTGTCGCTGCTTCGGCGATGAAACGGGCGACGGAGCCTGCACAGTTCACCGAGGTGAGAATGCCAAGATAGTTACGTGTGCCAACCCGCCCCGAAGAACGTTTGTAGCCCTTAAACGTTGCCGCGCTTTCTATTGGCGCGAGTTCCTGCGCGGCGCTTCCGAACCCGTAGTCTTGCTTGTGCTCCCCCATGCCGAGGTTATGACTATGCACATGAGACCCTACGGCGATATCCGTTGTCGCCGTTCCGATGATCTGCCCGTATTTCAGAACATTCTCTCCCGCGCCAATCGGTTTGGCAGCGACTTTATGGCCTGCTGGAATAGGTTCGCGTGTGACCAGATTGTCGGGCAGAATTGTTCCCTCTGGAATGGCGCGTAATGCGATCAGGATATTATCCGTGTCTTGCAAGCGCAGCGCGAAGGGCTGTTTCGTCATTGTCGCATCCTTTACGGGGTCACAAGCACCTTGATGATGTGGTCACGGTTTTCGACAAAGCCGGCAAAGCGCTCGGGCAGTTCAGCCAAAGGAACAACTGCCGAGGCAATAGCATCGGTCGGGATGTCGCCAGCGCGAATGGAGGCGATCACATGGTCGAAATCCTCTTTCAGCGCGTTGCGGCTGCCGATGATGCGCATTTCCCGCTTGTGAAATTCGGAATCTGTGAAGGTCACGGTATCTTTGACCACACTTACGAGCACGCTGGAGCCGCCATGAGCGATCAGTGGGAAACCGGCCTCGATTGCATTCACGTTCCCTGTCGCGTCGAAAACCACGTCGAACCCTTCGGAGAGATCGCCGGTTAGGATTGTTTCGTCGGGAGTGTGGATTTGGGTGAAACCGAACAAGTCTCTTGCGGTTTCAAGCCTTGGTCGGCTGATATCCATCAGATGCACCTCGGCTCCTGCGAGCCGCGCAAAGAGCGCTGTGCCGAGACCAATCGGTCCCGCACCCGTGACGAGCACCTGATCTCCTTTGCCGCATTGAGACCGCGCGACGGCATGGGCGCCGATTGCGAGAAACTCGACCATAGCCGCCTGTTCTGGGGTCAGGCCCGTTGCGGGATAGAGGTTCGCTTCGGGCACCGCCAGGCGGGCGCACATGCCCCCATCACGATGCACACCAAAAACGCCGATCTGCGTGCAACAATTCGGTTTGCCACGTCGGCAAGCGCGACATGTTCCGCAAGAGACATAGGGGTTGATCACGACAAGATCGCCCGCGTCGGGGCCGGAGGCCAAGTAGCCCGAAAGCTCGTGTCCGATCACACGCGGATAGTCGAGAAAGGGATGTTTTCCTTCGAAAATATGATAGTCGGTGCCACAAATGCCAATCGCGGCAATATCAACAAGGCGATAGCCGTCCGGAGCCTCTTGCGGCAGTTCGCGGGCCTCGAGAGCAAAGGTGCCCGGTTCGACGCAAACGCCGCATGTCATCATGTCTTGGTTCAGATCCTTCATCATACGGCCTCTAGGTTGCGTGCAGACCAGTCAGCGGGCAGTTCGCCTTTGACGATTAGGCTCAGGACATCGTCCTTCGTCACTTCGTCGATGCCATGTGCCCCGACCAAGCGCCCTTTGTTCATCACCACGACCCGATCACACAGGTCAAACACATCATGCATGTCGTGGCTGACCAGAAAGATGCCTATCCCTTCGGCGCGCAACTGGCGGATAAGATCGGCAACCATGGCCGTTTCGGACGGACCGAGCGCCGCTGTGGGCTCATCCATGATGAGAATTTTCGTGTCGAAATAGATCGCTCTGGCGATGGCGATGACCTGACGCTGACCGCCGGACAGGCTCGACACGGGGTCGCGCAGGTTTTTGAAATTCGGGTTGAGGCGCGCAAGCACCTTGCGTGCTTCTTCATGCATACGTGCATCATCAAGATTGCCAAAGCGCGTCTTGAGTTCGCGGCCCAAGAACAGGTTTTTGGGCGCGTCGAGGTGATCGGCCAGGGCCAGTGTCTGATAGATTGTCTCGATCCCAACCGCGCGGGCGTCGTTGGGTTCGGTCATGTGTACGGGCGTGCCGTTGATCCGGATTTCTCCGCTATTGGGCTCCATCGCTCCCGACAGAATCCGCATCAGGCATGACTTCCCTGCGCCGTTGTGCCCCAACAGTCCCACGACTTCGCCAGGAAAGAGATTAAGGGAAACATGATCGACGGCGCGGACGCCTCCAAAGTGCTTTTCGATGCCTACCATCTCGACTAAGGGCGTTTTCGCCATGGCACTGCCTTTCTTTAACGCATGGTTGTATGCGAGGCCGCATGAGGCGGCCCCGCACTAAAATTAGTAGAGAACGTTTTGCGCGACCGGAGTGTCGATATTGTCTTTGTCGACAAGCACAACGCCGGTATCAACGAAGTCAGGGACTTCTTTGCCGCTGAGAAGATCAACGACAGTGTCGACACCCATCTCACCCATCTGGAAGGAGCCTTGAACGGCGGTCGCTTCAAGCACACCATCCTTGATGAACTGTTGAAGGTCCTCGTTGCCGTCAAAGCCAAGTGCTACAATCGAGCCTGCTTTGCCCGCTTGCACGATTGCGCGGCCCATGCCTACGGCCGTGGGTTCGTTTGCGCCGAAGATGCCGACAAGATCAGGGTTGGCCGAGAGCACGTCGGTGGTCTGATCAAGTGCTTTGGCCATCTGGCTTTGCGAGTAGAAGGTGTTCACAACTTCGAGGTTCGAATGCTCGCTGATGTAGTCTTTGAAGCAACCTACACGGCCGATTTCAGAGCCAACGCCAGGCACATAGGACATGACGGCGATTTTGCCGCTGTCGCCTGCTTTTTCGATCATCCGTTGAGCAACGGCTTCGCCGGCTGCGCAGTTGTCAGTAGACAGGAACGCTTGGAAATATCCATTTCCGCCTTCTGCCAATGCGCTGTCGATGATGATGACGGGGATGCCGGCCTCATAGGCGCGTTTGACCGAAGGTACGAGCGCTTCAGGATCAGATGGAGCCAAAACGATGCCGGAAACGCCACGGTTGATTGCGTTTTCGACCATGTTCACCTCGTCAGCCACGGCGCTTTCGCTAGCAGGACCGTCAAAGCTGATGGTGTAGTCGCTGTGATCTGCAATCGCAGCTTCGGCACCCTTATGGACGTTTTGCCAGTAGTTCGAGTTTGTGGTCTTGACGATAACCGCAATCTCTCCCGCCTGAACTGTTCCAGCTGTAAGTGCAAGCGCACTCGCTGCCACCAAATGTTTCACATACTTCATATCTTACTTCTCCTCCTCGTTATAAGATTGAATTCACTTTCGTTCAGCGACGATTGCGTATCTGGTCGATCCAGACCGCACCAATCACCACGAACCCGATTACGATCTGCTGGATGAAGGCCGAAACGCCGGCCATGTTCAGTCCATTGCGCAAGATCCCGATGATAAAGGCCCCGATCATCGTTCCCGATATCGTTCCCACACCACCATTTAGAGACGCCCCGCCGATCACTGCTGCGGCGATGGCGTCAAGCTCGGCCATGACGCCTTCGCTTGGCTGGGCCGTCACAAGGCGAGACATCAACACATTGCCTGCAAGCCCAGCCAAAGCGCCGGACATCGTATAGGCGTAGAGCTTTGTCCAATTGACGCGCACCCCAGACAGACGTGCGGCCTCTTCGTTGGAGCCTGTCGCGTAAATGTGGCGGCCAATTTGACGTCGATTGAGCAGATAGGCCCCGAGAATAGCGATGATCAGCAACAGGATTGCGGGGTAGGGGATGCCTGGAAAGATCACCCGTGGGAAGCCGTTCGGCATCATTTCGGTCATCCGGAACAATGCTCCGTTGCCCAAAACCCCGAAGGCGTCACCCAATCCGGAAACAGGCATTGCGCCCGTGATTTGCAGCGCAATGCCGCGTGCAATGAGCATCATTCCCAGTGTGGCCACAAAGGGAGTAATCTTCATGCGGGTAATGACAAAGCCATTGAATGCGCCACACGCGGCTCCTGTCAGAATACCCAAAGCCATCGCTGGTACTACGGGCAAGCCTGCTTTTACGGAAAGTCCGGAAACAACCCCTGAAAGGGCGAGAACCGATCCCACGGACAGGTCAATGCCGCCGGTAATGATGACCATCGTCATGCCGATCCCCAGAAGACCAATAACCGAGGTTTGCAAAAGGACCGTCAGGCCGTTGTTGACGGAAAAGAACGCAGGGCTGGATAGAGAAAAGCCAAGAATAAGCAAAAGCAACGTCATAAGCGCGGAAAGCCGGTGCAGCTGGTTTTCCGCCGGCATAAAGCGCGCGAACTGGGTTTTCTGGACTGGCTTGCTGGTATCCGACATATACCTCTACCCCACATATGGATTTTAATTATTTAAAACCAATCTATGTCCTATTGATTCCTGTCAATAGTTTTTTATAATTCAATACAAATACAATATCCGTAATGTTCAGAGCTTTTGGAAAGGCGCAGAGCCATGGCGCGCAGAGATACCCGCTACAGAGAGGCCTATAATGACTTGCTCGCGCATTGCGATGGTCTGCCAGTTGGCAGTGTGCTGCCCTCGGAAACGGCTTTGTGCAAACAGCTCAATGTGAGCCGCACGGTCGTTCGGCGGTGTTTAGGGAAACTCGAAGAGTTGGGTGTTATCAGTTGGAATGGGCGTGAGAAGCATATTTTGCGCCAACCTCGCGAAGAGGACAGTATCGCGATGTCGCCTTCCAGCGGGTCTGGGGAGGATCTTGAAAAGCGGTTTCTGGATTGGATTCTGCGTTTTGACGTCCCCGCGAATACACCGCTTTCCGTGGCTGAACTGTCGCGCACGTTCGATGTCCCGCAGCATGAGTTGAAAGAGTTTCTTGCGAGTCTGAGCCGCTTTGGTCTTGTGGCGCGGCGCAAGCAAGGCGGGTGGATGCTCCTTGGGTTCACGCGGGAGTTTGCTATTGAGCTGTCGGATTTCCGTTCGGTTCTGGAGCTAAATGCTGTGGCCAATGTCGCGGAGGCTCCAATTGACCATCCCGTGTGGGCACGGTTGGCAGAACTACGTCTTGAGCATATGTCTTTGAAAGAGCGGATCGATACAGATTTTCACGAGTTCTCGAAACTCGACGAAGAGTTCCATGAAGCGATCAATTCGGTAGTGCGCAACCGCTTTGTTATGGAGTTCCAAAAGGTAATCTCTTTGGTGTTTCACTATCATTTCATGTGGGACAAAACTGATGAAAAGGTGCGCAACATCGCGGCGATCGACGAACATCTCGCTATTATTGATGCACTCGACGCGCGCGATAAAGAGACCGCAGAGGAGGCAGCCCGTCGACATTTGCGCACGTCGAAATCAACGTTGCTGTCCTCTCTGCGTCACCACGACTTAGGCTAAAATTTCGTCTGCCCCTGTGGGTAGTCCCTGTTCAATCGCCGTCAGATTGCGAGTGAGTGAGGACGGTTTCGCGGTGCCCAACAAGATCGAGGCGGTGGCTGGTTGACGTAACGCGAAGTGCAAAGCGGCGGTGGCCAAAGGTACGTCGAAACGCGCGGCACGTGCCTGCAATTCGGCGACGCGATCCAACACGTCTTTCGGCGCGGGGCCATAGTCGTATGTTGCGCCCGCCACTGGTCCAGTTGCAAGAATACCCGAGTTAAAAATACCGCCCAGCACAAGACTTGTGCCCTCCGCCAAACAGCGTGGCACCAACTCAGGCTCCGCGGAGCGGTCAAGCAATGTCAGTCGACCTGCGAGCAAAATGACGTCAATTGGGCCGTGATCCATCACGTCGAGACAGACCTGACATTCATTCACGCCCAATCCGAAAGCGCCGATCCGACCCGACTCTTTGAGGCGTACCAAACGCTCGTAACCAGAGCTGAAAAACGCATCCATATGCGCAGCATTGCCTTCGCCGTGGGTATATGTCCCGATGTCATGAACAAAAAGTATGTCTATGCGGGATTGACCCAAGCGCTCGCAGCTTTGCTCGAAACTTTCCTCTATCCCGTCTCCGGAATAGTCATAGTGCACATCATTCTGTTCTGGATTTACGAAACCGTCGACCTCGGAAATCGGTGATTTTGCGGGAGAGAGGACGCGCCCAACCTTTGAGGATAAAACATGACCTGTGCGTCCTTTCAAGAAGCGACCAAGTCGCGACTCGGAAAGTCCGCGTCCGTAATGCGGCGCCGTGTCGAAATAACGAATGCCCGCGTCCCAAGCGGTTTGCAGTACGGCTTGCGCCTCCGCCTCATCGACCTCGCGGTAGAGACTTCCGATGCTTGCACAACCAAAGGCGACCTCGCTGACATGTATGTCCGTTTTGCCGATCTTCCGCGTTTTCATGTTCGGTCTCCGTTCATTGCTTCCGTGAGCATCGGTTTGTCTGAAACGTCGCCGTTTTTACGTGCCCATTCGAGAAAGGCGCCAATTCGGCGCTGCAATTTTTCTACGTGGTTTTGTGCGATGTCTTCGAGTTTGTGATCGAGAAACGGGTTGGCAAAACGCTCTTTGGTGATGTCGATATACGCAGCGATCCCTTCGCCCTCTCCTGCAGCTTTAAAGCCGGGGAGGACCTCTTGGTGATAGAGAGCTGTGAGTCGTGCGACCTGATCCGGATCAGCCATCACATCGCGTACATAGGTGGCACCTTGACGGTCGCGAGAAAGCCAATCGGCAACCATCCAGCTATGCCCGAGGTTCAGCACGAAAAGCTTGCGCCGCTCGATGGGACCAAGATCGGGGACAACCTGAATGGCAGAATGGGAGCAGGGCATAACCAGACGTGGTTGGTCTTCAATCGCCCACAGTGCGTAGGGTTCTGCAACTGCACCTGCGGGTTCCAACGGCTCTGACACAATGCGGTCCACGAGGGAATTGACCCAAACAACCTCATGTTCGAGCCAATCGCGATATTCGGCATCCATTGACGCGGCCACATCCAAGACAAGGGATTTGAGGACATCACCGTTGTTTTGCACCAACTCGGTTGGCATGATCTGTGGCGCCTTACCACCTGCAGCGAAGCGGGCGCGCAAGAGATGCGCGAGCTTGGCGGGATAGGACATAGCGGGATCATATTGCGTGGCCTTGTCGACCTCTTGTGGGCGAAAACCCGCGTCGGCGGTGTTCGACAGGATGATCTGTGCGTCTTTGGCGATGAGGCGCTGAACCTCGCCGAAATCTTGCGTCAAAGAGAGAGCATTCTTGACGCTGGTCGCTTGTCGGCTTTCGTCGCATTGCTCCCCGTTGGAAATTCCGCGCACCCGAACTTCGTATCCTTTTGTAAGCGCCTTTAGGCGGCGGGCACGACCGGCGTCACCGCTGCTTTGCACGACGGTAATAGCGCCGAGAGCCTCATCTCTTGTCATCGCCTCTGACACGAAAAGATCCACATGAGCCTGAAGAAAGCGGCTGGTTCCAAATTGTAGGATTGGCGTTGTTGACATGAGTTCTTCTCCCTGACTATTGTTTCTTATTATTTAGAACCGAACTTCTGGACAAGGAAAAATCGTGACTATCGACGCACATCAACACTTTTGGCGTATCGCTCGCGGCGACTACTCGTGGATGGATGGCAGCGTAGCTGCAATTTCTGTGGACCATCTGCCTGAGGATTTGGCGCAGACTGCCGCTGATTGTGACGTCACAAAAACCGTTGTTGTGCAGGCCGCACCGACGATAGCCGAGACGAAATTCCTGTTGGAGCTAGCGGAGACGTCAAACTTGATCGGTGCAGTTGTAGGGTGGATCGATCTGGAGGGAGATGTGGCGGGACAACTCGCAGATATTGCTCATCCTGCGCTGCGAGGCATTCGTCCGATGCTACAAGACATCGAGCAAACTGATTGGATTTTGCGCCCCGATGTGATCAAGGGGCTTCGGCAGATCGCGGAGGCGGGTCTCCGCCTTGATGCGCTTGTCACGCCGCGTCATTTGGACGTGATTGACCACCTTGCCCAAGAGATCCCTAATCTCCCAATCGTAATCGACCATTGCGCAAAGCCCGTGTTTAACGGGACCGATCCAGGTGACGATTGGCGCGAGGGCATGAGCCGCCTTGCTTCCCACCCGCAGGTGTATTGCAAGCTTTCTGGTCTGGCCAACGAGTTTGGCACGGGCTGGTCGGCGCGTACATTGCGTAGCGTATTCGATCATGTGATCGTGAGCTTTGGAGCGCAAAGGGTGATGTGGGGCAGCGACTGGCCTGTTTTGAATCTGGCAGGTGACTATCGTGGTTGGTATGCTGCGGCGCAGGAATTGGCTCGCGACCTCACCGAGGAAGAGCGTGATTATCTTTTTGAGCGCACCGCCTCCGCATTTTACGACATTACGGCCTAATGCCACGATTGCCTCTGATCTTGTGGCGCGCAATCTGTGGGGTTCACAAATAGCCTTGGCCATAGTCATGAGACTATGCAATTTTACATGGCTCAGACTATAGAGTGACACCCAACAGAAAGTGCGCCGCTGTGTCCGATACAGATTTCGATAACGCTCCACCTGTGAGCTGTGATGCGCTTGTGGTCGGCGCTGGGCCTGCGGGGCTTATGGCGGCGGATGAGATGTCGCGGGCGGGCTTGAATGTTGTGATTGCGGAAGCCAAGCCCTCACCCGCCCGCAAATTTCTTATGGCGGGAAAATCGGGTCTAAACCTCACAAAAAACGAGGATCTGGACACCTTCATCGCAGCCTATGATCCCTGTCCACCCGCAATGAAAGAGGCGTTGCAAGATTTTGGTCCGCAGGACGCAATCGCGTGGGCTGAGGCCTTGGATCAAGAGACGTTTACAGGCTCCACGGGTCGGGTGTTTCCAAAGGGCATGAAGGCCTCGCCTCTCTTGCGGGCATGGTTGTCAAAACTGGATGTCCAAGGTGTCACGTTGCGCCGCAACTGGCGTTTGACGGGAATAGAAGACGGGTATTCTTTTGAAACGCCAGAGGGTGCGCGCCGCCTTGTCCCGATAGTCACGGTTTTGGCGCTTGGAGGCGCAAGTTGGGCGAGATTAGGGTCGAATGGCCAATGGCAAGACATGATCGAAGGCGTCGGGGCCGTCGCCCCGTTTCGCGCCTCGAATGTCGGAGTGCGCCTGTCGTGGTCGCCTCACATGGAAAAGTTCTTTGGAACCGCCGTCAAGAATATCAGCCTGAGCGCGGGGGCTTATGCTTCACGCGGAGAGATGGTTATTTCGCGAAAGGGCCTTGAGGGCGGGGGCGTCTATTCAGTGTCGCGCGGCTTTCACGATGGCGCGCCTTTGGTCGTTGACCTGATGCCAGATTGGGATGAGGCACGTCTCAAACAGGCTCTAAAGCGGCGTAAATTGAAAGAAACCACCGCAAATTTTTTGCGTAAGACGTTGCGCCTGCCGCCTGAAAAAATCGCTCTTTTGATGGAATTCGCGCGGCCCTTACCCGCTGATCTTGCTCCAGTTCTCAAGGCGCTGACGATTGGCGATGCACAACCCGCGCCGCTTGATGAAGCAATCTCTACGGCGGGGGGCGTCTCGTTTGATGCGCTTACATCCGAGCTTGCGTTCAAGGCCCGTCCAAATCTGTTCGCGGCGGGAGAAATGCTGGATTGGGATGCGCCGACAGGGGGCTATCTGATCACGGGGTGCTTGGCCACGGGACGGATTGCGGGACGCGGCGCCATCAGCGCCTTTGCGCGAGCATCGCAAGGCGGATAAGGGCGCGTTCCATTACTGCCATCGTCGGGGCGCGTGAGGCGGAGCGCAAAGTCAGGTCGGTTTCCGTCAAAATCTTGAGTGCGTTTTCGAGTTTGAACATGCCCCAATTCTGGGCCTGTCGTGTCATGCGGTCACGGCGCGGGCCGAAAATCGGCGGGCGGGCGCGGGCAATGCCCGAGGAAGCGCCACCCGGATCAGAGGCCGCGGCATGTAACGCGCGAAAGTGGCGCATAGTGAAGATGGAGAGCGCGACAGCATCTATACCTTGTCCCTCGATCTTTTTCAGGATGGGACCGAGATCCTTCGTGCGTCCATCCGCAGTCGCGTTGAGAACATCATCCACATCAGTTTCGGTCGTCACAGGCGCGCAGGCCTCGATTTCGGCGCTGGTTAGCTCCGTGTCGTCACCGATTTTATAGAGAGAAATTTTGTCGAGTGTCTGGCGGAAATCTCCCGGATCAAGGACGCGAGCCAAAGCTTCGATATCTGCCATCGCATTTGGTGAGATGTTCTTTAGCCCCGATTTAGCCAGAGTCGCCTCTATTTCGCCACGTGACGGCGGGTCTGAATAGATTGCGGCAGCATAGGCGCGGGGATGCCCCTCAAAGGCTTTGCGCAGCTTTGATGTGGCCTTCAAATTGCCTGCGGTAACAACAATCTGCGCATCGCCCTCTTGCCAGTCGTTGAGCGCTTCGACGATGAGAGGACCGACCAATTCGGTGGCTTCATCCACAAAGGCAACGCGGGGGCCGGGAAAGAAGCCTTGGCTTTTGACAGCGTCCGAGAGCAGGGATTTGTCCTTGCGAAGCTCGCCGCCCGACATACGGGTGAGGCGCATCTCCTCTTCGCCCTGCGGCCCGATGAGCGCAGAGATCAGTTCCTGACGCTTTAGCGCAATCCGCATGGTGTCGGGACCATAAATCAGCACACCTGCCCGATTTGGGTCGGGCTTTGCAAAGTAGCCGACAGCATCACGTGGCGACAGTTTCATCCCGAGGTTCCAACCACCGCAAGAATTTTTGCCACAGTTTTCTCCGCCAGTTGAACGGTGAGGCGCTCATAGGCATCTCGCGTCGCCGAGAGCGCCGCAAAGGTTGATTCCGATGCGGAGTAGGCCGTGAAGGCGGTGACTTTACCACTGCTAATCACTGCGCCAGAGGCCTGATCGGTCAGTGTGAAATCCACCTCGCCCGTTACATGGTAGCGATAGATCTCTTGGTCACGGGTCAATTCGATTGAGTTTTTATCGGTAGAAATCTTGTAGTCGAGTTTGAACCGTGGCGTGCGAGCCGCGCCGAGTTGGGCTTCTACGGCCCGCACGAATGTATAGTCCTCACGCGTATCGGGTGCTGTCAGTTGGACAGCTTCACGCAACACGCTCGCCCGTCCGTTCGGACCATAGACAGGCGCAAAGCCACAGCCCGCCAAGCCGCCAAAGGCGGTGGCGGTCATTAGAAAGCTGCGGCGGTTAAATGACGACATTTACAATACGGCCTGGCACAACAATGAGTTTCTTGGGCTGCCCACCATCGAGCGCCTTGAGGACAGCATCGTTTGCCAGCACCAGTTTTTCAATCTCTTCTTTTGGCATGTCGGCGGGCACCGTGATTTCATCACGGCGTTTGCCGTTGATTTGAATAGGCAGCGTCACGCTGTCCTCGACGAGCATGTTTTCGTCTGGAGTAGGCCAAGGGCTCTGCGCAATCAGCCCTTCGCCGCCGAGCATGGACCACATTTCCTCGGCGAGGTGCGGGGTCATGGGGGACATGAGTTGGGCGAGGGTTTTGAGCGCGTCTGTTTTGGCATAAACGCTCGCTTTAGACTTCGAAATTGCGTTTGTGAAAGCATAGAGGCGCGCGATAGCGGCGTTAAATCCAAAGGTTTCGATAGCAGACGTCACATCATGGATGGCTTTGTGCATTTCTCTCAAGAGCGCACTGTCATCTTTGTTTGGTTCGCGGTTCCCTTCACCGGCACTTGCAGCAGCAGCCAGACGCCAGACGCGGCCAAGGTGTTTGCTTGCCGCTTCGGCCCCGGATGCGGTCCATTCCACGTCGCGCTCGGGCGGGCTGTCGGAGAGCACGAACCAGCGTGCGGTGTCGGCCCCGAACTGTT